>NZ_PNCJ01000227.1 GCF_005887115.1 Pseudoalteromonas rubra | reverse complement strand
GATTACTTATAGCGCTGTGCATTCTATCAGGCGGGAGAATAGTTTGTTCTTTGGTAAGTATCTAAAGTGTTATTTCTCTAAGCTATGATCCCCAACAAAAGATTTATGTGTGGGATGTTGTCTTGGCTTGGAGTTTGCCTAGTGTAAATAGCGGGTTTTGTCATTGGCCTCTCAACTGAGGAGCCAGCGCTCAATCGAACTGCCGCATGGAAAGCTTAAGTTGCAGCTTAAGCTTGGGTCTCACATTACCCTAAACTGGTTTAAAAGAATAAAAATATGGAGTTATTATC
>NZ_PNCJ01000226.1 GCF_005887115.1 Pseudoalteromonas rubra | reverse complement strand
TCTCAGTTAGATGAGCTAGAGGGGAAAATGTCTTGGCTTACTTCGCTTAAAAATAAGGTATTTCACCTTGGCAACCGCAACAGCGAATCAGGCTCTAAGCAAAATATCCTTGCCCATTATGATTTGAGCAACGATTTGTACCAGGCTTTCCTGGATCCAACCATGATGTACTCCAGTGCTGTGTTTGAGACGTTGGATCAGTCGCTTGAGCAGGCCCAGCACAACAAACTGAAGGTCATTTGTGACAAGCTTGAACTGAGCCCTGAAGACCATCTGTTGGAGATTGGCACTGGCTGGGGCGCACTGGCCATA
>NZ_PNCJ01000225.1 GCF_005887115.1 Pseudoalteromonas rubra | reverse complement strand
TGTCAGGATCTGATCCTTAAAACTGCGTCCTTGAGGGACTGCCCAGGTCGGCGCTACTTTGGCGATTGCTAAAGCAGACGCTACAGTGAATGCTGATTTAACAAACTTTCGACGTCCTTTAGTAAAATCATTGTTCATAACTTTTTACCTCCTTCGAAAGCGCTTTCTGCCGCTCTAGGCTGACTATCTGCCGATAGGATGTGATCGAACCGTCACTTTTGATTTCGTAGACCGTATAAGGTTGAAATTGAGTGCCCATCTCCATACCGATAGACCCTAGCGGCATGCCTGGAACAGTT
>NZ_PNCJ01000224.1 GCF_005887115.1 Pseudoalteromonas rubra | reverse complement strand
AAACAGGCCGCGAATTTCTAAATCTTTCTGCGCCTTGGCTGTGAGTTGATTAAGGTTAAGCTCGCGACGCTCATTGCAGAATAACGCCAAACCAGCAGCGTAGAGCATGGGCGCTAGCACGCCATTAATCAGCAGCGTCATACTAAACCAATCATTACGGATCAGGCTGAAACGGTCGATATCGCCAATCCAAATTGTGCGGGCGCTGAATATGCCTAAACACATCACTAAGGCAATTAAATACACCAAACTGGCACTGGGGTATTTATGTCGTCCGTAGCGAATAACAATGTAGGT
>NZ_PNCJ01000223.1 GCF_005887115.1 Pseudoalteromonas rubra | reverse complement strand
CAGTGCCAACTTACTGTACTCGCCGGTTAAGAAACTCACCTTCGGAGTTGAGTTTAAACACGCAGAGCGAGAAACCGAAAGCGGCGCCGATGGTGACTTAGACCGCTTACAGTTTTCTGCAAAATATGCGTTTTAGTAGGGCTTAAACTTTAAACGAGAGCCTTGCTCTGCAGACATTGGGTGACTTTTGGCCGCTTATTGAGAGCGGCTTTTTATTTTTCGCAACAAAAGTGTTTTTGCAAATCATTCTCACTTAGATTAGTCTATGCACGATTTTTAACTCTCTGTGCTAAAAGATTATGTCT
>NZ_PNCJ01000222.1 GCF_005887115.1 Pseudoalteromonas rubra | reverse complement strand
CCCCCCCCCCGCCGCCCCCCCCCCCCCCCCCCCCCGCCCCCCGCCCCCCCCGCCCCCGCCCCCCCCCCCCCCCCCCCGCCTCCCCCAGCCCACCCCCGCCCCCCACCCCCCCGCCTCCGACCCCCCCCCCCCCAAAACCCCCCCCCCGCCCCCCACCCTCCCCAATACACCACCCCTCCCGGCGGGCCCGGCCCGCCCGCCGCCCCTCCAAAAAAAAACCACCAAAAAACCCCCCCCCCCCCCCCCCAACCCCCCCAACACCCCCCCCACACCCCTCCCACCCCAAAAAAAAAAAACCCGCGCCCAACAAAACACCCAAATCCCCACCTTCCACGACACCCCACCCCCCCCCCCCCC
>NZ_PNCJ01000221.1 GCF_005887115.1 Pseudoalteromonas rubra | reverse complement strand
TCCTTTCGTAGTAGGTCCGGCAGTTGAGCGAAAAATAGGATTGTCTGCTTTTTCTCAACTTACTATTGATGCCACCATGTATCGCCCGGCCGATTGGGCCCGAAAAAAGGGTTTATTTGCAGAATTGCATAAAGATATCGCGGGTATGGATGATGCTATTACACGTTTGTCTACAACATTATCAAAGTCGAGCACAGAGGCCTTAGCTGAGATCAAAAAAATTTTCTGGAATGGTACCGAGCACTGGGATGTATTACTAAAAGAAAGAGCAGCTATAAGTGGTAGATTAATACTTAGTGATTATAGCAAACATTTTGTGGCAAGCTTCAA
>NZ_PNCJ01000220.1 GCF_005887115.1 Pseudoalteromonas rubra | reverse complement strand
CCAAGTGGATTACATTGTTCTCTCTGGTGGAACGGCAATGATCGAAGGATTAGATAGACTATTAATCGACGAGTTAGGGATCCACACTGTTGTCGTTGACCCATTTGCGAGCATGGAGATTGGTTCCAAAGTGGACCAAGAGCTAATGCAAAAGCATAAGGCACAGTTCGCTGTTGCTGCGGGTCTTGCATTGAGGAGTTTCTCAGCATGCCACATATAAATTTATTGCCCTGGCGTGAGGCCGCGCGTAAAGAAGCACAACAACGTTTTGTAACTATTTTAGTTGTCGTCTTAGTTGCCGCTTTTGCGTCAATGTTTGCTTTAAGTTCATTCTACAGCGCACTCAAAGATGGGCAGAACGTTCGTAATAACTTCCTGAGCCGGGAAATTCAGATCTTGGATAGGCGCATCGCAGAAATTC
>NZ_PNCJ01000219.1 GCF_005887115.1 Pseudoalteromonas rubra | reverse complement strand
GCTTTCACACTTTATGTTATTGGCGCTGTTGTGTTGATTGGACTAATTCTATTCGCCAGAACATATCAGCTAAAGCGGCGCAACCTGCACCTGGAAGAACTCGTGCTGTCGCGCACCGAAGAAATAGAGCAAAAGCGTGCTCAAATCGCCAGTTTAATGGAAAGTAAAAATGTGTTTTTTGGTAATGTATCTCATGAACTGAGAACGCCTCTGGCGGTGATCATGCTTCCAATTAAAAGTATGTTGAAGCAGGCAAATAATGACGGTAACAGCAAATGGCATGCAGCATATTCACAGGCTTTGAGG
>NZ_PNCJ01000218.1 GCF_005887115.1 Pseudoalteromonas rubra | reverse complement strand
CCACACCGTTTTGATACGAAATGGCGAAACCGGATCGTCACCGAGTTTCTTGCGTAGACGGGAAATACGTTGATCAATAGAACGATCAAAGCCGTCGTACTCAACCCCACGCAGCGATTTGGTGAGATAATCGCGGGTCACCAGTTCACCTGCTGATTTCGCTAGTAACCACAGCAGATCAAACTCTTTGGACGAAACTTCTATGGCCTGGCCTTGTAAGGTCACAGTCCGGGTACTTTTGTCTACCTGTAGCCCCTGTATTTGAACACGTTCTGAGCT
>NZ_PNCJ01000022.1 GCF_005887115.1 Pseudoalteromonas rubra | reverse complement strand
TGCCATCCTCTGTTTTGGTGCTGATCATTCTGGTTTCGTTACCATTGCGATCATAGGCAAAGGTTTCTTTTATCTCTACCTGAATCGGCTCCGGGGTATCACCGCCACCAATCGGAGTGCCACCACCGCCAATCGGAGTGCCACCGCCACCAATCGGAGTGCCGCCACCAATCCAGGATCCCCCTCCAAAGCCGCCGGCATTAAACCCGCTGCTGGCCATAAAGGTAGACAGCGGACAGTCAACATTGCCAAACGTATCCTGATCGCCACCACCGCCGCCGTCACAGGGGTCGCGCTCTCGGGTGTATTCATAGCTGCGTTTTGTCAGCCTGTGATTGGCTACGCCGTTTGCCTGGTAATCATAGTGCCACTGGTGCTCACCGCCCGGTTTCGACAGTAAGTTGCCATTACCGGCATAGCTGTACCAGCTTGCCCCGTTTACTCTGGTCAACCGGTTGAGCGCATCATAGCCAAAGTTTTCCCGGTTCTGGTTGGTAAGCTGTCGCGATACCAACGTGCCGATACCATCGAACTGATAGCTGTCTTGCTGCAGGTAACGGTAACTGGACTGCGACGCTATGCCTGAAAGCATACCGCTGCTGTCGTAGTTCAGCCGCATACTCACAGCGCCTTTGTGGTAATCACTCACCTGACCACGCTGATTCAGCTGCATCAGCCCGTAATACACCGTGCCATATTCGCCTTCTCGCGCCTCCTGACGACGCACCACCTGACCAAACTGATAATGCAGTTGCAGGCCCCGCACATCCTCAAACTGGCCATTTTCGTAACGGCGGTAGTCATCCAGCGACAACGCGGTACGACCATACTCGTCATACGCCGTTTGCGAGATAACACACAGGCTATCGAGTGGGTCGGCCACGGGGTTATCTTTACTATCTATTTTATTGTAAAGACGTAAGTCGTTGAGTCGGCTATTAAACTGAACATGAGCTTCGCAGTGTGTCTTGTTATCCAGCCCAGTCAGGGTCGCTGCCGGACGGTGTAGATCATCATAATAATACACCTGTCGCCAGTCGCTGCCGCCCTGAGTGGCGTACAACAGCAGGTGTGCGGTCGCCGAGCTGATACCATAGTGCCATTCACTCACCCCTTCCTGCATCACCGAGTTTTGATTGAGGGTACTTCCGGCATACGCTCTCACATTACTGGTTATCTGCGTCTGTTTTATCTTTCTGCCAAGCAGGTCGTACTTTATTTCCGTCTTCACACCCCGGGCGTCGGTTTGCTCAAGCAGCTCACCAAACGCCGAATATTGATATGTCCAGCGGCCCCGGTCGTTATCTTGCTGACTTGCTTTGCGACCAAGGCGGTCATAACTCAGCCTCATAACCACCGCATTATTGTCGGCAGATGAACGCGTTAGTTCCCGACGGCCCATCACATCATAGCTGTGAGTCAGGGTCTGGCCGAGTGTATCCACTTCCTGATATACCTGGCCGAGCTTATTGTAAACCACACTGTGGACCTGTGTTTTATCTACGGTCTGATTGACGTGGTTAGTACTGCCATAGAGCAGCTCAGTTGTCATGGTGAAGGCACTGTGGGTAATGTTCGACACGGTATCGGCATTGGGATCGGTCGAGCGCACCACCCGGTCGAGCACGTCATAGTCGGTCGTGACAGCCTGTGCACCCGGGGCCGTTGTCATGATTGCCCGGCCATATCTGTCATACGTTACTGTACTGGTCAGCCAGCCGCCCAGCGCAGTGCGCGTGCTTTTTGCGAACACTCTGCCAAGGCGATCAACATACTGAACTTCCAGTAACTCGTTGTTGACCACGGTATGACGTACCAGCGCACACTGAACGTCCGCATTAGCGCTGCAGGCCGTGGCATAGCTATAACTCTGTGCACCAGAGACACTGTAGCTGCCGATGGTCCCACCAAACACATCGTATACCTGAGTGGTTATAGCGCCACTTACAGACTCCAGCTGGGTCGGCTGACCAAAGGCATTGCGGGCCAGAACCTTACTGCCGCTCAGTACCTCAAACTCAGTCTGATCGCCACTTTCATCCGTCTTTTCCTCCTCCTTTTCGCCCTCCTTAAAATTGCGGAAGCTGGCCTCGATATAGCGCATATCCTCATCATATTTATGGCGCACATAGCGGGTTTGCTTTTTATCATTAGCGCACCCGGAGTTTTCAGTGGCGACTTTGATCTGATTACCCACCACATCATATTCATAGGTTTTGGTCAGCTCGTACTGGCACCCCAATCCCTTAGCGGTGGTTTCACTTTCCAGCAGATAGGCACTGTGAGCGCCTTGTGGATAGTAAGTAAAGTGCGCAGTCTGGCTTTGTGATTTATTGGTGAGCCAATTCTTGTGCTCCACAGTGCTGCTTTGCAGACGTCCAAACCACTTTGCCTGCCAGTCTGTTGCAAAGACATTGGTGGTTTTCACGTGTGACAATCGCTGCGCTGAATCGTTACCAGAAATAAATGACTCGGGATAGTTACTGAGGTAAAACTGAGTGGTCTGGGTATCTGTTACATTGCCAAACTCATCCTGTGTGGTGTCGCTGTCGCTACAGGCATACCCTGTGCTTTGCAGGTAGGAGTCGAGCTGGGCTTCACACTCGCGCACCTGAGACATATAAACCTGATATGATTTGGCAATCTGCCCGGCATAACTGACAGGCGTATGCCGATAGGTGTTGCGTGCCGTTGACAGTAACCTGCTGTCCATTTTCTTGACTGTCGAGGCAGGCATCCCCGTAAGCGGAAACGCCTGGTGATAACGTGTGGTCGTCACAAACTTACGCGTGCTCTGCAAGGATGACTTTTCCATCGTGGTTTCAAGTGCCTTAAAGCCCAGCCAGCCACGTCCGCCAAATTGTAATGCCGCACCATAATATCGGTACGCCACGGATCGACGCTCGCTCTGCGACATGCTTGAAGGGCTATCGGTCGTCACTTTTTGGACTAATGGACGGGCACTCATAGGGTGAACCACCAGCAACTGCTGCTCGTCAAACAGGGCCTGATCTGCGGGCAGACTAGGTAGCTGTCCCCCATACACCAGGCTGCTTGTCATTACCTCGTAGTCTATGTCGGTCCGATTACCATGACCCTGAATGATGTGCTTTAGTAAACCTGCATGCGCCGATACATTGCGATTAAAGAGTGCCTGTAACTGGTCTGGTGATTTGACTATCAAGTCTGTAATACCATCGCCGTTATGATCTGCAAAAAATGCACTGTCCTTTTTCGGGTCGTCCACACCTGCAATGTGCAGCGTCGACTTGCTATCGAGCAAGGTGACGTCTTTAGGTGACCATTCGTATTTACTCCACTCATTGGGCCGACTGGCTTTAAATAACAACTCAACCTGACCATTCTTGTCCAGATCTGCCACTATGGGAGAGAAATCGGCACGGATAGCATGTGCCATATCATTTTTGTCTTTCGTTGCCGATAATGTGAATACTTGCTCAAACTCGTAACGCTGGCTGGACAGGTTAAGCAACACCCGCCATTCGCCTTTATCACTGTCTTCAGTATCAGGGACAAAAAAGATGAAATCTGTCAGGCCATCACTATTTACATCGGCTGCGGTCAGCGATGATATCCCTTGTGCATAATCAAAGCTTCTTACTTCAAGCGGGTAAAATCTGTGGTTGCCTTCATAAGCGAAAGTCCCTTTGTTGTAATACACTGTGAGACTATCTTTCGGCTCGGTATCACATTCGTCTACCGTTTTATTACACCTGAGCACCACAACATCCGACAGCCCATCAAAGTTCATATCCAGTACACGCCACTCAGCGCCCTTGGCCATGAGGTCGTTCGATGTATCCCGGCCCACGTCGTACTCCTGGTAAGGATCAACGGCAACAGCCGGAAGGTAAGTGTTTGTTTGTGGGTTATAAATGCTGGTATAGAGCCCCTGTCCTACCGCATGATAATGGTCTTTAAAGACAGCATCGGCGTATCCGTCGCCATTCATATCTGCAAACTGCATCTCGCCCATATAATGGCGGACATCGTCAAAGGGCAGTTGATCTACCTGAACGAGCCTGCCTGCCGCTAGCTCATACATCCGCCAGTAGACTCTGGCTTTGCCTTCATCCGCGCTGGCATCATAGTCAGATTGAACATTGACTAAAATGCTGAATGCCCCGTCATTATCGTGATCAAACACCGCAAGTGAGACAAATTCGGCCCCATCTTTTCGCTCGATAGCCACGCAGGACACACCGGACACACATAACTGATAGTGTTTGTCTTCTTTGTCCTGTTTGTTTTTATACAGGGCAATGGTTTCGGGTTTACCATCCGCATTCAGGTCGGCCAGCGTAAAGCCACTGATGGTGCCGGAGTGATGTAACAAGGTACGTGCATTCTCAAAGTCTGTTTCGCCACTTTGGTCGAGATAACCAAACTTAATGGGGAGTTTACATACTCCGCGGCACTGCTGTATCTGAGTGAGCACTCGCTGCTTATAACTTGACCCTTCGGAGCCGGACTGGTTCTGCTCATGACTGAATTGTTCAAAGTCAAGCTGATAACGTGATAGCAAGCTGTGGTTATGATTAAATACCTCAATGCTGGTCAGCTGTGCCAGTTGCAGCACGTATACCCCATCAACCAGTGAAACATTTCTGACAGGACCCTGGTTGTAATTAAACTTCACCTGATTACCACTATAGCGAATATAGTCGAGCACCTTGTCCGCCGTGTAAGGCCGGTCATGCAGCGCAAACTCTGTGGGTTCCAAAGAGCGGTAGACATACTCTATTTTGCTTTGTTCCTGTTTCAGATTGTCATATACCGAATCAAGCATCCAGCTCAGAGTATGACCTCTACCATCCTCGTCTAGGATCTTTATCTTGCTATTCGGGGTTTTACCATAGTATTTAATTGCACCATCTTTCCCCTGCACAATGAACATATCGCCAACTTTACCTACGCTCAGATGACTATCCACTTCAGTGACATACAAAGTATCGACCTGGTGCCCGGCAAGCTGTCCGCGCTCGCCTGTGTTGATCAGACGCTGACCATCAAGACAGTATCGGTCCTCGTCGTTAAACATCAGGGCTTGAAACTGCTGATCCTGCGCCATGGTCTGGCGACAACGTGTAATGGATGAACCAGCGTTCACAGCCCAGCCAAGGCCAAGACCGGAATCCGCAGTGTGGCCCTGATAGCTCAATGAGACCTCAGGTGTCACACCGGCAATTCCCTGAGGTAAGGCGATGGGCACACTGTATGTGGCACTGCCCGATTCCGACACCCGGAAACTTCCCGTGGTTGCAGACAATGATGCATGCGTTCGCAACGTGTGGTCATCCGGGGCTTCCATATGGGCTCTGAGGTAAGGCAACGAGACATTAATGGGCTTATCTACGGCACTGTTGGTCAGGTTTAGGCTCACTTCATTTGAGTAGTTCACACTGCAGTGCAATTGAGGATCGTTATTTAAAGTAACCGACACACAAGACTTAGCCCGGAAACGATAGTTGCCATTGCCTTTTTCGAGGAAAAACTCAGTTTGATCTCCGGCGCTATTACCCGCGCCGTACTGGTTATCCTCGGCTGGTTTCTCAGCAGCCACCCTGAACGACTGGTTATTCAGACTTTCTTCTATTTGATAGGTGTGCACCACACCCTGACCATCCAGCTGAAAATGAACCGAGCCGTCGAGACTCGTCCCCTGCGGAATCGTTAAGGTTGGAGGACGCAATCCGTCATCAGCATTGAGAGGGTTGGTGCCCAGTAATGCTTCGACCGCATCATTCAGGCCATCCTGATCGGCATCTCCATAGTAGACACAATCATTGGCCAGGTTACAGTAGTCGTAAAAGTAGTACAGCAGCGAATAGACAACCTGGTTATATTGCTCACTGGCAGCCTCAAGCAAGTGGATCACCATGGTTGAGCGCAGTATGTTTGCATTTAGGTTGGCCAACCAGCCGGCTTGCGTATAGTTGCCAAGCACCCGTGGGTCGTTAAATTCGATAGGCTGGTTGAGCACACGCCGAAACAACTCTGTGACAAACGCCTGGTTTTTCATACCAATGAGCTCACTGTTACCTTTCAAAATAGTGCTCACTACGCCGTCGAGTGAATAACCCTGAGTTAGCAAATAGGTTAAAAAGCTCAGCTGCGCCTTACTCGGAGCCTTTTGCATAATGATGTAGTAGGCCTTAGCTACGGCGATGGCTTCATCATAGCTTTGACCCGGATGCCAGTAACGACTTTTCCACTCCTCCAGCTCTTTTGCATACTCGTCACTAAGCGTTAAAAGTTCATCCCACGCCACGGCTTCTGACGCAATACGTGACCGGTCCAGCTGATGGGTAACGCCATCTTGTGTGGTGACCCAGAGACTGCCGTCACTGGTGAGCCTGGGGGTCGTATCAATGCCTCCGGAATCGGCAAACTCATAGTGCCAGTACACCCCGCCAGTTGAGGCATCTAAAGCATACAATACGCCTTCCATAGTCGGCACATACAACTCCTGCTTAGAGCCCATCTGCAGCCCTGCTGTGACTGCGCCACGGGTACTAAAACGCCAGCGTTCGGCATGTCTGAAGCTGTGATCGGTCACGTTAAAACGATGCCGTACTTTAAGAACCTTATGAGTGAGGGTGCCAAAATATAACTCGTCATACTCTGGCGTACTGTGAACCAGAGGTTTACCGGTCACCCCGCGCACAGCACCACTGCCCGCAATGAGATGCTGGTCAACCGGATGAGTCCATTGATAAGTCAGGTTTTCGTCAGCAATTTTATAGGCAACCAGCCCCTTTGCTGTGCCTGTATACAGGTAACCATTGTCACTTAAACTGACTTCTGCATCGCGCAATGCATAGTGGGCCTCACTTCCTTCCCCATTCAGCATCGTGCTTGCTTTTGCCCGCACGTCTTGCGTGCGATACACGCCATTGTCAATAGCCAGGTAAAGTCCGCCTTGCTTGTAGCCTGCGATCACCCGCGGCTGTTTTTCTGGGTCGATAGTCGCCTCCACTTTCCCAGGCTCAAAACGCAGCGTGTTCTGCTCCAGGGTAAAGGTTTCACCGGTTGCTCTTAAACGCAGATAAACCTGACTGATACCCGCCCCGAAATGATGGCCCTTTACGGTGAGTGTATACATTGCATCATTTCCTGCATCGACCTCGACCAGCGTGGCTTCGGTAATGAGTGGTACCATATGCTCTACGGTGATCTGCTCACCAACGCTGCACGTCCCCTGCGAGTTACAGGCGCGCAACTCATAACTGTGCTGACCCTGCATCGGCTTGCTGATTTCAAAGGTATTGCTCGCGACCCGAGTCGTGCGCAGGGTGCCCCTATCGTGATTGCGGGCTTTCTCGGCCAAGCTGCCAGGCCAGCTGTCCAGCTCGTAATAGGCATCCCCAATCAGACCCGTCCAGTGCAGGCTATAAGCCTCACCGACCTGCTTTGGTGGGTTATTAAACACCCTGGTTCTTGGCACTGGTTTGGCGTACTCGATTTTTGCTGTTTTACAGATTTCCTCACCAAAGATAACGTCCGCCCCGGCCGCATTTCGATCACCGCCAGCATAATTTACGCCTCTGGCACAGACTTCCAGTGTCTTTAAGTTATCGTCGTAATCACTGTAGATGGAGTAAACGCTGGTCGGATTGCCGCCAGTCTTGATGGTGTGGTGCGTAAACTCACTCCCGCCTTTACGATACTTGATATCCAGTTCCCGGCTGCTGCCATATCTGGAGAGCGCAGCTTGATACTTCCTGCCATTTTCAACGCTCAGCAGGTCAAGAAGAGGGGTCGCTGGACTTTGCGAAGCGGGGTAGCTTACCTTTAATGTGGCAATACTGGACGCATTCACATTGCCGGTGTTGTCGTTGATCAGGAGTTTCACCGTCGCCTGATGATAAGCCTGTGCAGGCGTCCAGGTAACGTCAAAATAGGTCAGTGCTCCGCGACACAACCGGATACTGCCAGGGGGCTGAGCGTCCTGCGGACAGTGAGGGTTATCGGTCAGGGCGACCTGAATATTGAGCGGTTCAGCCTGGTTGCTATTACCATCGAGTCTCAACATGATCTGATCTATAGCAATGCTGTTTACCGCTGCGCTGTGCGCCGATGCAGCCACCGTGAACCGTACCGGCTCTCCCACCAGCACCTGATGGCCGCGCTCTGCGATACCTGGGTCCAGGGTAATGCTGCTGGTAACGTCTTGGCCGAGGGCCACATGGCGTGGCACACTGCCCACCTGCTGGTTTATGTCATCGACAGCCACGCTGTAGAAGGTATAGCCCGGTACGCTGCTGTTTGAGGCGCCCGGCAGTGTATAATTGAAATGACAAGGGTCGTTTTCTGTGCAGGTATCAGACTCGAGCGAAAACTCAGTAATTGGGTCACTGCAGGCCTTTTGTGGTGCATATTGCGTATTATACGGGGCACGGCAGATCATTATACGTGATGCTTTTTCCCCGCACGAAACGGAGCCGATTGCTGTCAGGCGCAGGGTCTCACCCGGAAATACCCCTCTTTGTGAGGATACATCCAAGCGCGCCTCAGGGAGAGAACAATAGGTCACGGGTAGCAATGCAGTACCTGTGCCACCGGCGCCGTCTGTCGCGGTAAATTCAACAGATAAAGAACGAGTCACCTCGCCCATGTCCACGCTCACCTGGCAATTCTTGTTGGCTGCACAGTTTACCGGGGTTGCGCGGTCGTCGACTTTATATATCACCTGACTGAGCTTGTTGGTAGCTAGCCCATTTGCATTGTCGGCGTCGGTAACCGTAACCGCTACTTTTACCGGCTGACCAACTCCCACCACCACCGCTTCGGGATTTAACAAAACCTTAGGTGGCTGATTATTCGTGATGTTGAACGAAGGACCCAAGACTTTGGTGGTGTGATTGGCCCTGTCAGTTGCACTCACCGAAAACGCATAGTGCCCTTCGCTGAGTGTCCCGCCGGGTAGGGTGATAACGCAATCTTTGTTATTGCCGATATCTGTACAGGCAAGCGCGTTTCTCAGCGCTGTAATATCATCTGATACCGTCCACTGATGCAAAGCCACGCCTGCCAAATCATTATTTCTATCCGTGACTGAAAAGGAGATCTTAAAACCCCGACTTGCTGGGATATTTTCAGGTGAAAACGCACCTTCCAGTGCGTATGGTGTGATTTCGATGGCAGAAATTAGCGGAGCAACCGGCTGCTGGTTAACCTGAACTTTGACCCGGCATTTGCCGTTACGCACAGCGTTTTTGATGCCCGGTTTGGTGCCCCGATTAAACCAATTGTCTGTCCAGGTAAGTACGAATTCATGCGTGCCAAGACTGTCTGGCAGTAAGGTTACGCGTGGTGATCCGGCTTCGGTGTCAGAAGTAATTCCGCTAAACTCTAACGAGAGTCGCTCATATCCGTTCTCTTTTTTGACGTACACACCGCTTTCTTTTCTGAACATGAACGTGTAGTCATACTCGGGCGGGCGATCAGTGGGATTAGCTGTCCGGTGCTGTATGTTGTGGATAGTAAACTCAGCAGGTTGACCTTTGTATATTTCGATCAGCTGATAATCATTGCAACTCCCTGCGTTGTCCAGTTCAGCGGTATCCGCCATACTGGATAGGCTCATGAGCAGTAAAAACAGCGTAAAGATCTGTATTATTGCTGGCATTTATAACTCCTTTTTCCATAGCAACTGTAACGTGTCAGACTCGTCTGACGGCGCCGTTGAGCGGCCATACGCTGCCTGCATAGCGTCATACAAAGTGTGGGTGTGCGATTGGCTGATGGGCACCTGGATCCCAAGCATGGTGTTTTGCTGACGCAGTACAAATAGAGCTCGGCCACTTGGGTTATCCGGCCGGCTTATCTGGGCGGTAATTAGCTGGGGGGTGCTCAGCACATTACGAAATACTGCGTTCGGCATCATAGTGCGCGCCGAGATGGTGACTTGGCGTTCGAACCTGAATACCTCAACCGAGCCGTCACGGCCAAAACCATAAACCCCCCACAACGGCTGTGTACTGGCCTGCGCTGAATAAACCGAGTGCGCATCGGGCTCAGTACGTGGCACTATGACTGGACTGGCTATCAGGTTTGTGGGCCTGACCTGCGAGCACTCCTGATGAGTCACGTAAGACAGCGGTACCCGACAAAGCCGACCCCGCTCACCGACCATGCTCAGGGTATAATACAAATACCCATTGTGTACCACAGGGGGGTTCGATACTGCGCCATCCAGCGTCAATGACCACTCCTGTTGCCAGCTGCCCTGCGATTGCCGTGAATACTTGAAGAGTTTTTCATCATGGGTGGCAAAAAAGACGCTGTTCTGATGGTAGAACAGAGTATGTTCGTTCACATCCAGGCGTTGATCCGCAAAGGGCAGAGTCGCTTTGGTTGCAAAGGTCTGCCCCTGGGGCTGCGCAAGCTGCTCGCTGGTCAGCCGATCGACAAATACCCGCTCATTACCGCGCCAGGCTACAAGCCGGTAAAACAACGCATGAGTTTGTGCAGTACCTCTGTCGGTCGCAAAACGAAATTCCGGAGTCTGCAAATACAGTAAGCAGGTTTCGGTATGGCTGACCCGAAAAATTTGTACCAGATCTGCACCTTGCACCTGCCAGGTCAGATTTACCTCCTGCTGCCAGTCTGCGGCGCTCCCCTGCAAATCAAAGTTGGTAATAGCAAGACGCTGAGCAGCAGAGGTTACTGCTGCCCGATTATTTAAGGTAGGCACTGCCCCCAAGGACATTGACATGGCTGCCTGCCCGCCACCTTGGTTGCAGTACATCATCTGCATGCTTTGCTCGTTGGGGGCATACATTGCCCAACCCGAAAAGGCGCTTAACAGCGCCCATGCCATTATTAGTCCTTTCATCTCTGCGAACTCTCCTGCCTTGAGATCAAAATCACTGCATATCAGATGTGCAGACTCGATCCGCCAAAGTCACATCTGGATACAAAAAAGAAACAGCAAAATACAGACAAAATAATAAATTTCAACACCCAATAAACATAAAAAATACACATGGAGCGCCTTAGCGCTCATAAGGATCAATTTATATTTAATAAATACAATGGATTACCATTTAATTTTGAGATTGATACAGAGGGGACCATGTTTAGTAAAAGTAAATTTTATGATTATTTTAATAGCCAAAAACATAGCTCGATTTAGATAAGGGTCATTATAATGAGAGTTTTTCAGGATAATTTCCTTACAGGTTCCTGTCGAAAAAGGACTATCCTCCGTTTTAAAGTCTGGTCAGATGTGTTAACACTATCAGCCCAGCACATACTGACGGACATGTAAGATGAAGATCCATACCATCGAAGGCTATATTCAGAACATCTATCTGGTGGCTTACCCGGATAAATTGCTACTGCTGGATGGCTGTAGTCGTGCAGATGTCACGATGCTCTGCCAGTATATTACCGACAAGCTGCGTCGTCCGCTCCACCAGCTGAAGTTGATTGTAGTGACCCATATGCACCCGGATCATGCCGGAGGAGCGCATTATTTGCGTAACTTAACCGGTGCGCAGATAGCCACGGCCAATTGCCCGGGTCAGTGGTATCGGGGCCTGGATGGTATGCTTATGCATTTATCGGACATTGCACTGGCATTATGGGTGGCCGGGCGCAAACGCAAAGCACGAAAAAACCTCTGGTATTCACGTACTCTGAAACCCGATGTGTATCTGCCCGATGGCGCCGAACTGCCGGGCTTTGAAGATTGGCAGGTCTTGCACACTCCCGGCCACACAGACAGAGACATCAGCCTTTATCATGCACACCGCAGTACAGTATATATTGCTGATGTGATGGTGCAGGTGCGTGGCAAACTCATCCCGCCTTATCCGGTGTTTTATCCAAGACTGTATCGCTCGACGCTGCTTAAATTGCAACAGCTGGCCCCCGCCACTGTGATGCTGGCGCACCACAGTGAGCTTGCGTTTGCAGAGATTGATTTTGCGCAGCTGCTGCAACTGGCACCTACGCAGCCCGTCACCCATTGGCGTTCGGTAAAAACCAAAACCAGACGGGCACTCGGGCTGGGTAAACGCGGCTCAAGCTGATGCGGCGCGGGTAAAGATTTTAATGAAGGCGTCGATGTCCTGCTCAGTATTATAGATATGCGGTGAAACCCGGATCCCCAGCTTACGCGCATCGACCGCAATATTTGCCTCTTTTAAGGCCGATAATACCGCGTCCTGCGCCTCACCGGCGTTGAGAATAGCCGTGCCGGAACAGCGCTTTGCATCGGTCGGTGCGACATACCAGGGAGCCAGCTGCGCCTGTAAACGCGCCAGCAAGGTCAGGTTATGCGCCCTCACCTGAGCCACCCCCAGCTCAGCAAAGTAATGAATGCTGTGAGCGGCAAATATATAAGCGGCCACAGACGGTGTACCGCCCCAGAAACGCAGCGCACTATCATGGGGCGCAAAGTGATGGATATCAAATTCCATCGGGTTCTGATGAGAAAACCAGCCAACGTCTTTAGGCTGACAGTGTGGCAGTATGTCTGGGTTGACCCAGATAAATCCGGCACCGGGTCCGCCACACAGCCACTTTACGCAGGAACCCAGCACACAGTCCGCCGCACAGTCTGACAGATCTATGGGGATCACACCCGCGGCCTGGGCAATATCGACAATCACCCGGCAGCCTTGTGCTTTGGCCAGTGCCGTGATGGCTGCAACAGGTGCCTGCTGGCCAGTGTTAGAGTACACCTGACTGACGAACACCCAGTCAATCCCGCTGTGCAAATGTTGCTGCCAGACACTCAGATCGGACATATCCAGATCGGCAGGAATAAAGTGGATTTCAACATCCGCAACGGCCTGCTGAAGTACAAACCCCATGCTGGGGAAGTCACTCTCACTCATCAGCACACGTACTGTCTGGCGGCCCGTTTCCGGCAGGCTCATCACAAACTTAGTTAACCCACTGGAGAGGTTGCTTTGCGGGCAAAAATAGTCTGCCTGGCTGTTGAACAGCCTGGCCAACGCCGAGGTAAACTCTTGTATGCCATCAAGCCACTGATACCAGGGCTCATGGTTGTCGCCCGCCCAGGGATGAAAGTAGCGTTGCATAAAGTCCTGCTCGGCCGTTGCCAGCGGCCGGCCTACCGAGTGGCTGAGCAAATAGTGGCCCTGAGGTAATGAGAAGTCCGTCTGTTTCATTGTATGCCCTTCGCGATACTGCGACGCAGTGTGTTTAAGTCATCAAAGCGGGTAAATACATCTTCACGCTTTGCCGCTGCCCGCTTGTCCCGTAGCAATGCCAGTTGATTCAGAAGCACAGGCAACGGCGGTCCGCTGGCCGTGACTTTGTCGAGATGCTGGGTATTCATATCCCCAGACGGCTTGGCAATGTACTTTTCTACCAGCTGATTGTGATGCTGAATAGCAGTATCGCCGTGCAGCTTACATACCTGTACAAACGCACTCACTGCTTCCTGGTACCAGCTACTGCTGTGATGCTGTTCAGCCGCCGCGACAAAGGCATCCATCAAATTGGGTAAACGCATGCATTCGCGCAGTGTAGCCTGATCCTCGGGCATCATATACAGGAACTTGTCCACCAGCATCTGAGCGTAGTTCACGTCATTGGCCTGACACAAGCCCAGCATCATGTCGATCACATTGATCCCGGCGAAATCGCCGGCGTTGGCACCGCGATAGACTTCTTTGCCCACCCGGTAAGGTTTGTAATAGGGACGGACAACATAAAAGAAAGCATCGGTATCCAGTTGTTCAAACAAGCACTGGTTAGAGCGGATCACATCTAACAAAGCCTCTTTGACCTGTGTCAGCAGCACCGGTGTCATGGGATGTGAAATGCCCAGCGGCTGGATTTTTAATAAGCACTCTGCGGCACGCTTGTAGGCCAAAATAGCCCGGGTGTTGTAATCGATAAACAGCTGCTCGGCTGGGTGACTGGTAAAGCGTTTATACACTCCGTTAACTGCGCGGTTGTGTGTGGTCAGATGCGCCGTTGCAAAGCGCGGTGTGACACCAATGGATGCGCCAATGTGCATCGCTAGTGCCGATGCCTCTTTGAGCGGTGAGTACTGTTCCCGGCTGGGCTCGGTGAGTTCATGCCGACGACAGGCTGCCATATACAGGCCCACGTTGCCCAGCAGGTCGAACGCATTGTCGAAGCCTTCGTCGGTATTGCCTTCCGCCAGCAATGCCTGGATATGCTGTTGCCCTTCGTTGAGTAGTTGTTGTTTTATTTTGTCTTCTACGCCTTCAACATTGGCCTTGTCCTGTTGCTGCCAGTACGCAGCCTCCAGCTTGTCGTTAAGCGTAACAAAATCACTGCGGATCCAGTGATCAAATGCATGTGTGAGTGTGGTCATTGGTAGCTCCCCAAATTATGACTCTCAGGCTACCAAACCTGATGCGCTAAAAGTTGCTAAAATTTATGTGAACGCTAGACTAGTTTGGCGACAATATAAAAAATAAACCAAATTATTAGCAGAAATCACTACTATGGCGCACCTGGATAACAAAGATCGTATTCTTCTGCGGGCATTGCAGGACAACGCCCGGCTCAGTAATGCTCAACTCGCTGAACAAGCCAGTTTGTCTGACACCCCTTGCCTAAGGCGCGTCAAAAAGTTACAACAGGATGGGGTGATTTTAGGTTACCACGCCAATTTGGCACCGCAGTCACTGGGCTATACTGTACTGGTGTATGCGTTTATTCGCCTGAGTGAGAACTCCGCACAGGCCGCCACCCAGTTTGAGTCTCATGCAGAGCAACTGCAACAGGTACTCAGCTGCTCAGTGGTGTCTGGGGCGCATGATTACTTACTTGAAATCATTGCCGAGGATTTGCCCAGTTACGAGCATTTTGTCAAACATCGTCTTGGCGCCATCGGCTATATCGCAGGGATTGAGTCAACCATCGTTTTAAAACAAACGTTTACCAAACGACCCCTGCCAGTTTAACGCAAAGGATTCGATCCATATGCAGTTCCAATTTCGCACAGTGCATCATCAGTGGGTTGCTTATGTGCTTATGACACTGAGCTATTTTGCGCTGGGCAAAGCTCTGACCGCATTTGCGTTTCAGGATCAGGTGTTGCCCATCTGGCTACCGGCGGGCGTAGGCCTGGTGGGTGTGCTGATTTGGGGCTGGCGTTTTCTGCCCGGCTTATTTCTAGCCTCGGCGCTGTTTAACTGGACCACGGCCCATGGCTATGTGTTTAATCAGGCGACCTTATCGCAGTTTTTGCAGGTCTCTATTATCGCATTGGGCGCCTGTTTGCAGGGGTTAGCTGGCGGATTGCTGTTGCGGCACTGGCTCGGCGACCCATTGCGAATGCGTTCTCGCAAGCACATCGCCTATTATATTTTTTTGGTTGGCATACTCGCGAATCTGATCTCCGCAAATATCGGTGTATTCTCGCTCAGCCTGTTTAACCCCGAGTATCAATTCAGTCATCACTGGCAAAACGTGGTGGCCTGGTGGCTGGGCGACAGCCTCGGCATACTGATTTTTACTCCCCTGTTACTGCTGATGCTCGACGCATGGGCGTTTGAACAACACAGTTATCACCGCAGTCGCAACGTTTTTGCCACCAGCTTTGTGCTGTTTTTATCTGTGGTACTGACAACCTATTTATACAATCAGGGCAACATTCAGGCTGCAAAGCGAGAAGCACAAAGAGAATTAAGACTGATAGAAAATCTGCTGTTGCAACAGGTCAATCTCAGCATGCTGGCAGTACAAGGGGTGGCTGCAAAGCTACAGTCACTCAGTAAGGTAAATGCTGAGGAATTTCATGAGATTGCGCAGCAGCAGCGCAACCGCTACCCATTCTTACGCGCTATCTCCTGGAATGTCAGACTAAACCAAACACAGGGGAATGCGCTTCAGCGTCAATTCGATACGCTCTATGATGGCCGGGTTAAACTCAAAGGGTTGCCGCTGGCCCCTGATGATCCGCTGGTGGTTGTCACCTATGTTTCACCACAGGCCGAGAACTTCAGTGCACTGGGTTTTAACGTGTATTCACGGGAAAATCGCAAGCAGGCATTAGAAAATCCAACGATCACCGTGCGACCACAGGCCACAGACATCATTGAGTTAGTGCAAAGCGACCCACCTATACCGGCCTATCTGTTGTTTTCACCGGTCTACCATCGTGACGCCACTGATCCACAGGCAGATATTCTGGGTTATGCCACAGCCGTGGTGCAAACGGATACCCTGCTGGGCTCGGTGTTGAAAAAGTCTCAGGCTAACAGCTATAACGTTGCGGTATTCGATGGCAACAATACACAGCCCTTCTATCGTAATCATCCATTCTCTGCCAGCCAAATGTCTGCAGACAATCTGTTCGAAACCCGGATTCAATTTGGTGGCCAGATATGGCGTATTAAACTTGAACTCAGAGCCGATTTTGTCGCCAGTCTCAACCATAGACAAACCGTCTTACTGCTGCTGTTACAGCTAAGCATTACCGCGTTGATCACTTTTATTGTGCTACTCAACAACTACCAGCATTATGAACTTAACCACCTGGTGGAACAGCGCACTCAATCGCTGCGCAAGGCGGTTGAAGATGCTGAACGAGCGAATCAGGCCAAAAGTCGATTTCTGGCCAATATGAGCCACGAGCTCCGTACGCCATTAAATGCCGTGGTGGGGTTTGCTTCTTTAATGAAAACAACCCATTCATTTGACACCCTTCAGTCTTATGCCAGCCGCATTGATATGGCTGCAAAAACACTGCTTAACCTGGTCAATGACATTCTCGATATTGCCAAAATTGAGTCTAACCACCTGGTCATTGAGCGTCATGACTTTGATCTACAAGCACTACTTGGCCGGATCGATAGTCTGTTTACCACCAGCGCCGCGGACAAAGGGTTACAATGGCAACTGAATACCAATATCAGTGGTGCTTGCTGGCTTAAGGCAGATGAACTCAGAATGGAGCAGATCCTGCTTAATTTATGCAGTAATGCCATCAAGTTTACCGACAATGGTAAGGTGACTCTCCACTGTGAAGTGCTTCATGGTGACAGTGACTACCTACTTACTTTTTCTATCATCGACACCGGTATTGGTATCGATTCTCACAAGCAGCAGCTGATTTTCGCGCCTTTCACACAGGCCGATGCCTCTACCTCCCGGCGCTTTGGTGGCACGGGTCTTGGTCTGGCTATCAGCAAAGAACTGGTGGCGCTGATGGATGGGCAGCTCACAGTACAAAGCACCCCGGGGCAAGGCAGCACCTTCACTTTTTCTTTGCGCTGTCCGTTCGGCGATGCCCAACTGACAGATAAAGCCCAACTTGACCACTCCTTGCTGCAGGGCATGCATGTGCTGGTTGCAGAAGACAACCCCGTAAATCAGCTTGTTATTAAAGCCATGCTGCAGTCAATTGAAGTGGAGTTTGTCCTCGTGAGCGATGGTCAGCAGGCCGTTGATGTGTGTGGGGAGCAGGACTTTGATCTGGTGCTTATGGACTGCCAGATGCCGTTACTAGATGGTTATCAGGCAACCACGCTATTACGTAAGCAATTCAGCCAGCAGCAATTGCCGATTATCGCACTGACTGCCGACGTGATGCCCGAGGATAAGGCCTATGCGGTCGCTGTCGGGTTTAATAGCCATCTTGCAAAACCACTGGAGCGCGATAAGCTGGTGCAATGCTTAATACAATATCGACTGTCATGATTAAAAAAGGGTATATATTTTTTATACTGGCCGGCCTGGCACAACTTGTTGCGACACCAACACAAGCGCAACAGGCACAGACCTGTCTGGATCAGGTAAGCGACCTGTCACGCTATCAAATCGACGCGCAGCAGGGCACGTATCGCTACGCTAATGACGTGGGCCCAGCCGTGTTGGATATTCCCGAGGCACAGTCGTACGCAGCCTATCTCAGCGCAACCCGAGCCCTGATCCTGGCACGCAATCCAAAAGCCACGCTCCGTTGTGAGCTGGCAACCAAAGTGTCGGCGCTGCTCAGCGAACCTGCAACTCAGATAGCAGATTTCGCTGCCCCGTTTGAGTTAACGCATCCGAACAACCAAAAGGCTGTACTGTTGATCCATGGATTAACCGACTCACCCTTTATTTTTCACACTCTGGCCGCAGATTTGTATGCACAAGGCTATGACGTCAGAACCATGTTGTTACCCGGCCATGGCACTGCTGCCAGCGACCTGAAAGAAGTCGACTACCGGGACTGGCAACAGCATGTGCGCTATGCCATTTCGCGAACAGCCAGTGATTATAACCAGTTTGCAGTGCTTGGCTACTCAACCGGCGCAGCCCTGGCAACCACGGAAATAGCCGAGCGTCGGCCTGATAACCTGGCGGCTTTGGTGCTAGTGGCACCAGCCACACAAAGCCACAGCGAAGTGGCCTGGCTGGCAAAATGGCTGGACTGGCTGCCCTGGGTGGACTGGGTTGATAAAGAAGCCGATCTGGATCTGGCAAAATATGAGTCGTTTCCTTTACACGCAGTCACGCTGGTAGAGGAAGCCATGGCCGATATGCGAGCTGCTAAATTACCAGATTCACTGCCAACCCTTGCAATTGCCAGCGATGTTGATACGACCATTGACAGTCAGGTGACCTATGAGTTGCTAAGCCGCTGGGCACAGGATCGCTCCGCCCCGCTGACACTGCGCGTCTATGCCCCAACACCCATTGCTGCGTTACCTGAGTCGATTGACGTGACTAAAGTCGACCTCCTCGACAGGGTCATTGATATGTCGCATATTGGTATGTTGAATCCACCGGATCATCCTTATTACGGCAGAGCGGGGACCTTTCGCAATTGCGATACCTATCTGGAGGACATCACAGCCTTTACACACTGCAAGACCACCGAAAAACCACATTTTGGTGAGCGCAGTGCAGCAAACCTGGCGCAATATACGCCTCTGGTCCGGGTATCCTTTAATCCGGATTATGATCCTATGGTTGCGCAGCTGACACAGTTTTTGAGCAAGGCAATGCAGTAAACTATGTATCAGCATCGTTTTATCACTCAACTTTCAACATTGACCGTCACCGAACGCACAACACTGTCAGGCCGGTCTCCATTTAGCAGTGTTGCCTGGCTGGAAGCACTGGAGCATAGCGGCTGTGTTGGTGAGCAAACAGGCTGGCAGCCCTATCACCTAGTGGTGTATCAGGACAACCAATTAGTCGCGTTGCTGCCCGGCTATATCAAACTCCACTCGTATGGCGAATACGTATTTGACTGGGCCTGGGCCGAAGCGTATGAACGCCATCAGCTACCCTATTACCCCAAGTGGATCTGTGCCATTCCGTTTACGCCTGTAGTAGGGAGTCGTGTTTTATCCGGCAATCCGGTACCCGATGCACTTTATGACTATGTAACGGCTGCACTGCACGAGGAGGCAAAACAACACAGCTGGTCAGGCTGGCATATCAATTTCCCGACACCGCTAGCAGGCTGGCGGCGCCAGAGCCTGATGGAGCGCCACGGTGTACAGTTTCACTGGAAAAATAATGACTATTCGGATTTCGACGACTTTCTTGGCGCAATGACGTCACGTAAGCGTAAGTCCATCAATAAAGAACGCAAAGCAATCCAGGGTCAGGCGCTCACGATCCGCTGGTATCAGGGCGACGAGATCACGGAAGAAATAAGACAAGCATTTTACCTGTGCTATGCCACTACGTATCTCAAGCGTTCGGGACATCATGGCTACCTGAACGACGCTTTTTTTCAGCGTATCTGCGAGACCATGACAGATCAGGTTGCCATTGTATGCGCATTTTTGCAGGAAAAAATCGTGGCCGCGAGTCTGTACTTACACGACGAGCACACCCTGTATGGCCGTTACTGGGGCGCGCTTCAAAGCCATAACCACCTGCACTTCGAACTGTGTTATTACCAGGGAATTGAGTATGCCATTCGTCACAAATTGCGCCGTTTTGACGCCGGTGCACAGGGAGAACACAAGCTGGCACGGGGTTTTGAGCCGGTTATCACCCACTCTTACCACCATATCCGTCAGCCAGATTTTGCACAGGCAATTGATGACTACCTGGCCCGGGAGCGCTCACATATGGCACAATACCGTGATCAGTGTGCGAGTTTACTGCCGTTTAAAAATCAGTAAGCGGTTGTTCGCCGGCATCGCATAGTCTTCCTGCAATATCAGCTCAGCTTGTGTGGCAAGAGAACAAATCCATTCTATATTGCGGATCCCGCTACGCGGATCGCGACTACGCAAAAAACCATCAAAGTCCTGGTTACTGGGTGAGGTAAACTGGCCGTTATAGTTAAAAGGACCATACACCATCAACAGTCCACCTGTAGCCAGGTGCTGTTTCACCCCATCAAAAAAGGCTTTGACCAAAGTTTCAGACACAATATGCAAGGTGTTCGCGGTATAAATCGCAGGGACCTCCGCCACCGGCCAGGGTGTGGATGCCAGGTCGAGTGTGAGTGGTACGGGTAAATTGCGGGCGCCACTGTCTTCACTCCACATCCGGATCCCAGCATGATTGACGGCCAGATCACTACATTGCCAGGTTAAATGAGGCAACGCAGTCGCAAAACAAGCGGCATGTTGCCCCGTACCTGACCCGACTTCCAGTACAAACGTGACCTCTGTTAAATAAGGGCGTATTTTTTCGAGTATTGGCAGCTTATTATTCTCACATGCCTGAGAGTAAGGTTTATCCATCTTGCACCTCTGTGATCCAATTTTGCGCTCTATTGATGCAATCCTGTCGCTAAAATGCAAGCAGTTTTAGATTGCATGACTTTAAACATATAAAAAACATACAATTTTATCCTTGGTATAAAGCATGCATTGTCTATACTGAAATTTCGACACAACGCTTGGAGCACATTATGACAACCTCAGATCTCTCTCATTTACCTTTAACAAGCCGTGGTCTGATAGACACGGATGCAGAACCTAATTTACTGGAAAGCCAAGACTACTGTCAGGAAGTGGCGGATCTCCTGACCAGTCCGGAACAAGAGCGCGAGAAAACGGCCCAGCAGTTTTTGCTTGGATATAATTAATCCGCATAAGCTCTGCACACAATCAGGGCTTGCTAACGCTCCCCTTTAGTGTAATGATAATTATTATCGTTACACTAAAGGGATACTCTACTATGCTGACACCGCTTGCGCTCATCAATTTTAAGCCGCATCTGAATGCACACTGCACCCGCCCTTACCTTGATGCACCTCAGCAGGTTGCAGAATTTATCAGTGCCGGGTGTGATTTAGCAAAATGGTACGAGCGACAATCCTGTGCATTGCTTCAGGAGCTGTATCTCAGGCGAGTATTCTTTGAATTACTAAACCACATAGCTGATCCTCTGGTGCACACTTGTGTGCGACAACAGTGCCTGGAACAAATCTATAAGCCGCTGCTCGCTCTGAAGCGCTACTACAAAGCAAAGCGCAGAGGCCTACATAAATTCTACCTGCTCGAGCGGGAAGCCAGGATCATCAGCCATGAATTTAATCCGTACAGCTAGGAGTAGTTATGAGCGAATTTCGACAAGTTTCAGACAGCATGGGCGTGTTAGACGTACCGCAAGATGCGCTTTATCAGGCACAGACTCAGCGTGCTATTAACAATTTCCCAGTCAGTGGGTTAACACTGCCAGGCGGATTTATTCGTGCGCTGGCTTACATCAAACAAGCAGCCGCAGAATCCAATCAGGAATTGGGGCACCTGGAGTCTGCTAAAGCGAAGGCAATTGTTGCTGCCTGCCAGCAGATCATTGATGGCAAACATCTTTCACAGTTTCCCGTCGACGTCTTTCAGACCGGCTCAGGCACGAGCTCAAATATGAATGCGAACGAAGTGATCGCATCTTTGGCCAGCCAACTCAGTGGCGAGACAGTCCACCCCAATGACCACGTAAACATGGGGCAAAGCTCCAACGATGTGATCCCTACGGCAATTCATGTTAGCAGTGCCATTTTGGCGGTGTACGAGCTACTGCCCGCGCTCAAGCACCTGTCTCAGGTGATTGAGCATAAGAGTAAAGAAGTCGGCCATTTAGTGAAAACAGGCCGGACCCATTTGATGGATGCTATGCCTGTTACTTTTGCACAGACACTCAGTGGCTGGCAGCATCAGGTTGATTCTGCCTGTGAGGGTATAGTACAGGCACTCGAGAAGGTCTATGAGTTAGGACAAGGCGGTACAGCTGTTGGCACCGGAGTGAATGCTGATGAGCGTTTTGCAGCTACCTTCAACAGCTACCTGAGCAGTAATGTGGGGATCCGCTTCACACCCAGCAAAAACTTTTTTTATAACATTGGGTCGCAAGACGCCATCGTCGCGCTATCGGGCCAGTTAAAAACGCTCGCTGTGGCCAATATGAAGATTGCCAACGATTTGCGCTGGATGAACTCAGGTCCTCTGGCAGGCCTGAGTGAAATAGAATTACAAGCTCTACAGCCTGGATCTTCCATTATGCCAGGCAAAGTCAACCCCGTGATCCCGGAAGCCGCTGCCATGGTCAGTGCACAGGTGATCGGCAATGACGCCACAATCACCGTAGCCGGTCAGTCAGGAAATTTTGAGCTGAATGTGATGCTGCCCGTTATTGCCTATAACATTTTGCAGAGCATCGAGCTGCTGGCAAATATGTCACGCCTGCTAGCCGACAAAGCCATTGCGACCTTTAAGGTCAACGAGCCAAGGCTACAAGAGGCACTCACTCGTAATCCAATCTTGGTTACGGCCTTAAATCCGGTGATCGGATATGAAAAAGCCGCTTTCATCGCCAAACAGGCTTATCAACAAGGACGCCCTATCATTGAGGTTGCTGCCGAGCACACTGACTTAAGTGAAACTAAGCTACGTGAATTACTGGATCCTCAAAAACTCACACTCGGTGGGCTGTAACCGTATCACGCGCCAATAAACTTGGCGCGTGAATCTTGTCACAAGAGAAAAAGCGCGGCACACTGAAAGAAAAATAGACAGGATCTGATATGAACGCGTTTAAACTCTCTCTTTGTAGTTTGTTTTTCATTGCCGGCTGCAGTGCTTCAGGTAACGACCCCGTGAATAACGAGGAAACCACGAACGCTCAGCAGAGCACCGCAGACGAGCGAACGGTTGCGCCTGCCAAACTACAAACTAAATCTGCTGTCAGGCATGATGTTGGACACAGTAAACCTACCCCGGCAGACAAAGTGCACAAGGCAGAACCCATCGCCCAGATCGATGAAGACGCGATCAACGAAGCAAGGCTAAAAAATCAACGTGCCTATCTTAAATTTATTACCAAAGACAAAGAGTGTGACACCTCGACTCAATGTCAGGTGCTTCCGGTTGGTAGCCGGGCATGTGGCGGTCCCTCAGACTATGTCATATTCTCAACAAAGACAGCGGACCCAGAGAAAGTGAAAGAGCTGGCCGACAAATTGACACATGCTGAAGCCGCCTATAATGCTAAAAACCAAATGGTCAGTATTTGCCAGCACTTGACTGTGCCAGCCACTCAGTGCGTTAACAATAAATGTGTTAAACTCGAGCACTCGAACCAGGCAACCTACTAGGGATTTTCAATGAAGTATCAGTGTTTGACGCTTTTTTTGCTCACCGGTTTACTGACTGGCTGTAGTAATACACAGTCCACACAAGCAACCGATAATGATGACAATCAGGCGTTGTCGGAATTAGTGGCTGATAAGGGATGCGATGCAAGCTTTCAATGCAAAGTAATCGGAGTCGGAGAGCGGCAAACCTGTGGTGGTCCAAGTCAGTATGTTGTGTACTCCGTGCGCAATGTAGATGAGAGCCAGGTAGAGCAGGCGGCTTTGGCAATAACGCGGCAAGAACAGGTGCTTAACCAACAAACTCCACCCAATGATGTATGCAAGCAAGTGTTACCTATTCAGGCGCTATGTATCAATCGTCAATGTCAGGCAATCACATTGAAATAATCCAGCAATCCGTTTCTTGACTGTCAGAAGGCCTAACCATCTGGCAGTCCATTACGTTTGCAATGTCAGCGCTAGAGCAACCATTGGCTCAGCAATGAGATAGGAATTATCAACAACGCACACAGACATGCCCACCATACATACCGGATCTCAATCTGCTTCTTTACCCAATAGCAATAAATAAACTTCACCAGATAAGTAGAGGCACACCCAAACAGGGCAAAAATAACAAGCAGAACGAGTAAATACAAAGACACTATCAGCTCAAAACGACGGCAATGGACATTTATCATAACGACTCATTGCACACAGAGCAATGCAAGATAGCCTGTGTCCGAGACAAACGGCCGTGTCCCTACCATATTCCTGCAATCGCTTCACAGACTCACCCCTCTTTGCGCTCAATCGCGAAGTCGCTAACCTTCAAAAAGCTCGGCGTATAAAGGGGCACAACATACACCACTTTTAATTCACGCCAGACTCACCTTGATCTATGATATTTGCCAGCACCTCAGTCGCCATCCCCCACGCAATTCGGCCGCTGTTTAAACCAGTTTTCGGTGTTGAGTAGGTTTGCTCTGGTATATTTGTCATGCCAACGGTGTGGCCATCCAGCAGTGACTACAGGTTTACCCTGCTTTACCACACCTCCAACAGCAACTCCGTCATGACCCCGCACGCGATGCGGGATCCATTTAAACCAGATTTTCAGTGCTGAGTAGGTTTGTTTCAGTGTACTTGTTGTATGAGCGGTGTGGTCTCCCGCATCAAGTGCGCTAGTGTAGATCGGTTTGAATGGAGAAATGTCAGCGTTCTCATCTAAAATATTTTTAAACCCAAACGCAAAAAAGCCCGACTCTTTCGAATCGGGCTTTCTTTTATTAGGAGCTTGGCAATGTCCTACTTTCACATGGGTGAATTGCGACCGAAGCACCGCTTCGCAGCGCAATGAACGCGAGGCATGGACGCCGAGCCGGGAGCCCTCCACAAGGAAGTGTCCCCAAAGGTTGCTAAGTGCGAGCTTTACCATCCAACCAAGCTTCATGGACGAATAGACAACGCCATTCTGTCTACAGTTTCATCGACGCCTTTTTAAATTGCACATAGCAAAAAACCCGCTGCATTTCTGCAACGGGTTTCTCTTATAAGGCCCTGGCGATGTCCTACTTTCACATGGGAAAC
>NZ_PNCJ01000217.1 GCF_005887115.1 Pseudoalteromonas rubra | reverse complement strand
ACGCCATTTCACGGCGTCGTACTTGGCGTTAAAGTTAGCGTGTTTGCATAAACGCGGATAAGCAACAATAAGATGGCGATAAAATTCTCGCCAAATCAGTTCGTTGACCCAACTAAAGAGGTTACTTTTTGCGCTTTGCAAAATATCAGGGTGGCGCTGCTGTACGTTAACGAGCAGTTGTTTAACGCTGATTATTCCCAACGCCAAATATGGGCTCAACCCGGAGGTGCCTTTAATCGCTGGAAAGTCTCGCTGCTGTTCATAAGTGGTGAGCTTATCGTCAATAAAGCGCTCAACAATCGCGCTAAGTGAATCATCGTCAACCGGCCATTTTTGCGATTCACCGTCACTTTGCAAACAACGAGGCGTCTGCCACTTTATCGCGTTATGTAACGACGGCCATGACGGCAATGAAAAGTGGCTTTGCTCATACTGCTTTAGCCATT
>NZ_PNCJ01000216.1 GCF_005887115.1 Pseudoalteromonas rubra | reverse complement strand
TAAACCAACCTATAGAACCGATACAGCTGCTAACACTAATTGCTACTGTCAGTTTGCGACGTTGCCAAAGCAGCCGCCAAGAGTGTGGTTCTCGTATCGTCATATACATACTCAGCATCACAGTTTGGCAAACCAGCACCAACAATAACACCCAAGCTGCACTGTGAGGAAAAGGAAGGCCCGATGCGATACTGGCTTCGCGAACCCAAAGAGAAGTGAGCGCGAAGCTTGTTCCACAGGCAAGTCCCACTAGAGC
>NZ_PNCJ01000215.1 GCF_005887115.1 Pseudoalteromonas rubra | reverse complement strand
CAACGAGCCAATGTGCAACTTCATGCAAAGCACTGGCATAGAAGCCATGAGCAAAAATAATGCGGTGATGAGGGTATGATTCATTTGCAGGTAGATAGATAGGTTCATCGTCGCCCACTACCAGCTCCGTGTTAAGCGTGTGCAGGAATAACCCATTAAAAACAGCAATGAGGTCTTCTATTTTATGCATCAACCTCCGCCACAAGTCTAAACTGGGCGCAAATTGTAAGGTTTTTAACGGCCAAAGTAAAAGATCTCGTTTTAGACTATGCCTTTTTGTCAAGAGAACTGCGTGGCGCGATATAAAGCGAAGCA
>NZ_PNCJ01000214.1 GCF_005887115.1 Pseudoalteromonas rubra | reverse complement strand
ATGTATCGCCCATTGATTGAGCGTTACATCCTCGATGAGCTCAAGGCGGTGCGCCAAGACCAACAGGCTTTGCGTGCCGAATACACCGAAAAGATTGCTCATGCACAGCTAGAAACCGCTGATCGCGCCATTGTCTACACCACAGACACCATTAACAATGTGTTTTTTATTATCACTGCGACGGCGTCAATTTTGGTGTTAGTTGGGTGGAACTCACTACGCGACGTAAAAAATAAGGTTGAAGACATTGTTAACTCTCGCGTCAGTGCCATTACCGACGAATATGAAGCACGCCTAAAAGATTTAGAAGAGCAGCTTCGAGGTCGCTCAGAGGAAATCCTCAACAACCAGAAGAAGATCACCATCACCAACGAAATTCATTCATTGTG
>NZ_PNCJ01000213.1 GCF_005887115.1 Pseudoalteromonas rubra | reverse complement strand
ATGGAGGGTGGTGATGGCACTCATGAAGCCGATGCATGGAAAGTTTTGCAATTGTTTGGTGAAAATAAAATTAAACAAGTACAAAATGATTTCTTGCGTGTAAAGTCTATAAAAGTATTTCATGGTAACTCTTTAAGTGGAAAGACCTGTTGGTTATATCAGCCTTATAATATGGTGAACCCGGCAACAGGTAAGATGGATTATTACGGAATACCTT
>NZ_PNCJ01000212.1 GCF_005887115.1 Pseudoalteromonas rubra | reverse complement strand
CATCATCATGCGATTTTAGACGGCTGGTGTTTACCAATAATTTTTGCGGCGCTGACGGCATTTTATCAGGGCGCGGGGGCGAGGCTGGCAGCGCCACAGCCATACCGCCACTATGCGGCCTATCTGGCGCAACAGGACGGTGAGGTGGCGCAGGCTTACTGGCGCGATGTGCTGGCGGAGGTTGAGCATAAAACGCCGTTGCCACTGGCGCACCAGCGAGCGGAGCAGCGAGCACAGGAACCAGCGATGCAGGCACGTACAGTGACGTTCAGCGAAGAGCAAACGGGGG
>NZ_PNCJ01000211.1 GCF_005887115.1 Pseudoalteromonas rubra | reverse complement strand
AAAATTGGTATGGTGTTAAAGACCGCCAGTCACCAATTTCTAATAGTTTAAATCGCGCTGAGAGTTACTTATTGCTAGCAGGTTTGCTTGGCATTATTTTAGCTGCTGTTGCTATCGCGGTATCGGCAAAACGGTATTGTGAACGTCAGTACGACCCAGTTGCGATGATGAAAACGCTTGGCGGAAGTCGCGCTATGATCCGTAAAATCTATTTACTGCACTTAAGCCTTG
>NZ_PNCJ01000210.1 GCF_005887115.1 Pseudoalteromonas rubra | reverse complement strand
CAACTTTAAGCTTAAAGTTGCTGAATTCGTTGAAGCGAAGATTTTAAGGCCAAAATACGCACCGCAGATCAATGCAATTGTTGGCAACTTTTTTGTCGTTCAAACCCACTCGGAAGAGAACTTGGCGCAACTGGAAAAAGTGTCCGAGTTATTTATCTATTCAGTGACAAACGAGCTTAATAAGTGCCGCTCAAATGGCAATATGGATTTGCTTGCTGAGCAATTACAATATTTTGTTGCCGAATTACCTACGGCAGGCATT
>NZ_PNCJ01000209.1 GCF_005887115.1 Pseudoalteromonas rubra | reverse complement strand
GGCCGTAAATAACAGCTCGTATTGGTCTCGCTGTTGGTCTAGCTCTTGCCAGGCCAAGTTGTCTTGCTCGCTGATGTGGTAGCCACTGACTAGTTTTTTGTTAATGTAATGCAGTTGCGTTAGCTGCGATAAATCAATCTGACTCATACCGGGTCATTACTCTCATTAGTGGGCTCGCTGGCGGCAACGAAGGGATACAAGGTAAAGCGCTTGCCAGCGAAGGTCTTTTGTTCTGGGTGGGTATCTTGCTCGAGTGCTAAGCTCGCATCGTTAATAAGCTTTTGATACAGATAAAGTAGCTCATCGGCTTCTAGTTCTGGGTAGGAGCCACTGAGTACATCGATAA
>NZ_PNCJ01000208.1 GCF_005887115.1 Pseudoalteromonas rubra | reverse complement strand
GCTTGAAAGGGGCATAAAATGCAGACTCGGTGACATCATCGACCAAATACGCGCTTATCGACTCCTCATAGCCGGCAAGCACGGCTTTAGGTTGCGTTAACCCTGTTTCGAGCCCTTTTTTCATCCAATAGATGTTTTGCTCAAAGAACCGAGGCACTTGGCGCAGGCGCGCTAAGTAGGTTTCAAACCCTTGAGCAGAACTGTAATCTCCACGCTGCACCATAAATGACAAGGATGAGTGAAAACCATATTCGGAGGTCAGGGGCATATAGTGCGCATTGAACACATACTCATCGACACTATTTTGCACCTGC
>NZ_PNCJ01000021.1 GCF_005887115.1 Pseudoalteromonas rubra | reverse complement strand
GAGGCGAGAAAATATCGTCGAGAACACCGCTCTCGCGTCCTGCTATCGCTGAGGCACCTACATCCATGTAGGCAAGGCAAAAATTTGCGAACTTAACCCTTAGGTAAAGGGTCTAAATGAGAAATTATTGACACCGCTAGCGGCATATCTACTCCTTCAAATTGAACAGGTATTAAGTCAAATTGGTATTATTGATAATCTATGCCTTAGAATCAGTTTGCAGTTCTTATCCCCGCATTTATCGTTCTAATTGTCTCAACGGCATAAACACGTGCACAGTGCTACCGGCAATATTCTCTTTTCTCAGAATAGAACACTCAACCGTTCAAATTTGCTATAACTCGTACGATTGTGGTCGCTAAAGCTGCTGTGGGATAATCACAACGTTACTCAGACAAAACTTTATCCCATTAGATATATTTCCAGCTCATTGGTATCTTTCGCCACATAAAATGAGTTGGAAGATTAATCATTCTAAACCGGTGAATTACGGTGCAAACTTGGAACAAAGAATTTGAGTACAGGTCCATGTAATCTTAATCATCTCATTATTGTTCTGTCAGTTCGCTCAACGAACTCGAAGAGCACTCTTCCATACCTATTTCAAATCGGATTAATTTTCACCAACCTGAATATCCCCAGCTTGCTGGAATGATAACGTAACATTTTAGGTCCAGCACTCGAGGCTCGCATTGCCGATCGCAATGGTGATTTGCAAGTTGATACTGCAACCGATACGAGATTAAACGCAAGGTCAACAGTATGGCTATCGATTTAGCTGAATACAGTATCAGTTATACTGTATACGTTTAACAATATGCTCTGTCATGTCTGTACAACCGTGACCGTCTGTCAACGTGGGTAGAAGTTAAAACTACCTAGTTGAAAGGGGCTCTATGATAATAAGGTTGCTTTGATGAAGTGATGAAGGCTGCTGTCCGTCAACATAAAAAGAATAGCGAATACTTGGTCAGAAATGAGAGATAATTATACTTTCAATAGCGCTACGTAAGCATTCAGACACGTTGACAGGGGGAGTAGTACGACCCGTATATAAAAAATGACAAAAAGAGCACCCATATGAACTGCTGAGTGCTCCGCTACGCTAGTAGTCTTTATAGCTCCAGATCTTGCGCGTCAGCCAGACCTTGGTCCTCACCTTCTTCAGGCTTGATGGTTGCCTGGAGAAGTAACATTTCACGTAACTTGCCTTCGATTTCATCAGCAATTGCCGTGTTTTCTTTTAGGAACTTAATCGAGTTCGCTTTACCCTGCCCGATCTTGTTACCATTATAACTAAACCAGGCACCCGCCTTATCAACCAATTTGTGCTTCACGCCCAGGTCAATCAGTTCACCCTGCTTAGAAGTACCTTCACCATACATGATAATAAATTCGGCTTGTTTAAATGGTGGAGCAACTTTGTTCTTAACAACCTTAACTCGGGTTTCATTACCAATGACTTCGTCGCCTTCTTTTACAGAACCAATACGGCGAATATCCAAACGTACTGAAGCGTAGAACTTAAGCGCGTTACCACCTGTCGTGGTTTCCGGGTTACCGAACATCACACCAATTTTCATACGGATTTGGTTGATGAAAATACACAGAGTATTTGAGCGCTTGATATTAGCCGTCAGTTTACGCAAAGCCTGAGACATTAGGCGCGCCTGCAAACCTACATGTGTATCACCCATTTCGCCTTCAATTTCAGCTTTAGGGGTCAATGCTGCAACAGAGTCAACTACAACCACATCTACAGCGCCTGAGCGTACCAGCATGTCACAGATCTCAAGTGCCTGCTCACCGGTGTCTGGCTGAGACACAAGCAGATCGTTTACGTTGACACCCAGCTTCTCTGCATAGACAGGATCCAGCGCGTGCTCAGCATCGACGAAGGCACATGTTTTGCCTTGCTTCTGAGCTTCTGCAATAGCTTGCAACGTTAGCGTTGTTTTACCTGATGACTCAGGACCATAAATTTCTACAATACGACCAGTTGGCAAGCCGCCGATACCCAAAGCAATGTCCAGCCCCAGTGAGCCTGTTGAAACGGCTTCAATGTCCAGCGCCTGACTGTCGCCTAATTTCATGATAGAGCCTTTACCAAATTGTCTTTCTATCTGAGACAATGCAGCGTCGAGCGCTTTTTGTTTGTTATCGTTCATTTGCTTCTCCAATCTAGCGTATTGACGACAAGTATACTGTATAGAATTACAGTATCAAGCACATTTTAAGTATTTAGCAGAGAAATTATTTTTCTTAATGAAAAATCAATAGCTTGCTCTCTAACATCAGCTCTACCTCCACTAAAATGACTCCGTTCACACAGTACTTTCCCCTGTAAATAGAAGCCAAACCATACAGTACCCACCGGTTTTTCCTGAGACCCTCCGCCAGGCCCCGCAATACCGGATACAGCAATCGCTACATCCGCTTGTGCAGCAGCGGCCACGCCCTGCACCATCTCATAAACCGTCTGCTCACTGACTGCGCCATACTCTCTCAGAGTCTTTTGAGCAACTCCCAACAATTCTGATTTTGCCTCATTGCTGTAAGTCACAAAGCATCGCTCTATATAAGCTGATGAACCTGGGGTGTCCGTCAATGCATAGCTAATACCACCACCGGTACATGATTCCGCGGTAGTGATTGTCAGGCCGTTATTGGTTAGAATAGCCCCCAATTGTGCCGCCAGTTCGGCTATCTCAGTATGAAGCTCCATACTCATTTCCTTTAGGTATAAGTAATGTCGTTAGATCTTTATTCCGAACATACTATAAAACAACAAACCCCTATGATGCAGCAGTATCTTAGGATCAAAGCGCAACACCCGGATATTCTGCTGTTTTATCGTATGGGTGATTTCTATGAGCTATTCTTTGACGACGCGATCCGCGCAGCCCAGTTACTCGACATTTCCCAGACGCATAGAGGCAAAGCTGGCGGTGCCCCCATTCCTATGGCAGGCGTGCCTTATCATGCGGTTGAAAATTACCTGGCTAGATTAGTCCAGATGGGCGAGTCTGTGGCGATCTGCGAGCAAGTTGGCGATCCCGCGACCAGTAAAGGACCGGTTGAACGCAAAGTAGTACGCATCGTCACACCAGGTACTGTGACCGATGAAGCCTTGCTGCAAGAGCGTCAGGACAACTTGCTGGCTGCCCTGTGGCAAGATAAACAAAACTATGGCGTTGCTTACCTGGATATCAACTCCGGACGCTTTAATATTGTTGAGCTGGCCACCGACGAAGCCCTGACTTCCACACTGCAAAGGCTGCAGCCGGCAGAGCTGCTCTATCCTGAGTCATTCAGTAACCTGCTGGTCCTTGAGCAGGTCAAGGGCGCCAGACGGCGCCCGGACTGGGAATTTGACCTGGATACTGCAACCCACCTCTTGTGCCAGCAATTCGGCACACAAGATCTCATCGGATTTGGTGTTTCAGAGGCTAAGGCGGGGTTAGTTGCAGCTGGATGTGTGATGCAATACGTCAAAGACACTCAACGCACCGCACTGCCGCATATTCGGGCCATTACACTGGAGAAAAACGAACACGCGGTTATTCTCGATGCCGCCACGCGTAAAAACCTCGAACTAACAGTTAACCTGTCTGGCAGTATTGAAAACACGCTGGCACAGGTGCTGGATAAAACCGCCACGCCAATGGGCTCGCGGTTGTTAAAACGCCGTATTCACACCCCAGTGCGTAATCGTGACGAGCTTAATGCCAGGCTTAATGCCATCGCCAGCCTGATTGAATCCCAGCTCAATATCGAGGTCTATGACGCGCTGCGCCAGATTGGCGATATCGAACGTGTGGTTGCCCGCCTTGCTCTGTGTAATGCCCGACCGAGAGACTTAACGCGACTGCGTAATGCATTGCAGGCACTTCCTCCATTGCATCACCTGTTAGGAGAAAGCAGCGATCCCAGGTTGCAGCAGATCCGCGCACATTCTCCGACTTTGCCAAAACTTCAGGACTTGCTGGAACGCGCTATCATAGATAACCCGCCGGTACTGATCCGCGATGGCGGTGTGATTGCACCCGGTTACAATAGTGAGCTGGATGAATGGCGCGCGCTCAGCGAAGGGGCCACCGATGTGCTGGATCAGCTCGAAGAGCGTGAACGTGAACGCACCGGGATCAGCACACTCAAAATCGGTTATAACAAAGTACATGGCTTTTATATTGAGATCAGCAAGGCCAATTCACATCTGGCACCGCCTGAATATATTCGCCGTCAGACACTGAAAAACAACGAACGCTATATCATTCCAGAGCTCAAAGAGCACGAAGACAAGGTTCTTGGTAGTCAGAGCAAAGCGCTGGCACTTGAAAAACAACTGTATGAAGAGCTGTTTACTTTGATTGCGCCTTATATCGAGCAACTACAAACCATGGCGGCGGCACTGGCCGATTTAGACGTGCTCAATACCCTGGCTGAGCGGGCGCAAACGCTGGATTACTGTAAGCCTGAGCTTAGCAATGGCGATGAGATCCACATAGAAGCTGGCCGTCATCCGGTCGTGGAGCAGGTCAGTAAAGAGCCCTTTATTGCAAACCCGGTCCATCTCAATGCGGATCGCAAGATGCTGATCATCACAGGGCCTAATATGGGCGGTAAATCGACGTATATGCGCCAGACGGCGCTGATCGTGCTGATGGCGCATATCGGCAGCTATGTCCCAGCCAGTGCTGCGCAGATAGGTAAAGTCGACCGTATCTTCACGCGCATTGGCGCCAGTGATGATCTGGCTTCCGGGCGATCCACCTTTATGGTCGAAATGACCGAAACGGCCACCATACTAAACAATGCAACAGCGCAGTCACTGGTCTTAATGGACGAAATTGGTCGGGGTACCAGTACTTACGATGGCCTCTCTTTGGCTTATGCGACCGCCGACTATCTGGCCGGTAAAATAGCCGCCAAAACGTTATTTGCCACCCATTATTTTGAGCTGACGGAACTTGCTGAACAGCAATCTGGTTTAGTCAATGTGCACTTAGATGCCATTGAGCACAATGACACCATCGCCTTTAAGCATACCGTGATGGAAGGTGCAGCCAGCAAAAGCTTTGGCCTGCAAGTAGCCGGACTGGCGGGAGTGCCCAAAGCAGTGCTGGCCATGGCAAAGCGCAAGCTGGCCTTGCTTGAACAACACCAGAGTGTGGTAGAAAATCCCCAATCAACCTCAGCAGCACCTCAGATGCAACAGAGCCTGCCGCTGGTCAACGAGCCCTCTGAAATTGAGAAAATGCTTGAGGAGATTGACCCGGATGAGCTGTCACCTCGTGCTGCCCACGACTTGCTCTATCAATTAAAGGCACTTCTTTAGTCATAAAAAAAGCGGCTTATAAGCCGCTTTTTTTCATTTCATGCAGATATTAGAAGCTGTGATTATACTGCACACCGACCACCGCCGCGTGGCCTTTTGACTTAAAGCCCCACTCGCTGCCCAGCGCATCTTTTTCAACAAAAGTCTGCGTTTTACCACGCAGAATACTCAACCCTAAGTCCACACTCGCCGCTTCGCTCAGTTGATACTCAGCACCGAATGAGTACCAGGTACGGTCAGTGTCCGGAATGGAGATAGACATGTGCAACTCATTGGCCGGAGAGCTGTCATAAGCCAAACCTGCGCGTAACTTCAGGGATTCGTTCCACTGGTAGTCTCCCCCTACTGAGAAGCGTAATGAGTTATCGAACAGTTCCTTTTTATTAAATACAGGCTTACCAGCTACCTGCGCCTCAAGCTCCTGAAAGCTGTTCCAGCCCGTCCACAGCACACTATAGTGCAGTGTCACAGGCTCAGTCAGTTTATGTGTACCCGAGATTTCTGCCATTGCCGGCAATGTCAGATCAAGTGTTCCAGCCAGCGCAACACCATTGGTCCCGCCCAATGCTGCCGGGATCTGGTTGCTGAAGTGACCATCAAAGGTAATATCTGTTTCACTGCGGTAATGAAAACCCAAACGGTTGTTGGCATCAATCTGATAGCTCAGCCCCAGGTTCCAGCCATAGCCACTATCGTCCCCTTCCAGGTTAACCACTTCAGTGCTGAACGGGGCCTGTAATGGATTTGCACCCAGGTGACGGATCACTTTAGCATCAGCATAAACATGGTTCAGGCCCAGTGCCAGTGTCCATTGTGAATCTAGTTCATAAGCCACAGAGACACCCGTATTGATGGTGACAATCTCAGTCTCACCCGCCAGCTGACCGGCGACATAGTCCTTATCGAATTCAGTCGCCAGACCAAATTGAGAATATATCCCCGCACCGACAGACCACTGCTCGTTCAAACGTGCCGTCATGAATACGGCTGGCACCACGGCGCTTGGCGCAATGCTGTTATCATCCAGCAGGTTTGCAGGTAGCCCATTGTTGGTCGATGTGCCTTGTAAGCTGACATCCGGCTCAACGTACATAGCCGCAGCGCTCACCTGCACGCCTTCAAACTGGCCCATTAGCGCCGGGTTACGTGCAACAACCGACGCATCATCGGCAGCACTGGCTTCACCTGCATAGGCACGGCCTAATCCGGAAACATTTTGCTCAGCCAGCTGAAATGCCGCTGCCAGTGACTGCGAAGACGCCGCCATCAACCCTGTCGCTACCAATGCGCGTAGTACTGTATTCATTCTCAACCTCAAATGTTATTCAACAAGAATAAAAAATTGCTCACACAGTACATAAAATACAAGCAAAGATCCGCAACTTAAATACATTTAAGCCCTCAATTGCGTAAAATTGGAGCATCTAAAGCATTTTATTAACACATCAGATCAGAGCGAGAGCAATTACTCTAACCCCTTGGCTACAGATTTAAATGATATTAATTCTCATTACTATTGCAATGAAAGGAGGGTTTCGCATATACTCTTAGCCATATTTACAGCTCTGAGGGTTCAGGGCATTGGTAGGGAGATTAGGTCTATGCTGGCGGTATTGTTGATCGGTGCACTGACATTCTGTGGCCTTAGCGTCTACAGTCTTTGCAAAGCAAATTATTGTGCCTGCCAACGGGCTGGGCAATGTGACAACCCACTCAACCATTATTGGTTGGCAGCCATACTCAGTGCCCTGCTTGCCTTGATGTTTAGCTGTCTGGCCCTGCATACTGAAAGAGGGACTCTGGTGTGGATCCTGATGATGGCCAGCTGCCTTGCCGGAGCCTTGTTATCTGCACAATGGCAAAAGCGTAAACTTAAACAAGCAGATGATCTTTTAACAGACGGGATAAATTGATTTGATAATCTAAAGGCCGAACGGTCGATGCGATCTTGATTTTATCTTGCTCGTTTAAATCAATGTCTTTGGCCGTAATATGGTGCATATGCTTGGTATTGTAAAAGACCCGTACTTTGGGTGCGGTCGGTGCACCCCGATTTCCTTCCAATACGAGTGCCAGGCGCTCATTACTGAGCTTAACAATCGTGCCTACCGGATGTACACCAATACACTTGATAAAATGTTGCACCAGCACAGGATCAAACTGTGCCTTGTTAGCCAGCAAGTAACGCAATGCCACCAAAGGTTCGTCGCCATCCCGGTGGGGACGCTCAGCAGTCATTCCCTCATACACATCCACAATGGCCATTATACGCGCAGCTTTGCTGATCTGCATGCCTTGCAAACGGCGTGGGTAACCACTCCCATCCAGGCGCTCATGGTGGCTAACAATCATATCTAGCATTAAGGGGGTGATCCCCGGCGCGTCACGAGTCAAGCCCAGCGACTGAGCAACATGGCGCTGCATAGTCTTCATTTCCAGCTTATTAAGTGGGCCGCGCTTATCGATGATCCCCTGAGGTATTTTGGTATGACCCACGTCATGCAACATGGCACCTATGGCCATTTGCTCAATTACCTTCTTACCAAGGCCCAAATACTTTGCAAAAACGGTGACCAAGATGGCGCAGTTGATCATATGACGCCAGTTAAATCCCTCTTTGTCTTTGATCCGGGTAAGAATTGCCATGGCATTGGTATTTCTCAGTACAGAACCGACGATTTCCTGACTGATATCATTGATCAGTGTCATATCAACCTGCATGCCTGCCGTTAAATTACCATACAGCATTTGCAGTTGCTTATTGTGCTGTTCAAACTGCCTCGCTGCGTTGGCAAACTCATCTTCAAGACTGATTTCTTTGTCTTTAGTGAGCTGTGTCTTTGTTTCCTTAGCAGGTTTTTCTTTTGGCTTCGCTTCTGGCTTGTCTTGTTTTACTTCAGGGGCCTGGTATTTTTCAGGTACCGGAATATCACTTTGAGCAAAGTCAATATTCAGCTCAACCACCCCGTTAGCGGCCAGACGGGCAATGATAGCTTCATCCCGAACCATGCCCCGAGATTTGATTTTAACTTCAGCGCCTGACTTTTGCTTGTGAACGCTGTCCACAAACATGCCGGGTTTTAACTCTTCAATAGGGAGGGTAACTCGCATATCGCTCGCATGATGCCTGGCGGCAGTGTAAATTGCACTAATATGCATAGGCCAGACCAAATTGTCTAGTAAATGGTGTGAGTTTAAGAAAAAAGAATGAGTATTTATTAATTAATGTGCAGTCAGAGGCTAAACAGCACTCTGACCTATTGTTGCGATGCTGAATTACTCCTGGAAGTAGGTGCCCCAGCCATCATATTCAACGCCACAGTGCGTAGCAATTTCAACCAGCTTGGTGACATCTTCCATAATCACTTCAGCATCTAGTTCAGCTTCAACCACTACATCAAAACCCCAAATTTTGCTGCCATCTTCCAGTTCAAGTTCCGCTGGATCTTCTACATCATAACCTAGTTTAAAGGCAGCGAGCGCTGCTTGTTCAAGTTTCTCAAAGTCTTCACTGACAAAATGATGCTCTACTTCATACAATACATCGGGGTTCGATCCATCTTCTAACAACGACTCAACGATGTCTTCACTGATCTCTTGCCAATTTTCCACGTGCTGCTCTCACTTTTTCGTCTAACTGTGCAATATGTTCCGCCATTTTAGCATGGATCTGCTTAGCATGCTCTCGCGCTGGTATGTCTTTATCTAACGGAATTGGCGCCAGAATATCAATATAGACAGTACCATTATCCCAGCGATTGAGTTTTATCTGACCTGCTGTGTTGTTCATACACACGGGTACGACCGGCACATCTGCACTCATCGCAGTATGAAACGCCCCCGTTTTAAATGGTAATAACCCTCTGCCATAGCTGCGCGTGCCCTCCGGAAACATCCACAATGACATTCCCCGCTGTTTAATTTTAGCAATCGACTTGTCCAGAGTATCAACCGCTTTTTTACGATTTGCCCTGTCGATCAGGATATTACCGGATAACCAGTATAACTGACCAAAAAACGGCACCCATTTCAGGCTTTTCTTTCCCATACTGACCGTGTTGTACGGAACAACAGCAGGCAAAGTGAACAGGTCATAGTTGTTTTGATGGTTGGCAATGTACATGGCCGGACCGAGGTCTTTCGCGCCTGGATCTATCGAGATCTCAAGCTTAACCCCGATCACACGGGACATTTTGCCAAACCAGGAGGCAATCACATGCACATTATTGGCATGAAATGGACGGATAAGGCTTAAAGTCAGGCCAGCCAGACAACTGAGGATAATGAACAGCGCCATTGCCAGAATTCGAACTACAGCTAACAAAATAGAGACTCCTATTATCAAGTCGGCGCATTATAATCAAATAGGCGTACACTTGTAAGCTCAATTTTATGACAGTCATAAAAAATGCCGCTCTATTGAGCGGCATTCTAAAATTTATTTATATAACTTATATAATTAGCTCATTGCTGCCTGCAACTTCTTCATTGCAGATTTTTCAAGCTGACGCACTCGCTCCGCTGACACCTGGTATTTATCCGCCAGATCTTGCAACGTGGCCTTATCTTCTGATAACCAGCGCGCGGCAACGATGTCCTGAGAACGCTCATCCAGCGTTTTCATGGCGGCAATCAGGCGGTTTTGTGATTGCTCCTGCCATTGCTCTTCTTCAATCACTTCTGCCACATCACTGCTGGCATCCGTTAAATACTGAACCGGTGAGAAGCTGCTGCTCGGCGCGTTGTCGTCATCATCTGCCGTCAGGTCAAAACCCATGTCCTGACCACTCATGCGCGACTCCATTTCACGCACTTCTTTTTCGCTCACACCCAGCTCATTGGCAACGGTTGTGATCTCTTCCTGGTTAAACCAACCCAGGCGCTTTTTGTTTTTGCGCAGGTTGAAAAATAATTTACGTTGCGCCTTTGTCGTCGCAACTTTAACGATACGCCAGTTCTTTAGCACGTATTCGTGGATTTCAGCTTTGATCCAGTGTACTGCAAACGACACCAGACGCACACCCACTGTCGGATTGAAGCGCTTCACCGCTTTCATCAGACCGATGTTACCTTCCTGAATAAGGTCTGCCTGAGGCAAGCCATAACCGGAATAGCTTTTGGCAATATGCGCAACAAATCGTAAGTGAGAGATAATGAGCTGCTTAGCTGCGTGCAAGTCCCCATCCTCGTGTAGGCGGGTTGCCAGCGCTTTTTCCTGCTCAGCGTCCAGCATCGGAATAGAGCTCACCGATTGTAGGTAGCCTTCTATACTCGCGCTTTGTTGCCCAGCGGTCAGTGCCATCGCATAAATATCTTTACTCATTTTTCACCTCAGTGATAATTCGTTTTGCCAATTTTAGCACTCTTTACCTTAGAGTGCTAAATGCAATCTACTACTTTTCGCCCTCAAAGATCAAGCCTTTTATTATTACACTTTAATTAACAATTAAGATATTGATTTTTATGGGTTATTTTTACAGACAAAAAGAGAGGTTGCTAAGCCTGTGTTCAGATAAGCCTAAATAGTGATATTCCACAGCGCTAATTTAGCGGCCAAAGGTGCCAAAATTGTCAGAAAGAGTGCTAAGCCCAAACTCAAGTTAGCACTCTTTTATCTCAACTGGCGCTATGCCTGGCTACTAAACCTTATCTGGTTCAATGTCTTTTATGTACTTTTGCACAGATAAAAAGGAACCGACAAAGCCCAGGGCAATGGCCAGAAGCAGTAAACACATCAGTTCGCTTCCAGATAAACCCTGCAATACAAAGTTACTCTGATATACCCCAACAACCATAGCAACCGCGGACTCAAGCCACCATAACATCAGCATGACACAGATAAACGCAATCAGGCCGCCAATAATACCATACCAGATCCCAGTCCATAAAAATGGCGTATGAATGAAGGTATTCGTTGCACCTACGAGTTTAAGCACCTGAATCTCTTCTTTTTTATCCATAATAGACAGACGGATTGTGTTACCTATAATAAGCACAACGGCAGTAAGCAATAGCAGCCCAATGGTGATCACGCTTTCTTTAAGCAGGCTGAGCAGGGCATTCAGGCGCTCAAGCCATTCAATGTCCAGTTTGCCGAACTCAATTTCTCTTTCCTGTTCAAGCTTATTTAGCAGAGCATTAGCAGCTTGTGCACTGCGATGACGCACCGTCGGTGTCACCAGAACGACGCTGGGCAACGGGTTTTCTTCGAGATAATCCAGTGCCTGGCCAAACCCGGAGATGGATTTGAACTCTTCCAGCGCGTTGTCTTTGCCAATGAAACTAACGGTGTCAATTTCAGGGTAAAGTGCCAGCCGCTTTACCAAAGTCTGTGTTGCCTGCTCACTGACACTGTCTTTGACAAACAAAGAGATCTCAGCGGCTTCCTGAAAGCCGCTACTGACTTTCTGCACATTCTTAACCACCACATAGAGGGTGGTTGGTAACGTCAGACTCAGACCCAGCACCAAAATGGTCATCATCGACGCCAAAGGGGTACGCCACATTTCACCTAAGCTATGCACGCCCTGACGCAATATCGTAATAATAAAGAAGTAACACTTCAGGATCACTGACTTGTTTTGCTTGTCGTTTTGCGAGCCGCGGCCTTTGAACAATAAACTCATAGCGTGTCTCCCGGCAGCGAAGATCCTAACAAAGGATCCTGAATCAAGCGGCCATGATCCAGGGTCAGACTGCGATATTTCATCCGTGCGATCAGACCCAGATCATGAGTGGCGATCATGACCGACGTGCCATGGCGATTGAAGTCCTCAAACAATCTGAGAATTTCCATCGACAGTTCAGGGTCCAGGTTACCGGTCGGCTCATCTGCCAGCAATAAAGGCGGCGAATTCACAATCGCCCGGGCAATGCCCACTCGCTGCTGCTCACCGCCAGATAACGTACTCGGCTGACACTTTACCTTGTCTAACAGGCCTACTTTATCCAGCGCGGCATGAACTCGCTTAGTTATCTGTTTGTGATGTGTGCCTTCTATCACCAAAGGCAGTGCCACATTGTCGAATACGTTATAGCGCTCCAGCAGGCGATGGTTTTGGAATATGATGCCAATATCGCGACGAATATAAGGCACCTGACTATTTTTGATTTGATTCAGGTCGACGCCATTAATAGCGACACGCCCAGCAGACGGACGCTCCATCAGGCTGATCAACTTAAGCAGGGTGCTCTTACCCGCACCACTGTGACCGGTCAGAAACGCCAGCTCACCTTTAGTAAGTTCAAAACTGACCTTTTCCAGCGCCCGGTGCCCACCGGGGTAAGTTTTACTGACTTGCTCAAACTTGATCATTGCCTGCCCTGCTTTCGTTATACTGCTTCCGGTTTACCTGACCCCGGCAAGCAGGATCAGAACAGCACCTGGTTACCAGCCCTAATTATCCTGGCTAAAAAGTGCTTCGATAAAGTCATCGCTCTTAAAGGTGCGCAGATCATCAATGCTTTCACCCACACCAATATAGCGAATTGGTACCTTAAACTGATCAGCAACGGCAAAGATAACTCCGCCCTTTGCGGTACCGTCCAACTTAGTCAGCGTGATACCGGTCAGACCCACAGCCTGATCAAACAGTTTCACCTGACTGATGGCATTCTGACCTGTACCGGCATCTATGGTAAGCATCACTTCGTGTGGCGCATCCGGATCCAGCTTCTTCATGACGCGGGCTATTTTTTCCAGCTCCTGCATCAGGTTATCTTTATTTTGTAGTCGGCCTGCCGTATCTGCAATTAATACGTCCACATCACGGGCTTGTGCCGCCTGGAAAGCGTCAAATACCACCGAGGCACTGTCCGCACCGGTATGCTGAGCTATCACGGGAATATCGTTACGCTCACCCCATACCTGCAACTGCTCCACCGCTGCTGCCCGGAAGGTATCACCCGCAGCCAGCATCACAGACTTACCCTGAGCCTGGAACTGCTTAGCCATCTTACCGATTGTGGTGGTTTTACCAACACCATTTACGCCTACCATCAGGATCACAAATGGCTTTTTATTGGCCGGGATCTCTAGTGGCTTTTCAGCATCTTGCAGAATGTCTGCCATTTCCTGTTTCATCAGGTCATACAGGGCATCCCCGTCTTTCAGCTGTTTGCGATCTGCCGCGTCGGTCAGGTTGTCGATCAGCTTCATGGTGGTGTCGACACCTATGTCCGCTGTCAGTAATTGTGTTTCAAGATCTTCGAACAACTCATCGTCGATCTTCTTGCCACGGAAAATGTTGGCAAAGCCGGAGCCTATGTTGGTCTTTGTTTTTAACAAGCCCTGCTTCAGACGTGCAAAGAACCCTTTCTTTTTAGGCTTCTCTTGTTCCTGAGCCTGACGCTCGGCTTCTTCACGTTCCGCCTGCTCTTTGGCTAAACGCGCGGCTTCTTCACGTTCTGCCTGTTCTTTGGCTAAACGTTCGGCTTCTTCACGCTCCGCCTGCTCTTTGGCTAAACGTTCGGCTTCTTCACGTTCCGCCTGTTCTTTGGCTAAACGCTCG
>NZ_PNCJ01000207.1 GCF_005887115.1 Pseudoalteromonas rubra | reverse complement strand
TATTATTCTGGCATATTTTGGTACTAGATGACCATCGAAAAGTGGTGTGGGAATTCGCCCTCGTTTGAAAAAAATAGCGCACACATAAAATGGCCCGCTTCCCCCCAGCCCTTTATCCCAACTGGGAGGGTAGACGCCATCAGATTTCATGCATTTATTTATGTAAGCAACAGAAACACGCTGAAATATAACCGTCATAAGCATGGACAGCGGCACAAAAATTATAAACAATAAGTTTATTAAAGCTTCAAT
>NZ_PNCJ01000206.1 GCF_005887115.1 Pseudoalteromonas rubra | reverse complement strand
CAGTAAGATTAGGTCCAATACCGGCTACTCCATTTACAATACCACTTCCATTTTCACCATGACAAGTTGCACAAGCCCCTGGCTTTATAAACAAAGCTTTACCCGCAGCTATATCGTCTGCCCCCAGCAGTTTCACATTATTTTCATCAATATTGTTAGCCGCATTTTCTAAATAAAGCGCATGACGTGCTGCGGCAGCTTGCATATCAATTCTAAGTTCTTCTTGTTGTAAAGGCTTTGAATAGGCAACATGATAAGTATACAAATAGGTTACTGCAAAAACTATCGAAATAGCAAATCCATATTTCCACCAAATAGGAATATTATT
>NZ_PNCJ01000205.1 GCF_005887115.1 Pseudoalteromonas rubra | reverse complement strand
CTTTGTTTTATCTAGAAAAAGGTTGCCTTTATATAGATAGTTACATGAAAGATGAAAAGTTTATTAAGTATATACCTTATGAAGACTATATGATCCCTGCATTTGAATTAAAAAGTGGGTTGTTCTTTTATAATGGAGGCTTGAAAGATTTTTCGAGAATAGATCCTGTTGGAATAGTATACGCCTCCAAGGATTACGTCCTTTACTCTGTTTTAGATGGGGCCAGAGAAACTTTAATTGCTGTATCTGAAGGA
>NZ_PNCJ01000204.1 GCF_005887115.1 Pseudoalteromonas rubra | reverse complement strand
AAAGTAAAAATGGGCGAGCGGATAATGGGCATAAAGCGTCGTAAGTCGAGGAGGTGCCCTTGATAGTGACTATCTGCAGGGCGTGTCTCGTGATACAGCATAAGGGTGGCGGTGATACCAATCACAGCCCATAGCGCCATAAATACAAAATTGCTCTGCCAAGAAAACTGTACGGTGAGCCAGGCCCCTAAAATGGGGGCCAGTGCTGGGATAAAACACACAATACCATTTAAATAGGTCAGCATTT
>NZ_PNCJ01000203.1 GCF_005887115.1 Pseudoalteromonas rubra | reverse complement strand
AGCTTACAAAAGGATGAAATGGCGTGCGTTTAATTTTACAGCGCTCAATGGCGGCATTTAAAAAGCCATGGTCAAAGGCGGCATTATGAGCAACCACCACGGAGCGTTGGCAACCAGCGTCTTTTTGCGCTTTGCGTACAAATTTACAGATACTTTTCATTGCTTCGCTTTCATCCACCGCGCCACGCAATGGCGAGAAAGGGTCGATACCATTAAACTCAATAGCCGATTGCTCGATATTTGCCCCTTCAAAGGGTCAACATGAAAGTGTTGCGTT
>NZ_PNCJ01000202.1 GCF_005887115.1 Pseudoalteromonas rubra | reverse complement strand
AATTCCATGCGCTTATTTCTAACCTTGCAGCCAAGCTCAACCAACGCTTGATGCATGAGCGCGACCCGAAACGTCGTGGCATTATTTTTGAGTTTCCTCGTCAATTGCGTGTACTGCAGGGCATCGCCGACACCTTCCTAAAGGAAATTTTCACCCCTAACGCCTACGAGCAGCTGCCTATTTTACGGGGCGTTTACCTAACCAGTGCGACACAAGAA
>NZ_PNCJ01000201.1 GCF_005887115.1 Pseudoalteromonas rubra | reverse complement strand
TGGATTTTAGGCGAGAACGCCGTTGACGATGTGGGCGCTGCTATGAGTATTGGTGTCGGTATAGCCGAAGATTCCATGGGTGAGCCGTATCAGATTACTTTGGCATTTAGTTGTAAATAACTACTAAAGCGGCTCAAAGGCGTTGCCTGATACTTAAGAAGTTTTCTAATTTATCGGCACTCTTTGAGCTGGAATCAGCTTCCTATTGATATCAAAGTGATTGTTTTTTAGAGTGAT
>NZ_PNCJ01000200.1 GCF_005887115.1 Pseudoalteromonas rubra | reverse complement strand
CAATTTCAAGGACGCCCCGAGGAAAGTAATCAAACTTATCTTCGGCCAGTAATTTATACATACTTTGATGCCAACTTACGCCACGCACTTTAAAACCATTACTACTCATAATTTCCGTATCCGGCCAATCATGGCCTTGCAACGCAAGTAATTGCTGTAGTTGTGCTTTGCTAGTTAATGTGGCAAAGCGATGGCGATCTCGCTGCTTAATAACAAAGACACGATCGCCAATGAGTCCCATTGTAAGTGGTATGCGAATAGGGCGGGCTTCAAGCTCACGGGCACGGGACGTCATCGACCACAATACGTCAATATCGGCACGCGCCAATGCGCGAAATTGCCGTCCCTGCAACATAGGTGTATCT
>NZ_PNCJ01000199.1 GCF_005887115.1 Pseudoalteromonas rubra | reverse complement strand
GGCAAAAAAAGAACATTACGATCTGCAGCAAGTGGTGCATGGCTGTATGCAGGGGTATCAATTCGCATACCCGCAAGCACACTTTGACATCAACATTAGCGACGCGGCTATTCCCGTGGAAGGTTCAGCTGATTTTTTAGCGCAGCTGTTAGATAAGCTGATTAACAATGCCCTGGAGTTTGCTTACGAGGGCAGCGCGATTGGCGTTTCCCTTGAGCGCCAAGCTCAGCACGCAGTACTTAAAGTGAGTAATCAAGGCCCAGCGCTTCCTGCGGATATCGGTGAGCATATTTTTGATTCTATGGTGTCGGTCC
>NZ_PNCJ01000198.1 GCF_005887115.1 Pseudoalteromonas rubra | reverse complement strand
CGTCCCTCCAAATGTAAAATGGCCTATCGGAATACATTTTCTACATCCTAACTACTATAAAACAACCTTTAGACTTACGTTTGCTACTCTCATGGTCTCAATACTGCCGCCGACATTCTGTCCCACATACTAAATCTCTTCCCGTCATTATCGCCCGCATCCGGTGCCGTAAATGCAAAACAAATACCATCTATGTCTTCCACACCATCATTTTACTATGCCTGCCACCATCCATTTGTCTTTTGCACCATATCTTCATAACCTGTCACCTTGAAACTACCTCTGCATGCCACC
>NZ_PNCJ01000020.1 GCF_005887115.1 Pseudoalteromonas rubra | reverse complement strand
CGGGTGTCCGGGGAGCTCGGCGAGGACACGGGTCATTGAACCCGTGTGGGTGTAGTGAGCCACTGACAACCGCTTATCTGTTTGCCAAAGTACGATGAAAAAAGGTCCAACCCTGCCTGCGTAAAACCCGACGACGGCACGGTCGTTACAGACCGAGTGGGTGTATTAATTTTAGGGTGTGCAGGCTCGGAACTCATTTGGGGCGCTGAACAATCAGTTAAGCCCGGATATATGTCAGAGCAACACATTTATAGCGGATTAGACCAAACATCAGGCATGGCAACACGGGTAACATAACGAACGGGATAACGAAAACTCGCTACCCCGCAGGCCTACTCGGCTTGACATCGCTGGAGCGTCCATATATGTCACTTAAAAACTTTTTTATTGAACCTGCCCACAATTGGTCTGCGAATTTACCGGTGGGTGTCACTTAAAAAAATCTGGTCTGCGAATTTACAGGTGGGTGTCACTTAAAAAAATTCTGTAACACTATTACTCACCGGTTTGGGGTAAGGTGACAAGCTGGAACTTGCCGCTATGTTATCTGCCTGTTTACATTAGCAATTATTAGTGGAATTATGAAGCTATGTGATATGAGCCGCTTTGGTGTGTTATAAACTACTAAAGTGGGGCGGAGTAAGTTGTTAGGTCACAAAGAGAATACGGAGACGGTTATGAAGCTATCAATAATGCTGCAAATTGTAGCTGTATTACTTTCAGTTATCAGCTTAATTGTTACTTTTCGAGCTAGAAAAGGGACAATTAAAACTAGTTCAAAACTTACCCTAGTTGAAGGAAAGCCTATAGCTGCAATAAGAGCGCTCAAAAAAGGTCAGAAAAGATTAGTAATCCAATCAATTCGATTATCAATCCACACCTGGGATTACGCTCCTAAATTAGTTAATTCCGGATTGCCAAAAGTCTTAAACGTTATTGAGGACGTTTTTTGTCCTGAATATCACTTTGTAAGCGATGATGCTATCCAATACTCAATTGAAAATAAACAAATGGAAGAGGGTGATGAACTGTGTGCTTATGTTGATTTAGATGCGATGATGGAGTCATTTATTAATTCTGGAGAAACAATGCACAGTAAGTTTTTCTTTGAATTAGTTATCTTTACACTCAAAGTTGAAGTTTACTGTACAGACGGAAATTCATTTAAAGTGAGTGCTCATAGAGATATAAAGAGCTATTTGCGAAATAAGTATTTAAATGATGAACGTTTCTACTAAAGTGGCCTAAAAAATTGATTAATAGGACAATTTTTTCTGTTCCGCTTTATGCAGTGCGCTTCGCGCGCACAAACCAGTACAGCAAAATTTACCAATTATCAAGGCGTTATGTGAATAGATAAATATGAAGATGAAATTGTTACTCGTTGCTTTGCTTTTAAGCCCATTGGTTTTTTGGCACGGATATAAACCCATCCGAATATTGGCACCTGAGCTTAATGGTTTGGACTGTGTTAGCGCTACCATCTGTATTGATAACTCTTCTAAACTTGATGATGCATCAAGACTTTATTCATCAGCATATTTTTTCATAGAAAAAAAGGTGGCTTCGTTCGAGAAAAGTCCCAGAGTAATATTTTGTTCTACTTCTGCCTGCTTTAGCTCATTCGGTCTTGGGGAAATGAGAGCTGTAACAATGAGTACAATTGGTATAATCGTAGGCCCGAGAGGTTGGAATTCGACTTTCCTTTCACATGAATTTGTTCATCATTTACAGCATGAAAAACTTGGTAACTTTGAGGTATGGCTAGATACTCCTCAATGGTTCATGGAAGGTATGGCTTATTCTCTGACTGACAAACGTGAAGTTTTAGATGAACCATGGGAAAGTCACCGTGCTAAGTTTGAGCTTTGGAACAAGAACTTAGAGCCTAATAATTTCTGGCAAAGGGCACGCTCACTGTAAATTCACATAACAAAGTACTTAAAGGACAGACACAAAAAGCTTGGCTGTGCTCGTTCCTCGCAAATTTGAGCCAAGCATTTTGTGCCGTTTACTACGGCGCTGGTGGGCCCCCCTCATAATTGCGGCCTCCCAAGTTGATGTATCAAGCGTAGGTATTCACGTATAGCCCGGCGCAGTTGCTTCCCCGCCATAACATAATCGCTTCGCCGCCTAACCTCTTTGCCAAGTCTGACAGTCGACAGAGAAGCACGCCGTCTTATTGTATTTACCTTGTAGTGGCATAGTGATTTTGACCACTCAAGCACCCACCGACATACTTTGAAACGATTTGTCATACTCCTCTGGACCCAGCTTTGCTACACTTCCCGCATCATAGTTATCGCATATAGGATGTATTATGTTTTCTTTAATCAAAGGGTTACTGTTTAAGTCACTGAAACACCAGGCGGGCCGAAAAGTGGCTGATGCTGTTGTTGAAAAATGTGTTCAGCAGGGCATGGAGTATATGCGAGGGCGTGGCGTTGAGGGACAGCGGCAGAGTAGTGACCTGGACGGACTGATTGTCGGGCTGAATAACCTGACGGCAAAGCGGCTCCCCGATGGTCAGTATCCGATCAGATTAGAGCATCGGACTCTAATAGTCACGATTGAGCATTATGGCATAGTGTCTATCACTGAATTACATAACAATTAATCTGCGCAGAGCGATGGGCGGCTAACTCTTTCTTCAGCCGCATTATGTGCTGTTTTAGCGCGACACTCAGGTGATAAATAGTTGCCAGAGTCTTGAGTGGGCTCAGTGGCAGCGCCTGACTGGCAAAAGCGCATCAATTAAGGCACAGCCCGCACTTAGCTAATCTTACAAGCTGAATACTGTCACCGATTTCGTCGTTACTTCCCCTATACAGAGCTGTATAGCAATGAACATTCTATCTTTCACGATTACAGGCGGTGCTAAACGTTAACCATGGATCATGGGTACGCCTGCCTTTAGTCTAGCGCTTTTTACTTTTGCCTCTCGTGGTATTGTCATACTGCTTGGTTAACAGGTTGCTGATAACTGCAAAACTGTACAGCCGGTTTGTTGATGTTTTTGCTATATATTTTTGGCTCACCGGGTGGTTTTTCGAACAGCAAACAGGGCAAGCGCACTCTTTTTTCTGTCACACAACCGCTAACATTCTGACTTAAATGAATAAATAATGCTTAAAAGGAAAAGTAAGGAGGCATATTCAATAAAATTATATAAATTATATTGTATACATAGTGAAATCGGTGTTAATAATATGTCACCTCTTATGGGGTTTGGATACACATTTTAATAAGGTTACATTATGAAAATAAAAGCAATACTCGCTGCGCTTCCCTTGCTATGCACTAGCGTGCAGGCAACGCAGCAACAAGTTGAAAGACAATTTAAACCACTGAACGCTGCTGATTTACAGCTGGCTCATGGCGACGAAGGTCATAACCACACCGCACAAGACAATGCACCAACAGCAGCCCGTGACTCTGTGATGCATTCGCATTTGCCGGTAGCAATGCACTTGGCTTCATCACAGGTCGATGTGGCAAGCAGCTGCGACTTGGTAGCTTTTGCCAATGCCAGTGCATCCACGATTGTTGCGCAAGTCTCCGGACAGGGTGCAAGTTGTGTCAATGATCTGTTCAGTGCACCTTCTGATACCCAGGTTGCCACCTTTACAACCGCAAAAATGCTGGCCGTCGCTGCGCAGGCAAAGACCTTGTCTGTGAATTATTCAGGCACCGGCAGTGCAGATCTCGAAGCGCTCTTCTTGTTTATTCGGGCCGGATTTTACGTCGAGTTTTATAATGACTCAGTGACTTTCGATGGCAGTGTGCAAACTGCGGTGAAAGACGCGCTGGATGCGTTTGTGGCCAATAGCCATTTCTATGACAACAACGATGCGCATGGTGAGGTGCTCAGCGAAGTGATCACCACCATGGATTCTTCCGAGCTTCAGCATGTTTATCTGCCAGTCGTGAAAGTCTGGTTGTCGCGCTGGAGCGAAAGCTATGCGACCAGCTGGCATATGCGTGGCGCGGTGAATGGCATATTTACCATTTTATTCCGCGGTCAGTGGAACAGTGATTTCGTTGCGCTAGTCGGTAAAGATGCAGAACTGGTGAGTTTACTGGCTAACTTTACCAAACAAAGCTGGATGCTGGGGTCGGATGCTGAATTCATGATAATTAACGCCGGCAGAGAGCTTGCCAGGCTCAAGAATTATACAGGAACATCAATCCAGCCAGCCGTCGATACAGCCCTGAAATCTCTGTTCTCTACCTACCAGAGCTATGGCTATGGTGATGGGATCTGGCTTGGTGCCGCTGATATCGCGACCTATTACGCGGATTGTAATGATTTCGGGATCTGTGGGTTTAAAGAGGAGCTGATTGGTAAAGCGTTGTCGCAGAGCTATCAGTGTAGTAGCACTATCCGTATTCGCTCTCAGGAGATGACTCAGGCGCAGCATTTGTCTGCCTGTGACACCATGGCAGCAGAAGAGACGCGCTTTCATTCCATGCTCGAAACCAATCAAACGCCCGTCGCCGATGATAATAACACCATGCTGCAGGTTAATATTTTTAACAGCAGCGCAGATTACAAGAAATATGCGGGCCCGATATTTGGTATAAACACCGACAACGGCGGAATGTATCTCGAAGGAGATCCGAGTGTTGTCGGTAACCAGGCAAACTTCATCGCTTATGAAGCCAGCTACGCTAAGGCTGATCACTATGTGTGGAATCTGGAGCATGAGTATGTGCATTACCTCGACGGACGATTTGACCTGTACGGTGATTTTAATGCCCCAACGGAGGCCATTGTCTGGTGGAGCGAAGGGGTGGCAGAATATGTGGCCAACCTGAACGACAATCAGCGCGCCATAGATACGATAAAAGACGGCAGTACCTATCAGCTGGGTGAGATCTTTGAAACCACGTACGACGGCTTTGATCAGGACAGGATCTATCGCTGGGGTTATCTTGCTGTGCGCTTTATGATCGAAACACACAAAGATGAAGTGAATGCCATGCTGGGAGAAACCCGGGTCGGTAACTGGAGTGCTTATAAGGCGCGTATGAATAACTGGGCTGCGCAATATGGCAACGAGTTTACCCGGTGGACGCAACAACTGGCAGGCGATACAAATCAGGCGCCGACAGCGGTTATAAATGGTCCATATCAGGGCACCGCCGGCGCATCTGTGCGTTTCAGCAGTCAGGGTAGTTCAGATCCGGAAGGACAGTCTCTAAGCTATGCGTGGCAGTTTGGAGATGGCGCGCAGAGCACACAAGCGGACCCAGTTCATACTTACCAGGATGCCGGTAGCTACACGGTTACACTCACTGTGACTGACAATCAGGGGCTGGCACATCAGGTGACAACGCAGGCAACGATCAGCGCAGATCAGGGGATTGTTGAGTTACAAAATGGCAAGGCTGTGCGTGTTGCCGGTGCCCAGGATGAACTGACATACTTTAAAATTCAGCTTCCAGCAGGCGCAACGAACCTGACCATCAGTACCAGTGATGGCAGCGGAGATGTTGACTTGTATCTGCGTCACGCTCAGCAACCTACGCTGGATACCTACGATTGTCGGCCTTATATTGGCGGCAATGCAGAGCGTTGTGACGTTGCGACACCAAAAGCTGGTGAATATTACATTATGCTCAGAGGCTACAATGCATATGCTGACGTTAACCTGATTGTCAGTTACACCGCGCCGGTAGCGGCTTTACCTGATGCCTGTGTGACTCAGGGGAGCGTGTCTGGCGGGCGGCTGTCAGAGGGCGTTGCTGTGTGTATGGGCAGTCAGGATCCAATGTGGTTTAGTCTGGAAAACGTCAGTGGCCAGCAGAGCATCCGAATCGAAACAGCTCATGGTAACGGTGATCTGACACTGGAGTACAGTAATCAGGGGTGGCCCAACGACAATAATGTTGAGGCCAGATCTTACCGGGCAGGTAACAGTGAGTGTATTAACCTGAGTGACCAAAGCCAGTATTGGGGATACCTTAAGGTCAGTGGCGCGCCTGTTGGTGCGACTGTGCAAGTGACGTATAACGATGGGTGGTGCAACTAAATCGTTAAACGTATTTAACCAATGTGCTTGAAGGTTGGGGAGAAAGGCTCTAGATTAAGAGAGTCTTCCCAGCCTTTTTATGGCAGTCATTTGTGAAAATAAACCTGTTGATAGTCAGCTTCACCTTAACCCTTTTCAGTGTGCTATTACCCGCATATGCAGCTGAACGAATGAATATATTTGTCTATCACAACAAGCCCCCTTACATCATGAATCTGGCTGAGCAACAAGGCTTGTACTTCGACTTTGTGGCACTGCTTAACGCCTCGCAGTCTCACACTCGCTACAAACTGGTGTACTTGCCCCGCAGACGTATCGAGCGGGATCTCAATGAAAAGACCTTAGATGGTGCGGTAATGGGTGTGCATCCCGTCTGGTTTAAAGATCCGGACAAAACTCGCTACTTGTGGAGTGAGCCACTGATGTACGATACCGATGAATTTGTCTCCTGTGCCGAAAATCCCTTTGAATATGATGGGGTGGCCTCAATGAGCAATAAAAAGTTTGGTGGTATTTTGGGTTATCACTACTTTCGTACAGTCAAACCGGTCAGCGCCGGGGTGCTGGAGCGGGTCGATGCCAACAGTGAAGAAGGCCTGCTGGAGCTGGCGTTGCGCGAGCGTGTGGACTTTGCCATTGTGAGTCGTTCCACACTCAACTACTTTATTAAAAAGAACCGCTGGCAGGATCATTTCCATTTGTCTAAACAGCCGCATGAGTCTTATTACAGAGCAATGCTGGCACCTCCACAGCTGCAATCACAGTTTGAACGTTTAGCTACCACATTAAATGAGGCGAGCTTTCGCAGTAAACTGACTCAGCTATTGAGTCGTTACCAGATTGATGCCGGCCCAGCCACCGCGAAGTAGCGAAGTGCCAGCGTTTTGACTGGCTGCGGCACTTCGCTACCTGTATACCTTAATCGAAGCGTTTTAAGTTACCAGCTGCCGGTGTTTTCCATGCTCAGCCACGGCTCCTGAGGAGGTAACGGCTCGCCCTGTTGTAATAGTTCAATCGAGATACCGTCGGGAGATTTAATGAAGGCCATATGCCCACATCTTGGTGGCCGGTTAATGGTGACGCCCGCAGCCTGGAGCTTTTCACACAGTGCGTAGATGTCTTCAACAGCAAAGGCCAGGTGACCAAAATTGCGCCCGCCACTGTACTGCTCTGGATCCCAGTTGTAGGTCAGTTCAATGGTCGGTGAAAAGCTGGTTTTCGCTTCATCCAGCTGTGTGGGTGCTGCCAGATAGACCAGAGTAAAGCGCCCGGCTTAACTGTCTTTACGTTTTACTTCTACTAGTCCCAGCAGGTTACAGTAAAAGTTTAATGATGCATCCAGGTTTTCAACCCGAACCATAGTGTGCAGATATTTCATAAAATTGCCCCTGTTTATTCAGGTGTCAAAGATAAGGGCAGATGAGTAAAAATCAAGGAGAGTAGCGTTATTACTCTCCTTGTTGCGTCAGACTATCAATACTCTGCGGTTAATGTCACGCCGCTGAAGTCTTTATAGGCTTTGACAGAAATATGCCAGGTGCCGGTTTGAGGCTGCGTTTGTGTGCAGGTTTCTACATTGCCGTCTTCATAAGGGCGACAATCATAACGTGAAGAGGTTGGCTGTGCGCCGAAACGTACATACAGATCGGCATCGCCGCTACCACCGGTTGTACTGACGGTCAGCTTAGTGGCACTGGCAGGCACGTCAAAGGTTTTGTGGATCCAGCTTCCTGCGGTTGCACTCAACCCGCTCCATACTCGCTTGTTGCCATCGCCCGGTGGGGTACCCAGATCATACTGGCCGACTAATGATACGCCCGAGAAGGCTTTGTAACCGCGGACAACAATATAATAGGTACCCGCCTGTACGTTGCTGATGGTACAGGTTTCATTATTGCCATCTTTATAGGGGCGGCAATCATATGTTGAGGTCGTTGGTTTTTGCGCAAAACGTACGTACAGGTCGGCATCGCCACTACCGCCACTCATAGTAAAGCGCAAATTGCTTGCGCCCTCTGGCACAACCATAGTGAACACCTTTTCACTGTCGGCACTGCCTGCGAGGTTACCGACCGGCTGGCCATTTTGTAGCTCATTGCCCGGGTCAACCGGACCACTGTCTCTGTCGATGATTGAAAGCGAATTGGTGGCACGCTTAAGCGTCATGGTTTCTCCAAGCTCACTGGCATACCACCAACTGATATTGGCAGGCAGAGCAAGGGCGTCGGCAGTGCGTTGTTCACGTGTGAGTGTATCAGCACCGGCAGTAAACTGAGCCGTTTGCACTTTCATGCTGTCCGCAGTCACACTTAATACTTTAAACTGCTGAATACTGGCTAAATCAATAGTCCAGCTTTTCGGGTCGTTGGCTGAACGAGCGGGGGCACCCCAGCTACCTTCACCTACATACACGGTGCCGCCGGTAGTGGTTTTGGTAAATCCGGATCCTGAAGGTTGCAACGCTTCGGTCAGCTTATTGATGTGTGTATCAGATTCAACGACCAGGTTCATTCCATGCTGATAGAACAAGTCTGCCCACCAGGTATGCAAAATAGTATTGTCCGATTTCCCTGAGTAATGTGGGTACATAGGCTTGTGATACTGAGCAATACGCCATTTGGCACCGGCCCCATTGCTTTGCAGGTCTTGTTTAAGCCAATTGTTCATGGCGGTTGCATAGCTAGACCAGCCACTGTCTTTGTATTGGCTGTTTAAGGTATAGACGCGCAGCAGGTTTGCGATGTTAAAGGCGCCGTAACTGTCTTTATTGGTACAGGCACCGTCTTGGTCATAATCAACCCCAAAAACCTGACACAGGGTTTTAAAGTTGTCGTCTTCATGGTTACCAAAGGTGGCAACAAACGGGTAGATGCGTTTGTAGCTTTGCCCATCGATAACGTCATCAGAAAAGGTCAGCTGCCAGTCTTTGAGGTACTCACGCATTTCCTGGGCTGAATTGGCATTGGTATAATCGCCACCATGCATAATAAACAGAGGGCGGATCTTGGCTATCAGTGCATTGCCTTCACGTCGTGTTGTCCAGCCTGTTCGAGTGTCTCCGCCCGCGACCGCAACAAACCCTGTGGTGGTGTCTGGCGCCGTTTTAAACCACATCCGCTGACCACAGCCGGCGTTGTCGCACACCCGATAGTAGATAGCTGTGTTGGCACTGAGCCCTGTCAGGGTGACGAACTGGCTGTTGAGACTACCATCAAAAACGGCGGTTGCGGTGGGCTGCTTTACCTGCCAGTTTTGTTCATTCGTGGTGGTACCATATTTGACAAAATGTCCGCTTCCACTTGTGGGTGTAAAGCCCACCGTGGCCTGATGACTGGGATCGGTATCCCAGATTAAGCGGTGATAGTCACTGGCACTGTATGCAGCTGAGGTAAATAAGCTTACGGTAGTGAGGCCTGCTAAAAGCACTCTCATATCCTAGTTTCCTGTTGTTGGTTGATGAGTCACGCCTGAGGTGCGTGAAGAGTGATGCTCTGATGGCAGATCGGCCACCAATAGCACGAATGCGGCATTGCGATAGGGCAACGAATACTGTTTACCGGTATGAAAATTAACGGCCAGAGCGCCTTGTTTAAAGCGCCGGTAATGGCCAGACAGAGGTTGAGAGTGATCGGCACTCCAGTAGTCTCCGTGCTTCATATGGGGGAAAAAGTCCTGAGCAATATGGGCATGACCCGGACGGGCCGGTGCCTGCACTAAGCTGCTTAGCTCTTGTGCGCTGGGGAGTCGCCATTGAGTCAGGCCACACAAGGCAGCTTGTCTGGTTCTGTTGATCAGGTCCTGGGTATCGCATCGACTCGTTTCAAAATAGCAATCGCCAAGGTTGGCTTCGCCTCTTGCCCGGTCTGAAGTGCGGGGATCGCCTGACAGGTACCAGGAATATGTCCAATAGCCATCATGGATGTTTTCGCTGTCGGTTTTAACCTCCCACACCAGTTGTTGTGTCGTATCCAGCACACAGGACCAGGGCCCTTGCCATGGAGACAGAGGATTGCCATGTTTATCCAGTTTGACAAACCTGGGATGTGGCTGCGCCACCGGAGCTGCAGGGTCCCGCCAAAGCACAGAAGCCACAATTAAAACAGCAGTCAGCGACATGAGCAATCGGGCGATCATAGTGGGTACCTCAAAATTGCAGGGCGCATATGGCGGGTATGTCCAACCTGTGCATGATCAAAGGCGGAAAACCACATGCAAGTGCCGTTTGTGAGCGGTACATCGTGCTCAGAGCCTGTGTAGTGCTTGCGCACTAACTCCAGTGTCCATACGCCGTTGTCCCAGGTTCCCCGAGCCCTGACATCGGCACGATCACCTTCAAAGCGATTGGAGCGATAGAGAATCGATGACAGTGTACTGCCAGGTGCAAAATCATCGTTTTCGGCGGTGTAGGGGGTGCTGCCAAACCAGGGCAAGACACTCAGATGTGCGTTGCTTTGATCGGGCAATCGTTTCGGGGTAACCAAACCTGGCTTATACCATTGCCAGTTCATCACATAGGCGCCGCTCTCTTTGCCGTCTGGCTGGTAGCCTGCCGTATATCTGCGTTGGCCCTGTTGTGCTATGGCTGGCGGCCCGAAAAAGTTATCGTCCGCTAGATACATGTCGTTTGTACGAACCGCTTTCCAGTGCCACAGGTCGCGAATTTTTCCATCCATACTGGCGTGGAACCCCTTGCCATGCCAGTTTGGCGGTTTACCATCAAGCGGGCGGTTGCCCAGCTGAGCAGTATTATCGGCTCCGACTTCGCAAGAGTGCGACAGCATAACGGCTAGTTTGTCTTCATAAAATGTGCGCTCATCGAACTCATAAAACCCATTTTGCTGAATTTTCCAGCCTGCTTGCGTTTTTAACAAAGGAAGGTGATTGGTGCTCATACTTGAGTCTGTCCAGCGTACGAGAAAATAGCTTTCCTGGCTGTTTGCCAGAGCCTGAACCTGGATGGTGCTGCGGCCATCATCAAAGTTGATCCCCCCGTGTGTCTCAATTGTGTAAACTGGCGCCCTCTGCCAGTGTGACTCATCACCAAGACCGTCAATCTCGATAAACTCCTCGGGCGCGAGTGACGCAACAGTCAGGGTTTCAGCGGAATGCTGAGCTGCGCTGTATAAAAGTAAGCCTCCGGCAGTGACGCTGATAACAGCCGCAATACTGTGTTTGTCTGGCTGTTTTGGCAGTAAAGCGGATAAAACGTATTTGCCATGTTGAATGAAGTAGGCCCATCCGTGCATGAGCAGGTATATGAGTAATAACCAGAGACTGTAAAAATGCAGAGGTTGTGCGATTGCAACAAATCGTCCAAGCCAGAGCAGCCATCCGGAGCTCAGTAATCCCAGTATGATTAGGTAGCCAAACCGGTTCACCCACAGGTGATAGTGACTCGGGCTGCTGCGATATGGACGCCACAAAGAAAGTAACAGGTATCCTGCAGCCAGCGCAGATAATAAACTGGCACTGCCGATGTGCCAGAAGTACAGGTTCCCCTGAGGTAACAGAGCACTGAGGAATTTTAACCAGTCCTGAGTAAGCAAAGAAAACCTCAGGCCGGTAAACAAACTGCAGATCACCAATACGATGGTCAACATATGAAGAAAAACAAAAGTAGCCTTGCGCATGTCAATGTTTGTTATTTTTGTGTTTAAATAGTGTAAATTTAAAGGGTTGCGGTTTTATGTCAAGCCTTAACTTGTGTGTTGGCTCAGGTGCGGCTCTCCCTGTTTTTCTTTGTACATTCCCTCAAAACCTCGACTAAACTAACTAAAGTGCCAAATGTAGGATGCAACAGAGTGAGTAAAGGATGAGTGATCTTGTGTTAGAGACGATGGATTCCCTGAATAGCGGTGAAGTGATTGACAGCATGACGGACATAGTTGCCTGCTTAAATACCAGTGATTCTATCCAGCGGTTTTTGCTGGATATCCACTGTATCTTGCAAAAGGTGACCTATGCGGACAACTTTTACGTTGTTTTATATCGTGAAGACCGTAGTCTGACATTTCCCTATTTTCATGATGTGAAGGATGATATTAACCCTGAAGATCTCGAAGCCCTGTCACTGGAAGAAATCGCCCATTCGCTGACTGCGTATGCATTACAATCTCAGTCTGTATGCAACTACACAACTGAGCAGCTCAAGGAGTTGGTGGCAAAGGGCGAGTTAAATATTATCGGTACTGTCCCCAAGCAATGGCTGTGTTTTCCGTTAGTGAATCGCAACAACTTTATGGGCGCGTTTATCATTCAGTCCTATCGCCGTGAGGATGAATATTCAGGCGTGATCGTCGATGTGTTATACACCATCAGCCATGTTATTTCGTCTGCACTGGATGCTTTTAACAACCAGCAGGCATTGGTTGAGGCAAACAAAGTTTTGCAAAATTACCAAAGTGAACTGGAAATTAAAGTTGCGGAGCGTACTGAGGAGTTGGAGTCCAGCTTGGTTGAACTGAAAAAAGAGATAGGGATCCGCGAAGCGCTTCAACAGCGGCTGGAACACGAAGCTTTGCACGATACGCTGACCGGATTGACGAATCGCAAGTTCTTATTCCGGGAGCTGAATAATCTGGCTGAGCGTTCAAAGCGTGGCCCGGTGAACGTGCATATTTTGTATCTCGACTTAGACGATTTTAAACCCATTAACGATAATTTCGGTCATCACAGTGGAGATATCGTATTACAGGAAGTGGCACAGAGAATTAAAAAAGAACTGCGCAGCTATGACGTGTTATGTCGCCTCGGCGGAGACGAGTTTGTTGTGGTACTTTCCGATCCGCTTGAAAAGCAGGTATTAATGCAGATCTGCACACGTCTGATTGCCTGTATTTCGAGCCCGATCCAGCTCGAAGGCGGGCAACAGGTGCAATGCGGTTGTAGCATAGGTATCGCCAATAACACTGGCGTATTCAGTGCAGAGGCTTTGTTGAAGTGCGCTGACAGTGCTTTGTACTCTTCAAAAGAGCTGGGCAAGAATCAGGCATATTTTTACGACGCGTCTGAGATTCGGTGATTAAAACCTCAATCCATCTTAAATGTTGAAAATCAATCCACGTTGGTTTTTGCTTTGCAACTGCGATTGCATTAGGATCGGGTTTTCTCCTTAACTTTTTGGTTGTTATGGCACTAAGATTATTTTTACTGAGTTTGTTTGGCTGGTGTATGGCTGCAAGCGCGGTTGAGGTAACAGATCTGTACGAAGCTACGTTGCAGGTAGATAACAAGACACGCGCAAAACGTGTTGTCGCAAGCCAACAGGCGCTGGACCGCGTAATCCAAAAGTTGACAGGCCGCACTGAGCACTTAAACCACCCGCTGATCCGTCAAAGTAAAAAACGCATTTCTGATTATATGCTCAAATACGAGTATATTGAGTCTGCGGATGGCGATATCAAAATACGGGTGAAGTTTGAAGCAGATAAAGTAGAGCAGCTGGTCAGAGACAGTAATTTGCCTTTGTGGGGCAACCGTCGGCCCATGATTGCTATCTGGTTGGTGATTGAGGACAACCTGCGACGTGAGTTTGTGACACAAGAAAGTTACCCTCAACTGGAACGACTCATCTATGACACCGCGGCCGAGTGGGGGATCCCTGTGGTGGTGCCGCTGATGGACCTGACTGACCGGGCGCAGGTGGGCATTGCTGAGGTATGGGGGAACTTTTCCCAGCCAGTTGAAGCGGCATCTATGCGTTATAACGCAGAGCGGGTGATAACAGGCCGGTTGTTTAAACAACCCAACAGCAGCAGCTGGCAACTAGACTGGCGTTACACCGATACCGATCAATTTGAATCGACGCAGCAAGTGGGTGATAAACAACAGCTGCTTATTGCCATGATCAATGACATGTCAACGGCACTGGCTGCTGAATATGTAATAGATCCCAACCGCTCTTATGCCACTAACAGCACCGTCTTAACGGTCGATAAATTGACTTCATTCAGCAAAATCGAGCTGGCAAGAAGACAGTTACTGAGCATCAGCACGGTGCAGGATGTCGATGTGATTTATCGTCAGGGCGATTTGGTGAAGTTTGAAGTGGAACACGGCTCGTCTGTGGTTGATTTGCAAAAATCACTTAAATTAGAACGCGCGTTTAGTGTGTATGTTGACCCGCGTGCATTTTATCAGGTGGCCAGTGCCAATAACCTCAGATACAGTTGGGTGGGGCAGTAGTATGATGCAGCCTATGCAAATGGCTTTGCCAGTAACCCTGCCCGACGATGAAACCTTCAGCGCTTATTTTGGGGGGGAGGGCTCGCTTGAGGTAACACATCTGAAAAACGCACTTGAGGCAAGTCACCAGGATTTTCAGTTTACTTATCTTTGTGGTCTGGGTGACTCTGGTAAGTCACACCTGCTTTATGCCACCTGTATTCATGCTCAGGAACAAGGCCTGTCTACAATTCTGTTGTCGCTCAGAGAGCTGATTAACTTCGGGCCAGCGGTGTTAGATGGACTGGAAGCGTTGGATGTCGTGTGCATTGATGATGTGCATCTGGTCGCGGGCAATGAGCCCTGGGAAAAAGCACTGTTTAACTTTTTTAATCGGTTCAATGAGCCTGGTAAGTGTTTGGTGGTCACCGCCGATCTATTGCCAAATATGCTCAATCTAAGTCTGCCTGATCTGGAATCGCGTTTTACCTGGGGCACTACGTTTCAGATCCGCTCGATGAGTGATGATGACAAGGCCGAAGCATTGGTTAAGCGGGCCAAAATGCGGGGCCTTGAACTCAGTGATGAATGTGCCCGATTCCTGCTGACCCGACTTAGTCGGGATATGCGTGCCCTGTTGGATGTATTGGATAAACTGGATCATGCATCCATGGCGGCACAGCGAAAATTGACGATCCCTTTTATTAAAACCACCCTGAACTTATAATCCCTTACTGTGGAATTTTTGAACGTCGGCATCTCAAATTCCACCAAAAACCTCAAACCAGCCCAAAATCAACTGACAACCTTTAAATTGTCCATGAAAAGCCCCTAATTTGGGCTAGAATCTGCCCTGTTGTTTCAGTTATTATATCCGATTCAATCAAAGGCAAATTACCTCAACAAGATCAGGTATAAAATGAACTTAGAGAATATTTTAGCGCAAGCGCTGGACGCCGTTGCAAACGCGAGCAAAGTTGCGCAACTTGAGGAAGTCAGAGTTAACTACCTTGGTAAAAAAGGTGAGATCACTGGACTACTAAAAACCCTGGGTAAACTGGCACCAGAAGAACGTAAAGAAGCGGGTCAGGTGATCAACCAGGCAAAAAATCAGGTTCAGACCGCGATCAATGACAAGCGTGAAGCGCTGGAGCAGGCCGCACTGGCTCAGAAACTGGCAGCAGAAACCATTGACGTAACTCTGCCTGGGCGTACTATGCCACAAGGCGGTTTACACCCGGTAACACGGACTATTGAGCGAATCGAACAGTTCTTTGGTGAGCTGGGCTTTGCTGTTAAATCTGGTCCGGAAGTTGAAGATGACTTCCATAACTTTGATGCACTGAATATTCCAGAGCACCATCCTGCACGTGCCGATCACGATACGTTCTACTTTAACCCTAAGCTGGTTTTAAGAACCCAGACCAGTGGTGTTCAGATCCGTACTATGGAAGCAGAGCAGCCGCCACTACGTATTATTTCTCCAGGCCGTGTATATCGTAACGATTACGACCAGACACACACGCCAATGTTCCACCAGGTTGAAGGCCTGATGGTAGACACAGACGTGAGCTTTACTGAGTTGAAAGGTATTTTGCACGATTTCTTGCGTAACTTTTTCGAAGAAGATATGGAAATCCGCTTCCGCCCGTCTTACTTCCCGTTCACTGAGCCTTCAGCAGAGGTGGACGTGAAAGGCAAAAATGGCAAGTGGTTAGAAGTACTAGGTTGTGGCATGGTGCACCCGAACGTACTGCGTTCTGTGGGTATTGATCCTGAAAAGTACACCGGTTTTGCATTTGGTATGGGTGTAGAGCGTCTGACCATGCTGCGTTATGGTGTTAACGATTTGCGTGCTTTCTTCGAAAACGATTTAAAATTCCTAAACCAATTCAGATAAGAGCGATACAACAATGAAATTTAGTGAAAAGTGGTTAAGAGAATGGGTTAATCCTGCGATTGATACCGAGGCTCTATCTGAACAGTTATCAATGGCCGGTCTGGAAGTCGATGCTGTCGACCCGGTTGCAGGTGATTTTGATGGCGTGGTTATCGGTGAAGTCGTTGAGTGTGGTCAGCACCCGGATGCAGACAAGCTGCGTGTCACCAAAGTAAACGTTGGTGAAGACGAACTGCTGGATATCGTATGTGGTGCGGCAAACTGCCGTGCGGGCCTGAAAGTGGCTGTGGCGAAAGTTGGCGCAGTTCTGCCTGGCGGCTTTAAGATCAAAAAAGCAAAATTACGTGGCCAGCCTTCACACGGCATGCTGTGTGCGTTTGAAGAGCTGGGCATGGCAGAAAGCTCAGATGGTATTTTAGAGCTACCAGCTGATGCACAAATTGGCCAGAGCATTCGCGAATACTTCAACCTTGACGACGTCACCATTGACGTTGACCTGACTGCAAACCGCAGTGATTGTCTGGGCATTAAAGGTCTTGCGCGCGAAGTGGGCGTATTAAATGGTATTGATGTCAATGAGTTGGCTATTCCGGCTGTTGAACCGACTATTGATGACAAAATTGAGATTGAACTGGTGAACAGCCAGGCTTGTCCTCGTTACCTCGGCCGTGTGGTTAAGGGCATCAACCTGGATGCGGTTACGCCATTGTGGATGGTTGAAAAACTGCGTCGCTCGGGCATTCGCTCAATCGATCCGGTTGTTGATATTACCAACTATGTGCTGCTTGAGCTGGGCCACCCAATGCATGCTTTCGATTTGAATGCCATTGAAGGTGGGATCAAAGTACGTAGCGCAGCAGAAAACGAAGAGCTGGTATTGCTTGATGGCAATACGGCCAAACTGAAGCCAAGCACGCTGGTTATTGCCGATCACAACAAAGCACTGGCGATGGCCGGTATCTTCGGTGGCGAAAACTCAGGTGTTAAAGAAGGCACTACAGACATCTTGCTTGAAAGTGCATTCTTCAGTCCTTTAGCGATTGCCGGTCAGGCACGAAGCTATGGCCTGCATACTGATGCATCACACCGCTACGAGCGTGGTGTTGATTATCAACTACAGCGTGACGCCATGGAGCGCGCAACGGCGTTGCTACTTGAGATTGCGGGCGGACAGGCAGGCCCGGTTGTCGAAGCTGTGTCAGAATCAGATTTGCCAGAAGCAAAATCTGTGACCCTTCGTCGCGCACGTCTTGATCGTGTTATCGGCTACCATATTGAAGACAGCAAAGTGACAGACATTCTGACGCGCCTGGGTCTGGACGTGACTTTTGCCAACGACAGCTGGACTGCCACGGTTCCAAGCTATCGCTTTGACATCAGCATTGAAGAAGATCTGATTGAAGAAGTTGCACGCGTATTTGGTTACAACAACATTCCAAACGTTGCCCCGACAGCGGCGTTAAAGATGACCGATCATCAGGAAGCACGTTTACCGGTATCTCGCCTGCGCAACGAACTGGTTGCACGTGGTTATCAGGAAGCGATCACCTACAGCTTTGTCGACCCGAAGAAGCAACAGCTTTTACATCCAGAGAGCGATGCACTGGTATTGCCTCACCCAATTTCTGTTGAAATGTCGGCAATGCGTGTGAGCTTGATGCCAGGACTACTTAATGCGGTGGCGTATAACCAAAACCGTCAGCAGTCACGTATTCGCTTGTTCGAACACGGCCTGAAGTTCATTAAAGATGAAGCTGCTGAAAACGGCGTTCGTCAAACTCCAGTTATTGGCGGCGTAGTTTATGGTAATACGCACAATGAACACTGGGGTATTGCAAGCCGTAAAACCGACTTCTTTGATGTGAAAGGGGACGTTGAAGCATTACTTGCCTTGTGTAACGATAAAGCGCGTTTCAGTTTTAAAGCACAGGAGTGTGATGGACTTCACCCAGGTCAGTCAGCTGCAATCTATGCCAATGGCGAGAAAGTCGGCTTTATTGGTGCGGTACATCCACAACTGCAAAAGTCGCTGGATCTGAATGAAACTGCGTATGTTTTTGAAGTTGAAACAGCCGCTATAGCACAGCGACAGCTTCCAGAAGCCGTTAGTATCTCGAAATTCCCGTCAAATCGCCGTGATATTGCTATTTTAGTTGCAGATGATGTAAAAATAGGCGATATTTTAGAAAGCATTGAGAAAGTTGGCGGAAATCAATTAGTTGACCTAAACTTATTCGATGTGTATAAGGGCAAAGGTATTGAGCCTGGTTATAAGAGTTTAGCCATTGCTCTAACACTGCAAGCCGTTGATAGAACGCTCGAAGAGAAAGACATCAACGACACTGTAGAAATCGTGGTGGCCGAATTGGCCAAACAATTTAATGCATCGTTGAGGGACTAGATATGGCGCTTACTAAAGCCGACATAGCTGAACACCTATTTGAGAAATTGGGGATAAACAAAAAGGATGCCAAAGACTTAGTTGAAGCGTTTTTTGAAGAAATCCGCTCAGCGCTGGAAAGTGGAGAGCAGGTAAAGCTGTCCGGTTTTGGTAATTTCGATCTGCGTGATAAAAAAGAACGCCCAGGTCGTAATCCTAAAACTGGTGAAGACATTCCCATCTCGGCACGTCGTGTTGTAACTTTCAGACCCGGTCAGAAGTTAAAAACACGTGTAGAAGTGGGTACCAGCAAAAACCTGTAATCACGCGGAATCCCAAGTACTCAACAGCGGGGAAATACTCGTCTGTTGAGTGTAAATAGGTATCTGTTTGATAATTAAGAAACCCTGACGTTAGTCGGGGTTTTTTGTCATAAAAATTTCATTTATCTGTTTTACCATCTGGCCTTTGTATTTGAGTTTGGAGTGCGAAGTTGATCCAGGGTAATCACTCCTTGACTAACCGTATCAAAAATATCATCGTCGCCTGGTTAATTAGCTCTGTATTATTTGGGCTGCTTGCGATCTTTGCCTACGTTCAGCAAAAAGACGCTGCAAAGCAATCCGTTCAGGCCGCTTTAGAGTTGATCCTACTGGAGCTGGACTCGCAGCTTCACAACATAGATGTCTTCCTAAAGCAGGCTGAGCAACTAGATATACACTGTGATGCCAGCACCATTACTTTGATGAGAGAGCAGGTATTTGTTAATCCTGCATTGAGTGAAATAGGTATTGTCGATCAACAGGGGCGTTTACTGTGCAATTCATTCGGCCGTCTGACACCCCCCGTACAAACCACTGAGCCTGTTAAACAATCGGGGCTAAGATATCACGGCCCGATCATCACTGACTTCCTGCAAGTGCCCGCATTTGTATTGGCACGGACACGCAACGATGGGTTTGAGGTCAACGCGTTGCTGCCAACCAGCTGGCTGAGCGACACCCTGGATATTACCCGTCATAAAAACCTGGCGTTTATCGCTTTGCTTGATGGTGACTCCGGGGTGCCCATTTTTTTACGCGGAAAATACACGTTGCCACTGGGCGAGACACTTTTTCCGATGCGCGATGTGGTTGAGTTTGAGGGGCGCTTTGATGATGGGGCGCAGAAGTATATTTTTGCTCGTCCGCTTGCTGCTTTGCCGCAACTGACTATTATGGTTGCCAGTGATGCTAAGCGGCTTTCTACTATTCAACCTGTATGGTTGCTAACCCTGTTGGTTTTGTACTGTGCCTGCCTGGTTGGGCTCACTATGCTGTTAAATTACTATGACAGTCGAGTATTGAGTAGCCGCGCACTGTTGCTTGGGGCCATCAGCAGACAGGAACTGTTTAACGTTTATCAGCCACTGGTGGATGCAACGACCCGTGAGGTTGTTGGTGTTGAGGTATTGATCCGCTGGCAACATCCTGTGGAGGGGGAGCTTAGCCCTGCCTATTTTATCCCTGAAGCTGAACGAGACGGTAGTATTCTGGATTTGTCGATCTATCAGATAGAGAAGGCGTTGACGGAGCTCGGCGATATTGTACAAAACCATCCAAACTTTAAGGTATCGTTTAATGTAAACGGGTATTTATTGACCTGCGCAGACTACCTTGAGACTTTGCATAAAGCGAATCGCGTTATCCCGAGGCTAACTATTGAGCTGACAGAGCGAGATGTATTATCTCAGGCACAAATACATTCGGTTTTACAGTCCCTGGTAGATCAGGGAATCGAGATAGCAATAGATGACTTTGGTACGGGCTATAGTGGCTTACATTACCTGCAAAGCTTTCCGATTGATTTACTGAAAATAGACCAGACCTTTGTCGCTTCTATTGGTATGGAGAACTTGCAATCTCCCGTACTCAATGCGGTGATAGAGATGGCGGACAAGCTCAATAAAAAGCTGATTGCAGAAGGCGTAGAAACAGCGCATCAGGCAGAATACCTATCCCGACAGGGCGTCTCGATACATCAGGGCTGGTATTACTATAAAGCGATACCAGTTCAAGAACTGAAGCAAATTTGCTAAGGTGTAACAGGAAAAGATATTAAAAAAGCCCCGATGTCGGGGCTTTTGTTCAAGGGATTACAATGAAGCAAAGTAGCAGCCAAATCCGGGCAGGGATAGCTGGCCGTCTTCATAGTGACCATTATGGTGAACGATTTCCAGGTGTTGTGCATGGTCTGCCAGCGCCACCGTCAATTGTGCGGGTTGTTCGCTGAGGTTAAAAGCGCACAGTAAAGTTCTACCCTGATGACGACGATAAAATGCCAGTACGGGTTCCGGAGTATCAATAAACTCAATATCACCGACCTGTAGTTCAGGCATCGTATTACGCCAGGCCATAAATGCCTGATAGCGACTTAGCACTGAGTCCGCCGTGTCGGCCTGTTCAGAGACTGCTCGAAGCTGATGCGCTGGCGAAACCGGCAGCCAGGGCTTGCCTTCAGTAAAACCCGCATGTCCCAGCTGAGTATCCCACGGCATGGGTGTTCTGCAGCCATCACGACCTTTAAAATTAGGCCAGAACGTAATGCCATAGGGGTCTTGTAAGTCTTCAAAGGCAACATCCGCTTCGCCCAGACCCAGCTCTTCGCCCTGGTACATACACACGCTGCCACGTAAAGAGCCGAGCAAGGCGGTAAGCATACTGGCCTGACGATCATCAACTGTTTTACCGTCTTTAGACCAGCGACTTGCTACACGCTCTACGTCATGGTTGCTGAATGCCCAACATGGCCAGCCTTCAGTCATGACAGCCTCAAGACGAGATACCGTTTCACGGATGTAGCCTGCACTGTAGTCTTTCGTCAGCAATTCAAAGCTGTAGCCCATATGGAGCTTGTTGCCACCTGAGGTGTATTCAGCCATGGTCTGAAGAGAGTCCTCTGACGAAATCTCACCCAGGCTTACAGTGCCAGGGTATTGGTCGAGCAGGGCACGGATCTCGGCCATGAAAGCAAGATTCTCAGGCTGAGTGTTGTTGTAATAATGGTACTGAAATGCGTAAGGGTTGTCTTCGCTAAACCCACGGCCCTGACGTAACTCTTTAGGTTTGGCTGGATTGTCTCGCAATTGCTGATCATGGAAGCAAAAGTTAATGGCATCAAGACGGAATCCGTCCACGCCTTTTTTCAGCCAGAACTCCACATTATCCAACACCGCCTGACGTACTTCAGGGTTGTGGAAGTTCAAGTCCGGTTGCTCGGTCAGGAAATTGTGCAGATAGTACTGGCAGCGGCGCGAATCCCATTGCCAGGCAACACCACCAAAGATAGACAACCAGTTGTTTGGTGGACTGCCATCAGGTTTTGCATCGGCCCAGACATACCAGTCGGCCTTAGAGTTGTTCTGATTGACACGGCTTTCGCTGAACCAGGGGTGTTCATCTGAGGTATGGCTCAGTACCTGGTCAATAATGATTTTAATATTACGTTGATGTGCTTTGTCAATCAGCTCGTCAAAGTCATCCAGGTTACCAAACATAGGGTCGATATCTCGATAGTCGCTAATATCATAGCCAAAGTCCTTCATTGGTGACTTAAAAAATGGCGAGATCCAGATGGCATCTACACCGAGCGACTTGATATAGTCGAGCTTGCTTATGATCCCCTGAAGATCGCCGATTCCATCATTATTGGTATCACAAAAGCTGCGAGGGTATACCTGGTAAATAACCGCGCCTTTCCACCATTCATTTTGAGCCATGCACTTTCTCCTGCGCCGTGCAGTCGGGTTGTCGTAAACAAGGTTACTTTATAGAACCATTTCCTAACTCTTTGCTTTGAGCAGCATAATAACTGTAGTCAATTCAGTCGGGTTGAGATCAGGTTTTTAAGTAAGCGAGTGACGCCAACACGGAATATTAACAATGGCGAAGAGCATACGGCATGCTTTGATATGAGTAAAAAGTCTGCATACGTATGCAGCGTAATTAGTTACGGTTGAAATAGTATAAAAGAATAAATACGGACTTGTCGGTGCACTTTACCAATGTTGAATGCTGTTTCGGGTTTCCCTGTTTTATCAGTGTTACAGTAAGATTAATTGGTAATACCAATTTCCATTGGCTGGGGGGGACGGAAAAACTTGGCAAAATTTGTCGACTATTAACTGGCAGATATTTTAATTTCGTTAAAACTTAGTGAACCTGGGGAAGCATGTATGACCCGTTTCTGTGGAAAGATTGTTGCGCTAACATTTATAAACTTTACAGTAAGTTAGCCTAAGTGGTGGTGAACATTCTGTGAACAGTTTTGGCTGCAAGTTGCGTTGAATACGTATGCATAAAGTTGTTTGCGTGTTGAACGCAGCGCTACTATTGCCGCTGACAACAAAATTACCGCCTTTATAAATCGTTGTGGTACTCCACGGTCATCCGTGTGACGAATTAACAAACAACTAGGCGTCATAAAAAATGGTTAATTGGGATAAAACACTATGTCTATGTTCAAACCAAGTATGCTAACAGTTGCGCTTATGGCCGCTGGCGTTAGCCACTTTTCGGTCGTTGCAGAAGAAGAGAAAGCAGTAAAGCAAGAAGACGTTGAAGTTATTGAGGTACGCGGTATTTCGCGCAGTATCATCGCTTCTATTGATAAAAAGCGCTACAGCGACACAGTAGCTGAAGTTGTTGACGCTGGCGACCTGGCATCACTGCCCGATGTATCCATTGCAGACTCTTTGAGCCGTTTGCCAGGCGTTACGGCGGTTCGTGCCAGTGGACAATCATCACAGCTGAATATCCGTGGTATGAACGGAGACTTTATCCAGACTACCCTAAATGGCCGCGAACAGGCTAGCACCAGTGGTTACACCGCAGGTAGCCGTTGGATTTCATTTGACCAGTATCCGTCGGAGCTTATTAATCAGGCTGCGGTATATAAGTCACCAAAAGCCTCTTTGGTTGAAGGTGGGGTTGCTGCAACGGTTGAGCTTAAAACAGTAAACCCGCTTGAAGCAAAAGAGCAGCATAACTTTAGCTCGTCAGTACGTTACTCCTATAATGACGCGGCATCAGATGTCGGTGCTGATTCTAGCGGTGAGCGCATCAGCTTCTCTTATCAGGGCAAATTCCTTGATGAAACTTTGGGCTTTGGTATTGGCGCGGCCTTCTTAAACCAGCCTAATAATGCGATTGACGTATCAGCGCATGCACCAAAACGCTCACAAGACTTTGATGGTGATGGTACAGAAGAGCGTTCAGTTAATGGTTATCAAGTTCGCTCTGCAAAAGGCTCAGATGAGCGTTTGGGTCTTATGAGCACTTTGGTCTACCAACCTACAGATGCTCTGAAAGTACAGTTTGACTATTTTCGCTCTGAGTTTGAATCGGAAGACCGTAAAAGTGGTTTGAACATTGAAGGCCTTGAGAAAGATCTAGGTTCGCTGTACTCACTGAACAACGCGGTTGTTAAAGATGGTTTCCTCGTTGCTGGTGATGTTGTGATCACTGACCACAAGGGCCCATGGGTTGAAATGCGTTCTGAAGATCAGTCGACCGATTCTACGACAGACAGCTTTGGTCTGGACTTAGAGTATGTAACAGACAAGTGGGAACTCAGACTGGACTTTGCACATAGTAAAGGTGAGAAAACGCGCCGTGATATGATTGCATCTATGCATGCCTATGAGTTTGGAAATACAGTTGTAGATGGCACTTTGGTTGAAACGTGGCAGGAAATGCGCAACCAGAGCTTCTCTTTTGTACAGCAAGAGAAAGATTTACCTCAGCTTACCCTGGGCAATAGTTACACAGATCTGTCTAACATGCGCCTGGGTGACTGGGAGCAATTTCCACACAGATACACCGATGAACTGGACAGCTTTAAAGTAGACTTTAAGTATCATGTTGAAGCTGGGTTTATCTCTTCAATTGAAGTTGGTGCCCGCTGGTCAGACCGTGAGTTCACGGATCAGCGTTCAACGTTCCGCTGGGGGGCGCGTGAAGGCCAAAATGGTTACAAAATGCCTGATGGTACAATTGTTACCAACAAAGGGTGCGAATTTAACCACCAAAATCACCCCTGTATTCCGCACTCTCTGGATGGTTTCGTCACTGTGGAGCATACTCGAGGGTTCAACTATCTTGAGCTAGACTTGGTGGGCATTGCCGACGCGGTATTTGGTCCGGGTAATTACGGCGCACAGCAGACCTGGGAGCACAACTGGACACTGATCGAAAGTGGCGCGGTTAAAGAAGAAGTGTTAGCTGGTTATGTGATGGCTAATATAGATACTGAAATCGGGAATATTCCAGTTACAGGTAACTTTGGTGTACGTGTTGTCAGAACAGACACTAAATCAGTCGGTATCCAGCAGATCCAGGGTGATGAAGTAGGCGATACCATTGTTGATGATAACGGTGTTGCACGTACTGATTATCGTCATGTTGAATACGGACCAGAGTACACAGATACATTACCTTCTTTAAACCTTAATTTCCGTGTTAGTGACGAAGATCAAATACGCTTCGCTGCGGCAAAAGTGATGGGTCGTCCGCCTGTGTATCAATTACGTGGCGGTGCAGGTTCCTGGGCCGATACAGCCAATGACGGTGAAAGTCCTCGTTACAATGTTTGGTCAAAAGGTAATCCAAACCTTGACCCGTTCCGCGCAACCCAATTTGACTTGTCGTATGAGCGTTATTTTGAAGATGGTGGTGCATTTGTTGCGGCAATTTTCTGGAAAGACATTGAGTCTTTGATTGAAAGCATCACTTATCAGGAAGGTGAGGTTGACTGGTCAAGCATCGGTCTTGAAGTACCGGAAGGTTTTGTCGCTGGTCAGTATCAGACAACTCAAAACAATGATCAGGGTGGCTATATTCGTGGTGTGGAGTTAGCTTACACTACAATGTTTGATAATCTGCCGGGCGTGTTCTCTGGCCTAGGTTTCAATGCAAACTATTCGTATACCGAAAGCGAAACAACCGTTGATGGTGGCGGTAACTTCCCGGATCAGCAGCTGCCAATGCCTGGTTTGTCGAAAAATGTCTGGAGTGCGACAGTTTTCTGGAATATCGATGCATTTACGACGCACCTGAACGTACGCTATCGTGATGAGTATGTCTATGAAGGCGCATCACCGGGCGGTTCGTCTTTGGCGTGGGCGGATGAATATACAGTGATTGACTGGCAGGGAACGTATGACTTTGAAAATGGTTTGCAGGCTGTGCTACAAGTCAACAACCTGACTGATGAGCCTAATACCACTAATTATGGTACTGCATTGGCAACCGGGGAGTATAAAGAGTTCGGTCGCCAGTACTTCTTAGGGTTTAACTATAGCTTCTAAGCACCGAGCGTGATCTGATATAAAGCCACCAGTCTTCTGGTGGCTTTGTTTTATGAGGTGAAAATGATGAATATAAAGAGAATCGTGATTTTAGGCGGTGGTACTGCAGGCTGGATGGCGGCTAACCTGATGGCCAAAAGCTGGCAGAGCCAGCCGATTGAGATTGCCCTGGTTGAATCTCCGGATATTGGCATAATTGGCGTGGGCGAGGGCTCTACTCCCCAGTTCAAGGGGTTTATGGACTTTATGGGGATCAGTGAAGCGCAGTGGATGCCAGCGTGCAATGCAACCTATAAAAATGGTATCCGCTTTATTGACTGGTCAACGCGCCCCGGCTTTAGCAGCTACTTTCATCCTTTTCCTTCACAGCCCGACGATTACTCAGCACCAGCCTTTTTTCACAACAGCTTTGTACGAAGAAAAGCGATTGATGTAGCAGGCCACCCGGACCCATTTTTCCTTACCACTTATCTGGCAGAGCAGGCAAAAGCGCCAATCGCTGCGCATCATTTTCCGTTTGAAATTAACTATGGCTATCATTTCGATGCCGGTAAACTTGGGCTCTTCTTAGCTCAAACAGCCCGCGATTTGGGTGTAGAGCATATTCAGGCCAATGTCAGCGATGTGCGCAAACACCCCGATGGTGATATTGCTGCCCTGATCTGTGAAGCCGGTATGGAAGTTACCGGGGATGTCTTTATTGACTGCTCCGGCTTTCGCAGTCTATTGATGCAGCAGCATTTAGAAGTGGGTTTCGATTCCTTTGCCAATAACTTATTTAACGACGCTGCTGTGGTGTTGCCAACCGAGCAGGGCGAGGTGATTTCCTCTGAAACCCAGTCTATCGCCAGAAAATTTGGCTGGAGCTGGCATATCCCGCTGACCAACCGCATTGGGAACGGCTATGTTTACAGCCGACGCTATTGCGATCCGGATAAAGCTGAGACTGAATTACGCGCCGCACTTGGGTTACTGGACTGTGAGGTTGAAGCGCGTCATTTGACCATGAAAGTAGGGCAGGTCAAAAAACACTGGCATAAGAATTGTCTTGCCATTGGACTGTCGCAAGGGTTTATTGAGCCGCTGGAAGCGACGGCGCTTCATATTGTTCAGGAAACTGTTCAAAGCTTTATTGAATGCTATCAGGAGGGTGAGTTTACCGATAAGCTCAAAACCAGACACAACCAGTCACTTGATGCCCGCTATCAGGCCATTCGCGATTACATTGTGGCGCATTATCGTGTAAACAGCAGAACAGATACCCAATACTGGCGCGATAACGCAAACAACAATCAGCTCTCACGTTCTTTATATGACGTATTGCAAACCTGGGTGTCGGGCAAAAACTTATCGGATGAATTACATCGTCAGGATATCGACAAATATTACCCCTCTGTAAGCTGGCACTGTTTACTTGCAGGTTACGGCATTTATCCGGAGCAGTCTCAATTGATCGCAGGCAATGAGGAGGCGAACAAGTACGACTTATCACAGGTACAGGATTACATTGCCCGGTGTGGACTTAATTTTGATGACCATCGTGTGCAACTTGAGCGATTAGCCCAAAAGCGATAAATCGACGAACTTTGCCTTTGAGCGGCGTTTACATCTGAGCACTAAGAATATTGAACATGACGCGAGGATGAATAGCCGCTCTGAATACGTATGCAGGCGGTTCACCCGTGATTATCAAGTCAGTAGACTCATTAAAAATACTAAAAATGACAACATTATGATGACAATGAAACCGCTGGTAATTGCCCTTGGGTTGATCACCGGCTCTGTGGTACTGAGTGCCTGTAACAGTATTAACGACAATAAGACAATAGTCACCGACACTCAGAGCCTGGCAGCGCAGCCCGGCGATGCAAAGCCCGTTGTTTATCAGGTTTTTACTCGCCTGTTCGGCAACACCAATAGCAACAATATTCCCTGGGGCACAAAAGCGCAAAATGGCGTGGGCAAGTTTGCTGATTTTACCCCCAAAGCTCTATCTGAAATCAAAGCCATGGGCGTGAGCCACGTCTGGTATACCGGGGTTTTGCATCATGCCTTGGTGGGGGATTACACTGAGTATGGGATAGCCCTGGATGATCCGGATGTGGTTAAAGGCCGTGCGGGTTCACCCTATGCGGTAAAAGACTATTACAACGTCAATCCGGACCTGGCCGTTAACCCGGCCAACAGATTGGCTGAATTTGAAGCCCTGATCGCCCGCACCCATGAAGCGGGCATGAAAGTGGTGATTGATATAGTGCCCAACCACGTTGCGCGAAATTATCAATCGCTCAGCGCACCAAAAGGTGTCAGCGACTTCGGCGCGAACGACGATACCTCAGTGACCTATGCCCGTGATAATAACTTTTATTATGTGACCGGCGAAGAGTTTAGCGTGCCAAGCTCGCAAGACTATCAGGTACTTGGCGGCGAGCCACACCCGCTTGCCGATGGCCAGTTCACTGAAAGCCCGGCTAAATGGACCGGCAACGGCGCACGCGCGGCCCAGCCCCATATTCATGACTGGTATGAAACCGTCAAAGTGAACTATGGCGTTAAGCCCGATGGCAGCTACGATTTTGCTACCTTGCCGGCGCAGTATGCCCAGCTTGATTACCGTGCCCACTACGCATTCTGGCAGGATAAAAAACTGCCAGACAGCTGGTATAAGTTCCGCGATATCACCTATTACTGGCTGGACAAGGGCGTAGATGGCTTCCGTTATGATATGGCCGAGATGGTGCCCGTTGAGTTCTGGAGCTTTCTCAACGCATCTATCAAGATGAAAAAACCCGACGCCTTCTTGCTTGCCGAGGTGTATAACCCAACGCTTTACCGTGCATACATAGAGCAGGGCAAGATGGACTACCTGTACGACAAAGTGGGCTTATACGACTCACTCAAAGCCCTGATGCAGGGCAAAGGCACGGCGCAGCAAGTGCTGGATGTGCATGCCAGTGTTCAGGATATTGCACCGCACATGTTGCACTTTTTAGAAAACCACGATGAGCAACGTATTGCCAGTCCCGAGTTTGCGGGTGATGCCAATAAAGGCAAACCCGCCATGGTGGTGAGTCATTTGATCAGTCAGTCACCAACCTTGTTGTATTTTGCGCAGAGCGTGGGTGAAGACGGCTCAGAAATGGCCGGGTTCGGCAAGCCCAGCCGCACCAGCATCTTCGATTACATCGGGGTACCGGCCCATCAGGCCTGGATGAACCAGGGCAAGTTTGATGGTGCCTTGCTGAGCGAAGCGCAAAAGGCGTTGCGTGCTTATTATCAAAAACTGATGAACATGGCTTCATTCAGTGCGATAGCGCAGGGCGAGTTAGTCTCAACACCAGTCACAACGCGCAGCGGTCAAAGCGCAACCAAAGTCATTGGGTTTGCCCGTCAGAGTGAATCACAACGACTGGTTGTGGTCAGTAACTTTGATGCAGACACCCCTCAAACTGTCTTTGTCACTTTGCCAGCTGGTTGGCAGGGCAATGCGATTGACAGGCTGGAGCAACATGGGCGGGTTGCGCTTAACAATAATCAGCTGACAGTCACCCTGGCTCCACTCGCCAGTGCGGTCTTTGAACTAGAGAATTAATATGCAAAAACAAAAACCTCAACTCAGTTTCTGGCAGATCTGGAACATGTGCTTTGGCTTTCTGGGGATCCAGTTTGGCTTTGCACTGCAAAACGGTAATGTCAGCCGGATCTTTCAGACGCTGGGCGCCAAAGTCGATGATATTCCCATTCTCTGGGTTGCCGCCCCATTAACGGGCTTGATTGTGCAGCCAATTATTGGTTACTGGAGTGACCGCACCTGGGGCAAGCTGGGCCGCAGACGACCTTTCTTTTTGTATGGTGCCATTCTGACCACCTTGTCGTTATTCTTTATGCCGAACTCTCCGACGCTCTGGATAGCGGCGGGTATGCTGTGGATCATGGATGCGTCAATCAACGTGACCATGGAGCCATTTCGCGCACTGGTGGGTGACAATCTCAACGAAAAGCAGCGCGCCAATGGCTATGCGATGCAAAGCTTCTTTATTGGCGTAGGTGCCGTGGTAGCATCGGCCTTGCCCTGGATGATGACCAATTGGTTTGGGATCAGCAATACTGCTGAGGCAGGTCAGATCCCAGAGTCTGTTAAGTATGCTTTCTATTTCGGTGGTGTGGTGCTGTTTTTGGCGGTGGGCTGGACCATCCTAAAAACCAAAGAGTACACGCCACAGCAGCTGGCGGAGTTTGCCGGGGAAGCAGTAGAAACGCAAACCAGTCAAAGCTATCAGGTGATCAACTATGCACGCGCAGCACTTATTTCTGGCGTGATTGGTGGGGGGATTTTGGCTGCGGTGATTGGGCTGCAGCTGGAAAAAGAGCTGTATTTGCTGAGCGGGCTGTTCTTATCCTTTACGCTGGTCCTGTTAATTGCTGGCTACCTGCAGCAGCGCGGCAGCACCTCTGGTGGCTTTTATAACGTTATCTACGATGTCTTTACTATGCCAGGCACCATGCGCCAGCTTGCCGTGGTGCAATTCTTTAGCTGGTTTGCCTTGTTTGCTATGTGGATCTATACCACCTCTGCGGTCACCAGTTTTCACTATGGTACCAACGACGTAACCAGCAAAGCCTATAACGATGGGGCCGACTGGGTGGGTGTGTTGTTTGCCGCCTACAACGGTTTTGCCGCACTGGCTGCTGTGTGTATCCCTGTGATGGTGAATCGCCTGGGCATGCGTGGCGCACACTGCCTTAACTTACTGCTGGGCGCAGGCGCATTATTGAGCTTTAAAATGATAGCCGATCCGAGCCTGCTTTGGCTGCCGATGATTGGTATTGGCTTTGCGTGGGCGTCAATCCTGTCGCTGCCTTACGCCATGCTGAGTAATTCGTTGCCAGCCCACAAAATGGGCGTCTTTATGGGGATCTTTAACTTCTTCATCGTGATCCCGCAGCTGATGGCCGCCAGTGTGCTTGGCCTGATCCTGAGAAACCTATTTGATAATCAACCGATTTTTGCATTAGTGGTTGGTGGTGTGTCGTTCCTGCTCGCAGCGATTGCTGTGATGCGGGTGAAAATCGAACAAGAATAACACCACCCAAGGAGACTTTATGAAAAAACTATCTAGTTTAACTCTGGCACTAGTTGCTGCCGGACTTGTGGGCTGTGGCAGTGCAAATTACGCCGATAAACAGCAGACTACAGCACCAGGCGCACCGGGTGACAAGCCATACTGGGCGTATTCAGGTAAAACCGGCATTGGTACTTCCTACGAAGCTTACAAGCAGGGCCAGTATTCTGATCAAGCAAGTACGCAAACCGTATCAAAAGTGTGGTTTTCCATCGCCAAGGGCATGATCACAGAAACTATGTTTGGTCTTATTCATCAGGCGCAGATTAAAGACATGCAGTTTATTGTTACCGGCCCGGATTTTACGGTAACGGAACAAGATGCGCTGGACGTCAGCATCGATTACCTCGATAAAGATGCGCAAGGTCGTCCGCTGTCTTTGGCATACAAAGTGACAAGCAAAGATAAGCAAGGCCGTTTTACGCTTGAGAAGCATATATTTACTGATCCTGACGGGCAAACGCTGTTCGTCCGGGCGAAGGTACACACAGAGCTTGATGGTGTGAAGCTGTTCGTTAACGTGAACCCGTATGTGAATAACAATGGCCTGAACGATTTTGCGAAAGTCACCGAGCAGGGCCTGGTTGCCTGGGAAGGAGACAATTACCTGACACTGCAAAGCAGCACAGGCTTTAAGCAAGCGAGCGTGGGCTTTACCGGTCAGAGCGATGGTCTGGCTGAACTTAAAGCAAGCCAGTCAATGGCACAGCGCTACACCAGCACAGGCACACAAAGCGGTAACGTTAATTGGCTGGCGGAGCTGGGTGACGTTGACCAGCAGACAACATTCGACCTGGCATTGAGTTTTGGCACATCGCAAAGCGCGAGTTTTCGGGAAGGTGCTCAGTCACTGGCGCGTGGTTATCAGCAGGTGCTGGCCCACTACGGTGGTGAAGGAGAAGCTATTGGCTGGCGCGACTATCTGAACAGTCTTGAACCGATGCAAAAGCTCAGCGCTTACACAGCCGATCAGGGCAAACTACTTTACACCAGTGCTTTGGTGTTAAAGGCGCAGGAAGATAAAACCCACGCAGGGGCCCTGATTGCTTCTTTGTCTAACCCCTGGGGTGACACCGTGGCGGCTGAGCAAGGCCACACCGGTTATAAAGCGGTCTGGGTGCGCGACTTTTATCAGGTAGCGATGGCATTTTTGGCCATGGGCGATCCGCAAACCGCACTGACCGCATTTGAATATCTGGAAAAAGTACAGGTCACAGACAAGACGCCTGGCAACCACGGCGACACCGGCTGGTTCTTACAAAAAACCCATGTTGACGGTGAACTGGAGTGGGTAGGTGTGCAACTGGATCAGACTGCTATGCCGATTATGCTGGCGTGGAAACTGTGGCAGGCTGGCGTACTGAGCGATGAGAAGCTTGCCTACTGGTACAAGCGTATGCTCCAGCCAGCGGCTGAGTTCCTGGTCGACGGCGGGTTGGCAAAAATCCTCTGGAACGACACTCAGATCACACCACCGGCGACACAGCAGGAGCGTTGGGAAGAGCAGGACGGTTATTCACCATCGACAACCGCTGCCATTATCGCGGGCCTGGTCGCTGCCAGTGACATTGCGAAACTGGCCGGAGATAAAGCCGGCAGTGAGCGTTATATGGCAACAGCCAAGCGCTACGACAGTGAAGTGGAATCGACCATGTTCACCACTGCGGGGAATCTGCCTTCTAAGCAAAGTGATGGTAAATATTTCTTCCGCATTGGCAAAGATGCTAACCCGAATACCGATACTAAGCTGAGCGATAACAACGGCCGTGCGGGTATGGATAAAAAGCAGATCATTGATGGCGGGTTCCTGGAGCTTGTGCGCTATGGCGTCAGAGCCGCAGATGCCAGCAGCATTACCAATACCTTGCCAGAGTATGAAGATGAAAACCTGCCGGAGAACCTGCGAGTTAAATACAGCTTTAACTTTGCCGGTGATCCTAATAGTTATCCGGGCTACCGCCGCTATGGCAACGACGGCTACGGAGAAGATGAGGTACGCGGGACCAACTATGCTGAGCAGGGTCAGAACACGGCCGGTCAGCGTGGTCGGGTATGGCCTTTCTTTACCGGTGAGCGCGGTCATTACGAAATTGCAGTGGCCAGCCAGGCTAATGCGCTGGATGACAATGCGGTTAAGCGTATCAAATACACTTACATCAAAGGCATGGAACACTTTGCTAACGAAGGCCTGATGTTGCCTGAGCAGGTGTGGGATGGCGTGGGTGTGAACCCGTTTGGGTATACACTGGGCGAGGGCACCAACTCCGCAACACCACTGGCGTGGACGCATGCTGAGTATGTGAAGCTGGTTCGCTCACTTGCCGATAAACAAGTCTGGGATCATTACCCGATTGTTGAGCAGGCGCTTAAATAGTCGGCTTTATTCTTTGAGAAAACGCGGTGTACCCTTGGGTCACCGCGTTTTTTGTATACTGGCATTTAATCTAACATTTTTTAATCAGGCTAAAGTACAGGTTCTGCAACCATAATAGACTTAGATCACACTTTTATATTTCAATTATCACTATTTCAATTCTGTCATAGGCTTAATAATCGCTTTTGTTGTATTATTAATTCAATAATTATTAGGAAATTAAATACCCAATTATAATAATGGAAGAGTAATGACTAGAAAAACTTTAATATCTCTGTTGCTGGCTTCAGCATGTTCTGTTAATGCGCAGGACCTACAGTTTAACCAAGTAACAGAGCAGGGCGCCTCTGTTACAAAAGCGACGCAGCAAGCAATATTTGCAGGTGTTGCGAGTTTTAATGATTCCACTGCAGGTACCGTTTCTGTCGTTGATAATAATGATGGCACCGTACATGTCGCATTCTCTGAGTGGCCTTATCTGGATGGCGTGCACCTGAGTGAAACTGTGTCAACCTTTGTCTTGGATTATGGGCGACACGTTCAGTCGGATGGCTCTATCTGGGAGGTTGGAGTGGTGGAACTCAATGGCAGTAGTCAAATGTTGTCTTTTTCAGAGACAATGCCACAGGTTCCGTATGTCTTTTTGACCGGTCAAACGCGCAATGGCGTTGAACCCTATACGGCCAGAGCGAGTCACGTTACACGACTGGGTTTTAACGCTCAAGTTCAGTATCAGGAAAGCAGTACAGGTTCTGAAGTAAATGAAAAAGTGGCTTATCTTGCTATCTATACGCCAAATAGTGAAGGTCGGCTCGATTCAGGGATTTCATACAAGCTCAATCAGGTGAAAGCCACTGATCAGATTACTCCAGTAGGTGAGCATGATATTTTTCTTCATGAGGAACAATCTAAAGATACTGAGGTAACGCATACCACTGAAGTTGTTAATGTACTTGAATTGAATGGTCACTTGTTTGCGCAGGACATTACAACCCTGGGCAGTGATACGATGACTGTTCGCGCTAACCTTAATGTTCGTGAGCCTGAAGCACCAGAGCCACAAAGTTGCCAAGCTATTCTAAACGCAGATCCAAGTGCGCAATCTGGCTATTATACATTAGATGTGGATGGCAGAGGTGGTTTGAGCGAGTTCACGACTTACTGTGACATGGAATACCAAGGTGGTGGCTGGACTTTAGTCAGCATCAGGTTTGCACCTAACAAAAACTATGATGGCTGGCCAAACGACTTAACTGGTTTTATGGTCGAAGCGCAGAACATTACCTCTCTGGATGACAATTACCACCTGCCAGATGCACATTGGCAATATATCAAAGATACTTATAGCGAGCTGATGATGACAATGCCCACCTTCAATGGTGCCTATGCGATTGCTGATATCTCTGTGCTCAAAAATGCAAACTGTGTGCCTCTTCAGGATACCTTGGGCTTAATTCCGGGCGAGACGGGAGAGAGGAGCTATCGGTTGTTTTGGCATGAAAACTCAGGTTGTTCAGGCTCAGGTTCTGATTATTCAATGCTAAACTATCAGAATATTTATGGTTTCTCCAAGATCTATAAATCTACAAACATTGTGACTTACGTAAGCCAACAGACTTCATATGTGTATGTTCGCTAATTTAACCCAATAAGTTACAGCGCTTAAATAATGGCGCTCTAAGCTTGAAAAAACGCGGTGTACCTTATGTTATGGGAGCGCCGTGTTTTTATTGCGCGTATGTCTGCGTTTGATGCGTTGTATTTGTTACTTGTCCCGATTGGGTTTACACTGTGTTCTTTATTGTTGTTTTCTTACGCACCTGTCGAGCTACCAGAAGAAGTAAATATGTTAAATAAGGAATAAAATGAGTCAGATTTTTAAAATGTTGGGGTCTGTTTTTGCTGCTGTATTACTACTGAAAAGTGGTGAGACCCTGGCGCGCAGTACTGTGGGTGATGTGTATATAAAGCAAGAAAAGCAGTGGCAAGCCCTTAAACTGGTCAGTATTGATAGCGATGTACAGGCAGAGCCGACTTACCATGCCGTTATGTATACCCCGTCAGAAAGTAAACCGACGCTACAAGATATTAAAAATCTCACCATTCAACTGCGCCATGCGCCTTTGTCTCAGGCTATCTTGTCTGAGGGATGGCGTCGGCTGGGTAATCAGGAAGTGACCGAGCTTGAGCGAGCAGGATATGTGGATTATTTGAAACATAATGATTTTAACAAATACGCTGACGTTACTGGCCAAAAAGTGGATGAACTTATTGCATCTGCCAATGCAAAATATCGTGAGGCCTATGCGCTGAGTGAGCAAAAACAATTTTCTCAGGCGTTGGATCTTTACCATGAAGCTTTAGACATCTTTCCAATGTTCATTGAAGCGATTGACAACATCGCATTTATTTTGATGGACCACGGTCAATTTCAGGATGCCATCAACGCATTTGACCATTCTCTGGCGATATCACCTGGCGCCACAGCCTTGTATTACAAAGGCCAGTGTTATACCGAAATGGGAGAATATCGGGCTGCATTAGATTTGTTCCAGCAAGGTATGACGCTGTTTCCCGAGAAAAAAGCGGCGTTCGAGGAAATGGTTAATAAATTACAACAGGTACTTGAAAGCAATAGCGTAGCGGCTCAATAGAGAATGGTGTGCTTTTTACATCACGCGAGGCTGACTTTGTAATACAAAGATTTTGTCTATTCTGTTAAACGGCGTGGTTTAACAGTGCTGAGGCCATGCCATTGTGGTATGGAAAATTAACAAGGAGAAAAGCCGGTGTTCGATATTTATCTATCTGTTTTAAAAAACTATACGGAATTCAAGGGTCGAGCTAGACGCAAAGAGTATTGGCTGTTTATGCTATGCAATCTCATCTTCATGATTGTGCTGGGTTTGATTGATATGATGCTGGGATTGTACTCTGAGGAAGCGGGTGTTGGTCTTGTAAGTGGCTTGTATGCACTTGCCGTTATCCTTCCAAGTATTGCTGTCGGTGTACGCCGTTTGCACGACATTGGCCACAGTGGTTGGTGGTTGCTGGTAACATTTGTGCCCTTAGTCGGCCCTCTGGTGCTGCTTGTGTTTAATGTAATGGACAGTAAGCCGGGTGACAACGAATACGGTCCTAACCCAAAAGAAGCAGCACAAGCTGAGCTTGCTTAGCTTTGAGCGGTTTCCTGGGTGGCTCAACGCTCACCCAGGATCTCAAAATCATCACTTTGCAGACGGGCCTTGCCGTCTTGCTCAACCACCCAGTGTTCAGCGTGGATTTTGCCAAACGCTTTGTTCATCGTCCAGTTGGCACTGAGCAGGTAGCCAACTTCAGGATGTTTTTCCCAGACCACATCGGTATAAGCAACATCACAGAAACCCTGATCTATGATGCCCTGCCAGAATGCCTCAATGTTTTCCCTCCCGTCAAACTCGCCAATGGGCCGCGCATGCATAATACAGGGTGTGGCATATTGTGCGGCGCAGCCACGTGCATCCTGGTTATTAAAGGCGTTCTGCCACGCGGCAATGCCCGCTTTACATAAATCCAGCTCTTGTTGTTGTGTCATGTAATGACTCCACTTGTGGTGTTTTCAGTAAGGCAAGCTTAATGGTATTAATTGACGTGAAAAACAGAGATAATAAAAAACACTGTTTAATTCAAGCTTACAATAATAATGCACCAACTTGGTAAAATGTCGCTGTTTGCCCATGTCGTTGAAGCGGGTTCTATCTCTGCGGCAGCAGACAGGCTGGGTGTGTCAAAGTCTGTGGTCAGTCAGCATTTAAAAACGCTGGAGCAAGAACTCGGTGTGGTCCTGGTTAAACGAACAACCCGTCGACAGTCTCTGACTGAGCCCGGAAAGCGCTTTTATGAGGCATGTAAGGCACTCAACCAGATTGCAACCGATGCCTGGGATGATGTGCAAGCACAGCAGGGGGAGCCAGAGGGCCAGGTTCATATTACCGCGCCGCATGCGCTGGTTGATACCTTGCTGGCACCAGCCATGTCAGAGTTAATGCAGTGCTACCCTAAGGTGGTTGTTAAACTGACCTGTGATGATAAGCATCTGGACTTGATGGCCCATAACATCGATATTGCTATTCGCATTGGTGCCTCGAAAGACAGCACGCTCAGGCAGCAGCGGCTGGGCACGTTCTGCGATGTATTATGCGGACATCCACGTTTTTTAAACGAGGAACTGACACAGGCTCCCTACATTGCAAATGCCTGGGAAGGGGCACAGGTAACGCACCAGTTAATCAGCCAAAGCGGTGAAAAAATACAACTAACTCCTCAGGTTAGTTGCATCACAAACGCATTTCATAGTACCGTTTCTCTCATTCGGGCTGGGGCTGGGATAGGCTTAGTGCCGGATTTTTATTTGAATAATGATTTGTCGGATTTAATGAGGCTAATGCCACACGCCAGTTTGCCCGAAAATTCAGTGTATTTACTCACTCCCTTTTCCAAACATACCCCAATGGCAGTCAAGGTATGCATGGATGCGCTGAGTGCGGGTATACGGGAGAGATTGCCTAAGCATGGCAGGTAAACGGGTATCAGGAGGCACGATGAAACTCACTAAGCTGCTAATCGTGCTCGGGGTCTTGTGTGCAGTGGTGGTTTTTGCACTCGACCGTGCGCAATTGAGCTGTTTTCACTGTATTAAGGTGTATCATTTTAATGTGCTGGTAATGCCTTTCGCACTTATGTCTTTAGTCATGCTTGTAGCAGGACTGATGAGGTTGCTCAGAGGCCCTCGGATCAAATTGTCCACCGTGCAAATGAGTGAAGCCTGCGATGCGGACCATCCGGGTGCGTAACCCTATTAATCAGATTGTATAGCGAACCATGACAGAAAAAAAATGGACTCTTAAAAGCATTGCTGCCCACCTTGGCGTGTCGAATGCTACGGTATCCAATGCCTTTAACCGCCCCGATCAGCTCTCAAGCAAAAAGCGCGAGGAGATTCTGGCGGCCTGCAAGGCGTTGGGTTATTTTGGTCCAAATAAAGCGGCGCGCTCGTTAAGAAAGGGCACGTTTAACATTGTTGCCCTGGTTTTACCAGATAGCGTTGAATACATGGTATCTGACCCCGTGGCGAGCAGCTTTATGCGCGGTGTTGCCAAAGTGCTTGAACCACAGGGGATCAATTTGTTGTTGTTTTCAGGCAATACCGACAGCGTTAACAACATAGTCGATTTTGTCGATGGCTTTATTTGTTATGGTCGTCCGCGTAACCCCAAATTAATTGAACAGCTGGCAACGGTAACCAAGCAGGTGGTGACCGTCGATTTTGAGCTGCAAGATCAGGCCAGTGTTAATATCGACAACCAAGGTGCAGCCCGGGAAGTAGCCAAAGCGGCACTAATGCAGTTCGATGCGCCGTCTGAGCAGGCTGATGCGGCAATCCTGGGGCTGAGGCTACTCGATACTGAGCTTATCTGCCGGGTTTATGACCATCACTTGCCTGAGCTCAATACCTCAATCGCACACCAACGTTTGGCAGGATATCGACAGGCGCTCGATGCATGCCAGGTGACACTCCCTGAAGACCGGATCTGGAACATTCCGGAAAGCAGCGAGCGTTTTGCGCGGATCGCCGCTAAAGAAGCGTTAGCCATTCGGCCAAGGCCCAATGTGTTGCTTTGTATGAGTGATCTAATTGCGCTGGCCGCCGCCCGTGAAGCGCTCGCTCAGGGGATCCAGATCCCACGGGAGCTCAAGATCGTAGGCTTTGATGGCATAGATGAAGCAGAGCTGTTTCAACCTGCCATTACCACCATACATCAAAACAGCGAAAATAAGGGCGAACAGGCGGCAAGTTTGTTTATCCGCAAAGAAAAGCAGCAAATACGCCTGCCCTTTGAACTGAGAGCTGGGCAGTCAATCTGACTGCCCAGGTATTACTAAGCCTGGAGTAAATCAGCCAGACAGATGTGCTTTGTAAGGTCCGTCTCTTTGAACGTAATGAACGCTGCTCTTGTCGCCAGGTTAACGTCGAGTATTGCACGGGCGTCCTGAGTGCACCATTGCAAAGAGAGCGCTTCTTCTGACCCTGACAAAACAAACTCTCCATCGAATGCACTGCTCTGGTTTCGTAATTCAATTAGTTTGCACAGGCCCCTGACTACGGGTTTGGATAACGCGTCTTCAACTTGTTGTTCATTGAGGTAACTGCGATTGATATCCCTACCTACGTTGGTGTTTTCAAGCAGCGCCATATCATTGTGCAGTGCCAGCAGGCCACCGTAATAAACTTGCGGGACGCCAGGTGAAAAGAACTGGATTGCGCGCGCTATCAGGTAATCGAGATCATTGCGACCCAGTGCATCATAGTAGGTGCAATTGACCTGATACAAATCAACGTTGCTGGCAGCGGCACCGGTTGCCTGCTTGCTCTCACCCCGGCTATTGCTGTGAATGGTTTCTACCAGAGTATCGATTTGCTGTGCATTGAGCAGACCGGGCTTATCCCCATCCGGACCCGCATCGACAATGCCGATACCGTCATGAGTATCGAGTACCGTCAGGCAATTACGCGGCGATTGCTGTAACCAGCAAAGCAGGGGATCGGCATTATTGCTAAATAGAGCGTGTAAGATTAACGGTGGCAAAGCAAAGTCGTAGACGCGGTCTACTTTCGATGCTACGTCAATTTGAGTCTGATAATGGCTGTGGATCTCGGCAATGGTCTCCATACCGAGCGCATTGGCCTGACGCGATAGCTGGTTGATAAAGTCGAATGATTCCGGGGTCATAAAGCAGCTTGTTCCGGCGCGTTTTATGGCATAGCCAGCCGCATCCAGGCGAATAATCTTGACATTATTTTGCGCAAACAAGGTCAGAATTTTGTCCAGATACGCTTTGCCCTGGGGCGTTTCAACATTGATATCAACCTGATTATCAGTAAACGTGGTCCAGAAGTTGACCGTTTCACCACTTTGCAGCTTTTTAGGCGTAAAACAGCTGGTTGGCCTGGGTCTGAATATCGCGTGTGCTTGTTCGTCACTGATCCCATCGGGAAAAATATCGTGCTCCTTTAAAAACAAAGGCCAGTAGGGTGACTGCTCGCCATGTTTGAGCACATCCTGAAACTCTGGGGACTGAGCCGAAGCATGATTGACGATTAAATCGGCCATCACCTCAAAGCGCTCCCCAAGTGCTTTCACACTTGCCCAGTTGCCAAGTCGTTTATCAACCTCACTGTGGTCTATCGGATCGAATCCGGCATCACTTCCGTCAATCGGGTAGTAAAACGGCAGAATATGGACACCGCCAAACAATCCCGCTAACGGGCCGTCCAACAGCTGAGTGAGTTCAGGCAGGCCTGCACCGCTTAAGCGATCGGCGTAGGTTATCAGTTGCACTTGGTTTTTCATGGTTCAGTTCAATTCTCATTGTTGAAACTTAATCGATTAAGTTATATCTTTAATCAGCACGACAAGATATTCAAGTACTATTTACGTGAAAATTGGCACAAGAGTGCGATTGAGTTTTAAACTTAACCGGGCTTGGCCGCAATACCTAAGAGGTAATAACTATGACAAGCAGCAACTTAGGCGCATTACGCTGGCTGACATACATGATGTTTTTTATGTTTGCCATGACATCGGACGCCGTGGGCGTGATCATTCCCGAGCTGATCCGGGATTATCAGTTAACCATGACACAGGCGAGCGCGTTTCATTACGCGCCAATGATTTGGATTGCCGCCAGTGGTCTGTTGCTGGGCTTTTTGGCCGATAAAATAGGCCACAAGCCGACCATCATTCTTGGTTTTGTGCTCTTTGCCGGTGCCTGCTTTGGCTTTGCAATGGGTGAAACCTTTATCACCTTTGTGTGCTTAATGAGTGTGATTGGCCTGGCGATCGGCCTGTTCAAAACCGCAGCACTGGCTTTGTTAGGCGATTTGACGCCAACCAGCCAGGCGCACACCCGGACCATGAACATGGTCGAAGGCTTCTTTGCTGTTGGCGCCATCGTGGGGCCGGCCGCGGTGAGCTACATGCTGGCGTCGGGTGTCAGCTGGGTTTACCTCTATATTCTGGCAGGGAGCTTATGCAGCGTTTTGTGTTTAATCACGTTCGCTGTGAAGTTTCCTGAGCGGCCCGCTAAGCAGGTTAGCCAAGGTAGTGGATTCAGGCAGACCCTGCTGATGCTCAAGGACAAACATGCACTAGGCTTTTCGGCTGCCATTGCGCTGTATGTTGCGACGGAAGTCGCCATTTATGTCTGGATGCCGACTTTACTCAAAACCTACGAGGGGAGCTGGAGCCTGCTGGCAACCTATGCACTGACCATCTTTTTTATATTGCGGGCGGTGGGGCGCTTTATGGCTGTCTGGCTGCTTAACCTGTTCAGTTGGCAGAGTGTGATGTTCGCGCTGAGCTCGGCCATTTTTCTTTGTTACCTGCTGACCTTTTTGTTTGGCGTGAATGCTGCCGTCATTGCGCTGCCACTCAGTGGGCTCTTTATGTCGATGATATACCCCACACTTAATTCGAAGGGGATCTCATGCTTCGATAAGCATCAGCATGGCTCGGTCGCTGGCGTGATTTTGTTCTTTACCGCGTTGTCTGCAGCCCTGGCGCCTTTGCTGATGGGTATGGTCAGTGATTATTTTGGTCATATTCGCTACGGGTTTGCACTGGCGATGGGATTTGCGGCTTTGCTGATGCTGGCGATGGCATACAACTACTGGAAAAACCCAGCCCAGCTGAGGCTGGCAAACGCACATTAGCTCAAATACTTTTAAAACTAAATCATAGCGTTATCTAACTAGAAACCCGTCGTGTGTAATTTTTTGATTGCAAAGCGACAAATATTTGCTAACTTACTTAATCGATTAAGTATCTAAATCCACATAGTGTGGTGCCAGCAATATATAATTGACAACAACGAGGCACATTATGACAACATACACTCCCGGTTGGTTTGCACTCAGTGCACTGACTCTGGCGCTTAGCCCCACAGTGTGGGCACAACAGAGCCAGGACCAAGCAAATGCACAGGCTCAGAATGAGCTGGAAAAAATCATTGTGACAGGCGTGCCACAAAGGCGCACCGTGATGGCATCCAGCGTGTCTGTCAGTAGCATTTCTGCTCAGCAGATAAGTGTTGCAACACCCAGAACCACAGCCGAAGCATTTCGCTTGTTACCTGGGGTGAGATCAGAGTCAACCGGGGGAGAGGGCAATGCAAACATTGCCGTACGCGGACTGCCGGTTGCGGCCGGTGGGGCCAAGTTCCTGCAATTGCAAGAAGATGGCTTGCCCGTATTACAGTTTGGCGATATTGCATTCGGTAATGCAGATATTTTTATGCGCCTGGATAACACGGTGCAATCAATTGAGTCCATCCGAGGCGGCTCGGCTTCGACTGCCGCCAGTAACGCGCCGGGTGGGATCATCAACTTTATTTCTAAGACCGGTGACAGCGAATCGGGCAGCATTGCAACGACACTGGGTCTTGATTATGACGAATTCAGAACTGACTTTGAATTTGGCACCTATCTGTCTGACACCGTACGATTCCATATCGGCGGATTTGTGCGCCAAGGCGAAGGGCCGCGTGATACCGGTTATACCGGCAACAAGGGCGGGCAGATTAAAGCCAATCTGACCAAAGAATTTGAGTCGGGCTATGTCAGAGTCTACCTCAAGCACCTGGATGACCGCTCAACCGGCTACTTACCTATGCCCATGTATGCCAATGGCGACTCACTGCCGAGATTTGATGCATTGTCAGATACGCCGCATTCGGTTTTGTTTACCCAAACACAGGGGTTGGGCGCCAACAACGAAGTGCGCCGCGCAGATATGCGTGATGGCATGCATCCTCAGGTTGACAGCGTTGGCGTTGAGGCCAGCTTTGAGCTGAGCAACGACTGGAAAATTGAAAACCGGTTTAGAGTAGCCAAGGTAAAAGGTACGTTTAATGCGCCTTTTCCGGCTGAAGTGGGCAGTGCCCAGTCTATCGCCGAGAGCATCGCCGGTGAGGGCGCGACATTAAAATATGCCAATGGTGCAAGCGCTGGCAGTCAATTCAGCGACGATAATCTGATGCGGATCCATACTTTTGATGTTGAGATGCAGGACTTTGGCTCGCTGGTCAACGACATTAAACTGACAAAACAGCTGGGCGATACCGCTTTAACCTTTGGCTATTTTGCATCCGAGCAGGCCATTGAAATGTCCTGGTTGTGGAACTCTTATCTGCTGGAGTTAAAAGGGCAAAACGCAGCGCTTTTGGATGTCTTTGCAGCCGATGGCACGGCTTTTTCGGACAATGGCTTGTACGCATACGGGACACCTGCCTGGGGCAATTGTTGTCAGCGTAATTACAATACAGATTATTCAACGCGCGCGCCTTATCTGGCGATTTCCTCGCAGGTGGGCGATTTAACCGTCGATGCCAGTGTGCGTTATGACTCAGGTGAAGCCTCGGGCACCTATGCGGGGGCTGTGGTATCGCAGCGGGATGTGAATGCCGATGGCGCGATTTCAAAACCTGAAGAGCAGGTTGCGGGCATAGATTTGGCTAATCCGTCACTCGTTGATTACGACTGGCATTACACCAGCTACTCCCTCGGTGCTAATTATCAGTTGAGTCCAACGCGGGCGGTGTTTGGGCGTTTCAGTGAAGGAGCCAGAGCAAATGCCGATCGTCTGTTGTTTGGCAAAGTGAATGCAGACGGCAGTGTGGCAAAGGAAGACGCCATTGACGAAGTAACCCAGCTTGAATTTGGTTTGAAGCAACAGCTTGAAAACGGCAGTCTATTTGCCACCGCTTTTTATGCTCAAACCGAAGAGCAAAATTTTGAAGCCACCAGCCAGCGCTTTTTTGACCGTGAATATGAAGCACATGGCATTGAACTTGAAGGGGTGTACTTTGTTGGCTCCTTTGATTTCAGAGGCAGCCTGACCTGGACGGACGCCGAGATCGCCAAAGATGCTTTGTCACCTGAGGTGGTGGGCAATACGCCAAGGCGCCAGGCGGACTTTATTTACTCTTTGATGGCGCGTTACAACATGGCACGAGGAGCAGTGGGTTTAAGCCTGCTTGGCTCAACCGATGCTTACGCACAGGATAATAACGCGCTGAAATTTGATGGCTACACTCAGGTCAATGCATTTGCCAGCTATGATATGACCGAAGACTTGTCTTTATCGCTCAACGTCAACAACCTGTTTAATGCAGTAGGGATCACAGAAGCGGAAGAAGGCAGCATTCCAGAGTCTGGAATCATCAGAGCTCGCACCATTAACGGGCGTACAACTTCCTTTACCGTCAACTATCAATTCTAGTGCTTTGCAAGGAGGATAAATTGCCAAGCAGATTTATGACTGCAGATCGCTTGGTTTCTACCTCTGTGGCAGTGTCGGCAGACACTGCCATTGTGTTCTCTGCTAGCTGGAAGGTAGCTAGATAATATTTACAAATCGATATCTAAATTAACGAAATGATGATTATAAATTAATATTGCGTTGACGAAATATTGGTCTTGTGGGCATTATGTAGACAGCATAACCAAAGGGAAGTATAAAAAAATGAATAAATATACTGGATTGCTGTGTCTTTCGTTATTGCCTGTGCTATTACTTGGGGCATGTGGGGGCAATAGTGACAGTCAACACAGTGCTGCGAAGGGGCAGGCAGGAGAAAGCGCAGCTGATTTGGTCAATAGCTACATCAAACCCGCTTCTTTGGCGATTAACTCTGATGTAGAGCACTACCAAATTGCCATGGTGGGCAATAGTCATTCTAGTGGTCTTGCCCCGACTCTCAAGCGCACGATTGAATTTATGGCGCCCGATAAGACCGTTAATGTTGAATTATTGGGGTTTGGCTTCACCGACAATCTGATAGCGAATTATGAAGTCGTTAAGCGCTTTACTCAGCCTGATGTACCCTGGACACACTTGATAATTCAGGGTCAGAAATATTCCCAGTCTATGTCCAAGCGCTATTCTACAGAGGCAACCAAGCAGTGGGTAGCACTGGCCAAAACCCATGGCGCTACGCCTATTTTGTTTCCTGAACACCCGCAACGTGGAAATAGAGTGGAAGGCGAATATGTTCATGATATTCACAAAAACATTGCCGATGCAGAGCCTAGCTGCCTGGCTCCTATTGCAAAAGCCTGGTACGGCACGATAGCCAATAGGCCTGAATTAGCACTACATGCATCAGATGGCAATCATGCCGACACTTTGGGTATACTACTAAGCGCGCTGGTGTTTACACAAATTATTACCGGGGAATCAGTAGATAAAGGAGCTACCAGCATTCTGGACGGGGTGTCACCTGACCTGCAAGGAGTGCTTGCTCAGCATGCCGCGCAGGCAATTGTCGAGCAACCTGCATGCCCAGATAATACTTGAGCTATTCCAGCTGCGTATCATGCTTCATGCTCGCAATACTTTCATAAAGCATGGCAATTAGCGCATTACAGGTTTACCGATAGTGCAGTTCCGTTAGCCCATACTTTTTGGCTATTACCGCAAGGCGACCATCTAGTTGCAACCTGAGCACACCCAAGTCCAGCGCCAGTGAAAGTTGTTCACTATTTGTCAGCTTGGGGGAAAAAGCAATATAAGCCGGTTCCACTGGACTGATTGAACCAACAGACTTGATTTGTTCACCGAGCCCCATTTGTTTTGCCCGGAACCAGACTACCGGTCCGGCATCTACATAAACATCAATGCGCTTACTGGTTAGCAGTAGCAGGCTGCGTTTTACAACATTGTCTCCTGATATTTGTGTAATGTAGCTATTGGGAGACGTGCGGTGAGATTTTATATAGGCATTTAGCAAGTGACCGTAGTCGTAGCCTTGCACAACACCAAGGCGCACTTTGTTGAGGGAATGCTGGTTGTTATATACCCAGGTGTTCTCTGCCAGTGTGAATAATGTATTTGGGCTGAGTTTGAGAATTGGGACTTTTGGAAAATAAAAATCTGGCGCGTCATCTTTGAACGCGCCCACGATAGCATGTATTTTTCCTTCGCGGGCTTGATGAATGGCCCTGAGCCAAGGCATTTCAATGTACCGCACCTCATACCCGGAGATTGCCAGTGCTTCGGTGGCGACATCAATCATAAACCCTTTGTCTTTATCATTCTCTCCGCAGTTCACCGGACACCAGTTGTCTCCAGCAATAAGGACCAACCTGTCGCTGTTTGATAACACCGCTAGCGGAAACAAGAACAGACAAAAAAGTGTGATACGTAGCATATTGCGGTAAATGGATGATGATACTGGGAGTCTAGTCAAAAAACGTTAGTCCGGCAACGAATGGAAGAACACCTCAGTGAACGATATGTCTATATAGTCACCTGCCGCATAGAGCAAAATGTCTCTGAACTCATCTCAATGATGCTTAATTATCACAAAATGTTTTCCGTTGAGTGTCAAACAAATATGGGCTGAGGATATTGACACAGGTTTCTAACCTTATGATTTTAAAGTTTATATAGCTCTTTCGTGACAAAGTCATCAAGAAGTCACCAGGAAGTCAGGTACTGAGCGTCCGTACTGGCTATGTTGCTACTGTTAAAAAACAGGAGAGTTTCATGATTATACAAAAGAGAGTGACGAGCTTAGTGATAACCCTGCTTATGGGCAGTTTTAGTCAGTTAACAATGGCAAAGTGTACTCAGTCTATAGAGGCCACGCAGGCTGAATTAGACGGAGGGTACCGGGATGTTACAGAGCTTAAAAACGCATTTATTGACACAGCACCAAAGCGAAAAAACGACGGCTTGGCTGTTGGAGTAGCCGGAGTAGATGGTGGTGACAGGGCGCTGTTAATAAAACTGGCACAAGAAATCGAAAACAACAAGCATGGGCAGTTTGACAGCTTACTTATCGCCCACAAGGGCAAGTTGGTGTTTGAGTCCTATTACTCCCGTGGCCGCATCAACCTGCCGCATTATCAGGCATCCGCCACTAAAGTGTATACCAGCCTGGCACTTGGCAGGGCCATTCAGCTGGGTTATTTGAGCATGGCAGATCTGGACAAACCTGTAGTGAGTTTTTTAAAGGGTCTGGATACCGGCAAGCTGACAAAAGGCAGTGATAAAATCACGCTTAATCTGGCTCTGACCATGCGCTCAGGTATTCGACTGAGTGACGAGCAAAAGGAAGGATTGGCGCAAATATCCAAACAGCTTAAAGGTCAGCAACATACTCAGGCGTTGCTGGAGCGCAGTGCTCCCATCAGTACACAAACGCAGACATTTAAATATCAGGATGACCCGATGCTGATCATGCAGGTGATTGATGCTGTGGTACCCGGAACCGCAGAAGCGTTTATCAAGCAAGAGTTACTTGATAAGTTGGGTATCGAACAATACCGCTGGCAAACAGCCGATAACGGCCTCCCTGAAGCGGGTTGGCGGGTCAACATGACATCCCGTGATATGCTCAAATGGGGTACGTTAACCAACAACAAAGGTATGTGGCAGGGTGAGCAGTTGATCCCGCAAAGTTACATCTCAAAAGCGATCAGCCCACAACTCTTTACTGGGGATGAAAATATGTTTGGTGGCGGTAAAGATGTATCTAAACAGGGCTATGGTTACTACTGGTGGAACGCTGAGCTTCAATCAGGTGAGCAACGTTTCTATAGTGTGTCTGCTCAAGGGGGAGGTGGCCAGTATATTATTTTGGTCAAAGAACTTGACTTAGTTGTTGTGGTGACAGCCAATCGAAGGGAAAACAGCACACTGCAATTAATAGCAGAACGGGTGTTGCCTGCCTTTATGTAACAGTAAATGGAGAATACCTGTCAAAGGGTTATTCTCCTTTGTAAAACAATTGATTGGTATTGTGCGAGTATTGGCATAGGATCGTCATACATTCATCTCACAAAGAAATTGACATGCGTAAAACGGTTGTTGTTGCCATTAGCGGCGCTTCAGGAAGTGGAAAAACGTCGCTGGTAAATGTGCTTGCTGCGCGTTTCGGATGTCCCAGCGTAATGTTTGATGACTATGTCGATGCTCGGAGCTATCCACGGAATTTGCAGCAATGGCACTCAGATGGGGCGGATGTATCCAAAATTAAAACGCCTGCCATGAATGAGGTGCTTGAACAAAGTATCGCACGTAGGCCCGAATATCTGTTTGTTGAAGAGCCATTTGGCAAAGCGCGTGCCAGTATCGGGCCGTGGATAGATTATGTGGTGCTGCTCGATCTGCCATTAGCGTTGTGTTTATCACGTGTGATCAGCAGGCATTTTGTCCAAAGGCAGAGTCATTCACCCCGTGCCCTTGGTGGCTATCTGATAAAATATCAGGATCATTTAAAAGAAATTTATGCAGACACGGTCAGCATGGTCCGGTCCAACTGCGATTTGAGTATTACACAGGATCTGCCAGTTGAGGTCTGCGCTGACAAAGTAGCTGACTGGCTTCGGTCGCTACAGGACTAAGGTAAAGATAGTGAAGGTATTGGTAACGGGTTCGGCAGGCAGAGTCGGGCGAGCAATTTATATCAAACTGATGCGTGAACACCAGGTAGTTGGGTTAGATAAAACACCTTGTTCCACTGCTGATTTCATTGGTGATATTAGAGATAGCGAGCTTTTAAGCCGCGCGCTTGAAGGGGTAGAGGCGATAGTCCATACGGCAGCGTTACATGCACCGCATGTCGGGCTTGTTGATGACGATGCGTTTCAAAGCATCAATGTCGATGCAACGGAGCAACTGGCATTGGCTGGTGTAAAAGCAGGTATAAAGCACTTTGTTTTTACCAGCACGACTGCCTTGTACGGTCATGCCTCTACACCTTCAGGACGAGCTGGCTGGATCACCGAGCATACTCAGCCACAGCCTAAATCGGTTTATCACCGCAGTAAAATATTGGCAGAACAAGTATTACAAACTATCTCGACAGAACACAGATTGCCGGTAACGGTATTACAAATGTCGCGCTGTTTTCCTGAGCCTGCAGATCTGATGGCAATCTATAGATTGACGCGGGGCATTGACGCCAGGGATGTAGCGACAGCACATTTGTGTGCCATACAAAAAAGGTTGACGGGCTTTAATCGTTTTATCATCTCAGGCATATCGCCTTTTAGCCGCGAAGATTGTGAGCGTTTATACCGAGATGCACCGGCTGTCATCGCTGAAAAATGTCCTGATTTGGTGTCGGTATTCAGGGAACGTAACTGGTCTTTGCCTAATTCTCTTGACCGGGTGTATGACTCTTCCGCTGCACGTCAGCAATTGAATTGGCAACCAAGACATGACTTTAAACGAGTTCTGGAGATGCTGGATACTGAAACTGCTGAGGTCTTGCCTGTATGAGAAGTGGCTTGCTGTCTTAATCATATTGTGTGCAGTCGCTCAAAAAACACTCAAATTTTGTTCGTCATGGCCGATACCAAATCACATGGATGGGAGTGGAGGAGCTATGAAAATTGAACATGCACAAGTAAATATGAGTAATAAGCATGAGGGACAAGCCCATGTTTATGAAAAGCGAACCGAAATTTCGGGTCGAACTACGTCTGAGAGCGTTAATCCTGACCAGTCTGACAATGGGGGTCAGATACTCCAGGGCGAGGTGACTGAGGTCGAGGGCACATCGACAGAGCTGGACATGCAAACCAGCGCCAGAATGTATATCCTGAAATTGCTGGTGGAAAAGCTCTCGGGTGATGAAGTCCAGTGGTATGACGCCGTTGTAGGAAAAGATCTTTCCCGTGCTGAAATGTCTGAGAGTATGGCGGCGGGTGAGCAAGCAAATGCCAGCCCAACTGAGCCTGCGCAAATTATCGTGGAACGATTGGCACACGAGAGCCAGTCAAATGTCTTCAAAGCAGATGGACAAATTCGACTTGAGAACGGGCAGCAAATCAGCTTTGCCTTCAAGTCAGTCTTCGAACAGTCACATACCAGTTACGAACGCACCATTGAAAACGTGAATATGAAAGATCCTCTGATCATTAGTTTCACCAATCGTGCCGTAGAATTGGACAGCGAACGTATGGATTTTGATATAGATGCTGATGGTAACGCAGATACCTTTTCGCAACTGAAAAAGGGGTATGGTTATCTGGCATTGGATCTCAATCAAAACAATCAAATCGACGATGGTAAGGAGCTGTTTGGTGCGCTCAGTGGCAATGGGTTTGCCGACCTGGCCAAGTATGACGACGACGGAAACGGCTTTATTGATGAAAATGACGCAATCTTTGACAGCCTCAAGGTTTGGATCAAAAACAAAGAACAGGATGAATTAGTGTCACTCAATGATGCCAACATAGGTGCCATTGCTCTGCAAAACGCAGATACGCCAATGAACATCCGGTCAGACGGGCAGTTACAGGGCGCTATTCGAAAATCGGGTTTTTATCTCGATGAGAACGGGAAACCAGGCCTTGTGCAGCAGGTTGATTATGTGGTTTAAATCTCAAAGACATTTAACATAAGTACTTACCCTCAACGCAATTGTTTGGTGTAGAATGCCGGGCGATTGCATGAGGGTAGGCTTAACTGACTTGTGTTATACGAACGCCCAGCATTGCTCTGCATTCATAGTATTCAGTGAGTGCCTATTGGCTAACTCCCCGTCGTTTTTGTATTTATTCAGGTAGTGTCTCAATCACTTTATGAGCGGTGCATTTGTATTTTCCAGAGAAACGCGTGCTGAGCTCGATCAGTTCATTAATAAGCCCTACGTTTTACCAGAAAAAGGGAAGTAACGGTGGCGGCGCTTTGTAAAACAATTTTTTAATCAATGATGGTGTCAGCCCGGACGATTAAGGACCGGGTCTGACAAGCCTTTTTATTAAGGACCGGGTCTGACAAGCCTTTTTCCAGCTCTATCCAGCGGCATCTGAGTAGTAGTTGCACTTAGGCGATAGACCCGATAAAACATGTAAAAGAGAGGGTGAATAAACGATGCGACTTATCTATGTAATGGACCCTATGTGTGGCTGGTGTTACGGATTTCAACCAGAGTTAGAACTGTTTCTGGCTAAATACCCACATGCGCAGGTAAATTGGATTATGGGTGGGCTGGCGCCAGATACTGACCAGCCTATGGTGCAGGCATTGAGAGAAACCATCTCATCGTACTGGCATCAGATTGAAAGTAAGACCAAGGTGTCATTTAACCATGATTTCTGGCGGCTCAATACCCCAATACGTGCGACTTATCAGGCTTGTCGAGCCGTGATCGCCGCACAAAGTATACGGGAAAACAGTGCTATGGACATGGCAAAAGCCATTCAGCGAGCCTACTATCAGCTCGCACAAAACCCTTCTTTGGATGACACACTGATAGCGTGCGCAGGCTCCATTGGGCTCGATAAGCCAAAATTTCAGGAATTACTGGGCTGTGCTCAGACCCAAACACAACTCAGGCAACATCTGGAGTTAACACGTCGATTGAGGGTTTCTGGCTTTCCTGCGTTGTTTTATGTTAACGAACAGGATAATGCTTATCCTCTGACATTGGGGTTTTGCTGCGCAGCTGAGCTGGAGCAGCGCTTTGGGCAACTGCTAACTGAATGAGTTGTAATCTATCCTTACAAAATGAAATGGCCAATAAACAATACAGAAGCAGCTATTTGCTACATTAATCCGCAGGTCTCAACATATCTGAAAACTGTTACAAATAAGGATTAATACATTGAAAATCTGCAGTTCTATCCTTCTTACAATCGGTTTGTTTACCTCGTCAGCCAACGCCATCGTCATTCGACATGATGTATCGGCACAGCACTATGACGCTTCGCTATCTGACTTCCCGCCGTTGGCAACTCTGTATAACATTGGTGTCCATGGCACATTGATAGCCCCCGACTGGGTACTGACAGCAGCCCACACTGTATTTTGTATGAACCCGGGGCAATCAATAAAAGTTGGAAATGAGCTGGTTAAAGTATCACAGCGTTTCAGTTACCCTGAATATAGATTGGGTAAGCAACACGACATTGCTTTACTCAGGCTTTCTCAGCCAGTGACAAGTGTGAAACCCGCTGAGGTTTACAATAAGCAGGACGAACAAGGTCAGGTAGTTTGGTTTATTGGAGCGGGTGGTTTCGGTACCGGTGATCAGGGAGAAACCGTCAGCTATCAGGATAACAAAGGGAAGTTAAGAAAAGCGCAAAATAGAATCGTCAAAGTAACAGACTCCGATATTGTCTTTAAATTTGAAGAAGGGAGCAAAGGAGAAGCGTTGGAGGGGGTCTCTGGCAATGGTGATAGCGGGGGACCTGCCTATATCAAACAAGACGGACGAATGGTAGTACTGGGTGTCAGTTCACGAACCGACTCCTGGTTTTACGATGTCGGTGAATATGGTGTTACTGAGCTTTATACCCGAGTTTCGTCTTATCAAAGCTGGATAGAGCAAGTGATCGGCGCGCAAAGCGATGCTGCCAGACGTCAATTAGCCAGCGTGGATCCCTTTTTGCACGAAAACATGGAAGAAAAAAGGATGGATGCATTGTGCGGTTCACTGTCCTTTGAAAAGTAAGCTATTCTTTCATTGTCGCGGTCATACTTACAGAACTGAGTATCAAATGACCTTCACTGAACATAAAAGCATTGAGGAGGGTTCAGAGAAGGTCAATCCAGTTTTTTCAGCTGAGGGCCTGCTGGAGTTGCTGCATATAACGAGCACCATCAATCACGTTGCCAAATGAGATAACACGCTTCGACTGTGTATCGACAAAAACAGGTTGTTCTTTTTCACCGCTATCCACAATGATGTTCAGTGACATTGACAGCGCTTTAGGTGGGCTTTGCGAATGAAGATCTCGCGATTTGTCCATAAAGAGAACACACCCTTCATCCAATACAAAGTCACCGTTAAATTGAATATCAATCTCTTCGCCTTCTTCGTAAGCACTGCCTTTGTGTTGATATTCATACATGTGTGTTGTGTAGCCACTACCACTCAGACCCAGTGTCATTAACTCGAAATTGTGATCATGACACAAGCCGTAAGCAAACAGGTTTTCGTCTTCTGTGGTAAACTGCGTGTCGCTTCTGGGCTCCCATACAACGGCGCGTAGCATCACTGTGTCGTCACGATATAAAACGAAGGAGTTCTTGCCATATGAGTTAGCACTTGGCTCTTCAAGTGAACGAGTAATGTGATCGAGCACATTCGGTATATTATTCTTTAATCCCATTAACTGTTCTACAAGACCGGGCGTATCACATAACCTTCGACCGTCAACTACATTATCTTTGATAAATTGGAGCAGACCTTCAATCGAATTGGACGGGACAGTTTTGGGTGTATAAAATTCCATAAGTATTAGCACTCCTGTTCAAATGCTGTTAGCTGTTCTAAAGTATTCTTTGCTTGCGCTCTGACAATTTGACAGGGATCTTCCGTGAACTCGATTAAAATGGATTTAGCTTGCTGGTGATCTACTTTGAACAATTCAACAAGTGCTTGCCAGCGAATAGCATTAACTGCGTGTTTTGTCAGGCCAACCAGGTAAGGGGCTGCTACGGCGCCAAACTGGGGTAAAAAGCTGGTCAGGACTTTATATCGCTCCAGATTCTGTGTACCAGAATAGGTTGCTATTTTACTGCCTGATTTAATATTATATTCATGACACACATCTCGTGAAATCGTTTTGCTTCGCAGCACAACGACTACTTTTTCTTGTTGTCCGTGAAATTCATAGGCATAGTTGTTTGACATCACTTTAAGGTGCTTAGTTTTAAACTGTTGACATGATTCCGGGTTTTGTAACGCGCCGTGATGTTCGGGGTAGATGCTAACTAAGTAGTGGTGGTCAGAAATGACGCAGTATAAAGCGTCCGATGCAAACGTACTTGCAACATCCTGACGTGTGTGAAAAGCGTCCTGCGTAATACGCATTATCCATTTTTCATTTTCAAATAGCGTAATGCCTTTACTGTTTACTTTGCCAAGATAGTCATAGTCTTTACGGTCTATCATGCTACGGATTTGATCTTTGAAACGCATTTTTTCCACGTATTCAAAGAATGTACTTTCAATACACTCAACTGAGTTGCTTTCAGATAAAGCATTTGTGAAACTATCAGGCAACATACACTTTCCTCACATTTTTCTTTTAATCAATTACCTATAATGTAAGAGAGGTGAAGCAGCTTAAGCTTTGCTACTTCAACCAATCTAGCGCTTGTTTATTCTTTGATGCCAAGAAACTCTGGGGGAATAGCGGTATCGTGACCACCAGAAATTGCTTTAAGTTGTAAGGCTTCAATTGTTTTTGGTGTGAATTGTGTTGTTTTTTTCATCATTAGTTCTCTCTCTTAAAATTTGATGTCTTCGATTGGCTCTTGATAACCGATGAAAACTGGGTGAATACCGATATCAAAACCAGCACCGGTTACTGCTTTTTTCAGTTCTAGTGCGTCAATTGTCTTTGGTGTAAATTTTGTAGTCTTGTTCATTATTAATCTCCTTATTTAAAATTTGATATTTTCGATTGGCTCTTGATAACCGATGAAAACTGGGTGAATACCGATATCAAAACCAGCGCCGGTTACTGCTTTTTTCAGTTCTAGTGCGTCAATTGTCTTTGGTGTGAATTGTGTTGTTTTTTTCATCATTAGTTCTCTCTCTTAAAATTTGATGTTTTCGATTGGCTCTTGATAGCCGATGAAAACTGGGTGAATGCCGCCACCTGTAACGGCTTCTTTTAGTTGCAGCGCATTAATAGTTTCTGGTGAAAATGACTGTGCTTTTTTCATGTCGCTTTTCTCTTTTAGTTGTTTGCGTTGTTATTAGGAAAAATCAAGCCAAGGAAGAATGGAACGTCCTCAATAAGACCTGCACCTTTCACTGATTTAACTTCTAATGCATCGATTGTTTTTGGTGTAAATGACTTTGTTTTATTCATGTCGTTTCTCTCAATTAGTTGTTTTCGTTGTTATTAGGAAAAATTAAGCCAAGGAAGAATGGAACCTCCCCAATAAGACCAGCACCTTTTACTGATTTAACTTCTAATGAGTCGATTGTTTTTGGTGTGAATGTTTTAGTTTTTTTCATTTTTAACCTTCCTTTCTATTTAATTGGGTTGACCGATAAAAATAGGTTGTTCGACAATGCCCGAGCCTGTGACTGCCTCTGTTATTTTAAGGTCGATAATGGTTTCTACCTTAAATTTATTTTCTTCTTTAGCTTTTGGTTTTTGTTGTTTAGCCAAGGTAATTATCCTCAGGGAGTGTTGGTACTATATAAGGTGGTAGTTCTCCGCCTGATATTAACTGTGTTTTTTCTTTATCTAATGGTCTCATTCTTAACCTCGTTAATGTTTATACTTTGATGTTAACTAACGCAACGATATGTGTCTGTGCTGCGTTGATGGGACATAGAATGAATGCGAAATCTGAGGAATGCAAAGGTGGTTAAATTTTAACATAACCATCAATAACAATGGTTTAGGTTCTTTTGTTATGGTGTTCTAACAACTAGGTTGTCAGGTTGTATTACTTGGGTAAACTTTACATAATTAATTTATAAAATGGGGTGTGTGAATTTATAAAAACATCGTTTCACATCTATAGTTCTTTCTTTTTGGGGTTTTCTAATTCAAGAGGTAGCTTTATGTTTATTGAGTAATGGCACTTGCTTTAAATCGGTTTTTATAAGGAGTGGTAAAGTCGATTTTTTTAACTTTAGATATGAAGTTGTATTTCATATCTCATATGTAAGTTAGGGTTAGCTATTTATTCAATACTTATCTGCTTTTTCCTTTACCCTTCTTTTTTATAATTGATTAATCACTTAAAGTGATTGTTTAGTGCTTTCCTTTGTCCTCTGTCCAGGATGGTTCTAATATTCTGGATTTAAATATTTCAGCTGTGATTGTTTCCTGACTTGAATATTGAATGGGTTTAAAGTTTTTATGCTCTTTAGCTACGGAGTAAAGAGTAAGCTTCTCATCTGGCTTTGAGGCACCATGCAGGCTTTTACTTCACTGACATACAGTTCTGGGAAGAGAATATAGAAATAAGCAACATGCTTAATATCGCACACGACGGTGCGAAAATAGTAAAATAAGACTGAATCGTGATGCAGAGGTTTAAATAAGATAAAGGGCGTTAAGCCCTTTATCTGTTGTATTTACTTATCGCATTGCAATGCGGGCAGTGTGATGTCGACCCACACCAGGCGATGATCGGATGATGATGCTCTGTCTGCCACAAGCTCTGCGCCAGCCTCGTTGCCTGCAGGCCAAAACACGCCGCTGCCTGTAACGGTAAGGTCAGCAGAGGGTAGGACATAGTCTGCTCGCATGCCCCAGTGCGCGGTGTGTGTAGCACCATACTTGTTTTCGGGTTTGTTCAGTTGTCCACCTTGTGAAGTCGGTGCCGGGTAGTCATTGACGCGGGGATGTTTAAGTAGCTGATCAATGGCGCCCGGATAGGCATCACCATCAACCGAGCTGGCGTTCAGGTCGCCCAGGATCACAAATGACTCACCTGCAAATCCACCTGGTTGCCCTTTGTCGTCATACAGATAATCGTTACCTGTCGCGCTGATATAGTCTTTCCACAACCTCAGTTCATCGTGATTGCGCTTGCCGTTTCTGTCTTCCGGACCGTCAAATACCGGTGGGGTTGGATGACTGGCTAACACGTTGATCTGTCTGTTGCACACTTGCACCGGAATATCCCAATGCGACTTGGATGACAAGCGCATGGCAGATACCTCCTGTGCAGAATACCAGCTGCTGCCATCTGCCTGAGTTGGCATTAGATTGTTTGGCATATCTTTCCAAAGGAAGTGCTGAAACGTTCTGATTTGATTTTGGTTAATCGGGTATCTGGACAACAAGATCATGGCATACTGGCCAGGATACTTGCCAAAACCATAATGTGCCAGACGGGTATCATCGCCGGAAAAAGGGGTTTTTACACCGGTATTAACCGGTGCCAGATACACATAAGGGTACTCGATGGGGTCAAAGCCATTTTGAGACACTTCAAGGTAGTCTCGCTTGAACAGGTTAATACCTTGCTCAGCGTCTTCTATATAATCAAACTCGTTCAGCAGGATAATATCCGGGCGGGTGCGTTGAATGATCTGGGCAATATTGTTGATCTGGCTGAATTCACCGCTTTTCAGAGCAAAGGTTAATGCATTTCCCGACTGCGCAGTATGCTGAGCCATATCATAGTTGGTGGCTTCCATACTGACATTAAACGTGGCCACTCTCAGAGTATGATGACTTGTTGGCTCAGAGTCTGAGGATGTTGTGGTTGAGGTGCTTTGACAGCCAGTATTTAAAACGCCGGCGGCCAGTACTAAAGGTAAGAAAATCGCTTTCATTGTTAGCCTGATACAGAGTAATACTCGCTTTACTATAGCGTTTTTCTGCACAAAAATGTGTTAATATTTCGTAGTGAATTTGATTCTAAGTCTAGGTTAAATAAGGAGCTTGCCTGTATGAGCCGAGGTTACGGCATAGCATTATTACTGCTGGCAACCTGCGCCGCATTTTTAGTTGCCGCTGCGCATTTGTCATGTATTTACTTTGGTCCGCAGTGCTATGCAGCCCAGATGGCTCCGTCATTTGTGGTGGAGTCTGCTCGCGCAGGTACGCTATTGGCACCGCTATTGACTGTGGTTGTATCTGCGATTTTTATCATGTTGGGGTGCTACGCCTTGTCTGCCGCCCAATTTATTCGGAGATTGCCCTTTTTGCGTGTGGGCATTTATAGCATATCAGTGATCTGTATTGTCCGGGGTGTGTTACCCATTCAGTTGTTCTTTCGTAATCCAGAAAAAATCAGTGAGCCCGTGCTGATGGCCGGTATTGCCTGGCTGGTTGTCGGGCTGTGCTATTGGTTTGGTTTTCGGGCGGTCAAAAAACACTGTATACGCTGAACCCCGTCAGTGTTTTTTGCAATTCGCTCAGGACATCCGGGGCAGGGGCCTGAGCGGGTCGGCCTTACCCTCAGAGCTTGGCTTTATTCACCATGGCTTCTATATGCTCAAGTGCCATCCAGGGGTCTGTCTCATCAAACAGGTGTGAGGCGTATTTCATGGTGACCGCCTGCGTATTGTTATTGAGCTTGGCCAGTTTCTTTTGTGAGTCGTTCCAGGTCTGTGTGTAGACATCAATATCGGCGTAACTCATTTTAGTTTGCCTGATGGTTACATGAGGGATGCCCCGCGACAATACAGTGACAGGCAGATCATCTTTAATTTTATAAAGCGCAGAATGGCTGGAGGCCTCAGCAAAGTCTTCAAACGAGTTATGCTCACGCTCCCAGTTGATGATCATTTCCATCGTGTCCCAACCGGGCTTAGACATATTTGACTTCATGGCGTCGAACCAGGATTCATGGGCTGTGTCTATCAGCACCATGCCTTTCACCTTGTCAGGGTATTTGCTGGCGTAAGCACGGGCGACAAAACCGCCAAAAGAATGTGGTACCAGCACCAGAGACTCGACTTTCAGGTGTTCAACCAGGCCGGCAAGCTCGTCGCGCAGCTCAACCATGGTTCTGACTTTGGGGTTCTCATACTGGCTATTGCCATAACCGGCGCGGTCGTAAAAGCACAACCGGTATCCTTCAGGGTTGGCATTGTGCAAGGTATTTTTATAGGTGGTATGGGCATCAAGCCCCATACCTGCAACCAGCAGCGCCGTCACTTTACCTTCTCCCTCACAGGCATAGGCCAACTTCTTTCCCCCGATCTCAGTATATTGGTAATTATGAGCATCCTGCGATTGGCCTGCCTGGCCTGCAAATGCGGTGCCCAGCAGCACGACAGTGGCGAGTTTCTTCATAGTGCAAGTTCCTGTTGTTGATTGTTTATTATTTGATTCACCACGGTTAGCTTAGCGCGGTTGTTATTGAACTTTCAATAAAAACTGAAACTTTATTGCTGAACTTTTTCTTTTTCTGGTTCGTAAAAGGTCGCATATATCCGATTCCAACAGGGCTGCGTGTGAAAAAAACACTCTACTGGTTTACTCAAGATCTCAGGCTGGATGACAATCTGGCACTGGATTTTGCCGCTCACAACAGTGATGCGCTGACGTTTGTGTATGTGATAAACCCAAAGTACCGCACTCAGACCAACCATCACTGTAAATTACTTGGCGACAGACAGGCGGCATTCATTGCGGATTCGCTGATGACGCTGGACAGCCAACTCACAGCCTGTGGCCACAAGCTGATGGTACTTGAGGGGGAGCCCAATCACCTTTTGCCGGAATTAGTCGCGAAGCATCAGATAAGTCAAGTGATCTGTGCCGAGCCCGTCGGCTTTTATGAACGTGCCATATTGCAGCAGATCCGTCGGGCACTGGGCGCTGTTCCTGTACATAGCTTTTGGCAGCACACCTTATTTGACCAAGCACAAATTCAGACACTCAACAGTGATTTAGGCAGCTTTACTCAGTTCCGCAAGCGCGTTGAAAAGGCCCCGTTGTCGGTGGTCACTGCGTGCCGTTTTGACTCAAACAAAATGCCGGTTCCGTTAACCATCGACAGCAGCGCTTGCGTAGCGCTTGAGCAGTGGCAAACACAACTCCAGTCAAATTTGTCAGAAACCCGCGTACCGCTGGACTTTCCAGCCGGTGAAGAAGCCGCTCAGGCCCATCTTAAAGACTATTTTGACAGCGGCGTGGCACGCAGATACAAAGAGACCCGCAATGAGCTGGATGGCTGGCTGAATTCAACCAAAATGAGCCCTTATCTGGCGCTGGGCAACTTGTCACCCCGCCAGATTTGGTGGGCAACAGACACCTTTGAACGCCAAGTAGAGGCCAATGAGTCGACCTACTGGATCAAGTTTGAGCTGCTGTGGCGTGAATATTTTCAGTGGCTGAGTCTTAAACTCGGAGCAAAGCTTTATCGTTTTCAGGGTCTGGCCCCATCGAAACCTTTAACCACCTTTATGCCCGAGCGCTTTGTGCGCTGGTGCGAGGGCAACACGCCCGCACCTTTGGTTAACGCACTGATGAACCAGCTTAACGAAACGGGCTATATGTCAAACCGCGGCCGCCAGATTGTCGCCAGTTATTTTGTTCATGAACTGGGGCTGGACTGGCGCTATGGTGCCGCATATTTCCAGCAACAGTTGCTCGATTTTGACGTCGCCTCAAATTGGGGGAACTGGCAGTATATCGCCGGTGTAGGCGTTGATCCCCGCGGTGGTCGTCACTTTAATATTGAAAAGCAGACACAGTTATACGACCCACAAAGCGTATTTGTGTCCAAGTGGCGCGGTAAACAGGGCATAACCGCTGTGGATAGTGTGGATGCGGCTGACTGGCCGATGCCTGCTGAGGCAGATATATGAGTGTGGCGCTGGTCTGGCTTAAGCGTGATTTAAGGTTGTCTGATCACGAGCCTTTGTGCCGGGCAGTGGCCAGTGGTCATCCCGTGTTGTTGTTATACTGCTTTGAGCCTATGCTGCTGGAAGACCCGCATTATTCTCCGCGTCACTGGCAGTTTGTTTTACAGTCGCTACAGGACATACAGGCACGTGTGCCACACTCGGCATTGTGGGTGTGTGAGCAAAGTGCACTGCTAACCCTTAAGCAGATCCATGCTGATCATCAGATTGCCGGGCTTTATTCGCATCAGGAAATTGGCCTGGCGAATACATTTGAGCGGGATAAGGTCGTTGCTGCCTGGTGCCGCGAAGAGGGGATCGATTGGCTAGAGTCGCGCAGTGGTGCGGTCCAGCGTGGCTTAAGACAAAGGCAAAGCTGGGATAAACAGTGGCAAAAAACCATGCGCTCAATTTGCGCAACGCCAGACCTGTCGCAGGTTAACTGGTTTACGGCGGGGAAGCCCATTGGTCAGCTTCATGATATTCAGCAACGCTTTAGTGCACCGCCGGGGTGTTTTCAGCCGGGTGGAGAGTCGCAGGCGCAGCGGGTACTGGACGAGTTTTATCAGGGGCGGGGCAAAGGCTATTCATATAGTCTTTCAAGTCCCTTATTGAGTCAGCAGGCCTGCTCGCGTATGTCTGCTTATCTGGCATGGGGCAACATCAGTTTGCGTCAGGTGTACCAGAGTGTGCTGGCCCATTGGCAAATGATAGGCTGGCGCCGCACTCTGGTGGCCTTTTCTTCCAGGCTGCACTGGCATTGTCACTTTATTCAAAAGTTTGAAAGCGAATGCGAGATGCAGTTCAGGCACATTAACCGGGGCTATGAGCAGCTGCCGCGCTGCACTGGCGATGAGGCGCAGCGCAGGTTGCACGCCTGGGAAACGGGCAACACCGGGATCCCCATGGTAGATGCCTGCATGAAGTGCCTGCTCGAAACTGGTTATATCAACTTTCGTATGCGCGCTATGCTGGTGAGCTTTTTATGCCACCACCTTGAGCTTGACTGGCGCGCCGGGGTTGCGCATTTGGCTCGCCTGTTTCTGGATTTCGAGCCTGGCATTCATTACAGCCAGTTTCAAATGCAGGCAGGCGTGACGGGCATTAACACCATTCGTATTTACAACCCTGTTAAGCAGGGGGAAGAAAAAGACCCCGATGGCGAATTTGTAAAAACCTGGCTGCCTGCGCTCAGAGATATTCCATCGCCGCTGGTCCATCAGCCCTGGGCGCTTTCCCCGATGGAGCAGTTGATGTACGGCATTGAACTTGGCAAAGACTTCCCCGAGCCGATTGTTGATTTAAAGCTAAGCTATAAAGCAGCCCAGGAGTTGCTGTGGCAGTGGCGCAAGAAACCTCAGGTAAAAAAAGAGGCGCAGCGGATCTTAAAACGACACGTACGGCCGAGTTAAAAGCTGGATGAAAGAATGAAGAAATCACAGTTACCGCAAAAAACCTGTCCGGTCTGCTTGCGTCCTTTTTCCTGGCGTAAGAAATGGCAACGGGACTGGCCCAATGTTAAGTATTGCTCCAAACGCTGTGCAGGCAACAAGTCAACACAAAGAGAACCTCATGAGTAAGCAACTGAGATTAATTCTGGGTGATCAGCTTAATGCTGGTCACACCTGGTACAAAGAAAAATCCGACGATGTACTGTATGTGGTGGCCGAGCTGCATCAGGAAGCCAGTTACACACGGCACCATGTTCAAAAGGTGTGTGCGTTTTTCGCTGCTATGCAAGCCTTTGCGCATGCGCTTGAGTCGGCCGGGCACCGGGTACTTCACCTGACGTTGGATGATACTCAGGATTTTGCCTCTCTCCCTGAGCTACTAACGCATTTGCTTCGCGAGCATAGCATCAGTCATTTTGCCTATCAGCTTCCTGACGAACATCGGCTGCGCACGCAACTGGCAGAATTTTGTGAGTCGCTTTCAGTCACATCAAGTGTGTATGACACTGAGCATTTTTATCTCGCTGATGAACAGCTAAGCCATTATTTTAAGCGCGACAAGCGTCATCGCCTGGAGCACTTTTATCGTAAAATGCGCAGTGAATTTAATGTGTTGATGGTTGATGGTGAGCCGCAAGGAGGCCAGTGGAACTTCGACAGCGATAACCGCAACAAACTCAAAGCGGCGGATCTTGCCGATATCCCCGAGCCACTGGTGTTCGCCAACGATGTCACTGACATTTTAGCGCGACTGGAACGTCACCAGATCAAAACCATAGGGCAGGCAGATAAGCAGTTATTGTGGCCGGTTAATCGGGTTCAGGCAAAAGACTTGCTGACGTTTTTTTGCCAACATTGTTTGCCGTCTTTCGGACGATTTCAGGATGCCATGACGGGCAAGCTGATAGAGCTGGGTGAAGACCGGGGCTGGAGCCTGTATCACTCCCGCCTGTCTTTTGCGATTAATGCCAAAATACTCAGCCCAAAAATGGTGGTCGATGCGGCCATTGCGGCATTCGAGCAGTCTCAGGGGGCCATCAGCCTGGCTCAAATTGAAGGCTTTGTCCGTCAGATCATTGGCTGGCGTGAGTTTGTGCGGGGGATTTATTGGGCCAATATGCCCCAGTATGCACAGCTCAATCATTTGCAGGCCAAGCGTGCTCTGCCATCCTGGTTCTGGAACGGTGAGACCAAAATGCGCTGTCTCAGCCATGCCATCACCCAGTCGCTGACTTATGCCTATGCGCATCATATCCAGCGCCTGATGGTCACAGGTAACTTCTGTCTGGTGGCTGGCATTGACCCGGATGAGGTGGATGACTGGTATCTGGGCATTTATATCGACGCCATCGAATGGGTTGAAATGCCAAACACCCGGGGCATGAGCCAGTTTGCCGATGGCGGCATTGTTGGCTCTAAGGCCTATGCGGCCAGTGGCAACTACATTAAAAAAATGAGCGACTATTGCGGCGATTGCGCCTACAAGGTGACAGAAACCGTCACTGACTCTGCCTGTCCGCTCAATGCCTTGTACTGGCATTTTATGCAGCAGCACCATGTACAGTTTGCCAGTAACCCGCGCACCAAAATGGTCTACAGCAACTGGCTGAAAAAGTCAGACGAAGACAAACAAGCCGTGCTCGAGCGCGCCAGGCAGGTGCTCGAGAATATTGAACAGCTATAATACTGACGTCCCAAAAGAGGACTCAGTGCAGTAAAAACAGTGATAAATGAGGAAGGTATACAGATGATCAAACAGCTCAACCGGGAAGACATAGCCAATATGCAGGAGCGAGAAAGGGCACGGCTGATCAACAGCTTGTCAGGGTTTAAAAGTGCTAACCTGGTGGGAACTCAGGATGCGCAGGGCAACCCAAATCTGGCCATTGTCAGCTCGGTGTTTCATATTGGGGCCAACCCGCCGCTGATAGGCATGATCATTCGCCCGGATACGGTACCAAGAGATACCTTAAGTAATCTTAAAGCGACCGGTTTTTATACGCTGAATCATGTGAATACGGATATCTGGCAACAAGCGCATCAGACCTCAGCGCGCTATGCGCCAGGCGTCTCTGAATTTACACAGGTCGGGCTGGACACTCAGCATGAAGCGGGTATTGCCGCCCCTTATGTGGCGCAAAGCCAGCTTAAGTTTGCGCTGGCGTTGCGTGAAGTGCAAAAGCTGGAGATCAATGGCACTATTTTGGTGATTGGCGAGGTCATGGACATCCAGCTGCCACAAGAGAGCATCAAGGCCGATGGTTATATCGACATCGAGTCTCTCAATACGGTCGCTATATCCGGGCTCGACAGTTATCATAAAACCCAAAGACTGGGCCGTTTGAGTTATGCAAAGCCTGAACAACCGTCCAGAACGCTGAATCTGGATGGTGAATAGGTATCACAAAGAGGAGCATTAAGCGCAAGGTGATAACCGTTTCACATAAGTTATGGCATGCAACCATTGCAGCAACACTTTTATTAGCCTGTAGCACGGTTCTGGCAGCGCCAAAAATAGAGGTAACAGACTCACGGGTAAACGGGGTGTATTTCGTATCCGTGTCTGATCCTGACGAGCTGGCAACTGAGCTGCTTACGTTGTGGTTGAGCACAGCAAAAGAGTTGTGTGCAGGTAGTACCTACCGCATTGAACCAAAAGGTCATCCGGTGGTGCGGGAGAAGCGCTGCAGCGACGCTGTGAAGTCAGTCCAGAGTGGCTTGCAATGCCTTGAGGTAGACGCCAGCGTGTTTGGAAAAGTGATCTGTGAACTAGCCCCGCCAGCTGCATCTCGCTAAAAGCGGGGCCCTGCGCTTATTTGCTCAATCGCATCGCCAGAGCATTGATCTCCCGAAGAACACTTTGGCGATTCATTTCCATAAAAATCCACAGTTTGGTGGCTATTTGCACCACTAACCCGGCGATAAACCATACCGCCCAGAAGACCTGATCCATCACCGATGTGGCAATATAAAAACGATAACCGCTGTATACAAAACCTAGGGTGATCAGCAGGGCGCTGATAGACGCCAAAATCACCCAAAAGCGGGTATTGCCCTGATATACATTGCCCAACATAGTAAACAGGCCTTTTTCCTCAGCGAGGATCGGGGCCATCTCTGCTTGCTCTTGTTGTAATGCTTTACTGATCTCTTTGTCTAAATTCATGATGCTTGCTCCTCGTTGACCATGGCACGCAATTGGGCTCGTGCGCGGTTCAATCTTGATTTAACGGTGCCCTGGGGGACATCCAGTATGTTGGCGATGTCTCTGAGCGACATCTGCTCTAAATAAAATAAATACACGCAGTGGCGCTCGTCATCGCCAAGCTGATTTATCAGTGTCAGAATGCTCAGCGAGGTATCCAGATCCGGTGTCTCGTAGGCTTGCTCCGGTTGGGAGCCTTCGAACCGGCTTTCGCCTTGCTTTTGACTGATAAAGCGTCGATAGATGGCCCTGAACACCCAGGCGCGAAACGCACTGGGCTCTTTCAGCTGCCCCAGCTTTTTTGCCACACTGGTCCAGACATCCTGACAGATATCATCTGCACAGGCGCGCTGGCCACTGAGTTTCATTGCAAACCGCCAGCTTGGTTGATAAAACGCTTCGCATAAGGTTTCGAACGCACGCCGGTTACCCTGTTGGGCAGACAATACCAGTAGTGCGGCCTTTGATGGTTCCATGCTATTCCTTGTGGCTTTTTCTACAAGACGGCGCAGCACATAAAAAGGTTCACGAACATCACATTATTTTTCCCAGTAAGGGATATCGCCGAAATAGCGGGTCAGGTAATCAATAAAAACCCGTACTTTGGGCGCGAGTAATCGGGAGCTGGGGTAAACCAGCCAGATGGCGGTATCAGACTTCAGAGGGTAGTCCGCGAGCACCTCAACTAACTCTCCAGAGCGCAATGCCTGATACGCACTCCAGCGCGAATTAATGGTGATCCCAAGGCCAAGTTGACAGGCTTCTCTGATGGCATCGCCGTTGTCGGCGCGCAGCTGACCCTGAACTTTAATGGTCTGGACGCCATCCGGGGTTTGAAAAGACCAGTGTTCCAGCCCAGAGAGTGTAATGCAGGCATGATCCCGCAAATCCTCAGGGCTTTGCGGGGCTCCTTTAAGGGCCAGATAGTCGGGAGCCGCAGTGAGCAGACGAGTGTCTGTTGCTAACCGCTTGGCCACCAGCGTTGAGTCTTTCAGCGCACTATTTCGAATGGCCAGATCAAACCCGCCTTCAACCAAGTCCGCAATGGTGTCGGAGAGTTTCAGGTCGAGCTTAATGTCAGGGTAAAGCGCAAAAAAACCAGGCAAAGCAGGCAGAACGTGCATGCGGCCAAAGGAGGCGGGCATGGTCAGCCTCAGTGTGCCACTGGGTTTGGTGGTACCTGCGCCGATGGCGGCGCGGGCGGCTTCAATGCCATTTAAGACATCCTCGGCATGGGGCAAAAACGCCTGTCCTTCTTCGGTCAAAGCGACCTTGCGGGTGGTGCGGTGCAGCAGTCTTACGCCCAAGTCGGTTTCAAGCTTATTAATATGACTGCTCGCGACCGCAGCTGACAGCCCCAGATCCTGACCTGCCTGACTGATGTTGTGTGTAGAGGCAATGCGTATAAACAGCTTCAGATGTTCAATGTTCATTATCAACAAAATGCATAAAGTGATTATAAAACCAAGTCTATTATCAAAATCGTGAAAGGCAAGTATAGTTTTCGTCATCAACACAGGAGAGCACAATTATGAAAGCAATGGTTTTGAATCAATATGGCGATGACGCTGAGTTTACTATTACAGACGTGGCTAAACCCAGCGCGAGCGCGGGTCATGTGCTGGTACAGGTTGCAGCCAGCAGTGTTAACACCGTGGATACTATGATCCGTACCCTGGGTGAGGCGCTGCCCTTGTCACCAGCTTTACCCGCCATTTTGGGGATGGACTTTGCCGGTACCGTGGTTGAGGTAGGCGAAGGCGTAACCGGCTTTGCACCAGGCGATGAAGTTTATGGCTGCGCCGGTGGGCTGGCGGACTTGCAAGGTGCACTGGCGGAATATATGCTGGCCGATGCACGACTGATTGCACGTAAACCACGCAATCTGAGTATGCGAGAAGCAGCGGCGTTACCCCTGGTTGGGATCACCGCCTATGAAGGGTTACAGCGTGGCGGTATTAGCGCAGGACAACAGGTGTTAGTGCATGGTGGCTCTGGTGGGGTCGGTCATGTGGCTTTGCAGTTAGCTAAGCATTTTGGCGCTCGTGTTTACTCTACCGGCGGCGGTGAAGCTCAGCTGGGCTTAATTCGGCGTCTGGGCGCCGAACCAATCAACTATAAAACCGAGTCGGTTGTCGACTATGTTGCTAAGCACACCGATGGCAAAGGGTTTGATCTGGTCTTTGACTCGGTCGGGGGAGCTAATATGGCCAACTCGTTTGAGGCGGCTGCACTCAATGGTCATGTTGCCTCAACGGTGGCCATGGTGGACCTTGATCTGTCGCAGGCACACTTTAAAGGGTTGTCGCTGCATGTGGTCTTTATGCTGATCCCCATGCTGCATAACCACAAACGTGAAGCGCATCATCACATTCTGAACGAGCTAACCAACATAGTCGAAGCTGGTGGGCTAAACCCGGTTCTGGATGAAGAGCGATTTGAATTGGCTCAGGCAGGGCAAGCACATGCACGTCTGCAAAGTGGTCAGGCGATGGGCAAAGTTGTGATAGATGTTTAGCGCGATTTGTTAGTATCTTTTGTAAAAGAAAGGAATCAGCGTCTAAAGTATAAGTGCTTAATTGACAAGGATTAACAACTTATGATGCTGGATTTGGGACTCATTTTAGCGGGTATTGCCATGCTAACACTGGGTGGTGAGGCGCTGATCCGCGGTGCGGTGGCAGCGGCGCGGCGGTTGCGCGTTTCTCCTTTGCTCAGTGGCCTGGTGATTGTCGGGTTTGGCACTTCTGCGCCGGAACTGGTGGTCTCTGTGGATGCTGCCGCTCAGGCTCAGCCCGATATCGCTATGGGTAATGTAGTTGGCAGTAATATTGGCAATATCTTGTTGATCCTTGGATTGTGTGCGTTGATAAGCCCCATGTCTGTACAGCCACTGATCTTTAGGCGAGATGGCGTTATCATGGTACTGAGTTCTGTGTTGCTGGCGGTACTGATAGGTGGTCAGGGGCTTTCGGCTACAGACAGCATTATACTGTTGGGAGCCCTTGCGAGTTATCTGGGCATCGCTTACTGGAGCGAAAAAAACCACAGTTCACCAGCTTCTGAAGTGTATGCTGATGAGGCAAAAGAAATTGAAGTCGTGCCAGATGCTGCCTGGCGCATTATTTTGTTTTTGGTCGCCGGTTTGGCGCTGTTATTACTGGGCTCTCAGGTACTGCTAAAAGGAGCGGTGGGCCTGGCTCAGCATTTTGCTATCTCTGAGGCCGTAATCGGCCTAACCTTAGTGGCGGTGGGCACCTCTTTGCCCGAACTGTCTGTCTCTTTGATTGCCGCAATGCGTCGCCATGCCGATGTTGCCATTGGCAATGTGCTGGGCAGTAATATTTTTAATATCCTTGGGATCCTCGGTGTTTCTGCTTTACTACAACCACTCCCTGCTCACCCTCGCGTATTACAGTTTGATCTGTGGGTGCTACTTGCCAGTGCGTTTATTTTGTTGTTTTTTCTGTTCACCGGGCGTCGTTTAAGTCGACTGGAAGGCGGCACGTTGCTCAGCGGCTACATAGCTTATCTTATCCTCAGTTTTAAAGTCTTTGGCAGCTAGTTAATACATTACCCATTTAGGGGAGCTCGCTTCTATCTAACAATGGATACGCCATTAGGCAGGCTGACATGGCATAGCTTTTGACTCTGTAACTGGGGAATAATTAAAGCCTTGCGAGCATTAAAGACCTAATATTATGAAATATATGAAGTTATATGGGTATAGACAAAATGCAAGGCAGATCATCAACAAAAACAATAACCAATCTGGTGCAATGCATGAGTCTGAAACAGGCTGCTTGCACCAAAAGGGGGCAATATGAACTACTACGAAGTAAATTTTGATGGCCTGGTTGGCCCAACGCACAATTACGCCGGGCTGTCGTATGGTAATGTGGCGTCCAAATCAAATGCCAATAAAATCTCGAACCCAAAACAGGCGGCACTTCAGGGGCTTGAGAAAATGTGGCACCTGGTTCAGCTGGGTCTGCATCAGGGCGTGGTTGCACCTAACGCCCGACCGGACCTGATCACGCTCAGGGCTTGCGGCTTCACGGGCTCAGACAGTGCGGTGATAAGCAAAGCGGCAAAAGTTCAGCCTCAGCTGCTGAAGGCATGCTACTCAGCTTCTTCAATGTGGACAGCAAACGCGGCGACGGTATCACCGAGCTGTGATTCGGTCGACGGGAAACTACATATCACACCAGCCAACCTGAATAACAAGCTGCACCGGGCCATTGAAGCGCCGCAGACCAGCCAGATCCTCAAGGCCATGTTCAGTGATCCTGACTTTTTTAGTCATCATGACGCACTGCCACAGCACCCATTGTATGGCGACGAAGGCGCGGCAAACTACACACGTCTGGCAGACAGCTACGGACATCAGGGTCTTGCGTTGTTTGTTTATGGCGAAGACGCCCATACCCAAGTGAAGCCGCAATTATTTCCTGCACGCCAGACGCGCCAGGCATCAGAAGCGGTTGCGCGCAGCCACCAGCTGGACCCGCAGCATACTCTATTTATTCAGCAAAACCCTGAGGTGATTGATCAGGGCGTGTTTCACAATGACGTGATTGCCATTGGCAATGAAAATGTCTTTTTGTTCCATGAGCAGGCGTTTTATCAGCAGCAAAGCGTGATTGAGCAGATCAAAGCGGGCTATCAGGGCGACCGACCGCTGCATTTGATTGAGGTAAAAAATGCCGATATCAGTGTTGAAGATGCGGTTAAGAGTTACGTGTTTAACAGCCAGCTGGTCAGCTTGCCGTCTGGTGGTATGGCCGTGATTGCGCCGGGAGAATGTCAGATGGTAGGCAAAGTGGAGCAGTATTTATCTGCGCTGTGTCAGGCCAGCAACCCGGTAAGCGAAGTGATTTATATGGATCTTAAACAAAGCATGCAAAATGGCGGCGGGCCGGCTTGCTTACGCCTGAGAGTAACCTTGTCCGAGCAGGAGCTCAGTGCTGTGAATCAGTCATGTTTACTCAACCAGCGCTTATATGATCAATTGCGGAACTGGATAAACACACACTACCGCGACAGGTTGAGCGAAGCCGATCTTGCAGACCCAGGTTTAATGACAGAGTGTCAGACGGCACTGGATGAGTTAACGACTATCCTGAATTTGGGGTCAGTTTACTCGTTTCAACAGGCATAAGTCGTGAGGCGTTAATCAAGCGAAATGATCGGCGCCTCATTGAATACGTCCGTGTTGAGTGGATGTGTTACCAGTGTGACCTGAATAGTGGGATGCTCACTGTATTCGGCAAAGGCCAGCTCTGCGACCTGAGCATATTTGCTTAGGGTGTGTTGTAACTCTTGCCACATTTTATCATGCAGTATGGGTGGCATTTTCAAAGGCTTGATCACAACATGATGCTGAGGTGTTTTGTGTGGGGCCATTACGGCTTCCAGCGTTTGTTCCATGTGCTTACAGGCTGACTGTTTGACTACCATGCTGTCCGGCGCGAACCCCAAAGGTGGGCTCACCAAAAACCTGAACCTGTTCTGGGGTTTTAATTCCAACAGCTCAATATCCTCCAGCGCGCGTAAATATCGGTAGCTGGAAAGGTCGCTCAGACCACATTCGCAGGCAATTTTCTCCACGCTATGCTGCTGGTAAAACAACCGTGAAAAATAACTTAACAGGTGCGGGTTTTCTGCAAATGCCTGATCTTGACGCGCAGAAAAATAGCTGTGCGCTGACCTGTGTTGTTGACTCTTACTAAGCAGCTCAGCCGTATCTAATCCGCACAACTGTGCCAGCGTTAACAACCTGTCTAAACTAATGTCATCCTGATTGAGCATACGCTTGATGGTGTTTTCAGACACGTCAAACAATGCAGCAACATCCTGATAGGTAAGTTGTCTGGCTTTTAACTGGACTTTAATCGCATCGAGGCATCGCCTGATTATCTGCTTGTTGAGATCGTTGGACACGTTATCTGCTCATTCACTATTTTTGTCGTAAAGTATCATAAAGTGGATGTTAGAGTATCAAAATATGGTTCTTGGTGATTTGTCATTATCAGGCCGTTGTACCCTTAGTGACACGTGTATACAGTGATGGCACATCGACAAACACACTTGATAACACAAACCGGAGCAGACATGCCCAAAGAAACGGCACACAGTCCACAAAAAACGTTTGCATTTACCTGGTTGCTGCCACTCGTTATTGCAGTTGGCGTAACGCTCGGGTCGCAGCTCATATGCCAATGGATGTGGGGAGTCAGACTGTCTGTTATTGCAAAACTGACTGTTTACTTTTCATCGCATTTTATCTGTGCCTGCCTAATAAAAAAGTACCTTGCCAGTCAATCAGGCAATGAACCTCACCCAGGTCTAAACTGGCCGCGTCCGGGTATTCACCGTTATATGGGGCGTTATGGCATGATGTTTACCGCACTCCCATCCTTAGCGCTTACATTCCTGAACCCTGTGCTGGTATTTCAACAGGCTAAGCTAGTTGTTTACCAGAGGTCGGTTGCACGACGGGTCTCGGCAGAGCAAAAAGACAGGGCCAGATATCAAAACAAAGTACGCTATCAATTACCGTTTGAAGGTCGCTGGTTGGTTTACAATGGTGGTAATACACCTTTGACATCGCACTCGTGGGGAGTGCTCTCGCAGAGGTTTGCTCTGGACTTTGTGATGGTCGATCACAGTTATTCTCGCCATACCTCCAAGGGCCTGAATGTGAGCGATTATTATTGTTTTAATCAGCCTATTTTAGCGGCAGCTGACGGTGAGGTCGTGTCTGTATTCGACAAGGTGGCTCAGGCGCCTTGGGTAGGATTTGGCATGATCGACTTCCTGTGCCGCCATTTTGCCGGTAATCATGTTGTTGTAAAACATGCACCTGGTGAATACGGTTTCTATGCTCATCTGAACAAAGGGTCTGTCCCAGTGAAAGTTGGTGACAGGGTGAAGCAGGGAGAGTTGTTGGGGCGCTGCGGGTTCACTGGTTTTACGAGCGAACCGCATTTACACTTTCATCTTCAGGACCACCCTAATATTTATTGTGCAATGGGTTTACCCGTGACATTTTGGGTTACGCAAAGCCCGGGAAGTCATCAAGATGCCTTACAACTGACGCGCGGTATGCTGGTAGGCAATTAGATGCAGTGACAGTTTAAAGAGGGCTATGGCTCAAGGACTTGTCATCACGAGATGTCAGGGGTTTAATGGAGAGAGTAATAATACGTATGAAAGAGTACTATGTCTGCCTATACCATCAGCACCGACCCGACACGGCTTAATTTTGACGTGATTTATGACTTTATTTCTGATTCTTACTGGGCGAAGAACATACCCCGCGATGTGATGGCCAGGGCTATCGACAACTCACTGTGTTTTGGCGCATACAGCGAAGCGGGGGAGCAAGTGGGCTTTGCCCGGCTAATTACCGACAAAGCAACTTTTGCTTATCTGGCGGATGTGTTTATTCTTGAGCAGCACAGAGGTCAGGGAGTAAGTAAAATGCTGGTTGAGGCGGTGATGAAGCATCCTGAATTACAATGCCTGCGCCGAATGATGCTGGCAACCAAAGATGCTCATGGCTTGTATGCCCAATTTGGTTTTGAGACACCGGACGATCCGAGTATCTTGATGCAAATATGTCAGCCAGATATTTATCAGAGGAAGACATAACTGCCTTATGTAAACGCTATATTGCGCGCCTCACAGAGCGTTAAAAAGTGCAAAGCGCAATCTGGGACACTTTTTTAGTGTCCTGATCTGTAACACTGGCTTCCTGTTTGTAGTACTAGCGGAGCCTGTTGTGAAACTCCTGAACCCAATTTCCTTTACTGCGATTATTCGCACTAGCCCAGTTAAGATCTTTGCCACCTGGACTATGGTGATCTTAGAAAATATCTTGCTGATTTTGTTGCCTTTGTTTATCGGCCACGCCATTGATGGCGTGTTAGACCAGTCACTGACACCATTAACCTGGTTTGCACTGGTGCTGGTGGCGCTGGTAGTGATCAGTGTCCTGCGACGCTTTTATGATACCCGTGTATTTGGTGACATCCGTGTCTGGTTAGCTGAAATGTTGGCCTATAAGCTACGCGCTGCTCCGGTGTCAGTAAAAGACGCGCGTCTGACTATGTCACGTGAGCTGGTTGATTTTCTCGAAAATGACTTGCCTGGTGTGTTTACCGCTGTGATTCAACTGGTCGCCACTGTGGTGATACTGGCGTCATTCCACTTGTATTTGGCCTATAGTGTTGTATTGGCTGCGGTATTGATGTGTCTGATTTATGCGCTGTTTCATGACCGTTTCAGTCTGCTTAATAGCAAGCTTAATGACCAACTTGAGCAACAGGTTTGGGTGCTGAGCCACAGACCGCTTGGTGCAATCAGTGCACACTTTGAACGCCTTAAACGATGTGAGATCCGACTATCCGATACTGAAGCCTGGGTTTATGGCCTGATCTTCCTTGTACTCTTTGCTGCTGTGCTAGGTAATTTGTGGATGGTGCAGCTGATCCCCGATATCAGTGTTGGTCAGGTGTTCTCTATTGTGACCTATTCCCTCGAATTTGTAGATACCGCAATTATGTTGCCCATCACGTTACAGACGCTGTCTCGCCTGAGTGAAATCAGTAAACGACTAAACCAACCCGTTGATATCGTGCCTAACCAGGAGGTGATCCATGATGTTTAAAGCCCGTTTGCCGGCCATTGCTGCCGGCGCCACATTACTCTTGTCATTAGTGACCGTGGTGCTTATGACACCCGTTGAACCCATGCCGGGGGTTGAACAAGTCGTGGTGCCATCTGTTTCTGTGTTGACCATAGAGCGTACTGAAATGACGCCTGCATTATCAGTCCAGGCACATACTCAGGCACGCTGGCCAATGCAATTAAAGGCTACCAGCAGCGCCAGGTTAGAGTATATGGGCATGGATATGGAGCCGGGTAAGCATGTGAAAAAAGGTCAGGTACTGGCACGGCTCAATACCCGTTTACTTGAATCTCAGCTTTTTGAGGCTCAGAGCACATTAAAACAGGCTGAGCTCAATTTACAGCAACAGCTGCATGAGCAGGAGGTCGCACAGAGCATGCGGCCTGCTCAAAACAGCACGGCATTTGCCAGAATGGAACCGCACCTTGCGGCGGCGCGAGCGGAACTGGCACGGGCACAACAAAATGTAAAAAGTGCACAACAATTGCTGGATGACGCCATTATTGTTGCGCCCTATGATGCCATGATCACACAGCGTTTTGTGAGCCCGGGAGAATGGATGGAAGTCAGTCAGACTCTGTTCGAACTGGTGGCCAGCGACAGCATGGATATTCATGTGCCCTTGTCACAGCATGATTGGGACAGAATAAGTACAACTGAGCTCGATAAAAATGTGATTACAGTACACAGCCGCTCAGGTGCGAGCTGGCCGGCATCTGTGCGTTATGTGTCGCCACTGGTCAATGAAACAACGCGCCAGAGAACGTTAGTGCTGACGGTGTCCGATCCCTATCATTACGAAACTCAGTTGCTCCCGAACCAACAGGTGAAAGTGCAGTTTGAGCTCAAAAATGAAGGAGCCTTATATGAACTGCCACTCAGCGCTGTTGATCCGGACGAATTTATCTGGGTGGTAACAGCGCAGCAACAGCTGCGTCAGCTGAATGTCCGGGTTATCGAAGTGAGAGCGAACAGCGTGATTGTGTCACTGATTGACGAGCAACCCGCTTCGTTGCAGGTTGTGCGCTTCCCACTGCGTTCCATGATGGCTAAAAAGCAAGTAAACCCGGTTACAGAGGCGTTGCAGATTGCAGACAAGCAGGAGGCGCTATGAGCTGGCTAAGCAAATGGTTTATTGATAACCCGGTGGCTGCCAACTTACTGATGGCGATGATTATCGTAGGTGGTTTACTGGCGTTTGGTCAGCTCAGAGTTGAGTCTTTTCCTCAGATAGCGCCATCCAGTCTGAGTATTCACGTGGCGTATCCGGGCGGTACAGCAAGGCAGATTGACGAAAGCATTACGCAACGTGTTGAGGAGTCGGTCAGCTCGGTGGCGGGGATAAAACAAATTACCAGTCAGTCGCAGGCTGGATTGTCTACCGTAACCATTCGTAAAAAGCCCGATGCGGATCTTGGCAAGTTACTGGAGGAAGTGCGCAATCAGGTTAATGCTATCAGCCACTTTCCGGCTCAGGCTGAAAAGCCCATTGTGACCCGGGATGAATTTACTAATCTGGCGGCGTTTGTCATTGTGTCTGCGCCGCGCAGCGATGAGGCTCTGCAACAAGTTGCCAGGCGCATAGAGTTGGCGCTAAAAAAGGACCCTGACATTTCCAAAGTCAGCAACTGGGGGGCGCGTGAACCAAGGTTATATATTGAACCCGACCCCGAAGCACTGCTGCGCTATGGCATGACTCTGGAGCAGCTTGCGGGCAATATGGTGCAGATGTCCCTCGAAACACGCAGTGGGCAACTGCAACATGAAGGCGGACGCATTACTTTGCGCGGGGATGGCTATCTGAGTGCTCTGGGTGAGTTGAAAAAGCTGCCTGTGATAAACGGCCCGGCGGGAGAAGTGACTTTAGGTGAGATTGCAACTGTGCGCCGGGGTTATGAACGCAGCGACGCCATCGTTCGCAACAATGGCATACCCGGCATTGCACTGATGGTCAGCACCAGTCAGAGCGACAATCTACTCGATGTCAGTACGGCAATTCGTGACACCATTGCTGAGCTAAAACCTGCGCTTGCAGAAGACATTGAGATCACCACCATGGCAGATATGGCACCTTATATTGAAGAGCAGTTACAAAGACTGGGCAGCAGTGCCTGGCAGGGGTTACTGATAGTTATTTTGTTGTTGGGGATCTTTCTAAATCTGAGACTGGCATTTTGGGTCGCTGCGGGGATCCCGGTTGCCATCTGTGGCACTCTATACGGTATGCAGTTGTTGGACTATAGCCTTAATGACATCACCTTGTTTGGCTTTATTTTGGTATTGGGCATTTTGGTCGATGATGCGGTCGTTGTAGGTGAAGCCATTGATGAACACCAAAACGGCAATGCCAACTACAAGCAAGCCACCTATACAGGTGTTGAGTCTGTGACCGTCGCAACCGTGTTTGGTGTACTGACTAGTATTGCGGCGTTTTCGCCTATGCTCTGGATTAACAATGATCTGGCAAAATTGTTTGCAGGGTTTTCGGCTGTCGTTATTCTGGCATTGTGTTTTTCACTGGTCGAAAGCAAGTTCATCCTGCCATCACATCTGGCTGCAATGTCTCGTAAAGGCACACGAAGCGGGATTGTCGCCACGGTTCAAAACAAAGCGCGCTGGGCACTAACCCAATTTATTCAGCGCATCTACAAACCCATGCTGTGTGTGAGTCTGAAGCATAAAAGATCCACTTTGGTGATGTTTTTATCCGCTTTTGTATTGGCCTATGGTCTTTGGCTGGGTGGCGCGATACGAAGTACTTTGTTTCCGGATATTCCGGGCCGATATGTGACTGCGAAGGTAACTTTGGAAGAGGGGGCGCCGCTTGGGTTGCAGGCACGGGCATTAAGCCAGCTTGAGCTCAGTGCGCAGAAGGCCAACAACACTCTGCAGGCAGACTATGCCCTAAATGCAGCTCCGATGAAAAATATTCTGGCGTGGTCCAATGGGTTTGGTGAGCTTGAAGTGACCGCTGAGCTGACCTCGGAAGCACTCAATGTACTACCGGCCAACACACTTAGCGACGCCTGGCGTGAGTATGCAGCAAACATAGAGGGCAGTTACGCGCAGCACTTTAGTGCCGCAGAGCCTCCGGCGGGGGGTACTTTTCTGGCCATTTCATCCCATGATGTTGTGCAGGCAAAGCAGGTCAGCGACCTGTTACGTGAAAAGCTGGCAGGTTTGCCCGGCGTGAAAGACGTACGAGATGACCACCAGGCAGCACAGCGGCAAATCCGGATCAGGCTAAACGCATTTGGTCGCCAGTTGGGGCTCACCCAGGCACAGGTGGCAGAGTTGGTTGCCAATGCGCTTGGTGAGCGAGAAGTGCATAGGTTGTTATATCAATCTCAGGAACTGAAAGTGGTTTTGCGCTTTGCACAGCAGGCGGTACGAACAGAGCATGAATTAAAGGATATGCGGGTAATACTCAATGACGGGCAGAGTGTTGCATTGGGTGATGTGGCCCGGTTAAGTTATGAGTACGAACCACAGGCGTTACAGCGCCGGGACCGCTCACGGGTGATCAATCTCTACTGGTCTCAGGATCGTGCTTCAGGCTCACCGGAACAAACGCTGGCATTACTGGCCAAGGAGATTGAGACACTAAAAACCCAATTTCCTGAGGTGGGTATCAAGCCTGCGGGTGAGTATGAAGAAATCGACGAAGTGAGCAAAGGTTTTAAATCGGCATTAATACTGACATTAATGCTGATCTATGTGTTGCTGGCGATCCCACTTAAGTCCTACTGGCAGCCGCTTATCATCATGGCGGTGATCCCCTTTGGGTTTGCCGGTGCCATTTTTGGCCATGCCATAATGGATCTGCCGGTCAGCTTATTGTCCTTGTTTGGTATGATGGCGATGACTGGGATTGTGGTGAATGACGCTTTAGTACTGATGACTCGATTTAACAGCGAATATCGCAAGGGCATTGAGCCCACTGAGGCGCTGATAATGGCAGGTACCGCTCGTTTCAGAGCGATTTTCCTGACCACAGTGACCACTGTGTGCGGTTTATTGCCGTTGTTGTTCGGGACATCTGAACAGGTGCAGTACTTAAAACCTGCCGCGGTATCTCTGGTATTTGGTGAGTTATTCGCAACTCTGATCACTTTGTTCTTAATACCCGTGTTGCTTGGTTTCAGCTATCGTAAAACCCGCCGAGCAGTTCCATCAGCCAAGGAGGTAGTGACGGTCAGTTGACTTGGGTCACTGCCTGGGCGATAGTTGTCGCTCAGGATTTATCAGTGAGCCCGTATGTCTGAGAACAAAGATCCCGCGTTTAATCTGGTGCCAGAAATTGCTTTACTGGCACCTTTGCCCGCTCACATGCGTAAACGATTTGAACAGGCATTGCTGTTGATGCATGAGCAACTTGAAGAGGGGTTGACCTGGCAGCAGATCGCCAAAAAAAGTGCCATTTCTGCATTTCATTTTCATCGTCAGTTTAGCAAGTTGTTCAATGAAACCCCGGGACGTTATTTAAGTCGGGTCCGGCTGCAATATGCGGTGTATTATCTGCTGTATCACAATACGTTGTCGATCACAGACATTGCTCAGCTATGCGGCTTTGCTTCTTCGCAGGCCTTGGCCAAAGCACTTAAACGCGACCTCGGGTTAACTGCTAAAGCGGTCCGTTTAATGGCCCAGCAAGCAACCCCTGCGCAAACAACGGTATTAATGAATAAACTGGCTCACCCAGGGGAGTCTGGCTCACTTGAGAAACAACTTGCTGAGGCCTTACCATGCACTCGAGCGTTTTTTGACACACGTTATATTAAGCGCATCTCAACGGATACGACCGATTGGGATCAGATTTTGGACCATTATGGTGAGCAATCGGTTGGACTATTGGGGGTCACACCAACCACCGAGCTTGAGAAAAGCTGGTCAGATATTCATACTCAGATAGGAAAAGCGGTGGGTCAGTCAGAGTCCTATGAACTGGAGATCGCAGCCGGTCACTACTTTTGCTGTCGGGCTTATCTTTTATCGGATGTGGCCTATAGTCAGGTACTGCACACATTATTTGAAAAAGCTGAACTTGCCGGTTACGAGGTCGATCCCGAGGGTCACTTTATAGAGTGGATCGAAGAGATCGATATGGAGCAATATGGGGGGATCACGATGCAATTTCAGATCCCCATTCTGTCCTAAATGTATGTACACGGAGGCAAAATGGCAAGTCTATTTGTATATGGCACATTAGCTCCGGGGCGTCCTAACGAGCACATTTTGGCCGATGTAGATGGCCAATGGCAACCTGGTAAAGTGAGTGGCCAATTGCGCAATGCAGGTTGGGGGGCAGAGCTTGGATATCCAGGGCTGATTCTGGACGAGGACGCACAACAGGTTGCTGGTCTGGTCTTTACGTCAGAACAATTGAGCACTCATTGGCAAAGACTGGATGAATTTGAGGGAGCGCACTACACCAGAGTACTGACGGATGTTGAGCTCGATAGCGGCGCGATAATACAAGCGTATGTATACACCCTCGCGCAAGGTTAGTCTAATGATTAAAAATCGGCTTTTTATAATTTTCTTAGCAGCTGTGGGCGTGACGTTCATTGTTCATGCATGTCGTTTGGCGGCCAGTTGGATATCATCTGATCAGGTATATATCGGCAGTCAAAGAGCCTATGTTGTCGAGGTCCTAGGTGAGCCAAGCCAGCAAAGAGCTAAGGCTTCCAACCTTGATATATGGAACATAAGAGCATTATTCGGCGGCGTACAGATACTGGTAAATTATGGCGGAGAGAATTGCAGTATTGAGTTATGTACCGATTGTCATGTGATCAGTTTAGACGTGCGTTACTTCACTGTTTGGGGTAATACGGCCTTTCTGTCTTACGCAAAACATGCGCGGATATAATTCTAAAGCTGCGCTGATAATTGACACTTTTCGAAAATTCAGTCTACTTTTAATTAACCGCAGTTCAATGCATACGTGATTGCAACCATCAGGTATTAAGACTGCGAGCGCGTGCTTTCACCTTTGCTCCGAGGTTAATTGATGATTCAGTCACTCTTCTCCGTTAAGTCCGATAACACCCAGGCTATCCTGGATCAGGCCATCGATGCCGTGATCAGTATAAACACCAAAAACAACGTTACTTATATGAATGCGGCAGCAGAAAAGCTGTTTGGCTACAGTAAAACCGAGGTAATTGGTAAAAATGTCAAAATGCTTGTTCCCCGGGAATTAGCGACTAACCATGATCAATACGTCAATGCCAACCGTAACGGTGGGCCAGATAAAATTGTCGGCACGTCGCGCGATATTCAGATTGAAACTCGCAGTGGCGAGAAGAAGTGGTGCAGTCTGTCGTTGTCTAAGGTTCGCCAGTCAGATGGTATTCATTACACCGCATTTATTAAAGATATTACCGTACAAAAAGAAGCACAAGAGCGTATCGACCAGACGCTTGAACAGTGTATTGACGCTGTTGTATCTATTGACCACAGCAACATAGTGACGTTCTTTAATCCGGCGGCCGAACGTTTGTGGGGCTATCAAAGAGATGAAGTGATAGGCCGCAATGTAAAAATGCTCGTGCCAAAAGCAATCCAGAGCAACCATGATGAAATGGTTAATCGCAACCGCCGGACTGGTGAAGACAAAATCGTCGGTACCTCCCGGGATGTGGAAATTGAACGCAGTGACGGACAGGTGCTGTGGGCAAATCTGTCTTTGTCCAAAGTTAATGTGGCTGGAAAAATAGCCTATACCGCATTTGTTAAAGATATCACCGAAGAAAAAGCCCAGCGAGATCAGATTGCGCTGCTTTCGCTGGTTGCGAACGAAACTGACAATTCTGTGATTATCACAGATGCAAACGGACTGATTGAGTATGTAAATCCCGGATTTACCAAGTTATCGGGGTATGAGCAGCACGAAGTACTGGGCAAAAAGCCGGGTCATGTTTTGCAGGGCAAGCATACTTCACCGGATACCAAAAAACGGATAAAAAAGAATCTGGATCAGCGCACCCCGTTTTATGAAGAGATCCTTAATTACACCAAAGAAGGCGACCCTTACTGGATAAGTTTGGCAATCAATCCGGTATTTGATGACAAGGGGAGTCTGATCCGCTTTGTATCGATTCAGGCGAATGTGGACAGTACTAAGCGTGTCGCATTGGAAAATGATATCCGCCTCAGAGCCATAGGTGAGGCAAATATCGTGCTGGAGTTTGATCCTCTGGGTGAGCTGACACTGATCAATCCTATGGGTCTCAGTGCGCTGGGCGCCAGTGATAAACGTGCCGTGCAGCAAATGCTAAAAACCTTGTCGACTTACCTCAGTGACGAGCAGTGGCAGTCGATACGGAACGGTCAATTCGTTAAAACCCAGCTTGCCCTGCCAACTGGTTTAAGTGAAGTGCAGATAGACGCAGCCATTTCTCCTGTGTTAGATGAAGATGGCAACTTAAATAAAATCTTGCTGTACGGCACAGATGTGTCCGAGCGCAATGCGGTACTGACTGAAACGCACCATGCTATGGCGCAGGTATTGTCAAAGATCAGCACCATCATTAATACCATCAACAGTATTTCGGACCAGACCAACCTGCTGGCACTTAATGCGGCCATCGAGTCGGCCAGAGCTGGTGACGCGGGCAGGGGCTTTGCGGTTGTGGCCGATGAGGTTAGAAGCCTGGCGATGCGTACCACAGAATCGGCGGGAGAAATCGGCGGTTTAATCGACGAAACGCGACAGCATGTGGATCAGCTGAGTAGTTACATTCAGGCAAAGTAAGCTAAGTGGCTAGGCTGTTAGTTTCTTCAAATAAAGTACATAACAAGTCATGCTTTTTGCGCAAAGGTATGAATGGCAATGAGTCCCTTTAGTTGATGGTCTGAATCAGCAAGCCCATGGTCAGGCGCTTGCTTTGACCGACCACCGAGCTGGCTGTGATTCTATGACTATTGCACACTATTTTTTAATTACTAATCATCCCAATGATTTCCTAAGACGTATATAGGTTATGTGCCTTGCATAATTCTGGTTTTAACGCTCTTTAAGTTGGTTACATATGCGGTATGTTAATTTAATTGTTTTGGTTTCACTTCTGCTATGGTCTCTAGTCGCTACAGGCCAGAATTCACCTTTAACAGGTTTAAGTCAGCTCAAAATTGTAACTGAAGACTTGCCGCCTTATCAGATGGCAGGCAAAAACGGGCAAGTAGAAGGCGTAGCCGCAGAGAAAGTAACGAAATTATTGTCAGATTTGAATATTAAAGCCGACATTGAAGTAATGCCGTGGGCCAGGGCATACAAAACAGCAGTAGATGAACCTGGGACTCTGATTTTCTCAATTGTAAGAACACCGGACAGAGAAGCCCTGTTTCACTGGGTAGGTGTACTGATGAGCACTAAAACTTATCTCATTGCACTGCAAGATCGAAGCGACATTAAAGTGGAGAAACTGTCTGATCTGCTTAACTACAAGGTCGGGGTAAAGCGTGACGACGTGGTGTTCCAGTATCTATTAGGAAAGAATATGCTCGACACCACAGTTGTGTTGCCCGAGACACTGGTCACAGTAAAAATGTTACTAAGAGGCAGAGCAGACATAATAGCTGCATCTCCAATACATCTGGACTATATGTGCAATAAAATTGGTTGTAGACGAAGCGATTTTAAATTTTTATTCGAACTGGATGAACTAAGCAACGACTTTTACCTTGCCGCCAACAGACAAACGCCACCTGAGGTGATCTCACTCCTAAAACAACAGCTCACAGAGCCAGACTAAGAAATATAACAAGCTCCAAACCGGACATGTGCTTAATAGCAGTCCAACTTCCGCTTCGTGTCGTAATTCAAGTATTTAAAACTATGGTGTTTTTGAAAAATTGACCGCTGAATATGATATAAATGTTTTTGATTATAATAATATGTAAGGAAAACATAGTGAAACACAAAATGATAAGGAATTTTGCAGCGCGCCGCTTAATTGCTGCAACAACCTTTCTATCTGCCGTTTATTTGCCCGCAGCATTTGCACAGACCATAGTGAATAACATCTATTCAGAAAAAGGGCTGGCTGGCACAATGAGCCAGACACAGTTAGATGCGAATACTTACACATCACAGGCCCGATTTGGCTGGAATAACCGTCGTATTGTGATTGATGAAACACTCAAACTTGACGATAAAGGCAGGGTATTGGGCTTTGAAGCTCAAGGGCAGTCTGCTTTTGGCGCGGACATCAGTGAATCTTATGTGTGGGAGAATGGCCATGCAAAGTGGCGAAATGATGATGAGCAGAGTAGTGCAAATACAACCCAACCCACATTCTATGTACCTAAAAATAGTACTTTGGCAATAGAGAATGCGCTGATCCGCTATCTGATCAAAAACGATCTGGAAAAGATCAAAGTATTACCCCATGGGAAAGTTACTTTTACTAAGCTGGACACGGTAAAGCTGGGTGATGAGCAAGTCTATTTGTACGCCAAATCCGGATTAACTATGACGCCAGATTTTGCCTGGTACGATGAAGATGGTAATTACTTTGCCCAGAACTGGGGTGGTATGTATGTTATCCGTGACGGCTTTAGTACAGCGCAGTTCGAGCAACTAAAGGCGCGTCAGTTACGAGCAGAGCAGACATATCTGGAGAATTTGGCAGAGCAGCTTACCGAGTACTACTCGGCGTTGCTACTAGATCAGGTAAATGTATTCGACGTAGAAAAAGGGATCACGCTCAAAGATCAACAGGTACTGATTGAACAAGGCAAAATTGTTGCGGTCGCACCGAAAATCAAACTTAGCAAAAAAGTTGCAACAGTCAATGGGCAGGGCAAAACCTTGATCCCTGGTCTGTGGGATATGCATGGCCACTTAAGTAAAAACACAGGGATCCTGAACATTGCCACAGGAGTAATCAGTGTACGGGATATGGGTAATAAGCATCAAAATCTGATGGAGATCCAGGCTTTATTTGATACTGGTAAAGTACTGGGTACTCGTGTATATCGCGCCGGTTTTTTGGACAAATACAGCGAGAACTCAGCGGGCTTAAGCGTTAAGACACTGGAAGAGGCGCTCGATATGGTGGATTTTTTCGCTGACAATGGCTATGTCCAGATCAAGCTCTATTCGTCGATCGATCCCAAATGGGTTAAGCCGATAGCACAACGTGCGCATAGCCGCGGGCTGCGCCTCAGTGGTCATATTCCGGCCTTTATGACAGCAGAGCAGGCCGTGCATGCCGGGTATAACGAGATCCAGCATATCAACATGCTGTTTCTGAACTTTCTGGCGGGAGAAAAAGTCGACACACGTACCACGCAACGTTTTTCTTTAATCGGTGAAAAAGCAGCAGAAATGCCGATGACTGGTGAGGAAATGGATTCCTTTATTAAACTGCTTGCAGATAACAACGTGGTTATTGATCCTACAGTATCTACTTTCAGAAGCCTGTTAATGAGTAAAAATAAACAGATTGATCAAGAGTTTGCCGAGATAGCATCGCATTTACCACCCGACTTTGTGCGCAATTTGAAAGGAGCTCAGATGCAGGTTGAGGAAGCGCACCAAAGTGCTTATCAGAATTCCGGGGATGCTATGCTGAAAATGGTCAAAATCCTTTATGACGCGGGCGTACCTATGGTTGCTGGTACAGACAGTGTCCCTGGGTTTACTTTACTTCGGGAGCTTGAGTTGTACACTATGGCTGGGATCCCTGCTACTGAGGTGCTGAAAATGGCCACCATCGACAGTGCAAAATTAATGGGTGTTGCGCATCAAACTGGTTCAATCAGTGAAGGCAAAGTTGCGGATCTGATCTTGGTCGATGGTGATCCGGTTCAGGATATCAAGGCCCTGAGAAAGCTCTCTCTGGTGATTAAGGGAACCCAAGTCTTTAAACCGGAAGCCATCTTTGAGCAAATTGGCATCACACCTTTTACCGAGGCAAGCCGCATAATACTTTAATACGTGCGGTGCAAGCTGGTGCGCCGCCAGCTTGCGCTAAAAAACAACAATATACAACATGGGCATTTACCACAGTGAAAAAACCTAAGACAACCATGCCCGTGGATGAATTAGCAAGAACGTATCCGATCTTCGATGCAGTCACAGGGTGGTATTTCAGATGTCGGGAGGTGGGACCGGGGCAATATCTAGCGCAGGGGCGAGATCAATGGGACCGAAGTGTTAGTGCATACAGTACAGATCACGACACGGCACTTGCTGACTGTACTCAGCTTGCTCGCGACCTTCAGCACCGCGAGCGCTTTTCTTAATTATGACATTTGCGTGAAATATTTGTGCATCGGCTTTTGTTGGTTGCTTTTTGAGCAAAATGGCAACACACTGTTTGTTACCAATATTGGTGCAATCATGTAAAGGTGAAAATAATGACATTGATACTCAACAAGAAAAAGGTAAAAAACCTGTCTGGGCAGGTCGTCCTCGAAAATGGTAAAACACGCCAGGTTGGCGGGGCGCTTTCCGCAATGGGATGTGGTCCAATTTCAAATCCAAACTATTCCTGTCCTGTTTCTGTCACTGGCTACACTTGCTAATCGATAGGTTTGTTAAAGGGCGTGCCTACGTTGTATGGTCAGGCCCTTCAATAGCCAATTATCAAGATATATATATAGCTCTATAAAAAAGTGGCTCACCAGAACACAATACGGGAGAAAGCAAAATGGACTATAAACATACCCAAATAGGTACCGCCATATTGGCCGTGATGGGCATATCTGCACTGGTTCTTGCCTATAGCGCAGTCGTTAAACCCGAAGACAACGCTAGTTTTGCTTTTGTAGTCGTTGCCATCATCGCCATTTTGTTTAGTTCGCTGACGATTAAAGTAGGTGAGGGGCAGATCCGTTGGTTTTTCGGCCCCGGGTTTTGGCGTAAATCACTCGATTACACACAAATAGATTCGGCAAAAGTCATAAAAACTAAATGGTATAATGGCCTGGGCATTCGCTTGCTGTCCACCGGCTGGTTATATAACGTCTCCGGTCTGGACGCCGTAGAACTCACACTGAAAGACGGCACCACCGTCAGCTTAGGCACCAATGAGCCAAAGCAGTTACTTACTGCAATTGAAAAAGCATTGTCGACCTGCGGAGCCAAATAGGTTCGGCAAATTATTCGGCTCTTGCTTTTCGCACGTCTTTAATTTTTCTTTTAAGCCAAAGTAGCGGGTGCTAAATTGAACGTGTGGCCTTGTCCATCTCCACTAAACTTGATCTCATTCCTTTGATGTATACTTTAGCCATATCCTCTCAACTGAAACACCACCCATTATTAATAGAAGTAAGACGCCGGTATATAAAAAGACCAGGTAGAGAGGAGGTAAAGAAAAGCTTCCTAATCGAAAACTTGAAAGTGATAAGGCCAAAAGCCCACTCATTAAAGAGCAAATAGTGACATGTGCATAGGATAATCTAAGCCAGAATTTGCCATAAATAGCAAAAATTGCAACACAGCCAGATAGCACACAAGTAATGATTGCTTCTGTTCGATGTATGAATGCCATACTTGTTTTGTCAGGTGCAAACGGGTAGGTTGGATTTTCCGGCGCGAGAAATACACCAGTCAACAGTCCCAAAAGAGAAAGCGCTTGAAGTAAAACCTGCTTTTTCAATATATTTTCTCGTAACAAAGAGCGCTTCACTATGGCATATCCACCTTGGTTGATTAGGCCAAACAACCTAGCATTTTAATCAATGCTGCTCCAGTGTACCGGATATCATGATATTAGTAGCATGGCTGGTTATACAGCCATGCAGATTTGTGGTTTGTCTAAAAATGGATTTTAAACATTTCCCAGGAACATGGGTATGTGGCATTACACCCAATCACGGTTGGGTAGACATTTGCGCCAGAACCACCGTTACCAGACGCTTGCACGTAATATCCGTTGACAGATTTGAGGGCGACTTTGTCTCCGTTTTGTATCAAAGCGCCAGGGTTGTTTGGGAGTTCGATGGTAAACGTTTCCCAAATGGACGCTGCGGTTCTGTTAGCGTTGAGTTCAGCGCCCCCGCCTTGCTCTGCAACAAAATAGTAGCCTGAAGTAGTCTGAATATGGACCTGATCGCCACTATTCAGGTCGCCACCGTTGATATCAATCAGATTAAACTGCTCCCAAGGCCCAATAGCCAGACGGCTTGCATTCACCGTGCTACCACCATTACCTTCTGCGACGAAGAAGTATTGTCCACCTGTTTCAAAGGATACGTTCGAATAGGTCGTCGGGCCGCAGGGTAGGGTAGTAAAGGTGAGATCTTCACCCTGAATGGTTGTGCGGGGTGGTTTGGGGTCCCCTCGAAAGCGAAAGTGATACTGTGTGCCGCAATTCAGGTTGGAAATTTGTGCACTCACAGGGCCATTAACACCGGGGGGAATTGCCAGTGCACCACTTCCGTAGCTGGTCGTTTGCCCATAGTCAAAAACCTCACCACTGAGACCGATTGTGGAAGAGGAATATCCGTTCAATTGAGCTGAAGTTTGCGTGATATTGCTGGCTGGTTGGGTTAGATACTGAGTTCCGGCATGTGCCAAAAAAGTGCTACTAAATAACGCACACAATATAAATTTTGAGATAGTCATTGCCTGGCTCCTTGTGTGGATGGCTGTCAGGGATAACAGCCTTGAGAGTCTAGACGCCGATACTACAAATACTATTACACTGCCTTACATGACCATTACTTGAGCATACGAGCCTGTTGTAATCGCCATTGTCGCTAAACATATGATGCGATAAGCGGTAGTTATATGGCAAAACATGCATAGAACCTGAATTCAGGTCGATGGTGCGTACTAGCTTTGTAAGCAAAAACATGTGAATGTGGTACTCGGTAATTGATTGTAAGCAACTGTAATTTAGACTTTTTATAGTTTAAAAAAATGCTAATGTGCACATGTTTTCGGATGACAACGCATTACTAAAAAGGAATATCAGTATGAAAAGCACATTAAATACACTACTAAAAGTATCGTCAATTATTGCGTGTAGCTCTATGGCCACAGCTTATGCTCAAGACAGCTCACCTATGTCCTGCTATTGGCAGGTTGAGAATCAAAATGAATTTGGTATTTTGGAGCACCAGCTTTGTAGCAACCCACGGGATGCCAGCTTACCAGACGTGTTTGTAGCAAGCCGGGGAATTCTGCGCAGCCAAAACCATTGCAGTATTAGTTGGTTTGACGGTTATCGCACTGAGCTTAAAGGAACGGTTGAAGTTGAGGGAGACAAATCTGCTTGTTACGGTCACTCAGTTTCATTTCGCCAAGAGTCCGAGACGCGCGTTGTTGATGGTATTCAGGAGGAGCTTCTGAAGTGCCGTTGGGATAAACAAGCCAACAACACCCACAAGTTAATGTGCGATGAGGTTGATGGCGGTACTATTGGATACCCAGTAGCGACCAAAATACAAGCAGAAAACTCTGCCCAATGTCTAATGAGTTTAAACTCGTTTACATTAGATCTTTTCCAGGGTGGTAAGGCAGTTATTGACAATGAACCCGCTGCGAACACCTGTGACCTTGGACCGGTTTACTTCAGGCCATTCCCAGCTAAGCGGCTCTTTGATGGGGTTGAAGCCTCTTTACTCAAGTGCACCTGGCAAGATATCAGCGACAGTGCACGTGTAAAAGTTTGTCCCAATGTCGGTGCCTCTAACAAGCAGGTGACAGTCGCACTTATGGTGAATGGGCAACAGCAGTCTATGCTTGATTCTGTAAACAGAGGGTTGAAAACAGGGCAAATTATTGAGGATAAAACGCTTAACCCTGTCTATCCGCCGCTATATTTTAAGCCTGACCTGAACTAAGCAATATTAAATGCGTGCCAAATAGCTAACAGCATATGAAATGCGCTATTAAATTATGAATATCATACAGGAAAAGCCGACAATTGTCGGCTTTTTCACGTCAAACAACGCGATAAGTTTAGACTCTTAGCTTCAATAATATGGCTAAGAGAGCAATGAATTCATAAACATACTGATTGGCAACTGGCATGCTAACGATAAGGCTAAGCGCAGGGAGCTGTCTTAAATCACTTGACTGCATTATGTTATTCGATTGTTACATGACAATGCCTGTACAAATACAAAGCATTATTTGCTTGAAATTTATTCTCTTGATTGATACCAATATGTAATACCGTCCATTTTGTCAGTTTATGTTTCGGCATTTTGGAAGATTATTAATGGTTAGACTTTAGGCGTAGCCAGGGATAAATTTTGTCAAAATTGATTGTATTCTTAATTGCGATGCTCACGAGCATAGTTCATGCGCAAGTGTCTTTTTCTCAGCGAAGCCTCCAACTGGCTGCTCATCACTATACGTTAAATTATGATATTAATATTGAAAAACGAAGCCTGGTTGCGTCAGGTGTTATTACTGTTATAAATACCTCAAAGAAAAATGCAGATCATATTCCTCTGCGCTTATATCGATTATTGAGCGTATCCTCCCTACTCGATAGTAAAGGCAATGACTTAGAATTTACGCAGCGAGTGTTGAGTAATGAAGATTGGCCTGTACTGCAGACTAATTACATTGAAATTAAGCTAGATACGCCTCTTAAACCAAATCAGCTTTTTCAGTTTCAAATCAATTTTGACGGCTTATTACGAGGCTATTCAGAAACTGGAATGAATTATGTTAAAGATAACATCTCTAGAGAGTTTTCTATTATCAGAATGGACGCTCTGGCATACCCTCTCGTGACCTATCCAAATGACCGAGTGAACAAAAAAGCAAAGTTTTGGCTGAACACTTATGAGTATGACGTCACTATTAATGTACCGGAGGGATTGGTGGTAGCGAATGGTGGCGAGTTACTATCTCACAGCACTCGCAATGGGGTTAGCACTTATCGCTATGTCAATAAGCTGCCAGCATGGCGAATGGATTTCGCTGTTGCAAATTACCAGCGTTATTCAAAGGGTAATTACTCAGTGTTCAGTTGGGAATCACAGCAAGCTTCTTTTCAGCTGCTTGAGAAAATTGCTGCAACTTTCGATTTATACACGAAGTGGTTTGGACCTTTACAGAAGGATTTAGGCTATACCTTTATTGAGGTACCGGAAGATTATGGTGCACAAGCAGATGTGACAGCTGTTATTCAAGATGCAAAGGGCTTTAAGGAGCTTGACAGGGTATATCACGAAATCAGTCACCAATGGAATGTAAAAACCCTTGATACATATTCACCAAGGTGGAATGAAGGGCTTGCAACGTTTTTAGAAGAACTTACATTGGATAAATTTGGTAAATCAGGCCATTTGAGGACCCAGACAGAAAAGAATTTGCTTCACCTGAAAAAGGTCATAAAAGAAAACCCACTTTATACGAAAACAGCATTTATTGATTATGGTAAGCACGGTTTAAATTCATACATCACAGGGATGGTGTTTTTTCATTTACTTTATGACCTGGTTGGAGCCAAAAAGTTTAATGAGGTGATGGGCGGCTTCTACAGAACTTACTATTCTACCGGTGCTACAACTGAACAATTTGTTCAGTACATTAAAAAATTCGCTAACGTAAGCTTAGAACATTTTTTTGAAGAATGGGCGTACTCTTCAAAGTACTCAAAGCGATTAGTTTATTTTAAATCATATACACAGCTGTATGAGTTCTATAAATCCAAAAACCAAATTAAGCCTACAGCGCACACTGATTAAGACACTGGTTTGATAAAGGCTTTGGTAAATACTGGTTCTAACTGTGTAGAACTGGGCTCTGAAATCACTGACCAAGCACCGCCGTTAGTATTAAAATAAATGAATGTCCTATTTTAAAAGGAGGCTTTATATGAAAACCTTAGTCGTGGATAGCAGTGCTTTTATACGCAAGAGTGTTGTACAAGTTCTGTCTCAAATAGGCTATCAAGATTCAGTTCAGGTGGACACCTGTAATACAGCATTAGAGGAGCTCAACAAGGGAGGGTTCGAACTTGTCATAGCTGACTGGCACATGTCCGATATGTCGGGGCTTGAGTTTGTGAAGACCATTTGGGCCGGGCCTCACAATAATGTGAGCTTTTTAATGATGACTGTCATCGCATCACGTGCTGAGATAGGTGAAGCGCTCCGAGCCGGGGTAAATAATTATATTGTTAAACCTTTCACCGCAGGTGGATTGAGAGAAAAAATAGAGAGCGTTATTGTACATAAAATACCAGGAAATACTTTTAATAGTTAAGTTGTGATTAATACCTCGTGTTGGCCACACCAATTTGCTGAACTAAGTGTTCTAGATTGGGGCGAAAATATTTCAACCTTTGTCAAAGGCATAGGTTTGAAAAAGGAAGCTTTTAACACCATTAGCGTCATAGTCGCTTATTAAAACTGGATAGGCATTAAATGGAATTGGTATTAGCCAAATCTGTTGATAGGGTAGGCCACAGCCTCCAATCGTGAGTGAGTTTTAGGGCGTTTAGGCACAAAAAAGCCGACAAAAGTCGGCTTATTCAATCAAAACAACAACTTTATTAGTTACCGTTTTCTTCAGCGTATTTTTTACACGCTTCCACGTCGCTGCACTCACCGTACAGGTAAAGAGAGTGGTTGGTCAGCTTAATGCCGTTGTCTTTGGCAATTTCTTCCTGACGCGTTTCAATCACATCATCTTCAAACTCAACGACTTTACCACACTTTAAGCAAACCAGGTGGTCATGGTGTGTACTGCCTGACAATTCAAATACAGACTTACCACCTTCGAAGTGGTGACGGGTCACAATGCCGGCGTCGTCAAACTGGTTTAATACGCGATAAACGGTCGCAAGACCGATTTCTTCGCCTTTATCCAGCAGGATTTTGTATACGTCTTCGGCACTGATGTGCTGGTTATCAGGACACTGCAAGATCTCTAAGATCTTAATGCGTGGCAGGGTAACCTTTAAACCCGCTTTTTTTAGCTCTAAGTTGTGATCAGTCATTAATCTGTCTCAATTTGTCTAATTTCAGTTACTACTTAAGTCTAGCACGACACAGACTTAAAAATAGTGTGCTTTGGATTACTAACCCGTTTAGGGTCTAGTTAGTCTTCCAGCTCGCTTAGGCACATTTCTTCGTATACCTGAGCAGACCACTTTTTAACACGCTCTTCGGTCAATTCAGGCTGACGGTCTTCATCAATCCCCAGACCAACAAAGTGGCCGTCATCAACCAGGGCTTTGGACGCTTCGAAGTCGTAGCCTTCAGTCGACCAGTTACCGATCACGATTGCACCACGTTCGGTGACAATGTCATTGACCATACCCATTGCATCGAGGAAGTACTCGGCATAGTCTTCCTGGTCACCACAACCGAAGATCGCGACCAGCTTTCCTTCAAAATTGATTTCTTCCAGCTCAGGGAAAAAATCATCCCAGTCGCACTGCGCTTCACCGTAGTACCAAGTAGGGATACCAAAAAGGATCAAGTCGAACTCTTCGATATCTGCTTTGCTGCTCTTGGCAATGTCTTTTACGTCGACTAATTTTTTGCCCAATTCTTTTTGGATCATTTTTGCAACGTGTTCGGTGTTACCCGTGTCACTGCCGAAAAAAATACCTACGCTTGCCATTAACTACTTACCTTTTATCTATTAATCGCTAATTTTTCTTGCAAAATGGTTTCTATCAGCGCGCTACGACTGATGTTTTGCTCTTCGGCCATATCGCTCAATGCCTGATATAGCTCAGAGGAAATTTTAAACTCGACGCGCTTTAACCCTCTTGCTCTGTCTCTTTTAATCTGATTGCGCTTGTTGATCTTTAGCTGCATCTCTCTGGGGAGAGGATTTGTCTTAGGCCGACCAGGGCGCTTTTCATTTTCAAACAAGTCGATAGTGGTTCTATCTAATTCAGACTTGGCCATTAACCAACACCCGCACCTTGCCAAAATACTTGTATCAGGCCCTTGGCGATAAAGCCTGAGCACCCTAAAAATAGCACTAACCAGACAATGTATCGACCAAACTTGGGCACGTCTCCTTTCTTTAGGACGTCCTGAATGGCCATACCTATAAAGAAGAAAATCCCGGCGAGAGCAAAGTAAAGACCAATGGTTTCAAACTCATTCATAAATTCGTTGATCATCTTTGCACTACTCAAAATATAAACGGCGGCTACTATATCATACCTGTTACCGATAAATTAAGTTTGCTGAGAAAAAACTGGGGTAATTATTGAATAAAATCAATAATTGAACGATTGACGGCTTGCGGTTTCTCTGCGTGCAGCCAATGTCCGGCACCCTGGATGATTTTTGCTCTGGCATTGCTAAATGCTTGCATGATGGCGTCTTTGTGCTCGGCCATAATATAATCTGAGTTGTTTCCTTTTAGAAAAAGAGTATCACACAAACAAGAATGAGTTGTATTTATGTTTGAGATAATTTTATCATAGTTGGCTTCTATGACGGCCAGGTTAAACCGCCAGTTCAGGATGTTTTGTTCGTCTTTTGCGAGGCTCTTAAGTAAAAAGCCTCGCACACCTTGCTCTGCTATATAGGTTTGCATGATGGCGTCCGCTTCACTGCGGCTTGCAACTGCTGTAGAAGCAACGGCGTTTAACGCCTGGATAATGGTGTCATGGCGTGGGGGGTAATTCACAGGGGCTATGTCCAGCACAATCAGCTTATGGATTATACTTTCATCCAGCATAGCTACCTGCATGGCCACTTTGCCGCCCATTGAATGACCAACCAGATGTGCTTTATCTACATTAAGGTGTTTGAGCAGGGTTAACACGTCCTGAGCCATGCTGGGGTAATCCATTACATCGCTTTTGAACGACAGACCATGATTGCGCAAATCTAGATTGATCACAGTGTAAGACTCGCCCAATGCGCGGGCTATAATATTTAGGTTCTCCAGCGAGCCAAACAGGCCGTGAAGTAACACAACTGGCTCGGCACTGCCCATTGGCTGTCCCGATAATTTGTAGTTAAGCAACATAATACCTCCGGATCCGGCGCATAGTTTGCCAGTGTTGAAAGCAAAATCATAGCCGTAGAGGAATAAGTTAAATTTAGATATAATCCCGAGAAGATGCAGTAGATGTATAAAATGACAGGACAAGCATGAAAAAAATAGAGATAGATGACGAGCTATATCAGTACATTGCCAGTAACACGCAAAGTATTGGTGAAAGCGCTTCCCAGATCCTGCGTCGTTTATTAAACCTGAACTCAGTGGTGCAGAACGCACAAGAAACCGTACAGCCCGCAGAAGCGGTCGTTCAACCGCAGGGTGAAGCAGAGCCTGCAGCGGTTTCAAATGATGCTTCAGGTAACGTATTTGATATCCTTAATAAAGAAGAGCTGGCTATGCAAAAAGGTGTAGTAGGGCGCTTTTTATTTATTTTGGCGGCGTTTCATCGCAGCCACAAAGCTGATTTCCATAAAGTTCTGGAGATCAAAGGGCGAGATCGCATTTATTTTTCGACCAGCAAAGCAGCGTTGCTCGAAAGCGGTAGTAGTACGAACCCGAAAAACATTGCAGATAGTCAGTATTGGGTCATGACAAACTCAAACACGACACGCAAAAAAATGATGTTGCACGAAGTTGCGCTCATACTTGGTTATTCGGCGCAACAGGCAGAAACTATCCGAGACTACCTATAAGGAAATGTGATGGCAAATCACCCCAATGCAGGCAAATCAGCACCGTTAAGTCAGCTGGCGAATATTCCCAAACTGGTATCGGCTTACTATCTAAATGAGCCTGATCTGGAACAAAACCCCGAGCAGTGTGTTGCTTTTGGCACGTCAGGCCACCGAGGCTGCTCATATAATGTGAAGTTTAATGAGTCTCATATCCTGGCAATCACTCAGGCTATCTGTGACTACAGGAAAGCCAACAACATTTTTGGGCCTTTGTTTTTAGGTAAAGATACCCATGCCTTGTCCGAGGCTGCGTTCAATTCTGCCATCGAAGTGCTGGTTGCCAACGAAGTTCATGTGGTAACGCAAGAAAACGATGATTACACACCAACCCCGGTGATCAGTCACGCGATTGTGTGTCATAACAAGACTCATCCGCATGAGCTGGCTGATGGTATTGTGGTGACGCCATCACATAACCCGCCAGAAGATGGTGGTTTTAAATATAATCCACCCAATGGTGGGCCGGCTGATACTGATGTGACTAAGTGGATTGAAGATCGTGCCAATCAACTGTTAATCGAAGACCTGGTTGAAGTTGAGCTGTTCCCATTTGCAAAAGCCAGCCGCTCTGGATTTGTAAAATACGTCGATTTGATCACGCCTTATGTAGAAGACCTGGCGAATATTGTCGATCTCGAAGCCATTGCCAAAGCAGGCGTACGCATTGGTGTTGATCCGCTGGGCGGCTCTGGCATCAATTTCTGGCCGGTGATTGCCAAGCAATATGGGTTAGATCTCACGGTTGTGAATGAGCAGATTGACCCACGCTTTGCCTTTATGCCTTTGGACAAAGACGGCAAAATTCGTATGGATTGTTCTTCGCCATTTGCGATGGCCAATCTGGTGGCGATTAAAGACGATTATGATATCGGCATTGGTAACGATCCGGATTACGACCGTCACGGTATCGTCACTCAAGACGGTCTGATGAATCCAAACCACTTCCTGGCTGTGTCGATAGATTACCTGCTTAAGCATCGCGACTGGGGCAGTGAGATCAAGATTGGCAAAACCCTGGTATCCAGTGCCATGATCGATAAAGTGGTTAAAGGCAATCAGCGCGAAGTATACGAAGTACCGGTTGGTTTCAAGTGGTTTGTTGATGGCCTGAGCGAACAATGGCTGGCATTTGGCGGTGAAGAAAGCGCGGGCGCATCTTTCCTGCGCCGTAACGGTGAGGTCTGGAACACAGACAAAGACGGCTTTATTCTGGGCTTACTGGCTGCGGAGATCCTGGCTGTGACTGGTAAAACACCATCACAATACTATCTTGAGCTGGAAGCGCAATATGGCGCGCCAGTTTACAAGCGTATTGATGCACCGGCATCACCTGAACAAAAAGCCAAACTAAAAGCCTTAAGCCCACAAGATGTGACGGCAAGCACGCTTGCCGGTGATGCCATCACCGATATTCTGACCGAGGCACCAGGTAATAAAGCGGCCATCGGTGGATTAAAAGTAGTGACCGAGTCGGGTTGGTTTGCGGCTCGTCCATCAGGCACCGAAGACATTTATAAAATCTATCTTGAGTCGTTTAAAGGCGAAGCGCATCTTGCTGAGCTGGAACAGGCGGCCAAGACGTTGGTAGATAGCGCGATCCGCTAACTACAAGTGATAAAAGGCCATACATTGTGATGGCCTTTTTTATATCTACTATTTAGTTGCTGAAATCTGATACCAATTTGCTAAATTAAGTGTTCTATTTTGAGGCGAGAAAATATGGTCGATAACAAGGCAAAAATTTTGTTATTTAGTTGTTCTAAATGAAAAATTTTCAACGCCGTTAGCGTCATATTTGCTCCGTCAAAT
>NZ_PNCJ01000002.1 GCF_005887115.1 Pseudoalteromonas rubra | reverse complement strand
GGTTTTATTGAATCACAACAAAAGGGGCTTCATACCATTGGCTAAAACAGGACTTTCCTACACCTTGCTTGGGTTTTCTGTGCCCCCAAAAGAAGACGTACTTAACTTTATTGCCTTCAACTAAGTGGCTTATGAGCTGCTCAGTACTTCGAACTCTCACTGAATCTCCTTTCGGCGCTTAACGCCGCGCTCTGCGGCAAATTTGGAGCGAAGCGTAGAATTTGTCCGACAGCAGCGCCTTGTTATACCTATGCAAACCCATTTTCAACAACATAAAACCGTCCTTTTTCTGTCATAATGATATCCCCATCAGAATCCTTCGTTATTAGCCCTTCATTAATGGCTTTATCAATTTCGTAATCCATCATTATCCTGGATAGCGAAGATGTTTCTACTAAGGTTCTGTATAAAACATATTTATTAGACGTTTGATTAAATGCTTGAACGAGCCCCATCATGAACTCTTTAAGGCTATCCGAAGCAGGTTCTGGTTTTCGTGGTTTAGGCGGTTCACCACTTTCAAAAGGATTTCGCCCAATTTCAGGCTTTTTGTATAAAGGAGATTTATGTACTGTTCGGATCAATTCATCAAAACCAAATTCTTCTAGCTCATCATTTGACATATCTATGTAGAGTTTTGTTTTAAGAAAAGTGGGTACATCACTTTTACCTTTTTGTCTGATGACTGGTATTACCTTATTGGAATCGATATTTTTCATCAAATCTGATGTCACTATCATTTTTTCATAGCCAACACCGCCCTTACCTGAATTGGCTTTTGAAACGTAACTTTCAGTACATACCATTAAAATGTAATCGGCTTCTGAAATATGCTTCTCCATAAACGAAGGTAAGTCATCTCCCGCTGTTAACTCCCACTGATCGAGTATTGCATCGATGCCGGATGCTCTCAGTTTTGTCGCCAGCGATAAAACCCAGCCTTTATGTGAGGGAGAGTCGTGTGAATAGGAAACAAATATCTTTGGCGTACTCATTGTTTTGAAGACTCCTTAACGGGTATAACAGCTTATTAGCGTGAATACCGGTTAAACCCAGTTCCTGAAACCGTACAGATCCACAGCTAAATTATTTTATTCATAATAAGAACAGTAACCTACCACTATTGTACTAGTCACTCAAGCCAAAATGTCTTTGGTGAAACCGAGCCTTGTTCATAGCGAGACTTGGGGTCTCGTTATGTAAAGCTACTAACTTATTGAATCTATGTAAATTAAATCAGATCTTCACTTAAACGAGACCTTCAAGCGCGGAGAAAACGAGAAATTTGACATGGAAACTGACTACATTTGCTTATACCTGTATAAACAATCAGCATTTATGGTTGGGATGATTTATAACGTTTGAAATAATCATCTAGTTAAGTTTATCCAGGCTCAAACGCGTTTGGGATGGCGACGTTGTTTGGCAGTGACGGTGTTGTTGGTAAGGTGCGCCTGGAACCGGGTACTGCTGCTTGGTGTTTGAGTAGATCCCGGCTCGCACGCGTCCGGGATGACGGAGTTGTTTGTGAGGTGCTCCTGGAACCTGCCACTGCTGCGTGGTGTTTGAGTAGATCCCGGCTCGCACGCGTCCGGGATGACGGAGTTGTTAGTAGGTGATGTTGGTGAGGTACGCCTGGAACTTGGCACTGCTGCGCGGTGTTTGAGTAGATCCCGGCTCGCACGCGTCCGGGATGACTGAGTTGTTTGGAAGTGACGGCGTTGTTTGTCAGGTGACGGTGTTGCTTGGTCGTGACAGAGTTGTTTATGAGATGCGTCTGGAACCTGGCACTGCTGCGTGGTGTTTGAGTAGATCCCGGCTCGCACGCGTCCGGGATGACGGAGTTGTTAGTAGGGATGGTGATGTTGGTGAGGTGCGTCTGGAACCTGTCACTGCTGCGCGGTATTTGAGTAGATCCCGGCTCGCACGCGTCCGGGATGGCGTAGTCGTTTGTATAGCGAGGTGACTGAGCAGAAAACCGCCCTGTTACAATTCAGATTCATCTCACAACCGTTCGGGTTAAGCCTCACGCTTCCCAAACACTACTTTAAAGCTTGCGCCGCCTTGCTCGTTTTTGCAGGTAACCGTGAGTTTGGCGTTGTGAAAGTCGACGACTTCTTTGACGATAGACAGGCCCAGCCCACTGCCGCTCAGGGTAGATTGTTCCTGCCTCCAGAAGCGCTCAAACAGGCGGTCGTAAAATTGCGACTGGATCCCGGGGCCGTTGTCGCTCACTTCCAACTCAGTGGCACTCACTCTGACCTGAATCTTGGCATTGTCTTGTGAGTGTTTCAGGGCGTTTTCGACCAGGTTTTTAATCATAATATGCACGGCGGCTTTGTCTGCCAGGATCTGAGCGGTGCCCGGTTCCGTGTCCAGGCTTAGCTCTTTATCAAACTGTACTGCCAGCGGTGCCAGCATCATGCAAACTTCCTGTGCCAGCGCTGACAGGCTTACCGGTACCTTGTTGTACACCACAAAGTTTTGCGCGCGAGAGAGATCTAAGAGTTGCTGCACCACCCGACTCATATAAGCGACATCGTTGACGATTTCTTCGCGGATCTGGGGGGCAATATCGGCCAGCTGAACACGGGTATTAAGCACAGCCAGTGGGGTTTTAAGCTCATGGGCGGCGTTGGCCACAAAGCGCTTTTGTTCATCAAAGCCTCCCTCTACCCGCTCCATGGCCTGGTTCAGTGAATCCACAATCGGCTGAATCTCATATGGTAACCCCTCGTTACTGAGCCTGAAGCTGAGCTGTTCCGGTTTGATCTGCTTTAACTGGCCAGCTACGGTTTTAACGGGCCGCACCACAGAGCGCACCGATAAGTACCCAACCACCATAAACACCCCAAATGCGGCAAAAATGGTGATGGCCGTCACCCGGTTTAGTGCCGGGATCACGGCTTCGTTTGCCAATTCTGTGATCAGGTCATTGCGTGCCATGTCCAGCAACAGCGCCTGTCCGTCCAGTGTGAGTTCGGTACGAAAACGATCAACGCCATCAAGGTGAGAATACCCAAGCGCAATGGTGTCGGTCAGCGCTGCCAATGCTTCAGAGCCCTGTTCACTGTTTACAGACTGGAGCAATACCTGACCATCCTCGGCGCGCAGAACACGAAACGCAAAGTTATTGTACAGGGCGTCATAGCCCCACTTTTCAATCACATTATCAGGGGTATACACAAGTTGCTGTTGCTCAAAATGCAGTGCATCCCCTACGTCCTCAATCATGCCTTTCATACTGACTTCGAGCGCCAGATTGGCATAGTTCATCGAAAACAGGTGCAAGATCACACCTATTCCGGTGAACACCACCGAGCCTATCAGAATAAAATGCAGGTAGATCTTACGGGCGAGTGAGTTTTTTATGATTTTCATGCCAGTATATATCCTATGCCACGGAGCGTTTTAATGGTGACGCCCGCCTCAGTACCATCAAGCTTTTTGCGAATTCGGTGTACCGCCACTTGCAAAGCGTTGTCGGTTACTTCAAACCCCATGGCGTAAATGGCGTCGTACAATGCATCTTTGCCCACGGTTAAGCCTACATGGCGCAGCAGATATTCCAAAATGGCCACTTCTGTCTTACCCATTGAAAGGTTCTCGCCGCCTACCGTTACGCGACGAGATTTCGGGTCAAGCGCCAGGTTACCATGAGATAATAAGGTACCTGTGTACTGACTGGGACGACGAAGCAAAGCGCGCAGCCGCGCCAGTAGCTCGCCGATATCAAACGGCTTGTTGATATAGTCATCTGCACCCAGATCCAAGCCGGCTATGCGATCATCCACACTGCCCCGCGCGGTTAAGATCAGCACCGGTACCGGGTTGTCGGCACCCCGTAAGGCGGCAATCACATCAAGTCCGTCTTTGTCGGGCAACCCGAGATCCAGAATAATGGCGTCGTAGTGCCATAATGCCATTTGATCGCGTAATGCGCCCGCACTGGTGGCTATATCAGCCGCGTAGCCTTCTTTAGTCATGGCCTGCTGAATAAAGCTCGCCAGTTGCAGGTTATCTTCGGTGATCAATATGCGCATACTACTTTCTCCATTTTTTGCCTTACTCAACTTGTTCCACTTTATTCCAGACAGGTTTTACGTCAGCTCAGGTAATGCAATTGGCATTGAACTGGTGCGCTTGGGTAACAACCATTGCAGCAAAACTGGGATCACCACCAGCACCAGAATGGTTGAAGTGATCAATCCGCCAATCACAGCCCATGCCAGTGGCGGCCACAGTGGACTGCTGGCCGAGGTTAAAGGTAGCATACCCACTATGGTTGTGACCGAAGTGACTATAACAGGACGCACCCTATTTTGTACCGATAACATGATAGCTGCCTGCGTATTCTTCCCCGCTTGTACGTACAACAAAGTACCGTCGATCAATAAGATAGCATTGTTCACGACTATTCCTGCCAGTGCCAGGATCCCTAACACCGACATAAACCCGAACGGCACCTGAGCCAGGCTCAGCATAGCCGGCGCACCAATGACGGCAAAGGGAATGCTCAGCATCACCAGCAAAGTTAAACGTAACGAATTAAACTGCAGTACCAAGGCAATAAAGAGCAACAGCGCACCAGCTGGCAGGGTTTTAAACAAGGCATTGTTTGCCTCGCCAGATTCAGCCATTTCTCCGCCAAACGCTAACTGTAATCCGTATCGCTCGGCAATAGCTGTCAGCTCTGGCATCAACTCAGTGAGCAGCGCAGTCTCATCCACGCCCGGTGCAACTTCGCTGATCAGTTTAACCACGGGCACACCGTTTCTGCGCGCCAAAATTGCTGGTTGGCCGACTATCCGAGTATCAGCAAGCGCATGAACCGGCACCGGTTTTTCGGTCAGTGAGGTCAGTACGCCGGTGTTCATCAGATCAATACTGTCATGACTTGAATCCGGGTCATACAGCACAACTGATGTAGGCTCATCGTTAAAGCTCACCTGAGTCATAGTTAGCCCTGCACTGCGCCATGCCAGATAATCATTAAGCTGGCTTTCAGTGAGGCCAAGCTGACTCAGCCGTTGCTGATCAAAAGTCATGGTCAGCTGAGGCACGGCTCCCGAGTAGGCTTTGCCGGGTGCGTCAAACCGCCCATCTGAGCTCAGCAAGGCAAATACCTCTTCGCCCGCCCGACGTAAGACTTTATAGTCTTCACCGCTTAGCCACATTACCACCGTACTTTCCAGTGGCGGCCCCTGCCCGAGCTCCCGGGCTCGCAGAATGACTTCCGGGTAGTCGCTTTGCAATTGGTCGTTCAGCTGTTCAACCAGCAACGCCATATCGGTATGTGCTTGGGCCGTCAGTACCACCCGGCCAATATGGCTTTCATCCGGTTTTTGCGCCAGGTTGTAGTAAAAGCGCGGGCCGGAGAAACCATTGAATACCAGCGTTCGCTGCACATCGGCATGTGCACTGATGTCTTCAGCTATCCGGTTTAACGTGCTTGCTGTGAGCCGTTTGTGCGTGCCCATGGGCAGCTCCACATCCACAATGGCCTGATTACGGTTGGTTTTTGGAAAAAACTCACCATCGGCCTGCGGCAGCGACATCAACCCGGCGCATAGTCCAAATACAGCAACTAACGTCAGGGTTTTGTGCTGCAGGGTAAACTTGGATAAAGCCAGTGCGCCCTGCTCTAAAATATGTTGCAGTTGCTGCTGCCAGCGAGAAACCGGACTTTTACGCACAGGTAAGTAACGGTTCAGCAAAGGCACCAGCGTTAACGCAATGGCGTAACTGGCCACAATACACAAAATCACCATGACCGGAATACTGGCGATAAAATCGGCCACACTGCCTTTGGCCATCAGCATTGGCAAAAACGCTGCAATGGTTGTCACGGTTGCTGCACACAGTGGACGCCACAACTCAGTGATACTTAGGATAGCACTGTGCAAAGGTTTGCTGCCCGCAGACATATGCCGGTTAAATCGCTCTGCAACCACAATGCAGTTATCGACCATCAGGCCTAAAGATAAAATCAGCCCGGCAATGGTCATCTGATGCAATACACCATCCATCGCACTAAAAGCGGCAATGGCCGACAATGTGATAACCATAACGGCAATACATACACTCGCAGCACCACTGGCAGAGAGGAAAATAAACAAAATAACAGCAATGGCAACCAGGCTCAGCATTAACGATTGCATTAGCCCGTCTTTGCGCTTTTTGGCCCACCTGGGCTGAAACAGTTCTATCGTGACAGCGTCTGCCTCATAAACCTCATTGAATTGCTCAACCAGCTCGGTAACCTGCTCACCCGCCTGTGCAATACGGATCCGGTTGGGCACCAGAGTCACCGCCACACCAACGCGTTGCTGACCGTTGATCCAAAAAGACTCACTGGCTTTAGGGTCGGGACGATAATGGATATCGGCCAGCGTAGATAAAGGCAATTGCTGGCCCTGACCGGTTGCCACAAGTTTACCCTTAAGCTCGGCCAAAGAGTCCAGTTGAGCCACAGGTGACAGAATAAGGTTAGCCCGGTCGTCGGTGATACTGGCAACCGAGTCAATCTGATTGGCACCGCCGATACGCTGAGCAATCTGCAAGGGCGTGACACCCGTTTGCAACATAGTTTGCTGCGAATAGGCCACCGCTATCTGGCTGCCCGGGTCGCCCACCAGCTGAGCATTGCGCACTGTACTGAGCGCCAATATCTGATCTCGCAATTCAATGGCCAGTTGGCGCTCCTGTAGCAGGTCGCCCCGACTGCCAACAGACAATAAAATACCCTGGGTGTCCTGCACGCGATCTAAGATAGTCATAGACAGCGCCGGATTACTCTGGCGTATAGGGGCAACCCCTTCTTTGATCCGCTGCCAAACCTGGTCGGTGTGATACACCGTTTCTTTCAGCTCTATATCCAGCGACGCGGAGCCGTGTTTCACCTGAGCGCTGTAGGTCTGGATTTCATCTATTTGCGCTAAAACACGCTCCAGAGGCCGAATGTAGCGCTGTGCCAGAGATTCAGCTTCCAGACCATTGGCATTGAGTACAATCATGCCATTGCGATACGGAAAGCTGGGATCTTCTTGCTCCGGGGCGCTGAACCAGCCACCCAAACCGGCAAGACACAAAATACATACCAGGCCCAAAATAAGGCGAGGATTAACAAACCAGGGAGGTCGAATCACAACTTACTCCTTATTAAACGAGTGGCTCAGCAACATGCGGCTATCAGCAAATATCAGTGCGGGCGATTCAAGTGGCTCATGGCTGCTGACAAGAATATGGTGGGCACGCCCAGTTATTACCTCAACATAACGGCGCTGTTCAGGCTCTGATTGCAGTACCACATAGGGCTGACTGGCATCGTCATAGTGTAAGGCACCACCAGGCAGGCGATACAAAGGTTGATCTGAAAGCGGAATTTTTAGTTGCGCATTCAGACCCATCCAAGTCTGATTGTGTGCTTCCAGCCGGACTTTCAAAAAAAAGAAGGGAGCGCGTGACCCCAGCGGTAAGGTACGCTCCACTATCAGGCCTGTTACCGACTCGTTCAGCGCCGGCACAAAAACCTCCACATACTCCTGCTCATTGATTGTCAGTGCTACTTCTTCAGGTATCGCAAAACGGGCATGTAAAGCGGATGCAGCCTGAAAGTTCAGCACCGTCTGGCCAGCCTCAGCAAACTCCTTGCGCCTTACCAGCAGATCACTCACTACCCCGTCGAACGGGGCGCTGATAGTAAGCTCAGCAAGCTGATTGCGAGCGGCATTTACCTCGGCCTGTGCTTTATTCACTTGCTGATAAGCCATATCCAGATTACGTCGGCGTTGATCTAGCTGCGACTGAGTTTGCAAATTGCGTTTAACCAGTGCCTCGGCGCGCTCGAATTCAGCCAAACTGTTGATCAGCTCTGCCTGTGTACGCTGAAGCTCTGCCCGCGCTTGTTCAAGCAAGGCATATGCAACAGGGTCATAAAGCTCCATCAGTACCGTACCACGCGTCACAAATTGCCCGGCACGTACCCAGAGCTTTTCAACCCTCCCCGATTTTAACGCAGCTAACTGGGTGTTTTCGGCCCCTTCTATCTGGCCAAAAAAAACTTTCTGTGGCACCTCGACTACCCGCTCTGGCATCGCAGTGGCAACCTGAGTCACCCTGGCATGGTTCACAGGTGCCTCTGTATTGACTTCTCGTTGCTGATCCTGGCAGCCCAGCATGGCGACCAGACTCAAAAGGAAAAGCGCTTTAGAAGACATACACATACCCCAATAGTAACTGCACAGATCCGGATTGCTCGATAAGCGGAGAGTCTTTTATTTCGCTGCCATAAGCGGTGTAACTCAGATCGGCTTTTATCATATGGTTACGACCAAAAAACCAATCACTGGAGACACCCACTTCAAGATTCATGGTTGCGTCGCCTGTATAAGCGTTGCGCTCGGTGCGCTGTTCTGTTGGTAATACTCCATAGTAATAATCAACCAGGTCCTCACTGAGGTAACTTGCAGAGACATAAGGCATTATCCGCCCGTCACCAAGTGTAAACGGCACACCATAGCTGACACTGGCTTCATAGCCCTTGTGGGTGCTGGTAACATCATGCATAAAGGAAAAACCGAACTCGCCAAACTCCGTATCAAATTCCCCTTCAAAGCCAAAATCAAAGCTCATATCCCTGTCTTCCATCCCCAGGAAAATATCACCGTCGGCTTCCTCGTAGCCGTCCAGCCTCAGCTGCCCCACCACTGAGAACTCAATATTGTCCTGCTGCCAGACTTTGTAGCTGCCACGTGGCCCCAGTAATGAAAAATTGCCGTATTGTATGGCCAGAGCAGGCACTAACATAGTCTCATTGCCAACATCTGTGTAGCCCTGATCCTGAGATACAACCGCCGCGCCAATTCCCCATTGAATACCTTGCTCCTGATCATCAGCCAGGGTTGAAAAACTCATTAATGCCAGAGAAATCAAAGAAACTGTTTTATTCATTGCCGTGCTCCGTTAATCAAATTTACTATATCGGACAACGCTTTTGTCCGGGGTTGAGTAAAACTTAAAGGAACAAACTTTCTTGAAACTTACAGGATGGAATTTTGTGAACAAGAGAAGAAACAGGCCCACACATGCTTATTGTTTTGCACTTGAGCACAGGCTGGTAGATTAATCGTTAATCGCCGCGGGCTGTCAATTTTGGTTTAAAACTACAGCAGAGCTAATTATAAACTGGCTTGTTTGCTCAGAGCAATTGCACCGATATTGCAGTGGAGATCCGTAACTCAGACCCCCACATGCCTATTTAATTATTGCATTGCGGGGCCAACGAAGCACTGTCAACCACGGCCGAAATAAACTGGTCAGGGTTATCCAGACCAATAAAAATGTATTCCACCGCGGCCTGCGGCACTTTCAATTCAATTTTGACATTTGGGTTGCCAGAGTAATTGTAACGCTTAATATGCTGAGCTCGTGCCACATATTCATCATGCGGTTGTACGTTAGCAATATTATTAAGTGGGATAATGAGCGAGTTATAAAGGCCATAGCGAATCACAAGGTCGTTAGCAATCAGAGAAACGGGCCTGCGAGACACAGCGCGATACTCAGCAACAAAAAAGACCAGACTTGCAAGGGTAAGTAAAGTAATAACATTTGCACCAAGCGGCGACCAGACAAAGTGTAAAAACAGGTGCGTGAGCGGGATTTCGAGTGCAATCAAAAAAATGAATCCCAGCAAGTTGCTTTTAGCGCCATCTTTTTGGTGATAAGTAAAGTGCTGCCGGCCATTAAAGCTCCCAGCTTTTATGCGTTTAGCAAAGAAGGCAAAGGTCCACATGCGTGTTTCGAAGGAAAAAATCTTTGCCAAAACTGTGTCACCCAAATACCTTTTTACTGAACTGTCTATCGAGATATCCGGGTCTTCGTCTTTACCTATGGCAACCTTAATTGAAAAATACACCGTCATTACAGCAGCAACTTCCAGCGCTAAAATTGCCGCCATCACCAAATAACGACCGCTTTCAAGGTAGTTTAAGAGTAGCTTATTTTGTTCAGGGATTATGTAGCTTGCTACCCATATCGCTAGACACACCAGTACAACCGCTTTCAAAGTGGCTTGCTTATTATTCTTAACACACATAAAGCAAACAATGGGTAGCACAAGCAGCGCATCCAGGAGAAACAACCATTCAAAATTTGCGTGGCCGTAGTCATTTAACCAACTATCTGATCGGTAGTAAAACCCCCAAGATATAGAAACACTCAATAAAAATAACAAGGGTATTTTTGACTTTATCGAATCATTCACTTACATCTCCTTTTGATACAGTACACTAAGATTGACTCCGAACACGCGTCATTTCTTCACTCATGTTATAATTCCCATGCACAAAACGGCTGCGCAGTTACAGTTCAGCCCTGCCGGATATTGTCCTTTACTTTCCGTAAAAGAAAGCAAAGGACAAAAAGAGCATAGAAAGAAAATAGCGGACATCTACCGCAATTATACCCAAAAGGTAAAAGAGTACTATTGCTAAGTAATTGTTTTTTCGGGCACTGCGCGCATTAGACAGCTGATGTCTGCTTTTGTACTCATACAGTGCATGTAAAACAACGAATGCCCCTTCTAAGCCGACAAACAACAGACCAACAAAGCTGCAGTGTGAGCGAACAGAAAAATAACAATGACATACGACCATCTATAAAGCGTTTGCAATGACGATCAGTGAGTTTGATAAAGTTTGCGGCAGCCTGAAAGAGCACGTGATAATGCATCTGAATTCACCTCCGGCTTATTAGAAAGTTGGGCTCGGATAAAAACATAAAGCCAGAGTTTATTCAGTCTGGTAGTCCCTATCAAAACGGTTTGTGCAACGCTTTACCCGCAGTTATCGGGAAGAAGTATTAGATTTACATCTGTTCGATTCACTACAACAAGTACGCGAAATCACAGAAAAGTGGTTAGAAGTATATAATTATGAAAGGCCTCACGATGCACTGGGAGACATGCCCCCAGTTGGCGACCTTGAGGCAGCATAAATCTACTAATGAGCTGTACTCGGTTGGGTGGCGTTACAAGGTTGTAGCTTGATTTTTATAGCGGCAAGCGAAATACAAAGCTTAATTCCTGAGACTTTGAGTCACATGCTATGTGACCTGACCTATTAGAAATCAATTTATACTGCGTTTTTAAAATCATTTCCTCAACCACACTTAGAGGAATATCTTCAGGGTATAATTCAATTATTTTAACATTACTTACTTTAAAGTGCCCTATATCTGCTTTAAAAGTCACATACCCATTTCGCTCTCGAGAAGAATATGGCTTATCAAAAACTGGTTTTCTTTGCTTCACGATATAAACACTAACATCCTCACTGCATGGCTTACAAGCGAAAGTAAACGAGCTGAAAAATAGAAAAAATATTAAAACACCAATATAACTCTCAATTTTAACCTTCAAAATAAGTCCTTCATTTTATACGCTTGTACATAGCATTAGGCATCAAAACAAGATGTAAAACTATATGGATTAATAAGAATATCGCTGGGCATAAAAACAAGTAAAACTCAAACCATACACTACCCAGTTTAAGCATCTCGCCATCAAAGTGAGCACCTGAGCAGTACGTAAATGACAGAGCAAATAGACCCAAAATGAGAAATATTAATCGAGTTTTATGCTTAAGCTTTAAGCCCCAGCTTACTGAAGTCAAAGCAATGTAGCCAAAGATCCCAAACACAGAAGTAATGATCCACTTTAGACTAAAAAGAATTGGCAAATCTAAAACGCTACTGACTGCGCCAATTAAAGCGAAAAAAGTGAGGATCACCAAAAGCGTTGATGGAATCCAAGCCAGAACCCAATTAGCAAATTGCTCATAATCCTCTTTGGCTGTATAAAGCCACACTCAGCCATTGGCAAAAGGCGCATATTTTGTTTTTTGCATAACAAGTGATAGTTTTTGCGGCCGATTACCACGCTTTATTACATCCGTTTTTTAAGCCCATGCTAGCCCCATTGGTAACTGAAAGCTACTGTACTCAACATGGACAATACGACGGTGACTTGGCTTATTTCCTTTACTTGATGAATGCAGTAAATGAGGCCTCATTACCAATAAGTCCCCAGATTTAACTGAACAGATATATTCTGTCGATTGGGCGACAACTCTATCTTGTTCATTTTTACTTAGAATACCCAAACTGTGACTGTTTGGTATTACTTTTAAGCAGCCATTACTCTCATTTGCATCATCAAGATGAATGCGAAAGGTCACCATGTCTTCGAGCACATTTAGCTCTGGTTGAACATGATGAACACCATCTTTCAAAGTCCATGGTCCCCAACCATCAATTTCTTTTTTGTTATTTACTGAAATAGTCTTATCTTGATGCCAGGTAACAAGCCAGTTTTTATCAGAGGTTTTATCAAAGACAATCACCCGAACCACCTCGGGATTTCCGGAAAGATAGCTTTTAGCTTTTTCTAGAAGCAAGTCTGACTCAACAAGTTTCTTAACTGAAATGAGCTTTTTTTCGGCATTACGGACTCCATGTTTTGGATAGTCGGAATCTAGTGATTCAATTTCAGTAATGATGTCATTGATTGAGTCATTACTTACAAAGCTAGAGTGAATCTCAAATCCGTTTTTTTCGATGCTCAAATTTCACTCCATTCTCAAAACATGTAACGCTTGCCGTAAACAGCAGAAAATAGCGGGCTAAAATTGGCGACGAAGGAATGCAAGCCTGCTATTTTGTGTCCTTTGTATGACGGCCTTGTTAGGGTTACACCCAGCTAGTTGCTTACAAAAAATATTGATAAGACAAAGGCACTGAAAAATGAGATTCGTAAACGACGACACCACTTAAACTTTGACCACTCACTTTCAAGTATGTGTTTTGTGTAACTATTTCCTTTTGTAAATGCCTCGCGCGCTTCAGTTAATCGCAAATTTGTTATGCCAGTTTCTTTTTTATATTCAGCTAATCGTGCTGCGAAGCACATATAAAAATAAGTCTCAATAAATCCAATGACTAAAGCACAAATGATGAGCCCTATTTGGAACAGCATATTCAAGTAAACCTAACGCCTAACTCTGAGGAATTCTCAAGTAATTATCTTTTAAATCAATATGGTGAATACGAACGGCATTGTTTGATCTAATTTATTTCGCCAAAAACTAACCAGATAACAACACCACCAGATCACAGCACCATGCATGATATCGCTATCCTACACAATATGCTCAGAAAAAACTGCCCCAGATTCATGCCCGGCGTATTGATTCGTTCATACTGGCAACTGAAACTTTGCTCGATGGTGATCAACTCTCTCTTACAAAGCTGGGGCGAAATAGTAAGGGCCGCTGCAAAACACAACATTAAACGTATAGACCGACTGCTTGGCAACACCGCAATGCATAACGATCGACTTGCTATTTACCGCTTCCATGCGCGCCTGATATGTAGCGCTAATCCCATGCCTATCTTGCTGGTCGACTGGGCCGATGTGCGCGAACAACTGCGGCTGATGACGTTGCGTACTTCCGTCAGCATTCAAGGACGCTCAATGATAGTCTATGAGCGTACCTTCACGTTTGCTCAATACAACTCACCTAAGTCTCATCATTTGTTCCTTGATGAACTTGCCATTACCCTTCCATAGAGAGCCTGCCTGATAAATGTATTCCACTCATCGGGACCGATGCTAGCTATCGAAATGCCGGGTTTCGACAGGTCGATAAAAAAGGCGCTTTATCCATCTGCTACTCTCCGAGGGCGCAATATTGGAGAGGTAAAACCTGGCCGAAAAAGTTGATTGATTTGGCTAGTGTAGTGATTAAAACACAAATTCAAGCAACGGAGATTTGTCCAGCCAGCTTTAGCTGGCGATGCATGATGGCTTTGTTAAATATATTAGTGTTTGGCGCCATATTGCTTAAGTAACTTGGCTGCTTCTGGGTTTTTGTTTTCTTTTGCTATTTGTAGGGCTGATGTGTCGCAGCAACCTGTATTGGGTGAAGCACCGCTTTGCAATAATAACTTTAATATGGCTGTATCTTCGTGAGAAGCCGCATGCATTACCGGTGATGCCGTTGGCATACCGGAAAAGCATTTAATAGATATTGGTTCGGTCACACCGTTTGGGTTAGCTCCGAGATCTAGCGCAAACTGGACGGCATAGATATTTTCTTGCGCCGCTGCAGTTTCAAGTAGATAAGAGAGCTTGGCCCTATCACAAACAGCTGCCCACGCACAGGCAGGTAGAATAAAGACAATAAGTAGTATAAATCTCATCGACTAGCTCATACATTTAACGCCCCAAAAAGCGGCTGAAAAGGCTTGACTAAAATCAGCGACGAAGGAGCACAAGCCAAGCTTTTTTAGTCCGTGCTTTGTTAGGTATTCTCGATACTAATTAATGTATAAGGATATGAAATTACTAAACTCTTTTGGGTCTAATTTTTGGTGATTATGCGCATGCTCAAAATCAACAGTTTGATTTTCAAAAGAAATGTATTGGTTAGTAATCCAATCTATATCTTTTTCAGATAATTTTTTATCAATATCAAACAAAGCTAGATGATCAAAGTAAGCATATGTATGACCTGTATCATATCCAGCGTTCTCTCGGCTTACGTAATGTATAGCTAAAACTTTCAGATCGTTTGTACCGCAAGTCAAAACTTTACGGCTGTTAATAACACTAGGATTTTTAACAACTAAACCTTTATCAGAACAAAGTTTCGCTGTTTCTCGAATACCGTCTAGTACAATACCAGAACCATAACTACCAACAACATTGTAGCTTGCTCCGATCATAGACAAACTAGCTTCAGATCCTTTGATGTATTTTGCAGGGATTATTTTAGGTTTGTTATTGTTTGCAACACCTTGCAAGAACTGCTCAGTTGTTAATTGTGAATAGTTTTCAGGAAGTGATGCGCACCCTGAAAGAGTAAGCATAGTTAAAGCCAGAATTACTCGATTCATTTTATTTATTTCCCTAAAGATACCTAAAGCCGCCATCTGAGAAACCCCCAGATAATCATAATTAAAATCAATGTGATGGACACGTACGGCATTGTTTAATCTAATT
>NZ_PNCJ01000197.1 GCF_005887115.1 Pseudoalteromonas rubra | reverse complement strand
ATTTTTCCATCAAAGTATGTGATGTCACATTGCCGAGAAAGTTCATCATTTTGTGAACTTTTACTGAGTTCGGTTATGGCAATTGGTTGTCCACGTATCAATAAGTTCTGTTGTTGCGCAAGAAATGCACCAGGCCCTTTGCTTAAGTTAGTAAAACAATAGCGCACCGAATCAGACTGAACATGAGTAAAGTCGATAAACTTGGCTATTTGAAAAAGCAGCGCCGAGCGCACTTGATCGGGCGTTCCTGCTTGCGCAGATAGGCTGCACATCAAGGCGGCTAAACAGACTACACGCATACTACTGTACCCCACTTAATGGGATCTGAACTATGAAGTG
>NZ_PNCJ01000196.1 GCF_005887115.1 Pseudoalteromonas rubra | reverse complement strand
ATCTTTATAATCTTTATTTTCTAAAGCTAAGAGGCTATCAAATTCTTCAAGTGAAAGGTTGAGTTTATTCGCAATATAAACCTTATCGTCATTTAGTTCTTGCTGGTCATATAGAGGTTTCTCAAGTTCCTTTAAAGCCTCATCTCGGGAAATTTGCCCAGCTACAATCAAACTAGAAAGATGCGCTTTGCGCTTGTCAAAACCAAACTTTTCAACTAGATAATATGCTTGGAAAAACT
>NZ_PNCJ01000195.1 GCF_005887115.1 Pseudoalteromonas rubra | reverse complement strand
CGCTGTGCTTCATCATGGCTTTCGTAAGCTTCAACAATAGCAGCGACCACGGGGTGGCGCACCACATCATGAGCTTGGAAAAAGTTAAAGCTGATGGCCTCAACATCACTGAGCACCTCAATTGCATGACGCAGGCCTGAGCGCGCGCCGCGAGGCAAGTCGACCTGCGTAATATCACCGGTGATCACCGCTTTTGAATTAAAGCCAATACGGGTTAGGAACATCTTCATTTGTTCCACTGTGGTATTTTGGCTCTCATCAAGAATGATAAAAGCGTCATTCAACGTGCGACCACGCATATACGCCAAAGGAGCCACTTCGATGACGTTTTTCTCTATGAGTCGCTCAACCTTCTCAAAGCCAAGCATTTCAAATAAAGCATCATAA
>NZ_PNCJ01000194.1 GCF_005887115.1 Pseudoalteromonas rubra | reverse complement strand
GTTTTATTTCATCGACAAACGCCTTAAACGCAAAGACCTAGCCATTGTATACAGCCACCTGCCACCGCTGATGGTGGTCGAACGGCAACTTTACCAATTAGTGTTTGTTGGCACAGCTTTGTTGAGCCTCGCCCTGCTCTCTGGGTTTGTATTCCTAGATTCCATGCTGGCTATTGAAAACGCGCATAAAACGGTGCTTTCCATTATCGCCTGGGGGGTGTTTTTAGCCGTTGTTATTGGCCGCAAGCTGCGAGGTTGGCGCGGCAAATCCTCTGTGATCACCATTATGGTCGGTGCCGGCCTACTCACTCTTGCCT
>NZ_PNCJ01000193.1 GCF_005887115.1 Pseudoalteromonas rubra | reverse complement strand
TCATACGCATGGTTTGCGATTTCATCGGTGCACCGTTGTCTGAGTGTAAAACCACACCGCTATGCAGCGCATTTTCACGCACTAATGTTTGCTCCAGCAGGTTAGCTGCATGCTCACCTGATTCTTGCTCGTGGACTTCATGGCCCACTATTTTTCTGCTGTATATATCTTCGAGCATATACAGATAATAAAACTGCCCACGTACTGTGCTTGGCAGGTAAGTAATATCCCAACAAAACACCTGACAAGGTCCCGTTGCTGTGTATGTTGTTGGAAGAGGTACCCCATAAGATGGAGCGCTTCGACCTCGGTGATGCAACTGACCATTT
>NZ_PNCJ01000192.1 GCF_005887115.1 Pseudoalteromonas rubra | reverse complement strand
CACTTTAGCGCCGCTGTCGTTGATACGATCGGCGATTGCAGAAGGCGAAAAACCACCGAACACCACCGAGTGCACGGCACCAATACGCGCGCATGCTTGCATCGCGTAGACAGCCTGCGGCGTCCTCGGCATATAAATAGCCACACGATCGCCCTTACTAACGCCTAGTTTGCGCAGGCCATTAGCCAGTTTACACACCTCATCATGCAATTGCTGGTAGCTAATATGCTCGCTTTGGCTCGGGTCATCTCCTTCCCAAATCAATGCGGTCTTATTGGCTTTGTGTTCTAAATGACGATCAATACAATTATATGATGCATTGAGTTGCCCGTCTTC
>NZ_PNCJ01000191.1 GCF_005887115.1 Pseudoalteromonas rubra | reverse complement strand
CAGCAGTCTACCACAGCTTTGTACTAATTTCTTGGCGGCGTCCGGTACGGTAATGGATAAAAACGGGTTGCCTCCTTTTTGCTCTACAAACTCTGCTTGCGCTTCTTCAATCGGTGAGGTGGGCACCGCAAACGGGATTTTTGTGATCACTAGATTAGTCAGGTAATCGCCTGGCAAATCGAGGCCTTCAGACAAACTTTGGGTGCCAAAAAGCACACTGCCTTGG
>NZ_PNCJ01000190.1 GCF_005887115.1 Pseudoalteromonas rubra | reverse complement strand
CCAATGGCATCTTTTTTGGCAACGCCTATATCAATCAACTTTTGTGCGGCATTGATCATGGTTTGAGTGGATGAGGGGCCAGGTTTACCAATCTCAAAGCGAATATCAGGTAAGAACACCGCGTAACCGTTCGATGTAAACATCGGGAAGTTAGGGCGATGGTTAAGCTCCATTTTTGGGAAGTCGTAACGTCGCTGGCTCATATAGCGGTAAAAGTAGATAACCACAGGCAC
>NZ_PNCJ01000189.1 GCF_005887115.1 Pseudoalteromonas rubra | reverse complement strand
CACAGCGGCAGCCGTATTTGGGTTGTCGATAAACATCATCGAGTATTAGCACAGTCGGGCACCATTCAACATGCCGATGGCGTCTGGGCAAGCTCGTTACAAGAAAACGAACAACAAGGGGCGTGGCAACGCTTTGAAGAGCGCTTTTTACACCCACTGTACTATAAAATTCTCCCCCGCCCGCCCAGTGATTTTTTAGATACCTTGCACGATGTGGCCGCCCTTGAAGGCAGCCATATAGCCAACGCCCTAAAAGGCAAGCCGGCCTCCAACTGGCGCCTGACACCGGATAACAAAGCCGTTATTCTCAGTGCCGCCTACCCTATTTGGGGTGACGACCAAGTGCTCGGCGCGGTGATTGCAGAAGAGACCACCAATGGCGTACGTACGCTGCGCCACAAGGCACTGGAAAAGCTATTTAACGTGATTTTGGCGGTGATGTTTATCGGCACCATCACGTTGTTTTTCTTCG
>NZ_PNCJ01000188.1 GCF_005887115.1 Pseudoalteromonas rubra | reverse complement strand
CGACAGCGCCACTGTTGTTGTGCAGCACCACAGTACGACTTTGGTTTGGCCACTATTTACGCTTGGCTTGGTGCTTTTCATCGCTTTGTTCGTGGTGCTAATGCGGGGCTATGTAGCCGATAACCGAGCGCCGGATTCTTAGGAAGTAGCATGTTAGATACGCAAACTGCGCTCATTATCACCGCTATTTTTGCTATCGTTTGGGTTGTTTTCGGCTGGTGGCTTGGACGTCATATTAAATCCCATGAAGACTTTG
>NZ_PNCJ01000019.1 GCF_005887115.1 Pseudoalteromonas rubra | reverse complement strand
TTATCGAATGAGTTGGTACGACCGAGTGGATCCGAATCACTGACTGTTGGACCGGGTCATAGAGAGTGGTGGTGCTCTAACCAACTGAGCTACGGTCGTACAAAGGTATGCGTTTTAACTTATCGTATGAGTTGGTACGACCAAGTGGATCCGAATCACTGACTGTTGGACCGGGTCATAGAGTGGTGGTGCTCTAACCAACTGAGCTACGGTCGTACAAAGGTATGGGTTTTAACTTATCGAATGAGTTGGTACGACCGAGTGGATTCGAACCACCGACCCCCACCATGTCAAGGTGGTGCTCTAACCAACTGAGCTACGGTCGTACTGAGATATAAGTTTTAACTTATCAGATAAGTTGGTACGACCGAGTGGATTCGAACCACCGACCCCCACCATGTCAAGGTGGTGCTCTAACCAACTGAGCTACGGTCGTACAATGTTGAACTGATATGACTGTTTTGTTGCATTAAGTCACTTGTCAACGGCCGATAATATATAGCGAGCGTTCGGTAGGATCAAGTAAATTTGCTAAATTAATGTTTGTTTGCACTTTTTTCGTTCATACCGGTGCAACTTTACACACTTTATAGAAGCGCTGCCACCACTGTGCATGCTGTCGGCTTGACGTTTTCAGTTCATCCATGAGCACTTCAGCATGATTTGGGTAGGGAGGATTGGGTATCGCCGCCGAAATTTTATCCACAGAGTCACTTAATTCCTGCAGTTGATCACTGAGTTGAGCCTGATAAGGTTGCAGTGTTGAAATCGAAAATTTATTAAATACATTGTGCAATATCTCGGCTTTGCGCTTGTTTTTTCCCTCAGGACATACGGCTGTTTGTAGCTCGACTTGCGATAGCCATGCCGTTAATGCTTGGTTCCAGTCTATTTGCTTGCGTGCACTGGTCAGCAAAGTCTGAACATAGTGGTTGTTATTAAGTTTCTCGAGGGCGGGTGTGACGCGCTCCGGGTCAATTTTTTCTGGCGTTGACAGGGTGCTCGCGATGGATGCCAAAGTGGCCAGGCCTTCGTTAGCTTGAATTTCATTATCGGTGCCGCGCTTATCGATTTCGCCAAATGTCAGTCTGGTAAATTGAGTCAGCTCAGCCTCTGCCGACAGCATAAAAGCGAAATACTGGCTTAAAGCCGAGCGTTTGTGTGCTGCGGCTTGCGCTAGGACTTGTTTAACTTCTGGGTCGCTGGTTCTGCTGTCCTCTACGCATTGATCTGCAAGCTGGATAAAGCGCAGCTGATATTTAAAGACCTCGCTGGGCACGGCCAGCTTGCCAAGCTGGTTATTATGCATGGCAACGTCCTGTGCCAGCGCGCAGTGTCCCAGATTAGCAAGCTGCAAAACAGAAAGTTTAAAGGACGCTAGAGGCCTGGAGGCTTTATATGGCGCCAGGGGATCAGGCTTTTCAACTTTTAATGGCGACAAGCCCAGCACATGGGCCAGTCTGTCCGCATATTCCTGGTTGGTATCACTGGCCACCGGACTGCAGGCGGCCATTGCGAGACTAAACAGGATCAGGACGTAACGCATCAAGCCGTTTCCTCACAAAATACAAAAGTAATATAGCTGCACAGGTCAAGCCGACAATAATACCAACCCAGAACCCTCTTGCTCCCATAGCCGACGTCAGGATATCCGTCTTTGCCAATACAAACCCCAGGCTGAATCCAATCAGCCAGTAAGAAACAAAGGTCACGATTGTGATGGGGCTGGTGTACTTAAGTCCGCGTAACACCCCGTTTGCAGCAACTTGCAGAGCATCAGGGAGCTGATAAATACATGCCAACACGATTATCCCGGAAGCCAGCACGGCAACCTCGGCGTTTTGAGTATATACCCAGGCAATTTCGTTGCGGATCACATAAGTAAAGGTTGCAACAATGACTGAGACTACTACGGCACAGATAAAACTGGTGTAGACTGAATTTACCAGTTGCGAATAATTGCCTGCTCCGGATAGTGTTCCAATACGTATTGCGATCGCCATAGATAAGCTTAGTGGCAGCATAAACAAAATGGTTGTTACACTGGCTGCAATTTGATGCCCAGACACTGCAATTGCACCCAGGTCGGCTATGAACAGCGGAATACAGGCAAATAAGGTCACCTCGAAAAAAGTAGCCAGGCAGATGGGCAGGCCTAATTTTACAATCTGGATAAGCGTAGTCACGTTTGGGCGCGCAAACGATTTTATTAGCCACTTTCCATCCAGATATTTGTTGTTAAAGCTATACACCAACTGAGCCGTTGCCATTACCCAAAACACCAGGGATGTCGCCAGACCACATCCCGCACTGCCAAGCGCGGGCATTCCCAGCTTGCCGTATATAAACACGTAGTTGGCTAAGACGTTGACTAACAGCCCTAACAAGCTGATGTATAGCGCAGCCTTGGTATTGCCAACCCCCTCAGTCACATTGCGATAGACTGAAAAGAGCAAGAAAGCTGGAAGTCCCCACTTTACAAAATCGATGTATTGCTGCGCTAAGCTTGTTATGGCGTCGGCGGCTCCAATTTGCGCAAATATCAATGGCGTAAATGCGCTGGCGATAAAGCCGAGTGAAGACAAAATTAGTGCCAGATATATACCTTGCTGAAAATAGCTTTTGATTCCCTCTCGCTGTTTAGCACCATCACAGTAGGCAACCATACTGGTGATGGCGAGCAAGATCCCCTGTAAAGAGAAAATCATTGGATTCCAGGTGCCGGTTGCAATTGACAGAGCAGCGAGGTCCTCTGCACTGACTTGCCCCGCCATCATGGTGTCGACAACGGACATAAGCACTAAGGTTATCTGGGCAAAAAAGACGGGGGTGGCAAGGCGTACCAGGCGCTTAGCTTCCCATAAAGCGAATTTCATACTGAATCTGAACTTTCTAAAACGTTAATCTTAAATAACTTCTCAGAAACTTACCACTTTTAACCGATGAAAGGGCTGTTTTATCTGGTGACTGTTTACGATAAACTGCGCACCATTATTCTCGAAAATCTGAGTGTTATGTTTACTGGAATTGTACAGACTCAAGCGACGGTGGTCAGTGCCGTATTGCGTAAAGGGATCATGAAGTTAGTGCTATCAGTTGATAGCCGATACCTGGAAAAGCTGACTCATGGTGCAAGTATTGCGATTAATGGCTGTTGCCTGACCGTTACTGACTTTGAAGTGAGAGGAGCTGATGTCGTTGGTCAGGTATCTTTTGATGTGATCGATGAAACGCTCACACTGACCAATCTCAGTGATTTACAACAGGGTACCCGGGTTAATTTTGAGCGCTCTGTGACGTTTGGTACTGAGTTAGGTGGGCATGTTGTCTCTGGCCATGTACATTGTCAAGCTGAAATTGAACAAGTCATTCAGGATGCAGACAATTACCGGATCAAGCTTACCCTCCCTGAACAGTGGCGAAAGTATATTCTTTATAAAGGGTTTATTTGCGTCAATGGTGCTAGCTTAACCGTTGGTAAACTAGAAGAAGGGGGTTTTTGGCTTCACCTTATCCCTGAAACCTTAGCGCTGACCAATATAGGTGTGGTTAACGTTGGTGATGCGTTAAACATTGAAGTGGACCAGCAAACGTATACGACCGTTAACACCGTTGAGCACTATCTACGTAAAAATCGAGGAAACTTCTCTTTGTAATATCAATCCCTGCTTATTTTTGTGAAATATGTCGACGAGATATGAGACTGAGGTTCGTTGTGCTTGTCAGTATAATTAAATAGCCAGTCTCGAGACGGTTAAATGTTGGCAATAACGTCGTTCACGGGTTCTGCTATTGCTGAGGTGCTGTATCTATCCGGGCGAGGCAAAGATTTGCGAACTAATGCATCAGGTAAGTGCTAAATGAGAAATCTTAGCACTGTTATCGGCAGACTTAATCTCTCCAATTGGTTATGCATTGATGCGGCTTAGGCTTAATTAAAGGTGCTTGTACACATATCGAAGAAGTATTTTAGATACGGGTGTATAAGCAGACTTGGGTTAGCACATACAGGTCCCTTCAACCAGTAGAGCGGGTGATGTAATGGCTTTTATTGATATGAAACAGGCACTGTTCGTGCCTGCTAAAACACTTGCTCGTCGTCCGAATCTACCTTCAGTTCAAGTTTGTTGATCGCATAGTCGATATGCATGTTCAAGTGAATTGGGTTGCAACAGGCTGCGCAATCTTCATAGTAGTCCTGATCACCTTCGCTGGCGTCGAGACTAACAAAGATATGATGACCGCAATGCGGGCAACTAATACGTTGGTCATACAGCTGCTTCATGAGTTTACTCCAACGAGTTTTCCATTTTTCGCATTAATAACTATAGCAGCATTGTCGATTATTACAGTAAAGTTGCACTTATTTGTATAGGGTTTCGATGTGACTGGCCGCTTGTTTCAGGTAGTCTCCTGCAAACATATTGGCATGGCACAAAAGTGGGTAAAGTTGATAGATACGGCGACGACCCTCGTATCCATCCAGACGCGGATAAACACTGTCGTATCCTTCGTAAAATGCCGGGGGTAACGGCGCAAATAGCTCACTGGCGGCCAAATCAACCTCTCTGTCGCCATAGTAACAGGAAGGACAAAACAGGCAGGGCTTACCTTGAGCAAAAGCAATGTTCCCGCGCCAAAAGTGGCCGTGCAACAAAGAAGGGGCGACCTGATGAGGGAGCATAGGCTTAACTTCCTCAACAAACTTGTCTATGTCCACAAGCTTGATGCCTTTCTCAGCCAATAGTTGTAACTGCCAGGCTATCCGTTCTTCAGCGAAAAACACTTCCCACTTTTTGTGCCATTGGTTTGGCTGCGCCAAATCAAAAAAGTAGTTGTCTTCCTCAAGGCCATACATTTGTTGTTCGTGACGTGCATGCAATTTCGCTAAAGTCGTCCCACAGGTAAACCAATCTTCTATCTCTCCCGACGTTTCTAGCCACTCAAGTACTAAAAAGCAAAACTCTATACTTGAGCCAATTGCAATCGTATCTGCTATCAAAAAATCACTATCTCGGATCAGAGTATCATGGTTTTTAGCTTCACACTCAAAACGTTCGAGCGCTTGAATGTGGTCTACTTTGACCAGGTAGCGGTGATGATCATTCTCTATCTTGAACAAGCGAGCTTGCGCATTGCAGGGCAACTGCGTTTTGCGGGTAAACTCGAAATGTTCATGAATTGCTTCACTGATATACTGATTTACGAGATTCCACATAGTACCGTCACAGATTGAACACCACACATATCCTAAACTATGGTCGATTTTTGCTATAACACAAATACTTGTAGACAGATTTAAATTCACTACAATATGCGGCCGAACAAAATACTCAGATCACAAGAGGCAATAATGAGTAAAAGTCTAGCGACGAATATCCTGGCCGCCGCGGTCGTACTCATTGGCTGGTTATTGAAAGTCGATGTTCTGTTAACTATGGGGTTGTTTGCCCTATCCGGAGCTGTGACAAACTGGCTAGCAATTCACATGCTATTTGAAAAAGTCCCCGGTTTGTATGGGTCGGGAGTCATCACTATTAAATTCAGAGAATTTAAAACGGCGATCCGCAAGCTCATACTGGAAGAGTTTTTTAATGATGACAAGCTTCGAAGTTTTGCCAAGAAGAACGAAATTCAACTGGATCTAAAGCCGGTCATAAAACAAACAGATTTATCTCCTGCATTCAATAAGTTGGTACAGGTTATTGAGGCTTCACAGTTTGGTGCTATGTTGGCGATGGTGGGTGGAAAAGAAGCCATTGAACCGATGAAAGACAGCTTTACGGATAAAATGAAAGAAGCCCTATTCGAGATCAGTGAAGGGCCCGAATTTCAACAGCAACTATCAGGGTTGCTGACCAGCGGGCAGTCGGTTGATGCGATAAAAGTTGCCATTGAACATGCCGTAGAAGAGCGTCTGGCTGAACTGACACCTGCTATGGTTAAAAGTATCGTTCAGGATATGATCCACACCCACTTGGGCTGGCTTGTAGTCTGGGGGGGCGTATTCGGCGGCCTGTTCGGCCTGATTGCAGCCTTGGTTTGAGCAGGACAGAGTGTTATCCAGAATCTAGTGATGGCGCACTGCGGTATTGCTTTTATGATATACCGTAATGCGCCAATGTTGGCTGACACTTACTTAGAGCCGTATAAGACGATGGTTTTTTGCTGTTCAGACATAGCGATATCACGGATAGAGGTATCTGTTGTGTAGTCGATATGCAGAATTCGCGCAGACCTGTCGAGGCCAAATTTTTTGGCAAACTGAGGCACGCTCATATCGTTACAGGCAAGCTTATCAGTGACGACCTTGCGGCTAATTCGATGCTTATCAAGCTCCTCGAGTAAAGTCGGGCGGTGATTTGCTCCGACAGCAACACACAGTTGGGTAGCAACACTGTTGTCTGTTCCAACAAATTTAACCCCTCCGGCATTGGCTGATATGCTTGTTGCCAGAAGTAATGGTGACAGGATTAGGATCTTAGCAAGTTTCATGATGTTCTCCAGATTTAGGTAAAGCTCACAACAAGTATTGATGCGAATAATGCAAAATGCTGTAACGGGACAATATCTGAATGTAAGTAACCATGTCGGCAGTAAAAAATTTAAGTAACGATATGATTTTAATGGTATAGTTGTGTTTGGCGTAAGTGAGTGCGGGGCGTTTCCTGGAAAAGTTTTTTTCGATTAACCATTTCTCTTTATTTCATTATAGTATTATTTTCGTTTGCTTGAACTTAGATTAATACCTGTTTCAAAGCTATGTCTATGGTTCTCAGAGTGTGTCAGCAAGGCAGGATAAAAAGGTATTCATACGAGTGTGTTGCACAGTCAAGATATTCATTTACCGCTGACAGTATTAATACAACTACTTTGTGTAATGTGGTGCACAGCTTATCTGAGTAAGTGAAACAAGACTGAGCCATTGCAAGCATATACGTTAAGCAAGAGGCGGTTAATCTGGTCGAACAAACGAGCTTAAAGTTTAGATAAATATATATTAAAGAGAGAAAACTCGAAATGTGCAGGTGGCCGAGCTATATTGTGAACTGTCGAAACTAAGTTGCAATTTTACGTCAATTGTTAGCCAATAGCCTGCGGGGTGTTCAATCACGCAGAACAATAAGAGAAAAATGATGCAAAAATTCAAGCCAACGGCGATTGTACTTGCATTAAGTACAGTTCTTCTTGGGTGCCAAGACAACGGCCCTCAAAAAGAAAAAGTCACCATTGAAAAAAATCCGTACCCAAGCACCTACCAGCCGCTGAGCAAGGGCTCTACACTTATCACCAACGCAACGGTTTTGACCGGCACAGGTGAACGTCTTGAAGAAACAGATGTTTTACTTAAAGATGGCAAAATCAGCCAAATAGGTCAGGACTTGTCTGCTCAGGCTGATGTGACTATTGATGCTCAGGGTAAGTGGGTTACGCCTGGGATCATTGACGTGCACTCGCATTTAGGTGCCTACCCCAGTCCTTCCGTTGAATCACACGCGGATGGCAATGAAATCACGAAACCGAATACCGCTCAGGTGTGGGTGGAACATTCAGTTTGGCCACAGGATCCTGGTTTTAATCGCGCCCGTGAAGGGGGGATAACAACTTTGCAGATCCTACCTGGTTCTGCCAACTTGTTTGGTGGTCGCAGTGTGACATTGAAAAATGTGCCATCACCAACAATGCAGGGTATGAAATTTCCAGGTGCACCTTATGGCCTGAAAATGGCCTGTGGTGAAAACCCTAAGCGTGTATACGGCGGCAAAGGTGTTGCGCCTTATACTCGTATGGGTAATATGGCTGGTTATCGAGCTGCCTGGGCAGAGGCGAGTGAGTATAAGCAGGCGTGGGAGCAATATGAAGCGGCCTACGCTGCAGGTCTGAATCCGGACGCGCCAAAGCGCGATATTCGTCTTGATACGCTTCGTGGTGTACTCGACGGTGAAATCCTGATCCATAACCACTGCTATAAAGCAGAAGAGATGGCGATGATGATTGATCTTTCTAAAGAGTTTAATTATCACGCAGGTACTTTCCACCATGGTATCGAAGCGTATAAAGTTGCGGATCTGCTTGCTGAAAATGGCAACTGTGCTGCGTTGTGGCCAGACTGGTGGGGCTTCAAGATGGAAGCGTACGACATGGTGCCAGAAAACGTGGCAATCGTAGATGCTGTTAAGAATTCCTGTGCGGTTGTTCACTCAGATTCAGGCACAACGATTCAGCGCCTGAATCATGAAGCGGCTAAAATAATGAATACTGCGAATCAGGCTGGTTTCTCACTGAAAGAACAAGATGCGATTAAGTGGATCACCTTCAATGCTGCCAAATCACTTGGCATTGAAGAGATAACTGGCTCACTGAAGCAAGGTAAGCAAGCAGACATCGTGATCTGGGATAAAAACCCGTTCAGTGTTTACTCTAAAGCTGAAACTGTTTATATCGACGGTGCCAAAGTATATGACCGCCATGACGAAAAATACCAGGCTGTAAGTGATTTTATGCTGGGTCAGCGCTAAGGAGTAAATGATGAAAAAGTTTAATGTTTCTTTATTGACTGGCGCACTGATGGCTTCTTCAGCTGTTTTCGCCCAGACGACGGCCATTACCAATGCAACAGTTCATACAATGACTGAGGCAGGTGTGCTTGAAGGTGCAACGGTTGTTATTGAGAATGGCACCATCACGGCAGTCAACCCAAGTAATGTGTCTGCTGATAAGACAATCGATGCACAAGGCAGAGTGCTGACACCCGGGTTTATCGGTTCTATGAATCAACTGGGATTAGTAGAAGTCAGTGCGGTTGCCGGCTCAAGAGACGGCGGGGATGACAAAGCGGGGATTGACTTTGATGCCAGCCCGGCATTTAACCCCAGGTCGTCTTTGATCCCTTACGGCCGCAAAGGGGGTATTACGCAAAATGTTGTGATCCCTCATGGCGGCAAGAGTATTTTTGAAGGGCTTGCGTTTGTCGTTGACCTCTCCGGAGAGTTCAACAGCGTACTAAAAACCAGTACTGCATTAGTCATCGATATGGATGCCAGCGGCAACGGTTCTCGTGCTATCAAGTACAAGACCTTGACCGAAAAGCTGGAAGCGCAGCAAGAAAAGTTGTCGAAAGATAAAAAAGACGACAAGAAAGACGCTAAAAAGCCAAGTCGTGAAGAGCAGGTATTGAGTGCAGTACTCAAAGGTGAGATCCCTGTTGTTGTTGAAGTCGAAAGGGCGTCGGATATTCTTGAAGTTCTCAAGGTTAAAGAACAGTTTGATTTGAAACTGGTATTGTGGGGCGTCAATGATGCTGTGCTGGTGAAAGACGAAATCGCCAAAGCTAATGTACCAGTGGTGATTAGTGCTGTTTCAAATTTACCGAATAGCTTCAGCTCATTGCATGCCGATCTTGCTAATGCAGGTGAGCTTGAAAGTGCCGGTGTTAAGGTATTGCTATCAGGGTTTGCCTTCGAAGGGGCGCATAACTTATACCAGTTGCGATTTGATGCTGGTATTGCTGTTGCCCACGGCATGAGCTATGAAGGCGCATTGAAAGCGGTAACCAGCAATATTGCAGAGACGTTCGGTCTTGATGGCGGTAAGATTGCCTCTGGTCAGCGTGCTGATTTAGTATTGTGGAGTGCTGATCCATTCGAGTTTAGTACAACCTTAGACAAACTCTGGATTAATGGAGAAGAGGTAAGTACCGAGTCTCGCCACGATAAACTCAGAAAGCGTTATACGACTGATTCAGATATGCCAAGAGCGTACACTAAGTAAACGTTAAATGTGAAAAGGCCCGGCAGGGCCTTTTTTATTATTTTGGTAACTTAATTTCGCTAAGAAATTTGCGTTTAACCGTTAGAAAAGCAAGACCGCTGGCGCTGTTGAACAAGGCCGCCATAGGATATAATTTGGCTAAGTCTTAAGAGGTTATAGCGTTTGAAGTGGCAAGCTCTGGTCGATAATCGACAGCGATTTTTCTGGGTTTTACAAATTGCAGGCTGGATAGGCTATGCATTAGTAAACTACATCGGTTCAAAAGTATTCGAAATGCGCGATATTTACGTATTTGTGATCGTGCTAAATGCTTACGCCGGTTGTTTGATGACGGTACCATTGCGCTATCTTTATCGTAAAGTATGGAATGCTAAGCCTTTATTACTCATCTTTGTCGTTTTTAGTGCTTCCTACTTCACCGGTACACTGTGGTCTGTTGTTCAAAAGTTTAATATGTGGGAAATATACCGACACGGCTATCGGCCTGAAGAGTGGTACTATTATCTGCAGCAAGGGCTAGACTCAGTTTATATTATTCTTTGCTGGAGCGGCCTCTATTTCGGTATCAAATACTATCAGTTGCTTCAGAGCGAGCGGCAGAAAGCACTCAAAGCAAATACGATGGCACATGAAGCGCAGCTGAAGATGCTACGTTATCAACTTAACCCTCATTTTCTTTTTAACACATTGAACGCTATTTCGACTTTGATTCTGGTTGAGGAGAACAAAGATGCGAATCAAATGGTGTCCAGGCTGAGTGATTTCTTACGATACACGCTAAATACTGATCCAATCAAAAAGGTGCCATTGGAGCAAGAGTTACACGCGCTGAAGCTTTACCTGAATATTGAAAAAGTGCGTTTTGATGAGCGCCTTGAAGTTGAGTTTGACATTACTGAGGACGCTAAACAGGCCTTGGTACCCAGTTTAATTTTACAGCCTTTAATTGAAAACTCGATCAAATATGCTATTGCGCATATGGCTAATGGTGGCAAAATTGAGATAAGGGCTCAGGTCTTTGCCAATGAGCTATTGTTAGAAGTAGGGGATAACGGGCCCGGTGCTTCAATCGAAAATGGCCAGCTAAGCAATGTACAAGGAGTTGGCATCGCGAATACTCAGGACCGGCTAAAAACCTTGTACGAAAACAACTATTCATTTGTGCTTGCGCACAACGCACCTTCGGGGTTGAAGGTGAACATACGAGTTCCTTTTGAAAAGGCTGAGAAGTAAAGTAATGAGCAAAATCAGAACACTAATTGTAGATGATGAGTCCCTAGCCAGAAAAGGCCTGGCGGTGCGCTTAAAACAGATTGAAGAGATAGAAGTTATCGAGTTGTGTAGCTCAGGAGAGCAGGCGCTTGAGTTATGCGCAAGTCAGCAGATAGATCTCGTATTTCTAGACATTCAGATGCCAACCATGAATGGTTTTGAAGTAGCCAGGGCGCTTAGTGAAAGTGTGAAGCCACTGCCTGCCATCGTGTTTGTCACTGCTTTTGATCATTATGCAGTAAAAGCCTTTGAAATTCATGCTTTAGATTACATCCTAAAGCCCGTAGATGACAACAGACTAAAACAGGCGGTTGAAAAAGTGCATAGCTATTTGAAAACACAACAAGACAATGCTCACAAGAAAAAGCTCGCCAGCTTCGTTGCCGGTATCACTGGTAATAATTGCGAAGAAATCCTGCGTAAACTGGCTACAGGCGACACCATTGAAGACAAGAAGTACCCTGAGTCGATTGCAGTAAAAGAGCAAGGAGAGATCATTCGTGTATCTGCTGCATCGATCCAGTGGATTGATGCAGCTGGAGATTACATGTGTTTACATTGCTCTGACGGTCAGACACACATTCTGCGCAAAACAATGAAAGAACTTGAGCAGGAATTAGACCCTAAGTTGTTTGTACGTGTTCATCGTTCTGCCATCGTTAATACCAAGCAAATTAGTAAGCTGGTAACACAAAGTAGCGGAGAGTACTTATTAGTACTGGAGAATGGTCAGGAGCTTAAAGTAAGCCGTAGTTACAGAGACAAAGTAAAAGCTGCTTTAGCAAGCTAATACGTATTAGGCAGCTCTTTGATTAAATGGTGAAGGGTAGGGTATATCCGGGCAGACATGCCACCCGGACCATCATTATTTAAACGGTGACAATTTTCATTGTATTGGTTGCACCAATAGTTTCCATAACGTCGCCGTGAGTCAGGATCACCGTGTCGCCTTGTTCCAGCGCACCTGTTTCTACCAGTGTATTTAGCGCATCGCGAACGGTTGATTCTTCACTGCATTTAGTAGAGTCAAAATAAACCGGATAAACGCCTCGATAAAGTGCGGTCTGTCCTAACGTTCTGGCATGTCGTGATAATGAGTAGATTGGCAAGCCAGAGCTAATTCTAGACATTAACTTCGCGGTATTCCCTGATTCTGTGAGTGCCACTATCGCTTTTACTGAAGTCAGGTGGTTGGCGGCATACATTGCAGACAGAGCCAGAGTCTCTGACGTGTCGGTAAACATGCTGTCCAAACGGTGCTTTGAAATATGGGTTTGTGGCTGAGATTCAGCACCCAGACAAACACGCGCCATTGTTGCAACAGTCTCTTCCGGATAATCACCAGCGGCCGTCTCAGCTGACAACATAACGGCATCTGTTCCGTCAAGAACGGCATTCGCAACGTCCATTACTTCAGCGCGGGTTGGCATGGGGTTGTCTATCATAGACTCCATCATTTGTGTTGCTGTGATCACTGTTCTGTTCAGTGAACGAGCACGACTAATGATTTGTTTTTGTTTACCAACTAATGCAGCATCGCCAATTTCAACCCCCAGATCACCACGGGCAACCATCACGGCATCCGAGGCCAATACAATGTCGTCAATCGCTTCAACAGACTCAACGGCTTCTGCGCGTTCAATTTTAGCGAGTAACTGTGCATCTGACCCTGCTTGTTCTGCAAGCCCGCGTACATAGCGCATGTCTTCACCGCTTCGAGGGAAAGAAACTGCAATGTAATCAACGCCTATCTCTGTGGCGGTGAGTAAGTCCTGCTTGTCTTTTTCAGTAAATGCAGGTGCTGTTAATCCACCACCTAGTCGGTTAATCCCTTTATTGTTCGACAGAGCGCCACCTACAGTGACGGTGCAATGTACTTTGTTACCTGCTACAGAGTCGACAGTTAATTGAATAAGTCCGTCGTTTAATAGTAGCAAATCACCCGCTTTAACATCATTCGGCAGCTCTTTGTAGTCGATACCAACTGACTCGATGGTACCTTCGCCTTTTTCTAGCTCTGCATCCAGTGTAAATTTAGCGCCTACAGCCAAATCTACCTTGCCGTCTTTGAACGTCGATACCCGAATTTTTGGCCCTTGTAAATCTGCCAGAATTGATACGTGTTTATTGAGTTTTTTTGCGATCTCTCTGACCGCCTGAGCCCGGTCTTTGTGATCTTGTGCGACTCCGTGGGAGAAGTTTAAGCGGACAACGTTTGCGCCTGCGCGAATGATTTTTTCTAAGTTATTATCTCTGTCTGTAGCTGGCCCAAGTGTTGCTACAATTTTTGTGCGTCTAAGCATCAGGTTCTCCTGTTGGCTTGTCTCGGTGACTTTTCTGGTTAACTTGCTGGGTTTTAAGAAAGAAATATCTTATAGCCCTTTTTAACATGCAAATTAAATTATATCATCTATATGAACTGATTATGACACCGGTGTCAGGTGTCGTCAATCATGACTTTTTGTCAATGACTAGCCGCACTTATTTGGTTTTGTCTGATTTTCAAACAGTTGTGTGGGTCGGTTAGGTAAGTTGTGCACTGCTGTATATCCTACTCAGCTGGGGTATAATTAAGGTGCGTTACCGATATAGTATAGAATTTGTTACCGAGGAGGAAACTTAATGCAAGTTGCATTAGTTGGTTTGGGTGTGATGGGGAAAAACCTCGCGCTAAATTTAGTAGAACAGGGCATGACATTAGTCGCCTATGATAAAAACCCGGATGCAGGCGCCGAGTTGTTGAGTTGCGCGCAGTCATTGGGTATTGCCGAGCGCCTTCACATAGTTTCCGATCTTGCTGACATGGTAAAACGGTTGGACACACCTAGATCCGTTTTGCTGTTGGTACCGGCCGGTGAGCTGGTGGATAAGGTGTGCCAGGATTTAATCGAAGCCGGTGTAGAAAAGGGTGACATTATTGTCGATTGTGGTAACAGCAACTACAAAGATGGTATTGCTCGTAAACTTAAATACCAGAATAAATTTGAGTTTGCCACAATGGGGATATCCGGCGGTGCGGAAGGTGCTCGACATGGTCCAGCCATGATGGCCAGCGGGTCAGAAGGCGGTTGGGAACGTTTGATCCCTTGGTTTGAAAAAGTGGCGGCCACACATAACGGTGAATCCTGCTTCGCGCGTGTCGGTCAATCTGCCAGCGGTCATTTTGTAAAAATGGTACACAATGGCATTGAGTACGCATTGATGCAATTGATTGCGGAGATGTATCAGTTGTTGCGGATCGGCACAGGTCGAACGCCGGCCCAGGTCGCTGAGGTATTTAAAGAATGGTCAGAAGGGCAACTCAACAGTTATCTTCTGGCAATATCCAGCCATATTCTTAGCCTGGAGAATGAAAAAAATGAGCCTATTGTTGATCTGATTGATAATAAAGTAGGTGCTAAGGGCACGGGGCTTTGGACAGCACAAAATGCACTGGAACTGGGTATTGCGGTACCTTCTTTGGTTGCAGCGGTGCAGGCAAGGCATTTGACTAATACGATAGACACACCAGCTGCGAAAGAAATGACCTATGCTAATCGTGATACGAATAGCGTAGAGCTGGACCTTTCCGAGCTACGAGATGCATTCTATTTTGCCAGCCTGCTTTGTTATCGTCAGGGCCTTGCACTTATCAAAGGTGCATCCAGATCTCACCAATGGAAAGTAGATTTAGATAAGACGCTTCAAACATGGCGCGCGGGTTGTATCATTCGAGCAGATTATCTGGATGATATCGCCAAAGGGGTTGAATTCATTGATACTCTGCAAGGGCCTGCAAATGCCCTACGTAAAGTAGCTGGGCAAGCTATTCAAAGTGGCCTTGCATTCCCTGTACTCACTTCAACGCAAACCTACATTGCGACACTGAGCACACCTAGTAATGGTCACTTAGTACAAGCACAGCGAGACTACTTTGGTGAGCATGGCATCAAAACGCACAGTGGAGAGTCATGCCATTTGACCGACCTGACAGAGATAGCTGCTAAAGTGAGATAATTGCAGAACTTCTAAAAAGCCCGGAGGTTGAAACGACTTCCGGGCTTTTTATGTATCGAGGAACTTGTTTATCGGGTCAACTCACCACGCAGGTTGTCCTGCATAAGATGGCGAACTGTCTCTAGTTCAAGGTCTTGACTGAATAGATAGTGTAATTTAGTCAAACAGGCTTCAAGTGTCATGTCGTAGCCACTAATAACGCCACAGTTAAGTAGAGCATTACCAGTCGCATAGCCACCCATATTGACCTGGCCCTGAATACATTGGGTTAAATTCACAATAACAACGCCTTTATCTGAAGCCGCTTTCAGCGCACTGAGAATATCCTCTTGCTGTGGCGCATTACCGACGCCAAAGCTGAGCAGAATAAGTGCCTTAATATCACTTTGCAGGACATTAGTTACTATGGTACTGCTTATCCCGGGGTAAAGGTGCAATACGCCGATTGGTTGTGACGCTATAGATGTAACCCGCAAGGCTTGATCGACGTATGGACTCAACTGACCTTCGATCAACTGAATATTAATACCTGCTTGTGCAAGCGGTGCCATATTCGGTGATGCAAAAGCGTCAAACCCGTCAGCATGCGCTTTTATAGCTCTGTTGCCACGGAACAATTTATTATTGAAAAACAGGCTCACCTCAGCAATGGGATAATTCGCAGCAAGGTACATTGCGTTAAGCAAATTAACCTGGCCGTCAGAGCGAAGCTGAGACAAGGGGATCTGAGAGCCCGTTATGATCACCGGTTTAGTCAGATTCTCAAACATAAATGACAATGCTGATGCTGTATATGCCATGGTGTCTGTGCCATGAAGCACTACGAACCCGTCATACTCTTCGTACTTGCTTTTTATGTCATCAGCTATCAGTTGCCAGTGCAGTGGGGACATATCCGACGAATCTATAAGCGGGCAGTATTCATGAATGTCGAACAGGGGCATTTCTTCTCGGGTAAATTCGGCATTACTTTTGACCGTTTCAGTCAAATAGCCGGCAACTGGGACATAGCCCCGGCTGGATTGCTTCATACCAATTGTACCGCCAGTGTAGGCGATATAGATTTTTTTTCTTTTCATTCTGCTACCTAAAAAAAAGCCCGGAATTCAGTCCGGGCTAATTATATCAACTGCAGCATCACAATGCAGTCAAATCAAAGAGACATTCTCTATTCTGCGACAACACACGTTGTACACAAGGTATAGATGTTGTTCGGATCATTAAACTGTGCAATTACGGTGGCACTATGCTTGACCTGATTTAGGAGCCGGTTTACGCCCTGATTTGCTAAGGAGCTTATCTGAGTTGTTTGATTGTCCGGCGTTGACAACAGTGACTGGATTGTCGCAGAGCCGAAAATATCCTGGAGCAGCTGTTCTTTTTCTGACAGCGTTTGCTCAACAGTGTAGACATCATAATGCTCAAGGTTCGCTAATTGAGCGGCTGCCTCGATCGCATCTTGTTTGGTTCCCAGTTTGTCTATTAACCCAAATTCGTGTGCCTGAGTCGCAAGCCACACTCTGCCTTGAGCAACATTATCGACATCTGAGACAGCCAGGTTTCGTGAATCTGCAATAACAGAAATAAATTTGTTATAAGCGTCTTCTACGCCCATCTGTAGTACATGTGCAAATTTAGGATCCAAGCCTCGAGCCAAAGAGGAAGATTTTAGCTCAGTGGTGGCGACACCATCTGAATAGATCCCAAGTTCTTTTAGAGAGTTTTCAAAAGTTAGAATAGTGCCGAATACACCGATCGAGCCGGTAATCGTACTAGGCGATGCCCAGATTTCATTGGCTGAAGCGGCAATCCAATATCCACCCGATGCTGCGACTGACCCCATAGAGGCAATAACAGGTTTTCCTGCGGCTTTAATGGCCAGTACTTCATTACGAATGATTTCAGATGCAAACATGCTCCCGCCACCGGAATCGATTCTTAACACAACGGCTTTTACTTTTTCGTCCAGCCTTGCTTTGCGCAGTAGTGCCGCAGTAGAGTCGCCTCCTATCATGCCAGCCTTACGTTTACCGTCAACGATGTTACCTTTGGCAACGACTACGGCCACTTTATCTGTAAATGGGTTTACGCCAAAGCCATCAGTCGACACGGCATTATAATAGTCTTCAAATGCGACTTGTTTGAACCGCTTTCCGTTGTCCTGAGTCCCGACCAAATCAATGAGCTTTTGATTGAACTCCTGATCAGTTTCAAGCTTATCAACCCAGCCATACTTGACGGCAAACTGCGCAGAGTCACCGGTCACAGAGGCCATTTTATCAACAAACTGGGTTAATGTTTCGTCAAAGTTTGCAGTATCAAATCCGCGCTTATTCGCTACATCTTGCTTGTACTGGGCCCACAGGGCATTGAGCCACATTTGATTGGCTTCTTTAGCTGCCTCAGACATATCATTACGAATAAAAGGTTCTACCGCTGATTTATAAGTGCCAACGCGGAAGATATGCTGAGTGACTTTGAGCTTTTCAAGAGCATCTTTAAAGTACATAGGATAAGAGCCATAGCCACTGATATTAATACCACCGTAGGGATGGATGGAAACTTCATCAGCATGGGCAGCCAGATAATACTGAGACTGACTAAAATAAGGGCCATGTGCGAACACTTTTTTATTAGCGGCTTTAAATACCTCTATGGCACTTGCAATGTCGCGTAACTTGTCGAGGTGAGCGTAATGCATATGTCGTAAATCTAAATAGAGTGCCTTAATACGAGCATCATTTGCGGCAATATTAATGGTATCAACAACGTCATCAACCAACATTTCTTTTGGCATGTCTTGCTTACCAAAAATGTCTCCCATTGCTGCATCAACTGGATCCACATAAGTGAGCTGCTCAACCAGTTTTCCGGATAGGTTAAGGCGCAATACACTGCTTTGTGCAATCTGTGGTTCTTTTTCCGCTGGGAGTGCAGCTATGACTGCCGCGATGATGAGGAAAAAGAACAAAAAGTTGAGAACCAGGCGGCGTGAAAAGTTCAGCGCGTGCCAGATACCAAGAAAAAATTTACCGATCAATTTCAAAGCCGTACCTCTGAATGTCTAAGTGGAATGTACTCAATATTAATCATAACTTAGTTGCTCTTCAGTCGTTAGAACAAAAACGTAACTAAGTATTATTTTGCTGATGATAGAGTGAAAAATAGCCAGGTTTTACTCTCTATATGCTATTTCAAAGAAATTAGTCGCGGTTTTTGCTTGCGAAAAAATATAAAATCGTTAATGTTCACAGGTAAGACCAGTTACATTGGGGCACGCAATGTTAGAACAAAAACTACAATTGAAGAACACTGATTTGCGAAATCGCTTGGTCATGGGCTCTATGCACACGGGCCTGGAAGAGGGATGGCATAACAGGAAACGACTTAAAGCCTTTTACGAGGAGCGCGCGAAAGGCGGTGTTGGCTTGATCATCACCGGAGGTTATAGCCCGAATTTGCGCGGCAAACTCACCCCGATATCTTCTTCGTTTAATAGTCGCTATGACATTATTAAGCACAGAGCATATACAGACGCTGTGCATGAACACGGCGGCAAGATTTGCCTTCAATTGTTACATGCCGGACGCTACGCTTATCATCCTTTTAATGTTGCACCCAGCGAAATTAAAGCACCGATTAACCCTTACACACCCAAATCTATGTCGCTGAGCATGATCCGCAACACAGTTAAAGATTTTGCAAAATCTGCGAAAATGGCTGAAAAGGCAGGGTACGACGGTGTTGAAATTATGGGATCTGAAGGCTATCTGATCAACGAATTTATGGCCGATCACACAAACAAGCGTCAAGACTTGTACGGCGGTACACTGGAAAACAGAATGCGATTGGCCGTTGAGATTGTCCGTGCTGTACGTGAAAAGGTTTCGGCCAAGTTTATCATCGTATTTCGTTTGTCAGTCATGGATCTAATCCCTAATGGTTCAACTGCACAGGAAGTTACGGCTCAGGCCAGAGCGCTGGAAGAGGCAGGTGTAGACATTCTTAATACGGGTATTGGCTGGCACGAAGCACGTGTTCCTACAATTGCCAGTATGGTGCCGGCCGGGGCTTTTCGTGAAGCCTCTAAGCGTCTTAAAGATGTCGTGAATATTCCCGTCGTTGCGGTTAATCGGATCAATACCCCAGAGCTTGCTAATGATATTCTCAACCAGGGAGAGGCGGATCTGATTTCTATGGCGCGCCCTTTACTTGCCGACCCAGAGTTTTTTAATAAGTACGCACAGAACAAGGCTGAACAAATCAATATTTGCATTGGCTGTAATCAGGGGTGTCTGGACCATGTGTTTAAAGGTAAACGGGCTACTTGTCTTGTTAATCCGCAGGCAGGGTACGAGCTGGATTATCCTTTGGAGCGCACAAACAGCCCTAAACAAGTGCTGGTTGTGGGGGCGGGACCTGCAGGGTTGTCTGCAAGCTGTTATCTGGCTAAAAAAGGCCATAAGGTGACACTGATTGACAAGAATGAACATGCAGGAGGGCAGTTTAATCTGGCCATGCGGATACCTGGCAAAGAAGATTTTAAATACACTCTGAACTACTTCCTGAAAGAAGTTGAGCGTTTAGGTGTCGAGTTAAAACTTGGCTGCGAGTATGAGTCATCCATGGCGCAGTCATACGATGACATCGTATTTGCAACTGGGGTCAGCCCTCGACAATCCAGAATTACCTGTAGCGATGGTAAGCGTGTTTTTGCTTACGATGAGGTGATCCGCAAAGAAGTTGAGCTTGGTGATAAAATCGCGATTCTTGGTGCCGGTGGAATTGGCTTTGATATGGTCGCTTTTTTGGCTGAACAGGCAGACCAAAGCATAGAAGAATTCAAAGCGCAGTGGGGAATTGAATGCCAACCGTCAGACAGTGCGACAGGTAAGAAGCTCTATATGCTTAAGCGCAGCGAGGGTCGGTTTGGTAACAACTTGGGTAAAACGACTGGGTGGATCCATCGGGCGGTCGCCAAGCACCATAACGTTGAACAGATTGCCGAGTGCGAGTATATTTCATTTGATAATAAAGGCCTGCTGGTTAAACAAGGCGGTGAAGAGCGCGTTCTGGACGTAGATACCGTGGTTGCCTGTATTGGTCAGACATCGAATGATGCTTTGTTCGACAAAGACGCGATGTCTGCTAATCAACATGTCATCGGGGGTGCCAAGCTTGCGGCCGCTATCGACGCCAAAAGAGCTATCTATGAAGCCTTGCAGGTAGCAAGAAAAATCTAATCTATGCGCCAGGCACAACAAAATACGGGTGGACTTTTTTGATGGCACCCGTATTTTGTACCAGTTAAAAGCATATCTGTTGCAATAAAAAACGGTGATTTAAGGTCTACACTCATAACATCAGTGATAACAGACTTTATATATGCTTAAATCATTCTACCTCCTTTATCGTACTCTTCTGGACAAAGTGTCTTTTCTGGATGGCGTTGCTCCTTTAATGCTCAGACTAATCTTGGCACCTGTCATGATCATTGCTGGATTCAGCAAACTGAATTTGACCAATACGGATCTTGTCTGGTGGCAGCGAGTGCTGGCCGATGAAAACGTCGTTGCCTGGTTTGGTAACGCGCAGTGGGGGCTTGGCTTACCTGCCCCAGACTTTTTAGCTTTTTTGGCTGGGTGGACGGAGTTTCTTGGAGGCTGGTTGCTATTGATAGGCCTGGCCACACGCCTGGTGTCTGTGCCACTTGCTGTGACTATGTTCGTCGCAGCAACTCAGGTGCACTGGCACAACGGCTGGTTTTCGGTGGCCCCAAGCAACCCAGATACCAGCGCTGCACAGGTATTTGCCTGGCTTGGAAGTGATGCTGCCGAGCAGAGCTTGGAAGCCAGTAAAGAGGTGGCAGAGCGGTTGTCCCGCATCAAAGAAATTGTTGAGGCCAATGGATTACCAGCATACCTTTATGAGTATGGAAACCCGGTGATCCTGAATAATGGCATTGAGTTTGCTGCCATTTACTTTGCGATGCTGATAAGCCTGATATTCACCGGCGGTGGGCGTTACGTCAGCCTTGATTACTGGATTCGAAAGTACTTGGAGCCCAATAAGAATTATTTGTCGTAAATGGTTTTTAGCAACTGCTACTAAACTTTTTGACCCTTGTCGCGTTAGAATAATGAGCGAACAAAATTTTTAGGAATTACAGATGGATGCCATTGAATTATTATTAACGCGACAATCAGACAGCAACTTGTCGTTTCCGGGGCCGAATGCAGATCAGCTTGAGGTGATAAAAAAAGCGGCGCTTAAGGTACCTGATCACGGTGGCCTAAAGCCATGGCGGTTTATTTTGGTCGAGGAGCAGGGCAGAGAGAAACTGGGAGAGATATTCTATCAAGCTGCAGTAGAGGAACAGCAAGAGCAACGCATTATCGACCGTGCAAAAGCACTGCCTGAACGTGCACCTATGCTGATCATTGCTGTTTCTCCTTATACGGAGCATCCCAAAGTGCCCAGAATCGAGCAAATTGAAAGCGCAGCCTGTAGCGTGTTTGCGATGCAGCAGGCGGCTTTTGCTCAGGGGTTATCCGGTGTCTGGAGAACAGGTTATTTTGCTCAGAGTGCATCTGTGAAGCGCCTGCTTGGCCTGAACGAACAGGATGAAATTATTGGCTATCTGTACCTGGGTACGCCGACAATTCAATGTACTAAGCCTGTCAGACATCAGCCAGAAGACTTTTTTACTCAGTTATAGTTAAATCGCCCCAGTATAGCGATGAGACTTAGTGTCAGGTTGGGGCGATTGCACCTTTCTTGTGCCTGGTCGATTTCAGGCGCATTCATCGTCTTTTAGGAAGGGTGGGCGTCTGACAAAGAAAATGCCGCCAGATGGCGGCATTGGGCTCAGATAGGAACTGTTTGTCTTTGGCTATTAGCATGTAAGATAAACAGAGCCTACAAACTTAGAAATATCCACGGATCCCTAACTTGAAGTTACGTCCTGGCAGCGGCGCTTGCTCTTTGATAAACGAGCTGTGTACGAAGCCCAGTTCATCTGTGATGTTGTCAACATTCACATAACCAACCAAGTCTACACCCGACAAGCTGAAATCATAACTGAAGCTGGCATTAAGCAAAGTATAGCTGTCCGTCTTCGTTTCTGACTGCGCCAGTTTGTCTTGTGTCATGTAATGCGTGGCGCTTAGCTCTGCTGAGAAATCTTCCAGCTCAAAACGGTAGCTTGTACCGAGCTTATTGGCTGGAATACGCGGCAGATATTCACCAGAGTCAAGCTCAGCTCTCAGGTGATCACCAAACACCTTGATGCGGTTACGGGCATCAATCTGATAGTGGGCATCAAACTCAAATCCGTATAGCTCTGCATCGGCGCTTTCGAACTGGTAGACAGGTAACGCACCATCATGGTGGTGGTCAGCCAGCTCTATTCCATGCTCGCCTGTGTACATATAACCTGTGTTGCGCTGGTAGTAGTAGTTCGAAACGTCATTGTAGAAAAAGTTAACCGTATAACCAAAATCACCAATGAAGCGTCTGAGGCTGATATCCAGGTTAGTCGATCTTTCCTGCTCTATATTTTCTGGCTCGAAATGAATCTCATCACCTTCGATGTGATAGCCAAGGCCAAGCTCATAGGTAGATGTCGCAATATGCAGGCCATTTGACAGCAGTTCGGCAGTCAGAGGCGCACGCTCAGAACGTGACAGGTTTACAGCAACATTTTGACCTTCTGCAAAATCATATACGGCGCCAATTGAAGCACTGAAGTTGGTGGTATCCAGTGTATAGTCGATAATTTCAGCCACATGTTCATCTTCATGACCTTCATGATCGTGCTCTTCGTGCTCATCATGATCATGTTCGTCGTGCTCATCGTGACCCGATGTAAAGTTGCTCGACAGTGCAAAGTCCTCAATGCGTGCGCCCAGCTCCAGAGTTACATCACCAAAACGACGTTCTTCCAGGACGTAAAAGGCATGTGTTTTGGTGTTGGTAGCAGGGGTGAATGCTTCCGCACCTTCTGCAGCATAGTCACTGTCAGAGAAGTGATAGCCAATAATGCCGTGCCACTCGCCCAGTCTGTGCTCGATATTGGTTCTCAGCTCAGTTGTTTCGTTAGTGAACGTTGTACCAACGGTACCGTGTTCAATCTCAGAGTGTTCATAATCGGTAAACCCTGCACGCACCTGAATAGACTCGATCCAGTTGTTATGCAATGCATAGTTAAATAGCGCCTGCCATCTGTCTTGTTTAACACGCGCGAAGACTGATTCTTCCTCTGCGCCATGTGCATGATCGTGCTCGTCTTCGCTATGGTCATCATGGTCATCGTGGTCGTCATGAGCATGTTCGTCGTGGTCATGGTCATCATGATCATGCTCGTCGCCATGGTCGTGATGTTCATGCGAGTGGGCAGGGATCCCATAGTCTGTTTCAATGCGACCGTACGACAAACCAACTGTCAGGTGATCGCCAACGAAGCTGGTACCGATATTAAACTGCTCAGAATCGATGAAGGTATTAGCTACACGCTCTGCGTACTCTGTTTCGCCGTGAGTCTCTTCACTGTGCTCGTCTTCACCATGCTCATGGTCGTCGTGATCATCATGGGCATGTTCATCGTGATCATGCTCATGATCTTCATGTTCTTCTCCTGGCAACGCAAAACGCGGTGTGTCGTAGTCGCCGCCTTTACGCGTTACGCCATCAAAGTGGAAGTTAAAACCGTCGTTGCCCGCTTCAAATAATGCTGCAACCGTATTGGTGTTTGAATTAGTGTCGTGGCTGAACTCAGCAGCGCCCTGAACACCCTCAATGACATCAGTGGGGATACGGTTATCTACCACATTAACTACACCACCAATAGCACCTGAGCCGTATAGTAATGTTGCTGGGCCGCGCAGCACTTCAATTTGCTGTGCTGCCAAAGAATCGTTGGTGTTTGCGTGATCAGGACCAACACGAGATGCGTCACTGCTGTCCAGGCCATTCTGAGTGATTTTAACGCGCGGACCGTCTAAGCCACGGATGATCGGACTTGAAGATACTGGTCCGAAATAACTGGCATTAATGCCAGGCAATTGCTTAAGGGTTTCGCCCAGTGTTGGTTTTGCACTGTTTTTAAGCTCATCACCACCTAACACGGCAACCGGTGATGCCATTTCGATGTTACTCTTGTGCAATGCAGAGGCATATACAACAACACTTTCTACCGAACTGGGTGCCAGTTTAACGGTCACGTAAGGAGAATCGGGGGAGACGTCAATGCGCTCATTGATAAAGTTGTCTTTGCTGACATGCAGCTGTGAATCCTGATCGACATTAATGCTAAACTGACCGTTAATATCAGTTTTCACGGACTGTGACTTACCGTGCAAATGTACGGTGGCATTAGGAACAGGTTGATTGTTGGTATCCAGCACTTTACCTTTCAGTTGTGCGGCAGAGGCTTGAGAGGAAAAAATTGCGCTGGTAATGGCAAATGTGATTAAAGACTGCTTAAACATAACACTCATTCTGGATTGTTTATACTTGCAATAATATAACACTGCATTATTGCGGTTTCAATGATGTTATACTATCTCTTTAAGTTTGCATTATTTTGACGGCTTCATATAGTTAAAGTAATAGGTTCAGGTACACATATCATGGCTGATCTCTTTGTTTTTAAAGTGCGGATGAACATTGCAGACTTGTTTCATCACTCACATCATCAGGAAGTGTTCACCGCAGCGTTGCAAAAAGCCGAAACGTTGGAGCATTTTGTGTTGAAGCTAATCGGTTTCTGTGGCTTATCGTACCTGGATAACGTGCACTGGCTGGGGGTGAAAGAGAAAAACCAACCCGACGTTTGGCTTGAAAATGCACACGGGCAAATCGACGTTGCGCTGTATGTTGGTGAGCCTAGCTTGAGCGAACTGCAAAAGTATCGTAAGCATGCAGATAAAGTGGTTTGTCTGGTAGCCGACGCAGACGCCTGGTACAAGGAACTCTCCCCCCATCTGATAGCGATGCAGGACATTCGAATTTTTTCTTTATCGGCGGACTTTGTGAGTCAGCTGGCTGGTGCGCTATCACGCAGTCTGCACTGGGATGTGATGATTGATAATGGCGTGATCAGCGTCAGTGATAAAGCAGACTACTATCAAAGTGAGATCATTAAACTACACTAGCTTAATGATCACATCGGTCACGGGCTTGCTGCAACAGAGCAAAATTTCTCCGTCACGCACAAACGCAAGTGGTTCCTGATTGTAGGCTATCTTTCCCCGGCAAAGCTTGGCACGACAAGCACCACAAAACCCCTCCCGGCATTGATAGGCAACCTCAACTTGATTCGCTTCTAGTGTAGCAAGGAGTGAAGGGGAGTGAGCCGCATGTAAAAGCGGCTCCTTTTCTGGGTCTAGAAAGATTTTTTTGACTGGCCTGTCTGTCATTACAGGTCAAAATCACCAAAGTCAGAGGCATCGACTTCTGAATCAATCTGGCCAACCAGGTATGAGCTAATCTCGGCTTCTTGTGGGGCAACCTGAACATTGTCAGAGACCAACCAGGCATTGATCCAGGGGATAGGGTTGCTGTTACTTTCAAATTGCGCAGGTAAACCCACCGCGGTCATGCGGACATTGGTGATGTATTCAACGTACTGGCACAGGATGTCTTTGTTCAGGCCAATCATAGAACCATCTTTGAACAGGTATTCTGCCCATTCTTTTTCCTGCTCTGCGGCTTCTACAAACATCTGAATTGCCTGCTCCTGACATTGCGCAGCAACGATGGCCATTTCAGGGTCGTCTTTGCCGTCTTGCATAATGTTCAGAATGTGCTGAGTACCAGACAAGTGCAACGCTTCATCGCGGGCGATCAGCTTGATGATTTTGGCATTACCTTCCATCAGCTCACGCTCAGCAAATGCAAATGAACAGGCAAAGCTCACATAAAAGCGGATGGCTTCCAGAATGTTCACCGACATAATGCACAGGTAGAGCATTTTTTTCAGCTCAAACAGATTAATATGCACTGTCTCGCCGTTGATTTCGTGCTTACCTTCGCCGTACAGATTGTACAGAGAGACCTTCTCGATTAACTCGTCATAGTGTTTAGTCACGGCCTCTGCACGCTCACTGATCTTATCGTTCTCGACGATATCATCGAAGATAAGTTCAGGCGATTTAGTCACATTACGAATAATATGTGTATAAGACCGACTGTGAATGGTTTCACTGAATGCCCAGGTTTCAATCCAGGTTTCCAACTCGGGGATAGATACAATAGGCAACAAAGCCACATTAGGTGAACGTCCCTGGACACTGTCTAACAGAGTTTGGTACTTCAGGTTACTCAGGAAAATGTGTTTTTCATGTTCGGGTAATGCCTGAAAGTCTAACCTGTCTTTGCTCACATCGACTTCTTCTGGTCGCCAGAAAAAAGACAACTGTTTTTCAATCAGCTTCTCGAAAATAGGGTACTTCTGCTGATCATAACGGGAGACATTAACAGACTGACCGAAAAACATCGGTTCCTGTAATTGATCGTTGTGGGTTCTGTTAAACGTAGAATACGACATAGATATTTCTCGACACCAAAAAAGAGCGGGTAAATTACCCGCTAACCATGATTAGATTTTACAAGCGCCGCCTGCACAATCATCGTCTTCAGCCTCAGGCTTCATTTCGTCCTGAGCATCCGATGCACCGTCACGGGTGTTGTGGTAATACAGGGTTTTTACACCCAGTTTGTATGCAGTAAGCAAATCTTTAAGCAACAGCTTCATAGGTACTTTACCACCCTCAAACTTAGTAGGGTCGTAGTTCGTGTTTGCTGAGATAGTTTGGTCAACAAACTTTTGCATAATACCTACCAGACCAAGGTAGCCATCGTTTGATGGGATATCCCATAGCAGCTCGTAGTTGCCCTTCAGTCGCTCGTACTCAGGCACAACTTGCTTTAGGATACCATCTTTACTGGCCTTAACGCTAATGTGACCGCGAGGTGGCTCGATGCCGTTAGTTGCATTTGAGATCTGTGAAGAGGTCTCAGATGGCATCAGTGCAGACAGGGTCGAGTTACGCATACCGTATTGCATGATGTCCTGACGCAGTGCGTCCCAGTCAAGGTGCAGTGGTTCGTTGCAGATATTGTCGACATCTTTCTTGTAGGTATCGATTGGCATAATGCCTTTTGCGTAAGTTGTCTCATTGAATTTAGGACATGCGCCGCGTTCCTGAGCCAGCTTGTTAGACGCTTTCATCAGGTAGTACTGAATCGCTTCAAACGTTCTGTGGGTCAGGCCGTTTGCACTGCCATCTGAGTATTTAACGCCATTTTTTGCCAGATAGTAAGCAAAGTTGATAACACCGATACCCAAAGTGCGACGACCCATAGTGGCATTTTTTGCAGCCGGTACAGGGTAGTCCTGGAAGTCCAGCAAGTTGTCCAGCGCACGAACAGCCAGCTCAGCAAGCTCTTCCAGCTCATCCAGGCTGCTAATAGCGCCGAGGTTAAACGCAGACAGAGTACATAATGCAATCTCGCCTTCTTCATCATTTACATGACTGAGCGGTTTAGTGGGCAGTGCAATTTCAAGGCACAGGTTAGACTGGCGGATAGGTGCAACTTTGGCATCAAACGGACTATGCGTGTTGCAGTGATCTACGTTTTGCAGGTAGATACGACCCGTGCTTGCACGTTCCTGCGCAAACATAGAGAACAGCTCAAGTGCCTTTATGCGCTTTTTACGGATAGACTCGTCTTGTTCGTATTGCACATACAAGCGCTCAAATTTGTCTTGGTCTTCAAAGAAAGCATCGTACAGGCCTGGGACATCCGACGGGCTGAACAAAGTGATGTAGTCATCTTTAATCAGGCGAGAGTACATGGTTTTATTGAACTGAACCCCATAGTCGAGGTGTCTGACTCGATTTTCCTCAACACCACGGTTGTTCTTCAGAACCAACAGGTTTTCAACTTCAAGGTGCCAAAGCGGGTAGAACAGCGTTGCTGCACCACCACGTACACCACCCTGTGAGCAGCTTTTAACAGCCGTCTGGAAGTGTTTGTAGAATGGAATACAACCAGTATGGAAAGCCTCTCCGTTACGGATAGGGCTGCCCAGAGCACGGATCCGGCCCGCATTGACGCCGATCCCAGCGCGCTGGCTGACGTATTTTACGATTGCTGATGAAGTAGCGTTAATCGAATCCAGGCTGTCTGCTGTTTCAATCAGGACGCATGAACTGAATTGACGCGTTGGCGTACGTACACCAGACATAATAGGTGTAGGCAACGAAATTTTGAACTGCGATACCGCATCGTAAAAGCGCTTGATGTAGTCAAGGCGCGTTTCTTTTGGATAATCTGAGAAAAGACTGGCAGCAACCAGAATATACAGGAACTGAGCGCTCTCATAGATTTCGCCAGTCACACGGTTCTGTACCAGATATTTACCTTCAAGTTGTTTTACCGCTGCATAACTGAACGACATATCACGATCGTGATCTAGAAAGTCGTTAAGTTGCTCATATTCTTCACGGGTATAATCAGTCAGCAGACCAGCATCATAGCGCTTGTCTTCAACCAGTTTTGTGACGTGGTCGTAGAGGTGAGGCGGTTCGAACTGACCATAGGCCTTTTTGCGCAAATGGAATACCGCCAGACGTGCCGCGAGATATTGGTAATCTGGTGTGTCTTTTGAAATAAGGTCGGCAGCTGCTTTGATGATAGTTTCATGAATGTCTTCTGTGCGAATACCATCATAAAACTGAATGTGAGACTTAAGCTCTACCTGAGAAACCGATACGTTATTCAGGCCTTCGGCAGCCCAGTTTATCACTCGATGAATTTTATCTAAATCAAGCGGCTCTTTACGGCCGTTTCGTTTACTGACAGATAATTGTTGGTTCATAGCTACGCCTGTATTCCCCCGGAATGCGGTAATTTTCATCGCATATTCATAATTGCTTAGCATTTCACCACTATATATGGTGTCCGCTAGAAAGAGGATCACAAGATAGTGGGGTTAGCGTCATTTTGCAATAGAACAACTTTCTATGGATTGTGGATAACATAGGGATAATATTTTTATGTTAGCAAACACTAACCTTCTGCTATCCAACGACGCTGTAAGCAAAAAAAAATCAACTCGCACCAGCCGATTTTTCGCTTTTTTTAAGAAATTTTCGCAAACTGCGCGACTGTTTTTTTTCTGCGCAAGTTTGTACTCAATATAGTATAAAACACAATATATAGTGGTGTTTTTTTACTACTGGCACTAAATATGAGGAAAGATCGATTCTGGGTTAGTAAGATCCAGATCCGCAGACCAGCTTTGTGCCTCTTCCAGGGATGGAATGAAACCCCATAAGGCGGCGGCTGATCTCATCCCTGCGGCTTTGGCTGCGGCAATATCGCGAGCAGCGTCCCCCACATATATACACTGCTCAGGGTTAACCCCTAGTTTCTCCGCCACAAGCAGTAGCGGTTCAGGGTGGGGTTTAGCAACTTCTAAGGTATCGCCACAGACAACAACCTCAATGTCCCTGAGCACGGTGATTTGTGCCAGTAAGGGTAGGGTCAGAAAAGTTGGCTTATTGGTCATTATGCCTGTTTTGATCCCTTTATGTGCAAGAGTCTCTAATAAAGACTCAACGCCTGTAAAACAGTGAGAGTGAACCGCCAGATTCTGTGCATAGTAGTCGAGCACTTCCTGCTTGAGGGTTTCGAAGTCGAATTCGCTTAGTTTATTACCGAAGCCCACTTCCAATAATGCTTTCACACCATTTGAGATAGCGGGACTGTAAACAGCAGGTTCTACTTGCGGCATGCCATGTCTTTGCAAGACATCGTTAAGTGCGGCGCCCAGGTCATCACTGGTATCAAGCAAGGTACCATCGAGGTCAAAAATTACAGCTTGTGTCATGCGAGTTTCTCGAAGTGGAGGAGGTAATTCACACTGACGTCATCGCTCAGTGTAAAAGTTTTTCCAAAGGGGTTGTAGTTGATCCCCGCAGCGCGGCGTATCTTCAGCCCTTCGGCTTCTGCCCAGCCAATTAAAGTAGAAGGGCGAATGAACTTATTATGGTCATGGGTACCCGGCGGCACCATCTTCAGTACACGCTCTGCGGCAACAACGGCCAGCAAAAAGGCTTTGTGGGTCTTATTCAGTGTGGAGAAAAACACATCGGCGCCGGGCTTGGCTGCTTTTGCCACTGCCGCAACAATAGAGGCCGGGTCGGGCACATGCTCAAGCATTTCCATGCAAGTGACGACATCAAACTGTTCACTGTGATGCGCTGCGAACTCTTCGGCTGAAATTTTGCGATAATCAATGGCGACTCCGGCTTCAAGCGCGTGTAACTTGGCTACATTGAGCGGCTCCTGGCCAAGGTCGATACCATGCGCTTTGGCACCCATTTTGGCCATGCTTTCCGTCAGAATGCCACCGCCACAGCCTACATCCAGTACTTTTTTCTCAAACAAGCCACCACTACGATCATTGATAAAGTCTAATCGTAGCGGATTGATGTCATGCAAAGGTTTAAATTCACCGTCGCGGTCCCACCAGCGCTCAGCTATCTCTTCAAACTTGGCAATTTCACTTAAATCTACATTTTGATGTTCGGTCATAAAAAACTTCCTCGTTGAACTGAGGGCATTCTATCGGTATTGGATGAAATTTCCGAGTCATTTAGCCACTGCATTAACCCAGAAACTATGATAGTATCCCCAGTCGAACTAATAATAATTGAGCCTTTTGATGTCCATAGTGTGACACAAAAGGGAAAGACTCTGAAGGAAAGTGGTATTAAATGACTGATCTTGCCAATGAAATCCTCCCGGTCAATATCGAAGATGAATTGAAAAATTCCTACCTTGATTACGCGATGAGCGTTATCGTTGGACGTGCGTTACCGGATGTCCGCGATGGCCTGAAGCCTGTACACCGTCGCGTGTTATTTGCAATGAACGAGTTGCGTAACGACTGGAACAAACCTTATAAGAAATCAGCCCGTGTTGTGGGCGACGTGATCGGTAAATACCACCCGCACGGTGATAGTGCGGTTTACGATACTATAGTTCGTATGGCACAACCGTTTTCACTGCGTTACATGCTGGTAGATGGCCAGGGTAACTTCGGTTCAGTCGATGGTGACTCGGCGGCGGCAATGCGTTATACCGAAGTGCGTATGGCGAAAATGTCTCACGAGCTATTGGCAGACTTGGAAAAAGAGACCGTAGATTATGTGCCTAACTATGATGGCACAGAGCAAATTCCTGATGTACTGCCAACAAAAGTCCCCAATCTGTTGGTGAATGGTTCGTCTGGTATCGCGGTTGGTATGGCGACAAACATTCCGCCTCACAACCTGACAGAAGTAATCAACGGCTGTCTGGCTGTGATCCAAAACCCGGACATCACAATCGATGAGCTGATTGATTATATCCCGGGTCCGGATTTCCCGACCGCAGCTATCATTAATGGTAAGAAAGGCATTGAGCAGGCTTATAAAACCGGCCGTGGTAAAGTCTATATTCGTGCCCGCGCAGAAATCGAAACCGACGAAAAAACTGGCAAAGAAACCATCATCGTCAATGAGATCCCATATCAGGTTAACAAAGCGCGTTTGATTGAAAAAATCGCTGAGCTGGTAAAAGATAAAAAGGTGGAAGGGATCAGCGCACTACGTGACGAATCTGACAAAGACGGTATGCGTATCGTTATCGAGATTAAACGTGGTGAAGTGGGCGAAGTTGTTCTGAACAATCTGTATGCCCAAACTCAGCTACAAACTGTGTTTGGTATCAACATGGTTGCGCTGGATAACAATCAGCCGAAGTGTTTCAACCTCAAAGAAATGCTTGAAGCCTTTATTGTACACCGTCGTGAAGTGGTAACGCGTCGTACCGTTTATGACTTGCGTAAAGCTCGCGACCGCGCACATACGCTAGAAGGTTTGGCGATTGCACTGGCAAACATCGACCCTATTATTGAGCTTATTCGTAAGTCACCGACTCCGGCAGAAGCAAAAGCAGCACTAACCGCACGTTCATGGGAGCTGGGTTCAGTACGTTCTATGCTGGAGCGTGCTGGCGAGGAGAACGTGGCGCGTCCAGACTGGCTTGATGCTGAACTGGGGATCCGTGATGGACAGTACTATCTGTCAGAGCAACAAGCTCAGGCTATTCTTGATTTACGCTTACACAAGCTAACAGGCCTTGAGCATGAAAAGATATTGGGTGAATACCAGGAGCTACTGGATCTAATTGCAGAGCTGCTATTTATTTTGTCTTCACCTGATCGTCTGATGGAAGTGATCCGTGACGAGCTGGCGGAAATAAAAGAAAACTATGGCGATGACCGTCGTACCGAAATTTCTGCGGCAGCGCATGATATTAGCCTGGAAGATCTAATCAACGAAGAAGATGTGGTTGTGACCTTGTCTCACGAGGGCTATGTGAAATATCAGCCTCTGTCTGATTACGAAGCGCAGCGTCGCGGCGGTAAAGGTAAAGCTGCAACTAAGATGAAGGATGAGGACTTCATTGAACGTCTGTTGGTTGCTAATACCCACGACACTATCTTGTGTTTCTCAACATCAGGACGCTTGTACTGGTTGAAAGTGTATCAATTACCACTGGCATCGCGCGCTGCACGTGGTAAACCAATCGTAAACTTACTGCCACTGGAAGCCGATGAGCGTATCACCACGATTCTGCCGGTTAAACAGTATGAAGACGATAAATTTGTACTGATGGCGACGGCCAATGGTGTAGTGAAGAAGACGCCACTGACGGCATACAGCCGCCAACGTGCAAGTGGGATTATCGCTATCAACCTAAATGACGGTGATAACCTGATCGGTGCAGATATCACTGATGGCACAAACGACATCATGCTATTCACTGACCATGGTAAAGTCGTTCGCTTCAACGAGAAGCTGCGCGATTCAGAAACCGGTGAAGTGAAGATTGACCCTGAAACAGGTGAAGAAATGCTGGCATTGCGTCCAATGGGTCGCACTGCAACAGGTGTTCGCGGTATCAAGATGCCAGATGATGTGAAAGTTGTTTCGTTAATTGTACCTAAGAATGACGGCGCCATTCTGACCGTGACTGAAAACGGTTATGGTAAGCGTACGCCACTCGACGAATACCCAGCTAAGAGTCGTGCAACCCAGGGGGTTGTGTCAATTAAGGTGACTGAGCGTAACGGCCGTGTAGTTGGCGCTGTTCAGGTTCAGGACAACGACGAGATCATGCTGATTTCGAACCGAGGCACACTGGTACGTACCCGAGTGAACGAAGTATCGACAGTTGGACGTAATACGCAGGGCGTTATTCTGATCAGAACGGTTGACGACGAGCAGGTAGTTGGTTTACAACGTATCGAAGAGATCGAAATCGACGACACCCTGGAAGGGGAAGCAGAGCTTGTTGAAACGCCTGACACTGACGAGCAGGCACCGGAGTAATCTGGTTCAAGACAAAAAAGCGGCTTAGGCCGCTTTTTTATTCTCCGACATCTAGATTCTGGGCACACAACACCATACAACGTGTGTCCATAAAAAATAATTAAGTACACTGCCTGGTGCAGTATAAAAACTGGAATGAGGAAACTATGAGCGTTTATAACTTTTGTGCAGGGCCGGCAATGTTGCCACCTGCTGTTATGAAAAAAGCCCAACAAGAATTTATTAACTGGCAAAACCTGGGGGTCTCTGTGATGGAGATCAGCCACCGTTCGGCACCGTTTTTAGAACTGGCACGCGAATGCGAAGCAAGCCTGCGCCGTTTGATGAATATCTCGGATGAATTCGAAGTGCTGTTCATGCACGGTGGTGGTCGCGGCCATTTTGCGGCAGTGCCTCTCAATCTGCACCTGGATGATGCGCCCGGTGTTTATATTGAAAATGGTATATGGTCCTGCGGGGCGACCAAAGAAGGTCAGAAGTTCACTCAGGTTGAAGCGATTGATATTCGTCGCGATCAGGATGGCGTTTTTGATGTACTGCCTGTGTCACAGTGGGATTTACCTGAAAATGCAGCATATATTCATTATTGCCCTAATGAAACCATTGATGGCATAGAGTTATTTGAGGTACCAAAGCATCCAACCGCGCCGATTGTCGCAGACATGTCATCTAATATTCTGTCGCGTGAAATGAACGTGGATGACTTTGATTTGATTTACGCTGGCGCACAGAAAAACATTGGTCCATCAGGGTTGAGTATTGCAATTGTGCGTAAGACTCTGCTTGAACGAAAAGGCCTGCCAAGACCTGCAATTCTGGATTACGCGATTGAAGCGCAACAGCAAAGTATGTACAACACGCCACCTACGTTTGCCTGGTACCTGGCCGCTGAGGTCTTTAAATATCTGGAGTCAATTGGTGGTGTTAAGGCGATGGAAGCACACAATAAAGAGAAAGCAGCGCTTCTGTATGATTACATCGACAGCTCGTCTTTCTATATGAACAAAGTTGCTAAACACTGTCGCTCCTTGATGAATGTACCATTTTGGCTGCACGATGAGACATTGAATGAAAAGTTTCTGACACAAGCGCAGGAAAATGGCCTGATTGCATTGGAAGGCCACCGTTTTGTAGGCGGCATGCGAGCCAGTATCTACAATGCCATGCCTATAGAGGGGATCAAAGCCTTGATCGCATTTATGGAAAAATTTGCCCGGGAGAATAGCTGATGGAGCAACTCAGGCTAAACGCGATTAACAAAGTGAACGGCAGCGTTACCTTGCCGGGATCTAAGAGCCTGTCAAACCGGGTTTTATTACTGGCGGCCTTGTGTGATGGTGTGACAGAGGTGAATAATTTGCTCGACAGTGACGATATTCGTCATATGTTGTTAGCACTTGCAGAGATGGGCGTGAATGTTGAGTTAAGTGCGGATAAGACGTCTGCTCGTGTGTATGGTCAGGGTGGACGTTTCAAAACACCGTCTGAAGCTTTGTTTTTGGGTAACGCGGGAACTGCATTCAGGCCACTGACTGCCGTACTGGCGGCATCAAAGGGCCAGTTCACCTTGATAGGTGAACCCAGAATGGAGGAACGTCCTATTGGCCACCTTGTTGATGCATTACATACCTTAGGCGCAGACATAAAATATCTGAAAAATAAAGACTACCCACCACTGCAGGTCAATGGAGGAGCAATTGAAGGTGGTGATGTTGAAATAGACGGAAGTATATCAAGTCAATTTTTAACCGCGTTGCTTATGGCTGCTCCACTTTTTGTAAAGGATACAACCATCCGCATCAAAGGTGAGCTCGTTTCAAAACCTTACATAGACATCACACTGGGTGTAATGGCGCAGTTTGGCGTCACGGTTGAGCATGATAACTATCAGGTATTTCATGTTAAAGGCCAGCAGGGTTATGTTTCTCCAGGCAGTATCATGGTTGAAGGGGATGCATCGTCGGCATCTTACTTTATTGCCGCAGCTGCCATCGCCGGCGGTGAAATCGAAATCAATGGTGTCGGGCGTAAGAGTGTTCAGGGAGATATCGGCTTTGCTTCTGTGATGGAGCAAGTAGGTGCGGTTATTGACTGGCATGACGAAAAGTTGGTGGTACGTAAAGGTGAACTCAACGGGGTTGATATTGACGCCAACGCGATTCCTGATGCTGCAATGACATTGGCGACCGTTGCCTTGTTTGCAAAAGGCAAAACAGCAATTCGCAACATCTATAACTGGCGTGTGAAAGAAACGGATCGTTTGTACGCGATGGCAACGGAGCTTAAAAAGGTTGGTGCTGAGGTGATAGAAGGGCACGATTTCATCGAAATCACTCCGCCTGAGGCTTTTCACCTGGCTGAGATCGATACCTATAATGACCACCGTATTGCCATGTGTTTTTCAATGGTGGCAGTAGGTGGGGTGGATGTGATCATTAACGACCCCGGCTGTACGGCGAAAACCTTTCCAACTTATTTTGACGTTTTGTCTTCGGTTAGTCAGTAACATCGAACTGGCTGTTTAGTCGTTTTAGATAACTGATATTTGTCCGCACTCTGGTAACTTGTTCCCGATGAACAGGTTGCCAGAGTGCGTTTTCACGCTGTAAATTTAAAATCAAACAAAAAGTTACATGTCAATAAGGATCTATTCAGCAAACTTGCGTATAATACTGCCGTTAATTTTTGGTGTGCATTTCGGGAGGTTTAAATGCAGGCTGCAATGCCAGTAATCACCGTAGACGGTCCAAGCGGCTCAGGTAAAGGAACGGTTTGTCGTTTACTTGCCGAAAAGCTCGATTGGGACGTGTTGGATAGTGGCGCTATTTATCGCGTTTTATCTTTGGCCGCTATTCATCATCATATTGCACTCGATAACGAAGAGGCTTTAGTCCCTCTGGCCGCGAATCTGGATGTTCAGTTTCCAATCGATGGCGTTACGAAAAAAATTAAAGTGATCCTTGAAGGTGAGGACGTTACACATACCATCCGTAATGAGGAAGTGGGCGCAGCCGCGTCAAAAATAGCCGCTTTACCCCGGGTTCGTGAAGCGCTACTGCGTCGCCAAAGAGCATTTCGCAGTGAAAGTGGTCTGATTGCCGATGGCAGAGATATGGGCACTATCGTTTTCCCAAAAGCTGAATTGAAAATTTATTTAACAGCCAGTGCACAAGAGCGTGCAAAGCGTCGTTATCTGGAGTTGAAGGATAAAGGCCTGGATGTTACACTAGATGGTCTTTTAAGCGAGATTGAAGCTCGTGATGACCGTGATATGAACCGCAAAGTCGCGCCTTTGGTGCCTGCGGATGACGCTATCGTGGTCGATACAACAGAACTGGATGCTGAACAAGTGTTTGCGAAAGTAACCACTTTGGTTCAAGAGGCGATTGCCTCCGGCAAATTGCCCGCATCGTTCTAGATATTTTTACTGCGTTGGCAGGACGCCGACGTTATATTAACCACCCCATGCAGCATGGTTGCTAATTGGAATGTTTATTTATGAGACGTATTTAGTATGTCAGAAAATTTTGCGCAGTTATTTGAAGAAAGCCTAAAGGGTTTTGAAGCAGAGCAAGGCTCTATCGTTAAAGGTACAGTTATTTCAATCGAGAACAACATTGTTCTTGTTGATGCCGGCCTTAAGTCTGAAAGTGCAATCCCTGCAGAGCAATTCAAAAATGCTGCTGGTGAACTAGAAGTTGCTGTTGGCGACGAAGTAGATGTTGCACTAGACGCAATCGAAGATGGTTTCGGTGAAACTATTCTTTCTCGTGAGAAAGCGAAGCGTCACGAAGCTTGGATCCGCCTTGAGAAAGCTTGTGAAGAACAAGAAACTGTTGTTGGTATCATCAACGGTAAAGTTAAAGGTGGTTTCACTGTTGAAGTTGATTCAATCCGTGCATTCCTACCTGGTTCACTTGTTGACGTTCGTCCAGTACGTGACACAACACACCTTGAAGGTAAAGAGCTTGAGTTCAAAGTAATCAAGCTTGACCAGAAGCGTAACAACGTAGTTGTTTCTCGTCGTGCTGTTATCGAGTCTGAAAACTCACAAGAGCGTGAAGAGCTGCTGGCTAACCTTGTTGAAGGTCAAGAAGTTAAAGGTATCGTTAAGAACCTTACAGACTACGGTGCGTTCGTAGATCTGGGCGGTGTTGACGGTCTACTTCACATCACTGACATGGCTTGGAAGCGCGTTAAGCACCCAAGTGAAATCGTAAATGTTGGTGACGAGATCGCTGTTAAAGTACTTAAGTTCGACAAAGAGAAGACACGTGTTTCTCTAGGCCTTAAGCAACTTGGCGAAGATCCTTGGGCAGCTATCGCTGGTCGTTACCCAGAAGGCGCTAAGCTAACTGGTCGTGTTACTAACCTAACTGACTACGGTTGTTTCGTTGAAATCGAAGAAGGCGTAGAAGGTCTGGTACACGTATCTGAAATGGACTGGACTAACAAGAACATCCACCCTTCAAAAGTTGTTTCACTAGGTGACACTGTTGAAGTGATGGTTCTTGAAATCGACGAAGAGCGTCGTCGTATTTCTCTTGGTCTTAAGCAGTGTAAAGCTAACCCTTGGCAGGAATTTGCTCGTCTACAGAACAAAGGCGACCAAGTTACTGGTAAGATCAAGTCAATCACTGATTTCGGTATCTTCATCGGTCTTGACGGTGGTATCGACGGTCTTGTACACCTGTCTGACATTTCTTGGAACACGCCAGGCGAAGAAGCTGTACGTGAATACAAGAAAGGCGACGAGATCTCTGCAATCGTTCTTCAGGTTGACCCAGAGCGTGAGCGTATCTCTCTAGGCGTTAAGCAAATCGAAGCTGATCCTTTCAATAACTACCTAGACGCAAACAAAAAAGGTGCTATTGTTAAAGGTAAAGTGACAGACGTTGACGCGAAAGGCGCAACTGTAGAGCTTATCGAAGGCGTTGAAGGCTACATCCGTGTTGCTGACATCGCACAAGAGCGCATCGAAGACGCAACTAGCGTTGTTTCTGCAGGCGACGAAATTGAAGCTAAATTTGTAGGTGTTGATCGTAAGAACCGTACTATCAGCCTATCTGTTAAAGCTATCTTCGAAGCTGAAGAGAAAGAAGCGCTTGAGAAGCTGAAGAAAGAAGAGCCAGCATTTGAAAATGCAATGGCTGCAGCTTTCAAAAACGCTCAAAAAGACTAATATTCAGTCTTGAATAGAAGGGCACTTTTGCCCTTCTTTTTTATCTAAAGGAAACGCTATGACAAAGTCAGAACTAATCGAAAAACTTGCTGAGCAACATATTCACGTTCCAGTCAAAGACGTTGAAAATGCGGTAAAAGAGATTTTAGAGCAAATGGCAGGGTCACTTTCAAGCTCGGATCGTATCGAAATCCGCGGCTTTGGCAGCTTTTCACTCCACTATCGGTCACCTCGTACGGGCCGTAATCCTAAAACTGGTGAAACTGTAGAGCTGGATGGAAAGTATGTACCTCACTTTAAACCTGGTAAAGAACTTCGCGACCGCGTAAACGCCAGTCTTGAAAGCTGAATAATGAGGTAACGCTTGATCCAGGTAGTAAGAAAAGGATTATTTTTGGTACTGGTGATAATCGCTTTTGTACTGGGAACACAAAACCCAGCTTTGGTTAGAGTAGATTATATCATCGCCAGTTCAGAAGTGCCGTTGGCTAGTTTAATGAGTCTATGCGTGGTCTTTGGTTTAGTGCTAGGGTTGTTACTTGGCATTGGCAAAATAACGCAGTTAAAACGGCAAATTCGCCAGCAGCAGAGAGCCAATCATTCGGCGCAAGTGCAAAGCAATAAATGATTGAGTTACTTTTCCTATTGCTTCCGGTAGCAGCTGCTTATGGCTACGTCATGGGGAAAAACAGCGCTAAGAATCAAGCTCATGAACAAAACCGAAAAATCACTTCGGAATACAGCAAAGGATTAAAGTTTCTTTTAGATAGAGAAGAAGATCAGGGCCTTGAGCATCTGATAAAATTATTAGAGGTCAGTGCTGACTCCGTTGAGCACTACCTCATACTCGCCACCTTATTCCGCAAAAGGGGGGAGCTAGATCGAGCCATCCGTATTCACGAACTTTTACTCAAACAACCCAGCCTGGATAATCACGTTATTCAATCTTGCAAGCTTGCTCTTGCCGAAGATTATATCATGGCAGGTTTGTTAGACAGTGCCGAAGAGCATTTAGTCGAGTTGGTTAAAGCAGATTATGAAGAAGCACTCACGCCCATTATTCAGCTTTACTCACAAACGCGTGAATGGCAGAAAGGCGTCAATATGTATGAGAGCCATTCAGATCTGTTTACCGAGCAAGCTTATTGTGCAGCAATTGCAAATTTCTATTGCGAAGCTGCTCTTGATAGCCCTTCGCTGGAACAATGTGATACGGAGTACTTGGAGCGAGCACTCAAATTACCAAAGACGACAATCAGGCCGCTCTACGAATTAGGCCACGATGCACTGGGAAAAGAGGATAATGTCAAAGCCATCTATTATTGGCGTAAGCTAGTTTCACAATTTCCCTGTGCCGTCCCGCTTGTATTGCAAGACCTGCAAACTTGCTACCAACGTCTTAATATTGAGCATGAATTTTATACGCTGGTAAATGATTTACTTAAAGCCAGTGGTGTGCTTGTGAAAATAAAGCATTGCGAAGGTCTTGTGGAAGCGGGTCACACAGAGCAAGCGGTTGAATATCTTACAGACACGTTAAAGCGAGAACCATCAATTCGTGGTTTCAGTTTTTTACTTAAATTGCTCGCGCACAGACAAGACAAGTTTCAGTCTGTATTAAATGAAGTAGACAACCTGGTGTCTGCCTATGTAGCAACAAAACCAGACTACCAGTGTCGCAACTGTGGTTTCACCAGCCACAAACTCTATTGGTTATGTCCTTCCTGTAAATCTTGGGAGTCAATACTGCCAAGCCAGGGTGTGGACGGGTATTAAAATCGACATGTTAAAAGGTGAAATAGGTCAACTATGTCAAACACTGAAATGAAAAAGGTGCTTATTGCACTGGATTACGACAATGAAGCTGCCGCGCTGGCATTTGTATCTCAGCTTTCTCCGAATGAATGTCGACTAAAAGTTGGAAAAGAAATGTTCACCTACTTCGGTCCTCAGTTTGTCTCAAAGCTGATCGATAAAGGGTTTGACGTATTTCTTGATTTGAAGTTTCATGACATCCCGAATACTGTGGCAAAGGCTGTCACAGCAGCAGCTGAGTTGGGCGTATGGATGGTTAACGTGCATGCCAGTGGTGGCACTGAAATGATGAGCAAAGCCAAACAAGCACTTGAGGCTTATGGAGACAAAGCTCCCTTACTGATTGCAGTAACAGTACTGACTAGTATGGATCAGGCACAGCTCAGCAAATTAGGCGTGGACAAAACCCCTCAAGAACAGGTGCTTTACTTAGCCAAACTGGCAAAAGAGTCAGGGCTGGACGGTGTAGTGTGTTCTGCTCAGGAGGCGCAATCACTCAAGGCTGCATTAGGTAATGATTTCTGTTTGGTTACGCCTGGGATCCGCCCGGCGGGGAGTGATGCCGGAGATCAGAAACGTATCATGACACCTGAGCTGGCAATAAAATCGGGCAGTGACTATCTTGTGGTTGGCAGACCTATTACCCAGGCAGCCGATCCTGTTCAGGCCCTGAGCGCCATCAACGAGTCAATTAAAGGTCTTTAAACCCAAACCAAATACGACTTCTCAGACCAGCTAACTTCAGGGAGCTGGTCTTGTTGTTCTAACCCTTTTAGCTAGGGCAGCTACCTCATTTCCTAGGTCACCTCTGGATCGATATTGCGTTGGTTACTTGATCAAGAGTAGAAAAAACGACCCAATATCTATTAGTCTGCTACACTGATATTGTTACAGGAAATTTACGCATTGGTATCAACATCAAGGAGCTGATATGGACCAGCAACAAGTGGCCAGTATAGTGCATGGCCTGGCTAATGGCATTGATCCCATCACAGGAGAAATCCTGCCCGCTCAATCGCCTTATAATCACCCAGACGTGATTAGGGCGCTTTTCCAGTCTTTACAGTGGCAGCCAAAGGCCAGAAAGGTAAAGAGAACCTTGGCTCAAAAGCAGCAAGAAAACCTTGAGAAAGGACTACCGAAAAATTACGGTTTACCCTGGTCAGAAAAAGATATAGCGCAGGTGCTGGAGCAATATAAAGGGAATACAGGGATTGATAAGATTGCAGTCAACCTGGCCAGAAAACCGGGTTCAATTATTGCTGTACTGAACAAACAAGGAGTCGTTGACGATGTGCAGGCTCAACAACTGAACCAGCAATACAGGTATCAGGTGCAACGTTAATTTTGTTCTGATGGCATCACCGAATCCAGAGTTGGGCTATTCTTATTTTGTCCTCAATTGGGTGCTAATTTGAGTGTTATTGAGGATACAGGGTCTTCAATATGCAGTAATCAACATCAGGAGTGCAACGATGGATAAATTTTTAGCGGCCGCGATTGAAGAAGCGAAAAAGGGTCTTGATGAAGGAGGGATCCCGATTGGTTCTGTTCTGGTCCATAAAGGTCAAATAATTGGACGTGGGCATAACCAGAGAGTTCAGAAGGGCAGCACAGTGCTACATGGCGAAATGGATGCTCTGGAAAATGCTGGCCGTTTGAGCGCTGCGGTATATAAAGAGTGTACATTATATACCACATTGTCGCCTTGCCCAATGTGCTCAGGAACTGTCATGCTTTACGGTATACCGAAAGTAGTGATAGGGGAAAATAAAAACTTTATGGGCAATGAAGCGTTACTTCGTGAACATGGCGTAGAGTTAGATGTCCGCCAGGCTCCTGAGTGCATCACTATGATGGAAGACTTTATCAAAGCTCGCCCGGACTTATGGAATGAAGACATAGGCGAATGACTTTATCGAAAGTGAATCCCTTATCTCGACAGCAGGCAGGTCTTTGAGACTATGATGTACGTCATTAAAAAAGGAACTTAGTCCACTAATTCTTCGTCTTGCGGTTGTTTTGTGACCTGAATATTTGTTAGGCTAAAGCTTAGCAGTCTCAGAACACAATTATAAGAAGAATAGTAATGGGCAATCTATTTTTAAAAGAACGGGAGAATTGGTGGACCTGGATTGTCTGGGGTATTTTAGGGTGTGTTTCTACTGGTATCTTACTGCCGCACATTAGCGAGGTGTGGCTAGCATTATTATCGCCAGCTTGCTTCCTGCTTATTTTAACAAGTTGGATGAGTTACAGTCGACGCTTTGACTTTAGTCGTGCATTTAAGGTGCTCAGTTGTGTGACGGTCATGTCTGTCATTCCTATTTTCATTGAACATCTGTTTCCAGTCATTGATCCAACGCAGGGCATCGTGGATATGGCTTTTGTGATACTCGTATGTGTTGGGGTGAGCCTAATCGGTGCACTGTTTGCGAGAAGACCAAAGCAGTATTATTAGCCGCTAACCCCTAAAAGTGAGCAAAATGAATGAAAGATAACCAACTAAGTATTACTTTTGCAAAATCTTGAATTAAGACTTTACATTTACGCCGCAGCACAATAGAATGCGCGCCAACAACGGAGAGATGGCTGAGTGGTTGAAAGCACCGGTCTTGAAAACCGGCATACGTTAATAGCGTATCTAGGGTTCAAATCCCTATCTCTCCGCCACCTCATTCCCAAAACCGCCTATACGGCGGTTTTTTTCGTTAGGAGGCAGTGATGACTAAGCAAGTTGTTATTCATAGTTCGTTATGGGTGATTTTCAGTTTCTTCTATTTAAGTGGTCTGCAGGCTGCGTTGGTATTGGCAATTGATGGTCAGGAGTATCCCAGTATCTGGATAACTTTGTTGTATACTTTTGCCTTCAACCTGTTGGTGGGTCACATCATCACCAAGTATGAAAAGTTATTCCCTATGATTGCTGGTGCTGTTATTTCCGTGTTTGGCGTAGTTGGCTTTGGTTGTTATTTCACCGAGCGTTTGGTGGGTTATAGTAGCGAGCTAATCATAGGTTTGACGCTCAGTTTACCGTTTGCCACTTTCATCGTCAGAGAGTTCAAACAGAAAAGTTACAGCAAAACGCAATAGGCGCAAGCTACTGGCTATAGTCGCAGGCAGTCAGGCTGCCTGCACATTACCTCCAACCCTGCTGTTTCTATAAAGTTATTCGCCTCCCTGTTAGTCATCTGTGTGCTGTGATACACTGCCGCTTCTTTTAAACTGATAAATAAGTGGATCTAATATGTCAGATTTATTCAACACAGATGCTGAAAAGGCAAGTTATGGTATTGGTTTGCAAATGGGTGAGCAGCTTAAGTCTAACCCGTTTGAAGGTTTGAACCTGAACTCGGTATTTGAAGGTATGAAAGATGCCTACGCCGGTGAAGCATTCCGTGTCGAGATCCCTGAGATCCAGGCTGCATTCGAAAAAATCAATGCAGAAATTCAACAGCGTCGTGAAGAAGAAGCTAAAGTACTGGCTGCTGAAGGCACTGCATTCCTGGAAGAAAATGCCAAGCGCGCTGAAATCACAGTCACTGAGTCTGGTCTGCAGTACGAAGTGATCGAAACAGGTGAAGGCGACAAGCCAGCAGCTGATTCAACTGTTCGTGTTCATTACCACGGTACTCTGATCAACGGTAACGTATTCGACAGCTCTTACGAGCGTGGTCAGCCTGCTGAGTTCCCAGTAAATGGCGTAATCAAAGGTTGGACTGAAGCACTACAGCTAATGTCTGTTGGCTCTAAATGGCGTCTGTATGTACCACACGACCTTGCCTACGGCGAGCGTGGTGCCGGTGCATCAATCGCACCTTTCTCAACATTGATCTTCGATGTTGAGCTGTTAGAAGTACTATAATCTAACGCCAGAGGCCGTTTAATGTTAGCGGCCTTTACTTTTACCCCTGCAGTGCTTGGCTATTCTCTCCCATTATTATAAATCTTCAATTTTAAATTTTTTGTTAACGTGATATTTGTTGTGTTTAATATTTATACAACATGGAGCACGTTATGTTTAAGAAAACCTGTCTTACTTTAGCTGTGGCTATATCTGGCCTGTCAATGCAGTCTGCATGGGCACAAGAGGCTTTCTGTCCACGAGTTGAAGGCTTTTATTCTACCTGGGATTACCCTGCGGGAGGTCAACTGGATGTTCAGGACCTGGCTACCGATAAGCTCACCCATATTATAGTGGCATTTGCCTATCCCAATGCCGATGGTACGCTGAATACACTTGAAGCTGATCGCTATATTGATGATATTGTGGCACATGCCCATGCTAACAACACAGGCGTCATGATCTCAGTAGGCGGTGCCGGCGTCGACTTTCTGTCTATGGATGAGCAGGCACGGGCCAACCTGGTAAAAAACCTGGTTGCTTACGCTGAGCTGCACAACCTGGACGGTATCGATGTCGACTGGGAAGACTGGAGTACCTACAACCAGCCAAACCCGGTAGAGAGCGGTTATTTGCTTAACCTGGTCAAAGATCTCAGAGCCGCATTACCCGCACATCTTGAAGTGAGTGTTGATGTTCAGGCCGGTGGTTGGTCGGGGATTAACTTCCACCCGGACTTAGATGAGCATGCCGATTACATACGCTTCATGGCTTATGACTATACCGGCGGCTGGGGTGGCTCACCGAAAAACCACCATGCCGCCTGGTCTTATATCCACGATGGCTTGGTTAATCCTGCACAGTGGAGCCAAAGCATGATCACTAAGTATGACGTGAGTAAAACCAGCTTAGGTATTCCTTTTTATAATAAGTCCTTCCCAGACGGGGTGAGTGGCCCTGTGATGACTTATACGGCACGAGACATTGTCGAAACCTTTGTTGACGGACTTGGCGTTGATTACAACGCGGGCTTTTATGAGCTGGATAACTATCTGCATTTTTGGGAGACACCGGAGCTGGTGCGTACCAAGTCACAGTTTGTTGCCGACAATGGTTATCCGGGCATTTTTATCTGGGAGCTGCATCAGGACGCGCGCGGTGAGAATAAGCTCCTGGATGCCATTGGGGACGTTCTACCTAAATGCCAGCCTTGTGCCGAGTCCTGGCAAGCTTACCCGAGTGTGTACCACACAGGAGATGTCGTGAGCTTTGCAGGAAAAAACTGGCGGGTTAACGGTGGTCCTTTGCATGGTGTTACACCTATGACTGAAGGGCATGCGCACAGGTACACCGAATTGGGTGCGTGCCAGAACTATGCTGTAGCCCAATAAGTCCAACAGGCATAAAAAAAGCCCCAAGCGGGGCTTTTTAAAACTAAATCAGATTAGTAAGTTGCACTACCTTTGGTGCGCGGGAAGGCGATAACGTCACGGACGTTGCCCATACCGGTTACATAAGCAACCAGGCGCTCAAAGCCTAGACCGAAGCCTGAGTGCGGCACTGTGCCGTATTTACGCAGGTCGCGGTACCAGCTGTAGTCTTCTTTATCCAGACCCATTTCTTCCAGACGCTTATCAAGCACATCCAGACGCTCTTCACGCTGAGAGCCACCGATGATTTCACCGATGCCCGGTGCAACAACGTCCATTGCGGCAACGGTTTTGCCGTCTTCGTTCTGGCGCATGTAGAAAGCTTTGATGTCACGCGGGTAGTTCTTGATAACAACCGGCGCGTTAAAGTGCTCTTCTGCCAGGTAACGCTCGTGCTCTGATTGCAGATCTACGCCCCAGTCAACCGGGAATTCAAACTTCTTACCACAGTTTTTCAGGATCTCGATCGCATCGGTATAATCAACCTGTGCGAAGTCTTTGTCGATAAAGGACTCCAGACGTGTGATTGCCTGTTTTTCGATACGTTGTGCAAAGAACTCCATGTCGTCACGGCGCTCTTCCAATACCGCTTTAAAGGCATATTTCAGCATGTCTTCGGCAAGGGCTGCAATGTCGTCCAGATCGGCAAACGCCACTTCCGGCTCAACCATCCAGAATTCCGCCAAGTGACGCGAGGTATTCGAGTTTTCAGCGCGGAACGTTGGGCCAAACGTATAGATTTTTGACATGGCGCTGGCATACGTTTCGCCGTTCAGCTGACCAGAAACGGTCAGGAAAGCTTCTTTGCCAAAAAAGTCTTCGCTGTAATCAATGTCGCCTTTGTCTGTGCGTGGTAGGTTTTGCATATCCAGTGTAGAAACACGGAACATTTCGCCGGCACCTTCACAGTCACTTGCTGTGATGATAGGAGTGCTGATCCACATGTAACCTCTTTCGTGGAAGAAACGGTGGATAGCTTGCGACAAACAGTTACGAACGCGAGTAACCGCGCCAATAACGTTGGTGCGTGGACGCAGGTGTGCATGTTCACGCAGATATTCGATGCTGTGACGCTTTGCTGCCATCGGGTAAGTATCCGGATTCTCAACCCAGCCCAGTACTTCTACTTTGTTAGCCTGAATTTCAAAAGCCTGCCCCTGACCTTCAGAGGCCACCAGAACACCGGTCACGGCCACAGAGCAGCCAGCGGTAAGACGAGTCACTTCTTCATAATTATTAAGCGAATTAGGGACTACGGCTTGAATAGGATCGAAACAAGAACCGTCATGGACGGCTAGGAATGAAATACCCGCTTTTGAATCGCGTCGTGTACGGATCCAGCCTTTTACAGTAACTTGGCTGTCTACCGCAACGGTGCCTGCTAGTAGCTCCGTTATCGCTGTGTGGCTCATCTTTACTCCAAAATGATTATTTATAATTAGTCTGTTGCGTGTGTTGTTTAACTCACTGCCATGACCACGCTTTTTGCGCAGTCAGCTATGTCGTATCTTACCTGCGATAGACGCATAAAAAAACCATCAAATGCGGGTGCAGGGTAATTTCTTTGGGCTTTTTTGCACTTGGCTGCGGTCAGTGCAAAACTATTGATTGATATTTGCGCAATATGACGTTTTGTTGTGGAAAAGTGCGATCAGATTGAAGGGCTGACACTAAAAAAGCGCGGCCTTTTGTCTGATGAATTACTTAAATGCAAAATTTATGGCATTATATCCTTCTACTACTAAGAAAAACTGGATATAAGTCGTTCAATAGATGAAACAGGCATTTATATTACGGGGATTACCTGGCTCTGGGAAAACACATTACGCTTACGCACTGGCAGATGAGCTGGTAGCAGGTGACGAAACGCAATTCATCATTTGTTCAACTGATGATTACTTTCATAATGAGCAGGGCGAATATCATTTTGAAAAGTTCAGACTGCCGGAATACCATAATCTGAACCTGGCACGCTTTATCAATGCGCTAGCTGAGGGGATCCCGCTGGTGATAGCTGATAACACCAATATCAAGCGCTGGGAGTTTGTTGCTTACACCAGTGCAGCACAGGCGATGGGGTATCAGGTCAAAGAAGTGATAGTCGGCGAAGTGAAAGATAAGTCAATGCAGCACTTATATGCCAAACGTAACACGCATGGTGTGGCACTGAGAACCATCAGTAAAATGGCCTATATGTTTGAGTGGTAGTTGCAATAAGCGATTATCTGAAAAGAAAAAGCCGACAACGTTGTCGGCTTTCTTGTAACTTGAACCCTTACATGGCTTCGTATTCGTCCTGCCAGAAGAATTTTTCCTCGCCAAATGCCGGCTTAAGGCCATCCAGCCAGGTCGCTTCTTCATCGTATTTGGCAAAGAAAGGTCTTTGCACCCAATCCGGGTTACGGGCCTGAATAAAACGTAATACAAACACTTTTTCGCCGTTGATTTCTGTTACACCAGAAACTTCAACCTTACCCGGTCCGGCACTCATGGAAGGTCCACGTACTGTGCGGCTCACACCCGATACTTCTTTATAGGCATCGCGGAAGATTTCCCAGGTCTTGTAAAGCGGTAATTCAAAGTAACGCTTTGCACCGGTATCACGCTCAATGAACATGTAATAAGGGATCATGCCCATTTGTGTTTGCTCTTTCCACATCTCAGACCACATCTTAGGGTCGGTGTTGAGGTGGTTAAGCAAAGGTGCCTGAGTACGGATCTGTACACCAGTCTTACGTAGCAATTTAATCGCTTCTTTGGCAATGTCAGTGCGTAGCTCTTGTTTGTGATTAACGTGCGCCATAATAGACACATGCTTACCGGCGTCGACCAGCTCTTTAAGCAGGGCTAACAAGTCTTGCGCATCTGGATCGGTCACATAACGGAATGGCCAGAAAGTCAGAGACTTAGTACCAATACGAATAGTACGAATATGATCAAAGCGCGGCTCTTTCAGCGCTTCCAGGTATTTACGTAGCTTAACAGTACGCATTACCATAGGGTCACCGCCTGTCATAAGCAGATCGGTCACTTCTGTGTGCTCTTCCAGATAACTGTGTAGCAGATCTTCGTCGTTGTTGTTGAAGCGGGTTGCTTTACCAACGAACTGTGCCCAGCGGAAACAGAAAGTACAGTAAGAGTGACAGTACTGGCCCTGTGCCGGGAAGAACAGCACGGTTTCTTTGTATTTGTGCTGAATACCCTCAACGCGCTCACCGTCAAAGGTGGGGACGTTTTTGTCCATCTGACCGGCTGGATGCGGATTAAGCTTTTGTCTTAACTTGGTTGATAGCTCAAAAACTTCTTCTGGCGTGTGCTCACGCTTAAGCAGTGCGGCCATTTCTTCGTACGACTCGTCGTCCAGCATGCCACGCTGCGGGAAAGTAAGCTGAAAAACGGGATCGTTAGGTACTTTGTCCCAGTCAATCAGTTCATCAATAACATAGTTGTTCACGCGGAAAGGGAAAACGTTTGCAACCACCTTCATCTGGAAGCGCAGGTGCTCAGGCAGTTTTTCAAGTTGCTCAATTTTATCAATCTGACGGTGTTGATAAACAGTAAAGCGCGGTGGCTGATAAGCTTCAGCTGGCTGCAATTTGACGGTTTGTTGCATAGTTACTCGATTCTCAACTCTATTTCGAAATTTACAATCAAAGTCGCCTAGTCTAACAAAGCCATGAAATGATTTCAGGTACAAACGATGAAATATCTTAAATAATTGCAAAATTGGCAAAAAAAGTGCCAATTTCGCTTTTATTGTCGCACTTTTTAGCTGTGCTGAGGAAAACTAGTACGCGTTCTGTGCGATGGCGTCATAAACCCCATCAGCCAGCTGCGCGATATCTTCATCCGGTGTGATATACGGAGGCATCAGATAAATCAGCCTGCCAAACGGGCGGATCCACAAGCCTTTTTTAATAAAAAAGCGCTGTATCTTTGCCACATCTATAGTGCGGTTTACTTCAACCACCCCGATTGCGCCCAGCACTCTGACATCCTGCACTGCCTCCAGTGTTTTACAACGCTCGAGCAACGTTAAACTATTTGCCAGGCGCTGGACCTGTTGTTGCCAGGCATTACTTTGTAGCAGGGTCAGGCTTGCATTTGCAGCAGCGCAGGCCAGCGGATTACCCATAAAGGTGGGGCCGTGCATCAGTACTTTGGCTTCGCCCTGACTGATCCCAATGGCTATCTCATCTGTGGTGAGCGTTGCCGACAGTGTCATGGTGCCGCCGGTGAGGGCTTTACCCAGGCACAGAATATCCGGGCTAATGTCGGCGTGCTCGCAGGCAAATAATTTTCCGGTACGGCCAAAGCCGGTCGCTATCTCATCGAGGATCAGCAAAACATCATATTGGTCGCACAGTGTGCGGAGCTTTTTCAGGTAATCCGGGTGATAGAAGTTCATCCCGCCGGCGTTTTGTACGATAGGCTCAATGATAAATGCGGCAACCTCCTGATGATGGGCTGCAAATGACGCTTCAAGTTGCGCAAGCTCTTCTTCACATGCCCGTTCATGAAAGCGCCCGGAGGGTGCTGGCACAAAAACATGCTCCGGCAGAAAGCCCTGATACATGCTGTGCATAGAATTCACCGGATCGCACACACTCATGGCGGCAAAGGTATCGCCATGATAGCCTTTTTGCGCTGTCATCAGTTTAGTTTTGCGTGTATGGCCCTGGCTCAGCCAGTACTGCAGAGCCATTTTAATCGCCACTTCAACGCTAACCGATCCGCTGTCTGCCAGGAACACTTTATTGAGGGGGGCCGGGGTCATGGCAACCAACTTTTTACACAACTCAACCGCTGGTGCATGGGTCAGTCCGCCAAACATTACATGACTCATCTTGCCTGCTTGCTCAGTAATTGCAGTGACAATGTCGGGGTGGTTATAGCCATGAATGGCGCTCCACCAGGATGCCATACCATCAATTAATTCTTCGCCTGTTTCCAGGTGGATACGGTTGTCCTGGGTATGGCTTGCCGGGTAAACGGGCAGAGGATCCTGCATGGAGGTGTAGGGGTGCCAGATATGGGCTTTATCAAAGGCTAAATCAATCGCGTTAATATTGCTCACTTGTAAACCTTGCTTGAGTGGTCCGTGTTGACAATGTTAAAGCAAGAAGTAGACTAAGCCAATCACCGTCATAACAACTGACTAAAAAATGTCAGTCAAAAGAAGAGAATAATTATGGAATTGGGCACAGTACGTCACGATTGGACGCATAAAGAAGTTAAAGCACTATTTGAAATGCCATTCAATGATCTGTTGTTTCATGCTGCGAGCATCCACAGAAAAAACTTTAATCCCAATGAAGTACAGATCTCTACACTCTTATCGATAAAAACCGGTGCGTGTCCGGAAGACTGCAAATACTGCCCTCAGTCGGGTCATTATAAAACCGACCTGGAGCGTGAACGTCTGATGGAAGTAGAAAAAGTGGTAGCACAGGCCAAGGTGGCCAAAGAAAAAGGCGCAACGCGTTTTTGTATGGGTGCAGCCTGGTCTGATCCGAAAGATCGCGACATGCCTTATATCGAGAAAATGGTGCGCGAAGTCAGAGAGCTGGGCCTGGAGACTTGTATGACGCTGGGCAAGCTTGATAATGATAAAGCCCATGCACTCAGAGAAGCGGGCTTAGATTACTACAACCACAACCTGGATACATCGCCTGAGTACTATGAGCAGATCATCACCACGCGGACTTATCAGGATCGTCTGGATACACTTGATCATGTGCGTGATGCGGGTATGAAAGTCTGTTCCGGTGGTATTGTTGGTATGGGTGAGCAAGCTTCTGACCGCTATGGTCTGCTGATGCAGCTGGCTAACTTGCCAAAACAACCTGAGAGTGTGCCAATTAACATGCTGGTGAAAGTCGCGGGCACACCACTTGAAGACGTAGAAGATCTGGACCACTTTGAGTTTATTCGCACCATTGCTGTCGCACGTATTATGATGCCGTACAGCTATGTGCGCTTGTCTGCGGGCCGTACTGCCATGAACGAGCAGATGCAGTCGATGTGCTTCTTTGCCGGTGCAAACTCGATTTTCTACGGTGATAAGCTACTTACAACGGAAAACCCGGAAGCCGATGCAGACATGAACCTGCTGAGAAAACTGGGTATGCAACCGGAGAAGCGTCAGGATTACTCAGACGAAGCTTATGAAGCGTCTCTGAATTCTGCCATTGCAGACAAAGCCACTTCTGAACTGTTCTACGAAGCCAACTAAATGGCCTTTGAGTTCATCGATGCGGCTCTGAATACCAGAGCTGCGGCATCTTTGCTGCGTCATCGTCAGTGCTTTGATAAGGTCTCTGCCCGTGAAATAGAAGTGGATGGTAAGCGTTACCTCAACTTCGCCAGTAACGATTATCTGGCACTGGCCGACCAAACACTGAACCTGACAGGTCAACCAGGCAGTCGTAGTTCCGCACTGGTGACCGGATTTCAGTCAGTGCATGCGGCGTTTGAATCGCAGCTGTGTGAAGCCTTTGGTTATGACAAAGCATTGCTGTTCGCAAGTGGCTTTGCGGCTAATACCAGTGTGCTTCAGGCTCTATTTAACGACCCGGCGGTTGGGCGCGAGTCAGAGCTGTTTCAGGATAAACTCAACCATGCCAGCTTGCTCGACGGTGCGTTGCACAGCCAGGCCAAACTCACCCGATTCAACCACAACGATGTGGGGCATTTGCGTGCCCGGCTAGAAAAATCCAAAGCAAAACATAAACTGATTGTGACGGAGGGCGTGTTCTCGATGGACGGGGACTGTGCGCCTTTAGCTGATATTGCACAGCTTGCAAAAACCCATAACGCCTGGCTGATGGTCGATGACGCCCACGCGCTGGGCGTGGTAGGCGACAACGGGCTGGGCAGTATTGAACGTGGCGTAAAACCAGAGCTTTTGGTGATCACCTTTGGCAAAGCCATGGCCTGTCAGGGGGCTGCGGTGTTATGCAGTGAACGGGTTCAGCAGTATTTATTACAGTTTAGCCGCGAATATATTTATTCCACTGCGTTGTCGCCCATGCTGACCGGCATAGCAAGCAGCCAGTTTGCTCAGTTACGCGGTGCAGTGCCACAAAGAACGGCATTAAAAAATAACATTGCCTATTTTACGCAAACCGCTGCGCAATTAGGCATTGCTGTGATGCCCTCAGATACAGCCATTCAGCCTATTGTGCTGGGCTCAGCAGAAAACGCACTGGCGGCACAACAGCAGCTCAAAGAGCGGGGCATTTGGCTCACTGCCATTCGCCCACCCACGGTGCCACAAAACGCTGCCCGGCTGCGTGTGACGCTGACTGCTGCGCATACAACACAAGATATAAATGCGTTACTCAATGCACTTAAGGAGGCGATATGAGTGCGTCTGTTAAAGCGCTGGTCGCTTCACGTTTTTCTCGCGCGTCTCAGGTTTATGTACAGCATGCCAATGTCCAGCAACAAGCCGCGGAGATCCTGCTCAGGAAAATCACCCAACCCAGTACAACCTTGTTAGACCTGGGCGCCGGTCCTATGCAGCACTATGACGCGCTAAGTGCACGCTGCGCTCAGCTGGTGGCGCTGGACCTCAGTTCAGGTATGTTAGAGCAGGGGCCTCAGGATGCTTATAAAGTCTGCGCGGATATGGACAATTTACCGCTGGCAGATAACTGTGTAGATGCCATTTTCAGCAACTTTGCTATGCAATGGAGTCAGGATCATCCGGCATTGTTTAAGGCGCTGAATCGAATATTAAAACCCGGCGGTAAAGCCTATCTGAGTGTTGTTGCCGACGGCTCGCTGTGCGAAATACAGCAGGCCTGGCAGAATGTAGATGCGCACTGTCATATTAATCGGTTTACACCCTTCGACAGTTTGCTTACCTATAGCGAAGAAGCTGGGTTTGCACTAGATGATGCCCAGCTGATGTGCCTTAAAGAAACCTTTGCAACTGCACAGGCAGCTTTTAAATCTGTGAAAGCCATCGGTGCTAACCAGTTGCAACATGAAGGCCAGCGCCGTGGCTTGCTGGGCAAGACACAATATCGTAAATTACTGGCAGGATATCCACTTACCAATGGCCGTGCCCAGTTAAGTTATCAGGTTGCGTTTATGGAGCTGACTAAATTATGAGTGCATTTTTTATCACTGGCACAGACACCGAAGTGGGCAAGACCCATGTCTCTTCTTTGCTGCTAAAACTATTGGCCCAGCGGGGGAAAAAAGCGGTGGGCTTTAAACCATTAGCGGCAGGTGCCGAGGAAGCCTTTGGCCAGCTGGTTAATGAAGATGCACTAAGCCTGATGGAAGCGGCGTCAGTGCACGGTAAATACGAGCAGATCAATCCGTTTTGCTTTGAACCGCCCATTGCACCACATATCGCTGCCCAGCGCGCAGGTGTGACTATTAGCTGTGAAGCCTTAAGTGAAAGGTATCAGGAGCTAAGCAGCTTAGGTGCTGAGTATACGCTGGTGGAAGGCGCCGGTGGCTGGGCATTGCCGATCAACGATACTCAGTTTTTGTATGACTGGATAAAGCAAGAAGAATTGCCCGTGATCCTGGTGGTGGGTATGAAGCTGGGCTGTCTGAACCATGCATTTTTGACCGAGCAGGCAATAGCCGCCGCAGGGCTAAACTGTGTTGGTTGGGTGGCCAATCAGGTAGACCCCGAGATGCAGGAATACGACGCCAATCTGGAGACCTTAAAACAGCGGTTAAAAGCACCATTGCTTGCTGTCGCACCATACAGCGAAGGCACAGCCAAACTACAGATCCACAGTGCATTGCTTGATTTACTGGGTCTTCAGCACAGCGCCAAAGCGTGACCCGAGTGCGTTGTCAGCACCCTAGTGATAACTCAGTATTGTCTGTACTGAGCTATACGGGCCTGAGTTTGGCATTTCTGCTATTGCTGTTCGTTACTCCGCGACAGCCGTCAACTCAGGCGCTTTCTGTTATCAAAGGAAAACCAATCAACCATTGCGACTATGGTTGTGCCCACGACAGAGCGATTAAAGTAAAATTGCTGGCGAGTGGCCATCTATACTTTATGTATGAGAAGGTCAGTTACCCTCTGAATGAGATCCGCGAGCTTGGTAAACTAGTAGATAAGTTGCGCATCGAAAGCCCTACGGAAAGTGTTTGGTTTTACATATCACCAGACGCGTCAGTTGAAGATGTCATTACGGCGTCAAACTTGTTCAGACAGCACTCAGTGCACCAGATAGTCATGGGCACACTTGGAGCAGGAGAGTAAGCGTATGATCAGTTGCAGTGATTATGACTACTTTGAAATTGTCTGTTTGTTTCGCTATCCGGTGACACTGAGTCTGCGAAATGGTGAGCAAGTCTCGGGCATTGCCGCTGATCTATGTCGTGATATGAACAGGGACGAATGTATTCAACTGACTGTTTCAGGCACAACCAGGCAAGTTCTGTTCACGCACATTACTAAGCTGACAGTGACCGTGGCCAACCCTCATTTTTATGAAAAACAATTTAATTAACCCATCGACTTTCTCCTTAAATTAATGAAAACTGTGTCTGAGCGTACCCATTATTGTTTTAAGGAGCATGCATGACACTCAGATTTAACGTATTTGGCAAGCGCATGTCTGTGAGCCGTATTGGAGCACAATGGCAGTTGTTTATTGACTCAGATACAGGGATCCGAGCACGCGTGTACGATGTGGTGATCCCGCCTGAGCTTGATGACGGGGAGCTGGCGAAGTATCTGGATGATATTTATCATGAACTGTCTTGTGAACGTTACCCCAGAGTCACGCAGGTTGATTAGGAGATCACTGAGGCAAAAGCCTGCCGCTCCTGTGCCTGCCACGCTAAGGCCACCCAACTAATGTCGCAGTACAGTTATTGTTGATTTTGCAGATTTTTGACTATCTTTAGTATCAATAAGGATGGCCAGTCATGGTGTACCAGATTGGCGTCATTAAGTGATCACCGGAGAAATCATGAATCTGCTTAAGCGCTTTTCCATTATTCAATTATCCATTATCAGCTCTACCGCCTTACTTATTTTCATTCTGATCTTACTTAGCAAAGTGGTTTACCAATATTGGCAAGATATTGAAGCCACCAAAAAAGACATTGCCTACATAGGGTTACTGGATGCGATGGAAAAAGTGGCACATCATCATGCTGTGGAGCGGGGCTTAACGGCGGGCTTTTTGGGTAACCCGAATGGACAAACCCGCCAGGCCGTTGCCGCACAGCGGATAAAAGCCGATGCCTCGGTTGCTGCACTGGAAGACTTATATCGCGGTGCATTTAAAGAAGATAACAAGGTGCAAAAGTGGCTACCAAATTTGTTCACCTTACTGCGAGAAAAAGATGCACTACGCCGCGAGGTGGATCAGCAACAAGGTAAGAATGCGTTCAATTATTACAGCCATGTAAATCAGCTTGCGTTAAGTACTGCGATGCGCATGCAGGCCTATGTAACTAACCGCGAGTTATCTTCGAATTTATCCATTGCTTTCTTAATGGCACAGAGCAAGGAGCGAAAAGGTCAGTTGCGGGGGAAAGTGAATGGCGTGCTGGCAAGAAAATCAGTCAATGAAGCTGTGGCGCGGGATCTCGCTTATTACCAGCTACAGCTATCGCTTCTGAAAGAGCAGCTTGAGACTGCGCTGTCTGGCGACGTGCTGAATACGTATAAACGGATCATGTCTGACAGCCGTGCACAAACACTGGATAGCGTTATCACGACGGTTTCGACGGCCGATAACGTCGATTTTTCGCGATTGCCCGATAGCAGCCAGTGGTTTGCCCAGGCAACAGGGCAAATTCAGGATGTAAAAGCGTTACTCGACAGCCAGTGGGCACATACACGAGAAATCAGCGAGGCGTATAAAGCGGATCTGGTCAATCAAATGATCTGGCTGTTTGTATTATTTCTGATCTTTATGCTCATCATCATAGTGATCAACACGCATTTGTTTACGTCGTTGCGAGACGAGCTGAACGAGTTGACCAGCATATTGACCAAAGTGGCGAATAACGGCGATCTCACTTTAGATGTAAGATTAAAAACCAGTGATGAACTGGGCAAAATATCGGAATCCATTCACAATACGGTGTATGCCTTTAAAGATCTGCTGGTTGGGTTATCTAAGTCTATTAATGTAGGTACTAAGCTTGGTAATCAGATGGAAAAAGCGGCCAGTCATGTCACGGAAGATGCTCAGCGCACGCAGAGCCTGGCAACCAATATTGCCGCGGCGATAGAGCAAATGGCCGCAACCAGCGAAGACATCGCCAAAGCGGCCTCAGATACGCTGACAGCCAGTGATCAGCTTAACGACGAATCTAAAAAGTTGCTGGAAGATAATCAGCGCAATCTGGATGCCATGAATGTGCTATCGCAAAACATGGAGCAGGTAAACGAAATGGCACTTAATATGGAGCAGCAGGTGGAGGAGATTAACACCATACTGGACTCTATTCGCAGCGTAGCTGATCAAACCAACTTGCTTGCCCTGAATGCAGCCATTGAAGCGGCCAGAGCGGGGGAACATGGCCGGGGTTTTGCGGTCGTTGCCGATGAAGTCAGAGGGCTTGCAAACAACAGTAAGGGGTCGTCAGAGCAGATCTCTACATTACTCAGCAATCTGAATGACATCAGTCGCAATGTGGTCAATGCCATTAAGGAAAATACCGGCCTGGCGAGTAGTATTATGAGTGAAGTAGAACAAACTCGCCAGGTTTCTATGCAGGTGAGCGATCACAGTAATCACGTAGAGCAACTGACTACTTCAGTGGCCACGGCGGCGCAGCAGCAGTCTGTGGTTGCACAGGATATCTCCAGTAATACCACTGCGGTATTAGATGCGGCAAATGAAGAACTTAAAACCTCTCAGGCACTGAAAAAACTCTTTGATGACATGAAACTAAACAGTGATACACTGCAACGCACGATGGACAATTTTAAAATTGACTAAAGGCGCAGTTTCAACAAGACGATCTCTGCGCAGGCGTTTAGAGAGTGCAGGTATGTTGAATAAGTTATGGCGCTGGGAAGCGGGAAGGCAAGACTCGGGCTACGATAAAATGCTGTTATGCGGCGCAATCTGGCCCATTAAATTCGACTGTTACCTGATCCATTTCCCGGCGGGCAGTGAAATTAAACAGCATGTGGATCAGGTCGACTCTGGCAAACACTACCGGCTCAATATTATCCTCAAACACGCTAAACAAGGTGGAGAGTTTATCTGCCAAAATACCCTTGTAAACTGGACAAGGGTTAAACTGTTCCGGCCCGACATAGAAGCCCATGCCGTGACTAAAGTTACGCAAGGCAGCCGCTATGTGTTAAGTGTTGGTTGGGTGAAAGAATAATAGTGACCATATTGTTTGGCCAGCCAGCTCTTTGTTCCTCAAGTAAATCTAAGTCGTGCAAAGCAAAGAACAACTAATGACTCAGCTTTAAAGGATGTTGGTCATCAATTTAATTTTCTCGCATTCAATAAGGAAAATGCATGGTCGTAAAATTCGTAAATCGTTTGATATTACTTACTCTGTTGCTCAGTACTTCCTACGTCTATGCAGATGAAGTCTATCGGCTCAGGCTGTTCTTTGGCCTGTCATTGCCAGGTGGCGGAGGCGTGTCGTTAGAGCAATGGCAAGCGTTTCAAAACGATGAAATCGTGAAGACGTTTGATGGTTTTAATGTTGTCGATTCGGTAGGTTACTATAAAGGCAAACCAGAGCGCTCGAAAGTGGTGACCGTGATAGTGGACGAGCAGGGTGTTGAAAAGGCCAAGGTGTTGGCATCTTTATATGCCCGTCGATTTGGCCAGGACTCGGTAATGCTGGTAAAAGTACCGGTTGCTGAGTGGGATTTTATCGGGCCAGATTATAAAAGCGCTACGAACGGGCAATAGTCCAAGATATGAGTGAAAAGGAATGAAATATTTGCGATCTTGCTTGAAGCGCTTTGTTGCTCTGATGAAGCTTACGTTGCTTATTAGTTGTGCCCTCTGGTCAGCTCAGTCATACAGCCAAAGAGAAATCAGTATCGAGGCTTCTTTAACAATAGAGCCAACGTATCTTGAGGAAAGTTTGGTAAAGGGGCGAGAGGTTGTTAACCAGATGGTTAAATCGGGCGTTTTCTCACCAGAGCCACAGGAAAGATTTGACTATCTTAATTTCCACTTTCCTGAAAAAGAAACGCGTGTGTTAGGGTATCAGCTTGTTTATTTTAACTACGAATATGCTGATAAGTATATAGGGTGCTGTATAAACCCTGGCGCTGCGGTTGTTCTCAGGCTCCCTTCAAATGAAGATGATGCCTATTTGCAAAGCGTAACTACTGCAATATCTCAAGAGGCAATCACATTTATATGCCAAGGGAAATACAAAAGATGATCGTCAAGCTCGGAATCTCTACTGTGAACCTGGTAGAGTTATCTTGCAAAGAGCGCGATAGGCATGAGTTTGAGCAAGAAATTATGGCTGACGGTATGTCTCAAATCGTCGATGAAAATAGCTAACTAATAAGGGCATTAGCTGTAGACCTATTATGATTAGCATGAGTGTAGAAACTGCTGTTTTATTGAGAATGATTGGCTATCTGTTTTTTTTAGTATTGCCGATGGTCATGCTCTTCTTTAAAGGCTTCAGTCGAAAACCTTTGCCGATTTTGACTAAGTATGTGCTCAGTGTTGTACTGATGTACCTCGTTATTGTTGTGCCTTTGTATAACCTAAATTATCAGCTGGATTTGGTCGTTGCACAGCTAGACAGAGATGGAGATAGGTTTATCAGCCCAAGTGAAAAAGCGACCTGGACTGAAGCGGAATCAAGAGCCAGTAAAATGTTTATCGCTGATGGTGGCAGAAATGTGGTCGGCTACTTGTTAACGCCTTATCTTGCAGCGGCCTATAGCGCGGTCGTGTTTCTGTTTAGCTACCTTTGCATATGGTTCTTCAGGAAAATCAAAGTGCGATTTTATGCCTAGCACATTAATGCGTAAAAAATTCTACCTTCTGGCACTTATGTGTGCGCTCTGTCAATCTACATCGGTAGAAGCAAAACCCTGTAAAAATGTTTCTGGTACATTATCGGTTTGGAACGGACACCCTCCGAGTTTAAGGATATCGGATACAGCGGATGGCAATATATATGGTGTTGAAGAAGCGGGAGAAGGGCCAAGCCCGGAGGCGTTACCTACTGGGCTTTATGCGCGCATTTTATCGGGCGAAAATCACATCACAGCCACTTTCTGCCTGGACATACTGAAGGAAAATCGTCGCGTTGTATACGAAGGTACGGAAATCAGATTAATGAGAATTACCAGTTATACAGAATGAAGATATTCGGTATGGTTGCGGCGTATCTTTCTTAGTTAATATTGTGCGGGTGAGCTGATGAACTCACCCTTGCTCTTTCTCTCTTGCCTGATAATTTGGCAGCAGTTCTTCGACAATGGTCTTTGCCGGGATGGTGTAGCGGACGCCACTGAACATTACTGAGGTGTTTTCTTCAATACCGGTGATCCCGGTCAGTGTCCAGCCTTCGCCTTTTTCCGGGCACCATACTTTGGTGGTGGGGGGAATGACAATATACTCTTCGCTCATATTAACGACTCCTGACGGCTGTTACTTAAGGCCCGATAGTTTATACTAATTTAGCGAAAAAGAGAGGGCTTTATTGAAAGCTTTTGGATGACGGAACCCGATGCAAATTAAAACCCCGAGATTGCTGCTAAGGCTGGTGAACTATCGTGATGTACCGGCGCTGGTGGCGCTGCTAAACGACCCCTTGGTAAGCCAGTACAATGACTATGGCGATAAGCTAACCCAGCCAGAAGTCAGGGCGATGTTGCAGGCTGATCTTGAAGAATTCTACGAAGGGCGAGGCGGGCGCTTTGCGATAGAATACAACGGTAAATTCATTGGTACGCTCGGGTTGTACGATTACGACGTCAATACAAAACACATTCATCTGGGAATTGAGCTCGCTCCGCTGTTTTGGCGCTTGGGTCTGGCCTCTGAGGCACTCAGCGCGGCTTTAAATACGCTGGAACAACTGGCTCCCGATTGCGAGGTTTCCCGGGTTATTGGCAAGGTTTCACAGGAGAACACCGGCTGTCAGCGTTTATTGCTGGGGTGCGGTTTTAAGCAAATCAGTTGCGGGCGACTATGCGTTTTTGAGCTGCACACGAGCCAATTGCCTGTGTAGCTATAAAAAATACCCGGCTATTCAGCCGGGTATCTCAAATGCGTATTAAATTAAGCGTAACGCTTATTCAAGCCCTTTTTTGCTATACAGCGTGACCTTATCCGACACCAGCGTCACTTTAATATGTTTGCTGTCGTTGCCCCAGGTGCAGTTAGTGTGCAGGGTTTTTTCTTCGCACTGATCTGCTGAGCCCAAGAGTTGTTCTAGTTCAGTTTTGTCCATACCCACTTCGATTTTGTCGTAGTTTTCCATGCTTACTTTAGAGCAGGCGGCCAGGCCGAGGAGCGCAGTCAGGATTAAAATTTTTTTCATAGTAGTTTCCGTCAGTGTCTGTATTTTCTGATTTGGAAGATAATCCCCATTTTGGGATGATCTAAATAATGGATGTCACCGCTGTATACCCGGGTAAACTGAGACATTCTGGCGCTTTCTAAATCGCCTTCATCACTTTTATAATGATAGTCAAAGTTACTGGTGACGTATAAGTAATGCCGTATATGGATTTTCATCCAGCCCTGTAGTTGCCATAGCGCAGGATCTTGCTCCCTTAGTGCACGCTCTTTGGGCTCACCCAGCAGGCTGATAAAGCCATCATCGGGCGTATCTAAGCGAGCCACATAGCTGGCGGGCTGCTCGAACTTTTGTCCGCCATAGACGAGTATGTTCGGCGCACGCTTTTTACTTTGGTCGGGAAAGCGCCAGCCGGTGTGCAGAATGGGTTCAAGTCCTTTCTTTTTTAGCTGATTGAGTACGCTGTCGAATTTAAGTTGCTCTTCGCTTAACAAGTAGATGCTTTGTTTATGCTCCTGTGGCTCGGCATAGGGCGTCAACGGCAGCTGCTGATATTTTTCCATATAATTTATGCCGTCGGCACAGTGCCAGGAGGTATCCTGCTGAACAAAGCGACTGGTTACCGTGCGAGGGTCAAAACGACTGTCACCATTCAGACAAGCCTGCTGACCTGCGCTGTTATAGCCCTTTGTCAGCAAGTCCAGTGTCCGGTTTAAATCCAGCTCAGGGTTTTCAATCGTAAAGTCTTCATTCAGCTGATCGTTTTTTTGCTGGGCAAAGGCGATCAGCTCAACTTCATACCAGCGTTTTGCACTGGCCGGCACAGAGGCCAGCAGCGCTGTGCTTAGTATCGTCAGTGAAAGGGCTGTCCTTATCATGCCACCGCCTTTTTCTGAAAGTCGTCTATCATTGCATTTACCAGTTTTAAGCGTTCCTGACCATTTTTCTCTTCGATATTAAAGCGTAACTTACTGGCACCTTCCATGCGGTACACAGCCGGGTTGCTTTGTATCAGAGCAATGATGAATGTCGGGTTAACCGTGGTACTGGCACTGAATTCAAAGTAGCCGCCTTTTTGGTTGGCTTCTACTTTGGTGATCCCAAGTTTAGCCGCTTTTGATTTCAAAAGTTGGATACTAAAGAGGTTTTTCGCTGCATCCGGCAACAGGCCAAAGCGGTCGATCAGCTCAACCTTTAGCTCGTCCAGTGACTCTTCATCATTGGCGCTGGCAATGCGCTTGTACATGCTCAGGCGCATATTGACGTCATGGATATAGTCATCAGGCAGCAGGGCGGGGATCTTCAGGTCCACATCGCTTTGCTGTTGCAACAGGTTCTCGAGCGTCGGCTCTTTGCCCTCTTTAAGTGCCTGAACGGCCTGTTCCAGCATTTCCATATACAGGGTAAAGCCCACAGTCTGGATCTGACCACTTTGTTCGTCACCCAGTAGTTCACCCGCGCCCCGGATCTCTAAGTCATGGGTGGCCAGAGCAAAGCCGGCACCAAGATCTTCGAGCGACTCAATGGCCTGCAGGCGTTTCACCGCATCTTTGGTCAGTGTCTGGCTGTTGCGGGTTAGCAGGTAGGCATACGCCTGGTGGTGGCTACGGCCAACCCGACCACGCAGTTGGTGCATCTGCGCCAGGCCCAGCTTGTCTGCGCGGTCCATGATGATGGTGTTGGCAGACGGGATATCAATGCCGGTTTCTATGATGGTGGTACACACCAGCACATTGTGTTTCTGGTGATAAAAGTCACTCATCAGTTGCTCAAGCTCTTTTTCACGCATCTGGCCGTGCGCGATGGCAATGCTGGCTTCGGGCACTAATGCGGCAATGTCAGCCGCGGTTTTATCTATGGTCTCTACATTGTTGTGCAGGAAGTACACCTGACCACCGCGTTTAATTTCCCGCAGAACCGCTTCGCGAATAACCTCATCATTGCGCTCCTGCACAAAGGTTTTAACCGCCAGGCGTTTTGCTGGTGGCGTGGCAATGATAGACAGGTCGCGCATGCCGCTCATGGCCATATTCAGGGTTCTGGGAATAGGTGTTGCGGTGAGCGTGAGTATATCTACATCCGCGCGCAGTTGCTTGATTTTCTCTTTTTGTCTGACCCCGAAGCGGTGCTCTTCGTCGACGATCAGTAGCCCTAAGTCTTTATACTTGATGCTCTGCTGCAGCAGCTTGTGCGTACCAATGACAATATCGAGTTGGCCATTTTCGAGTTTATCCAGGGTATCTTTTTGCTCTTTGGTGCTGTTAAAGCGAGATAATACGCCTACCTCGATAGGCAAAGACGCAAAGCGGTCACGGAAGTTTTCGTAGTGCTGTTGGGCCAGCAAGGTGGTCGGCACCAGCACGGCCACTTGTTTGTTGTCGTTAATGGCCACAAACGCGGCGCGCATTGCCACCTCGGTTTTACCGAAGCCAACGTCACCACAGACCAGCCGGTCCATTGCCAGCGGGGTTTGCATATCACCCAGTACGGCATCAATGGCGTTGCGTTGGTCGTCGGTTTCTTCAAACGGGAAGGTATCACTGAATTCCCGATAGGCCTGACCATCGAGCTTAAACAAATGACCGGGCTTGCTCTGGCGCTTAGCGTAAATGTCCAGCAGCTCAGCGGCAACATCACGGACTTTTTCGGCCGCGCGGCGCTTGGCTTTTTCCCATACATCAGAGCCGAGCTTATGCAGCGGCGCCGAGGCTTCTTCACCACCAGAATAGCGGCTTAGCATATGCAGCGCCGATACAGGTACATATAACTTGGCGTCGTTGGCATAGATGATGGTTACAAACTCAGTGGCAACACCAGCGGCGTCAATCGTTTGCAGGCCAAGGTAACGCCCAACACCATGGTCCAGGTGCACAATTGGCTGGCCTTCTTTAAGTTCGGCCAGGTTGCGAATGAGGGCATCCTGACCCTGATCGTATTTATGCTTGCGACGGCGGCGCTGCGACACCTTAATACCCAGCAGCTCTTGTTCCGTCAGTATGCTCAGTGGTTTGGTACCATCAAGCAATACTGAACGCTCAAGGGGGCTGACGATCAGGCCCACATCGTTGCGTGCAGCGACAAAGTCACTAAAGCTGTCGAATTCTTTGAGCTTAAGACCGCTTGGTTTGAGCAAGGTCATCAGGGATTCACGACGACCATCCGACTCAACACTGAACAGCACACGGCCTTTGTTCTTCTTCTGAGTGGTAATGTAATCCAGCAGTGGCTTGTATGGGTCGCTCTGTTTATGATCAACACGGACATCGGTCACTAAACTGGCACCGAGGTTAGTATGACCCGCCTTAGTGCCTAAGCTTGCTTCACTCAGGCGAATTCTGGGGTAACGTGCAAAGCCTTCAAACAAGGTTTCGACATTTTGATACAGGCGCGCCGGATCCAGCAGAGGGCGTAGTGGGTCAACCCGACGGCTTTCATAGCGTTTGTTAACATCCAGCCAGAACTCCGAGGCGGCTTGCTCAATATCACCCTGATGCATAAACACTGCTTGCTCGGGCAGATAGTCAAAAATCGTCGCAACTTGCTCATAAAACAACGGCAAATAATATTCGATACCCGCCGGCCAGTTGCCCCGGGTAACCTGCATATAAATGGAGTCCTGTTCGCTGCTTGCGCCAAAGGTCTCCCGATACGCAATCCGAAAACGCTCTATGTCTTCGTCATTAGTGGGGAATTCATGGGCCGGTAGCAGGTCTATTGACTTGATCTGCTCACTGGAGCGTTGGGTTTCAATATCAAACAGCCGGATGCTGTCGAGCTCATCATCAAAAAAGTCGAGTCTGAATGGCGTGGTACTGCCCATCGGGAACAAGTCTATGATAGAACCGCGCACGGCAAATTCACCATGTTCCATCACCTGTTGTACGTTACGATACCCCGCCTGTGCCAACGTTTCTTTCAGCTTTTGTGCATCCAGCGAGTCGCCAACTTGAAACTGTAAGGCATTGCCGTAAATAAACTCTGGCGGTGCGGTGCGCAACATTAAGGTCGACACGGGCAGCAACAAGACGCCCTGATGTTGATGGCGTAAAGAGTTCAGGCTGGCAAGACGCTGTGAAATAATGTCCTGGTGCGGCGAAAAGTGATCGTAAGGTAAGGTCTCCCAGTCGGGAAAAACATGGACTTTGTCTTCGCCCAGCAAGTAACCCAGCTCAGTTTCCAGGCGCAGCGCGCTTGGTGTGTCAGGGGTTACGACCACAACTAATGCATCATGTTGTCTTACGCCTTCACTGATGGCAATGGACATGCTGCTACCGACCAGCTGGCCCCAATGGATTTTATCCTTTTGTGATTTGACCCAGGGAAGTTGGTTCCACTGCGCTGTTGCCATTCATATACTCCTGTTACTGCACGTTGTTTTTATTACACTGCGTTCTGTTCACCGCGTTTTCGCGATGATAAAACAGAACGGCCTGACAGAGTGTCTAGGCCGTTTGATGGGATGGTTTAGTCCCGATAGATTTTGCAAAGATCCTGATAGTGGTCAATGCGACGATCTCTCAGGTACGGCCAGATGCGTCGTACCGACTCGCTACGGCTCTGGTCCAGCTCAACGACTAATAGCTGCTCTTCTGTCTCATTGGCGTGTGCCAGTAGTTCACCCTGAGGCCCGGCGACAAAGGAGTTACCCCAGAACTGGATCCCTTCGCTTTGGGCGCTGGGGTCGGTTTCGTGACCGACACGGTTGACACTCAATACTGGCAGGCCATTAGATACGGCGTGAGCGCGCTGTGCGATCATCCAGGCGTCGCGTTGACGAACTTGCTCGTCCTTATCATCGCGCGGATCCCAGCCAATGGCGGTGGGGTAGATCAACATGTCAGCACCGGCCATCGCCATCAAGCGTGCGCCTTCCGGGAACCATTGATCCCAACATACCAGCACACCCAGTTTACCGACTGAGGTTTGAATTGGGGTAAAGCCCATGTCGCCCGGTGTAAAGTAGAACTTTTCATAAAAGCCCGGGTCGTCAGGAATGTGCATTTTACGATATTTACCTGCAATGCTGCCGTCGGCTTCAAACACGACCGCCGTGTTGTGATACAGGCCGGTCGCGCGTTTTTCGAAAAGCGAGGCAACGATCACCAGGTTCAGCTCTTTGGCTAGCTGGCAAAATAGGTCTGTACTTGGGCCTGGAATGGTTTCTGCCAGGTCAAACAAATTGGTGTCTTCGGTCTGGCAAAAATACAGGCTGCGATGAAGCTCTTGCAATACCACAAGTTTAGCGCCCTGGGCCGCCGCATCGCGGATCCCCGCAATGGACTTGTCCAGGTTGTTTTGTATATCTGCACTGTTGCTATGCTGAACCAGTGCGACTTTTAACGTGTTGTTGCTCATTAAAATTAGTCCTGTTTTAAAAGTCCGGCGGGTAGTTGCATCGTAATGCAGTGCAGGCTGCCAAACTGATGAATAATAGGCAGGCAGTCAATGCCAATCACGGTACGTTCCGGGTGAGCGCTTTGCAATTGAGTCAGTGCTTGGGCATCTTTGTCATCGCCGTACAATGGCATTAAAACGGTATCATTGATGATCAGATAATTTGCATAGGTGGCAGGTAAACGGTCGCCCTCATCGTTAAAGACCGCTTTGGGCCAGGGCAGGGCAACCAGGTTGTAAGGTTTTCCTTGCGGGGTACGAAACGACTTAAGTTGTTTTTCCATGGCGCTCAGGGCCGCATAATGCTCATCCTGCGGGTCATCACAGCTGACATACACCAAAGTATCATTGGGGGCAAAGCGCACCAGCGTATCAATATGGCTGTCGGTATCGTCACCTGCCAAAAACCCGTGGTCGACCCAAAGGAACTGTTTTGCACCCAGTGTGTTAGTTAGCTCCTGCTCAAGTTCGGTTTTGCTCAGGTGCGGATTACGGTTTGGATTGAGCAAACACTCAGAGGTGGTTAACAGAGTACCTGCTTCGTCAATTTCAATACCGCCGCCTTCAAGTACCAACTCGATGCGTTCGTAGTGGTTCGCGGGGTTGACGACTTGAGCGTGAAGCTGCGCGTTTATCTGATTATCCAGCTCGGCGGCAAACTTATTGCCCCAGCCATTAAAGGTGAAGTCTTTCACTGACAGCTGACCCGATGCGTCACGTGTGGTGAGTGGGCCATGATCGCGGGCCCAGGTGTCATTGCAGGGTGTATTCACGAACACAATTTGCGTCATGTCGACGTCGGCTGCAATCAGCGCTTCAGTAATGTGTGCTCTGAGCTCGTTGCTGTGCGCCACAATAACCACTTTCTCTACCTGAGAGATGTGCTGACATAAGGCGATATAAACGGGTTCAACCTGGGGTAAAATATCTGCCCAGTCGGTATCTTGATGTGGCCAGGTGAGCATCACCGCATCTTGCGGCGCCCACTCAGGTAAAAGTGTAAAACTCATGGTGTTATCAATCAAAATTAGTAGACGACTAGTTTAGCACTGACAGCTTGGCTGTCAGCTATTTTGTTCGTTTTCGTCAGGCGACTGACGCTTTTTTAGCTGCCGGGTCTGTGCGTGTAAACTGGCTCGGACCAGCAGTTCCTGATCGTTATCGCGGATCTGGGTAAAAGCCAGGGTATAGCGAAAGCCCGAGTCTAGGGTTTCTTTGTCTATGGCCTGCGCATAACAGAATATGGCGCTGGCTTCGTGTTGCAGAAATACCTTGGTCCTGAAGTCTTGGCCAATGTCATAGTCCTGCTCAAGCGTTGCCGTAATGCCGCCTCCGCCGTAACTGTCGCATCTCAGCAATTCGTCTTCAGGTTGTTCCGTGGCCAGGATATGGCTCATGATTAAGTCGATTTTTCGTGACTGGGCCTGCAGATAGGCGGCGAGATCACTGGCCACATCGCCAAGGTTACGCAATGGCCTTAGCGCATTTAAATCTAGCTCATTGATTTCATTTGCCAGCCTGAACAAAGGCGGAATGGCAGCTTCAAGCTGTGCCTGGCTCTTTGGTACCATGTTGGCATCTACCGGGTACAAATTGATTTGGTTTGATTCGGCAATCTGGAAATATTGCTCGAATGTCTCTTTAAGGTCGCTATGCATATGCCGAAATGATACTGATACTGTCTTTATATCCATATACTAGCGAGTTTTGAGCGCACTCGCTAGTATTATGCTGTGGCAAATCAGACTCTGAATTGTTCTAACATATTTTCCTGCTTGGCAATTTTCTCTACCTGAGACTGCATGGTGTGATCAACGGCCTTAGCTTCATCAAATACGGTGTCTGACAGATTGCGAATTTGCGAGGCGTTATTATTCACTTCCTCTACTACATGCTTTTGTTCACTGATCATACCCGCAATACTGACGTTTAAATCCACAATGCTTGCTATAGACTGGCGGATCGACTCAAGGGCTTCACGGGTGTCGTTGGCTTTATTGACCGACTTCTCTACTATGGTCTGACTCTGATTCATCACACCTACCGCACTTTGAGCACCACTTTGTAGCTGATCGATCATGGCCTTAATTTCTGTGGTGGCTTCCTGAGTGCGCTGTGCCAGAGTCCTGACCTCATCGGCAACAACGGCAAACCCGCGACCCGACTCGCCAGCACGAGCGGCCTCAATGGCAGCGTTAAGTGCCAGTAGGTTGGTTTGTTCGGCAATGCCATTGATCACAGACAAGATCTGTTCAATGCCTGAAGAAGAGACTTCCAGCTCTGCCACAACGTCAACCGCACGTTTAATTTGCACCGACAGCTCGGTGATGGCATCAGTGGACTCAGCGACGATGGTTTCACCGTTACTGGCAAGGTTGTCGGTGTTCTGTATGGCATCTGCAGCCTGTTGAGCGGTATCCGCTACTTGCTGCTCTGTATTTGACATATTACCTGTTGCGGTGGCCAGCGTATTAAGCGCATTAAGCTGCTCTTCGATAGCCATGGTTGCCTGGTTTGCACCTGTTGAAGTCTGACGGGCATCTTCTAAGACTTCATGACCAAGTTGCTGGATATCCGCAATCAGATTTTGCAGACGAGAAGTAAAGCGATTGAAATTCTCTGCCAATGAGGCGAATTCTGGCTCGTTAGAGGCCTTTAAACGCACAGTTAGATCTGCGTGGCCTTGCGCGATATTCGCCATGGCGACATTGATGTCTTCAAGCGGTTTTAGTAGCAAGTTTATGACTAAAGAAAGTACGACCACCGCGGCTATCACGGCGATAATTGAAAATAAAGTGGCGTCTTGTGCCATGGTATCAACTGCACTAAATACTTTGTCTTTCTCTAGCGCCACACCAACATACCAGTCCAGTCCTTCCACATCTTTAAAGGTGACCAGATAGGTGAGGTTGTTCATCTCAACTTCCTGCACCATTTGTGATACCTGGGTACGGCCCAAAAACTCGCTAGCTTGTTGGCCATTAAGCTCAGTAGTGGGGTGAGAGATAATAGTGCCATCTTTACTGACCATAAAGGCAAAACCTGAATCGAACAATTCGAAAGAATTGATCATGTTACCGAGCTTTGCCAGACTGACATCAAAAAAGATAGCGCCATGGAAGCGGCCCCCTTTTTTTACTGGCGTACCCACAGACACCACAATTTCTTTGGTGACTGAATCTGCATATGGGGCTGTAACTATCAGCTGATTTGCTTGTTTTGCGCCGGCAAACCAGGGTCGCACCCGCGGATCCCAGGTCGAGCCTGGATCCCAACCCGGATCACTGGCTACATAGTTGCCGGTTGCGTCTTCGCCATAGCCTATCAGTAAAAAGGTCTCTTTCAGCTTTGGCTGTGAGATCAGTGGCAGCGCATCTTGCAGTGTATCGCTTTGCTCTACCAGGCCGGTGGTCAAAACTGCCAAATCAATGGCACCTTGCATTTGTGAGGTCACCGTATTGCTGATCCCCTGAATGATTTCTCCCACACTATCATTAACTTGTTGTTGTAAATTATCTTTCAGCAAAAAATACTGTTTGAGTGATAGTAGTAACAAGGCCAGAAAGAGCACTGAGGCTGAAACGGCAATTACCTTAAATTTGAACTTCACAGGCATATCTCCTAACTGCTTCCCTCTATAAAGGTAAATCATTGAGGGAAACTTTCAATTATTTAGGTATTTAAATAGCCTGGAACGTGACTATTCACCCCAAAGTTCATCCAGCTCTTCATCGGATATTTCCAAATAATCCATCACATCATCTTTGATCACTTGCCACTCGGGGTTTTGTTCGCTTACAGGATTAGTAGACAAATACGTTTTGTGACGGGCTATCTTTAAAATGGATAGCAAGTCGTTGCCAAGACTATCTAGTTCCCCTGAAGTGAGAATCCCGTCAACGTCATGTTGATAATAAATCACATTAATGACTATCTTTGGCAAACGCCATTGCTGCGCCAGTAAAGCGCCTATGGTGCCATGGCTGGTATGATATTGTGCGAATTCAAACTGGCTTGCCTCGGTCCAGCCATCGGTTTGCGCTTTGTCTAATACACTCTGATAGTCATCAAAATGCTGACATAATATCGGAATGCCAACACCATGAAACAATCCAAGCATATAGGCATGATTGGCCAGTGCTGGGCGATTAAGGCGATTGCAGATCAATGAAGCATGCTGTCCTATTTCAGACTGGGTTTCCCAGAAATCACTGAGCGCTGGTGGCAAGTCAACGGATGACTTCAAAGCAACGGCCTTAACCAGGGGAATCAGACGCTTTAAACCCAGAATCATGACGGCCTGTTCGATGGAATCAATCTCGCGAGAGCGCCGAAAGGCAGCGGAATTGACCACTTGCAAAATGGCCGCACTGATCGCTACATCGCTTTGTAAAATCTCGGAAATCTTAGTGATGTTAGGTTCGGGAAGTTTCGCTTCTTCTGAAAACTGCAACAGTGCCTGGGGGCGCGGAGGAATATTGACCGTTTTTAAAATAAGTTTTTCTTGCTGTGTGAGGGAGATGGCCATGCAACACTACCTGTACGACTGACTATTATAAAAAGATAGTCAATAATCTGTGGTGCAGGCAACTCTCTGTTTCAGGGTGCTGTAAAAAGCAAAAAGCCCCGCGTGAGCGAGGCTTTTGAAACGCTATGCGTATCGATTATACGTTAGCAAGCGCTGCACGTGCGTCAACATACTCCATGTTGAAACCCTCAGCGACTTCTTTACAGGTGATCTGACCTTTCATGACATTCAGACCATTCAGGAAGTGCTGATCAGCAAGCAGGGCTTCTTTGTAACCCAAGTTTGCAAGCTTGATGATGTAAGGCAGAGTTGCATTGTTCAGTGCGAATGTAGAAGTACGAGGTACGGCACCTGGCATGTTAGCAACACAGTAGTGAACTACGTCGTCAACAATGTAAGTAGGCTCTGCGTGTGTAGTTGCTTTAGAAGTGGCAATACAACCACCCTGGTCGATAGCAACGTCAACAATGGCAGCACCTGGCTTCATTGCTTTGATGTGATCCGCAGTAACCAGCTTAGGTGCAGCAGCACCCGGGATAAGTACACCACCGATAACTAAGTCAGCTTCCAGTACGTGCTTCTCAAGCGCATCAGCAGTTGAGTAGATCACTTTTGCCTGGCTGCCGAACTGAGCGTTCAGGCTGCGCAGTACGTCGATGTTACGGTCAAGGATAGTAACGTCAGCACCCAGACCAACTGCCATTTGTGCAGCGTTACGGCCAACCATACCACCACCGATAACAACTACTTTAGCAGGCTCTACGCCTGGTACGCCGCCTAGCAACATGCCACGACCTTCACGAGATTTTTCAAGCGCCTGAGCACCAGCCTGAATAGACATACGGCCAGCCACTTCTGACATAGGTGCAAGCAGAGGTAGACCGCCACGTGCGTCAGTCACTGTTTCGTATGCAATACAGATTGCGCCGCTCTTAACCAGGTCTTCTGTCTGAGGCAGATCAGGTGCCAGGTGCAGGTAAGTGAACAGGATTTGATCTTCACGTAGCATCGCGCGCTCAACAGCCTGTGGCTCTTTCACTTTCACGATCATGTCTGCTTCTTCAAATACCTGCGCTGCCGTATCACGGATCTCAGCGCCTACCTGAATGTAGTCTTCGTCAGTGAAACCGATACCGATACCGGCATTTGTTTCTACTATTACCTGGTGGCCGTGATTAATCAGTTCACGAACACTTGCTGGAACCATACCAACACGGTACTCGTGGTTTTTTATTTCTTTAGGTACACCAATAATCATAACAATTCGCCTCAATTAAGAACGGGGTAAAAATTTTCGACCATTATAGATATGGTTTGCTAGTATGTCCTACCTTTTTTGATATACTCAGTAGTTATTAACACTGTATTAAGTAAATATTCAGGATAAAAAACTGATCATGCATACTCAGTTAGATAGAACCGATAGAAAGATTTTAGTTGAACTGCAAAAAGACGGACGAATTTCTAATGTAGAATTGGCCAGAAGGATAGGGCTCAGTGCAACACCTTGCCTGGAGCGGGTCAAAAAGCTTGAGCGTGAAGGCTATATAAAAGGTTATAAGGCGGTTGTGGACCCGGTAAAGTTGGGTCAGGGTTTGCTGGTGTTTGTTGAGGTCACGGTCAACAAAAACTCGCCTGATGTATTTGATCGGTTTAATCAGGCGGTAAAGCAACACGACGAAATTATTGAATGCCACCTGGTATCCGGTAACTTCGACTATCTATTAAAAACCCGGGTAACAGATATGTCTGAATACCGAGGTGTTCTGGGTGAGATACTATTGAAACTGCCTAGTATTAGCGAAAGCCGCACTTATGTTGTTATGGAAGAAGTCAAAGGGGAGCAAGGTGAAGTGATAAAACCTTGTGCACCCTAAGGAAATTCTTGCTAAGGTGTGCAAAAAGTCATGTTAGAATTAACTAAACAGTATTTAGGTATTACACAATGCGCTTAAATGGTATCCAGCGCCTGCTGGAGACTGGCCTGATCATCAGTACGGCGGCGGCAATTTTTACGCTGTGCGCACTCATCAGCTTTGATCCGGCCGATCCCGCCTGGACGCAAACGGGCGAATTTATCAAAGTTAATAACATCACGGGTGCAGCTGGCGCCTGGGTTGCCGATATTCTGCTACTCAGTTTTGGTTGGCTGGCCTTTCTGGTGCCGGTTTTTATTCAGTTATTCGGCTACTTGTTGTTTAAAAAACCACACAAATTATTGCAACTCGATTATACCACGCTGGGGTTAAGGCTCATTGGCGGTACCTTGTTTATCACCTCTGCCAGCGCTATCAGTAGTATTAACTTTGATGATATTTACAACTTTTCTTCTGGTGGGGTAGTAGGGGACGTGGTCGCCAGTGCCATGATGCCTGCGTTCAACTTTACCGGCACCACTATCTTATTGTTGTGTTTTTTCTTTGCCGGTTTAACCTTACTAACGGGCGTCTCCTGGGTCGAGTTCGTTGACTACATTGGCGAAAAGGTAGTGGCATTTTGTAAGTGGTGTTTTGCAAAGATTAAACAACGTGCAGAACACGTGTCTGTTACAACACCTACACCAGACAATATCAGTGTAGATAGTGAGGCTCCGAGGCCTGAACCTGTCCTGATAAACACTACGGATAGAGAAACCGGGCCTGATAGTGGACTCAATGTTGATGTATCTGCAGAAAATGAGTTGGATATGTCGACCGAAGCAGAGCAACCAGAATCAGAAGAAACTAAACCGAAGAAGCTCAAAGACAGATTGTTTGGCCCCAAAGCCGAGCCCGTCACAGAATCAGTTCCAGACAGGGTGCCGGAAACAGATAAACGCTCTGGAGACGATATCGCAGTAGCACCAAGTGTGTTTGATGAACTCGATGATATTCTTGAGCAGGAAATTAATTTTTCAGCAGTTGACGACGAAGCATTTGATACGGTTGCTGCACTCAATGCGCTTGATGACACGCCTGCGCCCGCAGAGACCAAGGTCGTTTCGCCGGCCAGACCATTAAAGCCTAAGGAAAAACCAGCTTCTGGTTATCAACCGCCACCAAGCGCCAAAGAGCAGTTTGAGGCTTTATTAGAAGCTGAGCCACCGAAAGATCCGCTGCCCTCGCTTGACTTGTTGGATAGACCTGACAAGGCGAAGAATCCGATATCCGAAGAGGAGCTCGAAGCGGTATCTCGTCTCGTAGAGGCTAAATTACTGGATTTTAATATCCAGGCAAAAGTAATGGGGGTTTATCCTGGTCCTGTTGTTACTCGTTTTGAGCTAGACCTGGCGCCAGGAATAAAAGTAGCGAAAATTACCGGGCTGGCAAAAGATTTGGCGCGTTCACTATCAGCTGTTAGCGTTCGAGTTGTCGAAGTGATACCAGGTAAGACCTATGTGGGTCTGGAATTACCAAATAAAAATCGTGAAATCGTGCGTCTTTCAGAGGTCATAAACGCACCTAAATTTGAACAAAATGCCTCGCCACTGACCATGGTATTGGGTAAAGACATTGCAGGTCAGCCTGTGGTGGCCGACTTGGCCAAAATGCCGCACCTGCTGGTGGCAGGTACAACCGGTTCAGGTAAGTCAGTGGGCGTTAATGTCATGATATTAAGCTTGCTATACAAGTCGCCGCCAGAAGATGTGCGGATGATCATGATTGACCCGAAAATGCTTGAGCTGTCGGTGTATGAAGGTATTCCACACTTGTTGTGCGAGGTGGTGACCGACATGAAAGAAGCTGCCAATGCGTTGCGCTGGTGTGTGGGTGAAATGGAACGTCGTTATAAGCTGATGTCGGCACTGGGCGTGCGTAATCTCAAAGGCTATAACCAAAAAATATTGGATGCCAGAGAAGCCGGACACCCCATTATGGATCCGCTGTTTAAAGATACCGATGGCATGGCGGATGAGCCCCAGGAACTCGATAAGCTGCCAAGTATTGTGGTGGTGATTGACGAATTTGCTGACATGATGATGATTGTGGGCAAAAAGGTGGAAGAGTTAATAGCCCGGATCGCTCAAAAGGCGCGTGCAGCGGGTATTCATCTGGTACTGGCAACCCAGCGACCTTCTGTCGATGTGATCACGGGGTTAATCAAAGCCAATATCCCAACGCGGATGGCATTCCAGGTATCGAGTAAAATAGACTCACGTACAATTTTGGATCAGCAAGGCGCCGAAAACCTGCTGGGTATGGGTGATATGTTGTATCTGCCACCTGGTACCAGTGTACCAATCCGCGTACATGGCGCGTTTGTAGACGACCATGAAGTGCATGCGGTTGTGAGCGACTGGAAAGCACGTGGTAAACCGAACTATATCGACGATATCTTGTGTGGTGAGGCAACAGAAGATATTTTACTGCCAGGCGAGACAAGCGAAGGTGAAGATGAAGAATCGGATCCGCTCTATGATGAAGCGGTGGGATTTGTGATTGAAACTGGCAAGGTATCAGTCTCAAGTGTTCAGCGTAAGTTACGCGTGGGCTACAATCGCGCGGCTCGTCTGGTCGAACAAATGGAAATGTCCGGCGTCGTTAGTGCGCCAGGACACAATGGTGCCAGAGAAGTTCTGGTACCCAAAGGTGGAGCGAATTAATGAAGTTACAACCACTTATTCTGGCCCTGTGTATTATCGGGGCTACACCTGCTGCTTCTGCGGCGGAACAAATAAAAAGCAACCAGCTCGTCAGTGCGGCTACTCAGTCATTAAAAGACAAACTAAAGGGGCTGCATAGCTTTCGGGCTCAGTTTGAGCAAAGCGTTATCGATCAGGATGGTCACCTGATCCAGTCCGGTAAAGGTATAATCGCCTTGCAATATCCAGCAAAAATACGTTGGCAGCAGGATGAACCTGATGAGACGCTGCTGGTCTCGGATGGTTTAAGAACGGTCTACTTCGATAGCTTTGCAGAGCAGGCAACTATACTCAATACGCTTGGCCTGATTGATACCACGCCTTTTGTCTTGTTAACGACCCAGGACCCAAAACAATGGCAAAAGTACCAAGTTGCTGAGATTGCCGGAGGCTATAGGATAGAGCCTGTTCAGTCGGGCGCTCAGGTGGAGCGTCTGGATGTTTTGTTTGCAGACAACAGTCTGAAGATTGGTCAGCTAAACGTAACAGACTCATCGGGCCAGATCTCCAGCTTTAAGTTTAGCGACTCGCAGGTTAATGTACCAATCGATACAGCGCAGTTTAAGTTTGTGATCCCAGAAGGAGTGGTCGTCGACGACCAGACACAAAGTGACTAATCTGGGGTTTGATTTTGCGCCAGATGTGCGACCTTTGGCGGCGCGGATGCGTCCAACCGAGCTGAATGGTTACATCGGTCAAAGCCACATTCTGGCGTCTGACAGCCCGCTGCGCCGGGCCATTTCTCAGGGGCGGTGTCATAGCCTGATTTTATGGGGGCCGCCTGGCGTGGGCAAAACCACGCTCGCTGAAATCATTGCTCACCACGCCAATGCACAGCTATGTAAGTTGTCTGCGGTGACTGCCGGTGTCAAAGAAATACGTGAGCAAGTCCTTGAAGCAAAAAACCGACTGGCCCAGGGGGGGATGCGCACGATACTCTTTGTAGACGAAGTGCATCGTTTTAATAAGTCGCAACAAGATGCATTTTTGCCTCACATCGAAGATGGCACCTTTATCTTTATCGGTGCGACCACAGAGAATCCATCATTTGCACTGAATAACGCGATTTTATCCCGTGCCAGAGTGTATACCCTTAAACCACTGAGCCTGGATGAGCTTGGTCTGGTGTTACGCCAGGCACTGGCTCATGATAAAGAGCTCAGCCGTCAGCAAATCACGCTGGATGATGCCGTTGTGGATGCCTTGTCTCATGCAGCGGACGGAGACGCCAGAAAAGCACTAAACCTGCTGGAACAGGCCACTGATCTTGGTGCCAATGGGGAAGGGCAAATTGTTATTAATGAAGCTGTGTTAAAACAAGTGTTGCCGTCACATCTTGCCAAATATGATAAGGGTGGCGACATCTACTATGACTTGATCTCGGCGTTTCATAAGTCTGTGCGCGGGAGTGATCCGGATGCAGCGTTATACTGGTATTGCCGCATTCTCGCGGGTGGCGGTGATCCTCTGTACGTAGCCAGACGCTTATTGGCGATAGCGACAGAAGATATAGGCAATGCCGATCCTCGTGCCATGCAGGTGGCGCTCAATGCCTGGGATATTTATCACAGAGTGGGGCCCAGTGAAGGCGAGCGAGCCATCGCACAGGCGACCGTTTACCTGGCCAGTGCAGCCAAAAGTAACGCAGTTTATAGGGCATTTAATCAGGCTAAACAGGATGCCGCCAGTGATCCCGATTTTCCGGTGCCGGAACATCTGCGCAATGCGCCCACTAAACTGATGAAAGAGCTGGGCTTTGGTGAAGAATATCGCTATGCGCATAATGAACCAGGGGCGTTTGCCGCCGGAGAGTGTTATTTCCCTGAGGATATTCAGCAGCGCCGTTACTATGAGCCCAGTGATAGAGGTCTTGAAAAGCAAATCTCAGAAAAACTTCGTTACCTGCGCTCATTGAATGAACAAAGTGCGCAAAAACGCTATCAAGACCAAGATGAGCGCTGATGGACTTGCTTAAAACTTACCTGATGATCGCAACTGGTGGCGCATTCGGTGCCTGTCTGCGCTTTTTTATTAGTGATATCACCTTAAAACTCTTAGGTAAGGGATTCCCTTTTGGCACGTTGACCGTTAATATTCTGGGTTCACTGTTGATGGGCATTCTCTACGGACTAATTGATAAGCAGATCATAGAAGTATCACCGGCTAAAAGTCTGGTCGGAATTGGCTTCTTGGGTGCTTTAACGACATTCTCTACCTTCTCTATGGATTCTTTGCTGTTACTTCAGCAAGGCCAGATTGTGAAAATGGTACTGAATATAGTGTTGAATGTCGTGATGTGTATTTTCATGGCCTGGATAGGCCTGTGCTTAGTCATGCAAAAAGGTTAAAAGAACAAACTATGTTAGATGCAAAGTATTTACGCCAAGACATTGAGGAAGCGGCAGAGCGTTTGAAAAGACGTGGCTTTGAACTTGATGTGGCAGCGATTAACGCGCTGGAAGAAAAACGAAAAACACTGCAGACCAAAACTCAGGAGCTGCAAAGTGAGCGTAACAGCCGTTCCAAGGCGATAGGCCAGGCCAAAGCAAAAGGTGAAGATGTTCAGCCATTACTCGATGCGGTTGCAGACCTGGGTGATCAGCTCAGCGCAGCAAAAACTGAACAGGATGAAGTGCTGGCTCAGTTACAAGATATTGCAGCAACTTTACCTAATCTGCCAGCCGAAGACGTACCAGTCGGCGCTGACGAAAGCGACAATGTCGAAATTAGTAAATGGGGCGAACCTAAATCGTTCGACTTTGAAGTAAAAGACCACGTTGATCTGGGTGAAGCGCTGGGTAAGGGTCTGGATTTCGAAACCGGTGTTAAGTTAAGCGGCTCACGCTTTACCGTGATGCGTGGTGGTATTGCTCGTCTGAATCGTGCGTTATCTCAATTTATGCTTGATACGCACACAGATAAAAATGGTTACACTGAGATGTGTGTGCCTTACCTGGTCAATAAGGCAAGCCTTTATGGTACTGGTCAGTTGCCTAAGTTTGCAGAAGACTTGTTCCACACTGAGGCGCTGAGTGAAGATCAAGACGGCTACAGCCTTATTCCTACTGCCGAAGTGCCTTTGACTAACTGTGCCCGAGATGAAATCTTCGACGAAAAAGAGTTACCTGTTCGTATGACTGCTTATACGCCTTGCTTCAGAAGTGAAGCAGGCAGCTATGGCCGTGATACCCGTGGTCTTATTCGTCAGCACCAGTTTGATAAAGTAGAATTGGTTCAGTTGGTTAAGCCCGAAGACTCAATGGCAGCGCTTGAAGAACTAACAGGCCATGCTGAGGGCATTTTACAGGCGCTGGAGCTACCTTATCGCAAAGTGGTCTTGTGTACTGGTGATATGGGCTTTGGCGCAGCTAAAACCTATGACCTGGAAGTTTGGTTGCCTGCCCAAAACACCTACCGTGAAATCTCTTCTTGTTCAAATATGCAGGATTTCCAGGCTAGACGTATGCAGGCTCGTTTTCGTCGCGCAGGTGAAAAGAAACCAGAATTACTACATACACTAAATGGTTCAGGGTTGGCAATTGGCCGTACCTTGGTTGCAATATTGGAAAACTATCAACAAGCAGATGGTTCTATTATCGTGCCAGAGGTGTTGAGACCATACATGGGTGGTCTTGAGAAAATTCAGTAACACGCTTAAAGCATTGATCTAAGGCCGCATTCCTGCGGCCTTTTTTATTACAAATTAATGAATGTTTTTTTACGGTCAAATGCTAATAAATAAGCTGCAAAAAATAATTAATTGAATAAAAAATACAAAATAATTGGAATTTCTGTATTGTTATCTCTTTTCTTTCATTTTGATTATTCTCACTCACCGCCAGGATGTTGCATGTCAAAACGATATATGATTTATTGTTTTTGAAGGTTTGGCCAATCCTGAATTAGTCGACGTGTGTCTGGCAAAAAAGTGCATTCGCAGTCGGCCGTTGTTTAACCATATGCAATAGTAAAAATGTTGGTAGTTAAGTGAAATTCGAGCTATCGGCTGCCAGGCAGCCTGCGGCGAAGCACTGAATCAAATTGTACAGAGGACATTGTCGTGTTTCGTACGGATTGATATTTACGAATTTATTAACTATTTATTAAATGTGGATGTCGTAACGACGAAAGCAACTTGAAAAATATGAAGGTGAGGAATTTACCTATGAAGAGACAGAAAAGAGACCGTTTAGAAAGAGCACATGCCCAGGGATTCAAAGCAGGTTTAGCGGGCCGGTCCAAAGAGTTATGTCCATATCAGCAAGTAGAGCACAGATCAGAATGGTTGGGGGGATGGCGAGAGGCCATAGATAACCGCAACATGTACAAAACCTAAATTCCTATAAATATCTAATGACTAAGCAATGTCAAAAGCCCCTTTGAAGGGGCTTTGTTTTTATAGACGCCTGAACATTAGAATGCGCTAGTGTCCTGGAACAAGCCAACTTTCAAGTCTTTTGCTTCGTAAATAACCCGGCCGTCAACCTCTACTGTGCCGTCTGCAAGACCCATGAACAGCTTACGCTTAATAACACGTTTCATGTCTACACGGTAAGTTACTTTCTTAGCGGTTGGCAGGATCTGACCTGTGAATTTAACTTCACCCACACCCAGTGCTCGACCAAGACCCGGACCGCCTGACCAACCCAGGAAGAAACCGACTATTTGCCACATTGCATCCAGACCCAGACAGCCTGGCATGACCGGGTCGCCACGGAAGTGACAGTCGAAAAACCACAGATCAGGGTTAATATCTAGCTCAGCAACGATTTGACCTTTACCGAATTCACCACCATCTTCATTAATCTCGATGATACGATCCATCATGAGCATGTTATCGATTGGCAGACGACAGTTGTTCTCGCCAAACATTTTGCCTTCAGCGCAGAGGATCAGTTCTTCTTTTGTATAGCTATTTTTTGGTTCCATAATCTTCAATCTTAGTCTTAAATTGCCGCTACTTTAGCTTACACTTGTACGCCAAACAACTCTGAACAGTTAAAAATTGCCTGTTTTGTGAGCGTCTTAACGAATTAGTACACCTTTACATGCAGTCTAGTCATATTTGAGTGCTTCTCAGGGGCTTTTAATGAAGTACCATTCTGAGGAAACATGATAACTACAGCTGTCGGATGCGCCAGAGCGAATGAAAATTATTCAAAGTATCTATCAGCGTCGATAAATTCTCTATTTATCGACCTTTCAAGGCGATTTTTACTTTAAAAATCACTATAATTGCCCCAGTCGTTTTTAATAGTAACGGAAGTTTATGATCCTTTTTGTAGATGCCTTGACGGTAATTGATTTTTCTTACTTGTGTGGTAAACGTGGCGCTGTTGGTGAGAGCTGGATTGTTGATATGACACTTCATGGCCAGTTGAATGAAGAATCTATGGTGCTGGACTTTGCCAAAGTAAAGAAACAGATCAAAGCCATTATCGATGACACAATAGATCATAAACTGGCTATACCAAGTCAGCTGCAATGCAACTTTTCGGAGCAAGATGGCAGGGTAAGCTTTGATGGCGAGTTTGGTGGTCATCACCTCGCAATGAGTGCGCCTGAAGAGGCGGTTTGTATCGTCGAAGGTGACGTTATCAACGAAGAGAATGTGATTGCATTTTTGAAGCAACAAATCTTGCCTAACATGCCTGAAAATGTGAAGGACGTCGAGATTGAGCTTCGCCCGGAGCCTAGCCGCAGTTTTTACTATCATTACAGTCATGGCTTGAAGAAACATGACGGAAATTGCCAGCGTATTATTCACGGTCACCGCTCTGACATTGGCATTTATCTTGATGATATCAGTATGCCTCGCTTGCAAAAAGAATGGGCGGAGCGCTGGCAGGATATCTACCTGGGCAGTGAAGAGGATCTGATCGAAACAGGTGCACTGCAACATATCAAAGCAAAAGCCGGCGATTATGCCTTTGCTTATACGGCTTCTCAGGGCTACTTCGAATTGGCTATCAGTAAAGCACGGTGTGACTTGATCCCCTGTGATAGTACCGTTGAGTGTATTGCAGAGTATCTCGCCGCTGAGATCAAAGCACAGTATCCAGAGCGAAAAGTGAAGGTGAAGGCGTTTGAAGGCGTTGGAAAAGGAGCAATCGCTTATGCCTGATTGGCTAAGTAAAGCAAAGAAAACGGCCATGTTTTTGGCCGGTTTATGCCTTGGTATGGGATCTGCTCATGCCATTGAGCTTAAAGGATCACTCACCCAGGGTGGCATGGTGATTGGCAAGTTGGCAGGTGTGCAGTCAGCGCGGCTTAATGACAAAGAGCTGGCTATCTCTCCTGAGGGAAAATTCGTATTTGGGTTTGGCCGGGACGCAGACGTGGAGCACACTTTAAGTTGGGTTGATAAAAATGGTAAAACACACACTAAGTCATTACTGATCACGTCCCGAGAGTACGATATTGACCGTATCACAGGCGTAGAGAAAAAGTACGTGTCGCCACCAAAAGAGGTCCTGACACGGATCCGCAAAGAAGGTGCGCAGGTCAGCGCCGCCAGAAGTAAACTCAGTACACTACCGTATTTTGATGACCCTGTGTATCGACCTGCAAAGGGCAGAATATCGGGTGTTTACGGTAGCCAGCGCTATTTTAACGGTAAGCCAAGAAGACCCCATTTTGGATTGGACATTGCCAATAAAACTGGCACACCGGTATTGGCCCCTGTATCAGGCAAAGTTGTTTTTGCTAATCCAGATCTCTATTACAGTGGCGGTACCCTGATCCTGGACCACGGATATGGTATTACCTCTACCTATATTCATCTGAACAAGTTACATGTAGAAGAAGGGCAGTTGGTAGAACTTGGCGACCATATTGCCGATATAGGTGCAACCGGAAGGGTAACCGGACCTCATTTGGACTGGCGTTTTAATTGGTTTAATGAACGCTTAGATCCTGAACTTCTAATGATTGATAAACTCGCAACGAAAAGCAGTAAAGAATGACACAAACAGATAAAGACGCAGTAATAGCTCAACGAATTAAAGACTCGCAAACCTCTGTAACTAAGACGGTGTTTCCCGGTCGCACTAACCATCATAATACGTTATTTGGTGGTGATGCATTAGCCTGGATGGACGAGGTGGCCTTTATTGCTGCAACACGTTTTTGCCGTAAGCCCTTGGTGACTATTTCATCTGACCGGGTGGATTTTAAAGAGGCCATTCCTGCTGGTACATTCGCTGAACTTGTGGCAAAAGTCGCCCATGTTGGTAATACCAGCTTGAAAGTAGAAGTTCACATATATCTTGAAACCATGCACAAAGACGACAAGCATCTGGCTATTTCTGGCAGCTTTACATTTGTAGCTGTAGATGACAACCACAGACCAACCCCAGTAGTTTGCGATCAAATGCTAAATGGCTTTAGCTAATAGACGACAGTAATCTAATCAGCATCATCTTTATATCGGAGTCAGTAAGGCTCCCCTTTATCTCGAGGAACACATCATACTTATGTTTGAATTTGATAAACTTAGCTATGACTAAAAAGAGTACCTATTTTTTAGCAAGCTGGTTTAAAGTATTATCAATGTGCTGGCAGGGCGTTTTTTGCTGTGCCCAAAAACTCAAAAAACAGGATAGTGTATTGGCTGGAAGGGATTCATGGATTACGACATTTCACCCTCTTTAACTCTTACTCCTCTAAACATAAAACAAGCGAATGTACTTCTGGAAGCTGTGGACAAGAGCAGAGAGAGCCTGGAGATTTATTTGCCGTGGGCGCAAGCTGTTACGGATCTGAATAGCGCCAAACAATACATCACAGAGCGCCAATCCATCCGAGGCAGTCACTATTTTTCGATCGTGTACCATGAACAATTTATTGGTGTTTTTGCGGTTAAATCGGTAGAGGCACCCAATACCTGTGAAATCGGGTACTGGCTTTGTGAAAAAGCACGCGGTAATGCAATAATAGATCAAATTCTCCGCGTCATGTTGCCCAGATTAAAAGAAGAGCTAGCAATGCGGCAAATTGAGTTTCATTGTCTGGATTTCAATATTCCAAGTATTAAAATCGCTCAGCGGGTAGGGGCTAAACTGACCCGAAGCTATTCTGTCACAATGCAAGATAAACTATCAAAAACTATGTGTATATATACCGCTGACTTGTCATAAAGGGTTATATGAAAGAGTTGATTAACAAAGGCAAAACGATGTTGTCTGACATGCCGGAAAAAGTGTCAGCAGATCTTGCGTCAGGCTTTCAGTTTGTAAAAGAGAAGGTGAATGGATTGCCTATTTTTATGTCTGTTGAGAGGACCACGAGTAGCAACGCCACAAAGTATGATGAGAAACACTATTTTGTCGTACCCTTCGCCCTCAGTGAACATGGTTTTGCACTACATACTATAAGAAACCTGCCTGAAGGGGTACCTGAAGTTAATGCGCTGCCAAAAAGGCGTATTTTTCACTTTCCAACCGTTCATGCTGAGACAATGTTAAGAGAATATATGGTGAACTGCGCTGCACAGCTCGCTATCGAACGAACCAATGAGGACCCTAATTCACTTCATTCTCTCGCAGATCAAATAGATGCATTAGACCGTAAACTCACCTATGGCATGCTTTTGATTGGCGGTATGGCGGCTTTAACTAACCCCTTGCTAGGTGCGGGCATCGCTGCCAAGGCACTACTCCCGGGTGTTGCAGGCATAGTCTCTAAATTCACACTCAGGCCAGCTGCGCAAAAGCTGACTAACCATAAAGAAATAGCAGCCATCAGGCAAGCAGAAGAAAACATACTGAGAGAATTCGGCGACGCAAGCACGGTTAAGGTTATCAACCCGGTTTTACAACAGCTAGATCTGGCGTTACGCACCACGCAGAGTCAGCACGACCCTTTGCTAGATTTTAATTTTAGTACCACTGAAATAAAGGAGCTTGATGGCAATAAGTGGCGTGTACTCACGGAAATTGCTATCTATCATATCTACAAAGATGTGTATCATGACCCATTTCTGTACAAACAAGCACAGCTCGGCCCTGAGGATATTCGTTGGTTTGATGTTCTGTTTAGCGATTTAAAAGGCAGCTGAAGGTGTATAGGGCTTTGGCTGATGCCCGGAAAAGAAAAAAGTCGACCTATGGGTCGACTTTCTCTGTTCTATAGCACCATTGCCGCAATCCAGCCAAAGAGGAGCAAAGGGATGTTAAAGTGAATAAAGGTTGGGACGACTGAGTCCCAGATATGATCGTGCTGACCATCGGCGTTTAAGCCGGATGTCGGTCCTAGGGTCGAATCAGACGCCGGAGAACCCGCATCTCCCAACGCTCCAGCTGTTCCTACAAGGGCAACTGTTGCCATAGCAGAAAAGCCCACTTCCATAGACAGAGGCACAAACAAAGTAGCGATGATTGGTACCGTTGAGAAGGAGCTACCAATGCCCATGGTAATGAGTAAACCTACCAATAAAATCATCGCAGCGGCCAGTGGTTTATTCTCCCCAACAAAATCAGCACATGCACTGACCAGGCTTGCAACATGACCCGTTTCCTTCATAACAGACGCAAAACCTTGCGCAGAGATCATTATAAAGCCAATCATTGCCATCATAGCAACGCCTTTACTAAAAACATCTGAGCTCTGGTCCCACTTAACAATACCAAACAGGCTGAACATCATAACGCCTACCAGACCGCCCAAAATCATCGAACCACTGACGTTCTGTGCTAGTAAGGAACAGACAATCGCAAGAGTACCGGCAATGATAACCTTACGTTTTTCCTGAGCATCATGGGCCTTGATACCGGACTGGGGCATGTTTGGCTTAACTTCATCATGTGTATATTGACGTTTTTTACGGTAACTGATGAACACAGCAACGATCAGACCAATAAGCATCCCTAATGCTGGGATCACCATTGCATACGGAACTTGGGTATTGACTATTTCTAGGCCGTTATCAACCAGGTTTTTATGCAGGATTGAGTAAAGGTAGATACCGCCAAATCCGTAAGGTAAAACCATGTAGGATGTTGCCAGACCAAAAGTCAAAATACAGGCAATGGCTCGGCGGTCAATATTCAGCTGATTAAATATCACTAACAATGGTGGTATAAGAATTGGGATGAAAGCGATATGCACCGGAATAAGGTTTTGTGATGCAACAGAGCAGCCCAGAATAATAACCATAATCAGCATACTTAACAGTTGACTGGAACTTTGCTGACTACCGTGGACGAGTGACAACAGCTTGTCAGCTAGGATCTGGGTTAACCCAGATTTAGAAATGGCCACTGCAAAGGCACCTAACATGGCATAGCTCAGTGCAATTTCTGCACCACCGGAGAGGCCAGAATTAAAAGCATTGAGTGTATCTGACAACCCAAGACCGGCACTTAACCCTGCAACCATGGCACTAATTGTCATTGCCACAATCACATTTACTCTAAATAGTGTCAGGCCGAGCATCAGCAAAACACCAATAATGACAGCATTCATAATATTATTTTTTCGCCTTTTTTATTATTAAACGACCCAGCGCCTTCATCCTTGCTGCTTCCGCCTTGGTTAACGGCGCGCGGGAAAATCTCGATTTTACAAAGTATTGGTTAAACTCTTCCAGCTCCTGCGATAAAGCGGGGTATTGAGACTGTAATGCAGACAAAGCTTGTGAGGGGGTGACTTTGTGAAGCCCATCTCCTCCAAGACGACACACTGCGTGATGTAGCCTGACAGCTGCAGGTAATTTTACAATCTGCTGTCGTTGCAGGTACCAAAAGCGTACGATAAATATCGTAATTAACAGTAAGAATACGCTCAGCTCAGGTAACACTTTGTGATATTGCCCGAATAAGTCTCTCAGCAGTCGTGATTGCTTCTGGTGGTCGAAATTTAGCACCCAGCGTGTCCACTGATAATCTAGTTGTTCAATCTGAAGTCTGAGCCAATTTACCACCGCCAGATTTGAATAAGACATCAAGCTCAGGCCCAGGTTGTCTTTAAATTCCTCCTCAAGTTCCGTCAATTCAGACAAAGAGCCGGTTAGTCTGTCTGGTGCCACCCAGGCTGTGGGGTCGAGACGATACCAGCCTTGCTGTGGCACATAATACTCAACCCAGGCGTGGGCATCATACTGATAAACGCTATAATAGCCGCGCTCTTCGTTATATTCACCCCCCAAATACCCTGACACCAGACGCGCGGGGATCCCCGCTGCACGTAACATAAAGGCGGCTGTTGCGGCGTAGTGGCCACAAAACCCTTCCCGAGTCTGAGTTAAAAACACGTCAATGCTATCGGACGCACTGATTGTGGGGGGCTTGAGTGAATATCGAAAACTGTTCTGAACAAAGTATTGCTTCATGTGTTCAATAAATTCAGCGGTGTTGTCGGCGCGACTATCCCATTGCCGGGACATCTCAGTAGCTAGCGGGTTTATTTCTTCCGGTAATGCGGTATTGACTCGATACTGCCAGTTTACTAGCCCAGAGTCTGTTATATGGATGGGGGTAACTTGATACTCAATACTGCTACTGAGGTGCTTTTGCATAAACAAGGTACCAAAATGATTGGTATTAACCCCGCGTGTAGCCGACTTCGCCTGACCCAAACTATATAACCAGGTTTTACCCGAAGCTCTGGCTATCACAGTATAGCTTTCGCCGACTGCTCTATACGGCGCTTGCAACTGTACGTCATGATGGGGTGATACACGCCATCGTGTGCCGTCAAACTTATCGTGTACTAAAGTGCGCCAGTAAAACGGCGGCTGCATCTGTGCATTACTGGGTAAGATAGCTCTGAATACCAATTCGTCTGAGCGAGATAGCTCTGAAATCTGAAAGGGGTCGATATCCTCAGATAATCCCGTTTGCGTTTTTTTTGCACCTGGGAGTTGCCAAAATGGTGAAACTTTGGGGAGTAAAACAACCATGATTGCGGCAAGTGGTAATGCAAGTAAAAGGTGTTTAGCTGCTTGTTTTGAGGCGCTGCGGATCTCAATACCATGTTCTATCCAAAGCATTTGAGCCAGGTTCACCACCAAAAGCACAAGTACAAACAACAGTGACAAAACATTCTGAGAAAAGATAAAAAAACAAGGATAAACAAAGAAATTGAGCAATTGTACAGACATTGCCTGCTTCTTGGTCTTCGCCTGGATGGTCTTCAGTGCGCACGCGCCTAGTAGCAAGGATACGAACATTTCGACCAGATTTGAAAAACCTATTGCTACAAATACGACCAGTATAATGGTAAAAGCCAACAGGTTGATCAATGTCTCAGAGGGGCCTTTAATCAGACCACGATATATTGCCAGCTTAAACAATACGATAAGCAACATAGCACAGGTAAACACAACCCCAAAGTGGTTGAGCAGTAAGAAGCTGACTAAACCATATACTATCGTTGTGATTGAGGTTTGTGCACCAAAGAGTTTGTCAGAAGTCACTTAGTGCCTCCAAACATGCTTCTCGATGTTTGTCACCACGATCAACGCCGACCTGAACTGCATTGCTCAGACGCAATGCGAAAGTGTCACCTAGCTTGTCTGCTTCAAGGATCTGGTAGCAAAGTTTTGATAACCGGATTTCTTTGTTGCCATCGTGAGCGGCGTAATCAAAAGTATGTTGGGAATAATAACTGTCGCCACTGTATTGTTTTACCAAAAGTTGCTGATTTTTAGCAAAGTGTCGCCAAGATATTCTGTTTTTACTTATTCCGGGTCTGAACCGCTCAAGGCCGTCAAAGTTCTCATGACTTTGTGTATCCTGATGAAGGTACTGACCCTGGGATTCAGTCGCTTCCTGAGTACTGAATGTCAGTTGGCAACTGAGTGGAGTAGGGTAGATACAAAATGTTCTGTCTACATTCAGGTAGGTCCAGACCCGCACCAAACCGAACGGATAGCGACTAGACAGCCTAATTCTGCCAAGCTGGTATCGGCCCCTTTTTTCGGAATGTAAAAAAAGGGAAGAGACTGTTGCTCCCTGCTGATAGTTGCTGTTGCTGGGGCTAGAGTCATACATCTGACTTGCTACATCCAGAGAATAGCAATCATGAGGAGCAGTAAATTTGAGACGTACTTCGACAGGCTTAGATGCAAAATTGTTCTTAATATCCAGCACCTGAATCGTCAGGCCATGCAAATTTAGGTACCCATATATCAGCGCAAGTACCAGGATTAAAAGCATAATATATGCGACACCGAGTATCAGGTTGTTCTGATAATTACTACCTAGGATAAAGTTCAGGATCACCATACATAGAAAGAATCCGCCTTGTCTTGACGGAACAATATAAATGTTATGGTGAGAAAGCGTGATTTGCACAGCGCTGTGTTTGCGCTTGATAATGTCAGCCAGCCAGGACTGTAGCCAGTCACTGCGCATTGTTATAATACAACCGGCACGTTATCAAAGATCCCCTTGACCATATCGTCCAGCTCGTGTGTGGCAATATTCAGACGATGACCGGCAACGGCACCAAATACGGCTTGCACATCATCAGGTAATGCATAGTCTCGCCCCAGGGTTAGTGCATAAGCACGAGTTGCCAGGCCTAAAGCGATACTGGCACGTGGTGAAAGGGGGTCACTAAATTGTCCGCTAAAACGTGTGAAATTTACCAGGTTGATAATGTATTGTACCACGGAGTCAGACAGATTGATGGAGAACACGTCTTGCTGTAGTGCAGCCAGCACGCTCATGTCTAATACACATGGTATCTCGTTTAGAGTCTGTCTTTGCAGATTATTACCTAAAATAAGACTTTTCTCTGCTTGTTCATCTGGGTAGCCTAAGCTGATCCGCAAAAAAAAGCGGTCCAGCTGCGACTCTGGGAGTGGGTGAGTCCCAGACTGATGCAACGGGTTTTGTGTAGCAATGACAAAAAACGGGTCTGGCAAAGGGTGCGTCTTGCCATCAACCGTGACCTGGCGCTCCTCCATGGCTTCAAGTAATGCGCTTTGTGTTTTTGGACTGGCTCGGTTAATTTCATCGGCGAGCAATACCTGACTAAATATAGGTCCGGCGTGAAAGTCAAAGCTTTGCTGTGAGGTATTAAACACACTAGAGCCGGTAATATCGGCAGGCAACAGATCACTGGTGAACTGAACTCGCTGATAACTCAATCCAAGCACATTGGCAAGCCCGTGGGAGAGGGTGGTTTTGCCCATGCCGGGCAAGTCCTCTATTAAAAGGTGTCCCTTGCAAAGCAGACAAACAACAGCGAGCCTGATCTGCTCTTCTTTTCCCAGTATCAACTCTGAAAGCTGGCTGATTATTTTTTCGGTGGTTTTATTCATGCAATCATTTCGAGTCTTTTCATTACTGAATCGACTTTTTTAGCGTTAAAAGGTTTAGCAATAAAGCCTTTTGCGCCCAACTCCCAGGTATTTTGCACGTTCTCGAGGCTATTATGACCAGAACACATAATGACATGAACATTGGGGTAATTGTCATTGATGTATTCAAGAATTTGTGTGCCATCTGTATCGGGCAATTCTATATCCAGGAAAATAACATTGGGGGATTTTTCAGCCATCAAAGGCATCGCTGACTTGAAGTCCTCAGATTCGTAGACTTCTTCAAAACCCAGGTTTTCAAGAATGTCTATCAGGTAACTACGTACATCTTCGACGTCATCGATGATCAAAATTGGCTCTAGGGGTCTGACAAGTTCCATATTGTATTTACTTCTTTTGAACGACAAGGCTAATACTAAGACAAGCGTAAAGTGAGCTCAATGGCATTTTATCAATTAACTGTAAATTCATCTTAACGATAAGGTGGCTAGCACATTAAGCAATATATACGTACTGACAAATATGACAGGAAAGAAGGTTGACCAGCTTACTTCACAGCTCTGGTAGCACAAATATTTTGAATATCAGGTTTCGGGCTCACACTTTGGTAAAGCGGGTGTTCATAGGTAAATCATAATTCAAAGTGGTCATGGTAATAATCATGACCTTTGAGGTTTGTCCTTAAGCAACTTCATTCAGCAAAGCACAAAGTTAATTACGTCTTGAGTGGAAAAAGATACAAGCTAATATCTCAGGGCAATGCAGATTTTTGCGGTCAAAGAGCGAAGTCAGGTCGTAAATATCTGATCAACTCCGAACCCTTAATGTCCGATACCGTCTAGTATAGGACATAAGAGCTTTACAGACGCACTCAGTATCACCTCAAATCTCTCTATTTAACACTTCCTATAATTTACGTTATGTTAAATAAGGTATCTGTGACAAGTTTGCAGTTAATGACTAAGCTTATGCTAATAAGTCTGAGGGTTTGATTGCAATGCCGTATGCTTTGTCCTTATATCTTTGTTTTATTTTGCTCTATCCACTCAAAAGTCTGGCTACTGCAAAAGAACTGAGTGTTACATATCGCGATTATAAAGGCACTCATACCGTGTCTGGTGAAAAAGTCAGTGATGGGACCTTTCGCTACAATATTCAAGCTGACAAACAAATTAAGGTTACCACTTTAGAATGGCAACCCTATATTGGCTTGAACTTATGTAAGCAAGGTTGGGTAATGCAGGCCACAATTGCTTTACTTCATAGCCAAGGCTATGGCGCAACCGTTACTTTTTATCCATGGGCACGCGCTGTTGCGTATGCCGAAAACGGAAAAGTAGATTTGCTGGTACCTGAGTATTTCATTGAGCCTGAGTCACCTTCGGATACGTTTCCTGGCACACGCCGATTGGATCATCTTACTCTCTCTGAGGCATTTGGCTGGGGTCCGATCGCATTATACAAACGCAAGGATTATAACACAGACCATTTTACCAGCCTGCCTGCACTTGCTGATGAACGCATTGGTGTAGTTCGTGGCTATCAAAACACACCGGAGTTTGATCGACTCATGGACGCAGGTAAATTTAATGTCATGGAAGCCGTTGATGATGCGCACAATATCAGGTTGCTTATGGCTGGTCGTGTCAATCTTATCGTTGGCGATCCTGAAGTTATCAAGATGGAGATAGCTTCTTTTGCGCAACAAAGTAATACTGAATTGGCAAATATGGCTACCAACTTGGTGATGGTTGAACCCATTTTACAAATGAATGGCCTGTTCTTCGCTGTCTCAAAACACAACAAATACGGTAAAACCCTGCTGTTTGAACTGAACCAGGCCATAGCCGAATTTAAAAAGCACGGTGTCCTGGACGAGATAAAATACAACACGGCCAATAGTTGCAAGCAGTAGTAACTAGCTAACTTGCATAGAAAAATGCAAGTCCCCTACTGTTTGCTGGCCGAACTTATACACTCGTGTTATGTTGAGGTCGGTAAAACGTACAGTGGGTATAATGTGAAATTAGATATTTATCAGGTTGATGCGTTTGCATCTGCGGTGTTTGAAGGTAACCCGGCTGCTGTGTTACCTTTGAAAAGTTGGCTGCCAGACGACTTACTACAAAAAATAGCGGAAGAAAATAATTTATCGGAAACGGCCTTTTTCGTCTTGGAAGAAAACAACTACCAACTACGCTGGTTTACGCCTAAAGGTGAAGTGGACTTATGTGGTCATGCAACCCTGGCCGCCGCTCACGTTTTGTTCACTCATTTAGGCTATCGTGGTCAAACGCTCCATTTCCAAACACGTAGTGGCTTACTCTTGGTGACAAAGGTGCCTGAGGGATACAGTATGGACTTCCCCGCTACACTTCCTCAACCTGTTGAAGAACCCGATAAACTTCTGACTGGTCTGGGTATTTCAAGTGCTGAATGTGTGTTGGCGGGTTTTGATTATATTGTTGTGCTAAGCAATGAGTCTGAAGTCAAAGCGATTGTGCCAGAATTCGAGAAGTTAGCTCAGCTTGAATTACGTGGTGTTGTTGTTACAGCCCCCGGAGACTCCGTTGATTTTGTCAGTCGCTGTTTTTACCCGAAACTTCGTGTCAATGAAGATCCCGTTACGGGCTCAGCTCATTGTCAGCTGGCACCTTACTGGCGTGAGCGACTAGACAAAAATAAACTGACAGCACAGCAGTTGTCTGAACGAATCGGGAAGATAAAGTGTACGCTTGTCGAAGACAGAGTAATACTTGAAGGTGATGCTGTAGATTATTTGCAGGGTCAAATTTCTATCTAAACACGACTGAAAGTGGTTCATAAAAATAAAAAAGAGAGCAGCAACCTTCTCTCTTTTTTATTTGCCATTTAATTTAACATAATGAAAAATAGAACTTTTTAGCCCTATTTTTATACAATTAATGCAATGCAGCGGTAAATGGTATACTTTCGCAGATTTCAGCTTCTGCAATCAGTATTTCTTCCAGGCGTGCATCGATAACCGCTTTGTCAAAGTACTCGTAACTCAGCTCGACAAACAGGTTTTTGTGTTTTTCTTCCGACTTGGCAATAGTCACGTAAAAGTCTTTTTCTTTGCCTTCTGGTAAGGCTTCCGCAACCAGCGAAAAACGCTCGTGACCTCGCGCTTCAATCACAGCTGCTACCAACAAGCGATCAATTAAAAATTCATCTGAGCCCTGACGAAATAGCGCACGCATTTTTTTAATATAGGGATCGGCTTTGTCATTGCCCAAAGTGACCTGGCGATCAGTCAATAACTTGAGTACCTGTTTAAAGTGGATCATCTCTTCAATGGCAAGGTCTGCCATTGCTTTTACGAGTTTGATTCGATCCGGATAATGGCTCAGCATTGACATGGCCATACCGGAGGCTTTTTTCTCAGCTGCAGCGTGATCCTGTAAAAAGATATCAAACTCAGCCATGACTTTATGCGTCCATTCGAAAGGGGTGTGGAATTTTAGTTCAAACATCTGTCATTTATTCTGTTATCGATTTTCCGGGTATTTTACCCAAGAATGGCCGTAATATCCAAACCAGGAGCATAGGCCCTGCCCTTGTGTTTACACAATACCTACGGTGATAGTATCGGACATTTAATTCGACATCACTAAGCCGTGCTATAAAGAAGACTGTCTCTGTCTGCTTTTCCGTTTCGGGTAGATTCTATTTTCAGTGGGTGATCAATTTGCTTCCACGCTGTCACTTTTCCTCCCTGATTAAGGTTTGGCATGGTCATCGCGTGATCAGTTTGAATACCAAGAAAGTCCTTCAGTGTATGTAAGCTGTCTGGTTGAGCTACGTCCAATATCAGGTGTTTTTGCTGCTTGCGTTCTAAAAAGCTAAGGCAATCAATTCGGTGTTTTTGGTAGATATCTATCAGGTATTGATCGCATGCAATATTGTCAGCGCTCAAGTGTTCAAAGATATCAAAGTAGCAACGTTTCAAGGTGTCATTGAAGCCGCCCTGCTGGGTTTCCAACCTTGGTAACATGCGGGTTAGTAAGCGCCTTATTGAGGGAACCCAGCTTGACATGGCCCTGTCCAGATAAACAAAGCGGCTGTTTGGGTACAGCTCTGACAGTGTTTTGTAGTCATTGAACACAGGGGTATCAGCTATGACCTGAGCTTGAGAAAATGTTTCTCGGGTATAGGCTGTATGTGCTGTTTTAAAACCTAGTTCTAAAAAAGCAGCACATACACTAGTAGTACCGGTCCTAGGCAGTCCGGTAATAAAAATCTTTTCCATTAAACGAAGTAACAATAGATATTAATAATTGACAGTGCTAGTAGTGACAAAAAGCTTAATGCCATGCCCAAAACGCGTAGCTTCAGGTTAGCCATATTCAGCGCGAATGAGTGTAAAATACGGCCGATTAAGTAAGTGCTGCCCGTAATGTATAGCCAAATTGCCTGACCACCTTGAAATTCTAAAGCAAATAACAGTATCAATAGTAAAGGCGTATATTCCATGAAGTTGCCATGGGCGCGGATCGCTCTTTCTAAGGCGGGGTTTCCACCATCTCCAAGCGCAACTTTGTGTTTGTGACGTAAACCTATGATATCAAAACTGAGTTTGATATAAAAAAGCGTAAATATTGCAGCAAAAAATCCTGTTATCATAACGCAGACCTACTTGTAAGTATTATAAGTAGGTCCAGTATAGAGAGTTTACTCGATAAAATATACCGCATACACTTCAGCTGTGAGTGTTGTATCTCCGGTATTGTAAGCCTGACTGACATCCATAGATTCTGCTGCCATCATTTTACCACGGGCATAAGGCTGCACAGGCACATTCATAGGTGAAAACGACACGGAATATAATCGACCCAGCTCAACGTCAAAGTCATCTGCAAGCTCTCTGGCTGCAGCTTTAGCCTCTTCAATGGCTGACTTTTTAAGCTTTTTCATGTACTCGGCTTTGTCTTCAACGACAAATTCAGTGTTATTAAATTGATTAATGCCACTGTCTACAAACGCCTGTAGCAGGTTTGGGTATTCTGCAAGGTCTTTTAGCTTTACTGTCAGACTACGGCTAACCCTGAAACCATCGAACTCTTCTTCGTTGTTGGCTCGATTGTAGCGTGTCTGGCGATGGACATTAAGCTGCTCCGCATGGATATCATTGGTTTTTATATCAAAATCTCTGGCTATCTGAATCGCCTTTGCCATGATTTGATCAACATTTGATTTCGCATCTGGTAATGACTTGTGTTTTTCAGTTATCGCGACACGAATAATGGCTGCGTCAGGCTGTACTTCCAAGGAAGACATTCCTTTAACATACAAGTGCGGGCCTTCGGGCAAACTGCCTGCTTGTGCGCTGGTGCTGATCGCAAAAATTGCAGCGGCTAAAAGTGAGCGCATGGACGCCTCCTTACTTTAATCAAATAAGATAAAATAGTGTTGAATTATAAAACCATAAGAGTTGAGTCAATTAAAGCATAAGTTTGTTAATCAATGCTGAATGTTATACGCTTTGTGTAAAGAGCGAATGATGAAGGGTTCTTCTTGCTCAAAGAATAACCCAGTATGGGCGCTAAGAATTGCTTGCTGCAAATCTGGTCTTTCAAGTGCAGACTGTAATAGGTCGATAGCTTTCTTTCCCTCGTTGGATTTTGCACACGCTATGTAGCCAAAAATTGTCAACCCAGCCTCTTCGATGGCATGGAAACTGTAGCTGTTCAGTGCCTGTGCCGAAGGGTGCTCGGTAATAAATACAGAGCTGTACTCTATTATTCCATCCAATTTTCCTTGACTTAGCATCACCCTAAGCCGGTAAGCACTTTGATTACCCTGTGCGACCCAAAAAGCGGATTGGTTTGCGGCGATAAAATTGTCAATTTCCAGTCCATAAGAGCGGCCCTCTGATACGCCGATATTTAACCCCATTCTGACGACTGTCCCCAGTGAAATCGTATCGGGAATATTAGATTGATCTTTGAGTATTAAGCGATTGGCAGGAAATGACATTAACGGATAAGGTGTAAATAAAGCCATGGCTTCTCGCTCGGGTGTCTTAACTTTGTTGTACAGGCACGCTCTAGAATTACGAACCAGTTCTCGCCACTCCCTTTTTCGGCTGGCTGGCATAAAGGCCAGAACTAACTTTCCCTGAAGCGTTTGCTCCAATTTAAGGAGTAGCTGGGTCGCTAGATCGGCGGGGGCTTTATTTGAATCTGGAGAGTAGTCTGAAATAATATCTACGTAGATAGGTTCACTTCTTACAGTAACAGACATGACCAACAAAACAGCGACGATAGCACAGCGCATTCAGTTCACCTAACTCGAACATCTATGCAAAACCGGTTTTGCTGGGTTCCTGCTTACAAGCAAAAAAGGGGGTCGGATCTGCAGAGACTTTCTATCAGTGCTCCATGCACAACCAGCACTGATCGATCAGCGCTCAATATAAGTGTGGCTCAAAAAGAAAGAAAGCGCCATAAGCAATTTCACGGGTATATTCTGGCATTGGATATTTAATTAGTGCTGCCTGTACAGCCACGCATAATGCCTTTGCATCTCAACTACACCAGTGTTGGGGAGGCCGGTTCAACAATAATAAATATTGCTATTCAACTAGTGGGGATGAGTTGCAGAAAAAAGGCGCGAGTTTCTTTATCGCGCCTCAATTTAGTTACACACTACAACGCTTGTAGTTGCGGTACTCTGGTAACCAGTAATTTTTCTCAATGGCTGTCCAGATGAGATCTTCCGGCATCTCCAGTGCAACGCCTTCTTCCATCGCTTTCTTGGCCACAGCAAATGCGATTCGCTTACTGAGTGGCTCAATTTCAACCAGCGAAGGAAGCAAACTGCCTTTACCTGTATTAGCCCATGGTGAAGACTCTGCAAGTGTTTCACTGGCAATCATCAGCATAGACTCTGTGATGCGTGAGGCCTTAGCTGCCAAAACGCCCAGCCCAATACCCGGGAAAATGTAGCTGTTGTTACACTGCGGAATCGTAAAGATTTGACCGTTAAAATCGACAGGTTCAAACGGACTACCTGTTGCGACGATCGCCTGACCTTCAGTCCACTCAATCACATCTTTTGGATGTGCTTCAACCTGACGCGACGGGTTGCTCAGTGGGAAGATAATTGGACGTTCACACCCAGAGTGCATCGCTTTGATAACCTGCTCGGTGAATAAACCAGGCTGACCGGATACGCCGATCAGAATATCTGGCTGAGCGCAGTGCATCACATCAAGTAAAGACGCAAATTCACCACTGAAGTTCCAGTTTTCAAGCGCCGATTTTGATTGAACCAATGCTGCCTGGAAGTCGCGTAATCCTTCCATGCCTTCGGTCAGAAGACCATAACGATCGACCATGAATATCTGGCTACGAGCTTGCTCGTCAGAAATACCTTCGGAAACCATTTGTGCAATGATCTGTTCTGCAATACCACAGCCGGCAGAACCCGCTCCAACAAACACCACCTTTTGCTCAGATAACTTTGTACCTTTAACGCGGCAAGCCGCCAACAAAGAGCCAACGGTAACTGAGGCAGTACCTTGTATATCATCGTTGAAACAGCAAATTTCGTCACGATAACGACCCAACAAAGGCATTGCATTGGGTTGAGCAAAGTCTTCAAACTGGAGTAAAACGTTTGGCCAGCGACGCTTAACGGCTTTGATAAATAGATCCAAGAACTCGTCGTATTCGTCCTGAGAAATGCGTTTATGACGTGCGCCCATATACATGGGGTCATTCAGTAACTTTTCGTTATTTGTTCCTACATCGAGCATTACTGGTAAGGTGTATGCTGGGCTGATCCCACCACATACAGTGTATAATGCCAGCTTACCGATTGGGATACCCATTCCACCGATCCCCTGGTCACCCAGACCCAGAATACGCTCACCGTCGGTCACTACGATAACCTTAACCTTATTTTTGGTCGCGTTACGTAAAATATCGTCAATTTGATGGCGTTCTTCGTAAGAAATGAATAACCCGCGCGAGCTGCGGTAAATGTCGGAAAACTTTTCGCATGCATCACCTACCGTTGGCGTGTAAATGATAGGCATCATTTCTTCCAGGTGATCACGCACAAGACGATAATACAGGGTTTCGTTGTTGTCCTGTATAGCACGCAAATAAATATGCTTGTTAAGGTTATCGCTGAAACTTGAGAACTGCTGATAACAGCGTTCGACCTGCTCTTCTATGGTTTCAAAACGGGGAGGAACGAGACCTGTCAGGTTAAAGTTTTCTCGTTCGCGCTGACTAAATGCACTGCCCTTATTTAATAGCGGAGTTTCTAAAAGCGTTGGGCCAGAGTATGGAATGTAGAGATAATTGGGATCGGATTGTTTAGTCATATTTACAAGCTGTGACTCGTTAAATTAAGTACAAGGAATTATTATTGCGCAAATGCATTAAAATTCAATGAATTTTAAGCATGTCAGACCAATAAAAAACGGCTCTGTTCAGGCATGGTCAATGCGTAAACAGAGCCGTACATTATACGGTAAATCGATCTTAAGCGCCAAACTTACTCGCTGGATTCTCCCATTGCGGCGCCTTCCCTGCGTGGATCAGCCCCTCCCAATAACAGATCTTCTGTCACTGCGATGGCATGAATACCCGAATTGAGGTCTCGGACTCTGACCGTATGGCCCTTTGCTTCCAGCAGCGGTTTTAACTTGGCCACCTCAGTGCCTTTTTCCAGCGTGGTGTATTGGTTACGATTTGTTATCCTTGGCAGGTCAATAGCCTGTTGTGGTGACATGTCCCAGTCAAGCACACCAATCACTGTTTGGGCCACATAATTGATGATGCGACTACCACCCGGTGAGCCAACAACAAGTTTCAATGAGCCATCCTTGTTGAATACCATGACAGGAGACATTGAGCTGCGTGGACGCTTGTTAGCTTCTACTCTGTTCGCGACCCAAAGGTCTCCAATTTTTGGAGACAACGCGAAGTCGGTCAGTTGGTTGTTTAACAGGTACCCGTTGACCATGACGGTTGAGCCAAAGGCCATTTCAATAGAAGAAGTCATAGAAACCGCATTGCCCTGTGCATCCACAATCGATAAGTGTGTGGTTGATGGCAACTCGTAGCTGTTGTCTTGTGCGTAAGCCAGCTTGCCCATACTAGGGTCGCCAATAGGAACCTCTTTATTGTCTTTATCCGTGATAAGTGCGGCTCTTTGCTTTAGGTAAACGGGGTTCAGCAAGCCCTGAGTTGGCACTTCTACAAAGTCAGGATCGGCAATATAATAGTTACGATCAGCAAAAGCCAACCGAGAAGCCTGAGTAAATAAATGGAGGGCTTCAGGGTCATTTGGCTTATATTGACTAAGCTTCTTACCCTCGAGTAGTTTCAGGATCTGCAAAACGGCAATCCCGCCACTGCTTGGTGGGGCCATTGAACACACCCTGTAACTGTGGTAGGTGGTACAAATGGGGGCACGCTCTTTACTGTGGTAGCTTTTAAGATCAGATAACGACAATACACCCGGCGCAATCGCCGATTTTTGGACTGCGCGCACTATATCATCGGCATTTTTACCTTCGTAAAAACCTTTCAAGCCAAACTCTGCAATCTCTCGGTATAATCTCGCAAGTTCTGGGTTCTTTAACAGAGTACCGGCTTCCAGTGCTTTGCCTTCAGGATAAAAATATTCTTTGGCTGGGGATAATTTGGTCAACCCAGGGTTAAGCTCTTTTTTTAACAGCATATGAAGTCGTGGAGATACCAAAAAACCGTTTTCAGCAAGCTCTATTGCAGGCTTAAACAGATGGCGCCACTTCAATTTGCCGTATTTATCATGCGCTTGCTTCATTGCATGTAACACACCCGGTGTGCCAACAGAGCGCCCTCCTACAACGGCTTCTATCCAACGTACGGGTTTACCTTCTTTGTCTAAGAACAATGAGGGAGTTGCTGCTTTAGGTGCCGTTTCCCGACCATCGAACGTTGTCAGGTATTCATTTTCTTTGTCGTAATGAAGAATAAAGGCACCTCCCCCGATCCCCGAGGACTGGGGCTCTACAAGCGTTAGCACCAGTTGCGCTGCAATGGCAGCATCAATAGCACTGCCACCCTGTTGTAACATGAGCTGGCCGGCTTTGCTCGCATGTGCATTGGCTGCAACGACCATATACTTTTTGGCCGTCTTCTCTTTTTTTAGCTGTAAGCCGGTTGCGGCTTCGGGTTCTCTGACTTCTCTGGTGTTATTGTCTAGGGCTAAAGAAGTGAATGGTAACGCGGCGCCAAGCGCCAGTGCGGCAAGTGATAGGCGATATTTCATAGAGTCTGGAAATTCTTCTGATAGATGATTGGCATCATAAAAGTAAACAGGCACAATATGCAAAAAAATTCTAAGAAATATTATGTTTGAACTCCCTTTGGCGCCTCGTTACCTTCTTCCGCCGCTCGTTTTAATGTTGTTTTGTACTTTACTGATGATCCCATCAATCAGGGAAATACTGGTTTTTAACCGAGAGCTGATTGATCAGGGCGAGCTATGGCGGATATGGACCAGTCAGTATGTTCATACCAACTGGATGCATTGGTTACTGAACGCAGTTGGCGTTGTGTTTATCTGGGTACTCCATGCAGAGTATCGTACTCCTAAAGTTTATGCACTTCACCTCTTGATACTTGGATTGTGGACCGGAGTCGGGATCTGGTTATTTTGCCCGGATATTCGTATTTATACGGGACTCAGTGGCCTGTTGCACGGCGTTATTGTCTGGGGAGCAGTCAAGGATATAAAAGTGGGCGAAAGAACCGGTATCCTGTTATTTCTTGGTATTGCTGGCAAGCTGGTGTGGGAACAATACGCTGGCCCCAGTGAAGATGTAGGTCAACTCATTTCGTCTCGTGTTGCCATTGAATCACACTTAATTGGTGCCGTCGGAGGGCTGGTACTGGCGATACCTCTGTTGTGGCAGAAAAAGTGAACGTTTAACAGCGCAGATCGACAGATCTGCGCTGTACATTAACTATAGATTTTCTTTAAACAATTTGTAGATGCGGCGGTATTCATCTAACCAGCTCGAGGGCTGCACGAACCCGTGTGGCTCTACAGGATAAATGGCCGTTTCGAAGTTCTCTTTCTCAAGTTCAATTAACCTCTGTACCAAACGTACAACATCCTGAAAAAAGACATTGTCGTCAATCATAGGTGCATTGATCAACATAGGTTTATTTAGTCCCTCAGCAAAATATATGGGCGAGCTGCGGCGATACGCAATAGGGTCATCTGCTGGGCGATTCAAAATATTCGAGGTATAGGGGTCGTTATAATAGGCCCAGTCAGTAACGGGTCTAAGCGCAGCACCCGCCTGGAACAGCTCTGGCTGAGTAAATAAGGCCATGAAAGTCATAAACCCACCATAAGAGCCACCATAGGTACCAACAGAGTTTTTGTCGACGTTGACGTTTTCGACCATCCAGTTAACGCCATCTGCCAAATCTTCTATCTCTGGTTTACCCATATGGCGGTAGATAGCTGTACGCCAGTCTCGACCGTAACCTTTTGAGGCCCGGTAGTCCATATCCATCACGACGTAGCCTTCGCTGGCAAGCAAGGAGTGGAACATAAATTCACGAAAATACACAGACCAGCCCATATGTGAATTTTGTAGGTAGCCGGCGCCATGGTTAAAGATCACGGCTTTGCGTGTTTTGCCCTGCTCCCCTTCCTGATAGTCAGCTGGATAGTATACCTTGGCATAAATCGGTTGCTCGGTATTGCTTGATGGCACAGCCACCACTTTTGGTGATATCAGTTTTTTATTCAGAAATTCCTGAGACACAGTATGGGTGATTTGTTTTGGCGTGCTGCCTGGTTTAGCATCAGCAATAAACAACTCAGGCGGCATGACAATTTTTGAATGCGTCAGTAGCAGTTTGCTTTCATCAGGGCTCAAAACATAATCGGTCATACCATCAAGGTTTGTGAGTGCTTCAACTTCACCTGATTGCAGCGCAACTCGGTAAATTTCATAGATACCAGGGTGCTTGATGTTTGCCTTAAAGTAGATGGACTTGTTATCTTTTGTCGGCGTAAGCTCTGATACCTCATATTTTCCTGAAGTCAGTTGCTTTGCATCACCGTTTAGTGGCTTAGTATACAAATGACTGTAACCTGACTCCTCTGACAGGTAATACAGCGTATCTTGGTTATTAAGCCAACCAAAATCATTGTGCGTGTAATTTACCCAGGCTTCATCGTGCAAACGATGCTGCGAAACCAGCTTATTGTTATTAAAATCGACGCTTGCAATCCAACGGTCTTTATTGTCCCAGGACTCTAGCATGACAGCCACCTCAGAGCCCTGAGTATTCCATTGAATTGCAGACTGATCCCACGCCCAATCAAGCATCAACGTAATATGTCGGGGCGCTTTTTTACTGGTATACGATTTACCAAGTGCCAGCGCATTCTCTTTCCTGACTTCTGCCAATACATCTTCATCAAATCCCGGTAAAGTGTCGTAGGGCAGCGTGTTTTGTTGCTTGCTATTGAGATCTATATACACGAGGCTATGCTCGACAGGCTTATTATCTGCTACGCGGCTTCTTGCTTCAACCGGATCAATATTACCGTCCTGAGACACATAGTTAGGCATGATGTCCTGTTCACTACGCTCAGGAGCGTCCTTGGTTATTGCCACGATCAATTTATCCCCAGCTGGAGATAAACTGGCTTCAACAATACGCTGACCTGTACCCAGGTAAAACTTGTTGTCGTCAAGGGTTGCGTTTTGCTCAACCAGCGCTTTTTTGCGGTTTTGTACATCTTTTGCATTTTTATGTTGTAGCGCCACATAGTCAATTAGCTTGTGCTGTTCCTGAGCTATATAACCTTTTGGCTCCAACACACCTTCAGGTGGATTACCAAGTACTAGCTTAGCTATTTCGGTTGTAAGTCCAGACTCCAAGTCTATAGTGTAAAAAGTGTTGTCCGTTAAATAAGCAAGATCACCGGATGTCAGAAACTGCACTTGTTTTGCCGTCCGACTTGAGCGAGTTAACTGACGAACTGCATTGGTCGTAATGTCTTTTACAAATACATTACCCGCAAAAATGTAGGCTTGCAGTTTACCATCGTGAGAATATACCGCGTTTAGGGCACCTATCTGATGTTTGTCAGATAATGCGACTTGCTCAAGACCTTTTTCGCCATATTTGAAAGTATCTCTCAGATTACTACCCACTTGTTTTTGTTCAAACAGCACAGATTGACTGTCTGCACTCCAGAACCCCTCTTCGGGCTTTCGACCAAGCCAGTCAGGATGAGCCATAGCCTGTTCTAGCGTGATCAATTCAGACCCTGTGACTGCTTTAGTTGTCATCACATTTGCGGGTTGGGTTTCGTATGAGGTCGAATTATTATGACTTGATTGGGTGACCTGACATCCGGCTAGGAACAGCGCTGACGCCACGGCAAGAGAAGTTAGAGATTGTTTCATTATATGAATTGTCTAAGATTGTTATTGTGGGCTAATTTAAGCAGAAGAATACGGAGAATTCGAACAATTTAAGATAAACAACCTAACAGAACGATTATTGCAAAAAAAAGGCCAGTAAAAATACTGGCCAAATACTCTCTGCGCTCACATAGTCGTTGATGGACAACGAGTATGAAATGAGGCCTATCCACGCCTCATTAAAGTAGACCTGATACTGGCGTAATAAGTTCCAAAAAAATTCATTTATTTTATTTTTTTTGTAACGCGTTGATCTATGCCAGGAACGACCGTTAAGTTTGGCTCACCTCACAGTGAGATCAGGCCGTCCAGGATCAGTAACAACATCACGCCACTGACAATAAACCAAAGCACGGAAGCCATCGCAAACGGTCGCCAACCACTTTGACGTAACATTGACATGGATACACCACTGCCTATCAAAAACAAGCTCGCTACCAGAACTGACTTTGCACCGCTATAAAGTACAGTCCAGACAGGTTGATAGCCAGGCAACCAAGTATTTATCATAGCCGCTACAATAAACCCGATGATGAATAAAGGGATACTTGCTTTTTCGGATGAACGCCAAAATACACCGGCAATAGCTGCATAAGGGACAATCCACATAGCTCGGGTCAGCTTAATTGTCGTAGCCATAGTTAGTGCGACCGGACCATAAACCGCGGCAGCAGCCACTACACTGCTGGTATCATGAATTGCTAGCGCACTCCATAATGCAAATTGACTTTCAGTCAAAGAAAAGTAATGCCCTAGCCAGGGAAAAATCAATAAACCAAGTGCGTTAAGAGCAAAGATAACACTCAACGAAATTGCAATTTCTTCTTGTTTTGCTTTGATCACAGGCGCCATAGCAGCAATTGCACTGCCACCGCAGATAGCCGTGCCAAATGAGATAAGTGTGCCTGTGTTGCGGTTTAACCGGAACACCTGACTTAAAATTTCACCCAAGCCAATCGTCGCTGTAATACTGATAATCGTTAATACGAGAGAACTACGACCGACACTCAATACCTCCTCAATATTAACGTTAAACCCCAAGCCAATGACGGCTAACTTTAATAACCATTTTGAGCCAGAGTTGGATAAATCAGGACAAGGGTTACCCAAAAACAACGCAAACCCCAGGCCAATGAAAAGTGCCAAAGAGGCGCTGGCAAATGGAGACAACGCAAACAAGAACGCAAACAGAAATAAGGCGCGGTGTAAACCAGGTCGTTTTAATAACACGTTATTACTCCCCAGCAGTCATCAGGTAAAAAACGCCGGGTAAACCCGGCGTGATGATAGCCCTAATTAAGGATCAGGGCATGGCTTGTCTGGGCAATGCCGGGATAATCGGCTTCGGGGAGTATCTCAGCAAGTTCAGCCAGCCGCTCGCCCAATTGGTGCAAGCTATTCGCAGAAACGTTAATGTGCCCCATTTTTCTGCCGGGCTTTGCCGTTTTACCATACCAGTGACTGGTAACGCCGGATATACTCAACACTTCTGTCGGTATACCATCCTGACCGAGCACGTTGATCATCGCAGTCGGTCTTAGCAAGCTAGTGTCACCCGTGGGTAAGCCTGTCACTGCACGCATGTGGTTTTCAAACTGGCTGACGTGGCAGCCTTGCTGAGTCCAGTGGCCAGAGTTGTGCACCCGCGGCGCGATCTCGTTAACCAGCAAAGTACCGTTGACATCAAAAAACTCTATCGCCAACACGCCAACATAATTGAGCTCATTGGCAATCGCAGCAAAAGCGGATTCTGCCTGTGACTGGATTGCGGACTTTTCTTTGCCAGCAACAGACAACGTCAGTACGCCGTTGGTATGCTGATTCTCAGTCAAAGGGTAAATACGGCATTGACCGCTATGGTCCCTGACACCAATAATGGATACTTCGCGGTCAAATGGGATCATTTGCTCGGCAATAATCGCATGCGGTGCAGTGTCTGTGCCAGCGGCAAGAAACTCAGACATTTCCTGCCAAATCGCCTCTACTTCGTCATCAAGTTTGACACGCCACTGACCCTTACCGTCATATCCAGCCTGACATGTTTTGACGACAAGCGGTTTACCTAGTTTTTCAATGGCGGCAAGAAAATGGCCTTTTTCAGTGATCAATGCATAAGGAGCACACGCAACTTCCGCCTTTTCTAGCAAAGCTTTTTCTTTGGCGCGATCACCGCCTGTCAGTATGGCTTCAGCACCGGGATAAAACTTCCCCGACCTCTGACACACAGACAATATGTCCGCAGGGATATGCTCAAACTCTGCAGTAATCGCGTCAACATCAGCAATAGCTTGCTCAAGAGTGGCACTATATGCTTCGAATGTTACTGGATTTGTGACTTGCTGGGTCGCCACATCGTAGGCTGAAACCTGAATATCTAAGTGCGTGGCAGACAAGCTCATCATACGAGCTAACTGGCCTGCGCCTAATACTAATACTTTCATTACTACTCTGCTGGGTTAGGGTTTGCCAGAACGGTGTCAGTTTGTGCCTTGCGGAACGCCTCAACTTTCTCAAAGATTTCTGGCTGCTGACAGCCCAGAATTTGTGCGGCCAGTAAACCTGCATTGGCCGCACCTGCGTCACCGATTGCTAGAGTGCCGACTGCGACCCCTTTAGGCATCTGGCAGATAGACAACAAAGAGTCTACGCCATTGAGAGTTTTAGATTTAACAGGAACGCCTAATACTGGCAGGCTGGTAAATGCTGCAGCCATGCCTGGCAAATGGGCTGCACCGCCAGCACCAGCAATAATGACCTTAATGCCACGTTCTGCTGCTGAGGAAGCATATTCTGCCAACAAATGGGGAGTACGGTGTGCCGAAACAACTTTGGTCTCGTAATCAATACCGAATTTATCCAACATCTCCGCTGCATGTTGCATTGTAGGCCAATCGGACTTAGAGCCCATGATGATGCCAACCGTCATAATTATTCCTCAGTTAAAATTGAACGATTCAGGCGCATATTTTTGGGGTGTGCGCCAACTTCGGGCGTATTATACCGAAGTGGCGCTTCAAAGCGAATCGACATTTCCTACAGCCGTGTTTTCAGCTTTGATGAATACTGTTCTGTGCTTGCGCTTCAGTAATACCTTTAGCTTTGCGCCAGTGATGGAAAAAAGCATCAGGTCCTAAAATAAAAAAGAGTATAACCAACCCGCCGGGAACGAGTACCACTTTGAGCGCCGGGCCCAGCACATAGCTGTAGAACACAATGAATGGAATAAACAAGAGATAACCTATCAACCGCTGCAACATAAAGCCTCCTTAATCAATAATTGAGCGCGCTCATATTTTTAATTGAGCGTGCTCAATTGTCAATGGTTATTACGATTACAATAAGTGCTAACACTCTTTTTGTGTGTAACGAAACCTTGAACGGGCTGGTATGTGATGTGTTAAGGTGCCCTATAGACGTGATATAATGACAAAAAGTTTCCAGCTTAGTACCGATGAAAAAAAGAGAAAAAACAAGGCAGTTGATATTAGACGAAAGTTGGCAACTGTTTATAGCACAAGGCTACACCGATACTTCAACCCGGCAGATAGCGACTGCCGCAGGTATTGCCACAGGCACAGTATTTAGTCATTTCCCTAACAAAATAGATATTCTTAAAACGGCCATGCATCAGCAAATAGACGGTGTTATTACACTAGCCCAAAATACGGATCAGCATCATTCCGCAAGGCTAAAGCTCAGACACTATGCCAGTCATTTATTCGCTTTTTATTTGCAACACAGAGAGTTTAGTAAAGCTTTACTGGGCGATCTACTTTGGCATCAGTCTTACTTTTCAGCGCAACTTGATGCTTTCAAACACCTGCTTTTTGCCGAGCAAGAGTACGATGAAACAAGGGCAACAGTAATGATGGATTGCTACTTTATGACACTGATTCAGGGTTTATCCGACCCCTCTTCTTGTGAAGACTCTATGCTGCGAACTCTTACTAATAAGCTAACATTATTGTATTAACAATAATGTATGATGTGTTCTTTAATGAATATTAAAAAGGCAGAGCCTCATACCCTGCCAGGATTTGCGCGCTAAACAGAATGTCTCGCCGATATCTCAGAGGTCATCGTGGATTCCTTTAAATACCAGATACTACCCGGCTCATTTTGTAGGGCGCGATTCACAATATGTTTAGACAGCAACCAAAAGAACAGGCCAAATAGTGACGACACCACTTCCACCAAAACCGCTTCCAGACTGTTTGGAGTCCAAAGGTCTGTGCCCGGAATAACCGCTGCGATAAATGATGTTACAGGCACCATGACGCACAACAACGCCAGTAGTTTAAGTCCGTAAATTGCAGTTCGTGCCGGGCCGTAAACAAATGCAGATACCACGACACTAAAAAAGCTCATATAGTAAAGGAACAAATAAGCCTGATTTATACTCTCAGTCATTAACGTTAGCCATTTATTACTGGCAAATACCGTCGCGATACCCATAAGTGCTCCAAGGCTGACACCAACGGTGAGAGCGCCCATCACTTTATAACTCCGAGTCTGTTTTACTCCTTTGTTACGCCGTTTCTCGAGCCACAAAATATTCCCAGAATAAAACAAACCCGCGCCAGCCAGCCCCATCAAAAAATATGCCCAACGTCCTAAATCCCCGCCATAACTGCCGAAATGCAGACTAAAAAAAGTAGATACGAGTTTCGCCCAAATGTTTTGATCCGGATGTGCGGCACTCGATGAGGCAATTTCAAATGTATAAGGATTTATAAAGACATAGTCATTTAAAGCTCCTCGCATCAGCTGCTGTTCATTTACGACGCCTACGCTGGCAGATGCAATCGGTTTAGTCAGGTTTCCATATCTAATATACGAGACAGCGTAACCGGGTGCATGCGCTTCTACTTTCGCTACTAGTTCTGATACTTTTGGTAAATCTGCTAAATTCCGTTCTATTTTTGAAGGTTCATTTCGTGGGAATAAAGGCTTATCACCATAAAGTTGCGACAAACCGCCATAAAACAGGTCATGATACGCAAAAACGGTCACGGTAATGGCAATCACAATATGAAAGGGTAAGCTCGCAATACCCAACAAATTGTGACCATCCAGCCAGAAACGTTTTCTTTCTCCGTCCCGGCGCAGAGATTGGAAGCGCTTAACCAGGGTTGGAAGCAGAAATATCACACCAGAAACTAACGCGATAAAATAGGCAAATGCGGCAATACCAAGCACAAAAATACCAGCCTGATGATGATCAATTTCACCAATAATCCCTGCAGTACGATGTAACATATCCAGCATAGCCGAAAGCGTATTAACGGGCACCAGTTGGGTAACCAACTCACCGTCACTATTCAATGTACCGTGCCACTTAACCTCATCCAAGGCAAGCCCTCTCCCATTACCATGCTCATACCAACTTACGGGCGATAACGACTTATCAAAATGCAAGGTTACATTGTCAGCGGCTTTTGGATACGCCTGTAGCACTTTTTGCAGCAATTCATCATATTGTCCGGCTTCTATTGCAGGCATATGTTTTTCCGGAGATGTCGCCCACCGATCGATCTCTGGCGCAAACATCACCAATGCACCAGCAAAAAATCCGATAAACAACAGTAAGCTGGTCGTTATACCAGTCCAGGTATGTAGCGTTTGATAGGTACGCAGAATGTCCGCCCTCACTTTCATAACATACTCCTGAAAACCACCTGCATCGCAAAACATACCGCACTGGCCAATAACAAATAACCCCAGGCCTGTTTTCCCGTTTTAAACAAAAAAGTCAGACTGAGTATTACCAACCAGACAGGCGCGATGATCCACATGTTGAACTGTGTTTTCCACAATAATTCTGAGTTTGTGAGCGTCCCGTTGAGACCATCCGGACCAAACCAAACGATTAGACCAACAAACGCAAAACTCAAAAGCCCCCCGGCTACAACGCCAGCCAGAGACTTACTCAACCAATGTGGCTGAATAGGCGCCACGCTCTTCATAGCTTTCCCTTTTTGTTGCTTTTTAACAGCGCAAAAAAAGGCGAAATAATTAACCCTAACATGATCACGACAAAGCTCTGGAAAATCACTGAGGGCCCTTCGTTCTGAAGGAAGATAATGCCATATGGACAAAACAGTATTAGGTAAGATGCCAATCGAAAACCGTTGTTTAGCGCTTTAGGTAATAACTGCTGGTTTTTATTACTGAGGTAAAATAACAAGGTACCTGCAATCAAGAGCAGAACCTGAAATGAATTTAGCACGATTCCTCCCTGTATATATGGACAATAGCCTGTGCATTATACACAAACGGTATTGATAATCACTACCATTTGATTTATCGGAACAGATTATACGCTATGGTCGACTTTTTTGTTTTTATACAACGCGTGAGTACGTATCAGGTGGTAAGCACGGCCAATCAGAACCAAACAAATTGCACCTGTTAATACCGGAAACAGTAAAAATATCCATCCCTGACCTGTGAGCATAATAAACACTGGATTTGCGCCAGCTGGCGGATGCACCGTTTTTGTAAACATCATTAGCCCCACTGCCAGTCCTGTTGCACAGCCCAGTGAGAAGGCATTTAATGGGACGAGCTCAACAAAAATGACACCCACCAGTGCCGTAATACAATGGCCAGCAATCACATTTCTCGCTTGTGCCAGCGGACTTTCGGGCAAGACAAAAATCAGTACGCAAGACGCACCAAATGCTGCCATTAATAGCAAATGTTCTTGCTCATTCTGGCCTATAAGCGCCAAAACCGTAATAGCCAGCATAGAACCTAAACCTGCAGAAAAATATACAGTCCAGTTTGACATAGCCCCCTCATGTAGACAGATTGTTCTACCCGCATGGTAGACAACTCTTTCTACTCATGTCAAGATATGCGTAACTATTAGGAGATAGATATGTCAGATAAGCGAGAGTTGTTGTTAAGCAAAGCGTTAGAGCTGTTCTATCAAAAAGGGATTTGTAGCGTTGGAATAAACGAGATTATCTCGTACAGTGGTGTAGCTAAGAAAACCCTTTATCATCACTTTAGTTCCAAAGATGATCTGGTACTTTCTGCATTGTCACTTAGGGATCAACAATATTTACAGTGGCTGAAAGGTAAGTTGTCTGGCGCTCAAAGTAATGCAGCGCTGATTGAGCTGCTTTTTCATGCATTGAGCGACTGGTTTCACGACCGTGCACCAGAGCTTGGTCCCTTCAGAGGGTGCTTTTTCATTAATACCGCCAGTGAATCTGCGTCACTGAACGCGCAAATCCTGGATAGCTGTGCCAGACATAAAACAGCTGTCAGACACTTGATCACACAAAGTTTACCTCAGCCAGACGACAGATTGGTTGATACCTTGTGTTTACTTAAAGAAGGAGCAACAGTATCAGCCTTTGTTCAAGGTGACAAACAGGCTGCTTCGCGTTGTATCGAAATTGCGCTCGCGTTCGATGCTCAATCAGCATTTGGGGTGTAATCTGGTGAAATTTAACCCTCACCCCCGGTGCTCTATACTGTCTGTATTATTACTTACTGCATGCTTTGGTCAGATATACCATGCAACAAAATAACTATCTCAAACATGGGGCACTGACACTCAGTGTCTCGGTTATAATCGGCTTTATCGTTGATTATGCATTTAACCTCAGCCTGAGCCGGAATCTCAGCGCTCATGAATACGGCGACTACAAGGTCGCCTATGCTTATGCCACAATTTGCAGTGTGTTAGTACTTTTGGGAGGTGATCGCGTCGCCCCTAAGTTTCTGGCTAAGCCACTGGCGGACAATGCAACCAGTCAAGTCGGCGGGTTCGTCTTGTTCTTTAGCAAAATTGCAGTCGCCCTATCCCTGATACTCTTTATTTTTACTTATTTAAGTGGTTACTGGCACATAGGCAGCTGGTCGCTCGAAGAGCATCATGCTTTACTGTGGATATCTGCAGCTATTCCACTTATTGCCATCGGTGCAATATTGAGCCGTGTATTACAAAGCGCAAAAATGCTGGCTTATGCCAACTTGCCCTGGCGAATTGGCTTGCCGCTGGGGAAAACAATGGCCATCATTGCACTGGCTGCTGTACTGGAAGAAGTGCACCTTTGGCAGGTAATTGCCGCCGGTATTGGGCTGTTGCTTATTATCACCTTCTGGCAATTCAGCATTTTACGAAAGCAAAATCTACTGTCTTTCACTCCTTTCACACCCGTCAATGATGGTACAAAACTCCTTATGACGTCCGTTCCCATGATGCTTGCAATGTTAGTCACAATCGCGATTTCTCAATTGGACCTGTACATGTTGGAGTTACTGGCTTTAGAACATGAAGTAGGTCACTATGCCGGCGCAGTGACGACAGCTCATATGCTTCCGGTCGCTCAAGTTAGCATCATTGCCTTATTTGTCCCCTTACTCGGTCAGGCCTTAGAAAAAGGCGAAGAACATGCAGAGCACGTACTTTGGCAAGCTCAACGAGTCATGGTAGTGGCCGTTGTTTTACTCTCTATAGCATTAATGGCCTCAAGCTCTCACCTTTTAAAATTGTTTGGTGAGGATTTTTTTACAGCTAATGAAGCATTAAGGTACCTGATCCTGGGCTCATGTTTCTGGGCTGTTACTGCATTTATTTCAACCTGGCTTCAATACACGGGAAAGGGGAAATATGTCGTTGTTATTGGGCTTTTAACATTAGTTACTGATGCGATATTGAACTGGCTACTCATTCCAACTCATGGCATTACTGGTGCAGCGATTTCGACCTGTACGGCATTATTCCTCGCTTCTCTGCTAACCTGGGTAACTTTCTTAACATTTAAAAAGCCGCGTCACTCCGGCAGGAATGTACCAACGACGCGATAAGAAAACAGGTAAAACACCACTATTCATAATAACTTGTTAAAATAATTGACACATTCAATACCCTTTTGTAATTTAGGGACAGTGCTAGCTTGCACCATCATAATAAGAATAATAAGGAAAATTATGAAACAACGAGTAAAACAAAGTGGTTTGTTTATACTGATGTTGTGCCTGGGTTTAGGTATAGGCGTAGCATTGAAACATGCATATAACAAACTGTCTTTCCATCCCGAAAAAATTACGCAAAGTTCGACAGTACTTTACTTGATACAACCAGAGTCGCACCTGTCACCTCACTTTAACCAGAGTATCGGGTTTTTAGCTTGACCTAGATAGAGCGTTCTTATAAGTCTCTTAAATAGCGTCCGGAAATACAGCGATTACAGGCATCCCTGTCTCAAAGTTGTATCCGGCCGCGCCATTACTTTGTGCGAATACCTGATATGTAGACGCGCTTTCATTGTTGCGCTATCTTAAAAAGTATTACAAGGTAAGCTCAACATCGGGAGGTAAATTGCGATACATCTTATTCGTGCTTCTCTGCACTTTGTATATCAAGCCCGCAATTGCAGTACCTCAGATCACCTCAAGGTCTTCAGCGGACATTCTAAGAGAAGCCGAGGATTATATCATTGTAGAACCCTCTCATTCTTATCGACTGCTCAGGCAAGTTACGACAATCACCAATCTTTCACCACCGCAACAGATCCGCTGGCATTTAATTAAAGTTCGCTCAGCCATCGCCACAAATAATTTTGGTGATATTGAAGCAGAACTCATTGCGTTGTTGGCGCTTCAGCATCATAGCGACTTCCAAAAACGCCTTGCGAGTATACTAAGCGCAATGGGTATCGCTTTGAGGCGTTTGGGCTACTTTACACAGGCTAAAGCTTTCTACACCTGTGCACTGGATCATAAAATAACGGAAAAGAAGCGAATGGCTTTGCTTATTAACCTGGCGGTGCTTTCACGCCATATGAATGATTACGTACTGGCTAAACAGTCATACAGGGAGGCACGCGACATAGCGCAGAGGCTACACCATGAACGTGCACTCGCAAACGTAAATAACAATCTTGGTACCTTAGCTCTGGATGAAGGTAATATAGAGTTGGCAGAAAAATACTATCGAGAGGCACTAATCGGCTACCAATCCAGCGATAAGCGCAGCGGTAACATAACCGCTGGCACTAATTTATTGCTCATTTTTGCAATTCAGGGCCATACTCTCAACTTTCAGAGGCTAATAAGTCCGATTTCAACTTTAGTTGACGCGTACCCTGATGAGTCAAAAAAAGCCTTACTGTTATGGTTAATCAATGCAAATGAAGCAAACTTGGGTAAGCCTGTTCCTCAGAGTACAAAAAACGAGTTAGTATCTGCATTTGAAAGCCTTGAAAGTGTCAAGCTGCAAATTTTGATTGAACGCTACCTCGCGCCCAGGGTGCATGTAAATGTCATCCCGGGGAAAAGTCCTGCTCAGCTCGCGAAACCCGCTCCCGTCTGGTTAAAGGCTCGTAATTTTTGCGTTAAGCCCTGAGATACCTCTGTCATTTCGCGAAATCCTTGGTTTCCAGATAAAGTGCTTCAATAAACTTATATGATATCGGGATTTGTTCTGTCAGAGGCAAAATTGAACCACTCTCTATCAGGGTTGGAAGAACCGATTGATGGTGACACTTAACCTTAATCATTTGGTCAAAACTGGGTAACTGACCAATTTTATGAATGAGTAAGCAAAGATCCCGTGTAACGGATCTGACGTAAAAATGCCCGTTTTTAACCGGCTCCACTGGCTCGTCTAATATGACTTTGCCCACTTCGAATGTCACGTTCGTTTTTGCTATCTTTCCATCACGCTCAAAATGCCCCTGATACACACTCCCAGACAAAGCCGGGATTTCGCCAAGACGCAATTTGTCAAGTTCAAAGGGGTTCGGCACAAATGTGACCAAAGTTTTAGATCTAAAAAGTCGCTCCAAAATGTGCGCTATCTGTGGTGTTGGTTTAACCTCAAATAAAACCTGCCTGGCATGCATTCCCCGCGGCATAGGTAAATGTGAAGCAATCACCTTTTGACCTACTTGCATCATCACCATTCCATGAACACCAAATGTAGTGTGTTCCTGGTGCGCCAATAGAACTGGACTTAAAAACAACAACAGCCACCTAATCATAAAATACTCCGTAAATGTAACATCTAAGTTGACCAATTTAAGGTATATTTAATTCCATATCATCAACCATAAGAAGATATTAGTTCCAATATGGAAATTACAGAGTTAAAGAGATTTGTAGCTATAGCAAATACACAAAACCTACAGTTAGCTGCCGTAGAACTAAACACAACGCCCGGCGCGCTCTCTAAATCTTTAAAAAAGCTTGAGTTATCATTAGGCGTTATGTTGTTTGACCGAGTTGGTAAGCAGCTAGTTCTAAATGAAAATGGCGCAGGCTTGCTTCCTGATGCGATTAAAATTCTTGATATCGCGCGCAGCGCAAAAACGGCACTGGATCCCACAGGCGCTGTCTTCACCTGCCGAGTATCTGCACCTGCGATCCTTCAATACCGCTGGATTGGACTTTTCGGTGCCACCGCCTCAGGGGTCCTATTTGAGTATCAGTCTGACTTTGAAATGGAGGCACTCAATAAGGTCAAACAGGGATTAGTAGATGTAGCACTGACAACTAGCCTGGTTCGGCCTCACTTAAATGAAGATCTCGAGGCTGTGCCAATTGGAAAGTTAACCCTTGAACTGGCCGTTGGCAAAAGTCATCCGCTTGCATGTAAGGATACTGTAACTCTCATAGAATTATCGAATTACCCTTTCGCGGTGCCTAATACGTCACCATTTTGCGGCGAATTTCGCGGGTCAAGTTGTGATGGCTGGTATCATGATACGATAAGCAGACAAATAAAATGGACTGTTAATGATTACGCTGCACTATGCGAGCTGGTCAAAAATGGGCTTGCTGTCGCCTACCTGCCCGATTATATGATCTCAGCTTGGCAACTACGTAAACTGACACCCCAGTACGATAAAAAGAACCATACTGAGCAAGTATGTGCCATATATCGACGGAATACTCCATTTTGGATAAAATCTTTGGTTGAAGAGATGGGATTAGATCGCGGTAAGTAGGGAATTGTTTTAGAAGCTGCATAGTTACAGTTTGGCTTATACGTAGCGACCACCTGAACTAGTAGCTCAAAGAAAACGAGTAATTAATGAAAAGCCAGCTTTATGCTGGCTTTTATGGTTACAAATACTATCAGGACTAAATGTGACTACTTTTTAATCTCTACCGAAATCACAGGACCTGTCTGATTTCAGTGGATAGCAGCCTAATCCAAAGCCTTTTAAAAGCAATCACCCCTGATCTGCACTCTGTTATCTGACATAAATATACGTAACCTGACTATGCGCGTAGCCATTGACGTTTGTCTGCTTGTACATAGCGCTATTGAAGTTGTATATATTTGCATAGTTAAGCATAGTGTAATCTTGGCCACTACCAGAACAACCTGAAGATTCGTGCCAGAATAAACGGAATCTTGCTTCACCTGTTCTGTCTTTATTCTCTCCAAGTGTGTCCTGAAGCGGAATACAGTTAGCGGTGTTTAACACGCTGAGATCGGCAATGGCGTAGTTATTAATCGCAGGCATCACCATTAGCATTTCTTGCATGCTGTTTTTGTAGTTTACCCACTGTGCATCCGTCAGATGGTAGTTAGCATCAAAACTTGTGATGTTTTGCGTGGCTTCAAACCAGCCATCCAGCGTCGTGTTACTGTTTGCGTAGTTATAACCAACCACTCGACGCAAACCAACCAGCGTCCAGCCACCACCGTGCTCATCCATATTACAGTATGTTGTAAACTCAGGCATAGCACCGTTACCGTCCTGATCAAGCACATAGAACCCGGATGGAGACTGAGGTTCATTTTGTAGTAGCGCATTACAGCTAGCGTAATGAGGACTTGGTAAAGTAATGGCGTCTTTGTTTGCTCGAATACTTACCGTGTCTGAGCCATAAGAGGTCACGTCCTGAGCAAACAGGTGGCCGTCGATGGTCAGGACGTTAACGAATTCCTCAATGTGTGTTAGTTCAGCGTCTTTTGATTGCTCTTCCGACAAAATAAGTTCGTGCTGCTTAAACGCCGCACCAGTGTGGTCCATAACGACTTGATCGATATTGTAGACCTCACCTGAATCAAGCGTCCCTTCCTTATTTGGTGCATAAACAGCCAGATACGCAACACTCTGCTGCGTGGTTGCACGACCAGCAACCGGTTGCTCCTGGTACTCTACATAAGCACTGAAGCCAAACTGATTAACATTACTCGCGCGAGCAACATAAGAAGACTGGTTGGCATCACTTTGACCACTCAAAAATAGGTAAGGCACCTGCGGTAACTGCTGAGTGAAGCGAAACGCTTTTTGTGAAGTTCCAACTACAATACTACCGACTTCCCAAACTGAACCATCCGCCATTTCATGGCGACCTTTATCCAGCGTAAGCGTGGATACCGTTTCGCCTTGGTGAGTCCCATCCAGGTAATCCCACTCAGCAAATCGTACCGACACAGTACCATCGCCATTGTCTGAAACCATCACGTTGCCCGGCTCGGCATCGTTTAAACTTGCCACACCAGTAACGAGGACCTGTTGTGCTGTTTTGGGAACGGCCACGCTTTGATCTGTCACGGTGATCTCTGCCAGGTTAAACGCCTGTGCAGAAGCACCAGCAAGAATACAACAGGTGAGTAGAGTTTTCTTAAACATATAAAAGTCCTTTGTATATAATAAGCAAATAGTATCTTTCCCTTTTGGGAATGTTTTTATAAAAAGTGCTACAGTTAGTTAAAAACAGTGATAATTTTACACAATCAACTAAATTCAAGCATATATTATCTATTTAATCTTTGACTTAATTCAAGCTTATTTTATTTATTATGAATGAATTAATCGGTATTTATCGTTATGCCTGTACCAGTCAGCACTCATTAATTACTCGATAGCACTACCTACCGAATGTCACGTACTGAGAAATAAAAAAGCCAGCGTAAAGCTGGCTTTTTTATGCTGGTTAACTCAATTTACTAAGCTGTTTTAGCTCGTTGCGCATCTTTTTTTGCTTGCTTCCGCTCTTTACGGGCACGCAAAGTTTCCTGTGCTTCATGACCAATGTGTCCTTCACCGCGCTGTTTCGCTAACTCAATTTGCTTTTGACGCTCAGCAAAACGGGCTTTTTGCTCTTCCGTCACATTTTCATGACAGTGGTGGCATGATACACCTTCCATATATTCCGGACGTTGCATTTCTTCTTCAGTGATCGGCATGCGACAGGCATGACACTGATCGTAAGACCCCTTATTAAGGTCGTGGTCAACAGCAACGCGGTTATCAAAGACAAAACACTCACCTTGCCACATTGTTTCTTCTTTTGGCACGTCCTCAAGGTACTTAAGAATACCGCCTTCCAGGTGATATACTTCTTCGAAGCCCTGCTCTTTCATGTACGCCGTTGACTTTTCACAACGAATACCACCGGTACAAAACATGGCTACTTTCTTATGCTTTGCAGGATCAAGGTTTTTCTCAGCCCAAGCCGGGAACTCGCGGAAAGTTTTTGTATTAGGGTCAATGGCGTTTTTGAAAGTACCGATCTCGATTTCATAATCGTTACGGGTATCAACCAATACCACGTCTGGGTCAGAAATCAGGGCATTCCAGTCTTGCGGCTTAACATAAGTACCCACCACTTCTTTAGGATCGATACCCTGAACACCCATGGTGACGATTTCTTTTTTCAGCTTGACCTTAGTGCGATAAAACGGGCAGGTTTCGTCGTATGACTCTTTATATACAATATTGTCCAGGCCTGGCTGCTTGTCTAGCCACGCCAACAAGGCGTCAATGCCTTCACGTTTGCCGGCGACTGTGCCATTGATCCCTTCTTCTGCAAGCAATAAAGTACCGCGCACTTCATTGGCTTCCATCACGTCTAATAAAGGCTGACGGATCGCTTGATAATTTGGCAAAGACACAAACTTGTACATTGCGCATACAACAAAATGGTTATTCATAACTTTCTCTTCGATAAGCTTTAAAACAGCCTACACTTAAGCACGACGTGTAAGCACATAACCGGATCGTAAATCCGGCGCCAGGCGCGATATTTTACGGATTTTAAGGATAATTGCAAAACCGTTTGTCAGCGACCAAAGCAGAACTGACACAAAGCGCGGTAAAGTTATGGTGGTAGGTAGACTTAGTTTGTTATAATACTGCGTTTTAGAAAATAATTACTGGAGAAAAGTACCTTGAGATTTTCCGAACTGGGTCTTGACCTGCGCTTTGAAAAACAATTAGAACACCAGGGGATCACAACCCCAACCGAGATCCAGGCTCAGGCCATTCCCACTGCCCTTGCCGGGCACGATACCTTTGCACAATCAAAGACAGGTTCAGGAAAAACTCTGGCTTTTCTGCTGCCCGCTGTTCAGCGCGTGATGAAACAAAAAGCGCTCAGTAAACGCGACCCTCGTGTACTCATTGTAGCACCAACTCGTGAGCTGGCCACGCAGGTGTTTAACCAATGTCGCCTATTAATTGCCGGTACCGCTATGTCCTGTACTAAAGTGCTGGGTGGTGAGAACTTTAACGATCAGGTCAAAGCCCTGCGTAAAGATCCTCACTTTGTGATCGGCACGCCCGGACGTATTACCGACCATATAGAACAACGCAGCTTACAACTTCATGGCCTTGAATTACTGATTTTTGATGAAGCCGACCGGATGCTGGACTTAGGCTTTGAAAAGCAACTTTCGACCATTAACCAGGCAGCCGATCACCGACTTCGTCAGACCTTATTATTTTCAGCAACGCTTGAGCATGCTCAGATTGAAATTACTTCCAGAGATCTGCTCAAATCACCCAAGCGAATTCTGCTCAGCGGCAGTAACGAGAAGCACGACGATATTCGTCAGGCGATGTATTTTGCCGATCACCTGGATCACAAAGAGGCGTTGTTAAAGCACTTCGTACAACAGGATAACGTGAAGCAATGCATTATTTTCACGGCAACGCGGCAGGACACGACTCGGTTCAGTGAAATGCTTAATGAACTTGGCATCAAAGCTGTTGCACTGGCAGGCGATCTGGCCCAAAGTAAACGTCTTGATATCATGGACGCATTTAGCCGTGGCTTGTATAAGGTCTTAGTCACCACAGACGTTGCTTCTCGTGGCCTAGATCTGCTCAACGTGTCACACGTGATCAATTTCGACTTACCAAAGCAGGCTGAAGAATATGTGCATCGAATTGGCCGTACAGGCCGCGCCGGCTTTAAAGGAGACGCGATTTCTTTTGTCGGTCCTAAAGACTGGAAAAGCTATGAGGCAATTGCAGCTTATCTGAAAGAATCAGTTCAGTTTCAGGCAGTCGAGGGGCTGGAAGCTAAATTTAAAGGGTTTAAGCCAAAAACGACCAAACCGAAACAAAATGCAAAGCCTCAATTAGCGAACACAAAAGCCAAAGCAAAACGCGCCCCCAAACGAAAACCGCAACAACCTAAAAAGGCCGTTCCGGCACCGTTTGATGTCGACGGACACGCACCACTAAGAAGAAAACCTAAAAAGCCAACCGAGGAATAAATATGCTAGGTACTACTCAGTTTTTAATGATCGAAGAGATCTGTGCCGAAGGCGCTTACCTGGATGGCAAGGAACATGGCGACGTTTTCCTGCCGCTTAAAGAGCTGCCCGACCATCTGGAAGCAGGTGACAACGTTGAAGTATTTGTCTTTAGTGATAATCAAGGCCACCCCTGTGCAACCACGCAGAAGCCTCTCGCTCAGTTAGGTCAGTTTGCCCTGCTACGTGCAAAACAAATTAATAAAGTAGGTGCATTCTTGGATCTCGGGATCAGTAAAGATGTATTGGCCCCCTATAACGAGCAGAAGCCAAAAATGCGCGAGGGCTTCAGTTACCTGGTGAAGCTTTACCTCGACAATGCCAGTAAGCGTTTATGCGCCTCAAGTAACCTTGGGAAATTTCTTAACAAAACGCCTGCTCAGTACAAAAAATTTGAGCAAGTCGATCTGATTGTCGCAGCCAAGACTGACCTGGGATATAAGGTTATTGTTAATGAACAACATTTTGGTATGGTGTTTTTTAATACCGTGTTTAAGCGTATGTACATCGGCCAGCGCATGACAGGCTATGTTAAACAGGTCCATGAAGACGATAAGATAGATATCTTACTTGAAAAACCTGGCATGGATAAGATTTCAGAGCTGGGCGAGCAGATCCTTAAAAAGTTGGAAGAAAACAACGGCTTTTTACCACTGGGTGACAAATCAGATCCTGAATTGATCAAAAAGTCCTTCTCCACCAGCAAAGCCAATTTTAAAAAGGCCATTGGTGGTTTGTTCAAACAAGAAAAGATCCAGATTGAAGCAAAATCAATTTCACTTTTAACAACCAAAAAGAAAACTTAAGTCTTAGCCTTACCGCAAGCTTGAGTTTTCCCTGATATGCAAGCGCGCTTGTCATTTGAATACAAGCGCGTATGACATTACTGATGTGTACCATTTTTGCTTTTTGGCTAACCAATTTCAAACGATGTTACGCCAAACGTTTTGTCTATACCAATATCAGGCGCCATTTGCGTGTACATTCGTGCCGTATCAAACACCGGCGTCATGTTGAGTTTTTCTGCAAGTCCAACCGCCGATGAATTACATGCCGGCACATCCAGATAAACGGCACAATCACACTCAACTTTTGAGCTCAATGCACCAATTATAGCCTCAGCCTGCTGTGCATTTTGGGCAAACAAGGGGCCTATTTTATAGCCCTCCCGGCACTGTCTGATAACCCCTACTCCCTGTAATTCTCCTCCAATCAGCAAACCAGTAGACATTGCATTGCTCTGTGCCTGCCAGGCATGCCAAAACCTGGTTCTCTGTACCGGAAAAAACGGCTCAAGAAATCGCTCTATTGTTTTGTGTGGTAACGCGTTCAGATCTGTCATTTCGGTCGTACCTCGAACGGCCAGCATCTGACTGCTCCCCTGATAGCGACGATTGGAATAAGCCAAAGTAAAACCAGACTTCTTGTAGTTCTCCTGCTGTTCGACCACACCATCCAGACCAATATTGCACCTGTCAAGCCTGGCCATGGCGGCCTGCCAGATTTTCAAACCAAAACCCTGTCCTCTATATTCAGGTTTTACTATGTAAAATCCAATAAACCCGAATGTATCATCATATTTGACAGCGGAGATGACTGCGATTGGTTCATCATCCAAAACCCCCACAAGAAACCCATCCGGATCAGCCTGATAGTAGCATTGCGCATCTTCCAGCCCCGGATTCCAGCCTTCCTGTGCAGCCCAGTCAACCGCGAGGTCAACTTCGGCACGAGTCATAGTGCGGATTGTATAGGTGTTACTCATAAATTAGCTCCTTGATGTGAACCCACATCTGACTTTCTTATATACCCGCACTATAACTGGCGTAACAGGAAAAGGAAGTCCGATTAGCTGGGCGCGTACCCTGCCCATGTCCGAGGCTTCAATTCAGATACGAACTGGGCTAATGGTGATAATGAGTATGTTGATTCAGCAGAGCATGCCGCGCAACACTTGATCACAAGAATCCTTAAGAAGTTACCAGAAATTTGTGGTAAAGCTGGATAAGCCTAGTAACCGTTCGGTGAAGGTGGATCTATAATGTGAGTCGATATTGTCTTTCGAGACATTTGACAACGCTTGAGTAAAACGACTCATTGTCTGACGCCAGTTTTGAATAGGCATCAACCGCTCAAAACTGGCATCTTAGGTCGTGTTCAGAACTCTATGTCATTTCAGTATTATGATTAAAATAGGGGGGACACATTACTCAACACTTCGATAGCTAGTTTTTCAGACAATTTTAATCGCTAAACTGTACGCTCCCATGAGTAAGTATATTCCTTTGACCTGAGCAACTCCCAACTTCCAGGTAAACTAGTTTTCGCGCTGCTGCTGCCGAAAGAACTAAGCTATAAAACTCGCTAAAATTCACTGCAGAGCGGCTTATATGGTAAAAGTTTGAGCCACACTCGCCATTAACATTTACTTTATTATTGTCTTTTAAGACAATCACAACATCTGTTGGATCAGCATATAATCGATACACGTAACCGCTTCTCGACTCTGCATTGACCTGAGCAGAACCTGAGAGTAATAACGCAGCAAATACTCTTGTCCAAATTTTCATTCAATACTCCCTATTCGATATAAAAACACATTTAAGAGACACTTTAGTCTCATCTTTACACGACTCACTTGTCGAGTCTAAATAGTCATTTGCATGATACGGAACTCCAACTGTGCGATAAGTGATATTAGGCAAGAAAATTACCGACACTGTTTACCGCTTTACCGGTTCTATCGTTTATCTGAATTAAATTTAAAAGTAATATCAAAACATCGCTGAGCGTATTTTGACTCATTAAACCGCCAGTTTTTTAAAGCCCGAATTGACGCGCGGCTGAAGATTCGGCTCATTTTAGAGTCAGTGATGTGATAACCAAGTAGCTTACCGCTATTGTCAACCGTTGCCCGAATATGGACAAAAGCGACCCCCTCAAGGTGTTCAGTATGTAATGGCCAGACGGGATGGACATGCTCCACCAACTGAAACGGCTCTCCAATGCAAGATTCAACCCTATATGTTTCGGTGTCAATAAAACTGACAAATGTCGAGGCTAAAAACAATCCAATCATTTTTTTATAATAGCTTTAGTGGAAAATGCATCAACAAATAGCTGATCGTAACTTTATTCATGGTCCTCAACCCACTCACAGTGTTGTTCCATGAAGTATTCCCAGTACTCTGTTTCACCCGAAATAGTTTGCAATTGACGCTCGATAACAGCGAGCTCTCTGGGGTCTGTAATTGTATTCTCATCGGGGCTAACTTGAGCAAAGCTCTGCTTACTGAGTTTGTTTAGATACAAGAGCGACTCCAAGAAAGAATTCAATGAAGTTGAAACTTGCTCTGGGATCCATTGCCCTTCACCATGCATAGCTGTATAAACCGGCATCGGAGGGTCACTTGTGTCAACAAAAAACGGGTCGCCCAGCACACTGTCAGTAGCTATGACAATCCAGCTTTGATACCAACTTCCGTCTTCTGTTCCTGTTAAACCTGAGCCATCGGGGTGAATGCTAAAGCCTATTTGTAGCCTGGCCAAAGTTGACTCATCGGCTACGCTAATGCCGGATGCACCAAAGAACACCCCACTTATGGCATGAGAGGTTAATGCTGTACTTATTTTCGTTATTGAACATTCCACTTAAGCGTGCCCTCTTGTTGCGATTAAACTGCTATTCAACAAAATCCTTGATAACCACGTAAAGAAAATAATTCCCACCATATCAGCAATATAGTCGTGCATATCTAACGTTCTTGTTGGTATAAGATACTGACTTAATTCTTCCACTGTGACAAAAACAAACACAGCGGCTGTGCCCCAAAAGACATCAATCGTACCGAGCTTGAAAACTTTAAATTTGCTGGCAACGTTAACGCATAAAGTGAGGGTACCAAACAATACGAAATGGCCAACTTTATCTCCATATGGAATCATTTTCACCAATTCAAAAAAGGCTTGGCTGAGCTGTAATACCCGGTAATGGTAACTTCTTTAAATTGCTCTAGAGTTAAGGTGACCGTCTCGATATTGAAAGGAATTTGTTATGCCCCCCCTCAAGCTTTCTCTGCTCAGTGCTGCACTCACGACCTTGCTTGCATGCTCTACTGAACCTTCAGGTCCAACGACTGGCTCTGACAATACAGCCAGCCAGGATCCCTTGTTTTGCCCTGCAAATATTAACTGGGTAACGAACCCCAATAGTCCACCAAACGAAATTCCGGGTGGTGGGCAAAATCTGTGTCAGTTCTATCAGTTTTCCTGGCAATGGTTTATCTCTTTAATCAACGCCCCAAATGGCAAGGATCGGACCTTCTTAAATGAGGACCGCTATGCTATTTATCTCGGCAGTGATCAGGACTCTTGTGCGCCCAATACACTGGAATCCAAACTGTTTGTCAGAGGGGATAAAGATCCACACACCACCAGTGAAGACTTCACAGCGCCCCATGAGATGAATCAGGCACTGAATAACGCCGTTCTGTATGACCAAAATGGGAATATCGTACTTTACGAGACTCGTTTTGACCGAGGTATGTGTAATGTTGCCAGGGGCTCTGCAACTTTACCCGCCGGTACTACTGAGATTAAAACATCGTGGCGTAAGATCACTGAAAAAGACATGCTTAATTACGTGTGGGTGCGCTCCGATACCAACAATAATGGCGAAATCGATGCCGATGAGCTGTATGGCATGGTGGGGTTTCATCTGGTAATTAGCACCAAAGACCACCCTGAGTTTATCTGGGCAACTTTTGAGCATAAATACAATGCACCTGATTGCCAAAAAGCAAATCAGCCAGCCTCTGACTGGAGTTTTGCCAGTGAGCAATGTGCAGCTAGCCTGCCAAATCCAGATGTAAATTGTGAGTTTAACAAAACAATCGACCCCTCCAAAACCGGCAAATCTCCTTTAACAGGTAAACCGACGGAAGTCTGTCAGGTTTATGCTCAGGGTACGGCCGAGGGAGACAATCAGGCAGAGCATAATCGGGCTAATATCATTTCTCTTAACGAACAGTTAAACAAAGTATTTAAGCGTATGCCAACCTATAACTCATTACGAGTACTGGCTGAGTACGAACTTGTTGGCGGGCTGTGGTTAAATGATGTGAGTCAATCTTCTAAGAATCGCGACAACCAGCGTGGATCGATACAATTGGCAAACACGACGATGGAAACCAATGCACAACAAGGGTTTAGTGAGGTTGTCTATACAGGCCCGAACAATCTGCAACCAGCTGCAAACTGTTTTAATTGTCATGGCTATTCTGGTCCAACTGAGAATGCGAAAGTAAGCCACATCTTTAGTTCTATCCATGGATCAAGCAAATAGCTTGTCTATACCGGTGATAACTCGCACCGACAGGGTTATCACCAGCTCCTTGCTCTCCTTTTTTCAGAAATTAGTTAAACCTTATTTTTTGTCCGTGTTTAAACACCGCTTTTACGTCTAGAATAGAGCTAATCTCCATAACATCCGATGAGGAAAAATCATGATTGAACAAGGACACGCCTTGCCCCAAGCCACTTTGAGTGAACTGACAGCTGATGGCATGGTCACGCACCAGAGTGACACCCTGTTTTCTGACAAAAAAGTCGTTGTGTTTGCCGTGCCAGGCGCTTTTACTCCGACCTGCTCTGCAGCTCACTTGCCAGGTTATGTTACCCTGGCTGACAAAATCAAAGCAAAAGGAGTCGATGCCATTGTCTGTGTTTCAGTAAACGACGCCTTTGTGATGAAAGCCTGGGGTGACGCGCACAATGCAAGCGAAATTATGATGCTAGGCGACGGTGATGCCAGCTTTACCAAAGCGCTTGGTCTGGATATGGATACAGACGGCTTTGGTGGGATCCGCTCTCAACGCTACGCTATGATTGTTGAAAACGGGGTTGTCACCACTTTACTGGTTGAAGCACCGAAGACGTTTGAAGTCAGTAAAGCAGAAGTGATCCTGGAAAAACTATAAGTTTCGTTAACTCAGGGAGCGTCAGCTCCCTTCCATTTGATAGTAGACGTGTTTTATACCATAAACCTGCGTTCGCTGCTGTTTTGTACTTGAAGCCTTGTAAAAGATACAAAAAGGCGAGAGTAATAGAAATTGGCAGACAAGTGTGAATTGATTGGAGAAATACAGTGACAATCAAAATAGAACAAGGATGGGATCGAAAGCATAGTCACTCGATTGCCAGGCTTTACGACCAGGCTTTCGGAAACAAGTTTGCCAATGCAATCCCCTGTCAAGCAAAGCGACTTGCAGTCCTGGAAAGCTGTTTCCTACCCGAATATTCGTTCATTGCACTGAAAAACGATGAACCGGTAGGGATTGCAGGTTTTAGTGAAGTCAGTGGTTCATTAACAGCAGGCCTTGATATAAGCGGACTGTTCGAGCATTTAGGGATATTAGGCGGCATACGTGCCTGTTTATTGTTTAGCCTATATGAGCGTAAGCCACGACAGAATGAAATGATTATGGACGGTATAGCCGTGCAAGAATCCTGTCGCGGGCTGGGCGTAGGCTCCAGGTTATTGGATAGCATCACCTCTCATGCTCGGACACACGGCTACGCATCGGTGCGGTTGGATGTGATTGACAGTAATGCCAGAGCAAAAAAACTCTATGCGCGTAAAGGGTTTGTTGCCACGAAAACGGAGCACTTTCCTTACTTGAACTGGTTGCTCGGCTTTTCAGGTTCTACAACCATGCAGCTGTTTCTATGACTTAACGAGTGTCAATCAAACGCCTCAATAAAGGTCGGTTCAGCGTTATTTGAAGCGATGTCCTTACAAACCAACAATCTCTCTGAGCGCCGCGACATGACCAAGATAAGCCGCTTCACCTAACTCAGTCAAAGACAGCCAGGTGCGGGGACGAGATAAGCTTACTCGCTTTGCCACTGAGATGTAATTAGCCTGCTCAAGTGCTTTGACGTGTTTGGATAGCACGGAATCGCTGACTTCAAGCTGTGCCTTAACCACAGAAAACTCAAGCTCTGAGACGGGGTGAAGTAACGCACAGATCTGTAGCCGATTGTGGGCATGAATAAGTGAATCAAAGCAGGCTTTACTCATTGCCAGAATCCTTTGTCAGCCACTCTCCCGCCGGCAGCTTATAAAAAGCAAAGCTGCTAAACAGGAAAATCATCGCACCTGCGACATATGCAGACTGCCAGATACCCTGTTTGGTCAGATAAACTGCGAGCAATACAATAAAGGCACTCAAAAACGCCAGAGCAACAGTAGTTAGCGTTTTTCTTGATACACCTTTCAGGTGTTTTGCTTTTACGCCTGACACCCGCAGATAATGAGACCAGCCCAGTGCCAATGCAATAACACTCAGTGCTGCGCCTATCGCTATCAAAGTCCAGAAACTACTTTGACTTGCCTGAGCGCTTGCTGTTGTAGCCAGTGCGGCCAGCAGGCTAATAAGTACGTTTAACCAAACGGGCGGCCTTAAAAGCAGATTAGCCTTACGCTTAGCGCCATTCGCCGCAATAAGAGACGCACGTGCTGCCTCTGCCCCGATATTTGAATTTTTGTTCATAGTCATTCCTTTACTTTCCGTTATGGAAAGTAAAGGTTAGCAGTGACTTTCCAAAGTGGCAAGTAATTAATATGAAAGCGCCCAGGCACAAAGCTATGCAGTATTATACTGCTTCCAAATGGCTTAAGGTTGCTTACAGGTTCTTATAGACAACGAGTAACCCGCTCATTGTGAACCTGGCAGATTATGTATTGTCCGGAGCAGTCAGCAGAGCTGGAAGCTTGACCAGAGATCACGATAAGGACATTAATTTGGTGTACAGTGGATACCCAGGACAGGAACCCCTTGGAGCGCACATCAACAACCGCCCCAGCGGCAACAACGAGCCAATTAGCTTTCACCGATAAGAGATAGCAACTGTTCACCCGCCATAATCGCATTGCTTTCGCCACTAAACACATTGTCAGTCTCTTTCTCAACAAAAACATCATTGAGCCAGCTGTTAATGTCTTTATTAAACATCAGCAAAAACTCGATTGGGAATGCGGGATCCGCGGCCTGAGACTCTAGACGATCTGCTACCTCATCGATCATTAATGCCCCATCGTTGAACTCAATGCAAAAATACAAGGTATTGGCCAGTTCTTTGTAGAGTCTTGCAACATTTTTAAACCGAGCTTCAGAATAGCCGTTCAGCTCTATTAAACCTGTCTCTGATTCCAACTCGTTCAGAGCCCCAACAATGGATTCAACATCATCCTCTTCAATTGGACTATCGGTCCAGAACGCCTCAGCAGACATAGCTTGTTTGTTTAAGCGCTGATCAGCACCACTGCCTGAATCTTCGTCGAGATCAAAAAATAGCTCATCAAAGCTGTTTTCATCTGGCTCCTGATACGGAAAAGCCTCCTGAAAAAGCTCAACATTGTCCTTGAGATGCAATCGGCCGTTGAGCAATTTCGCACTTCTTTTCAGGGCATTCAGTACGGAATCAGCTCCCTTACCGAAGCGACTGCCCTGGCGAGCCGACTCCTGATAAAACTGCTTAAACACGTCCGTCGATTCTCGGATCTGCCGCACCAGACGGCGCATGTTGGTGAGATCTTTTTGCAGGGAAATGTAATGTGTCACCTCACCCGCTTCATTTGTTATGGCTGAGATATTCCATTCAACCGGATACATAGATCCGTCTTTTCTGTAATTGACCGAAGAACCGTAAAAATAGCCGTTTTTTTCGAGCGCCGGGCTTAATCTGGCCAGCACTCTGCGGTTGCTCTTGGGTCCTTGTAATATAGCAGTTGACTGGCCGACTAACTCGGCAAGCTCATAGCCGGTATGACGACAAAATACCCTGTTAGCATACACAATACGGTAACCCTCATTACGATTAGCGTCGGTAACGACTATAGCGTGCTGCGAGCGCATTAGAACTTGTTTAAGTAGTTCAATTGGAGAGGAGTTTTCCAATAACTGGCCGAAAAATAGGGTTTCTTCCATGGAGGGATCATTGGTATTCATTGGCAGCTCAACTCATATTCGACAATAACAGTACCTAGCTCGCCTGACGGCAGTAAGTGGTGTACGCATGTCTGTTTGCGTGAGTTTAACTATAGTGCAAATTACCGAATACCATGAATTTTTTGCTCTGAAACACTGACAGCTTGAGTGGGATAGCCCCAGCACTGGCCTACGTGCTATCCCTTTGCTTATCAGTCACTACGTTTCGCAAAACTAAATGACTGTTCAGCCTCAAGCTTGCCACTTTGGTCATGTGGCGTCGTGTAAAAAGACACGTTCAGTTTGTCCAGATTGTTATCCAGCTCAATATGGGCGAAGCCCCAGATGAAACTTTTTGACCATACCAGATCGTATTCTGGATAGCGTTTCTCCTGCTGCTGTGCAAACGGTGTATGTGTTCCGCGCATTTTTGCTGCAGCTCCGCTGATAATCAAGGGCAGCTTAGGTTTAGCGTTACCAGGCATCACACGACTACAATCGTCTGTTAACAGCTCCAGATCGTGTTCATGCCCCGCAATATAGGCGTCTGCATACTGGCATAGCTCAGGTAAAATGAGTCTTCTCAGTACATGGCCCTCGTCATATTTGGAGCCACCGATTGACCACAAAATATGGTGCCCGTACACCAGTTTCCACTTAGCCTTAGAGTGCTTTAATCCATCTGCCAACCAGGCAAGCTGCCGATGATCTTCGCCGTTGACTGGGACTTCATGACGCTCTATCTCTTCAACCTCTGCCTGGCCGGATGCAAGCGCGCTGGCTAAGCCCTGCTCACTGCCATCGGGGCGTAGCGGCACCTCGTAATAATGCTGACCTGAGAGTAGCATATTAGTATCCAGTACAAACAGCTCTACATCGTTGCCAGGTTCACCTATGGTGTAGCTGTAGTAGCCTTTGGGCGACATATAAAAATTTGGTTGTTTTGCCATCCATTCTGTCTGAAGCTTCACGCCTTTTCGTGACGTTTTCCAGTCATGGTTGCCTAATGCGGAGTATACGACCAGATCCGGTTGCTGCTCAAATAACGGACGCAGCGGTTTTAGGATCAGGTCGTTCATGCGCTGTTGATCATCTTTGCCATCGTTGGCACCGGCACCATCCGGATATATGTTGTCGCCCAACTGAATAGCAAAGTCGCATTTTTTCTGCTGGCATAAACTAGCCATCGCTTTGCCAGTTGCAAGTGCACCTGTTTGCTCAGTGGCGATGTCTGTGCCCGGATAAACGTAAACCGGCGCGTGATTGAACTCGTCAACTGGTCGATGCTCCGCTATCCAGTCTGCCCGCTCAGCAGCAATGAATTGTGCTTTGTTCTTTGGCTTATGGATGTGTTTTAACTTGGGGTAGTCAGGGTGGTAGCCGCCATCACCAAACGCCAGGAAGGACACCGAATTATCTGACTGGGCTGCAAAAGATACCAGAGCAGACACACTCAGACAGGACACTACAAATCGCTTTAAAGTCATAAATAAAACACAGCGCCGGGTTTCCCCGGCGCGCTCCGCTAAACAGGTTAGAAAGAAGTGTATGTGAAGCCGAGCTCGAAAGAACGGCCATATTGCTCATACTGGAAATTGTACTTTTGCTCACCGTGATAAATGTATAGCGGTTCATCGGTCAGGTTAATGGCATTGAAGTACACCTGCATTTGCTCAGTGAAATAGTATTTAACGCTTAAGTCCAGCTGCATATGGTCGTCCTGATATACACGGGCATCGTTTTCTGTGCTCAGGTAAGCTTTACTTTTGTAGTTGCCGCTCAGACGCGCACTCACAGAGTCGTCTTCGTACCCGACCATCAGGTTCGCCACGGTATCTGACTGGCGGGTCAGCTTGTCATCGGCATCAATTAAGGTGGTATTGGCAGAAAACATCAACCCGTTTTTAAAGTTTTTGCTGTAAGCCAGCTCAATACCTGTCAGGTCTGCCTCGCCACCATTAACGTACTGCATGACTTTTTTATAACCTGCCCATTGGGCCTGATCTTGCACTTCCTGCTCAGTAATGAAGTTATCTATTTGCTTGTAGAACAAGCCTGCTGACATAACACCAATGCTGCCTGTGTAATATTCAACAGACAAATCTAAGTTGTGAGACTCATAAGGGTCCAGCTCGGGGTTGCCTACCTCTCCTTCTCGCTCAGTCACGACTTGTCCGTCGTCTTCATCCGTTTCGCTTTCCAGCAGCTGATAAGCAGCGGCTTCCTCAAATCCTGGACGGGCAATCGTCTGAGTATAAGCAAATCGAGAGATCACATCGTCTGCCAGCTCATAACGCAAAGTCAGATTCGGCATTAGGTGGTCATATGACTTATCCACTTCCCATGGACTGATATTGACCTGTTCGCTGTCGGTTAGTTTGTCTTTTTCGAGTGCAACCCGATAGCCTCGGGTGGTGTAATCTGTGTCCTCGTAACGTACACCCGTGATCAAATTGAGTTTACCAAAATCTATGTTAACCATGGCATATAACGCACTGACTGTTTCTTCAGAGCGATAGCTGCGCCCTTTAGACTCTATGCTGGTTTCCTGGTCATTGCGCTCGAAGGCACTTTTGTTATTTGCAAAATAGCTTTGCAGGGCCTGCTCAGACAGACCCGGACCAAAGTCACCCAAGTCATACTCAGGTGCGACAGCCTTGAATTGCTCTGCCGTCACATCATCAAATCCGCCGTCATAGACTACCGCATTGACAGAGTTGAACTTCTCACGGTCGCGATATTTAACCCCAAATTTAAGCTCAGCATTGTGACCTGAAATCACCAGATCTTTTGTCAGGTCCAGCTTAAAACTGGTCGCCTCGTCTTCACTCAGGTTATTTTCATGAACGATTTCATCCAGTTCGAAGCCATTTAATTGATGAGCGCCTTCACTGCGAGACAAAGTAGGCGTATCACCCAGGCTGGCATACCCTAACGTCAAATCCTCAGCCGCAAATGCCATATCTAAACGATCCGGCTCCTGCTCATCAGACTTTGAGTACACCAAGCTGTATTCTATAAACCAATCGCTGACCAAATGCTCACCACCGGCCACCACAGACAAGATGCTTTGCTCTTCATACCTATCTTTGCTGTCCCGATCCATTTCGGTACCACTGAAGTAGGCCATAGTATCGCCAGATTGATCGCTCAGATACTCGCCTTTGTCGAACTTGTATTCGTTACGCAGACGGAATTCGTTATCCGAGAATTCACTGTACATGGTTCTCAGGTAATACTTATTGAACAGACCCTGGTGCAGATCCAGATTCAATGCAGCCCCCAGACGTTCACGCGTGATGGTATACAGACGCTGCTCAATTTCTTCGGCGCCAAAAAATGTCACTTCTTCACCTGTATTGGCGTCCTCCATTTCCAGCTCCATCCAGCCGCCATCGGTTTCCATATTATGCGAGCCAAACTTGCGCTCGAACCAGGAAACCGCGGTTGCAACACCCAGCTGTGTCTGGCTGCTGATCTCATAGATATCGCTATAACTGGCTGACAATTTGGGGCTGCTCTTTTCAACTTGCTCGTTGTATGCGCCCTGAACGTTAAAACTGTAGCTTTCCCCTTCGCGGTCAAACGCACTTAAGCTTTTCACTTCAATACTGCCACCAATCGCATTAGCATCCATATCAGGGGTGACTGTTTTGCTGACTTCCAGACTCTGAATAATTTCGCTCGGAAGTACGTCCATGGCGACACTGCGAACACCTCCTTCCGGTGAAGGCACAGCAGCCCCATTGATGGTGACGTTGTTCAGGTTCGGATCAATGCCCCGGATCCCAACAAAACGCCCTTCCCCCTGATCTCGCTCAATGAATAAACCCGGTAAGCGTTGCAGCGCTTCTGCTGCATTCTGATCAGGTAACTGACCAATGCTGTCTGCACTGACAATAGATTTGATACCATCGGCATTTTTCTGTCTGTTCAGGGCTCCGGCCTGTCCTGCACGCTGCCCTTTGACAATAATATTATCCATTTCGCCCTGATAGGCACTCAGCACAACTCGTGTCTGAGTAACCTCTTGGTCTTTAATCACGACTTGCTGAGTGACAGATTGTGCGCCAATGTAGCGAACTTCCAACGTGTAAGTCCCGGCAGGCAGGTTGATGAATCTAAACTCACCATTTCGCTCAGAGCTGACTTCACGGCCCAATTCCTTGATGATGACCTTTGCCCCCTCAAAACGCGCCTTATTTTGCGCATCAGTCAATTCGCCCTGTAATGTATTCGCTGAGGCAGACGTACTCAGCAGGCCCAGTGCAATGGCAACGCCAGTACAGATTTTCGATATACCAGTCGGTAGAGTGTTTTTCATGTTTTTTTCTCGCACAGAAAAGGGGTTTTAATAAATTTCGGGACGACCTTAACGGTGCTCAATGAACGAATTATTGCAGCCTGATAGAGAATACGACTCATGTACCACCAAATTGAATGTTTTTACTCCACAATGAGCTGAAATGACCCCTTTTGGTGCGGTAACACTGTGGTTTTTTTGAAATAAATGTGCATATGTCACATGCTTGCTGACTTGTATGAGCTATTTTGACCCGGTGCCAAAATAAACAAGCAGATATGTTTTTCAACTCAGATGTTTTCTTACAGGAAGCTGGCCTGCTCTACTGACATTTTGCATTGACTGGCTTAGGTAGGTGCATATCACGCCTAGACGGCAAAAAACACGCAGTGTGACTTAGTTTACTCCGTAATAAACGAAAAAAGCCGCGGCATATAAGTGCTCACGGCTTTAACAACCAGAATTTGTTGTTACAGGGCTTGCTCAAGCTGAGGTAATACCTCGAACAAATCAGCCACCAGACCATAGTCTGCCACCTGGAAAATAGGCGCTTCCGGATCTTTATTGATAGCAACGATGACCTTTGAATCCTTCATACCTGCCAGGTGCTGAATAGCACCGCTAATGCCCACTGCGATATACAGGTCCGGTGCGACAATTTTACCTGTCTGCCCGACTTGCATGTCGTTTGGTACAAAGCCTGCGTCTACCGCAGCACGTGATGCGCCAATGGCAGCACCCAGTTTGTCTGCAATTCCTTCAAGTAAAGAGAAATTCTCACCATTTTGCATGCCACGACCACCGGAAATAACCACAGGTGCCGCTGTCAGCTCAGGACGCTCTGATTCAGTTTGTTCAACACCGACAAAGCTGCTGCTGGTGTTTTCGACCGACGCACTAAGTGTTTCGACAGCAACAGGGGCTTGCTCACCGGCCGCGTCAAACGCACTGGCACGCACGGTGATAACTTTTTGTGCTTCTAATGATTTAACCGTAGCAATGGCGTTACCAGCATAGATTGGACGCATAAAGGTGTCTGCATCTACCACGTCTACAATTTCAGAAATTTGCGACTTATCCAGCAAGGCCGCAACGCGAGGCATGATATTTTTGCCTGTAGTCGATGCCGCAGCCAGAACATGGCTGTAACCTGCAGCAAGTGTGATAACCAAATCCGCTGTGCTTTCAGCCAACTGATGATCAAGCGCGCCGTCATCCGCCAACTTGACCGCCGTTACGCCTGCGATTTGTGCCGCAGCCTCAGCCACCGATCCAACGTTATGACCCGCGACCAGAACATGGATCTCTGCGCCAAGCTTGCTCGCGGCATGAACCACTTTTGCCGTTTCTGGCTTTAGTACACCATTTTCGTGTTCAGCAATAACTAGTACGCTCATGAGATCACCTTAGCTTCAGTTTTTAGTTTATTAACCAGTTCTTCTACACTTTCAACAACGATACCCGCTTCACGTTTAGCGGGCTCTGCCACACGAACCAGCTCCACACGCGGCGCCAGATCTACACCCAGCGTATCTGCTGCAATCACATCAAGTGGTTTACGTTTGGCTTTCATAATGTTTGGCAGAGATGCATAGCGCGGCTCATTCAGACGCAGATCTGTAGTTACAACCGCTGGCAAGTTAAGTGCTACCGTTTGCAGACCACCATCTACTTCACGCGTGACAACCGCTTTGCCGTTAGCAATTTCGACTTTAGACGCAAACGTGCCCTGAGGGCGTTTAGTAAGTGCTGCTAACATCTGACCAGTTTGATTGTTGTCAGAATCGATAGATTGTTTGCCCAGAATAACCAATTCAGGGCTTTCTTGCTCTACCAGCTTTGCCAGTAGTTTAGCAACGTGAAGCGACTCCAGCTTAGCATCTGTTTCAATATGAATGGCTTTGTCAGCGCCCAGAGCAAGTGCCGTACGCAGTTGTTCCTGGCAAGCTTTATCGCCGATTGATACTGCGATTACTTCGCTGGCGGTACCGGCTTCTTTAAGGCGGATTGCTTCTTCTACCGCTATCTCACAGAACGGGTTCATTGCCATTTTTACATTGGTCAGATCAACATCACTGTTGTCGGCCTTGACTCTTGCCTTGACATTGTAGTCAATCACGCGTTTGATTGGCACAAGTACTTTCATGGTTACTCCATCATCTGGTTATTCTATAGGGCTGACGTAAACGTCAACAAAACAATTTAATGAATCCAGACTACTTCCTGTTGACGTAAACGTCAACCTAAAATAACCTTAGCTTAACCTTAACAAAACTAAAGCCTCGTTTTAGTTAAACTACCGTCAATCTATGTGAGGTAAAAATGGTCGAACGCGAAACCATGGAATTTGATGTCGTGATTGTTGGCGCGGGCCCTGCGGGCCTGTCGTGTGCGATCCGACTTGCACAACAGGCACAGGAAAAACAACAAGAACTGATGATCTGTGTCGTTGAAAAAGGCTCAGAGGTCGGAGCACATATATTGTCTGGAGCTGTGTTTGAAACTAAAGCGCTGGACGAATTAATCCCGGATTGGGCTGAAAAAAATGCCCCTGTCACCACAAAAGTGACTGAAGACGAAATCTACCTGTTTAAAGATCAGAGCAAAGCGACCAGCATCCCGCATTTTGCTGTTCCTAAGACCTTTAAAAATGATGGCAATTATATTGTGTCTATGGGCAATGTCTGTCGCTGGCTGGCTGAGCAGGCTGAACAACTGGGTGTGGAAGTATTCCCCGGATTCAGCGCGCACTCGCTGATAGTCGAAGATGATGAGGTGAAAGGCATCATCACCGGTGATATGGGTGTTGGCAAAGATGGCGAGCCAAAAGACAGTTACATGCCAGGTATGGAACTGAGAGCCAAGTACACCGTATTTGCAGAGGGTTGTCGTGGCCATCTGGGTAAACAGCTGATCAGCCAGTTTGCACTGGATAAAGATGCAACCCCTCAGCACTATGGGATTGGCTTTAAAGAGATCTGGCAAATTGACCCGGCAAAACATCAGGAAGGTAAAGTTGTCCATGGTACGGGCTGGCCGCTCGATAACGAAACCCACGGTGGGTCGTTTATGTACCATGCCGAGAATAATCAGGTCGTAGTCGGATTAATCATAGATCTTAACTACAAAAATCCGTACCTGAGCCCGTTTGATGAGTTTCAGCGCATGAAACATCAGCAAGTATTTAAAGACACGCTGGAAGGGGGTGAACGCGTTGCATACGGTGCCCGAGCGATTGCCAAAGGGGGTCTACATGCGTTGCCTAAAATGCACTTCCCGGGCGGTTTGCTGGTTGGCTGCGATGCCGGTACTCTGAACTTTGCCAAAATCAAAGGCAATCACACGGCAATGAAGTCGGGTATGATAGCTGCGGATACCATTTTAGCTGCGCTAGGGGAAGAAAACCTTCGCGCAGATTTAAGCGAGTTTGCCGATAACTTCAAAAGCAGCTGGCTGTATGACGAGCTTTACCAGTCCCGTAACTTTGGCCCGGCCATGCACAAGTTTGGTCGCATATTGGGTGGTGCCTACAACATGGTTGACCAAAACCTGTTTTCAGGTTCATTGCCATTCACACTCAAAGATACCACGCTGGATCATGCTTCTCTCAGGCTGGCAAAAGACTCTCAGGAAATTAACTATCCTAAACCGGACGGTAAACTGAGTTTTGACAAGCTGTCGTCTGTGTTTTTATCCAACACCAACCATGAAGAAGAGCAACCTTGTCATTTGCAACTCAAAGATGTCTCTATTCCTATCAAAGTGAACCTTGAACAGTATGCAGAGCCTGCTCAGCGCTACTGTCCGGCTGGCGTTTATGAGGTCAACGAAGATGAAAACGGCGATAAACAGTTCGTAATTAATGCACAAAACTGTGTCCACTGTAAGACCTGCGACATCAAAGATCCAAGCCAAAATATCACCTGGGTGACGCCAGAAGGCGCAGGTGGTCCTAACTACCCTAACATGTAAGCCTATCCTAGCGGGGGCAGCTCCCCCGCAACCATCCGATTTTATCCTAAATTGCCGGGGCAAAATGCCCCTTTTTTTCTATACTTAAGCAAGTATATTTAGAAGATGAGGTGCCCTATGGCGCAGCAATCGGAAGTGGTATTTCGCTTTTTAGCAGAACCAACCGACGTAAACTTTGGCGGCAAAGTGCATGGTGGTGTGGTAATGAAATGGATCGATCAAGCTGGGTATGCTTGTGCCGCAGGCTGGAGTGGCGCCTATTGTGTCACTGTATCGGTTGCTGGTGTGCGTTTCCACCGCCCTATTTTGGTTGGCCAAATTGTTGAAGTCTCTGCACGCATTGCCCATACCGGCAAAACCAGCATGCAAATATTTATTCAGGTACGTTGTGGCGACCCACAAAAGCAACACATGGTCGAAACCAATCATTGTATCATCAGTTTTATTGCCATGGACCAGGCGGGTTACCCTATCCCTGTTGCCAAATTTGAAGCAAAAACCCAGGAACAAAAAGCGCTGGAGCAATATGCCATTAAGATGAAAGAAATTGCGATTCAGACCGAGTCTCTGTTACAAAACACGCTGGATCAGGGTGACTGACCCAGCGTGTGTAACGAGTTTGCAAGTGTAGCAAGTACGCTTAAAAGGTGTACAGTGCGCCGATAAAGGCCACATCCATAGTATCGTCACCAACCAGAGGGCTCTTGCTGATGACGCTATCCAGCTCTGTTCTGCTTACACTGCCTATCAGGGTAACTTCTGGCGTCAACTGGTAGTAGGCGTTTAAGCCAAACGTGACGTTCACGGCACTGTCGTCAGTCTGATACGCTGTCCGCCCAACTGATGCATTGATATTTTTGCCGCTGATCCCGTATACGGTATTCACGTAATCTGAATCCAGCCAGCGCACCTGTGCCTGTGCCGAAATACCGAATCCATGAGCACTTTCATACAAAGGAACTTCTGCACTGAGTGCAAAATTGGTGGCGTCTGATTCGTCGGACAAATCGGTATGTCCGGATACACCGAACCATAAGAATCTGGCGCCATAGTTCAACACTAGCTCACCATCAGGTGCGTCATAGCCGTCAAACACTTTACTGTCTGAGCTGGTGTTACCAAACAGACTATCATACCCTTCGTTGCGATATCCAAGACCTGCGTAAGCTGTAAAAGTATCATTTAAATTCAAAAATTGATAACCGATGGTGCTGTCTTCATTGGAAAACCAGTTACCTTTTTTGATGTCGGCCATCGGTACTATCGCAAATTCATTGCCAACTCCTTTCCAGGGCAAGTCTGCCACTAATACACCTGCACCAATTTTGACTTCCCAGTCATCCTGCCCTTGCTCGGAGGCGTTACCATACATGCTTGCCAGACCCAAAAATAAACCGCCAGCCATGGCCACTGAGTTTTTAAATATCCCGATCATTATGAGCTCCTAGTCTCTAAAAGTGTTATTGCGCTGAGATTGAAAGTTCGGGAGTCTGCCGATAACGGCTAAGCGAATGCGCTGACTTCCTCTTGAACTCCACGTACTCATGATGTGATAAAAACATGCAAAACTCAGTGAGAGCCTTGTGAGCAACTGTAACTTTGTGCGCCATATCACAACAGTTATTCACATTTCAGGTGCCTTCATGTATTTAAGTCACCCATTTTGGAACGGTTTAAATTTATCCAATGTAGCTCTTACCTGCTGGTAAGAGCTGTGCTATGATTGCCGCCGGCTTAAATTGTGGTCAAAGAAAGAGCAAATAGTAGTGAGAAATGTCCGGTTTTTAGTGGTTGACGATTGTACCGCAGTGCGCAATGTCGTACGTAATATCATAAAGACACGCCTGGGGTCAGATCAGGTGATCATGGCAGCTAATGGTAAGCAGGCAATTCAGATCCTCGAGTCAAAGCCCGTCGACATTATTATTTCTGACTGGCAAATGCCTGAAATGAATGGCGAAGAGCTGCTCTACCGAGTCCGCAATAGCGCAAAATTTAAAGACCTGCCTTTTATCATGATGACCTCGAACGGTGAGCGCGATTTTGTGATAACCGCGATTAAAAATGGCGTTAGCCACTTTGTCGTCAAGCCGTTTAGGGCAGAAAAACTTGAAGCTGCTGTGAATAAATCATGGAATGGCGCTTGTAAACGTAACTCAGTGCGCCATTCAGCCTTGCCAGCACACGCCATGCGTATTGTTGCATCCGACGCCCTGCTTGAAGCCAAGGTAAATAACATCAGCCACACAGGTATGCAGGTTTATTCAGATTATGTGGACGCGCTTAAACTATACAAAACCACCGAATTCAACCTGAGCTTTGACAACTTTAACGGCCCTCACGCTTTGAGTATTTCCCCTTTGTATGGGTCGATTGTGCGTATAGAAGCAAACGAAGGCCCAGAGCAAGACTGCTTGCTGGGCGTGCGCTTTGAGCTGGATAAATGCAGCGAGCAGGTTCGTAATAACCTGGACAAACTGATGATACACCTGGATAACGCAGCCCCGGACGTTGTAGATAATAATTAGATAGCTTGCCTGGCCAGCTCGAACATTGTTGTATTTGTTTGCCTGATAAGCTCGTGGCGCGGCATATCGCATTGAGACATGACCTTACTCACTACCAGCTCAATCTCGCATTGCAGGGCAGTGTTAAGTTGAGTGGCCCTAACAGTGCCATCACCTACCCCCGCAAATAATGGTTGTAAAAATACACGGCGTTTACAAAGTTGCTCCACGACCAGCGGCATCACTGGAGACTGCTCTGTAAAAACCCGACGGCAAATACTACTTACCAGACGACTGTATGTCGGTTCCATCATATTAGAGACAAGACGACCTTTTTGCTCAGACTGCGGAGCACTTTCTATACTAAACATTTTCAAACCAATACATTATGTAATAACCCGATCCTAGCTACAAACAGCAAACTGGGGAATTACACAGGATTACAGCGTAATTTCACTTCCATTTGTTACAACGCTTTTAGGTCGCTACAATACGCGCAAACTTACTAACCGGAATATTGCGTGCACTTCGATATACAGCCCATTGGTGTGATTCATTCACCCTATAAACAAAAGTTTGCCATTCCAAGACAACCTCGCCTTGTACCAGAAGCCAAAGCTAAGCTGGTATTCTGTGAGGACTTTAATCGAGAAGAGTTTGTACGCGGTATTGAGGAGTTTAGCCACCTGTGGTTGTTATTCCGCTTTCACGAGACCGCAGACAAAGGGTACTCTGCTTTGGTACGACCGCCACGGTTAGGCGGCAATGCGCGCAAAGGTGTATTTGCGACCCGCGCCACCTTCAGACCCAATGGCATTGGTATGAGTGCCGTAAAGCTCGAAGGTGTCGAGTACAAAAATGGTCAACTCGCACTACTGCTATCTGGAATAGACTTACTCGATGGCACGCCGATAGTCGATATTAAACCCTATTTGCCCTATTCAGATGCCCTGACAGATGCTGCCGCGGGTTTTGCAGATACCCGCCCAGAGACGCAAATGACGGTGACTTTTAGTGATCAGGCCGAAGATTTTATCTCTCAACAGAGCCATTACCCGGAACTGAGAGCTTTTATTGGTAATGTACTCAAACAAGACCCTCGCCCTGCATACAAAAAAAAGCAGGAAAATCCGCAAAACTATGGCATGAATCTCTATGACTTTAATATTCGCTGGCAAGTAGATGGCGAACACAACCATGTGCTTGAAGTGGCTATTGCTGAGTCGGATTGAACAAAAATCCCCCAGCCTCCTGAACTGTCGCTTTTTCACGATAAATAAAGCTTTTTAAGCGGTTTTAGCACTGTTAAACTAACCCGACAAAAATACTACAACAACGTATGACTACCTGGGCCAAGGCCTGAGTAATCATCAATTGAACGGAACAAGTATGCGTACCAGTCAATATATTTTAGCGACTCAAAAAGAGACGCCTGCAGATGCAGAAGTGATCAGCCATCAGCTGATGTTACGCGCGGGCATGATCCGCAAATTAGCCTCCGGTTTATACACTTGGTTACCTTCCGGCCTGAAAGTGCTGCGTAAAGTAGAAAAAATCGTCCGTGAAGAAATGGATAAAGCCGGTGCCATTGAAATGCTGATGCCCATCATTCAGCCTGCTGATTTATGGCAAGAGTCGGGCCGTTGGGAGCAGTTTGGTCCTGAACTACTGCGTATCAATGACAGACACAATCGTCCGTTCGCACTGGGCCCAACCCACGAAGAAGTGATCACTGATCTGGTACGCCGTGAAGTCAGCAGCTACAAACAACTGCCACTGACCTTATATCAGGTTCAGACCAAAGTCCGTGACGAAGTGCGCCCTCGTTTTGGTGTCATGCGTGCCCGTGAATTCACCATGAAAGATGCGTATTCTTTCCACCTGGACGAAGCGTGCCTGGAAAAAACCTATCAGGCAATGCACCAGGCCTACTGTAATATCTTTGAACGCCTGGGCCTGGATTACCGCCCGGTTATCGCAGATACCGGTTCTATCGGTGGCAGTGTGTCGCACGAGTTCCACGTTTTGGCTGAATCGGGTGAAGATGCTATCGCTTTCAGTACTGAAAGTGACTATGCTGCAAACATTGAAAAAGCGGAAGCAATTGCGCCATCTGAGCCTCGTCCAGAGCCATCAAAAGCGCTTAACACCTTTGACACGCCTGAAGCCAACACGATAGCCGAGTTAAAAGCAAAGCACGGTGTTAAACCACATCGTGGTGTGAAGACTCTGATAGTCTATGGTGCACCGGACGAAGACGATAAGCGTGGTCTGGTTGCGCTTATTCTGCGTGGTGATCACGAGTTGAATGAGCTTAAAGCTGAGAAACTACCTCTGGTTGATTCGCCGCTGGAAATGGCCAAAGAAGAAGACATTATTGCAGCCATTGGCGCTAAGCCTGGTTCACTGGGCCCGGTTGGTCTGAGCATGCCTGTTATCGTCGATCGCAGCGCTGCTGTCATGGCCGACTTCGTTGCAGGTGCGAATAAAAATGGCGTTCACTACAGTGGTATTAACTGGGATCGTGATGTGACAGACTATACGGTTGCAGATCTGCGCAATGTGGTTGAAGGCGATCCAAGTCCGTGTGGTAAAGGCACGCTGCAGATCAAACGTGGTATTGAAGTTGGTCACATTTTCCAGCTAGGTACTAAGTACTCAGAAGCCATGAGCGCTGGCGTACTAGGTGAAAGTGGTAAAAACCAGGTCATGACCATGGGCTGTTACGGTATTGGTGTTTCGCGTATCGTTGCGGCTGCCATCGAGCAGAATAATGACGATTACGGCATTAAGTGGCCACAGGCCATTGCGCCGTTTGAGCTGGCTATTGTACCAATGAATATGCATAAATCGCATCGCATCCCTGATATTGCACAGAAGTTTTATACAGACCTGCAAGCGGCCGGTGTTGAGGTACTATTTGACGATCGTAAAGAACGTCCGGGTGTGATGTTCAACGACATGGAGCTATTGGGCGTGCCATTTACACTGGTGATAGGCGAGCGTAACCTGGATAACAATCAGGTTGAGCTTAAAAACCGTCGTACTGGTGAAAAACTGATGCTGGACATCGACTCTGCAGTAGCAGAGATCGCCAAAGCATTGGGTAAATAACCCCCTTCTTCGGCAGAGTACACTGAGCTGTGCTCTGCTTTATCCCCACTGTCACAATAGCTTCTCTTAACTGCCCTGTTTTTGTCATCCCTCGTCTCTAACTTAGGGTTTATTACGCTCGAGAGTATGGCTATGACACAAACCTACTATCCAACAATTTGGATCTCTGATGTACATCTGGGCTATAAAGACTGCAAAGCCGAGTTTCTGCTGGACTTTCTGAACAGCACACGTTGCGACACCCTGTATCTTGTCGGTGACATCGTAGACCTATGGTCACTCAAGAGGCAGTTTTTCTGGCATTCCAGCCACTACCAGGTACTCGAATGTATTCAACGCAAGGCTGAAAATGGCACTAAAGTTATTTACATTCCCGGTAATCACGATGAGACTTTTCGCAGTTACGTAGGTAAAACTCTGTTTCATGTTGAAGTACACAAAACCTATATTCATACTACGTCTGCAGGTAAGCAATTTTTGTTGTTGCATGGTGATGATTTTGATTCAGCAACCCGCTACAACAAGCTGATAAGCATCATAGGCGATGCAGCCTATGACTTCTTGCTGTTTCTTAACCGCTGGACCAATCGAGTACGCAGGCTTTATGGCGGACACTATTGGTCTTTGGCTTCATGGCTAAAGAACCGGGTTCATAAAGCCCGTGAAGCCATCCATGCTTTCGAACAAGCTGCGGTGCACGAAGCGAAAAAACGCGGTGTTGATGGCATTATTTGCGGTCATATACATCAACCAAGGATTGCTGTCATGGATGGTATCGTGTACTGCAATGATGGCGACTGGATAGAAAATTGTACTGCGCTGGTAGAAAATGAACAAGGCCGAATTGAATTACTACATTGGTCTGACATTAAGAAAGTTCTGACCGTGATCGAGCCTGAAGTAGCCTCCTCTGAGGACGTCAAGGCTGCCTGAACCATTGGGTAGCATGGCGTTAACCATGCTACCTATCTATCTGAATAATACAGATTCACGGCTGAACCAACGAACACAACAAGCCAACAGTGCTGCAGCGAGCATAGTTGAAGCTAAGAAGATCAGCGCAACAGCTTGGTAATCAACAGTCCCTTTAACAATTTCCTTGATGGCCAGGGCCACATTAGTAATTGGGATCCAAGCGGTTTTAGCATCTAATACCATATTCGGCAAAACGGAAATCACAATCGGCACAAACACCAGCATACTCAGCGGCCCCATGTAATTTTGTGCTTCTTTAAAGCTGCGAGCATAAATGGATATCGCCAGCACCAGAGACGATAGCATCATGGCAACGGGCAATAGCAGAGCAAAAATCAAAAGAAAGTCCCACTGAGTAACCGTTGCAAACGCACTCAGGATTGGATCGAGTGCACCAAACCCGCTCGCGACCCATATCCACACGGACATACTAGATACGGTCACCAGCGCACAGGCAATGGAGCTGATCAGAATGGTGAAAAATTTTCCCAACACCAGCTGAGTGCGGGTCAGTGGCGTTAGCAACAAGGTTTCGAGTGTGCCACGCTCTTTTTCACCCGCTCCCAGATCAATGGCCGGGTAACTGGCGCCCATCAATACCAGAGGAATCAACATATACGGAATAAACGCACCGATTTTCTCACCTATGTTTTCGCGCCGGTCAGCCGTATCCACCTTTTCCATCAAAACGGGCTTAAGCACAGCCGCTTGTTTATTCTCTTCAACACCCAAATTGATAAGCGCCTGCTCTGTCAGTTTGGCTGAATACTCATCTATAACCTTTTTTATGCGATCATAGATGTAATTAATGGACTGGGCATCATTGAAGATAACCTGAAATCGAGTTTGGTTACCCTGGGACAGCTGTTCCTGAGGAGATGACGGAATGTAGATACCCACGTCAATAATCCCTCTTCTCACAGCATCTCTGAGTGCTTCAACAGTGTCGAACTTAGTATCACCTGCATAGCGTTTAAAACTACGATGATAGAACAAGGTATCAGCGAAAGGACGAGCGAAATCCTCGTTAACCACATAAAAGGTATGGACTTTTTGCTCAGCCTCTAACGCTGCCTTAGAAGTCAGAAAAGCAACAAAGCCGAATAAAACGGGAAAGATAACAATCGGCAGCGCAATTACAAAAAACAGCGTTTTGCGGTCTCTCAGTAATTCACGCAGCTCCTTTAACATGACTTCAAACATGTTGCCCTCCCTGAATGATATTTAAAAACGCCTGATTGAGCTCGCTGTTTTGTCCTTGCTCGCGAAAAGCTCCCAGGTCGCCTTCAAAACAGCTGATGCCTTTGTCAATCACGCAAACCCGATCACATAGCATATCTACTTCATCAAGATGATGGGTAGAAAATATAACCGGCGTACCCTGCTCTTTTAATTGTCTGATAAAAGACAGTAAGGTTTGCTTAGTCATAATATCCAGACCCGTTGTTGGCTCATCCAGGATAACCACCTGCGGGTCATGAACCACCGCTCGGGCAATGCTGGTTTTCTGTTTCATACCTGTAGATAAGCTGTCTGAGCGCTTGTCGAGGAAGGAAGTCATATCCAGCGTTTCGAACAACAGCTCACAGCGGTCTTTTAACTTTTTGCCTTTAAGGCCATGTAATCTGGCAAAGTACTCAACATTTTCTTTTGCACTCAGGCGCCCATAAAGGCCGGTCGTGCCAGACAAAAAACCGATATGACGCCTGCCATGTAGCGGGTTTTTGACGATATCTTGCCCTGCGACAATGATAGCCCCGCTGTCAGGAGACAGTGCCGTTGACAACAACCTGAGCGTTGTTGTTTTGCCAGCCCCATTAGGGCCGAGTAGCCCCAGTACTTCCCCTTTTTGACACTGAAACGATACAGATTCAACTGAATGAAAATGACCGTCTCTTTCTCTGGAGTCGTCACTGGTTTTATTTTTGTTATGCTCCCTGCTGAGCTTAAAACGTTTTTTTAAACCCTCAACCTGTATCACTGTGTGTCCTTTTTTGCTGTCGGCAGTCGTTTGGGGCGGAAATAATCGGTATCGCTATAAAAAGCCAGATCCTGCTGACCCTGATGCCATTGGGGTATCCCAAGTAATGGTAGCGGTGACATCTGCTTATTATTATCCAGCAATCCCTGACGCTCTATCATATCTACCAGTTTTTGGTCTAAATGGCGATACTGAAGCTTTAAAGGCAAGTGATAAAAAGCTTCATCTACTTCGATGCAAATGACCTTGCCCGTAAGACCAATAAAAGGTTTGGTCAGCATTTCGTAGTTTGCATGACCAAATACAAAGGGTAGCAGGTTGTGATGCCACATCGCACTGTATTCATAAAATACTTCCTGCCACTGGTGAGCGCGCAATGCCGTTTGCCAACTGATATCTGGTACTGCCAATATCACTCCACATTCATCGAATAATGTCAGTGCATTGCGCTTTTTACTGCGCTGTTTAAGGCCATGTTCACCGATTTCCTGCATATGTAAACGATTCAACAAAGATTTCGTTTGTGGAAACAGACACCAGATCAGGGCGCCAAAAAAATCATGCCAGTTATGTTCACGGGTAGGAATGCGGTTTGTATGAGCAATGATCTCTTCGTAATACAGAGTTTCCCCTTCCAATTCACTATTGGGTGTAAATACTACATCCCGATTGAGTTGCTGATCTTTTTGGCCATTCAGCCAGTCGAATGACGGCCAGTCAGTATGATGACTGAGCAAAAATAGTTCTTCTAAATGTTCAAACGGTGCCTGACTGAACAGGTCTGCATGCCAGTGCTCTGGCGCGGTGAATTTATTCATATTGCCGATATGTCTTTCTCTGGCAGTGTTCAAAGCTGGCATTTTACCTCACCCGCACCCAATACCCCAAGCCTACTTTGTTTAGTAAATCGTCAATTCCGTCAATTATCGCCAAAAGTCGAAATAACGGTTTAAATAACGTTATACTAGCGGCATATAACAACAAGCGAAGATAAATAACACTATGAAATTAAAACTAGCGCTAAGCGCACTGTCTGTTGCTGTGTTAGCTGGCTGTATGGCAACACAAACCAACCAGCCTGGCGATGTAACCGCCGCTTATAACAGCATCAATGCCGACCAACTGGCAACCCACATTAAAACCCTGGCCTCTGACGAGTTTGGTGGTCGTGCCCCTTCTACCAAAGGCGAAGAACTGACCCTAGCCTATCTTAAAAAGCATTTCACTGAGCTGGGATTCCAACCTGGCAATGGTGACAGCTTCTTCCAGGAAGTCCCTTTAGTATCTATCGAAGCTGACCCGAATATGACACTGAGCATTGGCGGCAAAGACTACGAATATAAAAAAGATATGGTGATGGGCACAGGCCGTATCAGTAAATTGGAGTCTATTAAAGATTCTGAACTGGTGTTTGTCGGCTATGGTGTCAATGCACCTGAATATGGCTGGAATGATTATGAAGGTCTGGATGTGCGTGGCAAAACCGTCGTCATGCTGGTAAACGACCCGGGCTTTGCACATAAAGATCCTGCTTTGTTCACGGGTGAGGCTATGACTTACTATGGTCGCTGGACTTACAAATATGAAGAAGCAAGCCGTCAGGGCGCTGCAGGTGCTATTATCGTTCACGAAACCGCACCAGCCTCTTACCCCTGGAGCGTTGTTGAGAATTCGTGGAGTGGTCCTCAATTTGGCTTCCAGAAAGAAAACAACAACATGGACCGCGTAGCTGTTGAAGGCTGGGTAACCAGTGATGTCGCCAAAGAGCTGTTTGCAAAAGCTGGTCTGGACTTTGCCGAAGCAAAAGAAAAAGCAGCTGCTGGTGCATACCATGTCGACATGGGCGATTTAACAGCGTCTGTTACTGTAAAAAGTAAGATCAGCACTTCAACGTCTTATAACTTCATCGCGACTTTGCCTGGAACAAAACACAGTGATGAGCACATCATCTACTCAGCTCACTGGGATCACTTAGGCACAGATCCTAACCGCAAAGGCGATAAGATTTATAACGGTGCTCATGACAATGCAACCGGCACAGGTGGCATGATCGAAGTCGCTGAAGCTTTCAGCAAACTACCCGTTAAACCAGACCGTTCAGTCACGTTCCTGGCCGTCACCGCGGAAGAACAAGGCCTGCTGGGCTCAAAGTTCTACGCAGCAAACCCGGTTATCCCTGCCGATAAAACGGTTGCCAACATCAATATGGACAGCCTTAACCTGCTGGGTAAAGTAAAAGACATCAGCGTTGTGGGTATTGGTAAATCATCACTGGACGAAATGCTGGAAACCGCAGCGAAAGCGCAAGACCGCGTTGTCTCTGGCGACCCGCGTCCGGCAGCTGGCGGATACTACCGCTCTGATCACTTTGCCTTTGCCAACATGGGGGTTCCGGCCATGTATGCCGGCGGTGGTACAGAAGCGCGTGACGAAGCCACAGCACAATACCGTAAACGCATGAGCTTGGTACTACGTGGCTGCTATCACCAACCTTGTGACCGCTACCGTGATGAATGGGACTTAAGCGGTGCTGTACAGGATCTTCAGTTATTCTTCCAGGTTGGCTACGACATTTCTCAGCAGAACGACTGGCCTACGTGGAAAGCAACCTCTGAGTTCCAACGCAACAAATAAATACAAATGATATTGATTTTCATTTAATATCATTCTAAAGTGCAACTGTGTTTTCAATCGGTTGCACTTTTATGCTCTCACAATCCTACTCTGTCACAACCAGAAGCAGATCTGCGCTCTCCTCCTTGCTGGTAAACAAACGATTATTACTGCCATTTTTACTCTGCCTGGCTGTCGCCTTTGAGCCTCTGCGCGCCCTTACTATCGCCACACTCGCCGACGCATTTTTTCAGGTAAGTGTGTTTGTTGCCGGAACACTGGCAATCTATTACTTTTTGATCGACAGATTACCTCAACTGGAACTCAGTTACCTGAAAGCCAAGTCCCCTGTGCTGGAAATTGCAATGGCAGCGGTGCTGGGTGCACTACCGGGCTGCGGCGGCGCAATCATAGTAGTCACGCAGTTTACCAAAGGACAGGCAAGCTTTGCTTCTGTGGTTGCTGTACTTACGGCAACCATGGGAGATGCTGCTTTTTTACTCCTGGCAAAACAACCAATCGAAGGGTTGATAATTATCGCTTTAGGTATCGCTGTAGGCATTGCCAGTGGTTTGATTGTGAACTTGCTCCACAAGCCTGAGTTTTGCCAGCCAAACCTGCAAAGCAAAAACGCCATACAATGCAAAGCGCCTTCTCCTGCCATTCGGTTCAGTGAGCCAGTCTGGCGCTGGGCACTTATACCCAGTCTAATCATTGCGTTGCTGATTGCATTTAACACAAACCTGGGCGTCTTCACACAGCCTGTAGAGCTGGCTGGGGCTGCCTTAGCCATATTTGCGCTCACTATCTGGGCACTTTCTTCAAAGGGGCAAAGTTACCGCGAAGTCACAGCTGAAGATGATGAACAGGATCCCCCATCCAAGCTGGCTAAAGTCATACACGACACCCACTTTGTCACAGCCTGGGTCGTTGCCAGCTTTATGCTCTACGAACTTTCTGTGGCGTTGTTTGGCCTGGATCTGGCTGCCTGGTTTAATGAATACGCAGTATTTGCCCCTCTTATCGCGGTTGCCATTGGGTTACTGCCTGGCTGTGGGCCACAAATAGTGGTGACCACTCTTTACATTCAGGGGATTTTACCTTTCAGTGCACTGGCGGCAAATGCGGTTGCAAACGATGGTGACGCGCTGTTTCCTGCCCTTGCGCTGGCACCAGGGGCGGCTGTTTTGGCAACAGTTTATTCCGCCATACCCGCGCTGCTTGTCGGATATGGCCTGTACTACTTTGCTGTATAGTAAAAGCAAAAGGCCTGCAGACGCAGGCCTTTTTAATTACATGGTGACAAATGAAGTGGTGCTAAAAACTAGGCTTCATGTTTTTCGATGATCAGAATCACTTCACCAACTTTGAAGCCCCATTTGATAATTTCTGTACGATTGAATAATCGCTTTTCATTGACCAGATACATCCAGTCATCCAGTGTGACTTCCAGTGGCTTGCCCTGATATTGGATCTCCAGTTGATATCGCCAGTACAAAGCAGAGCCAGCTGTTTCGCCTTGAGCAACACCAATAACGTCTCCCGCAGTGCCTTTATACCTATTATCTGCGATTTTCTCCAGTTGCCATACTCTCGTCGATTTCTCTCCATCGTCGAAACGAAACCACTCTTTCAGCTCGCCTTTATTGCCGCGCCAGGTGCCTATCAAGTCGGCCTCAAAGCGACGGGTCAGATTGCCACTGCGATCCAGCACTATCCCGTAGGCAGTGAGCTCACCTTCAAAAAATTGTTCAAGTGCCAGCTCTGGCTTGGTATCGCTGTAATCCGCAATCGTTTTGCTGGTGCAGCCACTCAGAGCCAACGCCAGCAGCAAAGTTATAACTAGTTTCATTGTGTTACCTTCTTCCTATGAGCTGCTTTCTTAGCTCAGGCTCTGTGGTTTTCTCAGACAGCCAGATCCCTAAAAAGGCCGGTCCAAATGCACTGTCCTTAATCGCTCCTAAAAAACGCGCCGATGCTTTAAGATCAGATTCGGACAGCGACGCACTCAGCTCAGCTGGCGGTTCAGGGCGGAAATAAAAGCGACTTTGCAGGTCCTCATCGACCACCAGGATCAGCTGATTACCTTTGCGTATGTCAGGCCAAAGCTGCACAAGCTGCCGCAGCCATTGTTCACTGTTATCAAGCGAAAGCTGCTGTTTTTGCCATTGCTCTTCGGTGGCGTCAACCAACTCCTGCGCTTCGATGTCACGCTTGTAGGTCAGGCTCAGTATCTGAGGATATTCAGTTTCCCGATAATCCTCACCGCCAGTGTAAAGCGCAGCTGAGTAAATATCCCAGAACAAATAGCGCAAGTCTGCAGTACCGCGTAAATCAAGCTCCGACAGCTCAGTTGATGTTGATGCCTCAGCCTGCGTCGAAACCGCAGCGGGCGCCACAATTAATGCAGCTGACAAAATCAAGCCGTTTAACTGTTTAAACATGTTGTACTCCTGTTTTCGCGACAAAACGGCTGTTAAGGTGAACCACCAGGGGCAACACAACCGCCCAGACAGCGCCGAAGACTATAAACAAATTGAAAACGGACAGCGCGCTATCAAGTGCACCGAGCTTTATGCCGCCAATGTAGCTCAGAGCGCCAAACACCGCACCGAGTACAGACTGAACGCCCAGATGGCAACGTCCTAACCAGCTCAGACTGTGGTTGAGCGTCAAGGTGAAATGCACCCACAAAAAAGCAAGCCACACAGGAAGCCAGGGCTGATCACCGGCAAACTGAATGACGCCCGCTGCCGCCAGCGCTTGATCTACCAATAAACCTACCGGTAAAACCATCAGACTACTGAGGTCAGCCTTACGACTTGGCGACAACGCAAAGTGCAGCGCCAGCAACACTATGACCCCAATCAGTGCCTGGTGAGTGAACAAAGCACTCAACCACCACACTGACTGGAATATAACGAGGTTAACTAGCCAGAAATTGCTCATCATTGACCCCAACATATCTGGGTTTACGTGCAACTAAATGATGCGTACTGATCACCCGCTCCAAAAATGCGCCTTCACAATATTGCAGATAAAAGAGCCATAAACGTCTGAACTGCTCGTCAAACCCGAACGTGCGGATCTGCTGCCAGTTCTGCTCAAACTGAAGACGCCAGCGTTTAAGCGTTTGCGCATAATGCAGGCCGATATCGTCTATATCTCGCACCACCATATCTGTCTGTGTGGCCAGGTGTTGTGACATCACAGCCACAGATGGCAAACACCCGCCTGGGAAAATATAACGCTGGATGAAATCCACGTTGTTGCGGTAGTGGTCGTAGCGGCTATCAGAGATAGTAATAGCCTGCAATAGCATCAGGCCATCGTCTTTTAACAAGCTGCTACACTTGGCAAAAAAGCTTGCCATGTAACTATGCCCAACGGCCTCAATCATCTCGATGGAAACCAGCTTGTCGAACTTACCCTCAAGTAAGCGATAATCTTGCTTTAACAGGGTTATCTGCCCCTGCAAACCAGCCGCTTTGATTCTTTGCGCTGTAAAGTCGTGCTGAGCGTCGGAAATCGTCGTGGTCGTGACCTTACAGCCATAATTTTGCGCAGCAAATAACGCCAGCGCTCCCCAGCCCGTTCCAATTTCAAGTAAGTGATCATCTGCGCTCAGCTCTAGTTTGTCGCAGATGATTTTTAGCTTGTTATGTTGGGCCTGCTCGAGGGGCTGCTCCAAGGTTTCAAAGACCGCGCTGGAATACATCATGGTTGGGTCAAGAAATGCCTGATACAGATCATTACTTAAATCATAATGGGCCAGTATATTTTGCTTAGAGCCCGACTCACTGTTGCGATTGCCAAAGTGAAAGAGGCGATTTTTCACGGCGGTAAGCCAGGACATTTTGCCTTCCAGCTCATCCAGCTGAGATTGCGCGCGGGCAAACATGCGGATCACTTTGGTCAGGTCTGGGCTATGCCACTTCCCTTCAATAAACGCCTCAGCGGCGCCAATACCACCTCCTTTAAGCACATCCAGGTAAAAACTAATGTCATTGACGAAAATGGTCGCCTGTAGTCTGGGTTGCATCGCCCCCAGCACAACTTTTTCACTGCCCTCAATGATCTCGAGACGATCATGTTCCAGTTTTTCAAGCAACTTAAAAATGACTGCTCTGGCTTTATTTATCATCAACTGATGCCACCAGGATACCGTGGCAGGCTTAGAGATGGTTTGGCTATTTTGTTCCATGTATCACTTCGCTTTATTACAGTTAGAATGCGTTTCGGGGTGCGGTATGAAAGGCACACGCTTCACCCAAAGTTTGAGTGCCTGCCAGTAAATTGCCAGGCATATTTTCAATGTCATAGAGGGCAAACACAGGCCCAGCCCCAACAGGCTTTTAACCGACAAGGGTGTTGACTTGAGTGCCATGGTGGCATCAAACAGCTTGTCGTCTTGTAAAGCGCCCTTTTGCTTGTACTCATGTTCGGCCGTAGCGTGGTTTTCTATGTGCACCAGTAATCGCCCCGACCCTTGTGCGGGCGGTGCACTAACACGCCACAAATACTGCATATCCAGAGTCATAAATGGCGACACATGAAATACCTTATCGGTTCTGTGCACCTGACTGATATCGACCAGATAATAATGTCGCTGATTCCATGGGGTGTTGCTTACTTCTGCCAGCATCAGGTTACACTTGCCCTGCTCGTCGTAACAAAAGTACACATTAAGCGGGCTGAAATATAATCCCAGGCAACGCCCCTGAACCAGTGCTTTTACGCGACCTCCGGGCCATTGCCCGCCAAGCTCTATGACTTTGTTTTTTATACGTTGTTGCAGCGTGCCGGGATCACCTTTGAGATAGTCTTGTTGGCAAAAACGAATGGGCCGATACCACTGGGGACCAATGAGTCCCCGGCCTTTTTGCACAAAGGTGTCTTCATCCAGATCCAGGCACAGCATATAGAGGCGATAGGAAAAGCCATGAGTCACAGGCGCAAAGCGCCGATGCCTGACCTGGCCGACATACAAAGGTGAACTCTGAGCTACACCAGTCATTACAGGTCATCCAAGCTAATGCCGAACCGTGCTGCTACATCGACCGCACTGCGCACGCCGTCTTCGTGAAAACCGTTGTACCAATAGGCGCCCGCAAAATGAGTATGCTGAAGTCCACAAATTTCCTTGCGACGTTGTTGTGCCGCCATGCTCTGGGTATTAAATACCGGATGCGCGTATTGATATTGACCAATCACCTTGTCTTCATCGATCGGCTGGTTCAGCGTCACACAAAAGGTGCATGGCGCCTCGATACCCTGCAATATATTCATATTGTATGTTACTGCCGCTGGGCGGGATTCATTGTTGTCGAGCAAGTAGTTCCAGGCAGCCCAGGCTAAACGACGCTTTGGCAGTAAATCCGTATCAGTATGCAAAATCACGCTGTTTTTTGCGTAAGGAATAGCCGACAGCACATTGCTTTCTTCTGCGCTGGCATCGCCGAGTAAGTTGAGCGCTTGGTCGCTATGACAGGCCAGTACCACCTCATCAAACTCACTGACAGTATCAGCAAAGTGCAACTGAACACGGCCGTTTTCTCGGGTCACTTTTTTGATGTCTGCATCAAGATGGATATTGGCCTCCAGACCACTTAATAGCGGCGCAATATACTGCTTTGAGCCACCCGGGATCACATACCACTGGGGCCTGTCGCTGATATTGAGTAAGCCGTGATGATAAAAAAAGCGGACAAAAAATTTGAGCTCGAATTCCTTCATTTTCTGTAAGCTGGTAGACCAGATTGCAGCACCCATAGGCAAAATGTAATGCTCAGCAAAAAACTCGCTGAAATTTTGCTCCCTGAGGAAGCTGCCCAGTGTTTCTTCACCAGAAAAGTCGTCTTCTGCAAAGCGCAGTTTTGCTGTTTTATTAAAACGTACAATCTCGCGAATCAGGCGCCAAAATTTAGGACGAACTAAGTTACGTCGTTGGGCGAACAAGGTATTTAGGTCATGACCGTTGTATTCCAGCCCGGTGTCTTTATTGTGCACACTGAAACTCATTTCAGTGGGCTTGCCCTGGATCCCCAGTTTATCCATCAATTTAATGAAGTTTGGATAAGTTCGGTCGTTATAAACAATAAACCCGGTATCAACCTGATAGGTTTGGCCCTGGTACTCAACCTCTTTTGTGGCAGTGTGGCCACCAAGGCGGTCTCTTTTTTCGAACAAATGTACATCGTGTTGGGTACTGAGCAAACGTGCACAGACCATACCTGAAACGCCACTACCAATGACGGCTATTTTTTTCATCTTTTTATCCATTTTGCCGCAACATGTCGCCAAACGTTATGCGGCAACCAACCAAAAAATTTAAGCAGGTAGGTAAACCTGCGAGGAAAGTGAATATCAAACTGTTTTTTTTCTACCCCTTGAAAGATACGCTCCGCGGCTTGTTCGCTGGTTACCTGACAAGGCATTGGGAAATCATTTTTTTGGGTAAGCGGGGTATCCACAAAACCCGGGTGTACAACACTTACCTGAATACCGCTTCCGGCCAAATCCACATCCAAAGTCTTGGCCAGATAGGTCAGTCCAGCCTTGGAAGCGCCGTAGGCCTCAGCACGTGGCAGTGGTAAAAAACTGGCCGATGAGCTGACAAAAACCAAAAATGCGCTGCCGTTAAGTTTGCCAAGCCAGGCATCCAGGCAGTAGCCGACCGAGATCAGGTTAACGCGGATGATGCGCTCAAACAGCGCTGAATCGAATTGTTTGGCGTCGTCTATGTATTCACAGCCACCGGCGTTGAGGATAATCCCATCCAACTGTGGCAGCTTGTCCGCCACATCAAAAATGGCAGTCTTATCGTTAAGGTCAAAGCATATATGACGGACTTGCTCAGATTCAGGCAAAACCGATTGCAGCTTGTCTTTATTACGACCACAAACATGCACTGTGTATCCTGCGTCTTTATAGCGCTTGGCCAGTGCCAGCCCTATTCCGGAGCTGGCACCTGTAATTAGAACTTCGGGCATGCCTGCTCCCCTCCATTGTCTGTACTAGTCGCTTGTTCCCCAGAAACGCGAGATTTAAGCCAGCGTACCCCCATCCCCATGACGGGAATGTGTTCATACAGCAAACTACCTGCATCGAAGTAGTCTCGGTGCATTATCACTTTGCCATCCTGTACTTTTAAAAAGGAGTGACCTTCTACGCTTATCTCACGTCCTTTGCTCAGGCGCTTGTGTCTGTAGTGCATGGTCCAGTATAAAGCAGCCTGATCGCCCTGAGATAAGCTGTGCCGAATATCAAACTGACAGCTGATCACATTGCTGTACATGTCGCTAAAATACGCATTCAGATTCTGCAATCCACTGATCCCGTGAAGCGGGTCACTAAACTGAATATCAGGATGGTAAATTTCTTCCAACAGGTGTAAGGTTTCTTTGTCCAGCTTATTGTAAATCCTTACAAAATCGCTGAGCCAGTCTGGTTGTTTGGTCATTACTCTGTCCTTTTTGCTACTATGCTTTGTTGTACGCGTGCAACAGGTCATAAGATCAAGCGTACTCAGGTTATGGCAACCTTTTGTCCTGGCGGTAACCTTCAGCGGTATGTCAGTTAGCTTAGTTACTACATTAGCAGCATTTGTGATAAAACGCCTGAAATCAGCACCCTATAAACGAAAAAAGCACAAAGGCGGCCTTTGTGCTCAAATCGAAGGAGGAATTAAGAACTGTCTTACTGCTGGGCTAGTAAATCAGCTTGCCAATGGGATTAAACAGCTGACTGAGGCCCTGACTGAAGTGGAGTGCATCGTCTGCCAGCGTAAAGCACAGGCACGACTCGGTCGCGACTGGCGAGTGTTCATGCTCCCCGTCAAGCATAATGAAATCGCCCGGCACATAGCTGTCCATTTCATCTTTGAAAGTGCCCGAAAGCAGCAACGTCAGCTCGAACCCTTTGTGGGTGTGTTGTGGCACACTGCCACCTTTTTCAATGTGCAATAAACTGGCATGAAGCTTTCCATCGCCCAGATTCAACCTGGAGCGAGACAGCTTACCGAGTTTTAACCAGCCACTCAGACCCACATTTTGTAAACTGGATGGCAGTACAAACTGCTCTCCTTTCACTTCTATTTCAAGCGGTGCCGGTGCGAGGTCTTCAGCGAGCATCGTGTCTTCTGTTATTTGGGCGATCAAATCGTCCCAGTTTTCATCACCTTGCAGGTCCAACTCTTCACCAGCAAAGCTATGCGCACAGCTTGTTTCAAACTGACTAGTCAGCAGCTGACATTGCGGGCACATAGCCACATGCATACTCACAGCCACACTGAGTGACGCGCACAGTTCTCCCTGAACATAAGATTGAAGAATGTGTTCGGATGGGTGATATTTAATCATGGTGCTCCCCCATATGTGCTTTCAGTTTGCCCAGTGCCAGTCTCAGTCGGGATTTTACGGTGCCCAAAGGTATGCCAAGTTGATTGGCCAGCTCTTCCTGGCTCATCTCTTGAAAATAAATGCCTTTCACAACATTTTTTTGTTCTTCAGGTAGCTTTTCTACATACTCTACGAGCTGCCTGTCCAACAAATGATCGGAAAATTCGGCACTGTCATCGCGTTCGTTGCTATGTTGCTGCCAGATGTCCTCACTGAGGTTATCCTCGCGATTGGTCTGCATCTTTCTGAGCATATCGAAGGACTGATTACGCACCAAGGTATAAATCCAGGTGGTTACCGCGCCTTTCTCTGCATTAAAGAGATGCGCTTTTCGCCACACATTAGCCATGCTCTCCTGCAACAGCTCTTGTGCCTGGCTTGCATCGCCAAAGCGCTGACGCCCAAGGTGCAAGACCTTAGGTGCGAACCACTTGAATAAACAGGCGAATGCTTTTCTGTCCCTTTGCTTGGCAATGCGGTGCATCCAGTCGCACAACTGCGCCTGTTGTTCGGGACTGAGCAGGCGTTGCTCCGAAGTTTGTGTAGCAGCAACGTCTTTCATAACTGACCCCTGTGGCGTTTCGGTACTTTGCTGACGGCTTTTCTCTATCATTAGCTCACATCCATACATAATGGAAGTTTAAAAACGGATTTTTTATTTCTGTAGATTCAATACGTCGAACGAATAGATTTGGATCACACACGCTGACGAATATATCAGTCGTCCTGACCCGTTAAAATGGTATCAAGGAATTTCAATGCCTGAGGCAATGTGCCAGGCTCGCAAAAGCCCTCCTTATGCTCAGGAGAAAACGGTAAAATCTCCAAGAAACGTCCAGCTACCCAGGCGGCATCCTCAAAGCGCGGCTCAGGATAGAGCGCTGCAAGCTCTGGATTTTGTTTGAATATACGCAGCAGCTCGTCACTGATGTGCTGATATCTGGGCGCCAGCTCGCAATGCGACCAATGTGGTCTTACGTCAAAGCAAGCCTGACGTAATCCATCCGCTTCCATCCAGACTTCGGTAACATCCAGCAAGCCCTTAGAGCGCACATCTATGGTCAAAATATCATCTTCCGCAGAGCCAAAATCAATAATCTCTACCCAGCTTGCCCAAGGGGCTGTCTGATATTCAGTCGCAGACTTATACAAGCTCAGCGCAAAGTGGCGGTCGTCGCCCGCTTCTTTCACCATACGTAAATACTTTTGTTCAAATATCCGCAACCGGGTGACGCCACCGGGCAGCAGAAATACGGGTAGTGGAAAAAGTGCCATTTGCACGCTTTGCATCATAAAATCAGGCCAAACAGTTAAATCTGACTTATAATACGCATCAGCGATTTACACGGATCAACGAAAATCTATCTCGCTAAGCCAGTAGGTGCTTTTTAGTTTTTGATCGGCGGGGGCATTAAAAAAGGGCCGTAAAGGCCCTTTACAACAAGTAAGAAACTAGCAAAAAGCGATGATTAGCACATGGCCATCATCATTTTAGCCGGCTCCTCTAAGTAAGACTTCCACAAATTGTTGAATCTTGCAATCGTTCCGCCATCAATAACCCGGTGATCGCCAGACCAGCTCACCTGCATAATCGCGCGAGACACCACATTGCCCTGCTCATCAAAGCGCGGCAGATGCTGCAACTTACCCAGCGCAACAATGGCTACCTCTGGTTTATTGATAATAGGGGTTGCAGTCGTTCCGCCGATTGCGCCAATGTTCGAAATTGAGATCGTACCGCCTTTCAGGTCATTAGGAGACACTCGCCCTTCACGCGCAGCATCTGTAAGTTGCGTGACCGCTTGAGCAACATCGACTATCGACTTGTTCTGACACTGTTTTATGTTTGGTACCAGTAATCCAAGCTTGCTGTCGACCGCCATACCGATATTGTGGTCGTCAAAGTATGTGATCTCTGTGCACTCGTCATTGACCTGCGAATTAAGAATTGGAAATTCTTTAATCGCCAGTGATAGCGCTTTGATAAAGAACGGCATCATTGTAAGTTTAATGCCCTGCTTTGCGTACTGATCTTTTAGCGATTTGCGCAGTGCGATCAGATCCGTCAGATCAATCTCATCACTGTAAGTGAAATGCGGAATAGTTGAAACCGATGCGACCATCTGCTTGGCCATCGCAGCCTTCATGCCACGGATAGACTCCACACGTGTACCACCTGATGATACTGGTGCTGGCGTTGATTGCTCTGCCTGAGCAAGCGTAGACGACTGAGCAGCGGTGCCACCTTGCGCAAAGCGCTCAAGGTCTTCTTTAAATACACGACCGTTTTTACCTGAGCCTGGTACCTGGGTGATGTCGATGTCCATCTCGCGCGCGCGGCGTCTGACCGCAGGCGAGGCAACGGCTTTGCCATTCACTTTAGTCGCTGTCGCTGGTTGTGCAGACGGCGCTTTGTTCTCTTTAACCGGCTGGGGCTTATGGACCGCCAGTTCGTCTTGTTTCGGAGTGTGATCCGCACCTAAGCGCATCTGGAATAACGGACTGTGCACCTGTGCAATGTCGCCTTTCTGATAATACAGTTTTTCAACCACACCATCGTACTTGGCTGGGATTTGCACCAGCGCTTTGTCTGTCATCACATCACACACAGCCTGATCTTCTTTGATTTCATCGCCTTCTGCGACCAACCACTCGACGATTTCACACTCAACAATACCCTCACCGATATCCGGCAAAATAAAGTCTTCTAAATGCGCCGCAGATTCAGCTGGCGCTGAACCGCTGTCACCTGTATTGCTGGCAGGTGCAGGCGCTTCACCGGCAACATCCATTGCAAACAAAGGTTCATGGACTTTAGCAATATCGCCTTTTGCATAGTGTAGCTGAGTGATCACACCATCATGTACCGCTGGGATCTGGACCAGCGCCTTATCTGTCATTACATCACAGATAGGCTGATCTTCTTTTACTTCATCACCAACATTCACCAGCCATTCGACCAGTTCACATTCGACGATCCCCTCGCCGATATCCGGTAAAATAAATTCTTTAGACATGATCCGTCCCTTAAAACTCTACTGACTTCTTAATTGCAGCGAATACTTTAAGTGCATCCGGTACATACTCTTTTTCCAGTGCCAGCGGATAAGGTGTATCCAGGCCACAAACACGCTCAATAGGCGACTCAAGATGCAGGAAACACTCTTTCTGGATAGTCGCTGCGATTTCAGCGCCGAATCCATTCGTGATCGGTGCTTCATGGCTGATAACCAGGCGACCGGTTTTAGTTACAGACTTAGCGATGGTTTCAACATCCCAAGGTAAAATTGAACGCAAGTCAATGACTTCACAGCTGATCCCAGCTTCTTCGGCCTTGGCTGCAGCCTGCTCAATGATCTCCATCTGTGCGCCCCAGGCAAGTAGTGTCACGTCTTTACCTTCTTTCACTACTTCCGCTTTACCAATTTCAATGGTGTAATCACCCTCAGGTACTTCACCCGTAGAAGCGCGATACAAACGCTTTGGTTCAAAGAAAATCACCGGGTTGTCATCTTTGATACATGCGCGTAGCAGGCCCTTCGCCTGATATGGATTACGCGGCACGACCAGCTTAAGGCCCGGGGTGTGTGCGAAATAAGCTTCGGGTGATTGTGAATGATACAAGCCACCGGCAATACCGCCGCCGTAAGGTGTGCGAATGGTCAGATTGCCAACATTAAACTCATTACCAGAGCGGTAACGGAACTTGGCCGATTCATTTACTATCTGATCGAACGCCGGGAAAATGTAGTCAGCAAACTGGATCTCAGCCAGCGCAGGTGCACCGAAAGCCGCCAGGCCATTTGCAAAACCCAGGATCCCCTGCTCAGTCAGTGGTGTATTAAACACACGGTGTTTACCGTATTTTTCCTGTAAACCTGAAGTGGCACGGAATACACCGCCAAAATAGCCCACATCCTCACCAAAAATACACGCCTGCGGGTGCTCTGCCATAGTGATGTCTAGCGCCGAGTTAATGGCGTGCAGCATGTTCATTTTAGCCATTATTTTATCCTCCCAGCCGTGATTGGATACGCATCCGGATGCTGTTTAATATGCTCTTTAAGTTCTTCGTATTGTTTTTTTAATGCCGGGATAGGCGTATCGTAAACGTCAGAAACCAGCTCTTCCAGTGCCGGTTTTTGAACCTTTTCAGCCACCTTCAGCGCAGCCAGGATCTCTTCACGGATCTTGTCTTTTTGTGCTTCATCTTCTTCTTCGTTCAGCCAACCTTGTTTTAGCAACCAGGCCTTAAAGCGGGCAACCGGACAGTTTGACTTAAATTCGGCTTCTTCGTCTTTAGTACGGTAACCCGACGGGTCGTCCGACGTAGAGTGCGCACCTAAGCGATAGGCAATCGATTCAATGAGGACAGGCTCACCTGTGGTGACTGCGATTTCACGGGCTTTTTGCGTTGCCGCATACACCGCCAAGGTATCCGCTCCATCGACACGAATGGTCTTAATGCCATAGCCGACACCGCGAGAGGCAATACCGTCGCCTTTAAATTGTTCATCAGCTGGCGTAGAGATGGCGTAACCATTGTTGCGGGCAAAGAACAGTACCGGTGCCTTATGCACCGCGGCCATGTTCAGACCAGCGTGGAAGTCGCCTTCCGACGCGGCCCCTTCCCCGAAGTAACAAATGGTGACGTTGTCGATTTCGCTGCTTAGCTCACCGCTTTGTGCGTCAATATGCTTCAATTTCTGGCCGTACGCATAGCCCGTTGCTTGCGGGATCTGTGTGCCCAGTGGCGATGAAATGGTCAGGTAGTGTAATTCATTTGAGCCATAATGCACTGGCATCTGACGACCTTTACCCAAGTCTTTTTCGTTAGAGAACAGCTGGTTCATAAACTGCTCAAGCGAGAATCCACGATAGTGCAGCGCCGCCTGTTCGCGATACTGCGCCATGATCATGTCTTCTTGTTTTAGCGCAGCCGCACTGGCGGTAATAGCAGCTTCTTCACCGAGACACTGCATATAAAAGCTGATCCGACCCTGACGCTGAGCCGCCTGCATACGTTCATCCAGCAGGCGGATAAAACGCATGGTAGAATAAATACGCAGCGCCGTGTCTTTGTCTAACTCAGGTGCCGTTGCACCGTCCAAAATCTCACCGTCTTCGCTGAGAATTTTCAGCGTCGGGATGTTAAGCGCATGGCCATCGATAAATTCGAGCGCATGGCTGATATTCAACGATATGTTATTGGGGTTAGTCATAACCTACCTTCTCTTGTTGTCATAACTAATTTGCAACGCCAAAGCCGCTTAAAATGGGCCGGATCCGCGGTTAGAGATTTGAATAATTAGTGCGGTAAATGCAAATTAATTAAATTAAAGCTTTTGCCACTTTACGTTAACGTAAACGGTTATTCAACTAATCCTAGATGAATAACCGTTAATTTGCACATTTTGCGGTGGAAAGTTTTTGATACGCTTTAACAAGCGCTTTATTTACAATGAGTTATACGAAGTTTTCGTCTACTTCCAGCGGGATCACAGTCAGTAACGCACGCTGACCCAGCGCGACTTTAGCATTCGGGAAAATGATGGCTTCGCCCTCAACTTCTGCAAAGTAGGCCGTATCACCGTCGGTTGCGAGCAATTCACCTTTCGCAAAACCGGTGAAATTTACCGCAGAATCAGGGAATGGGAATGAAAACGCCTCACAGGTGCGGTTTATCGTACGATGCACCTGGAACAACTCGAAATCATTTGCATTAAACTCACCAAATTCGATATTTTTCTGGCTAATTAATGCTTTTAGCGTTTGTTTTACTGCGGCAAAGCGTGACATATCATTCTGACCAAAAGGTTTCACCTGCCCCAGCTCAACTGTAAAGGCGTCAGCACCAAACTGAAAAGATGAGAAGTAGCTGAAGGTAGTCGCTGCTGAGCGCATCATTAAAATGGTATTGACACCACAGGCCAGCATAAATTGCAGCTGTGACTTCTTCCACGGCTTGCCGTGTAAGAATGGATAAACTGCAAATTTCTCGTTTTTCGAGCCACGAATGGCAGTATGCAGATCATAGTGGCAGCGATAACGCCCCTCTGGCACGCTGGTGAAAAAGTCGCGCACATAGCCTTCAAGTTTTGCAGCGCGGATCTGCTCCGGGTTTTCGGTGCGGTTTTCGTGCGCCCCGTTGAACAATCGGTTAAGGTTTTCATCCACAAAGCGCTCTGCGATATTGATAGACTTAGGGTTACCAAACACAAATAACACACGATGTGCCAGTTCAATGCGCTCCAGGATCACATCCTGAATAAACTCGTCGCATATTTCGATGGGGGCGGTTTCATTGCCATGCACCGCGCTCGACAACACGATGTCTTTGTTACCATAAGTGGCAGGCGTAAACTGAATAACACCCGTGTCTTTTACTTCAACCAAAGTGCCGTTGCTCAGCGTAAATTGCTCAGCGGCAAGGGAAAACTCGTTATTGCGAGTCAGAGTCAGGAAGTCTCCAGTTTGTTTTAACGTATCAAGGTACATACGAACATCACCTTTTGTGAGAGAAATGAGCGTCGCTGAGGAATTATACCAAATTCACTAAATACCTATTCAATTTGACGGAGCAAATATGACGC
>NZ_PNCJ01000187.1 GCF_005887115.1 Pseudoalteromonas rubra | reverse complement strand
TTTATATGGGCGGAAAGCACGAATTTCAAAAGAGCACGACGTGCCCGAGGTGCCGCACGATGAGGCCGCATTAGACCAAATAACACTGTCGATTTGTGAACCGTTCCCTACCACGCGAAATACGGCGGTGCTTGATCTCGCACCATAAACCAGTGCGAAACAACGGTTAGGTGTAAATTGATCGTATGCCTGAGTATCGACATAACATTCCATGCTGTCGGCGCTTGCTTGGGCGCTAAATAGTCCACCAATCAGTAGAGCGGCTGATGCAATAAGTGTTTTCATTGTTCTCTCCATTTGAATCATTCCACGGGCTCTACAACTGCTTATACTCCTGTAAGCCATCGATATTGCCTTTGATTAAGGCAGTGGAATTACCCTATAAGAGAACAAACAAAAAATAAACACAAAATTAACA
>NZ_PNCJ01000186.1 GCF_005887115.1 Pseudoalteromonas rubra | reverse complement strand
GTATGGATAGCGCTAACGCCCATTAAAAGAGCCCAGCGCAACGCCGATGAACGGCTCAGCGCCAAGCAAAGCCTGCAATACTTTAAAAACCCAACGGCCATTAAGTTCTTCTTTGCAATCGCCGCTTATGTTGCCCTAGAGCAAGGCATTGCCAATTCTATGTCGGTGTTTTTACAGCAACAACATGGCTTAGAGCCTAACACTGAGGGCGCAGCGGTGGTAAGTCATTTTTGGTTGAGTTTAACCCTGGGTTGTTTACTCGGATTAGTGCTACTTAAGTGTGTGGATGCGCAAAAGTTATTGATGTTCTTT
>NZ_PNCJ01000185.1 GCF_005887115.1 Pseudoalteromonas rubra | reverse complement strand
AACGGCATCGATTGGGAAACCAAAATTGGTGCCAATACCATAGTTAGTCTGGTCATAATCAATCAGACCTAACTTAGTACCATCGAAGTCACTGTAAAAAATACTACTGCCCTGAGATACGCCATCCGGTGTGAAATAAGGGTCGGTATAAGAAACGGTGTAACGCTTAGAGCCACGGCCAGTGTTAATGTTGAATGCGAGCTGGTTACCTGTACCCAGGAAGTTGGACTCACTCACCCCAACGTTGAACTGTAAACCACCATATGAGCCATAGGCAACACCTGCCTGGAAGCTTCCAG
>NZ_PNCJ01000184.1 GCF_005887115.1 Pseudoalteromonas rubra | reverse complement strand
ATCGGTAAGCTTAGCTACAACCAGTGGAGTGATATACGTAGAGAGCTACTTAGCGCCCAAAATCAGTTACTTGATGCCTATCAATCTTTGCATTTACAACATATTGAAATTCAACGCCTAACTGGCGTGCCCGTTAGTGATAGCGAGTAAAACCATGAGTAAACTTATGAAAAATAAAAATATTCTGTCGTCATTAAGCTTGGCGATTATTATCTCATTCACAGGTGTCGTCGCACCTAATGCTATTGCAGCATCAACACCTGCGGCAGAGCAAGCTGAACCAGAGAAAGGTCCACACCGTGGGCGCATGTTACGAGATGGTGATTT
>NZ_PNCJ01000183.1 GCF_005887115.1 Pseudoalteromonas rubra | reverse complement strand
CAACTCGGCAAATAAGTTGCCATTATTGATAGCAACATATTGTAAATCTTTCAACGCCTGTTGACTCTTTCCGGCGTTACGTTGGTGAAAAGCTTTTAAATTTTGAATTTGTTGCTCTTTTTCTTCTGTTGTGCTTCTGATTACTTCACCCGGTAAAATAGTAGGGCTTCCTTTTTTATTAAGGAAAGTGTTTACTCCAACTAATGGCAACTCCCCGGTATGTTTCAGGGTCTCA
>NZ_PNCJ01000182.1 GCF_005887115.1 Pseudoalteromonas rubra | reverse complement strand
ATTCAATCTTAAACATGAAGGCCTTGCCGGCTACTTTCCCTATGGTGAAAAATTGCCCCATGGTGTAGTTAGCAAGCACAATAAAAAGAGAACCACCAAATACAATTAGCACCGAAGGAGTGTGATAGAACATGCCCACATCACCACCAAGCACCATAGACATGACAACGAAACCAATCGCGCCGAGAATACCTATTATGGTTGCTAAATCCACATGTCCTCCACCCACTTTTCTATTCAGCGCCTTCCCACTAAAGCCCTATATATGGCCAGGGAATATCAGACGTTATTATAATTACTCTTGAGAT
>NZ_PNCJ01000181.1 GCF_005887115.1 Pseudoalteromonas rubra | reverse complement strand
AATTATTGTATTGCCATTTGGCACGTATATCAAAAGTTGGTTCTTGGTACTGAATACGTTTCATCAAACTATCGCGTGAACTGCTGGGAAAGCCATACCAAGAATAATCATGCCTGGGTAAGCCTGTTCTATGACTCATTAAATCGCGTACAATGATTTTTGCATTCATTTGTTCATTATAAAACTGAAGTGCAGGTAAATACTCTCGTACCGGTTTATCATAATTTACTTTGTTATCGTCCTGTAATAAATCTAAAGTAGCAGCAGTTAATGCTTTTGTACAACTGCCAATAGCAAATAAATTATTAGGTGTTACCGGAATTTTTTTATCATAATATTT
>NZ_PNCJ01000180.1 GCF_005887115.1 Pseudoalteromonas rubra | reverse complement strand
TAACGGCGCTTGAAAATGTGATGCTTCCTGCTGAATTAGCTGGGGACAAAGGTGCGAAAAATCAAGCGACAGAGTTATTAGAAAAAGTTGGCTTTTCTCATCGACTAACTCAGTATCCCTCACAACTTTCGGGTGGTGAGCAGCAGCGAGTTGCTATCGCTCGTGCCTTTATTGGCACGCCGCAAATTCTGTTTGCTGATGAGCCTTCGGCAAACTTAGACAGTAAAAATGGAAAAATGATTGAAGAGCTGTTGTTTGAGCTTAATCAACAGCAAGGCACCACGCT
>NZ_PNCJ01000179.1 GCF_005887115.1 Pseudoalteromonas rubra | reverse complement strand
ACCTTGCTCACCGCAGTTACCATCCATATATGCTCAATATCGCCGACATTTATGAGTTTTACGATATCTTTATCATCGATCCAAGTAATGGAAATGTTGTCTATTCTGTATTTAAAGAAGTTGATTTTGCTACATCACTGGAATCGGGTCCCTATGCCAATAGTAATCTAGCTTCTCTTTATCGAGAACTGAAGGACTCAACGGATCCGACAATCAGCGCTTTCGCAGACTACAAACAATATCTCCCCTCCTATAATGCACCCGCTAGTTTTATCGCCAAACCTATCGTGGTGAATGGCCAAACCGTTGCAATT
>NZ_PNCJ01000018.1 GCF_005887115.1 Pseudoalteromonas rubra | reverse complement strand
GTATCTCCCCTTCGCGCGTCCTTGCGCTCACTGCCTCGCACTGCGAAGCATTGCTTCGGTTTCTCGTCACCCTCGCGTTCATTGCGCTGCGAAGCGGTGCTTCGGTCGCAATTCACCCCGCACTGGATGCGGGATCTATCAGCAGACCACGCCGTACGTATGACAAATACACCGAAACAAACCTATTCAACACCGAAAAAATGGTTTAAACAGCTCCCGTATCGCGTGCGGGATGACGACGGAGTTGTTGGCAAATGTCGTAGAGTAGGATGAGCTTGGAGTCGTTACTTATACCAATATCACTTAATACCTGTTCAATTTGACGGAGCAAATATGCCGCTAACTGTGTTAAAAAATTTCTCATTTAGAACCTTTACCTAAGGTATAAGTTCGCAAGTTTTTGCCTCGCCTACATGGATGTAGGTGCCTCAGCGATAGCAGGACGCGAGAGCGGTGTTATCGACCCTATTTTCTCGCCTCAAAATAGAACATTTAATTAAGCAAATTGGTATTAAAGACCACAACGTGAGTATGGATCGCACTCTGAGGAGACAATCATTATCAGACTCCAATCAATTCAATCAAAGTAAAGCCTGACTATATAAAATGAGTTGTCTACTCGATGCTTAAATACAGCTATTTAGTAGTCGTTAATTGCCGAGCAATTTGCTTTATATTTTTCCTGATAAGTGGCGTCAGACATAAGTTTTCTCACAGATTGATTAAATACCCTCGCATATTTTTCACTATGTTGATTTATCAATAGAAACCCCTGATTAAAAAAAGCCGGTTTTGGCTGTCTTACCAGGCGCTTCAGATCAGAGTCTGGTAGAGCTTTGGCGTATTCTCTCTCTGTTTGTTCATCCAAAATAATAATGTCTGTGCGTCGGCGTAGCAGGAATTGTAAGTTTTTGGTGGTATAGGTTGCTTCCATGACTTCAATCTCATGTTCTTTGATGGCTTGCCAAAGCAGATCCGGATAAGTCAGTCCTTTGTTTATTAGTAACCGATAGGGCTTGAGGTCGGCATAAGAGTTGAATTCGAATGCCAGAGTATCAAGATGATAAAAGTGAGATACTTCTGAGGTGATAGGAAAACTGGTATAGATGTACTCTGATGCCCGCTTTTCATTATAGTACCAGTAAGCGCTACCTATAAATTCAGTTTTTTTCCCCTCCTCATAGGCCCGCTGCCATGGCATAAACACAAACCTGACTCGGATCCCGTGCAAAGCAAATGCATCTCGGATAAGCTGAGCGGTACAGCCCTGATCCTCACGGTGCCTGTCTACGTATGGTGGCCATTGACCTGTTGTAATATGTACTGTCTCAGCTGCGGTAGTGAGACTAAAAACCAAAGCAAAAATAATGTATTTCACTGACAAGGCTCTAAAAACTGGGCTAAACAAAACTATAGCGCTTATTGTTGAATAAAACGAATAGGCCAACAAAAGCGATTAACCGAATGATTAGAACAAAAGGCTAAGTTGTGGAAAGTTTTTTAGATATTTATGAACGAGCATGCGCGCGAAAAGGCTCGAAAGATACGCTGGAGTCACTGCTTACGGAGCCATTGCCAAAAGCACAGCTGATAAAGCTACCCGATGATGTTTGGTTAGAAGAATTTACAAGAAAAATATTTCAAAGCGGTTTCTACTGGTCTGTGATCAATGCAAAGTGGCCCGGTTTTCGTGAAGTATTTTGGGACTTCTCGGTGGAAAAGCTATTGTATATGTCGCCTGAAATGTATGAACAGCGCGCTCAGGATGAGCGCATAGTACGTAACTACAAAAAAGTGCAGAGCGTTGCGCATAACTGTCAGATGATCCATGAGCTGGCACTGGAGCATGGCAAGTTTAGCACGCTCGTGGCGAACTGGCCGGAAGACAGCATTATAGAATTGTGGCTCTTGCTGAAAAAGCAGGGGAGTAGGCTGGGCGGCAATACAGGCCCCTATGCACTGAGGGCTGTTGGTAAAGATACATTTATTCTGAGCCGTGATGTTGAGGCTTATTTGAGAGCGCATGAGGTTATCTCTGGTGGGCTTCATAGTCTAAAGTCATTGCGAGCTGCTCAAGCCTTCTTCAATGAGCTACGTAGACAAAGTGGTTATTCGTTGCAAAAATTAAGTCAGCTCGTTGCATATAGCGTGGGTGACAATGTGGTAGGAGTTTCATCATGAGTGACTTTTTTTCCCGCTACACCGAGTTAGGTGAGGGTTACCTGGTGCCGCAGCAGCCTCAGCAGTTTGAACAGGCACAGCTATTACTAATCAATGCAGACTTACTGGCAGAGTTGGCTATGGATGTTGATCAGCAGCAGCTGCGAGACTATCTGGCTGGAGTATCCAAGGTTGATGATATCGAGCCGGTTGCAATGGCATATTGCGGTCACCAGTTTGGTCACTTTAATCCGCAGCTTGGTGATGGCCGAGCGCATCTAATCGCATCTTTTACTACAGCGCAGGGGCATACCTATGATATGCACCTGAAAGGCTCTGGTGCGACAGTATTCTCCCGTGGGGGGGATGGGTTGTGCGCGCTGGGTCCAGCAGTGAGAGAATACATCATGAGTCATGCCATGCGGGCGCTGGGGGTACCGACAACACAGTGCCTGGCAGTATTGTCGACCAATCAGCAGGTAATGAGGCAAGAGCGAGAGCCAGGTGCTGTTGTATGTCGCATTGCCAGAAGTCATATCCGGGTTGGGACATTTCAGTTGATGGCAATGAAAAAGGACGTTGATGCAATGCAGCAATTGGTGGAGCTTTGCATAGCAGATCAGTTTAATGACATCTCTTCAAATGGTGAGCAAAGAGTCTTCGACTTTTTTGAGCGTGTGTGTCTGCGCCAGTGTGCCTTGATCCTAAAGTGGATGCAGGTCGGTTTTATCCATGGTGTTATGAACACAGATAACACTCTGATTAACGGTGAAACCATTGATTATGGCCCCTGTGCAATGATGGAGTCTTTCTCATTTGATGCCGTGTTTAGCTCCATTGATCGTCAGGGACGCTATGCATTTGGTCAGCAACCGAATATCGCCAGTTGGAACTGTGGTCGTCTTGCTGAGTCGCTGATGCTGTTGGTGGATGACAAAGATGCCGCACTCGAGCGCTTTTCAGGTATCTTAAGCCAGTTTGCAGAAGAGTTTAATCAGGGCTATCAACAAATGTGGTCTAATAAGCTCGGGCTACTCAGCTGGCAGGGGTCTGATCAGACACTGTTAAGTGAACTTTTATCGCTTATGCAGCAAAACCAGCTTGATTACACCAATACCTTTGCAGCGCTTACCAACTCGTTGCAACCTACGCCACTTCCTAGTTACGTGATACCTGAGGCTTTGGCTGACTGGACAGGAAAATGGCGAAAACGAATTGGAGACGGCAACTTGTCTGCGGCACACGCTATCATGCAGTCGGCTAACCCAGCGATAATCCCGCGTAACGGTATGGTTGAACACTTCATTGGCGAGTTTAATCTCGCGAAGCATAGCGATGAATTTACACAATGGCTGAATGCACTCAAAACGCCTTATTTGTATCAGGCATATCCAGCGCAATGGTTGGCAAGCATGACTAATGAAAAAACTTATCAGACGTTTTGTGGTACTTAAACTATGAGTGAACAGACCGACCAGGCATTGACCTGGCAGGAAATAAAACGACAGATCCTCACGCATAAAACCCCGCTGATTTATGCCCACCTCATTGCATTGTGCGCTGCGTTAGTGAGTGTGCCTATCCCGTTGATGATGCCTCTGCTGGTTGATGAAGTACTACTGGCTCACCCTGGGGCGGCCGTTGACACCCTGAATGCCTTCCTACCCACGCAATGGCAAGACGCAACAGGCTATATTGTGTCAATCCTGGTCGCGGTGATGTGTATGAGACTCGCAGCACTGCTGTTGGGTGTTGCTCAGTCCAGGCAGTTTACTATTATCGGTAAGGATATATCCTATCGGATCCGCGAGAGGCTTCTGGTGCATTTAGCAAAAGTGCAGCTGAAGGAGTATGAAACACAGGGCGCAGCGGCGATCAGCTCTCGCTGTATTACAGACATTGAAACGCTTGATGGGTTTATCAGTCAAACTTTATCCCGTTTTTTAATTGGTATTTTAACGATTATAGGAACGGCCGTGGTGTTACTCTGGATTGACTGGGTGCTTGGATTGATCATTTTGACCCTGAATCCGGCTGTGATTTACTTTTCCCGGCAATTTGGCAAACGTGTCAAGGATCTTAAAAAGCGTCAAAACAATGCATTTGAAGCGTTTCAGAGTGCACTGGTCGACACCTTAGATGCCATTGCCCAGTTAAAAGCCATGCGGCGTGAGCAAAGCTATTTTGATACCGTTGTGGATGCTGCAAAGTCATTGCGTCATCACTCTGTGCAATCACAATGGAAGACCGATGCGGTCAATCGCTTGAGCTTTACAGTATTCTTATTAGGCTTTGAGGTGTTTCGCGCCATTGCTATGCTGATGGTGGTTTTTTCCGACCTGACCGTTGGCCAGATTTTTGCTGTGTTTGGTTACTTGTGGTTTATGATGGGGCCGGTGCAGGAAATACTCAGTATTCAGTATGCTTACTATGGTGCCACCGCTGCACTACAACGTCTCAATCAGGTTCTGGCATTTGACACTGAGCCTTATCAGGTAGTAGACAGCAAGGTGTTTCAACAGCCTAATATTCGCATAGATTTTAGGCATGTCAGCTTTGCTTATCAGGATGGTTTGCCGGTACTCAATGATGTCTCTCTGACTTTACCTAGTGGCAAAAAAACGGCTTTGGTGGCGGTGTCTGGTGGAGGTAAATCAACCGTCGTCCAGTTACTGTTGGGACTATACCAGAAGCAGGCTGGGGATATTTTGATTAATGATATACCTGTCGAAAAAGTGGGCTTTCATGCTGTTCGAGAGCATGTTGTCACTGTGCTTCAGCAGCCGATACTGTTTAATGCCAGTATTCGGGAAAACTTGGCCATGGGTAAACCGTGTGATGATGAGCAATTATGGCATGCCTTAAAGGTGGCCGAACTTGCTCAGACCGTCACAGAAATGCCACAACAGCTAGATACTGTGGTAGGTAGAAATGGCGTACGCCTGTCGGGAGGTCAAAAACAACGGTTGGCGATTGCACGTATGGTTGCGGCTGATCCTAAAGTGGTGATACTGGATGAAGCGACTTCAGCCTTGGACGTCGAGACAGAGGCGAAAATCCACCGAAATCTAAATACCTTCTTATCTGGCAGAACCACACTCATCATTGCACACCGTCTGAGTGCGATTCGTCAGGCAGATCAAATCTATGTATTGGATGATGGAGTGGTAAGTCAGGCTGGTGATCATCTCAGTCTGGTTGCAGAGCAAGGTCTTTACAGAGTGTTATTTGGTCATCAGAGCTGAATGTAAAATTAACAAAAAATTCCTATCTGGTGTTAAGTAAATATTAAGACATCATCTACTATTATTACTGCAAATGTCAGATTGCACTATTATTTTACAGAGGGAAGGATGATGAAACTAAGAATGCTAAGCGTTGTTGTATCAGCTTTAATTGCAACTGGAGCGCAGGCCGATGATCATAAAGAAGGCGTTTATTTGGGCGTCTTTGGCGACTACTATAATGCAGAGTGGGAAAATAGCCGAGATGCTGCAGGTGTGACGGTGGATGACTCTACAGGCTGGGGGGCTGAGCTGGGTTACCGTTTCAGTAAGTACTGGAGTGGCCGAATTGAATATGCAGACATGGATTTTGATCTGTCTGGCGTCCGTAGCGATTCTGTCGATGGTGACAGAATCGGCGTTGATGCTCTGTATCACTTCAACGGTGGTCCGTTTTACGCGCTGGCGGGTCTAAAATCAATAGATGTATTTGATAGTAATACCTTTGTGAATGTGGGGGCAGGATACCGCCACCACTTCAGCGATAACTTTGCGGCCAACTTTGAGACAGCGATTTATCAGGGTATTGATCGCGGTTACACGGATGTTGGTGCCAAGCTGGGGATTAATTATTTCTTTGGTAGCTCTGGCCACAGTAAGCCAGTTGAGCCAGCTCCTGCTCCGCAGCCCGAGCCTGCGGTGGTGGTTGCGGCACCTGTCGATAGCGACAAAGACGGCATTTATGACATGGATGATCAGTGTGCTAACACACCAATGAGTGATGCCGTCGATGCGACGGGCTGTACATTGTATGAAGACAAAGAAGTGACGGTCAGTCTGCTGGTGCGTTTCCCAAACAATAACTCTAGTGTGTCTCAGCAGTATCTGGACGACATTCAGGCTGTGGTGCGTTTTCTGAATGAGCACCCAGAAACAACGGTGGTGCTTGAAGGTCATACATCCGCGGTAGGTAAAGCCGAGTACAACAAATGGTTGTCTAAGAAGCGTGCGGATGCCGTGGCAAAACAGCTAGTAGAGAAAGGCATTGATGAAATGCGTATCACAACGGTTGGCTTTGGTGAAGAGCGCCTGAAAAACATGGGGGATTCTGCACAAGCTCATGCTGAAAACCGCCGTGTGGAAGCAAAAGTGAAATCAATTGAACGCGTCAAAGTTCAACGTTAATCACGTTTGAATAAAGATAGCCCGGCAAGATCCGGGCTTTTTTGTGTCTGATTTATATCCATTTCACTTAATATTTGCGCTTACTTCTATTCATGAATGAACTTTTTTTCATTTAACTCATTCATGGCATTTATAGTGAGTATAAGGCGACTAAGTGGTCGTTTGATTTTCATCTATACTCTAAGACCTTATAATCAATCATCATATTTTATGGTTAAGTAAAATTATTGGTGCTGTTTGGCACCTACATTTAACTATCCGTTCACGTCACCAAGAGGGCAAAACAGTGCTTCAAGAATATCGTAAACATGTTGAGGAGCGCGCGGCACAAGGGATCGTCCCTAAACCGCTCGATGCGCAGCAAACGGCAGAACTGATCGAATTATTGAAAACACCACCGGCAGGTGAAGAAGAATTTATCGTTGATCTATTCATCAATCGCGTACCACCTGGGGTGGACGACGCTGCATACGTAAAAGCGGGATTTTTGGCCGCTATCACAAAAGGTGAAGCAGAGTCGGCATTGATTTCAAAAGCTTATGCAGCCGAACTGTTGGGCACCATGCTGGGCGGATACAATATTGCGCCTATGATAGATCTTCTGGATGACGATGAACTGGCTCCTATTGCGGTTAAAGGGTTATCTCATACCTTGCTGATGTTTGATGCATTTTATGATGTTGAAGAAAAAGCGAAAGCAGGTAATGTCTTTGCCAAGCAAGTGATTGAATCCTGGGCAAACGCTGAGTGGTTTTTGGAAAAGCCAGCAGTTGCAGAAAAAATTTCCGTGACAGTATTTAAAGTCACCGGCGAGACAAATACTGATGACTTATCACCGGCACCCGATGCCTGGTCACGGCCAGATATTCCATTACATGCATTGGCGATGTTGAAAAATGAACGTGATGGTATTAATCCAGACAAGCCAGGCGAAGTTGGCCCGGTGGACCAGCTGGAAGCCTTGAAACAACAGGGCTTACCATTGGCGTATGTCGGTGACGTTGTAGGCACTGGTTCTTCACGTAAATCGGCGACAAACTCAGTACTGTGGTTTATGGGTGACGACATTCCGTTTGTACCGAACAAGCGAGTGGGTGGTGTTTGCCTTGGCGGTAAGATTGCACCTATATTCTTTAATACTATGGAAGATTCAGGCGCCTTACCGATTGAATTGCCTGTTGATGATTTAAATATGGGTGATCAGATTGACATCTACCCATATGAGGGCGTTGTGAAGCGCCACGGCAGCAATGAGGTAATCACCACATTTAGCCTGAAATCAGACGTGATTTTGGATGAAGTGCGTGCCGGAGGCCGAATCCCGTTGATCATTGGTCGTGGTTTGACGGATAAAGCACGTCAGTCGTTGGGCATGGAGCAGGAAGAGATATTCTGTAAACCGAAATTAATCCAGGATTCAGGCAAGGGCTTCACATTAGCTCAGAAAATGGTGGGTCGTGCCTGCAATATGCCTGGTGTGCGTCCCGGACAATATTGTGAGCCTACAATGACTACGGTCGGTTCACAGGATACCACAGGGCCTATGACTCGGGACGAACTGAAAGATTTGGCCTGTCTTGGCTTCTCTGCCGATCTGACAATGCAGTCGTTCTGCCACACTTCAGCTTACCCCAAGCCTATCGATGTGAATACGCATCATACTTTGCCTGATTTTATTATGAACCGCGGCGGTGTGTCATTGCGCCCGGGTGACGGTGTTATTCACTCCTGGCTCAATCGAATGTTGTTACCAGATACAGTAGGCACAGGTGGTGACTCTCATACACGCTTCCCGTTGGGTATATCGTTTCCGGCTGGGTCCGGTGCCGTGGCCTTTGCCGCAGCAACCGGTGTGATGCCACTGGATATGCCAGAGTCAGTATTGGTTCGTTTTAAAGGTCAGATGCAGCCTGGCATTACGTTACGTGATTTGGTTCATGCGATTCCTTATTATGCCATTCAGCAAGGCCTGTTGACGGTTGAGAAGAAAGGTAAAATCAATGAGTTTTCAGGTCGCATCCTGGAAATAGAAGGGGTCGAGCACCTGACTGTTGAACAGGCATTTGAACTATCTGACGCGTCGGCTGAACGTTCAGCAGCGGGCTGTACGGTGAAGTTGTCACAGGAGTCCATCGAAGAGTATCTGAACTCCAATATCGTCATGTTAAAGTGGATGATTTCAGAGGGATATGGCGATGTTAGGACGATAGAGCGCCGTATTACTAAAATGGAAGAGTGGCTGGCCAATCCTGAACTGATGACGGCGGATGCTGATGCTGAATACGCGCATACAATTGAGATTGATCTGGCAGAAATTAAAGAGCCTATCTTGTGCGCACCGAATGATCCGGATGATGCACGTTTACTATCAGAGGTCACTGGCGAGAAAGTCGACGAAGTCTTTATAGGCTCTTGTATGACCAACATAGGCCACTTCAGGGCTGCGGGTAAGTTACTGGATAACTTTGGTGGCCGATTACCCACTCAACTATGGGTGGCGCCTCCGACAAAAATGGACAGGGATCAGCTGACGGACGAAGGCTATTATGGGATTTATGGGCGTGTTGGTGCGCGTATCGAAACGCCGGGGTGCTCTTTGTGTATGGGTAACCAGGCTCGGGTGGCAGACAAAGCTACTGTGGTGTCCACGTCGACCCGTAATTTCCCCAACCGCTTAGGGACAGGTGCCAATGTTTATCTGGCGTCGGCAGAACTGGCCGCCGTGGCAGCGATTATGGGTAAATTACCGACCCCCGCGGAGTATCAGGAATATGCCGAGCGGATCAACGCCACTGCAGCTGATACTTATCGCTATCTGAACTTCCACAAAATGCCTCATTACACCAAAAAGGCGGACAGTGTGATTATTCAGCAGGCCGTGTAAGGATTATCGATGAGAAAAAGCCAGCCTAGTGCTGGCTTTTTTGGGTTTATGGGTCACACTGATGCCACTGACGCATATCAAAAAACCTCTCATTAATCTCAGTGTTAAGTAGTTTTATTTATATAATTCAAATTCTTGCAGGTGTTTTATTGATTGGGCAGGGCGCCTTGACTATCCAGTGTGCTGGATTAAAATTGTACAATGATGTAAGAAATTGTGACCAGGGATCGTTACATGCTCCTTGTGTTGCGTTCACGTACACTCTGCGCAAGGTCTAACTCTATGAATAAAGTGTTCATCATGGCGTGCTGTTTAGCAACAGGCACAGCTGCCGCTGCACCTAACCCCTCTTATAGTGAAATCCGGCTTGGCTTTGAATCCATTGATTATAGTGAAGCGCTCAATGATTTGAGCGGGTTGGGTCGTCTTACTCAGGATGCGACTGTTAGAAACCCGACTATCCGGCAACTTTCATATTCTGGCATCAACGATGATTGGGGGGTCTATATCGGGACGGCTGCAACGATATACCCAGGCCTGGATACAGAGACCTGGTATGTGCATGATTTTACGGACCCCAACGACAGCTCAGTGATACATCAATTTGGCGCCGTACAGCTCAACGATTTTAAAGTTAAGTCTAACGAAATTGCGATGAGTGCCGCCTACAATATGACGCGGGCACTACAAGTGACTATGGGTGGGCGGGTATTTACAACTAGCTTCACTCGCTCGGATTTTCAGTTTGCACAGCCCGGTGCAGGTCAGTTTGATCAGGTTTTACAGTCAGCGCCACGTGGTGAAAATGACCCGGTAGCCCGTTTTAATTTACCCGGGCAAAACAACATTGGTACGGGAGATTTAGAAGGCCTGCCAGGTAACTTGCAAACTGTGGTGTCAACGACCGAAGATCAAATGAGTATTATTGCAGCCGTTGGAGTCAGGTATGACAGCAAGTTGAAGAATACCGCTAATAAATTCAGCTGGTATGCCGATGCTGAAATTACGCTCCCAGTGTATACTCGTGTGCAAAATACCCGCACCATAGAAAAAACACTCAGCGAAACGTTTAACGGTTGGGGCATTCAGGGCCGTGCGGGTGTTCGTTATCAGGTCTTTAAAACCATTGCCGTGATGGCGGGGGTGGATGTGTCCTATAAGGAACGTGATGCAATCTCAGAATCAGATGGCAGTCGACGCACTGTGCCTGATATCGAATATACTAATGTGTCTTTTTCAGCTGGATTACAGTGGAGCTATTAATGTACAAACAAAGCAGTATCGCCTTATTACTGGTAGTAACCTTGTTAGGCGGGTGTAAAACGCTCGATTCAGTGAGTAATATCGTTAGCGGTGACAGCGCCACACCTGAGCAGATCCAGGCTGCTTACAGTAAAGCGGAGGCTGCTTATCAGGAAGCTCAGCAGGCAGTAGCCTTAGCCGAGCAAGAATTTCTGATTGAGTATGACAGCGAACGTACATCCAAAGCAAACAAGCTGTGGCAATCTCTGCGGCAAGATTTTGCTGAGCTGCGTGCGAACCCCGGTGAGTCTCTCGAAAGTGCCTCGCTTTTTTCATCTGATACAAAAGCTGATGAGGTGATGGCAAACAGTCAGGAAATCGTGAGCTTGCTTACAGCTGCACAAAGCGCAAAGCAAGCAATCGTGAGCGTGCTCGAGCCGGTCCGTTCGCATTTTGCTGTACTCGATAAGTTAGAAACCCAACGCCATTTTGCGCGCCGCTACGAGCGTGCGCAAAGTCGACACCTTGAATTCAAGGGAATGCTGGTGGCGGGTAAGCGTGCACAGGTTGAAGAGAATTTGCCTGAATTTCAGTCTCAGCTTCATGCATTAGAGCAGGATGCTGCTGAGCACTACTTTTTGGGTAAAGTACTTGAAGATGTGAAACGATTAGCAAGCTCAGACAAGGCCGAGGTTTTACCTACAGTTTATCAGGATGTCAAAACCAAGACAGAGTCGGCGCGGGGGGTTATTCGTCAAAATGTGAGAGCTTACGACGACATAAAACACACTGTGAACCTGGCTGAGTTACAGATTAAAAGACTGGAGCAGCTTTTTTCTGAGCATCTGAGGAGAAAAACCGCCGTAGAAGATAAACGTGTCGAAACGCACTTATTGGCACTCGAAACTCAGCTTTTCCAATTGACGCAAAAGGCTGGCTTAGGAGATTTACGCCACCTGAGCTTTAGTGAACAATTAGAAGCAATTAACGATAAGCTGTAGTCTTATAGCCTGAAGGTTGGCCGATTGGGGTAGCTGCGAAAAAGCAAATACTGCACCTGATATCCAACCTCAGTTCTATCATTAGCAAATTTGCGCATTGTGAGTCGAAAAGTCCTTTCTCTGTGCTTAGTATGGCAGAGATGCTCGTTCAAAAGACACAATGTTGCTTTACCCTGTATGTCGGTTAAATTCGTTACAGGAGGAAGTGTGGGTCGCGTTTTTGTATTCAACAAACAAAGAACTTGCTATATCTGTATTTTTGATTTAAAAAATTGCAAAAAACAGGCTAATTATTCTTTTAAACCGACTAAATAAACAGATTCAAAATCACAATTTCCTCAAAAATGGATTAAGATCTCCGCCAAATTGTCATCCCTAGGCGAGAGCAAAATGACCGCAGTAAACAACCAGAATTTGCTACAACTTCGTTTTATTCAACAAGCACAGATCGATGCGGTTAAACCTTCGTTTAACCGGCTGCCAGACAACCCTTATGCGGACGGCGCATTCCGTAAACGCCGTTATTCCGTCGTGAAATTTGCCAATGGCGAGGTGGCATTGCAGCCGACCAAAGCCTTTGTGCAGGACGACTCAATTAACACCTTTCAGGGCAATGTTGAGCGCGTATATGAAAACCTGGAAGATGAGCTGATCCACAGTGATGGTTTTAAACACCTGCTGAATGAGTTTAAAGCTATGACAGGTATTAGCGATGAACGTGATATCGAAGTACACCAGTTCCGTATGCTGGCCATTGAAAGCGATACGCCGCCAGCACCGGAAGGCGTGCATCAGGATGGCTTTGACCATGTCTGTGTGTGTGGCGTCTCTCACGAAAATATCGCTGGCGGTGAGTTGCTGGTGTACGAACACAAAGAAGCAGAGCCATGCTTCAAGATGGAGATCAAAGATGGCCTGTTCGCTTTGGTCAATGACCGTGAGGTGTGGCACAACGCGACACCAATGAATAAGTTGGATGCAACGCAGACAGGATACCTGGACTGCTTCGTGTTTACCGCGTAAGAGGCTGCTATGAACCTGAATCAAGTGCGTCGCCAGTTTCCTGCGCTAATGCAGCAAGTGGCTGGTCATTCACCTATTTTCCTCGATGGTCCGGGTGGATCACAAGTTCCTCAGTCGGTCCTGAGTGCCATGTCTGCTTATCTGGGTTACTTTAACTCAAACCTCGGTGGGGCATTTTTCTCCAGCGATAAGACTGTTGAGCTGATGAATAGTGCCCGCCAGGCTGTGGCAGATCTGCTTAACGCTCCGGCCAAAGAGCAGATCGTGTTTGGTGCTAACATGACCAGCCTGACCTTTAGTTTCAGTCGTGCAATTTCTCGCGACTGGCAGCCGGGTGATGAAGTGATTGTCACTAACGCCGATCATTTCTCGAACGTATCATCATGGCGTCAGGCCGCTGAAGACAAAGGCGCCAGTGTTCATGCGGTTAAGGTGAATGAGGCTGATTGCACGCTGGATATGGACCACTTCCGCAGTTTGCTTAGTAACAAGACTAAGCTGGTGGCGGTGACCTATGCGTCTAATACGACAGGCTCAATTAACGACATTAAACAGATAGTTGAACTGGCGCGCCAATTTGGTGCCTTAGTGTATGTCGATGCGGTACATTATGCACCGCATGAACTTATTGATGTGCAGGCGCTGGATTGTGATTTCCTGGCTTGTTCTGTGTATAAGTTTTTTGGTCCTCATGTGGGCGTGGTATACGGTAAAATGGCGCACCTTGCTGGCTTTAGACCTTATAAAGTTGAACCGGCAAAAGACGTTGTGCCAGGTCGCTGGGAAACCGGGACACAGAGCTTTGAAGGTCTGGCTGGGGTTGTCGCGGCTATCGACTACATTGCATCATTAAGCGGACTACCTGAAGATACCCCACGACGTGAGCGTTTAGGCGTGGCTTTTGCCAAGACTAAAGCCCATGAAATGGCGTTGAGTGAGCACTTTTTGTCACGCTTGCAGGCATTCCCGCAGATCCGCTTGTTTGGTATCTCAGACACCACTCGTCTGGCAGAGCGCACACCCACCTTTGCATTGACCTTTGATGGCATTGCACCGCGTACTGTATCCGAGTACTTGGGCAAGCAGCATATTTGTGTCTGGGACGGTAACTTCTACGCGCAGGGCTTATGTGAGCAGCTGGGTGTGATGGAGCGTGGCGGTGTGGTGCGTATTGGGTGTATGCACTACAACACCATCGAAGAACTGGACATTTTGTTCGGACACTTCGAAACGTTGCTGGCACAGTAACGCTGAAAAGGCGCTCTCCGGCGCCTTTTTAGATCTGCTATAGGTGGTCTTCAATATAATGGTTGAGTTGACTGATTCGCGCACTCATCCCGTCAATGATCTTATCTTTGATTTTTTCTCTGATCACATTGGGCAGCCGAGTCAGTGCATCGGGTGTGATTGCCAGTAAAATGGTGTCTTTGGTTGCCTGTGCACTGGTACTGCGCTCTCGGTGGGTAATGAACGCCCCTTCTCCGAGGAATTCACCCGGACCGACTTTGCCAATCGCATGATGCTGATCTTGAGTGTAGATTGACAGCTCTCCACTGAGGACAATGTAGAGTCGGTTATCTTTGTCAAAGCGTCGAAATGCATGCCTGTCTTTACTGACCAGGTACAGGTGACTAAAGGACTCCAGCAGTACCTGACGTTCAGACAGGGTAAACTCTTTAAAGAAGGCCAGCCTATTGAGAATTTCCAACTGTTTGATGAGTGGAATATGCTCCAGTAATTTCATGATATAAAGCAAGTTCGATCAATATGACTGCATAGTGCTTGCTTTTTACAATGGGGTCAAGGGAGAAGCAGGTGCAGACACTGCCGGGCTTTCGCTCGGCAGTCGGGTACGTATTTAGCAGCCCGGATCATACGGAGAGGTTGGGCAAGTCAGCCCCTTGTATGTCATACATCCCGGGTTGTAAGGTGAGCTGGCGTACATACCACCAGCGGCTTGTGGGGTCAGCTCCTGAGCTAATGGCGTTTTGTTGTTCAAACGTTTGAGCGATTTTTTCTGTAATCTGATTTTCATGGTCGTTCCTTAAATGTTGTATTTCGTTCTTTTAGTGTGCTGAGGCACGTATTAAAAAGTACGGTTTCTAGCTTTCAGGAACAAGTGATGTTTTTTCATACAGCGACCAGGGCGCTCAGGTAAAGTTGCGCTCTTTCAGCTTTCTAGTCAAGGTGTTACGTCCCCAGCCGATTTTCAGAGCGGCTTCTTGTTTGTGACCGTGGCACACGGCCAGTGCTGTTTTTATCAATCTGGTTTCGAGTTGTGCCTGAACCTGAGGCCAAATGTCTTCTTTTCCCTGGTGCAGTTCCTGCTCTAGCCAGTGCTGGAAGGCATCCAGCCAGTCACCCTCAATGGCATCTGTTGAGCTAAGTTGAACAGGTTGGTTCAACTCTTCTGGCAGGTCAGCGACATTGATAACATCGCCTGGTGCCATCACCGTTAGCCAGCGGCAGCTGTTTTCAAGCTGACGCACATTACCGGGCCAGTGAAATGCCTGCATTACGTTGAGTGCCTCTTGGGTCAATACCTTACTGGGTACCTTCAACTCTTTTGCACTGCGAGCCAGAAAGTTCTCGCTTAATTTGGCAATATCTTCACGACGCTCTCGCAACGGAGGAAGCTTCAGCCTGACAACATTCAGACGATGGAACAAGTCCTCACGAAATTCGCCTTGTTCAACCAGCCGCTCCAGATCCTGATGTGTTGCAGCAATGATCCGCACATCCACCTTCACACTGTGATGACCACCGACACGATAGAACTCACCATCAGCCAGCACCCGCAATAACCGGGTTTGTACATCCAGTGGCATATCGCCTATCTCATCCAGAAACAAGGTGCCACCATTGGCTTGTTCAAACCGTCCACGGCGAATGCTGTCAGCACCGGTAAAGGCGCCTTTTTCGTGGCCAAACAGCTCAGATTCAACTAAGTCTTTGGGGATGGCGGCCATGTTGAGCGCAATAAATGGCTGTTCCTTACGCGGGCTATGATTGTGCAAAGCTCCTGCGACCAGCTCCTTACCTGTACCGGATTCTCCGTTAATCAGCACGCTCATGCTAGAGACAGACAATTTACCTATGGCGCGGAAAACTTCCTGCATGGCCGGCGCTTCTCCGATAATATCGGGTTGTTTGGCATTGCTGCTGGGTCGTCTGGCTTTATTATTTTGTGAGCTTGCCTGATAGGCGCGTTCTACCAGAGAGACGGCTTCATCAAGATCGAATGGTTTGGCCAGATACTCAAAGGCCCCTTTTTGGAAGGCGTTGACAGCGGAATCCAGATCGGAATGGGCAGTCATTATGATGACCGGCAGATTTGGGTGTTGTTCGGCTATTTCTTCGAGTAGTGCCATACCGTCTATGCCTGGCATTCTGACGTCTGAGATCAGCACCGCAGGTTGATCATAGGTCAGTGCGGTGAGCACATCCTGGCCGTTGGAGAAACTCTCTGTTTGAAAGTCCGCTCGGGCCAGCGCTTTTTCCAAGACAAAGCGAATAGAGGCGTCATCATCGACAAGCCAAACATTTTTCATTGTGTGATCCCACTTCTCATAATTAGTTACCGCGCACCTTTGTCTGCGATGCGTTTATGCGTCAAATGGCAGGTAGATAGCAAACTCCGTATGTCCGGGCCAGCTGTCACAATCGATAAAGCCGTGGTGCTGTTCAACCAGAGTTTGCGCAATGGATAAACCCAACCCCGAGCCACCTTCCTTATTGGTCACCATTGGGTAGAACAGGGTTGCCTGCATTTCTTGCGCAATACCCGGGCCATTGTCTGTCACCCGGATCTGTAAGGCTTTCTTCATTAACTGCTTACCACGTCTGATGCGATGACGGATCCGAGTTGATACTTTAATCTCACCATGCTCACCCAGTGCCTGTTGTGCATTGCGAACAATGTTTAAAACCACCTGTTGGATCTTGGCTTCATCCATGACCACGTCCGGGATACTGGGGTCATAATCTTTTACCAATCGGATCCCTGGTTCCCCGTCGAGCTCGCTGAGACGGAGCACCGACTCCAGCATACGGTGAACATTACAGGGCTCTTTTCTGGGTAATTCATTGGGCCCCAGTAAACGGTCGACCAGTTCGGTCAAACGGTCGGCTTGTTCGATGATCAGCTCGGCGCACTCGTCCCGCTCTTCCTGCTGAACTTCATACTGCAATAATTGCGCCGCTCCTCTGATCCCACCTAATGGATTTTTTATCTCATGTGCCAGCCCCCGGATCAGATTTCTGGCAGCCTGATATTGATGGGCTTGATTAAAGGCCTGATCAAAGCGCAGCTCTTCGTCAATACGGCGGCATTCCAGTTGAATATACGCACGACCCTGAAGCATAAAGCGGCGTGCGAACAGGTTCAGTGTACTGGCGCGATTGTCGATGAAGACCACGTCGACCTTGTGTTGTTGGCAGTCGACGCCATCATCCAGGACGTAACGCTGAAGCCGTTTCATATCGATCATATGATGATGAAAAATGGTTTCGAAAGGTTGGTTTAACAGCCGCTTATTACCTAGCCCCAGCAGTTCACTGGCGCTGTTATTGGCAAAATAAATGGTCAGATCTTCGGTTAATAAGATCACCGCGGTAGATAAATTTTGCCATAACTCGTGTATCAGTTCAGAGGAGGGTTGTGCCATATTGGATCGCCTTGCACCAAGTTGGTGCACTGCAGATTAGCACACCTGTTATTATAATCAACGGTTGAGCAGACTGGCGCGATGCAGGAAAAAGGTGGTTACTGCACTTTGAGCAACTAGCATGCCTTTGTCATTAAATACTTTCATTTGCAATTTGTGTTCCCCCCTGGGCACATCTCGTAAAGCAAAAGAAGCAGTGGTCTGTTTAGGGCCGGTCGCCTTGCCATTCAAAAAGAGTTGCACCTGAAAGCCATTGGCAAAGCGAGGCGTCACTAAGCCATTCACATAAACGCTGCCACTATTTTCTCGTAGTGTTTGCTGGTCGCTTGGTGCGGTAATCTTTGCCTGATAGGTTACAGTAGGTGTTGCCGGATTGGGGGTCAGAATACTGGTATCTGTGGCTGGCATGGTGAGCATATTAGTGCTCAGCTTGACTTTTTCAGAGCCTTTTTTAGGTACGTCCGAGTAGACCCAGTTGCCGTTTTTGTCTTTCCAGCGATAAACTTTTTGATCTGATACAGCGCTACCGCTGTACACCAAACATAGAATCACCCAATAAAGCCGCAACACAATTTCACCCTGCTTAAAAGACGCACATCATCAGCTATAACTTTAGTGCTTTTAGCGCAAGTTTACCATTGCACGGGCATGAAAAAAGCCCGCAATGCGGGCTTGAGAACACATATGATTTAAGAGCGCAGAGTCAGCCTGTTCTGTAACTGCTCAGGCGACTGAGCAATGAGCGACATGCGGCTGAAATAAGTATTCCGGATTGCGCAGTGTGCATACCTTAACGGCCCGCACACACCGAAATACTGAAAATAAATTTATACGCTATAGTACATTTCGAACTCAACTGGGTGAGTTGTCATGTTCAGCTTTTCAACTTCCTGAGACTTCAATGCGATGTATGCATCGATCAGGTCATCAGTGAATACACCGCCCTGAGTCAGGAATTCGCGATCTGCGTCCAGAGAGTCCAGCGCTTCTTGCAGTGAAGAGGCAACAGTCGGGATCTCTGCCGCTTCTTCCGCTGGCAGGTCATATAGGTCTTTATCCATTGCATCGCCAGGGTGGATCTTGTTTTTGATTCCGTCAAGGCCAGCCATCAGCATGGCAGAGAACGCCAGATACGGGTTCGCAGTAGGATCCGGGAAGCGTACCTCAATACGACGTGCTTTTTCAGACGGTACAACCGGGATACGGATAGACGCTGAACGGTTGCGTGCTGAATAAGCCAGCATAACAGGTGCTTCGAAGCCAGGTACCAGGCGCTTGTACGAGTTGGTAGAGGCGTTAGCAAATGCATTGATGGCTTTGGCGTGCTTGATGATACCACCGATATAGTAAAGGGCTTCTTCAGACAGACCGCCGTACTTGTCGCCAGCAAAGATGTTTTTGCCATCTTTACCCAGTGACTGGTGACAGTGCATACCAGAGCCATTGTCGCCAACCACAGGCTTAGGCATAAAGGTCGCTGTTTTACCATATAGGTGCGCCATATTGTGGATAACGTATTTCATTTCCTGAATTTCGTCAGCCTTGATCACCATCGTATTAAAGCGTGTTGCGATCTCGTTCTGACCGGCTGTTGCTACTTCGTGGTGGTGTGCTTCTACAACCTGACCCATTTCTTCCAGAACCAGACAGGTCGCACTACGCCAGTCACCTGATGAATCAACCGGTGCAACCGGGAAGTAACCGCCTTTTACGCCTGGACGGTGGCCCATGTTGCCTTCTTCGTAGCTTTTATCTGAGTTCCAGCTTGCTTCCTGAGCATCAATTTTGTACATAGAACCAGACATGTCTGTTTTGAATTTTACGTCGTCAAACAAGAAGAACTCAGGCTCAGGACCGAACAATACGGTGTCAGCAATACCGGTAGAGCGCATGTAGTCTTCTGCACGCTTGGCAACAGAACGTGGGTCACGCTCGTAACCTTGCATGGTTGACGGCTCAAGGACGTCACAACGTACGATGAGTGTGGTTTCTTCTGAGAAAGGGTCTAGCTTTGCGGTGGATGCATCTGGCATCAGTACCATGTCTGATTCATTGATGCCTTTCCAGCCTGCGATAGACGAGCCGTCGAACATTTTGCCATCTTCAAAGAAGTCTTCATCGGCTTGATGGTGAGGAATAGAAACGTGTTGCTCTTTACCTTTGGTATCCGTGAAACGTAAATCAACGAATTTAACGTCGTGTTCTTTAATAAGGTCTAAAACCGATTGTGACATGTGTCCTCCGACTCGTAGGGTTATATTTTGTTGCAGTGCTCTGCATTTGCGCACTACTAAGCGTTATTCGTGCCAGTTTTGTAATCCATTGTTAATAAATGAATTATTTTTATTCATAATGTATTCAATCTTATTTTGCACCATCGTGGTGCGTATCAATATTGGGTTTTGCACCACACTGGTGCTCTGCGCAATGGTTTCAATGTAGCACATGGCTGTGACTGTGGAGCGACAAAACAGCAGACTTTGCGCATTTCATGGCCCGGGCTGTAAAAAAAAGCTGGATAAACTTTCATCTGTCACATTATTAGGGGATAATACGCGACCTTTAATTGTGGATCGGCATCTTAGGTGCGCATTTTTGCGCGATTCGACTAGGATCACTGAGGGCCAACTTCTCTGAGTAAAAATATGAGCATTGAAAAGTTAAGAAATATCGCGATCATCGCGCACGTTGACCATGGTAAAACTACCCTAGTCGATAAGCTGCTGGAACAATCTGGCACATTAGAGACACGCGGTGGCAACGAAGAGCGTGTCATGGACTCGAATGATATTGAAAAAGAGCGTGGCATCACCATTCTGGCGAAAAACACTGCCATCGAGTGGAATGATTACCACATCAATATCGTAGACACCCCGGGACACGCCGACTTTGGTGGTGAGGTAGAGCGTGTACTTTCAATGGTTGACTCAGTATTGCTACTGGTTGATGCCCAGGAAGGTCCGATGCCGCAAACGCGTTTCGTAACGCAAAAAGCATTCGCGCTGGGTCTGAAGCCTATCGTTGTTATCAACAAGATTGACAAGCCAGGCGCACGTCCTGACTGGGTTATGGATCAGGTATTTGACCTGTTCGATAACTTAGGTGCCACTGACGAACAGCTGGACTTCCAGGTTATCTATGCATCAGCGATTAACGGTTGGGCGACCTTGGACCTGGACGAGCCTTCTGACAACATGCAGCCTATGTTTGAAGCCATTGTTGAGCAAGTAGAGCAGCCAGACGCAGATCCAGCTGGCGACTTCCAGATGCAGATCTCTCAGCTGGACTACAACTCTTACATCGGCGTAATCGGTGTAGGCCGTATCAAGCGTGGTACAGTGAAAGTTAACCAGCAAGTCACTATTGTTGGTGCCGATGGCTCAACACGTAACGGTAAAGTAGGTCAGGTACTGACTTATCTGGGCCTTGACCGTCATGAAGCACAAGAAGCACAGGCTGGCGACATCATCGCTATCACAGGTCTGGGTGAGCTGAAAATCTCTGACACTGTGTGTGATGTCAATGCAGTTGAAGCCCTGCCGGCGCTGTCTGTTGATGAGCCTACAGTAACCATGACGTTCTCTGTAAACACGTCTCCGTTCTCAGGTCAGGAAGGTAAATTCGTTACTTCACGTAACATCCTTGAGCGTCTTCAGGCTGAACTGGTACACAACGTGGCACTGCGCGTTGAAGAAACCGATAACCCGGACAGCTTCCGCGTATCTGGCCGTGGTGAACTGCACTTGGGCATCCTGATTGAAAACATGCGTCGTGAAGGCTACGAGCTGGCGGTATCTCGTCCAGAGGTAATCCTGCGCGAAGTAGACGGTCAGCTGGAAGAACCGTATGAAACGGTGACTGTTGACGTACAGGAAGAGCACCAGGGTGCTATCATGGAGCAACTGGGCCTGCGTAAAGCAGAAATGACTGACATGGCACCAGATGGTAAAGGCCGTATTCGTATGGACTTCATCATGCCTTCTCGTGGTCTGATCGGCTTCCAGACTGACTTCATGACACTGACTTCAGGCTCTGGTCTGATGTACCACACGTTCGATCACTACGGCCCACACAAAGGCGGTAACATTGGTCAACGTAAGAACGGTGTACTGATCGCAAACGCAGCGGGTAAAGCGCTAACCAACGCCCTGTTCAACCTGCAGGACCGTGGTAAGCTGTTCATCGGTCACGGTGTTGAAGTATACGAAGGTATGATCATCGGTATTCACGCACGTGATAACGATCTGACTGTTAACGCCCTGAAAGGTAAGCAGCTGACCAACGTACGTGCATCGGGTACTGACGAAGCACAAAACCTGGTTCCGCCTATTATCATGACACTTGAGCAGGCACTTGAGTTCATCGATGATGACGAGCTGGTGGAAGTAACACCAGAAAGCATCCGTATTCGTAAGAAGCTACTGACTGAAAGTGAGCGTAAGCGCGCGAGCCGTCAGGCCAAGTAATTATTTACTTGTCGAATACAAAAAACGCCGCATTTGCGGCGTTTTTTATTGCTATAGCGAATGTGTTAACACCGTCCATGCGGGTCAATTCATGGTTGCCAGTATTGAATGCTCAGAACAAACCATTTCAAAGCCAATGCGTGTCAATTCATGGTTGCCAGCAATGAGTACTCAGAACAAACCATAGGCCTCGGTTTCTTCCGGTTCATATTGCTTTAAGTGATCGGGGCGAAAGATGGCGCTGGGGTCCAGCACCAGACTGTGTTGCTCTCCCTGCTTAATTAGCCCTTTCATCATCTTGCGGGTCTGCGGGTCGATTTCAAACCCCATACTGGTCATTTCATGCAGAGACTTGATGTCTGACTCATCGCAGTGAATGTTGTCCTCGACCTGATCAACTAACAGGCCAATGTGTGGCCGCTGACCATCCTGAGTGGTGAAGACAATAATGGGCTTGTGGTCCAGAATGATTTGATCCCGGGCCGATTCAAACAGACGGATGAGCTTCATAAAAGTGGTCGACTTTTCTTTCTCCAGCAATCTCAGGGCTTCCTCTTTATCACCCTTGGCATTGATGGTGAGCAGCTTATCGGCGAGCGCATGGAGCTTGTTGTGGGGTTCCTCAAAGCGCGCCAATAGCGTGCGTAAATCTTCATTATCGGTTTTAAAGCTATAGTACCATTTGCCAAATGCAGACTGCTTGGGGTCTTTGGCCTGGGTAAAAGGCTGGTCGTTGTAGATGCAGCGTTCCAGCTCAGCAACCCAGGCTTTTTGATCTTGCTCTCGTTCTTGCAACATAGTGACCAGAGACTTGTTAATGTCGTAGGACGACTGGTTATTTAATATCAAGCCCAGATCAAAGATGGGTGTTGGTGTGCCCATGTAATCCTTCACGCCCATAAAGCTGGGGTTATCATTGGGCAAAGAGGTGAGGTTGCCTTCGTAGCGCTCCGTAAGCAGGATATCCAGTATTTTTAGTGAAATGGTTTTTTTCCCTACCCGAAAATTGATTAAATCCATGTCTGCCTCTGTACGTTTACCTGATGCTCTAAGCATAGACATTATTGAAAGTAAGATCGATACACACGGGGTTTATTCTCTTTCTCAGTGAGACCAAAAATATGCCTGATTGCTTTGTCCTCTGTCAGCACCTGTTGCAAGGCACCAGGCAGACACCCTCGGGTTATCGGGCGCGGGCAATGCTTAAGTGCTGCTGTAAAAATGGCAGCATTGAGAAAGCCCTCAAACACCTGCGGACTGGGCTGCAGTCCTTGTCTGTGCGCCAGTGTTCGGAACAAATCGCATAATTCAGCCTGACAAGCCTGAAGGGCAGGCACGACTTCACTGATCATCAGGGTAGGTTTGCTGGTGAGCTGGGCAAACAGGGCTCTGGACGAGGTAAAGGAGACTCCGCTGAAGGTTCCCTGAAAGCCCCGATGCATCGCCTTGTCTATGAATATCGACAGCGGTTGATAAGTGCCAATCATGGCGACAGCGGTCGCCTCGCTGCGCATGATAACTTGGAGTGCTTTTTTAATATCGGCACTGTTGCGCCGAAACCGGGCGATTACGGTCGGTTGCATGCCCCGAACTGCCAGAGCCCGGCGAAAGCTTTTTTCCAGTGTCAGGCCAAACTCGTCAGCCTGGATCAACAGTGCAATGTGTTTGTGCCCCTGTTCGTCAACCAGATAAGTGACTTGTTCACTGGCTTCATCCATATAGCTGGCACGCCAATTAAAGATTGGAAAAGGGGTGTCGTGGCGCAAAAAGTCCGCCCCCGTAAAGGGCATCAGAAAAGGCAGTTGATGGTGCGTCAGAATAGCCTGGATGGCATGAGCGGTGGGCGTGCCCATATTGCCAAACAGCGCCATAACCTGATGCTGTTCAATTAAATAGCGGGTGTTGACCACAGTGCGGCTGGGTTCATAGCCGTCGTCCAGTACCATCAATGAGATAGTTGGGTGGGTTTTATTCGCACGGCCATTCGCATAATTAAAGTAAAGATCTGCGCCTTGCCTGAGTTGTTGGCCAATATCTTTGGCGGGCCCGCTCAATGCGACCGACATGCCAAGCCTGAGCTCCTCATCGGCGATAAGCTCAGGGCTGCCCAGCAGGGCGATGCAACAGCTCAGGGTTGAGATTAATTTCAGCATGTACTTCCGTCACAAGTGACCGCATGGCGGTCTGTCGTTGTTTTTTTGTAGCCAAATTCAAAGTATCTTCTAATACTTTTGGCGGGTGACGCTGTAATAATAGCCGAATCACTAAGGCTTGGGAACTGGCTGATAATCGGTCCAGCAGATCGGGTCGACACTTGAGCAGCTCAGTGATCAGGGCTGCGATCTGTTGTTCACCTGGCGTACTGCTCGAAAAGTAGCTTAACTGGGTTAACAAGAGGGTATCGGGCGTATAGTGCGGGAGTGTTTTATACAGCTCTGTCACCAAGGTGCAGGGAAAATCACGATATAACTCGCTGAGCTGATTGAGTAGCAGGTGTTTGAACCATAGCTGAAGTGGTTCGAGTTGGATATGTTTATTAAGAGGTTTAATCACCAGCAGTGCAAATTCACCGCTGGCTTTATCTTGCTTAAATCCCAATTTAACGGGCCGGTACTGATGATGTTGCCAAAACCTGAGTAGCTGTGCATTACAGCCAAAGCTGCTGCCAAAGTAATCAACCTGGTTAGTGAGTTGCTGCTCTGCAAAGCGCAGTAACTGGCTGCCAATAAGCTGTCCCTGTTGCTGCGGCGATACGGCAATGCGCACCACCCGGGCACCACGACGTTGTGCTAACTCTGGATTACCAGTGAGCTGAGCGAGTTGTTGCGCCATTAAATGCCCGGCCGGGCGACGTGTTGCGGCGGCAATTTTGTGGCTGAGTTCAATATCAAACTCGCCTTCCAGCTTGAGCAGACACACTGCCACTACACAACCTTGCTGACGGGCAAGGTATAAGCGATTGTGCGGACTGTCGAGCAACTGGCGTAGATCGTTCACCGAGGTTTGATAGTGTGCTAACACCAGTAGGGCAAAAACCTGAGACAGGGTGTCTTCATCCACTGCCAGTTGTGTACCTGAACATGACTCGAATGTGCAGGGGGCCGACGGTGACGGGGGGTGTTGATAGTCACAATCCAGAGCAAACAGCTGGCGTAACCGGGCTTCTAGCGGATCCCCTTCGCTGTAGCGGATTGGTTGACTGAGTGACAAGGTCAGACGCTGCGGATGGGTGTGCTCAAGCTGTCTGGCAAAGCGCAGCGTGTAACCCCGGCCATTGCCCTCATAGCCAATCAGGGTGCTGGAAAACACCACGTTAGGGTAAGCGCCCAACAATGACATCAGCATGGGCACGGGAATAGCCGCGGCCTCATCAACCAGCAACACATCACAGCTCGGGCGTTGTGCAAGAAGTTGATCAGGCGGCATAAAGCGCAGGTTTGCAAGCTGGTTGAGCTTATCGCTGACCGGCTCATCCAGTGCCGCGCCGAGATGAACAAAGCTGTTGTGTACCGCGCGGCGCTGCTGTGCGCACAGAATAAAGGTCAGATCGGGCAGGCTGGCCGCCAGTTTGCCCAGTAACGAGGATTTGCCCCGACCACGATCAGCGCTGAGTAACACGGGTCCGGGCGCAGGCTGCGTTAAGTGGGCTGTCAGCTGAGTAAGCGCGTTGTGTTGTTCACTGGTGTCTAGCGTCGCTCGCGGCGCGTCATAGTGCTGTGGTAGTAAGTCGCCCTGTGATTGACTGATCTGCCATACTGAGTTGCTGGTTAGCAGGCGCTGCCAGCGCTGCAGATAAGGACTGAACTGTGCCGTTTCGTTATAAGATAGCCAGCGCGCCAATGCCGGATCGCACCAGCTATGCCACTGAGATAATTCCGGGGCGAGCAAAATCAACAGGCCACCAGCTTGCACTGTGCCTGCGGCGGCAGCCAGTTTATTCGGTAACACTCCGCTGTAGAGGTCGTAAACGACGCAGGAATATTCCTGGCCCAGCACCTGATGCAGGTGTTCAGGCCAACAGGCGCCAGGCAGTTGTGTATGTTGACTCAGCACTAACGCTGAATCAGCCAGAGTAGGGAACAAACGCTGTACTTCGTTGTAAGTCCAGTCCTGTTCGCCGCTTATCAGCAAAAGCTGACGATGCCGAGCCTGCGCAAGTTGTGTGAGCAGGCGCGCAAGCTTAAAGTGATTGCAGTCTGGCATAGGCAGTGACCAGCCATTTGCTGCCGACATCGTCAAAATTTACCTGTATACGTGACTGTGCGCCGCTGCCTTCGTAATTGAGTACCGTGCCGGCGCCAAATTTGGCATGTAATACGCGCTGGCCCAGGCTGAAGCCGCTGTCTTCAAACACGGCATGGCTCACCGAGCTGCTGAAACGACCACTGGGTGCCGGGCGTGACACTTGCGTCTTGATGCGAATTTCTTCCAGGCAGTCTTCGGGGATCTCGCGTAAAAAGCGCGATGGGCTGTGGTATTTTTCCTGACCATAGAGGCGACGGCTTTCCGCATGACTGATATAGAGCTTTTCCATTGCCCGGGTCATGCCCACGTAACACAGGCGGCGCTCCTCTTCGAGGCGACCGGATTCTTCATGGCTTTGTTGTGACGGGAACATGCCTTCTTCCACGCCCACCATAAAGACCAATGGAAACTCCAGACCCTTGGCCGAGTGCAGCGTCATCATCTGTACGGCATCTTCATGTTCATCGGCCTGACCTTCACCAGACTCCAGCGAGGTATACGCCAAAAAACCTTGCAGTGGCGAGGTAAACTCTTCTTCTACCGGTAGTTCAAACTGACCACAGGCGTTGATCAATTCCTCAAGGTTTTCTACCCGGGCGCGGCCTTTTTCACCTTTTTCGGCCTGATACATGGCCAGCAGACCGGATTGCTCTATGGTGGTCTTGGCTTGTTCGGCCAGTTCGAGTTCCATCAGTTTGTCGTCGAGCTGCTCAACCAGTTCAATAAAACGGCGAATGGCGGTGGCGGCACGGCCAGCCAGGTGCCCTTGCTCCAGCACGGCTTTGGCGGCATACCACAGCGGCAGCGACTCTGCCCGGGCGCAATCACGAATATGGCTCAGGGTTTTGTCGCCAATGCCACGGGCCGGGGTGTTGATCACCCGTTCAAACGCGGCATCATCATTGCGGTTGCTGATCAGGCGCAGATAAGACAGGGCATCTTTGATCTCCTGGCGTTCGAAGAAGCGCATACCGCCGTAAATGCGATACTTCAGGCCTTCCTGTAACAAAGCCTCTTCCAGTACCCGAGACTGGGCATTGCTGCGATAAAGCACGGCACAGTCGCTCAGTGCGTTGCCGCCCTGTAGCCAGGACTTGACTTTACCGACCATAAACCGCGCTTCATCCAGTTCGTTGAACGCGGCATACACGGAAATTGGCTCACCCTGATTGCCGTCGGTCCAGAGGCTCTTACCCATACGCTCTGCGTTGTTCTGGATCAGTGCATTAGACGCTTTCAGTATGGTGCCGGTAGAGCGATAGTTCTGCTCCAGGCGAATGGTTTGCGCGTCAAAGTCGGTCAAAAAGCGTTTGATGTTTTCAATACGCGCGCCCCGCCAGCCATAAATACTCTGGTCGTCATCGCCTACGATCATGATATTGCTGTCGCTACCTGCCAGCAGTTTTAGCCATAAATACTGAATGCTGTTGGTATCCTGGAATTCGTCAACCAGCATATGGCGGAAGCGTTGCTGGTAGTGGCGCAGCAAAGTGGGGTGTTGCTGCAGTACTTCATAGCAGCGCAGCAAGATCTCGGCAAAGTCGACTAATCCGGCGCGGTCACAGGCGTCCTGATAGGCGGTATACACCTGCAACATCAGTTGTTCGTTGACGTCATGGGCGGTAATGTCTTTGGGGCGCTGACCTTCGTCTTTACGCGCACTGATGTACCAACTGAGCTGCTTGGGTGGCCACTTTTTATCATCGATGTTCATCGATTTCAGCAGGCGTTTAATCATTCTCAGCTGATCGTCGGAATCTAAAATCTGAAACGACTCGGGCAGTTTGGCCTCGCGATGATGGGCGCGCAAAATACGATGGGCCAGTCCATGGAAAGTGCCGATCCACATGCCACCTACCGGACTTTGCAAGGTTTCTTCGACCCGGGTACGCATCTCTTTGGCGGCTTTGTTGGTAAAGGTCACGGCAAAAATACTGTACGCCGAGGCATGCTCAACCTGCATCAGCCAGGCGATGCGATGCACCAGCACCCGGGTTTTGCCCGAGCCTGCGCCTGCCAATACCAGCATATTTTGCAGCGGTGCAGCCACTGCTTCACGTTGTTTGTCGTTTAAGCCGTCAAGTAATTCTGATACGTCCATCTTTGCGCCCATCGTCTATATTCAGCGCAAAGTATACCTAGGGCAGGGCACAAAGCCCAGTTTGGTGCGGGTGTTTTGCACACCTTTAAAACTAACAAATTGATAAATATGAGGTTTTAAATCCTCTTTACCTGTTTTTATATACAGTTACTGATTCAGCACGTCTTTTAGTCGACGCTGCATTTCCTCAACCAGACGGTCCGGCTGGAACTTTGACAGGAAAACATCACACCCTACTTTTTCAACCATAGCTTTGTTGAAGCTGCCACTGAGCGAGGTATTGAGCACGATATAGAGATTCTTCAGACGACTGTCGTTGCGGATCTCATAGGTTAATCGATAGCCATCCATGACCGGCATCTCCGCGTCGGTGATCACCGCCATCAGCTCCTGTTCGACATTGATGCCTTCGTCGGCCCAGTGTTGCAATAGCTTTAAGGCTTCATGACCATCGGTGGCGGGCAGTACTTCAATGCCCAGCTGGGCCAGCGTATCTGAAACCTGACGACGAGCGGTGGGAGAGTCATCAACATGCAATATTTTGCGTCCCTGAAACTCATTGATGATGTTTTTATCCAAAATGTTTTCTGGGATCACCACGTCGTACGCGATGATTTCGGCCAGTACTTTTTCGACGTCAATGATTTCAACCAGCAGTTCCTGATCGCCGCGTTTGAGCTTGGTCAGTGCGGTCAAATAGTGGTTGCGGCCAACTGAGCGTGGTGGCGGCATAATATCAGACCAGGTGGTGTTGACGATTTGGTCAACTTTCCCAACTAGAAAAGCCTGAATGGTGCGATTATATTCCGTGATCACCAGGTTACTGTCGCTGTCGTATTCACAGTGCGGCATGCATATCGCCTGGCGTAAGTCGATCACTGGGATAGACTCTCCCCGTATGGTGGTTACACCGGCTACCTTAGGATGTGCATTTGGCATCTTATTCAGGTGGGGCAGTTTAACGACTTCTTTGACCTTAAATACATTGAGTGCAAACAAGTGTCGGCTGTGCAGATGGAACAACAGTAATTCGAGGCGGTTTTCTCCCACCAATTGTGTGCGTTGATCAACGGATGCTAATACTCCGGCCATAAAGCGATCCTAAGATATGTACCTTCTCTCAGTATATACTTATTAGTAAATAAATTAACACTCTCTGTGCACACTATTTAGGCCTTGGCTGGGTGAGTTGGATTAAGAGCGGTGGCTGGAGATGGCCGAGGACCTGTCTCAGTTGCATAATCCTGATTATTCAGTATGGTAAATCAGAGACTTGGAACATAGGAAGGACAATGCCTTTGTTATTTAAGCGCTTGCTGTTGGTATTGCAGGCGCATATTGATCAGGCCAGCTGGCCCTTGATTGGTCTGGCGACACTGTTGCATATGGGGGTAACCTGGGCGCTATTATGGTTCGCTCAGGAGCATGCCTTACTGCCCGTCAGCACTTATATCTATTATTACGTGGTGACCACATCGACCGTCGGTTATGGCGACTTTAGTGCCACAACCGATATGGGACGCTGGGTTGTGGCCATATTTCAAATCCCGCTGGGTCTGGCGCTGTTTGGTATTTTGCTGGGGAAGGTTGGGCAACTAATTACAATTTGGGTAAAACGAGCAATGAAGGGCGATAAAGACTATTCACATCTGAGCGATCACATCATTATCTTCGGCTGGCATGCAACACGCACCGAGCGCATGATCGAATATATCCTGGCCGACAACAAACGCATAGCCAGGCGCATCGTGCTGGCGGTGAGTGATGAGATGGAGCACCCGCTGTTGCGCTTCACCGAGGTCGACTTTGTTCGCCTGGTAAGTTTTACCGATGATCAGCAACTGAGTCGCACCGGGTTGGCTCATGCAGACAAAATCATTGTGGATGGTCAGGATGACGATCAGACCTTTACTACGGCGTTAAAACTGAGCCCACTGGTAAAAACGTCTGCGCACATCAGTGCCCATTTTAATGATGAAACTAAAGCGCAACTATTGCGTCAGCACTGTCGTAATGTCGAGTGCTCGACGGCCATGTCTGCCGAGATTCTGGTGCGTTCGATGCAAGACCCAGGGTCCAGTCGCATTCAGGAAGAGCTGCTATCGACCCTGCATGGTGATACTCAGTTTAGTTTGCAGTTGCCGAGGTCATTAGGCGCTCTGACCTTTGGTCAGCTATTTTTGTATTTTAAAGAGCATCACAATGCGACTTTGTTGGGGGTGGCGCACGACCTCAGCGGTCGTGATATGGACTTAAACCCACCTTTGGACTACGCACTGGAAGGGGGAGATGTACTACATTACATAGCTCCGCAGCGGGTGCTCCATAGTGAGGTGAACTGGGAGCGGGTATGACCGACGAACTGATGTTACTGATGGGGGCGCTCTGCCTGTATTTACTGCCCATAGGGCTGGTTGCTGGCAGTAAGCGCACCCGTGGCCATGAAAAAAATGGCTGGCTGATAGGTACTTTGCTGTTTTCCTGGCTGGCGTTGATCTTGTACTTCTCTATGATCCCCAAGGGGGGAAAACAGAAAAAACATCGCTGAAGTTTATTGCGCTCTGGCCTGGGGGTGTTACACAGCGCCGCCAAGCCGGCAGATATGTGTCCACTCCGCTTCGGTGACTGGCATAATAGAAAGTCGGCCGGCTTTTTTCAGTGCCAGCTCGGTGATCGCTGTGTCGGCTTTGATTGCTTTCAGCGTCACCGGATGTGCCAGATGTTGCGCATAGCGCAGTGTCACACCTACCCAGCGGGGGTTGTCCTGGCTGGACTTGGCGTCATAATAATCGCTGCTCAGGTCAAACTGATGGGGATCGACCTCAGCGCCCTTGGTCACTGTGGCGATACCCACAACGGCCGGCACTTTGCAGCTTGAATGATAGATAAAGACCTGATCGCCTACCTGCACATCGTCACGCAGAAAGTTACGTGCCTGATAATTGCGGATCCCTTCCCAGAACGTACTCTGCTCAGGTGCCTGATGTAGATCGTCAATGGAAAATGCGTCGGGTTCGGTTTTAAATAACCAGTATGCCATGTCAATTACCTTGTCTGAGGAAGCGGGCAACCAGTTTACCTCACTCTTGCCTGACCCGCTATGTACTCAGTATGCCGTTCAGGGTTAACCACCTGATTTAACTTGCGATGGCTCTCTTTACTTGCACAATAGTGTATAATTATGAGATCCACTACGCAGTGAAAGAGGTGCGCAATGAGTCAGGCATTAACAGGGTTGCTGGAGCTACTTCAGCTGGAAGAAATTGAACAGGGGATCTATCGCGGTCAGAGCCAGGATCTGGGCTTTCCGCAAGTGTTTGGCGGCCAGGTAATGGGTCAGGCGTTATCGGCAGCTAAATATACGTTGCCAGAGGGGCGTTATGTCCACTCATTGCACTCGTACTTTTTACGCCCGGGAGATGCCAGCAAACCCATAGTGTATGATGTGGAGAATATTCGTGATGGACGCAGCTTCAGCACGCGCAGGGTCAGCGCCATTCAGTACGGCAAGCCTATCTTCTATATGACAGCCTCCTTCCAGGGAGATGAACCGGGCCTATCACACCAGTCTGAAATGCCTGAGGTTCCCGGACCCGAGGCGCTGCGGTCATCGCTGGAGTTTTATCAGGACAAAGCCGATCTGATCCCTGAGCCGCTGGTTGCCAAGTTTACGCAACAGATGCCCATTGAAATGCGCCCGGTGGAATTTCATAACCCATTTCAGCCTGAGGTGATGGAGCCTGTACGTCATGTCTGGTTTAAAGCCAGTGGCGAGATGCCCGATGATCGCCGTATCCATAACTATTTGCTGGCGTATGCCTCGGATTTTGAATTTTTGCCGACGGCATTGCAGCCCCATGGCGTATCCTTTATGCAGAAGAATATGCAAGTTGCAACCATAGATCATGCCATGTGGTTCCATCGTCCTTTCCGCATGGACGAGTGGCTGCTCTATAGTGTTGACAGCCCCAGTGCCAGTAATGGTCGCGGTCTGGTCAGGGGCCAGTTCTTTAATCGTCAGGGGGAGTTGGTGGCGTCGACTATTCAGGAAGGGGTGATGCGCCAGCGCGAAGCGCGCTGACGCCGACTTGTTGGTAGTTCGTCTTTTATAATGTGTCGCGGATGGACTGCCAGATCCTGGCTGGCAGCAGATCATTGAGGTGATCAGACAGCGTTGTGAGTGCGGGCATTGCTGCGATTTTTTGCTGATCAGAAATGTCGATAAAGCCTTGTGCCTGCAGCACACTAATTAGGTTACTCTGCACTTTCTTGTCAAAAAACTCTGGGCTCTTAATGCCATGTAAAGTCCCCAGTCTTTTAGCCAGCACTTCACTTTCACTTTCCAGTGTGGCACGCGCAATCCCCTGATCTCGCAGCAGCAAGCTGACACTGATGGCATAGCGCTCCAGTGTCAGATGGATCACTTTGCCGAGCATTTCCAGCTGTGCCAGTGCCTTGTTGTCTTTCACTGTGGTGGCCAGGTGGCCATCAAAGTCTATGAGACCCTGTTGAGCGAAGTAGTTCAGCACGTCTGTTATATAGTCTTCACGCAGGTCATGCATAAACCACTCTTTGGCAAAGAGCGGGTAAAGTGTGCTGAGACGCTCCTGGCACTCAGTGACTGTGACGCTGTAGCGATTAAACAACATTTGAGCAATCACGCTGGGTACGGCAAACAGGTGCAGTATGTTGTTGCGGTAATAATTGAACAGGGTGCGCTCTTTCTCCTTAATGGTGATGATCTCACCCAGCTCATCCTCCAGCACATCGAATTTGTCCAGTTTCAGCGCATGCTTTAGCAGCGCCTCGGCGTCTTCGTCCGGTGCGGTCACATTGGCGCTGTAAGGTGCCTGACTTTGCAGGGTGAGGTAGAAGCGTAACTGGGCTAACAGCTTCTGTTTGCTCAGTGCAAACTGTTCATTACACAACAGTATTATGGCCAGCAGGTTGATGGAGTTTAGTGCCGCACTGGCATTAATGTTGGTCATGATTTGGTCTGCAACTAATGCCACCTGGCCGTTTAACCATTGCGGCTTAACGCCTTCATCCTGGCCTATGGTATCTCGCCAGTCAGCCTGATGTTCGTTCAGGTATTGACTCAAGTGGATAGGCTCGCCAAAGTTCAGATAGCCGCGGCCATAGTTTTTGAGGTTTTTAATGGCTTTAAATACCCCAGCGACTGATTCATTTTTTTTACTGTTACCCGCCAGTTCCTTCAGATAGGTATTGATCTCCATGACATGCTCATAGCCAATATAAACAGGCACAATGGAGATGGGGCGGTCGATACCACGCAGCATTGACTGCATGGTCATGGCCAGCATGCCGGTTTTGGGTGGCAACAATCGACCTGTACGACTGCGGCCACCTTCGGTGTAGAACTTGACGGAATAGCCTTTGATAAACAGCTGGGTCAGATATTCCTTGAAGATGGCGGAGTAGAGCTTGTTACCAGCGAAGGAGCGACGAATAAAAAACGCACCACAACGGCGGAAAATACCGCCGGCCGGGAAAAAGTTGAGATTGACCCCCGCAGCAATGTGCGGCGGCACCAGGCCCTGATGATAAATCACATAGGTCAGCAGCAGATAGTCCATGTGGCTGCGATGACAAGGGACATAAATGATCTCATGACCTTTGTCGGCCAGCTCATGTACGCGTTCTGCATTTTTTACTTCAATGCCGTTGTAGAGTTTATTCCACAGCCAGGTCAGTACGCGATCTCCGACACGGACCATGGCTTCTGAATAGTTGGCGGCGACTTCTTCGAGCAGCTCCAGTGCTTTTAGCCGCGCTTCGTCATGGCTCAGCCCTTTTGATTTGGCTTCGTCGGCAATGGCCCTTTTTATGCTCGGCGCAGCCAACAGAGAATTGAACAAGGCTTCGCGAGAAGGCAGCTTGGGTCCTGTTGCGGCCAGCTTCTGGCGGTGAAAGTGCACCCGGGCCACCCGCAGTAGTTTATGAGGCAACTCGTCGACATCTGCTTTGTCTGTCATAAGTTGATCCAACGCGATGGGCGCGGAAAAGCGCACTAAATTGTCGCGGCCGGAAAACAGCACCACCATGGCCTTACGTAACCAGCTGGGTGTCAGTGAATGGCTAAACAGGGTACCTAAGCCAGGCTTTTCTTTACCGGGATTACGACCCCATAACACTGTGACTGGGATCACTTGTGCTTTGATGTCAGGATGCGCACGCAGGGCGGAGAAAATGGCCTTACCCTGATCAATCGCCGGACTTGGGCCTGGCGTTTTACTCAGTAGCGGAGTTGGGTTCTTGATACCGATAAAACGCGGCAGCGTTTTACTGCCCAGCACTTGATCCTGCATCGGGCTTGGCAGTCCCAGCTTTTTACACATCGCATTGAGTGCGGCCAGATCGGCCCGAGAGTTTAGTCGGGCAACATAAAAAGTGGGCAAGTTTGGATCCAGGTCGAACTGCGACACGGGGTCCGTCGGCAACAGTTTGCTCCTGACCAGCAAGCAGTTGGTCCATTGGGCCACTCGGTTGAGCCCCTGAGAAAGTAAGCGCATAGCGGTACCAGGTTTGTATTTTTGCTGTATAGAATAACAGGCTTTAACTGGACTGACCATTTGTGTCAGTACAATGACAAAGCTGTTGTATGTATTCCCTTGCGTTAAAGTATAGACGCCTTGTGCCACTTAACGTGAAGACGCGGCGCAGGACAAATAATTTTGCAATAATTGTTGCATTTATCACCAGTGTCATTATAATGCTCAAACTTTCTGTGATTCGTCACAAGAAAGTCATACAAAGGTCTGGATTTCAGGCACGTAAACAGGAACTCCGATTTGGAGTTCAATGGTAGAAATAGAAGAACAACCGACCTCTTATAAATTGAGATGGTCTCGGTGGTTTTTTTATGCTCTTTTTAAATGCTCTTTTAATTGAGGTTTAAGAATGTCAAATCAACGCATTCGTATTCGCCTAAAAGCTTTTGACCACCGTTTGATTGACCAATCAACGGCGGAAATCGTGGAAACTGCGAAACGCACTGGCGCTCAGGTACGTGGTCCAATCCCACTTCCTACTCGCTTTGAACGTTTCACTGTATTGATCTCTCCGCACGTAAACAAAGACGCGCGTGATCAGTATGAAATCCGCACCCACAAACGTCTGATCGACATCGTAGAACCAACTGACAAGACTGTAGACGCTCTAATGCGCCTAGACCTTGCTGCTGGTGTTGATGTTCAAATCAGCCTGGGTTAATCGAAAGATTAGAGAGGTTTTAGGAAAATGGCATTAGGTCTAGTCGGTCGTAAAGTGGGTATGACACGCATCTTCACTGAAGATGGTGTATCTATCCCTGTGACAGTTATCGAAGCGACTCCTAACCGTGTTACTCAGATCAAATCTGACGCAACAGACGGTTACAACGCGCTTCAAGTTACTGCAGGCGAGAAAAAAGCAAGCCGTGTAAACAAACCAGAAGCGGGTCACTTCGCTAAAGCTGGTGTTGAAGCGGGTCGCGGCCTGTGGGAATTCCGTCTTAACGGCGGTGAAGGTGAGTTTGAAGTAGGTGCTGAGCTTACTGTTGAGCTATTCAACGAAGTAAACAAAGTAGACGTTACTGGTACTTCAAAAGGTAAAGGTTTCCAAGGTGGTGTTAAGCGCTGGAATTTCAGCACGCAAGATGCTACTCACGGTAACTCTCTATCTCACCGTGCTCCTGGTTCAATCGGTCAAAACCAATCACCTGGTAAGGTGTTTAAAGGTAAGAAAATGGCTGGTCAAATGGGTAATGTGCAAACAACTACTCAGAACCTAGAGCTAGTACGTGTTGACGCTGAGCGTAATCTGCTTTTAGTTAAAGGTGCAGTACCTGGCGCTATCGGCGGCGACGTTATCGTTAAACCAGCTGTTAAAGCTTAAGTCCTGGAGATTTAGTGATGGAATTAGCAATTAAAGGCGCTGGTGCGCTTGAAGTTTCCGAAGCTACTTTTGGACGTGAGTTTAACGAAGCATTAGTACACCAAGTAGTTGTTGCTTTCGCAGCAGGTGCTCGTCAGGGTACTAAAGCTCAGAAGACACGTTCTGAAGTTGCTGGTGGTGGTAAAAAACCATTCCGCCAAAAAGGTACTGGCCGTGCACGTGCTGGTACAATCCGCAGCCCAATCTGGCGCAGCGGTGGTGTGAGCTTTGCAGCTAAGCCGCAAGATCACAGCCAAAAAGTTAACCGTAAGATGTATCGCGGTGCGATCAAGAGCATTCTTTCTGAGCTTGTTCGTCAAGATCGTCTAGTAGTTGTTGAAGAATTTGGTCTAGAAGCACCAAAGACTAAAGAACTAGTAGCTAAGCTGAAAGAGCTTGAGCTTAAAGACGTATTAATCGTGACTGAAGAAGTAGATGAGAATCTATTCCTTTCTGCACGTAACCTGTACAAGGTTGACACGCGTGATGTAGCTGGCATCGACCCAGTAAGCCTAATCGCTTTCGATAAGGTACTGATTACTGCTGCTGCTGTTAAGCAACTTGAGGAGGCGCTAGCATGATCCGTGAAGAACGTCTTTTAAAAGTAATCCTTGCTCCACACATCTCTGAGAAAAGCACCATCTCTGCTGAAGAGAACAACACGATTGTTTTCAAAGTAGTTAAAGATGCAAACAAAGCAGAAATCAAAGCTGCTGTTGAGAAGCTTTTCGAAGTAGAAGTAACTGGTGTTCGCACGCTAAATGTTAAGGGTAAAACTAAGCGTACAGGCATGCGTTTCGGCCGTCGTTCAGACTGGAAGAAAGCCTACGTTACTCTTAAAGAAGGCAGCGAGCTAGACTTTGTCGGCGGCGCCGAGTAATAAGGGGAGTTAGAATTATGGCACTTCAAAAGTGTAAACCAACTTCTGCGGGTCGTCGTCACGTCGTTAAAGTGGTTAACCCTGATCTGCACAAGGGTAAGCCTTACGCTCCGCTATTAGAGAAAAACTCTAAATCAGGTGGTCGTAACAACAACGGTCGTATCACGGTTCGTCACATCGGTGGTGGTCACAAGCAACACTACCGTTTAATCGACTTTAAACGCACCAAAGATGGCATCCCAGCTAAAGTTGAGCGTCTAGAGTACGATCCTAACCGTAGCGCAAACATCGCTCTTGTACTATATGCAGACGGTGAGCGTCGTTACATCATTGCACCTAAAGGTGTTCAAGCAGGTGATGCAATCCAGTCTGGTGTTGATGCACCAATCAAAGCTGGTAACGCAATGCCTATGCGTAACATCCCAGTAGGTACAACGGTACACAATGTTGAGCTTAAGCCTGGTAAAGGTGCTCAGATTGCCCGTTCTGCTGGTGCATATGTACAGATCCTAGCGCGTGAAGGCCAGTACGTGACTCTACGTCTACGTTCAGGCGAAATGCGTAAAGTTGAAGCGGATTGTCGCGCAACTATCGGTGAAGTAGGTAACGCTGAACACATGCTACGTTCACTAGGTAAAGCTGGTGCAACTCGCTGGCGTGGTGTTCGTCCTACAGTTCGTGGTGTTGCCATGAACCCGGTAGACCACCCACACGGTGGTGGTGAAGGTCGTACATCTGGTGGTCGTCACCCTGTGTCTCCATGGGGTAAGCCGACTAAAGGTGCTAAGACACGTAAGAACAAGCGTACTGATAAATTTATCGTACGTCGTCGTACTAAGTAATAGTTGAGGAATTGCCATGCCACGTTCTCTCAAGAAGGGTCCATTCATTGACCTACACTTGCTGAAGAAGGTAGAGAAGGCGTTGGAAAGCGGTGACAAGAAGCCTATCAAGACTTGGAGCCGTCGTTCAATGATCATCCCTAACATGATCGGATTGACCATCGCTGTCCATAATGGTCGTCAGCACGTACCTGTATTCGTTACAGACGAAATGATCGGTCACAAACTAGGTGAATTTGCACCTACACGTACTTACCGCGGCCACGCTGCGGATAAGAAAGCTAAAAAGCGTTAATCGGAGGGTATGATGGAAGCATTAGCTAAACACAAATTCGCCTCTGGTTCGGCGCAAAAAGCACGTCTAGTTGCAGATCAGATCCGCGGACTTCCGGTTGATCGCGCGCTAGAAATCCTAGCGTACAGCCCAAAGAAAGCGGCTGTATTAGTTAAGAAAGTACTTGAGTCTGCTATCGCTAACGCGGAGCACAACGAAGGTGCTGACATTGATGAGCTTAAAGTGGCTAAAGTATTTGTAGACGAAGGTCCTACAATGAAACGTATTATGCCACGTGCTAAAGGACGCGCAGACCGCATCCTTAAGCGTTCAAGCCACATCACTGTTGTGGTTTCAGATAGCTAGGAGATATAAGTAATGGGACAAAAAGTTCATCCTACTGGTATTCGCCTAGGTATCTCTAAACCTTGGGTTTCTACCTGGTACGCGAATTCAAAAGATTTCTCTGAGCAGCTTTTTGGTGATCACAAAGTGCGTCAATACCTTACTAAGGAATTGAAAAACGCTTCTGTGTCTAAAATCGTTATTGAGCGTCCAGCTAAATCTATCCGTGTAACAATTCACACAGCTCGTCCTGGTGTTGTTATCGGTAAAAAAGGTGAAGACGTTGAAAAGCTTCGCCATGCTGTAACTAAGCTTGCTGGTGTACCTGCGCAAATCAACATCGCAGAAGTACGTAAGCCAGAGCTTGATGCACAACTAGTTGCTGACGGTATCTCTTCACAGCTAGAGCGTCGTGTAATGTTCCGTCGTGCTATGAAGCGCGCGGTACAGAACGCAATGCGTCTGGGTGCAAAGGGTATCAAAGTTGAAGTTAGCGGCCGTCTAGGCGGTGCTGAAATCGCACGTTCTGAGTGGTACCGTGAAGGTCGTGTACCTCTACACACTCTACGTGCTGACATCGACTACGCAACTTCTGAAGCTTTGACCACTTACGGTATCATCGGTGTTAAAGTTTGGATCTTCAAAGGCGAAGTTATCGGTGGTCTTCCACTGAAACAAGAAGCTGAGAAGCCAGCCAAGCGCGCTCCGAAGAAAGCTAAAAAAAGTGCTAAGTAAGAGGTAGCGACTAATGTTACAGCCAAAACGTACAAAATTCCGTAAAGTGCACAAAGGCCGCAACCGTGGTCTTGCAAATAGCGGTAATAAAGTTAGCTTCGGTTCTTTCGGCTTGAAAGCGACTGGCCGTGGCCGTATGACTGCTCGTCAAATCGAAGCAGCTCGTCGTGCTATGACACGTCACATCAAGCGTCAAGGTAAAATCTGGATCCGTGTGTTCCCTGATAAGCCAATTACAGAAAAGCCGCTTGAAGTTCGTATGGGTAAAGGTAAAGGTTCTGTTGAATACTGGGTTGCTGAAATTCAGCCTGGTAAAGTACTTTACGAGATGGAAGGTGTTTCAGAAGAGCTTGCTCGCGAAGCATTCAACCTAGCTGCTCGTAAATTACCTTTCAAAACCACTTTTGTAACTCGGACGGTAATGTAAATGAAAGCTAGCGAACTTAAAGACAAAAGCGTAGAAGAGCTAAATGCTGAACTTCTAGAGCTTCTGCGTGAGCAGTTCAACCTGCGCATGCAAGCGAGCACTGGTCAGCTGGCTCAGACTCACGAGCTGAAAAAAGTACGTCGCAATATTGCGCGTGTTAAAACGGTTATCAACCAGAAGGCAGGTGCATAATGAGCGATAAGATCCGTACTCTTCAAGGTCGTGTAGTTAGCGACAAAATGGACAAGTCAATCGTTGTTGCTATCGAGCGTCAGGTTAAGCACCCGATCTACGGTAAATTCATCAAGCGTACAACTAAGTTGCACGCACACGATGAGAGCAACACTGCGCAAGCAGGTGATACTGTGACTATCCGTGAATGTGCGCCGATCTCTAAGAAAAAATCTTGGACTT
>NZ_PNCJ01000178.1 GCF_005887115.1 Pseudoalteromonas rubra | reverse complement strand
CTGGAGTGATTTATTGACAATATCGAAACTCAGCGAATTGCTTATGATAGTATTATAGCTCATGAATGTGGCTCTCTTGATTGCTGTTCCGTTATGTGTAATCATCCAACATAAATAGGTTAGTTCAGCAGCACATAATGCTATTTTCTCACCTGAAGGTCTTTCAAACCTTTCCACAAACTGACGAACAAGCACCTTAGGTGGTGTTTTACATAATATATCAAATTATGGCATGCTTAGCG
>NZ_PNCJ01000177.1 GCF_005887115.1 Pseudoalteromonas rubra | reverse complement strand
ATCGCGATATCCCAGCGATACTTTTTGTGACTCTTACGTTTGTTCCACTGAGTGGCATGCACATGACCTAATACTTGAGTACAAAACTCAAGCTGCGCCACCTGTAGAGTCGAAAAGTCTCGACGCTGCACCTGCACACGCACGCCTTTATCTTGCTGCTGTAACATCACTTTTAGTAAAGGCGCTGGAAATTGCTGAAATAGATACGCCGCCAACTTACTAAACTCAGGCTGTTGGGTTTCGCCCATACAAATGATCAGCTCAGCGTCATCGGTAATCGCGATCCCACGCTTATCAAACCAAGCTTGCGATAAAAACAACGCATTATCGCCATCACGTAAACCGTTA
>NZ_PNCJ01000176.1 GCF_005887115.1 Pseudoalteromonas rubra | reverse complement strand
ATCGGCTGCATAACCGTCGAGCTCGCATCCCGAGTCTATCAATATCAAGTCGCCATCTTTTAAGGTCGACTCATTTTCGGTGTAATGCAAAATAGTGGCATTGTCACCACTGCCGACAATAGTGCCGTAAGCGGGGTGACGAGCTCCATTCATAGCATAATGGTGATGCAACTCCGCCTCTAATTGGTACTCGGTGGCACCGGGTTTTGCAAA
>NZ_PNCJ01000175.1 GCF_005887115.1 Pseudoalteromonas rubra | reverse complement strand
AGTATGCACTTTATCGGAATGCTGGCATTTAGCCTATGCGTCAGCGTCGACTATGATTTTACAGTGACGGTGGTGTCATTCATCCCTGTCTTTTTAGCCACTGCCTTAGGGTTCCATTTACTCAGTACGAACAACCCTTCTCGAGCCAAGCTTGCGCTCAGTGCCCTGCTGTTGGGCGCCGGCATAGGGGTTATGCATTACACGGGTATGGCCGCGATGCGCCTAGGGCCAATGCTAGGCTATGACCCACTTTGGTTTGTTGTCTCTGTATTAG
>NZ_PNCJ01000174.1 GCF_005887115.1 Pseudoalteromonas rubra | reverse complement strand
GTCCCAAACGTCCTGCCGGTACATTGGCAAGCGTAGCCGCTTTTTGCTCATCAGTCAGCTCATCAGTCATATCTGTTTGAATAAAACCTGGAGCCACAACGTTTACAGTAATACCGCGCGAAGCCACTTCACGGGCCAAGGATTTTGAAAAACCGATAACACCCGCTTTGGCAGCGGCATAGTTTGCTTGCCCAGCATTACCCATGGTGCCGACAACCGAGCCGATGTTAATAATACGCCCTGACTTTTTCTTCATCATTGGCCGCAACACCGCTTTCGATAAACGATAAATAGCCGACAAGTTGGTGTCGATAATGTCCTGCCACTCATCGTCTTTCATGCGCATTAAGAGGTTATCGCGGGTGATACCGGCATTATTAACAAGCACATCAAGATCGCCGAAATCAGCTTTAATGGCCGCTAACGTGTCAGC
>NZ_PNCJ01000173.1 GCF_005887115.1 Pseudoalteromonas rubra | reverse complement strand
ACGATCTTAATAAAAAGTTTTTATATTCATTATAATATAAATATATAAATATATATAAATATTTTAATAATTATAATTATATTAATATATTATAAATATATATTTATTTTTTTATAAAATAAATAAATAAATAATTAATTAATATTTTTATATAATGTATATTTATCTATAAAAAATATTAATTAAATTAATATATTATTACAGTTCCGGGGGCCGGCCACGGGAGCCGGAACCCCGCAAGGAGA
>NZ_PNCJ01000172.1 GCF_005887115.1 Pseudoalteromonas rubra | reverse complement strand
TACTCCTTCGTCGCTTATTCTGGCCAATCAAATTTTTTATTATTAACAGGACGTTAGTGCCATAAGGACTTAGCAATGAGAAAAACAGTTACATTATCAATTTTTAGCTTTTTTTTGATATCATGTGTCTCAACGACTCCCCCTACTTCTCCTAAAGAGCAAATTCAGTATATTGATTTGACCTCAGACGATAAAAAGGAATTAGTTAATGAGTATTGGGTAGTAGAAAAAAGACAAGACCCCAAATACCCAGTTGATGCTGC
>NZ_PNCJ01000171.1 GCF_005887115.1 Pseudoalteromonas rubra | reverse complement strand
TGAGATTGAGTTATATGTACGCTCAGGGGGCGAGGTACGAGTTGGCTTTAAAGGGCAATATTATGCCTTCTCTAATCCAGCGCCTTTAATTACCAGCGGCACATGGAATCACATTGCTTTGACCCGTTCGGGGCGTGATATCTGTTTATATATTAACGGGGTTAGCTTTGGTTGCCGTCAGGCTGCTTCGGGTAGTCTCAATGTGCTGCGGACGGCATTGGGAGTATGGTGGCGAAGTAATGGCTCATTTGCCGATGAGCTCAATGGTGTGCTGGATGAAGTGCTTGTCTATGAAGGGGCGCTATCCACTGAGCAAATAACCACTATTTATACTAACCAG
>NZ_PNCJ01000170.1 GCF_005887115.1 Pseudoalteromonas rubra | reverse complement strand
CCGACCACTAAACATTTATCGCTTGATTATTACCGGCACTATTCAGAACGCAGTGATCAAATTATGTTTTCCGAGCTAGCTTTATGCTTATCGGCATACATATTCCTCTTAGTTGAATCTTTAAATATTCTTTATTTTCAAAACGCTATGCGAATTTCGCTCCCGCTATATTTTCGATGATGAATTCAAGAAGAATAGATTCTATCTTGAAAAAACTTGACATTTATCATTTTAGTAATAAATTTATATCTAGATTTCTTGTTTTATTGATAATTTAG
>NZ_PNCJ01000169.1 GCF_005887115.1 Pseudoalteromonas rubra | reverse complement strand
AGGTGGCAGCAAAGCACAAAAAGAAGTGGTGCGTGTTGGTGCATTTAACTTAATCGCAGATGGTAAATACCTAGAGTACACACCGGCTACGAACACAATCAGCCAGCTTACGCGTCAGCCAAGCAGCCGTTACACTGCAACTGCGCCTGACTTACAACAAACAAAATCAGGTGTTGTGCAGTTCGCGCTTGACCCTACAGGTGGTTCAATTTTAGGTCTTTTAGTACAAGCACCAGATACTGAAGAGCAAGTTCACCAAGGCGGTACAGTAGGTTACATCATCTTAGGTGTTGGCTTA
>NZ_PNCJ01000017.1 GCF_005887115.1 Pseudoalteromonas rubra | reverse complement strand
GAAGAAAAGTGAGAAAAACGGCGCGTTCGAACATTAATTGTACGAAACAGGTGTTTTTTGACATAAAACGCCGTTAAACAGGCCTGATATCAGGTCCATAAAACGTAAAAAGACCAGTCAGAGCGTTCCGACTGGCCTTTATCAATCCTGGTTTTAGGTCTTGTATAGACTTAGAACTTGTATTCGATACCTGCACCCAGGTAGTCTTCCTCTACACCATTGTCTTCATCAACACTTGAGTAGAAGGCATAAAGCTTTGCCGCTTTGCTCAGCTTGTGGTCGATACCCACAGAAATACCATCAACCTTATCGCCCTTATCAAAGTCGATAACCTGATATTGTAGTTTCAGGGTATTCGCGCCGAAACCGTATGCCGCGTTTACCATGTAACCGTCAGCTTCATCAGACCCATCTACTTTCTCTTGCATCTGGTACATTGCACCCAGTTTAAAGTCTGCTACTTTACCTTGTACTGAGAAACGTACTGCATCGTAGCCTTTTACTTCACTATCAGTTGCAACCGCAGCATAGAATTTAGTGTTCTTTAATTTTGCATCACCATAAGTCAGTGCTGCTGAGAACCCGTTTTCACCTTCAGTGCTGTCTTCAGCAATAAATGTACCTAATACTTTAAAGCCATTAAAACTTGCTGATTTATAAGAAATTGAATCGCCCAGACGGTTTTCACCTTTAAACAGGTTCTTAATATCTGCTTCTAGGTCGTTGAACAGGTCAAGTTTGCCTTGTGACTGTTTAAATGCAGTGTCATTACGGCCAATAACAACCTCACCGAAATTACCTTTCAGACCGACGTATTGGTTACGTGCCGTGATATTGTCATCTTCGCCTTTTGAATCTGCATCAGATACGTCTACCTGGAACTCCAGTTTGTAGATAACTTCAAGGCCAGAGTCGAGCTTTTCAGAGCCTTTAAAACCAAAGCGTGATGCATTGCTCTTCACTTCTGTAAATGAACCTTCACCTTCATCAGAACTTTGTACAGACAGGTTCGCCTTACCGTATACATCAACATCAGCGTAAGCGCTCGCAGACAAAGCACCGAAAAGAGAAACAAATAATGCTGATTTGGATAATTTCATGTGTATTTCCTCAAGTATCGCAACACGTAATTTTTTAGACAGGCGCAGTCTGCCAGCGATACGTGACAGAAATATTACACTTAAAATAAAAGTGACATTAAACTGTCAGCTAGCCATCATAAATAATTCAACAATCTGTAACCTAATCAGGTAAAGACGCCAACAGACTGGCAATCATCTCTATTTGCTCTAGCTGTTCATTATCCTTGTGATAGGCAACATAAATCTCGCGGGCATTTTGTTCTACAGATTCAATATGAAACAACTGCTTTTTCTCTATCGATTCGACCGCCAATGCACGGGGTATAAATGCTGAGCCTCCGCACTGCATAATGAGATCCAGCGCAATACGCCCGGTACTGGTTCTGAAATAAGGCGGTGTGCTGCCAGTAAATTGTTTCGCATGCCACAATGAAAAGGCCGTTCCCCAGTCTACATAAACATATTGCTTATCAAAAAAGTCCTCATCCGTTGTCTGTGACATTGTGCTAACTGGGATGATGGCCAGATGCTTTATTTGTTTTACCACCAGCTCATCAACTTTAGGTGGGTCAAATAGCACTGCAATATCAAGTGTACGCTCCAGCAATAAACGTGTACTCTCTTGCTGTGCCTTTACTTCTGCCACCAAAGAAACCCCTGGCATGGCTGTCACAATATGATTAATACCGAATTGTAAAAAGGCATCCCAGATATTCGGCGTACCCGCCAGTGAAAGCTGCTTATGCATGTTGTTGGCAAGTGCCACATCGACCTTCGCACGCTGCATGCCCGTCAGGATCATATTAGCATGGGGTAATAAACGTTCACCCGGCGCCGTCAATTGAATATTATTGCGCTGACGAATAAATAAATTAACGCCAAGGCTTTGTTCTAACTGGCGGATCCGGAAGCTAACGGCAGACTGAGTGATGTATAAATTCTCCGCTGCGCGACCAAAGTGACGGGTCTTTACGACTTCGACAAATGTTTTTAATAGATCTATGTCCACATAGCCCCCTTACGATAAAAAAATCTCGTTTAATTATTTCCACACTATGGTCCATACTCCTGCCAAACAATGCTGAGGATTTCACCATGAGTCAAAATTTAGCGACCTTGAAAGAAGCTTTTGCTACAACAAAACACTTCTATGATGATATTAACTTTCCCCGGGGGTTTTCTCGAAGCGGACACTTTACCCTGCAAGAGTCTGATATTCTGGAAAACCATGGTGCGTTACTTAAAAGCTTATACACTAAAGCCAGTCATCCGCAAAATGAATTTCAGCAACGCTTTGTGGAGGTTATGGGGGGATTAGGGACTCCAGAAAATGCGATGGAAAAAACCTGGACCAAATACCTCAAACTGACGACCTGTAAGACCAAATTCCATACTTTGTTTGGTCGCTCTAAGGTGAGCGCAAATAAGGAAGAAGTCGAAGCTGTCGCTGTGGAAGCTGACGACGACATCTAACCGAATTTATTGTGGGCACCGACTCACTCGGTGCCCCAAGTACTACTATGACGTTGCCAGACGGCGCTGTGCTTTGCCCGTTCGGTAAGAATCAAAACTAAATAGCGCCAAAGCTGACCAAATAAACGCAAAGGTCAATACCCGCTCTGCGCTGAACACTTCACCATAAAATACCACAGCCAAAATAAACATCAGGCTTGGTCCGATGTACTGAAAGAACCCCAATGTTGAGTAGGGAATACGTTTTGCAGCTGCTGTGAAGCACAATAACGGCAGGGTCGTAACCACCCCAGCACTAATCAACAAGAGGTTGGTGAGCCAGTCATTGAGCATCATGTTGCTCGTTTCACTGGGTGTCAGCCACCACCAGTAACCAAGTGCAATGGGAAGTAAAATAACGGCTTCAATTAACAAACCGGGTAAGGACTCCACCGCCATAGTCTTGCGCAACAAACCATAAATGGCGAAGGAACCGGCCAGGGAAAACGCAATAACGGGGAACGAGCCAAAGCTTACTAACTGTAACACGACCCCAACGAATGCCAGGCCGACTGCAAATTGCTGACGAGGACGAAGACGCTCTTGCAGAAACAGCATGCCTAACAGTACATTCAATAAGGGATTAATATAATAGCCTAGGCTAGCATCCAGCATATGACCGTTATTCACTGACCAGATAAACAGTCCCCAGTTAAAACCGAGTAACAACGCCGTGACAGTTAACATCATCAATAGTTTAGGCTGACGCAGTACCGCAATGACTTTATGCCAGTTCAGCTTAACCGCGATGATCAGCGCAATAAAGAGCACTGACCAGACAACTCGATGGATCAGAATTTCAAGCGCATCGACCTGATCCAGTGATTTAAAATAGATGGGGGCCAGTCCCCACATCAAAAACGCTAAAACGGCAAAGGTATACCCTTGCTTCGTTTCACTACTCGTTCCCATTCATTTCTCCCAAGCACGAACACAATTGGCCTTGTGATGGCGACCACAGATGCCAAGCGCGCAGTATACCGCAAACTGTACCCGCCAGTATGATTTTCCTGTGATCAAAAACAAAAGACATCTGACGTAAAACCCACTAAAATGCGCTCGATGGAAAATCTTGCAACTCACTCAATCGACACACCGCACGGCGTACTGAAAGAAGTTTTTGGCTACAGTGACTTTCGTGACGGACAACTCGACGTCATTCAGGCATGCCTGGACGGGCGCGATAGCCTAGTATTGCTGCCGACAGGCGGCGGTAAATCTTTGTGTTATCAGGTACCCGCTTTGTTGCTACCCGGCACCTGCATTGTGGTCTCTCCCCTTATCTCTTTGATGCAAGATCAGGTTGCCCAGCTCAAAGCGCTGGGCATCTCCGCGGAGTTCATCAATAACAGTATCGACCGGGCACAACAGCAAGCAATCTATCAACGCCTGCATCAGGGTGAAATCAAGTTGTTGTATGTTGCGCCTGAGAAAATTCTCCAGAGCGAGTTTATTGAACGTCTGAGTCACCTCAAGTTGGGGTTATTCGCCATTGATGAAGCGCATTGTGTATCCCATTGGGGGCACGACTTCAGACCACACTACTGTCGTCTGCATGAGTTAAAACAACGCTTTGCCACTGTTCCTATGATGGCATTAACGGCAACCGCCGATCTGGCAACTCGCAGCGATATTGTCACGCAGCTTGGCCTGATCACTCCGTTTATCCATACAGGCAGTTTTGACAGACCGAATATTCGCTACACCATAGAAGAAAAGTTTAAGCCCCTGTCACAATTGATGCGCTATCTGCGTACTCAAAAAGGGCAAAGCGGCATTGTCTACTGCTCCAGTCGTAAACGCGTTGATGACATCGCCGAAAAGCTGGTTGAGGCCGGCTTTAACGCTGCGGCATATCATGCAGGTATGACTAACGAGCAACGTCAGTTCGTACAAAATGCATTTTCCCGTGACGATATTCAGATAGTGGTTGCAACGGTGGCATTTGGCATGGGCATCAATAAATCAAATGTGCGCTATGTCTTGCATTACGACATCCCCAAAAGCATTGAGGCCTACTATCAGGAAACGGGCCGCGCGGGACGTGATGGTCTGGCAGCAGAAGCCATTATGTATTTTGATCCGGCGGACATTGGCCGGGTTAAACGCTTTTTTGAAGATATTGAGGATGAGCATCGCCGCAGAGTCGAAGAACAACGATTCAACTCTATGGCCAGCTTTGCTTCGGCGCAGACCTGTCGACGTCAGATCTTGCTCAATTACTTCAGTGAATATCAACGTGAACCCTGTGGTAACTGTGATATCTGCCTGAACCCGCCCAAGCGCTTTGATGGCACTTTGGTTGCTCAGCAAGCGTTATCCTGTATTTACCGAGCTGAGCAGCGTTTTGGACTCGGTTACATTGTGGATGTCCTGCGCGGCGCAAATACCGCCAGGATCCGGGACAACCAGCACCACACACTGAGTACCTATGGTATTGGCAAAGAACATAGCAATGAATACTGGCTGAGTATCCTGAGACAACTGATACACCATGGGTTAGTTGCGCAAGATATCACTCAGGGCGCCGCACTCAGGCTCACTGAAGGGGCGCGTTCAGTTTTACGTGGAGAATACGCATTGCAACTCGCTCAGCCACGCCTTGAAGCAAAACATGTTTATCAGGATAAACTGGCTCAGTTCAATTACGATAAGAAGCTGTTTGCGAAATTGCGTAGCCTGCGAAAAGAGCTCGCCGATCAGGATGACGTGCCGCCTTATGTTGTCTTCAGTGATAAGACACTGGCAGAAATGGCGCAGCTCACCCCGACAAATGACAGTGAATTCCTGAAAGTATCCGGTGTGGGCTTTACCAAATTGAGCAAGTACGGTGCACCTTTTATGCAGCTGATCCGAAATTACCTCGATACCGACTAACCTGACGCACTAACCGGAGTAACCGTGACAACCCACATCAACCACCAGCCTGAGCAGGACTGCATTGTCGTTACTCCTGCTTCTTTGCCCGATGCAGATGAATTCGAGCTATGGGGACAAATTTTCTTGCATCTGGATGGTATTACCTTGCTTGAGTTTCACCTTGGCGCAGATCGTCATCAATGGCGCTTTAGTTATGCAGGCCACCCTTATAACCTCAATTTTGAACATTACAGCGACAGCATCTGGATCATGCCGGAAGGCCTTGGTGCGACTGAACATTTGCCGGATCTGGTTACATTATTTCGGTTAAATTTACAACAATAATATAGACTTAGTTGAGCAGCTATGGCTAACATAGGCCATAATTAAAAGCACGTTTATTCACAACAGGCTGTTCTATGGGTTGGGTTGTTCGCGTTTCAATACTAACAATATTCACAACAGTGGCGGCGCATTCTGCAAAAGCAGCAGCCAGCACGCCATTTAGTGCATTGGAGAGCTGTGGTAATCTTCGTCCGAACATACCCGAAGACAACAACCTCCACCGTCAGCTAGACAGTGAGGACTCCCTACCTGATGTGCAAAATGCCTCCGTTGTTAGCATTGACCTCAAGCAGCTAAACGTCTTTGATACCTCTTTGCCAGAAGAAGACAACGCGGTATTTCGTTTTGCCAATCGGGCACATATCACCACCAAACCTGAAGTGATCCGTAATCTACTGCTTTTTACCAAAGGCAGTGAATATGATCCAAAACTATTACAAGAATCAGAACGGATACTGCGTCAGCAACCCTATATTTACGATGCGAGAATATTCGCAGAGCAAACCTGTGACGGTGAAGTGGCTGTCACTGTCGTCACACGCGATCTGTGGACACTGCTGCCCGACATCAGTTTTAGCCGCAGCGGTGGTGACAATTCGAGCAGACTCGGTTTTCGTGAATCTAACTTATTGGGCTATGGTAAACGTTTGTCACTGACACATATCTCCGATCCCGATCGTAGTGGTTATTTGTTTGTTTATGACGACCCTCAAATTCTCTCTAGCCGCTATCAGGGGCGAGTAGAGTATGCAGACAACGATGATGGCAAAGTGCACTATATTGGGGTTGCCTATCCATTCTTTTCGATTTCTACACCCTACAGCTATGGTGTTAGCAACCTAAGCAATCGCAGAGTTGAATCTCTTTACAATCTGGGCGAAGAGATTTCGGAGTATGAGCAACTGAGTGAAATAACCAATCTATATATTGGTCGCGCGTTCGCACTTAACGACGACTGGACACGGCGACTTCTGTTGGGATATCAGGATGAAAAGCAAGAGTTTGCCCCAATACGCGCCACCACCTTACCAATAGCAGAGGACCGTACTGTACGTTACCCCTATATTCAGGCACAGTGGTTTGAGGATGCCTATATCAAAGTTCGTAATTTTGATTCTATCTACCGTACTGAGGATTTAAATTTAGGGTGGAATATCAATGCCCTGATTGGCTATTCAGACAGCGGGCTCAGTGATGATGATAGCCGCTGGGTTGGGACATTCAACGCAAACAAGGCTCACTTTACTTCTGACGATAGCTTGCTGCGCTTCGCCTTCAATTTGAATGGTTACTGGAATAAACGCGAGCATCAGGCCGAAAATTTAACTATCAGCACACGGCTTCAGTACTATCTCAATACCAGTCTCAGGCAATCCTGGTATGCACAATTGGAAGTCCAATATGGCAAACACCTCAGTGCCGATCAGCAGATCACCTTAGGAGGAGAAACGGGTCTCAGGGGGTACCCGAGTAACTACCTGCAGGGCAATCGCAAAATTTTACTTAACCTTGAAAAACGCTATTACTGGGAATACGATTTACTGCACCTGTTTAAAGTGGGTGGTGCGGCGTATTTTGATATTGGCAGAGTAGACGGTCGTGCACTGCCATCTCCCTTACACGATAATTCGGAATTTTCTCACATACTAACGACACAGCAGCAACACGCTTTAACACATCAAATTCAGGGCCAGTTTTTGAAAAATGTGGGTCTGGGTCTTCGACTCGCTCCGAGCCGCGCGAATTCAGGTTTAGTCCTGCACCTGGATGTTGCCGCGCCACTCGATGGACCTGACAACATTGACTCTGTGCAATGGTTATTTACGGTTAAAAACCGCTTTTAACCAGGCAAATTTCCCTGATATTATCTTGTTTTATTTACACATAAACGGGCAAACCACATGCCAGAGACCCTTGCGACATTTTTACTCGCCGAGTATAAACTGATCGTCACCCTGCTTTTCATATTTCTGTTTCCATTGCTACTAAAGTTGGCAATCAAAGTGCTACATAAGATCACTCGGGGGAAAATTGACTTGCATCGTCAGCAACGTGCCGAACTGCTGTTAAAAGGTTTGGTTGGTGCGGTGTTGCTCTGTCTGTTGCTGGTGTTCTGGGGCATCGAATTGCGGGGCTTGCTGGTATTAGGATCTTCTTTATTTGCGATGCTCGGTGTGGCGATGTTTGCAGCCTGGTCTTTACTCAGCAACCTGACCGCTTTTCTGATCATGTTTGTACAAAATGATTATCGGCTTGGTAACTGGGTCAGAGTCATTGACGGTGCGAACTTCATTGAAGGCTGCATTGTAGAAATGGGGCTGATGAATGTGGTACTGCGTCATGTTGATGGACACAAGGTCGTCTACCCCAATAACCTGTTTGTCACACGCCCGGTCTGGGTACTCAGCGAAGCACCGACTAAACCAAAACACATTGCCGAACGACGGGTACTTGGCCCGAAAAAGTAGTTGTAGGTACCGGTTGTCATATCTTAGTGACATGACGCATGATATATAGGGATCGTTTGCGTAAGGCTATGATCAATTTCAGGGATTAGCTCTGACGCTAACGGCATTAAAGATGTTTCATTTATCGCAGCAGAGCACTCTTTTCACTGAGGTTAGCGTCACATAGTTAGCCATAACTTTTAAAGTGAGCAAGGAAGGAACGATGAATACACGTAACCTGTTTACGGCCATAATTGCCGGTACACTGATGCTCTCGGGCTGTTCCAGTTTAGTCCAGAAAGGCAACGAGTTGTACGAAGCTGGTATGTATGATCAGTCAGCTGAGTTCTATGAGCAAGCACTGGCTGAAGATCCCCAAGATGTTGAAGCACGTCAGGGGCTGACTTTAGCGCGCAATAAAATCATCGATCGTGGACTTATAGATGTACGTATGCTGCGTTTAGCGGGCAATCACACCGGCGCAGCACTTAAACTTGAGGCGCTACTACGCAATCAGATCAGCTGGCATATCGAACCTGTCGGCCCCATGGCCGATACACAAAGCGAAGAGCTCAGATATGCAAACACCTGGCTTAAACAAGAAGCCCGGCAACTATCTGATTCTGCCTACCCGGATCAGTTTCGTTACTTTGAAATGCGTTATGCATTTTTAATTGCTAATGCCAGACTCAGCAACACCTTGGCAAACTATCATGATCAGCTACAGGCCAACGCAGTACGCCAATGTGACAAGCTCAAAGCCGCTCAAGGCCGGGATCGCCTGTTTCTGCAGCGCTTTTATCGAAAATATTGTCAGGCCTGGAACTTAACGATCCAACTCGATGATAGCGTCACCGACAAAGCTCTGTACTCTGAGATCCGTATTAACCCGATACTTTCAGTACAAGTACACGATACCAGCACCCAAAAGCAGCGCCTGCAAACAACGCTCTCTCAGTTGAATGACGCTTTCAGAGATAGTCTGTGGTACCACCCACAAGGTACAGAAACGTTCACACTTAAAGTTCACGCCGCTTTCAAACACACCCGCAAGACTCAACTGGTAAATCGACAAAAACACTACACACTAAAACAAGAACAACCCAATCCGAATGAACCTGATACGGTAATGGATGTTGAAGTTGCAAAAACATATCAGTACCCCGTGACTGAGTTTACCGAACACTTTAGTCTGGACATGATGTATCTGGGTTACGTTGGTGGACAACATATAGAGCACAAGGTCGACGATAGTCAGGTGCATTACACCCAAAGCCATTATGCCGATTTTCCTGACCTCGATTTATCCCCTCAGAAAGCCCATTTTTTGGACGTCAGCTCACGTTTGGATAAGCAATTGTCTGAGTTACGAACCCAGTTTAGAGCAGACTTAGATCAAGCCTGGCTGCAAAGCTATTGTGAAAATAAACTGGCCGCTGCCAGTGGGGAAAATGTTCTGCGCTGCGCCAAGCTTTCACCGCATAACGACTATGTCAACAACTGGTTTAATAAGCACTTTGGACTGAATTACCAGGCGATGTCGAGCCTCTACTCTCTTTAGTCTTATTCACAGTACCTTTGCAGGGCAAGCCGATTGGGAACACAATACTTGGCGAGATACCGACTTCATGCTAACTTCTCGCTCAGTTTAGACTAACAGGAAGCATTTTATGCCTAAAGCCAGTGAAATAAAAAAACACGCCGCGATTGATTACAATGGTCGCGTTATGATCGTCCGAGACATTGAGCGCTCAGTACCACAAGGCCGTGCTGGCGGCAGCTTGTACCGCATGCGTATGTACGATGTCGTCAATAGCGGTAAAGTAGATGAAACGTTTAAGGCGGAAGAAATGCTGCAGCTGGCTGATTTGACACGCCGTCCTGCTATGCTTTCTTATATAGATGGCGAAGAGTATGTGTTTATGGATGAAGAGGATTATACCCCTTACCATATTCATAAAGACTCAATCGCTGAACAGGTCCTGTTCATCAACGAGGAAACCAAAGGCCTGTTGATTGTAGTTGTTGAAGGCACGCCAGTTTCATTGGACTTGCCCTCAAGCGTTGAACTGGTGATCGAAGAAACAGCACCATCGATCAAAGGCGCATCGGCCAGTGCCCGAACTAAACCAGCTACTCTGACAACAGGCTTGGTTGTACAGGTACCAGAGCATATTTCCACGGGTGATAAAATTAAAATTAACACGGCAGAATCTAAGTTTATGAGCCGCGCAGACAGTTAATCGCAAGGTGCCCGCAACAGGATTGCGGGCACCTAATTTGGGTAAATAAACTTCAGTTAATTTATATTATACAATAGCCGTTTGATGCAAAAATCGGTAACATGACCCACAACAACAGATTAAATTGGACAGGTTTGTGGTCAGACTCGGGTGGCTCTCCACCGCGTTGATAGATGGAATTGGACACGGATGAAAACAAGTAAGCTGAGTATCAGGCTGTTATGGTATATTACCCCTCTGGTGATATTACCACTGCTATTGCTTGGTGGTTTTACGCTTACCAACGTCACCAGTTCTACCCAAAAGCAGGCAAAACTCATTGTCAGTCGCTTTGTTGAACAGCAACAACAAAAAATGTTCAACTACATGGAGATCTATCAGTCCACCACTAAGCTGTTGTCGACTTCACCGGTGCTCAGTGACTTTTTGAGCATGCCAGAAGTAGCCAGTCAGGAAAAAGTCCAGCGCTTAGGGGCACTCATGGATGTGTTTGCCAGTTACACCGAAGCCTATCCAGATATTCTTAGCATAAATCTGGTTGATGAACATGGTGAGAGTCATGCTTTCTATGCCAGCAACCTCAACCGTGCGCCTCAATCTTATCCCTTTTTTGCCCAAGTCAGGCAAAGTAATTTACGCCAACAACAGTTTATGCAGGCGTCACACAATGGCGGCACGCAACTGTATTTTGTACAGCAAATCTATGGGGTGGATTTCAATCTCAACCGTCCTCAGCGAGAAGGTTATATTATCGTTCAGGTAGCCCCTTCAATTATCAGCAGCAGTATTCTCGAAGCCCCCTATGACAACACGTTAAATTTGCTGGTGTCCGCCTCCGGCGAGGTGTTATTCAGCTCAGACAGTCATTTTAATCAAAGTTTTTTGAGCGTTGAAGAGATGGATCAGATCAACACCCTGGCTGATAAAGGAAAGCTGGATTCTCTGGTATTGCCATCCATTGATAACCTGCGCCGAATGACTTACAGCGCTCAGCTCAGTGGTGGCTATTACTATATTTCGACCATCCCAAAAACGATTCTATATCAGTCGGGTAAAGCTATCAGCCTGACAACGGCTTTGATCGTCATACTGTCTGTTATCACCCTGCCGATTTTGATTTTTATTGTGGTGAGAAACCTGCTGCTGACGCCCATCGAACTGCTTGGCGAAGCCAGTCATCGCGTTGGGGATGGTGATCTTTCTGTTGCCTTACCTGCACATGACGATGATGAAGTCGGGATACTGTTTGAAGATTTTAATCACATGACCAAACAGATCCGGGATTTCCAGGGGGAGCTCGAGGACTATAAATTACATCTGGAAGAAAAAGTTGAAAACCGCACCCGGGCACTCGAAGAGATGAACCAGCAGCTTGAGGTCGCGATAGCAGAAGCTGAGCAGGCCAGTCAACTTAAAAGCCGTTTCCTGGCGAATATGAGTCACGAGATCCGCACGCCTTTGACCGCTATCATGGGCTTCACCGAGCAGATGCTGCATTCTCCCAATGCCACTAACTCAGCACTACACCTGGATACTATATTACGTAACTCACGCCACCTGCTTGAGCTTATAAATAATATCCTGGATCTGTCTAAGATCGAGGCCGAAAAGCTGGCTGTTGAGCAAGATCCAATCGAGTTACTTCACTTACTTAAAGATGTTGAGTCCATCATTGCCCCCATGGCGGAGCAAAAACAACTCGACTTTACAATGCACTATGCCTTACCACTGCCACAACAACTGTTCAGCGATGAAACCCGACTTAAGCAGATTTTATTGAATATCGCCACGAATGCAGTGAAGTTTACCGAAACGGGCAGTATTGAGATCAATGCCCGCTATCGCTCAGATACCGCCCAGTTTGAGTTTGAAGTAAAAGACAGCGGCATAGGTATGTCTCAGGGCGAAATGTCGCGGGTATTCAAACCGTTTGAGCAGGCTGATTCTACCACTACCCGGCGCTTTGGCGGCACCGGCCTGGGGCTTTGTATCTCCAAAAACCTGGCGCAGTTGCTCGGTGGTGATGTCAGCGTAGAAAGCGCGCAGGGTGTCGGCAGCAGATTTATCATTACCATCGCAGCCAACCATTCAGATAACACTTTCGCGTGGATTGAAGACGAAGCGCAACTGACACATGATCATGTGGTCTCCACCTTGCAACTTGAGCAGACTCAGTTTGAGGCTGACATCCTGCTTGCTGAAGACAACCCGGATAATCAGGAGCTGTTGACGCTTTTATTAGGGGCCTGGGGGCTCAAACCTGATATAGCCAGCAATGGCGCACAGGCCGTGGAAATGGCTCTGGTGAATGATTACGACCTCATCCTGATGGACATGCAAATGCCTGTTATGGGTGGACTGGAAGCCACTGAAATGCTCCGGCATGCTGCCTACGATGGTCCAATTATTGCGCTGACCGCTAACGTCATGAAGCATGATATAGACACCTACCTGGCGGCAGGTTGCGATGCCACGCTCGCCAAACCCATCGACCGTGAAAAACTCGGGGCCGTACTGCTTAAATATTTAGAGCTGGAAGAGGATAAAAGCTCGCAGTGGAACTCGCTGCTGCAAAGTGAAAAATACCTGCAGATCAGCCGCAACTATGTTGAAAAGCTGCCTGACCAGCTGACTCAACTGGAACACCTTTTTGGTGCTCAGGAATGGGAATCACTCAGAGCACTGGCGCATAGCCTGAAAGGCAGTGCCGGATGTTTCGGCTTTACTAATATTCATAACGCTGCCGGCGACCTGGAAACTTGTCTACGCGAAGACAATCCGACAAAGTGGGAATATGCAATGCTGACACTCACACAAGCCATCAGATATACCCTTGAGCAAGAGCATGCCTGATTTTGTGCAGTGCATAAGATAATCAGTGATCCGCCAGTTCAGGATTAAAAAGTACTTTGCCCATCAGCACTGCGTCTTCTTTCCCTTGTGCGCTCGGGTAGTAATTTTTTCGCACCCCCATCTCCGTGAAGCCTGCCTTATGGTATAAGCCAATAGCCGCGTTATTACTTACCCGTACTTCCAGAAAGATATTTTCGGCATTGTCTTGCTCGCACCTTTCTATGAAATGCGCCAGCAATTGCCAGGCCAGGCCCTGCCCCTGAAAAGCGGGAGCAATGCAAATATCCATCAGTGTAAAGTCTGGCCCAGCGCGCTCACCTACATAAAACCCCACTAAGTGCTCATCCAGATATAGAGCAGCATTAAAGTAACGACCACTTAAACACGACTGCATCGTCTTGACGGTCCAAGGGTGACTATGACAGGCCTGCTCAATGTCCATGAGCTGTTGTAGTGGTATGGCGGCCAGATGATCCGACACGATAGCAACATTCATTATTACGCGCTCCAGATCTGCTGCCATAAGATGCGTTTTTGTTCACCTGTCAGCTGCGCATCCGGCATAATCAGCTGTGCTTGCTGCCCGTTACGGGACCAATGCAGAGCATCTCCTTTTACGACACGTAACTCACCGACATTAGCGGCTCTGCACAGATCCTGTTGCAGCTGCTCATTCAGCGAGAGCGGCTCATGTTCAACAGGCACGGAGGCTGGCATGGCTGGCTGTGGATTGGGGTCAAACGCCGGTTTGAGTTTAAGTGGCATTACACCAAGTAACTGAGCCTGAGCTGCATGCATGTAAAAACACCGAGAAAATTAAATGCTGAGAATTCTAGAATATGCGCGCAATGACTGCAATCTGAATTGTATTAAATATGGGAATTATCAGGAAATAAAGAAGGAAGTGGCAGGGGCGGCAGGACTCGAACCCGCAACCATCGGTTTTGGAGACCGCTGTTCTACCAATTGGAACTACGCCCCTGCAATGTCGACGCATTATAATGAGCTAATTGAAAAGGTAAAGAAAAAATATCACATTTCTGATCGTTTGCTGATTTTATCAGCAAAAAGGGCGAATAGTTACCCTATTCGCCCTTTTCTTAACCTATATCAGGTTACCTGATACGTGATTATTCCCACTCAATCGTCGCAGGCGGTTTACCTGAGATGTCATATACCACGCGAGAAATGCCGTCGATTTCGTTGATGATGCGGTTTGAGACCTGACCCAGGAACTCATACGGCAGGTGTGACCAGCGCGCCGTCATAAAGTCGATGGTTTCTACACAGCGTAGTGAGACAACCCAGTCGTACTTACGCGCATCACCCATCACGCCCACTGAACGTACCGGCAGGAACACAGTGAAAGCCTGAGACACTTTGTGGTACAAATCAGCCTTGTGCAATTCTTCGATGAAGATAGCATCGGCACGACGTAGCAGGTCGCAGTATTCTTTCTTGATCTCACCCAGTACACGAACACCCAGACCCGGACCCGGGAACGGGTGACGGTAAAGCATGTCGTATGGCAGGCCTAACTCCAGACCAATCTTACGTACTTCGTCTTTAAACAGCTCACGCAGCGGCTCTACCAGACCCAGCTCCATATCTTCTGGCAAGCCACCCACATTGTGGTGAGACTTGATCACGTGTGCTTTACCTGTGGCTGACGCCGCAGATTCAATCACGTCCGGGTAGATAGTGCCTTGTGCCAGCCATTTGGCGTTAACACGCTTGCCCGCTTCTTCGTCGAATACTTCAATGAAGGTATGGCCAATTGCTTTACGCTTGTCTTCCGGGTCATCAATGCCTTTAAGGGCATTCAGGAAACGGTCTTCTGCGTCAACTTTAATGATGTTCAGGCCAAACTTATCGCCGAACATGTCCATCACCTGCTGGCCTTCGTTAAGGCGTAGCAGGCCATTGTCTACAAATACACACGTCAGCTTGTCGCCGATAGCGCGGTTGATCAACATAGCAACCACAGATGAATCAACCCCACCCGACAGGCCCAGGATCACTTCGTCGTCACCTACCTGCTCTTTAATACGTGCAACCGCATCTTCGATGATTTGGCTTGGTGTCCACAGTTTTTCACAGCCACAGATATCAGTAGCAAAGCGCTCAAGCAGGCGCAGACCTTGTTGCGTGTGCGTCACTTCCGGGTGGAACTGCACGCCATAGAAACGCTTTTCTTCCCAAGACATCGCTGCATGCGGACAGGTTTCTGTTTTTGCAGAAGTAATAAACTGCTCTGGGATCTCGATAACCTTGTCACCGTGACTCATCCACACGTCTAGTTTGCCAATGCCATCTTCGATGTGATCTTCAATCGCTTCAAACAGGGCACAGTTACCCACTTTTTCTACTTTCGCGTAACCAAACTCTTTCTTATCTGAGCTGTGTACTTTACCACCCAGCTGTGACGCCATGGTTTGCATGCCGTAACAAATACCAAGTACAGGCACACCGGCATTGAAGACATATTCAGGTGCGCGCGGGCTGCCTTCTAAAGTCGTTGACTCCGGACCACCTGACAGAATAATACCCTGCGGATTAAATTCGCGGATCTGCTCCTCGGTTACATCCCAGGCCCATAGCTCACAGTAAACGCCGATCTCACGGATCCGGCGGGCGATCAATTGAGTGTATTGAGAACCAAAATCTAAGATCAAAATACGGGAATCATGGATGTCTTTGCTCATTGATAATCTCGTTTGTTAGGAAGCGATAAAACTAGTAAAGCATAGTAAAAGTACTTTACCTAAATGACCGGGCAAGTTTGCCTGCCCAACGCATTGTATTTGTTTGTATCCGCCATATAAAAGCAGACACTAAAATTAAGAAGGGCCGGCAACCGCCAGCCCACTTTTTACCCGCCGGGATTAGCCCATGCGGTAGTTTGGAGCCTCTTTGGTGATCTGTACGTCATGGACGTGCGACTCACCCATACCCGCAGAAGTCACGCGAACAAACTGAGGTTTAGTGTTCAGCTCCAAAATGGTGCCGCATCCAGTCAGGCCCATGGCACTGCGGATCCCGCCCACTTGTTGGTGGATAATGGTCGCGATTGGGCCTTTGTAAGCCACGCGGCCTTCAATGCCTTCCGGAACCAGTTTTTCAGCAGCATTGCTCTTTTGGAAGTAACGATCTGATGACCCTTCTTTTTGGTTCATCGCGCCCAGTGAGCCCATACCACGGTATGACTTGTAGTAACGACCCTGATACAACTCAACTTCACCCGGTGCTTCTTCAGTACCTGCCAGCATAGAACCAACCATCACACAAGATGCACCTGCAACCAGGGCTTTAACGATGTCACCAGAGAAACGAATACCGCCGTCAGCAATGACTGGGATGTCGCGCCCTTTCAGGCCATCAACCGCATCTGAAATTGCCGTAATTTGAGGCACGCCACAACCAGTTACGATACGTGTGGTACAGATAGAACCAGGACCAATACCCACTTTAACCGCATCCACACCCGCGTCAGCCAGTGCTACTGCACCTTCAGCTGTGGCCACATTACCCGCAACAATTTGCAAGTCCGGATACGCTTCGCGGGTTGCTTTAACACGATCAATAACGCCCTGAGAGTGACCATGCGAAGTATCAATAAGTAGTACGTCAACGCCCGCAGCAACCAGCGCAGCGATACGCTCGTCGGTACCTGCACCCACACCCACAGCAGCACCTACACGAAGACGGCCTTGCTCGTCTTTACATGCGTTTGGTTTTTCCTGTGCTTTTTGATAATCCTTAACCGTGATCATGCCTTTCAGTTTGAAAGCATCATCAACGACTAAGATTTTCTCGATGCGGTGCTCATGCATCAGACCCAGGATCTCTTCGCGTGATGCGCCCTCTTTTACCGTTACCAGATCCGCTTTTTGCGTCATCACAGATGACACAGGCTTGTCTAGTTTAGTTTCGAAGCGCATATCACGGCTGGTGATGATACCTTCCAGCAGGTTGTTCTCGCCGACCACAGGGAAGCCTGAGAAACCGTTTTCTTCAGCCAATGCTAACGTATCAGCAATGGTTTTATCTGCGGTGACGGTAACCGGAAAAGAGACAATTCCTGCTTCGTACGCTTTTACTTTACGTACGTTGCGCGCTTGTTCTTCAATGGTCATGTTCTTATGGATGAATCCAAGGCCGCCTTCCTGTGCAAGTGCAATTGCAAGGCGTGCTTCAGTGACTGTATCCATAGAGGCAGAAACTAATGGCAAATTAAGTTCAATACCACGGGTCAGGCGGGTTTTTAAGTTCGCAGTGTGTGGTAGAACAGTCGAATGAGCGGGTACTAAAAGTACGTCGTCAAAGGTAAGGGCTTCTTTTGCAATTCTTAACATGTGTGCGGCATCTCTCAAGTGAAACTGAGTATAAGGAATTGCGAGCGCATTTTATCAGCGTTCCTTATGCGAGTAAATAAAATTTAGCAAAAATATGCTAGAGTGTTCGTGAATTTTTTATGGAGCTGAGTATGTCGTTGCCACAACAAGAAAAAGTTTATTCGGTGTCACACCTGAATCGAGAGATCCGCAGTTTGCTGGAACAGGGGTTCGCTTCTTTACAGCTGACGGGCGAGATCTCCAACTTTGTTGCCCCAGCATCCGGGCACTGGTATTTTTCGCTCAAAGACGACAAAGCCCAGGTCAAGGCAGCCATGTGGCGTGGCAACAACCGCTACTGCCGCTACCGGCCACAAAATGGTGAACAGGTACTGGTGCAGGCCCGGGTATCGGTGTACGAACCCCGTGGTGATTATCAGTTGATCGTCGAACAGATGGCACCGGCAGGTGAAGGTCTGCTAAAACAGCAATTCGATGTACTCAAACTACGTCTGGCCGGTGAAGGCTTATTCAGCAGCCAGCACAAACAACCACTGCCTGCACGAATAAACCGGGTCGGCGTCGTAACCTCCCCAACCGGCGCAGCTGTGCGTGATATTCTGTCGGTTCTTAAGCGACGAGCCCCACAGCTGGAGGTGGTGATCTACCCGACTCAAGTGCAAGGGCAGGAAGCGCATCATCAGATTGGGGCACAAATTGGCTTGGCGAATCGTCGTGAAGAAGTAGATGTACTGATTGTTGGTCGTGGCGGCGGCTCGCTTGAAGATCTCTGGTGCTTTAACGAAGAAACCGTGGCACGGGCAATCTTTGCCAGTCAACTGCCTGTGATCAGCGCCGTAGGGCATGAAATAGATACCACCATCAGTGATTATGTCGCCGACTTACGTGCTCCAACCCCTTCTGCCGCCGCAGAGCTGGTCAGCCCGGATGGGGCAGAAATTCAGGCCCAGTTAGGTCAACAAAAACAACGCCTGAGCAGTGCGATGCAGCGCTATCTGGCACACCATACTCAGCAACTGCAAAATTCACATCAGCGGCTGTTACTCCAACATCCACAGGCACAGCTAATGCAGCAGGCACAAAAAGTAGATGAACTGAGTAGCCGATTGCATAGGGCAATGCACCACCAGCAACACCGTGCTCAAAGTCGCGTTACCCTGGCACAACACCGCTTGGCGCAGTTTCATCCAGAGCAAAAGTTGCGATACGCACATCAACATCTGGACAGTCTGAAAGAAAAGCTCACCCGAACATTGCAGGCGTCACAGCAACAGCGTACACAGCAGCTGGCTTTGCTCGCGGCCAGGCTCGACAGTGTTAGTCCGCTGGCCGTTTTGTCGCGAGGCTATAGCATTACGAAATCTGGCGAAAAAGTGGTGAAATCGACCCGGGATGTAACGACAGGCGATATACTCACCACTGAATTGCACGATGGTCGTTTGCAAGCCCAGGTCATTGATGTCACACCAGCCAACCCAAATGACGAGAGCACTTAATACTCAGTCGCCAGCTCGCGCATGCTTTTAGTGCTAAAATGCACCAGCATGCCTTGCGCCGTTTGCTGCGCTGAGCTGACCTTAAATTGCTTTATCCAGGGGCTATTGAACAGGCTGTCATTCAGGCGTTGCCACTGCATGGCATCGATATCCTCACTGCGCGGCACAAAACTAAGCTGACAAACATGACGCTTGCAGCCATAACTGGCGTAAGTAAAGTATGTACTGAGATCACTGGTGTACAAAAAGTCCCCAAGCTGCAATTCCAGCTCATCGGCCCAGACGGGGTCTCGCGATTCGGTTTGAAAGATATCAGCCAGTTGACGATTTATATTGCCAGATGAACTTGGTCGCTGCTGTTGCTCTGATTGCTCCGGCAGCAATGGTGTATGACTTTGAACCTGCTTAAGCTCTTGCTGTAACTGATGTATTTGCTGCTGCAGCGCTACCAGCTCGGTACCGCCAGTCGGCTCAGAGGCGCTATCTAGCTGAGCCTGATCTGACGGCAAAGGAGCTAGATGTTGAACGGCATCGCCAGAGTTGGCCACAATCACAGTGGCAGGCTGTACTGGGTTTTCTGATACAAACCACCAGGTTAACGGAGCAGCCATGGCTGCCCCCAAAAACATCCATAAAAACTTTTGGTTCAGGCTATCCATAAAGCATTGCCGATTTATTCAGTCAGATGCTAGAGCATCGCACTGGTATGAGATTCGTTGCGGGCAATCAGATCCTCATCAAGGAAGTTCTGATCCATCGATTCGGCCGGGCAGGCACATGGCGGTTTGCCCACCACTTTTGCCGGTACCCCTACCACAGTGGTGTGTGGCTCGACGGCTTTGAGTACCACGGAGCCGGCGCCGATACGCGCGCCCTCGCCCACTTCAATATTACCCAGTACTTTTGCACCTGCGCCGATCAATACGCCGGCACGTATTTTCGGGTGACGATCCCCTTGTTCATTACCGGTTCCCCCTAAGGTCACCGATTGTAAAATAGAGACATTATTTTCGATTACTGCGGTTTCACCAATGACTATACCAGTCGCATGGTCAAACATAATGCCATGGCCGACTTTACAAGCAGGATGGATATCAACACCAAATACTTCGGATGTACGGCTCTGGATAAAACGCGCGAGCTCTTTTCTGTCTTGTCGCCATAAGCAATGGGCGAGTCGGTGTGCTTGTATTGCATGAAAGCCCTTAAGGTTTGAAATAACGTTAAGATAGCTATCGGCAGCCGGGTCACGATCTTTAACCGCTTTTATATCATGTGCCACATGGGTCAGCATACGGTCGCAATCCACAAAGGCCTGATCGAATAGTTCGCGGATGGTGAACGCTGACACCACGGCGTCTGCCAGCTTGTTCGCCACAATAAAGCTCAATGCCGCACCGAGGCATTCATGATTTAAAATACTTGAGTAAACATGGCTGGCGAGCAGCGGCTCGCGGTCTACTAATTCGGTCGCTTCCTGACGAAGCTTTTGCCAGATCTCGTGTCTCATAAACTGCACTATTTCAATTATTCCAAAGCCTTTTTCTATCTTACCCTGCAACGCGGTAAATTAGCAGTGATAGTCAAATGCTTATTGCATCAATTTGTTATTAATTATAACCCGAAATAGCGAACAGAGGATGGGAAACCAGGCGGATACCAGACCCGCCTGACAAACTCAGAGCCCGGTCGAGGGCTCTGATGGGGCGTTACTTAAAGACCGCTTCTGCGTTCATCACCTCGATGTTGGCAGCCGGAATAGCCAGTTTGTAGTTGGCAATTTGCTTATCTTCATCGATAAGCGCTTGCGGTTTTTCTGCATTGTAATGCATCGGAGATTCAGTCTGATTGACCAGACGCGCTTTCATATCAGCCGCATCGCCGGTCACAAAGACATAGTGAATGTTGTCACTTTGCAGATTTTCACGGATCACGCGATTGACGTCTTCCACGCTCAGCGATGCCAGCTGGTCACGCACATAGGTCACAAACTCATCCGTATTATAGAACTGGCTGTCCAGCGCATAACCCAGCTGACGGTCCTGACTGGCCACCATCTGCGGCACAAAGTTGCTCAGGAAGTTGCGGGTCGCCTCGAAATCGCCCTCCGTCATACCCTCTTTGATCAGCTTATCCAGCTCAAACTGTGCAACCCGCGTGGCGAAGTGGGCGTCGTTATTGGAGCGCAGTGGACGTAACCATACCTGGAAAATTTGCTCGGAGCGGCCCAGGTTGGCATCCGGTTTGGTCTGGAACATACCGCGCGGGAAATACTCAATGTAAGCATAATCACCATAGTTCATACCACGCACCTGACGAATACGCTGGAACAGATAAGCGTTTGAGTTACGGTGCTCACCAAAGTAAGAACGCACCAGCCACAGAGCAGTCCAGTCTTTGCTGCTACGGATGGTATCGATTGGGAAACCAAACGATACTGCAGTCGATTTCGCGCTCTTCTCAACGATAGTGGCATGTCGGCCCTCTAATGCTGGCGCATCCGGGACCGTCAGCCGAGACTCCTTCCCTTTGGGCAGCTTAGCCAGGTCATTGAGCATACGTGCTTTAAGCTGCTCATCCAGCGCACCGGTGATCCCCACGTTCAGTTTTGCCTGAGTAAACTGGCTGTGGTAGAAGGCTTTGACATCATCGAGCGTCAGCGCTTCGAGATCAGACAAATCACCCAGATTGTAACTCTCGTACGGATGGCCCTGATACAATTTATGATACAGCACCTCTTTGCCCAGCTCTTCATCGTTTGAGGCTTTAAGGCCCGCTTTGATGTTGTCGATCAGTTCTTTTTTCAGACGTTTAAAGTCATCTTCTCTGAAGCCAGGATTGAGTAACTGCTCACTAACCAAAGCATACCATTGCGCTGCATTGTCTTTATGCACCCGGCCACGCAGTGACAGCATTTCTTTATCAATCTGATAATCAAAGCTACCTGCAATGGGATACAGCGCTTTTTGAATTTCTTTGTACGACTTGCTTTGTGAGCCGCCATTGGCAATCATTGCAGCAGTCAGAGCTGCCACGCCTTTTTTACCCTTGGGATCCGCAGCGGCCCCCGTATAAAACAGCAGATTCACATCAACGAGAGGAGAAGCATTGGTTTTATCCAGTACGGTGAATTTCTGTTGCTTTGGTTGGTTTTGCTGCAACACCAGAGCATCCAGTTCAACTTCTTTGTCAAACCCTGCCACTTTAGCCAACGCCGACATAGTCACTGTAGTACGGCCACTGTCTACGAAATATCGGTTAGCAACATCGCGAATGTCTTCAGCAGTGATGGAATCACTGGTCGCATACAAGGTGTTGATGACTTCAGGATCACGCTCGAAATGCATGTACTGCGCCAACATCCCGGCAATCGCTTGCGACGAGTCCAGACCGTTGGCAAAGCTATATTTGCGATTCGACTTCAGTGCAGCCAGCTTATCACTGTCAACCAGTTCCGTGCGCGCATTAGCATAAGTGCGATTGATAGCATCGCGTACCACAGCTAAGTCACTTTCCTCATTGACCTTTACAAACACATGAAGCAGACCCGGATCTTTGGTCTCCGGATTATAAGTAAACATCTGGCTGGCAATTTGCTTGTCGACGACCAGCTCCTGGTATAGCTCGGAGTTTTCAGAGAAATAAAGTTGAGATATCAGGTCCAATGCGGCACGGTCTTTCTTTTTTGGCTCCCATGCGGCACCTTTATAGGAAACCAGTAACCAGTGGCCTGGCAAACCTTCATACTGTTCGTGCACATATCGAGCTTGTTGCTGCTTCGGCTCCACCGGTATATCGGCAACATAGTTACCACGCTGCCAGCCACCCCAGTGCTTTTTAACCATTTTCATGGTTTCCTGCGGATCGACATCACCCACAATCACGATAGACACGTACTCAGGCTTATAGAAACGTTCAAAAAAGATTTGACCATATTCCATTTGATCTGGCATGGCTTCAATATCTTCAAAAAAGCCCATGGTGGTATGCTTGTAGGTGTGCTTGTCAAAGGCTTCTTTGCGCACCGCACTCAATAACTTGCGGATCGGGCTGGCGTTGTTCTTCAGGTATTCGCCTTTAACTGTCAGCGCCTCAGTACGGAACTGAGATTCACTGTAGCTTAGGTTCTGGAAAATATCCGCTTTGATCTCAAGGACCTTATCCAGGTGCTCTTTTGAGAAATTCAGGTGATAGTTGGTGTAATCATTCGTTGTATAAGCTCTGTTATCGACTCCGGAGTTCTTTAGAATGTCGGCGTAAACATCCTGTGGGAACTTCTCAGAGCCTTTAAACATCATGTGTTCAAAGAAGTGAGCAAATCCGGTTCTGCCTGATTCAACTTCGTTACGCGATCCAACAGATACGGGGATCTGTAGTGACACAACATCTGGGTAGTCGGTTTTCACTACCATCACGCGTAAGCCATTATCCAGCTCTTCAAGGACATAATCCTGCGCAAACACTTTATTGCTGGTCTGTGCTTCAATACCGCTTGGTACCTGCTGAGCCGATTGTTGCGTTGCGGTGCAGCCGGCCAGAGCCAATGACACGGCCAGGCTGGTCGCCAGTAGTTTAAATTTCATATGCTTCCCTTAATTTTGTATAAATTTTTATTCTGGTCCCATTCTCGTTGGGACTCATAGCTCCCAATTATGCCGCAATCCCACCTTAATTCATCTTTACTCGCCCAAATTATGTAAAGAAATATGAACTAGACGACCCTTAAGAAACTGACTGGCAAACAACAGCTTGTTCCAACATGCCGAAAACACCTTGAAACAAATTCATCTGCATTGAATTTGTTTCATGAAAAAAAATCTATCTAGACGTCTAAATGGCTGCTATATTAGATCCCATAAACTGAATTTTTGCCGGAATCTAGACCATGGCGTTATCACTACAAGAGAAAATCTTAGACCCGAACCAAGGGGTATATTTGATTGGTACGACTCCGCCCAAATCTGGTACGGAGCAAGACAAAGTTAAGCGTATTGCGACGAAGCTGCTGGATCGCCTGCATGAAATTGAATATGACGGTGTAATCGTTTACGACATTCAGGACGAAAGCAGCCGTACCAACGTGCCACGTCCTTTTCCATTTAAGGAAACTGTCGACCCATGTGAGTACAGTCGGCTGGTTAAGTCGTTGTCACAATTGGATGTGATCACCTACAAAAGTGTCGCACAACGTGACAGCAACGAGTTTAATCAGTGGCTTAGCAACACCAAGCGAGAGTTTGGCCTGAACAATCTGGTGCTGGTTGGCTCTCCCTCATCACAGGGGAAAATTAACTTGCCGCTGCCAGACGCTTATCAGACCCTGGCTGCACATCAGGCAGACTTTTTCCTCGGTGGTGTCACCATTGCGGAACGTCATGCTTCAAAACGCAATGAGCATGAGCGTTTGATTGAAAAAACCGCTCAGGGCTGTGAATTCTTTATTTCTCAGGCTGTATACAATGCCCAGGCAACCATAGACCTGATCACCAGCTATGCCCGCACCTGCAAACAGCAAGGCATTGAGCCAAAGCGACTGATCCTGACTTTTACCCCGTGTGGAGGTGAAAAGACGCTGCAATTTATGGAGTGGCTGGGCATTTCAGTTCCTGAGGCAACTAAATGGCGTATGCTGGATGCAGACAATACCCTGAGTGAATCAATCCGCATTTGCCGTGAGAACCTGGATTCAATTCTGCGTAGTTGTGCTCAACTGGATGTCCCGCTGGGACTGAATATAGAAAGTCTGACCAACCGCAAAGAAGAAATTGATGCATCGATCAACCTGTATCGTTTACTCAAGGCGACCATGGAACTAACGCTGGCAGAAAAACAGATCGCCTAGTAATATCAATAAAAAACCGAGCACACTGGCTCGGTTTTTTATTATCAAAAGCCTGATCACTCCGACTTCTGCTCTCTGCCAAGCAGCGCCATGGCTGCTTCTTTGACGTCTTTTTGTTGATACAGCACCTGATAGATCTGCTCCGTGATCGGCATTTCGATGCCTGTGCGCTTTGCCAGCAGATATACTTCTTTGGTATTACGATACCCTTCCACCACCTGGCCAATGCTCTGCATCGCCTCTTCGACGTTTTTCCCCTGGCCCAGTGCCAGACCAAAACGTCGGTTACGCGATTGATTATCGGTACAGGTCAGGATTAAATCGCCAAGCCCGGCCATACCCATAAAGGTTTCCGAGCGTGCACCAAGTGATAATCCAAGACGGCATAACTCAGCTAACCCGCGGGTGATCAGTGCGGTTCTGGCATTGGCACCAAAACCAAAGCCATCGGACATACCTGCACCAATAGCAATCACATTCTTCACCGCGCCACCAAGCTGAATACCGATAAAGTCATCATTACTGTAAACCCGGAACGAGCGACCACAATGCAGCAGCTTAGCCAGTTCACCACGAAATGCTTCGCAACGAGACGACACAGAAATCGCAGTCGGTAACCCGGCGGCCATTTCTTTTGCAAATGTAGGCCCGGACAATACAGCCAGAGGAACCTGCTCACCAAGTACGTCCAATGCCACATCCTGAAGCAATCGGCCAGTATCAGGTTCCAGCCCTTTTGTTGCCCAGGCGACTTTCGCACCCGGTAACAAATGCGGCTTAATCGCTTCCAGTGTTTGCGCGAACGCATGGCTGGGTACTACCACCAGAACCAATTGACTGGCCTGAACGGCTTGAGTCAGATCGGCTTCCAATTGCAGTGACTCAGGGAAGTCAATATCCGGTAAATAACGGGCATTTTGACGCGAACTTGCCAACTGCGTGATGGCAGTGCTGTCACGTCCCCAAAGAGTAACCTGGTGACCGTTGCGGGCAAAACAAATAGCAAGGGCGGTGCCATAAGACCCCGCCCCTAATACGGTCACAGCTGATTGTGCTGTATTCATCATTTATGCGTCAGCAGGTTGCTCTTGCGCAGCACGTTGCTGCATGTACTGAGCAAATAGCGCGTCAAAGTTTACTGGCGCCAGGTTTAGTTGTGGGAAAGTACCACGGTTAACCAGGCTTGCAACCGCTTCACGTGCGTAAGGGAACAGAATGTTCGGGCAGAATGCACCTAACATGTGTGCCATTTGCAGTTCTTCTAGCTCACCAATAGAGAAAATACCTGCCTGTTGGATTTCGCACAGGAATGCTGTTTCTTCGCCTAATGACGCAGTCACAGTCAATGCCAGAACAACTTCATATACACCTTCGTCCAACTTGGCAGAACGCGTGTCCATGTCCAGCTTCACTTCAGGTGTCCACTCTTTTTGGAAAATAGCCGGAGAATTCGGCGTTTCGAAAGACACATCTTTGGTGTAGATGCGCTGAATGTTAAATTGTGGACCTTGTTGTTCTTCTGCAGCAGCTGCGTTGTTTTGCTCTGTCATTGTTCTTCCTAATTATTCATCTTTATTTAAAGTGGGGCAGCATCCCGGGCCCGTACCCGGAGTGCTAAAAATTACTTCAGTAATGCGTCCAGCTTACCCTGTGATTCAAGCGCCATCATGTCGTCGCAACCACCAATGTGCTGCTCTTTAATGAAGATCTGTGGTACCGTGTGACCACCATTTGCTTTGCTGATCATCTCCTCTCGCAGCTCGGGTTGCGCACCGATATCATACTCGGTATATGTGACACCTTTGCTGTCCAGCAACGCTTTTGCGCGATGGCAGAAAGGACAGTAATCCTTTGTATAAATAACAACTTGATTCATATTTGCTCCTATTTACCCGAGGCTGTTGGCAGGCCAGCAGTTTGCCAGGCGCCAAATCCACCCGACAACACATACACTTGCTCAAAGCCAGCTTTGTACATATTGCTGGCAATGCCAGATGCGGTCATGCCAGTGTTACACACCAGTATAATGGGCTTAGTTTTGAACTTTTCAAGTCCGGCGAAATCATTTTGTTTGGCTTTTTCCACATTCATGTGTTCACTGCCCGCAATGCGTGAGTTGTTAAACTCTTTTTGCGCACGCATGTCAAACACCTGACCATCCTGACGGTTTACCAGAATAGTCAGCTGCTGTGGATTGATCTGACGGATCTTGGAAAACATGCCTTTTAACCAGCTTGAAACCAACATAGCCGCCAAAACCAGCCAGATAATGCTGAGAATGGGGTTTCTACCTAAAAACTCGATGTATTGTTCCATATTGTCTTTACCAACCAGGAAAATGAAATTGCTCGCGAGTATACTTTCTTACGGGCGCTGGTACAAACATCTGTGATGTAATGCCTCACCAGCAAGGCATAGCACGCGCTTCCCCTTGGTAGCCACGCTGCTTTGCTTAGTACCTTCCAGTGGCTGATATGAATTTTAAAGCGGTTGAGGATAAATCACGCCCAGAGGGCTGAATATTCATATCAAACAAGGTATCCTATGGCCAGATTTCGTGCACGTTTCAGGAGCCCAAATGACTGCAAAGAAAAAACCTCTGGTATTAATGATCCTAGATGGCTGGGGATACCGCGAAGACGCTGAGAGCAATGCAATTCTGGCGGCCAACACCCCGGTATTGGATGAACTTTGGCAAACGCGTCCACGTACGCTGATCTCTGGTTCAGGTTTAGATGTAGGACTACCGGATGGTCAGATGGGTAACTCCGAAGTCGGCCACGTCAACCTCGGTGCTGGCCGTATTGTTTATCAAGACTTTACACGCATCACCAAAGCCATTGATGATGGCGAGTTTGAGCACAACCCTGCACTGGTTGAAAACATCGACAAGGCGGTTGCTGCAGGTAAAGCTGTCCACCTGATGGGACTGTTGAGCCCGGGTGGCGTACACAGCCATGAAGACCATATTGTTGCAGCCATTGAGCTTGCCGCCAAGCGCGGTGCCAAAGCGGTTTACTTCCACGCTTTCCTAGATGGTCGTGACACGCCACCACGCAGCGCCCTGGCTTCGATTGAACGCATTGAAGCAAAGTTCGCAGAACTCAAGTGTGGCCGCCTGGCGTCAATCGTGGGTCGTTACTACGCTATGGACCGTGATAACCGCTGGGAGCGCGTTGAAAGCGCTTACAACCTGATGGTTTGCGGTCAGGCTGAATATCGTTATGCTGATGGGGTCAGTGCTCTGAACGCAGCGTATGAACGCGACGAAAACGATGAATTTGTGAAGGCCACCGTGATTGCCGCGCAAGCGCAGGAAGCGGCCACCATTAATGATGGCGATACGCTGATCTTTCTCAACTTCCGTGCTGACCGCGCACGCCAGATGACCCGCGCTTTTGTGGATGCCGATTTTGATGGTTTCAGCAAACAAAAAGCCCCAGCGTTAAGTGGTTTTGTGATGATGACAGAATACGCTGCCGATATTGATGCCCCCATCGCCTTTGCCCCGGAAAAACTCACCAATGTACTGGGCGAATGGCTGGCAAAACACAACAAAACGCAACTGCGTATTTCCGAGACTGAAAAATATGCGCACGTCACCTTTTTCTTTAGCGGCGGGCGTGAAGATTTGTTTGAAGGTGAGAAACGAGAGTTAATTCCATCACCTCAGGTGGCCACCTACGACCTGCAACCGGAAATGAATTCAGCACTACTGACTGATAAACTGGTTGAAGCGATTCACAGTGGCGAGCATGACGTGATTATCTGTAACTACCCAAATGGTGACATGGTCGGCCACTCAGGTGTCTTTGAAGCTGCCGTGAAAGCCTGTGAAGCCGTTGATGCCTGTATAGGCCGCGTTGTTACAGCGCTTGAGGAAACTGGCGGTGAGGCACTCATTACGGCTGACCATGGTAACGCTGAGCAAATGGTGAATAACAAAACTGGTCAGGCCCACACAGCACATACCAGTGAGCCAGTACCATTTATTTATGTTGGCCGTGATGCGGAACCGCAAGCAGGTAAAACACTGAGTGATGTGGCACCGACCATATTGCACCTGTTGGGCATGCCTCAGCCTGAGGAGATGACCGGTTCACCTGTCATGCGGCTGAAGTAACCTATGCGTCTTACGCTTGCTGTACTGTCGGCCTGTTTACTCCTGCCCCTGAGTGGGCAGGCGAACGAAACCCGCACCAAAGCCGATCTGGCTGCGGTGCAGGCCGAGCTAAAAAAGAGTCAGGCTGCGTATCAGCAACAACAGGCCAGCTTCAGCGCCCTGCAGAGCACACTGCAATCTTTTGAGCTGGAAATTGCTAAAAGTGCGAAAGCATTGGCACTGACCGCACAAGGGATCAGCGAAAACAAACAGCAGCAATACACGCTACAACGCGAAGCCAAGCAGCTTGAGCAGCAAAAAAAACGCCTCCAGCGCCTGCTAGCTGCGCAACTTAAAAGTGCCTATGTCACGGGCAGTCACGATTATTCTAAGATGTTGCTGAACCAACAGCATGCTGCGGCGCTGGAACGCACCATCAGCTACTATGACTACTTTAATCAGGCCCGCATTGCTCAGCTTGAAGCGCTAAAGACTGTATTTGCCAAACTTGCGGAAAACAGCGCACAGCTGGAACGTAAAAAGAAGCAACTACAAGCGTTACAAGGTCAGCAAAAAGCCCGTCAGGACGAATTGCTGCTGGCGCAAAACGCACGCAAGACCCACCTGGCAAAGCTCAACGATAAACTCAGTCAGGCCAAAGCCGCGATTGCCTATCTGGAAGAAAACGAGCAAACCTTAATTTCGACCCTGGAGTCCTTAGCCGCCGAGCAGGCTGCCAGTCCTGAACACTATGTGGCACAGCTGCAAGGGTTACAGCGCTTAAAAGGCAAGCTCGCCTGGCCGCTGGATGGCCGCTTGAAGCACCGTTTCGGCCAGCGCAAACACGTTGGTATGAACTGGAAAGGCGTAGTGATCCGTGGCAGCAATGGCGCTCCCGTTAACAGTGTGGCACCGGGTCAGGTGGTCTATGCCGACTGGTTGAACGGTTTTGGCTGGGTCATCGTATTAGATCACGGGGAGGGCTTTATGAGCCTGTATGGTCATGCCCAGACCCTGCTTAAAGATGTAGGCGATCAGGTCATGCCGGGCGAACCCATTGCCCTGGTAGGACAAAGCGGCGGACAAACCGATCCTGGTCTATACTTCGAAATACGGCATAAGGGAAGCGCTGTTGATCCAGTAAAATGGTGCAGATCCAGTTAACTGACTAACCGATGCTGCCCCCCAGTGAGGAGCAGCATATGATGACTCCATGTGTTCAACCAAATAAAAACGTCGTATGGCAATGGCTGATTGCATTTGGCCTGATGCTCAGCTTATTGTGCATGCCGCTCGGTGCCAAACAGCTCTCCAGCGAGCAAATCGATGAAATCCTGTATCATATCCATACCTATTATGTTGAAGACTTGCCGCTCAGCCATGTTAAAAAAGACAACTTTGGCGAGCTACTCACCCAGCTAGATGACTATTCAAAGTACCTCGATGAACATGAACTGGAAGCCCTGTTTAGCGCTGCCAATGGTCGCTATACCGGCCTTGGGATCGAAGTAGAGGAAGTTGAAGACGGTGTTGTGATTGTAGACACTCTGCCCGGCTCGCCCGCGGAAGCCGCCGGTATTGAAGGGGGTGACAAATTGCTAGCCATCAACACTCATGATGTAAAAAGAAAATCTATTGCTGAAGTCTCAAAGTTACTGCGTGAAGCACAATTTTCGACGATTCGGCTCACCGTAAAGCGCGCCAATGCAGAAGTCACCCTCGCCCTCAGGCGCCAAGAGATCACTCTTCACAGCGTGTCCAGCCAGCTGTTGTCCGGCGGCATTGGCTATATCCTGCTTAGTAGCTTTAACAATCATAGTTATCATGATTTTGCCCGGCACATCAGTATGCTTAATAGCCACCTGGGTGAGCCGCTCAAAGGGCTCATTGTCGATTTAAGAGACAACCCAGGCGGTACACTGAACAGCGCCGTCGCCATTTCAGATCTGTTTTTACAAAGCGGCACTATTGTCAGTACCCGGGGTCGTTTTTACGATGCAAACCAACGCTTTTTTGCCGCCCAGGGCGATATACTCAACGGCGCGCCCATGTTGGTACTTATCAATGAGCAGTCGGCATCGGCGGCTGAGATACTCGCAGGCGCACTGCAAGACAATAGCCGAGCGCTCATACTGGGTAACCGCTCTTACGGCAAAGGCTCTGTGCAATCGCTCATCCCTATAGGCAACGGCACCACGGCACTGAAACTGACTACAGCACGCTATTTTACACCCTCGGGCCAATCTATCGAGGGCACAGGGATACAACCCGACGTGGTTTTTAGCAAACAAGTACTTTTAGAACTGGATAAAGACGCTATAATGGCTGGTGAAAAAAAGGTCAGACAAACCTTTATTGCCAACCTTGATAAACATTGGCAAGAAGCGGAACAACTATTACAAAACCATAATTTACAACAATAATTCAGGATAGTGCGCTTACTTATAACGAGCTTTTTGGTGCTTTTTCTCTGCGCGGCACCAAGCTATGGCAACCAGGTTGCCATCGTCATCGATGACATCGGATACCACGAACGTGACTTAGAACTGCTGGATTTGCCCGGCCAACTTAGTTACGCCATTTTACCACACACCCCGTTTTCACAGCGCTTTGCTTATCAAGCGAGTCATAAAGGCCGCGAGCTACTGTTGCACATACCCATGCAGGCCCTCGAAGACAAAGCATTGGGGCCAGGCGGCCTTACGCTGGGTATGCGTAAGTGGCAACTGCAAACCACGCTGGGTCATGCCCTGGCAACCTTACCTCAAGTCAAAGGGGTTAATAACCATATGGGTTCGGCACTAACCCAATATGTTGAGCCAATGAAATGGACCATGGAGTTGCTGAAAAAACGTGGGCTGTATTTTCTGGATAGCCGCACTACAGAGCTCAGTCAGGCCCAGCATGTGGCAAACCTGTATGGCGTGGCCAATGTCGCCCGCCATGTGTTTTTAGACAATCAAACTCATCCGGATGCGCTGCGCAAACAGTTTGAGCAGCTCAAAGCCTTAGCCCGTCAGCAAGGCTATGCCATCGGGATAGCGCATCCCTACCCACAAACCCGGGCATTTCTTGCCACGGCACTGAGCGAGCTGACCAGCGAAGGCATTGAACTGGTTCCGCTGTCACAGCTGGTTGAACACAAGTACATCCAACTGGCAGCCGTCAAGCACACATCCCAAACCTCGGAATAAAAATCAGCCAAAATTGATCTGGCACCACTCATGTGCCGCCTGCGTCGGCTAGACTTAATACAGATTTCATGTTCGTTTTAAGGAAGTGCTTATGTTAACCACAGTTGCCGATCTAATGACCCCAGATCCACTGGCAGTCAGTAAAACCAATAACCTCAACGATGCGCATAACCTGATGCGCGAAAAGAACATTCGCCATATTCCCGTGATTGACGACGATGGCATGCTGGTTGGTATGCTGACACAGAAGATCATGATTGCGAAAGTCATGGGGATCATTGCCACCTATGGCACTAACGCACTCGAACGCAAAGAAAAACAACAAAAGGTTGCCGAAGTGATGGCCACCGATTTTGCCAGTGTACGGCCACATCAGAGCCTCCAGGAAGTGGTACGGTTTTTTGTTGATAACCGCCATGGCTGTATGCCAGTCACAGACGAGGATGGCAAGTTGCTGGGAATTCTGACCTCTTCAGACTTTGTCCGCCTGGCCGCCGCCTTACTGTCATAAAAAAAGCCCCGTCACGGGGCTTTTTTTATTGCTTACTCTGATTATCAGGCTTTCGCTTGCAGGGTACGTGCAACCGTGCGCATGCCCAATGTCGTAGCGCCTGATGCCCACTGTGAGCCGGCATTATTCTGGAATGACGCCGCCAGGTCGATATGCACCCAGCCCTGTCCTTCATTTGGCACAAAGCGAGACAGGAAGCCTGCTGCATTCGAGGCGCCACCAAAACCACCACCTTTTTGTGCTCGGCTATTGGCCGTGTCTGCATACGCCGATGGACAGTTATTCTGATGCCACTTTTCTAATGGTAACGGCCAGGCCGCCTCAAACTCTTCCTGAGCAAACTGCTGTACGTCATTGACCAGCTCTTTGTCCAGGCCAAATAGTGCATTGTATTCCTGACCGACCGCAACCAGCGCAGCGCCTGTCAGTGTTGCTGCATCGATGATCAAAGGTGCACCTGTTTCACCGGCAGCCATCAGGCCATCAGCCAGAACCAGACGTCCCTCTGCATCAGTGTTGACGATTTCAACTGTGGTGCCATTTTTATAAGTCAGGATATCACCCAGTTTGTAAGCATGGCCTGAAATCAAGTTTTCAGCACAACACAGGAACAATTTGATGCGCTTGTCGATCCCACGCTGAATGGCAATCGCCAGACCCGCAGTCACTGTCGCAGCACCACCCATGTCGCATTTCATGGTCAGCATGCCCTCACTAGGCTTAATCGAGTAACCACCCGAGTCAAAGGTGATCCCTTTACCTACCAGCGCCGCAGCAACCGGTGCGTCTTCATTTCCGGTCGGATTGAAGTCCAGCTCCAGTAACACAGGTGGGCGCTCACTACCGCGACCCACTTCATGGATCCCAATCCATTGATGCTCAAGCAACGCGTTACCCTTAATGATTTGGTAACTCACATGTTCAGGCGCCAAAGACTGAATGAACTCAGCCGCCTTACCCGCCAGGCTTTCAGGGTAAATATCTTCAGCCGTGCCATTGATCATCTGACGCGTCCAGATAGCAGCGGTTTTCAGCGCCTGCAACTCAGCCAGATCTGACTGTGCGTTGTCACAGAAGGTCACACCATCAAGTTGTTTCGGACTTACAAAGCCCTGATAAAATGCCCACTGAGATTCAGTGCACCAGGCATCACCCTGTAATTCAACTGCCAGGATCCCTTGCTGTGCCACACTGCGGCCTGCTTTTTGAATAGTCTTCAGTGTGTCGTGTTCGCTCAGGTGCACAAGCGCACCGTCCTGATCGTACGATAAAGTCGCATTGCCACCCCAGTGTGCAGCCGGGGCCTGATCCGTCAGTCGAACAATAAATTTGTCAGCCATATATGATTTCACTCTTGCGCTTATTAGTAACTTGCAGTGTACACTAGCGGGCTAAATGCCCCAAACGAATGCGATTAATCTATGAAGTTTCACGCCCCACTGGCCAAAGCCACCTTACTTAAACGCTACAAACGCTTTTTGGTAGACTTGCAAGACGAGACGCAACAGGAATTTACCGTACATTGTGCAAACACCGGTAAAATGACCGGCTGCGCCGATCCCGGCTTCAGTGCTTATTACTCAACCAGTGACAACCCGAAACGTAAATATCCTCATTCACTGGAACTGACAGCCAACCAGAACGGCGCCCTGATCTGTGTCAATACGGCGATGGCCAATAAGGTGGCCATTGAAGCCATCGAACGTGACGGTGTTTCGGAGTTAACGGGGTATCAGACACTGCGCAGCGAAGTAAAGTACGGCACAGAAAACAGCCGCATCGACATCTTACTCCAGGATGACAATAAGCCTGACTGCTATATTGAAGTAAAATCAGTGACTTTACTGGAAAACGATCAAGGTTATTTTCCGGATGCCCAGACAGCTCGGGGACAAAAACATCTGCGTGAGTTGATCCAGATGCGACAACAAGGCATGCGCGCAGTCTTGCTATTTATCGTCATGCACAATGGCATCCACAGTGTAAAACCGGCTGCACACATCGATAACAAGTACGCCTTACTGATTGCAGAGGCGTTGCAACAAGGGGTAGAGATTTACGCCTACCAGGCCGAAGTGTCGACGCAGGAGGTCATACTAACTCACCCCCTCCCCTTTAGCGCGAAGTGAATCGGCATCACAGTTGCAGTGATCTTCCGGCATAAATAGTGCAGTATAATGAGTATTAAGCTTGAAAGTGAAAAATTTGCCTCCATATAGCTGCAAATGTCAGTGTGACCCCCGTCAGTCGAGACTTTATGATGCCGATCATACCTTCTAACCCGGAGTGGTCATACAAGCAAAAAGTGTTTGCCAAGGGGTTAAGATTTTGCTATCTATAGCCGCCGGCGTTAGCTGGGGTTGTTTATTAAGGATTTAGGAGAATGCTATGCCAGACCAGAAAAAACTAGGGTTGTTGGCTCAAGCCGGTTTAGAACCTTATCAGGAAAAGCCGGGTGAAGAATATATGAATGACGCACAGCGTGCGCATTTCAAAAAATTACTGGAAGCGTGGCGTAGCGATCTTCGTAACGAAGTTGACCGCACCAAAAACCACATGCAAGATGAAGCGGCAAACTTCCCTGATCCAGTCGACCGTGCGGCACAGGAAGAAGAGTTCTCTTTGGAACTACGTACCCGAGACCGTGAACGTAAGCTGATCAAGAAAATTGAAAAAACACTACAACTGATCGAAGACGATGATTTCGGTTATTGTGATTCTTGTGGCATTGAAATTGGCATTCGCCGCCTGGAAGCCCGCCCGACTGCGGACTTATGCGTAGACTGTAAATCAATTGCTGAAATAAAAGAAAAACAACAAGGTCGAGGCTAACACACGCTCGTCTTAGCTATGCTACCCCAGTTTAATAGCGATTATCTGTCTGGGAGCTATCGTGGTCGATTTGCTCCCTCTCCCTCCGGCGCTCTTCATTTTGGCTCTCTGATAGCCGCCCTTGCCAGTTACCTCGACGCCAAAGCCAATCTGGGCCAATGGCTGGTAAGAATGGAAGACATAGACACACCCAGAATTGTCCCTGGTGCCGCAGACGAGATCCTCAGAACCCTGGAAGCATACGGTTTGCATTGGGACGGCGAAGTCGTCTATCAAAGCCAGCGTCATGCCCTGTATCAAGATATCCTGGCGCAACTGAACAAGGCCGGGCTCACTTATCCGTGTAGCTGTACCCGAAAAACACTAAAGCAACGAGGTGGGTTCTATGACAATCATTGTCGGGATCGCCAAATTGCGCCTGAAGGCAATGCCCACAGACTGATCCAAACCCAGCCAGTGTATTCATTTGACGACCTGTTGCAGGGGCAAGTCAATCTGCCTGCTTCTCTGGCCGAAGAAGACTATATTGTAAAACGTCGGGATGGCCTGTTTGCCTATCAATTGGTCGTGGTGGTTGACGACATTGAGCAGAAAATTACGCGTGTCGTACGTGGTGCCGATTTACTGGAACCGACGGCTCGTCAGATAAGTCTGTTTAACCAGCTGGGTTACCAGGCCCCAGAATACGCACATGTGTCTTTAGCTGTGGCACAACCGGGGTTTAAACTGTCAAAACAAAACCACGCGCCCGCCATCGACACGACCAAGCCACAGCCTGCGTTGTGTGCTGCACTTGGTTTTTTGGGCCTGCCAGTTCCCACTGAGTTACACCATGATTCGGTGAGCAATATTTTGCACTGGGCAGAACAGCATTTTTCACTGCGTGCCTTACCACGCCACCGTGAAATTCAGGTCTCGCTGCAAGCCGACGGATGCTATGATTTCACTGGGTTAACGGCCTGAGCCCGTCCCCGTAAATTCGCTGCTGTCATTGGTGTCAAACTAATGTCGGATTTTTAATCATGAATACGTCCCCGCTCCTTCAATTTGACCCCATTTGAGTATATGATAGCGGGCCTCGTTAATTCACCTACACTATACAAACTAAAACAAAGTTCTATGGCCGTATGGTGAATATAGGTGCATTATGCACGCTTTATTGCACGCAATTTGGATTGTTCAGGGTCGTTAGGAGAGTGGTTATTATTTCCAAAATTATAAAGCTTTGCCGTCAGATAGTTAAAGGCAAGGATCCGGTAGGAACCGTGACATGTAGTGCTACACCTGCGTTGATACCGCGCAGTGAACATGCTATCTCGCGCAAACAATTTAGCCCCAATGCAATCAAAGTTTTGTACCGACTTAAAGATGGTGGCTATGACGCCTATCTGGTCGGTGGTTGTATTCGTGATATTTTGTTAGGCATTGAGCCCAAAGATTTTGATGTTGTTACCAATGCAACACCTGAGCAAGTCAAAAAGTTATTTCGCAATTGTCGGCTAATCGGCCGCCGCTTCAGACTCGCCCATATCGTTTTTGGTCGTGAAATCATCGAAGTGGCAACCATGCGTGGACACCACCAGGCACAGGACAACCCGGATCCAACCAGCCAGTCAAGCGATCAGGGCCAGCTGCTGCGCGACAACGTCTATGGCACCATTGAAGAAGATGCACAGCGTCGTGACTTTTCTATCAATGCACTTTACTACTCGATTAACGACTTCAGTATCCGGGACTTTGCCGGTGGTATTGCTGCCATTGAGCAACGTAAAATTGAACTGATTGGCGACCCTGAAACCCGTTATAGAGAAGATCCGGTACGTATGCTGCGTGCCGTGCGCTTCGCCACTAAGTTAGATATGACCATTGCTGGTCCAACCGAAGCGCCAATTGAAGCACTCGCCCCTCTGCTGAGTAATATCCCTCCGGCACGTTTGTTTGAAGAAACACTGAAGCTCTTTTTAGGTGGTAAGGCGGAAGCTAACTTCCTGATGCTCAGAAAATATGGCCTGTTTAAACAACTTTTCCCGGCCGTTGACGCTATTTTGGACAATGCAGACAGTGAGTTTGAAAGCACATTTATCCAAAAAATGTTTGCCAATACAGATGAGCGAATTAACGCCGATAAAAAAGTCACTCCGGCCTTTATCTATGCAGCACTGCTATGGTTCCCGCTGCGAGACCGCAGTAATGCATTAATAGCCGAGGGCATGAACGAGTATGATGCCTTTATGCAGGCCATCAGCCAGGTTCTGGCAGAAAACGCCCGTCATATTGCCGTGCCAAAACGCTTTACGCTGGGTGCGAGAGATATCTGGCATATCCAACAGCGTCTCGATAAACGCGGCGGTCAGCGCGCTTACCGTCTCAGCCTGCAACCGAGATTTAAAGCCGGTTATGACTTCTTGCTGTTGCGGGTAGAAAGTGGCGAAACCGAGCAGCAAGAGCTGGCACATTGGTGGACCGACTATTTGCAACAGGACGTCAATGGACAAAAAGAGATGGTGAAGGCACTGGGTCAACGCTCTGGTGGCTCGGAAAGACGCCGCCGTCGCCCCAGAAATAAACCGCGTAGAAAACCAAACCCAGAATCATGAACACAGTTTATATTGGATTAGGGGCGAATCTGAACGCCCCTGAGGCACAATTACGCAATGCGCTGCAAGCCCTGAATGCATCCTCATCACTGTCGCTGGCAAGCGTATCAAGCTTTTATGCCTCAAAGCCTATGGGCCCGCAGGACCAGCCCGATTATATCAATGCAGTTGCCAAACTGATGACGGACCTGCCCGCCATAGAAGTGCTCGACGTACTGCAAGAGATTGAGCTGCAACATGGCCGGGTTCGTAAAGCAGAACGCTGGGGCCCACGGACATTAGATTTAGATATTCTGCTATACAACGATGAACAGATAGACACACAGCGATTAATCGTGCCGCATTATGGTTTGTGTGAACGTGAGTTTGTGGTCTTTCCACTGTTAGAAATTGCACCCGAACTCACCTTGCCAAATGGGCAGTTGCTGGCCACTATTGCCACTTCACTGCCACGCAATGGGCTTACTGCTGTCGCCCAATATCGCATGACAAAATCGATTGCATAGCAAGACCTTGGGCGACAAAAAACGCCCAGCTTTGAATTGTTCACAAAGGGGGAAATATGGCTAAAGTAACCGTTTCAACATTGGCCAAGAAAAAACGTGAAGGAACCAAAATCACAGCATTAACCGCATATGATGCCAGCTTTGCAAAGCTGTTCCACGACTGCGGCGTTGACGTTATTCTGGTAGGTGATTCTCTGGGTATGGTGCTACAAGGTGGCGAAGATACCCTGGCTGTGACCACAGCAGATATTGCATACCATACGCGCTGTGTTCGTGCCGGTAGCAAAGAGTTGTTTGTGGTAGCCGATATGCCCTTTATGAGTTATGCCAACCCGGCACAAGCATGTGAAAATGCGGCGGTGCTAATGCGTTCTGGCGCTAATATGGTCAAACTGGAAGGCGGTGAATGGTTACTTGACTCTATTCGACTGTTGACGCAACAAGGTATTCCAGTATGTGGTCATTTAGGCCTGACTCCACAATCTGTGAACGTCTTTGGCGGTTTCAAGATCCAGGGCCGTGAAGAAGCCCAGGCAGAGAAAATGATCGCTGACGCCATTGCTTTGGAGCAGGCTGGCGCTCAGTTACTGGTCATTGAATGTATTCCATCTGCACTGGCCAAACGCATCAGCGAAGCACTGACTATCCCTGTGATAGGGATTGGTGCGGGTAAAGATACCGATGGTCAGATATTGGTTATGCATGATTTAGTTGGAATTTCAGCGGGTTATATACCCAAGTTCTCTAAGAACTTCCTCGCCGAGACAGGCAACATGCCCGCTGCGGTCGAAAAGTTCTGCACTGACGTTAAAAGTGGTGCATTTCCCTCTCAGGAACATGAGTTTAACTAATGCAATCAATTACAGAAATCAAATCTCTGCGCAGTCAAATTAAAGCCTGGCGACAACAAGGTCAGAGCATTGCGTTTGTGCCTACTATGGGTAACCTGCATCAGGGACATTTTTCACTGGTAGAAAAAGCCAAAACACTGGCAGACAAAGTGGTTGTCAGTATTTTTGTCAACCCAATGCAATTTGGTACCAACGAAGATTTAGATAAATATCCCCGTACGCTGACGCAGGACAAACAAGGGCTGGCTGAGCTGGACACCGACATTGTCTTCACGCCCAGTGTTGACGCTATCTATCCAAATGGCCTTGCAACACAAAGTTTTGTTGATGTGCCGGGCGTATCCGAAGGGTATTGTGGTGGCAGCCGTAGTGGTCATTTCAGAGGGGTTGCCACAGTTGTGACCAAACTCTTTAACCTGGTTCAACCTGACTTTGCCTGCTTTGGTGAAAAAGACTACCAGCAGCTTCAGGTGATAAAAACTATGGTGCGCGACTTATCCATGCCCATTGAAGTCATCGGAGTACCGACTCAAAGAGAGATTTCGGGCTTAGCCATGAGTTCTCGCAATGGCTACTTGTCAGAGCAGGAAAAAGACACGGCCAAAGTACTCTACCAAACTTTAAATGACACAGCTCAGCAACTGATACAGGGTGCTCGCGATTTCGTTGCACTGGAACAAGCCGCCAGCTCGATTCTTGAAGCTGCTGGCCTGAAGCCTGATTACTTCTCTATCGCACAAAGAGACAGCCTAAAACCTGCTACACTGGAAGACAGTGAGTTTGTGATCCTGGCTGCGGCTTACCTGAATCAGGTGAGACTAATCGACAATATCCAGGTCCTAACTGAAGCATAACAATGAATAGGATCCTCGGTATCACCCTGTGAGCTTAAGCGGGATCCTCACTTTTATTACTCTCTTGCAGGACTTGTTTCATGAAACCACAGATATTAATGATTGCCTTGTTACTGGCAGGCTGTAGCAATACCAACTCTCCAGAACTGAATCAGTGCGCACAGCAAAACTATCAGTGTGAGCAAAGTTGTGAACAACGCGCTAACCCCCAGTCTCTGGCTATGCAAGTGTGCAGCGATGGTTGCATCGAGTCCTTTAATCAGTGCAAAGCGCAAGCTGAACAACTTTCTCAGCAACTGCGCAATAAACCACGGTATTGATAATTCAAAATACAGATATAAAAAAACCGCTCAGTGAGCGGTTTTTTCTTTCCATGCAATACTTATAGCAGGCCTAGCTTCTTAAGCTCTTTGCTCGCAAGCTGGCTTGAAAGTGGTACATAACCATCTTTCTCTACGATCTTCTGACCTTCTTTTGACAACACCATTTTCAGGAACTCTGCTTCAATTGGAGAAAGCGGCTTGTTCGGGTGCTTGTTCACATAAAGGTATAGGAAACGAGACAGCGGGTATTTACCCTTTGCAACGTTATCCAGCGTTGCGTCAACAAAGTTGTCGCCTTTCTTAGATAGCGGTACGGTACGAACACCTGATGTCTTATAACCAATGCCCGAGTAACCAATCGCATTCACTGATGAAGAGATTGACTGTACTACAGAAGCTGAACCAGGCTGCTCGTTCACGTTGTTACGGAAGTCACCTTTACACAGGGCTTTCTTTTTAAAGTAACCGTAAGTACCCGATACTGAGTTACGGCCATATAACTGAATGTCTTTGCTGCCCCAGTCACCAGACAGACCTAAGTCGCTCCAGCGCTCAACCTGTTCAGAAGCACCACACTTGCGAGTTGATGAGAAAATCGCGTCAACCTGGTCGATACGCAAACCCTGGATTGGGTTATCTTTGTGTACAAAGACTGCCAGTGCATCGATTGCAACACGTACTTCAGTCGGCTTGTAACCATAGCGCTTTTCAAACGCTTCGATTTCTTTAGACTTCATCTTACGACTCATAGGGCCGAAGTTTGCTGTTGCTTCTGTTAAAGCCGGTGGCGCTGTAGAAGAACCAGCAGCCTGAATTTGAATGTTTACGTTAGGGTAAATACGTTTGTACTCTTCTGCCCAGAACGTCATCATGTTAGCCAGCGTATCAGAGCCCACAGATGAAAAGTTACCTGAGATACCGCTGGTTTTGTTGTACTCAGGTAGATTCTTATCAAGTGCAGAAGCTTGAGCAGATACCAGTGTTGTTACAGCCACACCCATTGCGGCAACTAAGCTTTTAAATTTCATTGGGGTCACTCCAAATGTTCTTCCCATTTAATTTCTGAGCACATTGTGCAGAAAACAAATGACAATAAAATTACTCTCAAATGACACTTTTATGACTTTCAGTATTTGTCATAAAAATACGTTTTTCTTTTTCGAAGGCAAATGAGAAACACGAGCCCTTGCCAAGTGTGCTGTCTATTTCCAGATGTGAATCATGGCGAGACAAGACGTGTTTGGTGATAGCCAGGCCTAACCCTGAACCACCCGTTTTACGGCTGCGCGCCTTATCGACTCGGTAGAATCGTTCAGTGAGTCGGTTAATGTGTTCAGGCGCAATACCATCGCCATTATCAATGACAGAAAAACGCGGTCGTTCGCCATCCAGATACCAGTTGACCGTGATTTTGCCACCAGGTTTAGTGTAATGGATTGCATTAAACACCAGATTGGAAAAGGCACTGCGTAGTTCGTCAATACACCCTTTAATATCCAACGCCTGATCGACACTAAACTCAATCTCATGATGCTTATCCTGATTCAGTGAGTTCGCTTCGGTCTGAATCAAGGTCAGCATGGCGGGCACATTTACCGCTTTGTCATTGTCCTGGTTTCGCTGCCCCTCAATACGAGATAACGAAAGCAGCTGATTAACCAGACTATCCATTCGCTTACACTGCTCTATCATGGTGTGATGCGCTTTGTTCCACATTGCGGGAGGCGGCATCTGATCGCCTTCCATCATCTCCAGATAACCGGTGACCACCGTAAGGGGGGTGCGCAGTTCGTGAGACACATTAGCAACAAAGTCTTTGCGCATCTGCTCGAGCTGTTTCAGTCTGGAGATATCACGCACCACCATCATTAACTGCTCGGCGTAAGGCATAACCCGAAATTCCAAAACGCGCTCGCCGCCATGCCCTGATTCCATTTCCAGGGGATCATGAAAATCATGGGCCTGCATATATTTTACGAACTTGGGGTCGCGGATCAGGTTATCGAGACGCTGACCATGATCCGTTGGCCATTGCAGCCCAAGTACTTTTAGTGCAAGTTGGTTACACCAGACAATACTGAGATCCTGTTGCATCACTATCACAGCATCAGGTACCGCTTCGGCACCTTCACGGAAACGTCTGATCAGTTCCGCCAGTTCATTACGCTTTTTACGATTGCGATGTTGTAATTGGTAGATCCCTTCAAAGATCTGCTCCCAGGCACCCGATCCCTCAGGCGGATTAAAGCTGCGCTGATTGATCAACCAGTCACTCAATCGATACAGCTGTTGGTAATGCCAGATCAACAACACCATGGCACCGATAAAGAGCAAGACAAATGGTGCGCCTAACAAGATCCCAATCAGGGTTAATGGCAGAAAATACAAAAACAGGCGTTTCAATAACGCCTGTTTATCAATCACCCTATACATACAAAATGATCCTAAAGAGAATGCGCCATGGCTAGCCTACCATAGCGCCGGATGCTTTACAGCTTACTTGAGAAGCGATAACCCGCACCACGTACTGTTTGTACCAGGCGATCATGACCCAGTGGTGCTATTGCTTTGCGCAGGCGACGAATATGAACGTCTACCGTACGATCTTCAACATACACGTTAGTGCCCCATACATGATCCAACAGCTGCTCTCGGCTGTATACACGCTCAGGGTGTGTCATAAAAAAGTGAAGTAATCTGAATTCCGTTGGCCCCATTTCCAGCTCATTGCCGGCAGAGGTCACTCGGTGTGAAATTGGATCAAGGCGCAGACCATGCACCTCAATGGCTTCTTCCAGTGATGTTGGCGATACGCGACGCATTACCGCTTTGATCCGTGCCATTAGCTCTTTTGGAGAGAAAGGTTTAGTAACGTAGTCGTCTGCACCCACTTCCAATCCTTTGACCTTATCTTCTTCCTCACCACGTGCTGTTAGCATGATAATAGGAATTTGTCTGGTGTATTCACTTTGTTTAAACTTTTTGGCGATCTGAATTCCACTGCCTCCTGGCAACATCCAGTCTAATAACACCATATCAGGATAAGGCTCAACCATAGCTGCAATTGCAGAATCATAGTCTTCAGCTTCAATGGCCTGAAAACCATTTTGTTCCAACACAAACACCAACATTTCTCTGATCGGCGCTTCGTCATCAACTACCAGTACTTTACGTGACATTCCCATTTATCTCTTACGTTACCGAAGTGGGTTTCATTATTATGACTAAGTATGACAGTTTTATGAAATACCAAGTGATAAAAGATGACAATTGGGAAAAAAATAGGGCCAAGCGTTCATAAAGCTATGGCACTGAAAAAGCGTAAGTTTCGTTGTAATTAGACTTCAACTTAAACAACAAACGGTTTAAATGCTTGTTTAAGCTGGTTTGTTTCAAATGCACTGTAAAAACAAGTACAGTTCTGTCGCTGTAAAGGAGGCGTAAGGCTTGCCATACAGGCCATTTAAGTTCATTTACATTGCAACGCGGCTTCGTCGCCATAAAAACCGCTAACACAGCTCATCGAGCCTCTACCAGCCTGCTCAATATGATCGTATTGCCCCGCCCCGACACAGCGAAACACAGAGCCAGGCAAGATTTCTGGCTCCGCCTTATCAAATGTAGACCCAACAAAGGGGTCTAAAAATCATAACGCAGCGTCAACGCCATATGATCCTGATCAGGATTATTGTCCAGATCTATCTTGGTGTACCACAGATACATCCTGGCTTGTTTAGACAGGCTCTTCTCAACCCCGATAGAGGCTGCATCACCGGAATCTTTAAGCTTGCCCGAGGCGCCATCGGAATTTTGGTACTGCGCCAGCAGCTTATAGCCGTTATCAAGCTTAAGCGATGCGCTGGCCATATAACTATCCACGGTCTCGTTACTACCAATCGCCTCGCTCTGCTGATAGCTGGCCCCCAACGTAACCTTAGCCACTTTGCCCTGAACCGTGACACGGGTAATGTCCTGACCTGCAACTTCTTCATCCCGAGCTACACTGGCATAGAGGGCGGTTTTCTTTAGCTTACTATCGCCGTAGCTTGCCGCCATGGACAGTCCACTTTCGCCATTTTGCTTACTGTTGTCTTCTGCAATATAGCTGACAGTGAATTTCAAATGATTGAGTGATGGTGTCGTATATTGCAGGGTATCCCCGAGGCGATTTTCGCCCACAAAGAAGCTTTTAATATCCGCACTGAAATCATTCATCAGGTCGACTTTGCCCTGAGATTTCTTCATTGGCGTATCATCCCGGCCCAGCAAGAGCTGCCCAAATCGGCCTTTTACACCAACATACTGCGAACGTGCCGTGATGTTCTCTTCTGATTTACCATCGTTGTCGTTTTCAGACATTTCGACCTGAAACTCCAGCTTGTAAAAAGCCGAGATCCCGGTGTCTATATCCGCACTCCCTTTGATCCCCATCCTGGAGGCATAGCTTTCTACAGAAGTATCTGATCCACTGCCTGTATCACTGTTTTCCACACCCAAATGTGCACGTCCGTATACTTTGAGTTCTTCAGCTTGTGTTTGGGCACAAACTATTAGCGCCGAGCAGCCGATAACGGCAGCCATATAGCATTTCTTCATACTATGACCCCAATGAAAAGAATGTGAGCAAAATAGAGTATTCTTTAAAGCTAGACGCTCTACTTCAGAGATCAAGTGATGAACCGCCGGATCAGAGTTTTTCTAAGATAGAATGTCTGAGATCAAATTTATACCAAGCGGATCCTCTTGGGATCATTTTTTTACCAACTAAGTTTGCAGAGCCGCACATGTAAGCCTACTAACTCATTGATTTTAGATCTGTTCCAGTGCCAGATAAACGCAGATCCCAGGCTTTAGTTAGTAAGATCTCGATCTCAGGATCCCAATTAGACTTCAACTTAGTCAAGATCTGATCTCTGCTCCTACGGGTAGGTATAATCGTGATCCCAGCAAGATCATAGGGCAGCATTGTTAGGCTGTGAAGTGAATGAAACGGCTTGATCTGATGCGGCTGCACATACAAAAATGCCGCGCTCAGAAGAGTTGCGGCATTTGCTACTAACCAAATTTAAATCGTTAGTATTTATTTGATCTGAGGAGCCAGCTCGCCAGATAGATACTTCAGGTGCATATCGTCTAATGAGATAGGCTGGATACGACCGGCCTGACCCGCTGTACCAAATGCTTCATAACGTGCAACACAGATCTCTGTCATCGCTTTCGTTGCTTCCGCTAAATACTTGCGAGGGTCGAAGTTACTCGGATTATGTGCCAGGTGACGACGGATAGCACCGGTTGCTGCCAAACGTAAGTCAGTATCAATATTCACCTTACGTACGCCATGCTTTATGCCTTCGACGATCTGTTCAACAGGTACACCATAAGTTTCCGGGATCTCACCACCAAACTCGTTGATCACTGCCAGCCACTCCTGAGGCACGGATGATGAACCGTGCATTACCAGGTGGGTATTCGGAATACGGGCGTGGATCTCTTTGATGCGGTTGATTGCCAGAATGTCGCCTGTTGGTGGACGTGTGAACTTGTAAGCGCCATGTGATGTACCACAGGCGATTGCCAATGCGTCAACACCCGTTTTCTTAACAAAGTCAGCGGCTTCTTCCGGATCAGTCAGTAGCTGATCGTGCGTTAGCTTACCAACAGCACCAATACCATCTTCCTCACCTGCCTCACCTGTTTCAAGTGAACCCAGCACACCCAGCTCACCTTCTACTGATACACCACATGCGTGTGCCATATCAACGGTACGACGTGTCACATCAACGTTGTACTCATAGCTTGAAGGGGTCTTGCCATCTTCCAGCAAAGAACCATCCATCATGACAGATGAAAAGCCAAGCTGGATTGAGCGCTGACACACACCCGGAGACGTACCGTGATCCTGGTGCATAACAACCGGAATATGTGGCCATTCTTCTACTGCGGCCAAAATCATATGGCGAATAAACGGTGCCCCTGCGTACTTACGTGCACCTGCCGAACCCTGAACAATGACCGGACTGTTGGTTTTGTCTGCCGCTTCCATGATAGCGCGCATTTGCTCTTGGTTATTTACGTTAAAGGCAGGAACGCCGTAACCATGCTCTGCGGCATGATCCAGCAATTGACGCATACTGATTAAAGCCATTGTGCTTTCTCCAATTGTTGATGAGTGATGCTGATATTATCGGTTCAGCCTTCATACTCATCGATTTGAACGGGATAGATGTTAAGTGCTACACACTCAATTTGTTTCGGGAGTTAAATGTGAGAGAGTCCCAAAACCGGACCAATATATCGGCCCGAAAACATGATGCTGTGGCACCGGCCACAGCAAATTGCCTGATTAAGCTTTCGCTCTTTGTTCAAGCATAGCGACTGCTGGTAGTTTTTTCCCCTCAAGGAACTCTAAAAACGCACCACCACCGGTCGAGATATATGAAATTTCATCGGCTACGCCATATTTATCGATAGCAGCTAATGTGTCACCACCACCCGCGATTGAAAACGCGTTAGATTTAGCAATGGCATTGGCAATTGCTTCGGTACCGTTGCCGAACTGGTCAAATTCAAACACCCCAACAGGGCCATTCCAGACCACAGTGCCCGCGTTGGCAATGATTTTAGCCAAAGTGTTTGCTGTCTCCGGGCCAATATCGAAGATCATGTCAGTGTCGCGTACTTCCGCCACATCTTTGATCTCAGCAACAGCAGATTCAGAAAACTCGTCACCAACAACCACATCCGTTGGAACAGGAATGTCACCGTCATTTGCACGTGCCGCTTCACTGAGCTTATTCGCTTCAGCAATCAGGTCTGGTTCGTACAGAGATTTACCAACCGGGTTGCCCGCCGCGGCAATAAAGGTATTCGCAATACCACCACCGGTAACCAGCTGATCAACTACTTTCGATAATGAATCCAGTACTGTCAGTTTAGTAGACACTTTAGAGCCGCCTACAATGGCAACCAGAGGACGTGCCGGATTATCAAGGGCCTTGCCCAACGCATCCAGCTCAGCCGCCAATAGCGGGCCTGCACAAGCCACTTCAGCGAATAAACCAACACCATGTGTCGATGCCTGTGCACGGTGTGCAGTACCAAATGCATCCATTACATAGACGTCACACAGTGCTGCCAGCTTTTTCGACAGGGCCTCATCGTTCTTTTTCTCGCCCACATTGAAGCGCACGTTTTCGAATACCACAACTTCATTATCTGCGATATCAACACCATCCAGATAGTTGTCAACCAGACGCACGTTTTGCTCAAGCGCATCATTCAGGTAATTTACAACTGGCTGCAATGAATACTGCGCATCGTATTCCCCTTCCGTTGGGCGACCCAGGTGAGACATCACCATGACCTTGGCACCTTTTTCAAGGGCTAGTTTGATGGTAGGTAAAGACGCTCTGATACGGGCGTCTGATGTAACCTTGCCTTCTTTCACCGGTACGTTAAGATCTTCACGGATCAGAACGCGTTTGCCGTTTAAATCTAAATCCGCCATCTTAATGACTGACATTGACATCTCCTTCAAGAACGATACTTGGTTTTTAATTAACTTGTGTCATTGCTGCTGCGGTATCGAGCATGCGATTCGCAAATCCCCACTCGTTGTCGCACCACACCAACAATTTCGCCAACCGCTTCTGGCTGACGCGTGTTTGGGTCCCATCTATGATACTGGAATGTGGATCATGATTAAAATCCACCGAGACCAATGGCTCCTCAGTGTAGTCCAGTATCCCTTGCAACGGACCTCTTGCGGCCTGTTGTAATGCATTATTCACCTGCTCAATAGTCACATCGCTGTTTAGCGTAACGCTCAGATCCATCGCGGTGACATTAATGGTTGGCACCCGAACGGCAATCGCTTCGAAACATCCATGAAATTTTGGCAGGATCCGCTCGATCCCTCTCGCCAGTTTTGTATCCACAGGTATGATAGACTGACTCGCTGCACGAGTACGACGAAGATCAGGATGATATGCATCGATCACCTGTTGATCATGCATTGATGCATGGATCGTCGTAATGGTGCCAGAGCCTATGCCAAAAGCATCATCCAACACATTTATGACAGGGACAATACAGTTAGTTGTACAAGAACCATTAGATACAATGGTGTGTTCTGGGAGAAGCTCTGTGTCATTGATACCAAACACTATGGTCGCATCGACATCCGCGTCGGCGGGGTGAGAAAAAAGTACTTTTTTTGCCCCCGCACGCAAATGTGACTGAGCATGAAAACGAGAATGAAAGACACCTGTGCATTCTAAGACAACATCAACATCTAATGCATGCCAGGGCAAGTGACTGGGATCAGCTTCACTAAATAGCTGGATTTTATCGTCACCGACCGTCAGGTAGGGCGCGTCTAGGTGAACAGGGAAAGAAAAACGCCCATGCGAAGTATCGTATTTGAGCAAATGGGCAATACCTTGCGGATCGGCAAGTTCGTTTATCGCGACGATTTGAATGTCTCGCTGGCGACCAGATTCATACAAAGCCCGCACTATATTGCGACCAATACGACCAAAACCATTTATTGCCAGTTTGATAGTCATTAAAGTGAAGATCCACCACGTTATGAAAATTTGGGCTCAATTGTGCCACACATCCGGTGCATAGGCCGCGTGCGAATAAATTTCCCAAGCTTTCCGTATTAAGATGGCGCTATTGTAATCGACCAGGCACAAATGTGTAAGAGATATGCAAAAATAATTATGTCAGTTGCCTGAGTAACGCCCACGGTGCCCCGCCAAGCTGACTATTTTGTGCCAGTAACAGCTCAGCGGTACTCAGTGCATCACTGAGCGCATTGTGCTCACAGGCAGCCGGTAAAGCATAACGCTCACGACAGGCTGACAATGTCAGGCAATTTGCGCCAAGCGTTTGCCCTTGTCTCAGCAAGCGGTTTCTCTCTATCTGCATCGTATCGAGGATCCGCAGAGGGCGCACCGTCATCTCGTGCTCTGCAAAAGCTCGCTTGAGAAACCCCCAGTCAAGCATGGCGTTGTGACAGACCAAGACACCTTGCTCCAGCACGCCAGTCAGTTGTTGTAATAAGGTGCGCAAACTTAGGCCCTGCGCCAGTGCGTCGTCATCGACTCCATGGATCACCGGGCTTTGACCCAGCTGACGTACTTCTTTGTTGACGACATGGCGGGCCGTGCTGAGGACGATACGACCCTGGCGAACTTCGACCCAGGCGGCCGAGACGATTTCATCCCGCTTAGGATCCAGCCCGGTCAATTCCAGATCCAACACCACCAGGTTGACATCCGCCAGTCGCAGGTGACGGTCGGCATGCCAGCTGCGCAAGCGGGTTAACCAGCTCAAAGACTGCCTCTGGCAAATTTGAAAGCACAGGCTTGCTGGGCCTGCTTAACCAACTGAAACGCTTCTTTGAGCTGATGACGTTCCAGTGAGCTTAGCTGCTCCGGGTTAATACAGTTCTCAGGCAGCCCTTCGCGGTCTATCTGCGTTCGTAAACGCAGCTGAGTTAAAAAGCGCCAGCAGTCTTGCAAATTAGCAATATCCTCGCCGCTGAGCACCTGGTGGCTTTTGAGCGCCCGCAAGCGCTGCAGCGTATTGGCTTTTCTGATCCCCGCTTGCAGCGCATACAAACGCACTACGTCGTTGATGATCACCACACCGCGCTTTTTGAGATCCAGATATTTGTGTTTGTGCTTATCCTGTTGCAACTTAAACTGCTGGAACAAGCCGATAGGCACGGTATTAACGTTGATATCGGCGGCCATCGCAGCATAGAACAATTCATTTTTCGGGATCTCATTCAGGTGATGTAAAAATTGCCCGAATAAAACATCGGATCCGGTTATAAAACGCAGATCAAAATAAATTTTACAGTTGAGCATGGCATGTGGCGTTGGCGCGTGGATCCAGGAGGTAAATCGGTCACACCATTCACTGAGCGTGCCCCGACACGCTGGGTTGCTTGCCATGATGTTCCCCGGACATGTTCGGATCCCGCATTCATCCAGCTGCTGACAAACAAACGCACCAAGTTGTGCAAAGTAATCTCGTTGCTCATCCGTAACCCCCTCAGGCAACAGCAGACCATTATCCTGATCGGAATGCAGGGTTTGCTCTTCACGGGCCTGTGAGCCAAAACAGATCCAGGCAAAGGGCGTGGGCGCAGTGCCATGCAGCTGCTGATATAAGTCGATCAAACGTCCGGTCAGCGCGTCACTCAGGCCACTCAGCAGCTGACCTATCAAAGAAATGTCTTCTATCTTATTGGCAAAATCACTCAACAGATCGGGGATCTCTTTGGCAAGCTGCTGTACTTCTCCATAACTGCGTGCTTTGTAGATCCGTCCGATCAGCTGCACCGGATCGCTTTTTTGCTGACGCAGCAGATCAGTACTGGTGATCATCCCTATGGGGGTGCGATCTTCGTTAAGCACCGGCAAGTGATGGATATTGTGTTTCAGCATCAGATGCAGTGCCGAAAAGATCCGGTTGTTCTCAAAGATGTATTTCGGCCTGACCGTCATGATCTCACGGATCGCCCGCGCGGGATCTAAGCCTTCGGCCAGTACCCGGTTACGCAGATCGCGATCCGTCACCACGCCGGTTAACTGCGCATTTTCGATGACCATGATCGATGAAACCCGGTGCTTCTTCATGACTTTGGCCGCTTCCTGAATGCTGGCCTGGGGTTGCAGGGTTACCGCAGCCCGATTCATCAGTTCGCTGACCGGGCGTTCAGACCAGCCGCTTGCCGATTCTTTATAGTGGCTGGACAACAAACGCTTGGCGTGGGCACGGACAAAATACTGCTCAAATGGTTTGTACTCTCGGCGCAGATAATCAAACGCATCTTGCGGCAACACATAGACCAGCCCCGCCTGCACGACTTCCAGCTGGTTACTGATCGGCTCGCCCGTCAGTAACGAGGGATAACCAAAATAATCGCCTTCGGCCAACCGGGCTACGAGCTCACCACGCTCGGAGCGTAAATCAAAATGGCCAGAGCGCACCAGATACAGCTGAGGTTGTTCGCTTTTAAACCACTGCGCCTGGTTTTGTCCGCTGACATAGATGATCTCTAAGTGTTCAACAAAATAATCCGTCGCGCTGTGGGTTAGCTGATCAAATGGCGCCTGTTGCTGCACAAAGGTCAGCACGTCCTGTACTTGAGCCGTCATAACCCCTCCAAAAATGACAACTACTCCATAGCTTGCGCCATGGAGTAGTTGGTTTCTTTGTCATCGGACCGAGTCACAATCCGAGGTAATCAATATTAATGTGCGTGTGCAGCTGATGACCCTTTCGGGTTACGGATCCCATCCACCATTTGTTTTACTTCAAGTGGTGTTTCCGCAGTCAGCTTCATCACAATGGCTGCAATACCAAAGTTGACTAGCATACCGATAATACCAATCCCCTCCGGCGAGATACCAAATAACCAGTTAGCAGGTGTATTCAGTTCCGGGCTGACAAACTTAAAGTAAATAATGTAAGCCGCTGTGAAACCAATACCACATACCATGCCACTGATGGCACCCTCTTTATTCATGCGTTTGGAGAAGATCCCCATAATGATTGCCGGGAAGAAGCTTGCCGCAGCCAGACCAAAGGCAAAGGCTACCACCGACGCCACGAATCCGGGCGGGTTAATACCAAAGTAAGCTGAGATTGCAATGGCAATCATCGCCGACAAACGTGCCGCCAGCAGCTCCTGCTTATCGCTGATATTCGGCTTGAGTGTCCGTTTGAGTAAGTCATGGGAAACGGAGGTCGAGATAACCAGTAGCAGACCCGCGGTTGTCGACAGTGCCGCTGCGATACCACCTGCCGCGACCAGTGCAATCACCCAGGCTGGTAAATCGGCAATTTCCGGATTCGCCAGTACCATGATGTCACGGTCAATTTTAACTTCATTGCGGCTCGCAGGGTCGTCAATCTTACCTGCTGAGTAGAACATTTTGCCGTCGCCATTCTTATCATTGAATACGATAAGGCCCGTTCTTTCCCAGTTTTTCACCCACTGTGGCGCCTCGGCATAGGCCGTACCGCTGCCATCTTTACCGTTGATCGTATCAATCATATTCACGCGGGCAAAGGATGCAACAGCCGGGGCTGTGGTGTACACGATCGCAATAAACACTAATGTCCAGGCCGCTGAAATACGGGTATCTTTTACTCTGGGTACGGTGAAGAAACGCACGATAACATGTGGCAGACCAGCAGTACCGACCATCAACGCCGCTGTGATAGCAAACACGTCAATCATACTCTTTGAGCCTTCGGTGTATTGGGCAAAGCCGAGTTCGGTACTGAGCCCGTCGAGTTTATCCAGTAAGTAGGTCCCGGAACCGTCCGCCAGGGTGCCACCAAAACCGGTTTGCGGCAGTAAGTGACCAGTCATCATCAAAGAGATAAAGATAGCAGGCACTAAGTAGGCGAATACCAGCACACAATATTGTGCAACCTGAGTATAGGTAATGCCTTTCATGCCACCCAGTACGGCGTAGAAGAACACAATAACCATGCCGATATACACACCGGTTTCGATGTCAACTTCGAGGAAGCGAGAGAATACCACGCCCACACCACGCATTTGTCCGGCGATGTAAGTAAAGCAGATAAAGATCGCACACAGAATGGCCACAACCCGTGCCACCTGCGAGTAGTATCGGTCGCCGATAAAATCGGGCACAGTGAATTTACCAAACTTACGCAGATAAGGTGCCAGGCACAGTGCCAGCAACACGTAACCACCAGTCCAGCCCATCAGATATACGCCGCCGTCGTAACCGGCAAATGAGATGATCCCCGCCATGGAGATAAACGACGCAGCACTCATCCAGTCCGCGGCCGTTGCCATGCCGTTTGCCACAGGCGGTACACCGCCACCGGCCACATAGAATTCATTGGTCGAACCGGCACGGGCCCAAATAGCAATGCCGATGTAAAGGGCAAAACTGAGCCCAACAATTATAAAGGTGAGAGTTTGAACATCCATCATAGCGCTCCTTATTCATCCACGCCGTATTTTTTGTCCAGCGCATCCATTTTGAATACATAGACAAAAATCAAAGCAACGAAGGTATAAATTGCGCCCTGCTGCGAAAACCAAAAACCCAACTTAAAGCCGAAGAAACGGACCTCGTTGAGTACATCAACCAGCAGAATGCCGCATCCAAAAGACACCACAAACCACACTACTAATAGCTTAAACATTAAGGCTAGATTTTCTGACCAATATGCTTTTGCTTGTTCTTCACTTTTAAAAGCCATGATAAGTCCCCTTTCGCACACCTGTCGCCGATGTGCTGGTGTTAATGACCTTTTGACTGTAGCAATGGCCCGTCAATAAGAAATTGAGACCTTAGTCGTAACAACAAGATTACGTTTACGTAAACTGCTGAATAAGAATTTTTAAATCACCATTAAGTAATTTAAATTCAAATAGTTAGAACAATAACACTGGGAAATGAGTCGTTCCAGGAACACCAGTGCGGGAGATAAGACATTAGTCTAATTAACTCAATAAAAATCGAATAATTTTTTAAAATCAGATGATTATGTCACTTTGGATTATCCGCAAGTGATGCTACTTTAAAGGCACAAAGACAATAACAAGCATTAACGCAAGGGCTCATCATGACGGCTGCACTGATCCTCGTTGCCATCGCCTATATCGGCTTACTATTTTGGCTCGCCAACTGGGGAGATAAGACCACTCCCGTGGCCACCCGGATCAGCCATCACCCTTTTGTGTACGCCCTGGCCCTGGGTATCTATTGTACCTCCTGGACCTATTATGGCTCAGTGGGAACCGCCACCACCAGCAGCTGGCACTATCTGCCCATTTTGCTTGGTCCGGCCCTGCTTTTTATGTTTGGTCAGGGCTTTTTGCGCAAGTTGATCCTGGTCAGTAAAAAGCAGAACATCACCACCATCGCTGACTTTATCTCAGCACGTTATGGTAAACGTCAGACCACAGCGGTGATGGTCACTATGATAGCGTTGCTGGCAACCATTCCTTATATTGCACTACAACTCAAAGCACTGAGCAGCAGCTTTTTATTGTTACAACAGGGTACCCCAATCTCTGGCGGCATGTTGGCCATGACAGGGACTTTGCTGATGGCCCTGTTTGCCATCTTTTTTGGTACCCGCAAAGTCGATGTCACCGAGTATCGCTCCGGCCTCATGCTTGCCATCGCGTTTGAATCTCTGATCAAATTACTGGCACTGATGGCCGTAGCCGTAATTGCTGTGCAAGCCCTGTTAACGCAAAACAGCCTCACAACAGTAAACTTGACTCACTGGCAGGGGTTTGACTTTACCAATTTCAACTTTATCGGCCAGACGCTGATGGCAGCCGCTGCTATCATCTGCTTACCCCGCCAGTTTCACGTGACTGTGGTCGACAACCAGGACCGCCGTCATCTGCGCACCGCTCGCTGGGCATTTCCGCTGTATCTGATCCTGATAGCCGCGATGATCTTGCCCATTGCCAGTGCCGCCATTCACCCTAATATAGGCCAGGGCATGGCAGCAGATAGCTTTGTACTAGCGCTGCCGATGATGCAGGGCCATCCGCTGATCACCACCTTTGTGTTTATCGGGGGCTTATCCGCCGCCACAGCCATGATAGTGGTGGCAACCCTGACACTCAGTACCATGCTCTCTAACGACGTTGTACTGCCTCTGCTGTTAAAGCGTAAGTTTAAAAAAAACCGCCTGACCAGTAACTATAAAACCCGTATCCTGTTGATCCGGCGCTTTATCATTGCCGCTATTTTGGTACTGGCATTTCTCTACCAGCAGTGGTTTGGCCATGGTGAAGCCCTTGCAAACATGGGCCTGGTCGCCTTTTCTCTGGTGACTCAGTTACTTCCGGCCATTGTGGGCGGACTATACTGGCGCAAAGGCCACGCCTATGGTGTGTATGCCGGATTGCTGGCCGGCTTTTTATGCTGGATGTTATTTCTGATGTTTCCGGTAATCGAAGCAGGCAGCAGCCTGGACTTTGAAACCCGCCAGACCATCATTACGCGCGGTACTTTGCTGGCACTGCTGGCCAATATCAGCTGTTATATCAGCTTCTCGCTCGGCGCATATGAGCGTCTGATAGATAAAATTCAGGCGGCTGCCTTTGTCAGTCCCTGGGAACAGGCTAGCGCTGCCAAACGTCTCAACAAAGACGTTAAAGCAACGGTGTATGACTTTACTGTGCTATTGCAAACCTTTTTAGGGATCCAGCGCAGTCAGCAGTTACTTAGTCACTATGCCATCAATCACGATATTGAAGACAGCAATGCCTACCCCAGTGCAGATTTCATTGCCTTTTGTGAGCGGGCACTTACAGGGGTTCTAGGTGCCTCTTCTGCACGCGCACTGATCCATGCCGTTTCCTCAGGCAAACAACTCGCCTTTGAAGAAGTGGTCAACTTTTTCGATGAAACCACGCAGGCATTGCAATTCAACCAGAACCTGCTTTTCACCTCACTGGAAAACCTCAGTCATGGAATTTCGGTGGTGGATAAAGATCTCAACCTGGTTGCCTGGAACCGCCGTTATCATGAAATGTTTGAATACCCGGATGGTTTTTTGCAAGTAGGCCAGAGCATTGAGGAAGTGATCCGCTTTAACGCTGAGCGCGGCGAATGTGGCCCTGGAGAGCTTGAAAAACTGGTTGAAAAGCGCGTACAGCATTTGAGAAATGGTACATCGCACCACTTTATTCGACACCGCAGCAACGGCCAGGTATTCGAAATGACGGGTAACCCGCTGCCAGAGGGCGGTTTTGTCACCAGCTTTTCTGATATCACCAGCCATATCGACACGCAGAACGCACTGGAAGAGATCAACATGGATCTCGAAAACCGCATTGAGGCAAGAACACAGGAAGTGCGTCTGATAAACCAGGATCTCAAAGCCCAAATTGCCAGCCGGGAGGAAACAGAGCAGGCCCTGGTTGCGGCAAAAAAAGAGGCAGAACGCGCCAATGACAGTAAAACCCGCTTTTTGGCACTGGCCAGTCACGACATTTTACAACCGCTGAATGCAGCTCGCCTCTACCTGGCTGCAATTAATGAAGATAAGCTGGAAGGTAACGACCGCAGTAATCTGGAAAAGCTGGGTGCCAGTCTGGATTCGACTGTTCATCTGATGTCCGCGCTACTGGACATCGCTAAGCTGGAACAAGGCGCGATGAAACCCACTCCTCGCCATTTTGATATCGATGAGATCATGTCGCCTCTGGCCAGTGAATATGCCATTTTGTGTCAGGAAAAAGGTCTGGCACTGCATGTTAGAACCAGTCACCAGGTGATCCACAGCGATATTACTTATCTGCGTCGTATCGTGCAAAACCTGGTCTCCAATGCCGTCAAGTATACCGAGCAAGGTCGTGTCCTGCTGGCTTGTCGTCGCCGCAGCCACAGTGTTCGTATTGAAGTCTGGGATACCGGCCCGGGTATCACCGAACACGAACAACAGAAGATATTTAATGACTTTTATCGCATTCAAAGTGGCGACAATAAAGGCGTCGGGCTGGGGCTCGGCGTTGTAAAACGGCTGTGCGAGCTGCTTAGCATGCCACTGGAAATGCATTCCATTCCGGGCAAAGGCAGTCGCTTCAGCGTAGAAGTGCCACTGGGAGATCATCAGCAGCTCCAGCAAAAAGCTGGCAGCGTGGAGCAAAAGACTACCAGTAAGGCACAACTTAATCTGGTGGTGGTGGATGACGACCCCAAAAACCTGGCCGCCATGGCCAGTTTGCTGGATAAGTGGCAATTTAGTTATCAGATGTTTGACAGGGCAAACAAGGCCCGGGAATATGCCGCAGATAATCCAGCACCGGATTTTATCCTGATGGATTATCAGCTCGATAATGATGAAAATGGCGTCAGCCTGATCCAGGATTTAAGGCAGTGCTGGAATGCAAAGATCCCGGCCGTACTCATTACCGCGGTCCGTGATGACAGTTTGAAACTACAGGCCAAGCAGGCACAGATCCATTACCTGAGTAAACCGCTGAAACCGGCTAAGCTAAAGGCGTTACTTAGCCATAGTAGTTAATACAATCAGACGTAACTAATAAGCAAGCTGGATCTGATCTCGGCCATTGGCCTTGGCGCGATAAACCGCCTGGTCGGCCATTTTAAGGGCATGACTAAATGGCATACTGGGGTTAACCTCAGCAACCCCAAAGCTGGCTGTGACGTGGATCAACATGTTTTCCTGGCGCACCTCCATATCGCGGACGGCTGTGCATAGCCGGTTGGCCACCATATGCGCATCGCTGACCGAGGTTTCTGGTAACAGCACGACAAACTCTTCACCTCCTAAGCGACAAAAACAGTCTTCGACGCGCACCACATCCAGACAGCACTGAGCAAACTTTTGCAGCACTTTGTCGCCTGCATCATGACCAAAGTCGTCATTGATGCGTTTAAACCTGTCCAGGTCCATCATGATCAGGCTCATTGGTCGCTCCGTACGCTGATGACGGCTCATCTCACGCTTTGCATGCTCCATCAGGAAACGGCGGTTGTTCAGGCCCGTCAGCATGTCCTGGAACGCCATTTTAGTGAGCTTTTGCTGCATCTGATATAACTCATGCACCAACAACCGACGGCTACAGCAATCAGCAACCATCTCCGTGATGGTCACTTCCCACTCCTGCCACTGACGCACATCAGCAAGCCCTTCACAGCACACCACACCTAATGCAATACCGTTTTTAAAAATGGCCGTATCCAGCATAGTCGCTATATTGTGAGGCTTGAGGTAGATTTCGGTAAATTCGCAGGTACGAGGGTCAGTGCATGCATCCTCAGCAGCAATCGACTGGCCACTGATGATGGTTGCAAAATAGGTAGGGAAATCCTCAATCGTCAACACTGGCAACTGCTGCGGCACCGCCTGCCAGTCAGTATTGGCGTAATTGAGTAACTTGGTCGGCTGATGCATGTCGTCAAACAACCACACCGACACACGATCGACTTGAAGCAAAGACTTTGCCTCAAAAATGATATCTCGTAAAAAGCTCTGATGCTCACCGGAAACATCGACCTCTTGCGAGCTGATCCGCCGCAATTTTTGCGTGCTCTGAGTTAATCGATTCAAAGGTACTACCAAGTCGCAAAGCTGATGAATTAGGGCATCGTTTTACTGCGATGCCATACCGTTGTTATACTCTAATAATATCTCGCCTGCGACAAAATGCATTGTTTTCTTGCCAAGAGCGTGTGCATCAAGAGCAGATGGCCGAACTAGGCCATGTATTTTGCAAGATATTTCTTAAATACCGGATCACTCTGAGCCAGTCCCTTTTGCTCTGCCAAAATCTCTTTTAGCATCTGCTTTGACGTTAAAGGGTTAGCTAGCACCACTCGAAATACTACTGTGGGCTGATGTTGATACTGAGGTGGCGTTAAGCGGGTACGGGAAACAAACGAGCGTCCCGATTCGCGCTGACGTTTCTGCATACTGGCGGTAAAGCGGTTTAACGCAGCATAAATGTCGATGCGCTCTTGTTCGTCTGCACGCTCAATTGCCTGACGGATCGGCTTTGGTACATAGCGATAGGTCAGCAAACACAGCTCAGGATCCGACACCAGCTCAAAATCTTCTTCTTCACGGATCAACGCTGCAAAGTACTGTGCTTTTTCGATCCCTTTATCGATCAGCATCTCATAGCCTTTGCGCCCGATCACGCGTAAACATGCGTGCACCAGCATTGCCATACCAGGCCGACTGCCTTCGAGTGTGTGACTGCCCAAATCTTTTGAGCCCTTACGCAAGATATACTCAGCATGGTGCTCAATTACATCTGTAGCAGTGGGGTCTTTAAACAACACGATGCCTGCGCCCATAGGCACGTACATTTGTTTATGTGCATCTATCGTGATGGAATCAGCCTGCTCAATACCGTTAAGTAAGTGGCGATAATTGGCAGACAGCAAGGTTGCACCACCCCAAGCTGCATCGACATGAAAGTGACAGCCTAACTCCTGACTCAGTGCCGCCATTTCTGGCAGCGGATCTATGTTACCCGTTTCAGTGGTACCCGCGACCCCGACAATCGCCATCACTTTGGTGCCTTTTTCAGCCAGTTCCTGCGCTTTAACACGCATCGCACTAACATCCACTTTGTTATTATCATCGGTTTTGACAGCAATAAAATTACTACGACCAATGCCCAGTACATCCGCGGCTTTACCCAAAGAGTAGTGGCCACGCTCAGACACCAGTACTGCCAAGCCTTTATAACCATAATGCAGCATCGCAGCCATGATCCCTTCGCTGGCAAGGCCTTTAAAGTCACCATCCGGGCCCAGCAATCGGTTGCGGGCAATCCACAAAGCCGTAATGTTGGCAATGGTGCCGCCAGAGCAAAATGCCCCCAGCGCGGTCTTAGCACTGTGCATCCACTTTTCATAAAAACTGTCATTTTCGCCATAGGCCAGATGATGCATCATCCCCAGAACCTGACGCTCCAATGGCGTGAATGCCTTTGAAGTTTCTATTTTTACCAGGTTTTGGTTCAGCCCCACCATCAATTTAGACAGTGGCAGAACAAAGTGCGGCAATGCGGATGTCATGTGGCCGATAAAACTTGGCGACGCGGTATGAACAGAATGCGCGACCAGTTGCTCCATAATATCCTGAGCATAATCAGACACAAACATCGGTTCTTCCGGGATCATTGCCGACTGAAAGTCTTTTTCTATCTCATGCAATGGTTTTTCGATTGCGGCGATGTTTTCATTCAGAAAGCCAGCCAGATTACTGGAAATTTCCTGCTCTATCACACTTAACGTGGAGCTGGGTGCTTCTGGAACGGTAAAGATACGCATTAAGCTTTCTTCAGAAGCGACTGCACAACGCTTTGGACCCATTTTAATACCTAATCATGCGTGGGTAACTGATGTCGGGAGTTACCTTGCCAAGTTGATACGAAATGACTAACTTTACTGTAAAGCGATGGGAAAGTCTGCAATACCGTCAAAAAAAATGAACTCTGCTTGATATTTTGATGAACCTCTGATGACACAGTAAAAAGAGTCAACCCGACCCTTTAGTACGATACATGTAAGGATTAGGGTTCAAAACTAGCGCGAATTCGTTAAATATTTTGTCAGCAATGCGAGAAATGGATAGTATTAGGAACAATCCACGCCATCAGACTTGAAGACTCAAACGGAAACTGACATGAATAAACGGAATTTTGCCTTAAAGGCGCTATCACTGACCTGGATAGTCATTGGCTTTGTGATCTTTGTTGCCTCTTTGTCGGCGTACGTGCTTTATACCTATCATCAGACTCGTACCACCATAGTTAAGAGCATAGATCAAAAGTTGTTGATGGCTGCGCGCAGTGCCCAGCTGATACTGGGCGATGATTATCATGACAGACTCAATGAAGTCAGCAGTGAAGAATACCGTCATAAAAGCGCTCAATTGTCACAGCTAGCGCAGCATCTCGGTGTAGAATACGTCTATGCTATGATTTACGATGCACCTTCTGTTCGTTTCAGCGCCTCCAGTTACACTCAGAATGACGTTTTACAGGACAAAGTCACCCGCAAGCTGGACTTGTATGCAGAAGCCACCGCAGTTAATAAAAGTGCCTTTCGCTCAACTCAGCCTTTGTACGAAGTCTCACAAGACAAATGGGGGCACTTTAAAACCATTTTTATCCCTCATGTGACACGTGACGGGCGGGTTTACCTCACCGGCGCTGACATTAAAACTTCGCATATTCAAACTGAGCTGGCTAAAAGCGTTAAAGAATCCTTGTTTACAGCTTGCTTTTTCTTTGCAATTGCTTTGCTGGTTGCCGGTATGTATTTATTAATAGTCAGGAAAACACTCACAACCGATGCTCGTACCGGATTCCCGAATCGTCTGGCTTTGGAGCAGGATCTGGCCAAAAACCCAAATCAGCACCTGAGCCTGGCTATTATCGCAATTAAAGAGCTGGAAGAAATCGTCAGCTTTTATGGCACAGATGTTGGCGATGAAATCATGCGTAAAGTGATGACCCACTTTAGTGAGTTCACCGTGCCATTTAAGGTCTATCGTCTTGCAACTGCCAAGCTGGTGCTGCTCAGTGATGCCAATAAGGGAGAACACTATCTGAGTAGCCTGATTAATGAATTCCCAACGACTACGCCTATCCTGCAGGATCCACATTTATACATTCAGGTCACCGCAGGGATCGCCAGTGGCAATAAGCGCCTGTTACTGGAAAATGCGTTTATTGCCTGTCGTCAGGCACAACAAAAGCAGCAACGCGTGTGCTTATATGGCCAGGACCCGACTCAGATAAAGACTATTCAGGAATCTCATATTGCCATAGCAAAAACGGTGCAAAGTGCGTTTGAGCAACACCGAATTCTTCCCTATTTTACGCCACGAATGGGGACACAGAGTAAAATGGTTGAGCAATACCACTGCACACCCAGAGTGCTGACTGAACAGGGTCTGATCTTACGGCCTGACTCCTTTTCAGATGTTATCCGTCATTCCAGGTTGAGCTCACAGCTGACCAAAGTGATGTTAGAGTTGTGCACCGCACATTTTCGTAAATCGCATCATGCCTGGAGTATGCAGCTAGGCTGGCAGGACCTGGCCGATCCACAAATGATGGAATTTATTTTTGCTCAGCTAAGACGCTACCCGCAACCGGCCAAAATTACCTTTGAACTGGAAGAGCAGGAAGTGATTGAACACTTTGCTGACATGCGGGTGTATATCAATGTACTGAAAAGCAAAGGCGTAAATATTATGGTGGCATCGAGTAACAGCGGCTTACTGACTATCAGCAGAGTACTAAAACTCACCATAGACAGCGTTAAACTAACATCCAGCGTGATTGAACAACTGAGCGAAGATACCCAGCTTCACGAATATATTGAGCACATCGCCAAATTATGCCATGAACGCCAAATCACTTTGCTTGTGGATGGCGTACAAAGCAAACATCAGCTTGAACAACTGCTGGATTGTAACGTGAAACTGGTTGAAGGAAGCCTGATTGGCGCGCCGGGGCCGCATATAAACGTTAACTCAGGCAGTATAAGTAAAGACATTCGCGCCAGTGCCTGATTTAAGCTGCCATATCACTGGCGCTTGAGATATGGCTGCATAAATTACAGTTGCGCGATAAGTCGGGTACTTTTTTGTCCGCTGGCCCAGTATTTACGTTCAAACGGCGTCATTGACGTATCACTTTCATAAACACTGACCTCTGCCTTTTTACCTGCCAGTTCGAGGCTGCGGGCAAACTCCTCAACGTAAATTGACCAGTTACTGCGCAACTCAAGTCGGCCACCCAGCTCAACGATATAAGGGAACACTGCTGCACCATGCCAGCGCCTTTGCAGGTGTTTGGCTTTCGGCCAGGGGTTGGGATAGAGTAAATAATGATGCGTAGGCTGCCAGTTGGCCTCACAGGCCAGACGCCAGAAGTCGTTCAGATCGGCCTGAACCAGAATATACTGCCCAGATTCCGTCTGTTTGTACTCAATATCGTGCTTTTCAAGACGATGTTCCGACTTGTCGATACCTATGACTAGCGCATCCGAATGCAGTTTTGCCAGGTTTGCCGTGCTTTCACCTACCCCACAGCAGGAGTCCAGAATAATGGGGCCACCGAATGCCTGCACTTTTTCATTCACCTGCTCAAAAGCCTGTTGTGTATGGGCCGCAATGGGCTTTTTGAATGGTGTGTTGAGGTGTTTCTGAACCACTTCGTCTAACTTTTCGTGGAGCCCAGCCTGATTACTGGTGATGCTTCTGGAATTTGCGTCTGACATAACAGCGTATCAATGCTCATAGTCTGAAAAATAATGGCGCTATTTTATCTCAGTCAGCCCGATTAAGTAAGCGGTAGTGTGGCAGAGCAACCTCTGCCACGTTTCTGATCAATGACGCAAACCAACGCCGCGCTTGATCAGGTTCAGTGCTACTGCAAACAGCACAGTGATAAAGCCAATCAACACGCCAAAGGCCAGTGTGATATTGACATCAGACACACCCAGGAAGCCATAACGGAAGGCATTCACCATGTAGATAATCGGGTTGACCTGAGACACCCCCTGCCAGAACTCCGGCAACAAAGTGATGGAGTAAAACACCCCGCCCAGATAAGTTAGCGGCGTCAGCACAAAGGTTGGAATGATACTGATGTCATCAAAGCTATTGGCAAACACCGCATTGATCAAACCACCCAGCGCGAAGACTGCCGAGGTCAGCAATACCGTGAGTACTATCACCGCCAGATTGTGAATTTGAATATCCACAAACAGCAAACTAACCAAAGTAACGATCAGACCCACCAGCATGCCACGGGCCATACCGCCGCCCATGTAACCCAGCACAATAATGTAGTTAGGCACCGGGGCCACTAACAACTCTTCGATGCTTTTCTGGAACTTAGTGGAATAAAAGCTCGATGCCACATTGGAATAAGAGTTGGTGATCACCGACATCATAATCAGACCTGGTACAATGAACTCCATGTAGCTAAACCCGCCCATTTCACCAATACGTGAGCCGATCAGAGAACCAAAGATCACAAAGTATAGAGTCATGGTGATGGCCGGTGGCACCAGGGTTTGCACCCAAATACGTAAGAAGCGGATACATTCTTTGATCCAGATACTTTTCAGTGCTACGCCATAGTTTAAGATTTTCATTCGCTGCGCCCCTGTTCCAGTAATCCGACAAACAACTCTTCCAGGCGGTTTGCCTTATTTCGCATACTCAGCACCGTATTGCCCTGCTCATTGAGCTGGGTAAACACCCCATTCAGACCCTGAGACTTAGCCACCTCGACTTCCAACGTGTGGTCATCCGTCAGGGTATACTCATAGCCCTCTAGTTTTACCGGGTTGATGGGCGCTTTAAGGTCCAGCACAAAGGTTTCTTTGTCCAGCTTTGCCAGCAAGGCTTTAATGGTCGTATGTTCGACGATTTTGCCCTGATCGATAATGGCGATATTACGACACAGCAGCTCAGCTTCTTCCAGATAATGGGTGGTCAGGATAATGGTGATCCCCTGCGCGTTGATCTCACGCAGGAAGTCCCACATAGAGCGGCGCAGCTCAATATCTACCCCGGCAGTGGGCTCATCCAAAATCAGCAGCTTTGGCTCATGCATCAAAGCACGGGCAATCATCAGGCGGCGTTTCATACCGCCCGATAAGGTGCGTGCCTGCTTGTCTTTTTTATCCAGCAAGCCCAGTTGCTTCAGGTATTTTTCGGCGCGTTCATGGGCCAGCGCCCGCGGCACACCATAATAGCCGGCCTGATTGACCAAAATCTGATTGAGGGTTTCAAACTGATTAAAATTGAACTCCTGCGGCACCAGGCCAAGGTGAGACTTGGCCGCTTCCAGGTCGGTATCTATGCTGTGGCCAAATACGTCAACCTGACCCGCCGTTTTGTTCACCAAAGAAGAAATAACCCCTATGGTCGTCGACTTACCTGCACCATTTGGGCCCAGCAACGCGAAAAAGTCGCCCTGCTCAACCTGTAAATCAATTCCTTTAACGGCTTCAACGCCGTTGCTGTAGACCTTACGCAGGCCAGATATATTTAATGCCTTTGTCATCTTATTGTTTTTCCTCACATCCCCATGTTGTTGTTTTCACTTGTTTGTACCAATACGCTGTTTAACCGAGTGGCATCAATCGCCATAGCCCCAGCGTTTCGCCAGCTGATGTTCTATGCCTAAATGATCTAAAATACGCGCCACCATAAAATCGACAAGATCTTCGATGCTCTGTGGCTGGTGATAAAACCCGGGCGCCGCAGGCATAATAGTGACCCCCAGGCGGCTCAGTTTAAGCATATTTTCCAGATGAATGGCACTGAACGGTGTTTCTCTGGGCACCAGGATCAGTTCACCGCGCTCTTTGATCACCACATCTGCCGCGCGCTCTAGCAGGTTGTCGGACGCGCCCATGGCAATCGCCGACACGCTACCCGCGCTGCACGGGCAGACCACCATTTTCTTGGGCGCCGCAGAGCCCGACGCCACCGGGCTGAACCAGTTGTCTTTACCAAACACCTGGATCTGCCCAGCCCTGGCCTGATAGAGCTCACTGAGCTGTGCTGTGGCCTTGCCTTCGTTGCCAGATAACTTGATGTTAGATTCGGTGTCCAGCACCACTCGCGCCGCACTGGAGATCAGCACATAAACCTGATAATCCAGCGCCACCAGCACTTCGAGTAAACGCAAACCATATGGCGCGCCGGATGCGCCGCTAAATGCCAGCGTAATGGCCGGCTTAAATTGTGACATAACTTTATGACCTCTTTTCGCGCAGTGCACTTAACACTGCGGTGTGGATCCCATTAAACCCACCGTTGCTCATGATCAAGACGTGTTCACCCGGTTTTGCTTTGGCCGCCGCCGCCGCGACGATGTCATCTGTGTTGTGATAGCAGTCATAGCCCGCCCGCTTAGCCGCGTCTTGCAATGACCAGCTGAGGTTGGGCGGCTCAAACAACATCACCTCATCGGCTGCCGCCAGCGAGTCCATCAGGGTTTGCTGGTGGACGCCCATTTTCATGGTATTGGAGCGTGGTTCCAAAATCGCAGTGATGCGGGCATCGCCCACTTTGGCACGTAATCCTGCCAAAGTGGTTTCAATGGCCGTAGGGTGATGTGCAAAATCGTCATACACACACACGCCGTTTACCTCCCCCAGCAATTCCATGCGTCGCTTGGGCGAGATAAATTCACCGAGCGCCTCAATACTGACAGACACAGGAATCCCCACATGACGGGCAGCCGCAATGGCCATCAGGGCATTTTTGACGTTATGCTCACCAATGGCCTGCCAACTCACAGTGCCCTGACTTTCGTTGTTCAGTAACACCTCAAACTGGCTGCCATCGGCTTGACACAGACGATAATCCCAGTCGCCCCCCAGGGTTTCTTGCTGGCTCCAAAAGCCTTTGTCTATCACTTCGCACAGGGGTTTATCCGCTGCCGGGTAAATCGCTTTACCCTGCGCGGGTAAGGTACGAAGTAAATGGTGGAACTGGGTCTGAATGGCGGCCAGATCAGCAAAAATATCGGCGTGATCGAACTCCAGGTTATTCATGATCAGGGTGCGCGGCAGGTAATGAACAAACTTACTGCGCTTATCAAAAAACGCTGTGTCGTATTCATCGGCCTCAATGACAAAAAACGGGGTATCACTGGTGCGTGCCGACACCCCAAAATTTTGCACTATGCCACCAATCAGAAAACCCGGGCGTAATCCTGCATATTCCAGCAACCAGGCCAGCATACTGGCGGTGGTGGTTTTACCATGCGTACCGGCCACCGCCAGTACCCATCTGTTTTGCAGCACATGATGTTTTAGCCATTCAGGGCCTGAGGTATAAGGCAAGCCGCGCTCCAGTACATATTCCACACAGGCGTTCCCCCGGCTCATGGCATTGCCAATCACCACCATATCGGGTGCCGGGTCCAGCTGGGCCGGATCATAGCCCTGGGTTAATTCAATACCAAGCGACTCCAGCTGAGTGCTCATAGGTGGATAAACGTTTTGGTCGGATCCCGTCACCTTGTGGCCCAGCGACTTCGCAATCGCCGCAATGCCACCCATAAAGGTGCCACAGATCCCAAGAATGTGAATATGCATGATTTTATTAACTAATAAGCTGACTAACCCGCTTAGGTTATCATACTCGCCTGAACCTTGGCTGGTTTTGTGAGCAGAACCACACAAAACACTTTTGCAGCTGGTACAAAGTCGCTTTTTCAGGCATGAAAAAACCGGCTTAAGTACGTCACCCAAGCCGGTTTTTAAATACGATTTTAACGGTCTACTTAATTAAGCAACACCGTACTGGTCACGATACGCTTTTACCGCTTCCAGGTGCTCGGCCATATCACCTTGCTGTTCAAGGTAAGTGATTAAATCAGCCAGTTTCACGATAGATACCACAGCGGTATTAAAGTCACGCTCAACTTCCTGAATGGCAGACAACTCACCTTTACCTTTTTCCTGACGATCCAAGGCAATCAGCACACCGGCCAGATCGGCGTCATTGGCAGCAATGATCTCCATCGACTCACGGATAGCCGTGCCTGCCGTGATCACATCATCCACCAGCATGATACGGCCAGTCAGCTCAGACCCTACCAGGTTGCCGCCTTCACCGTGCTGCTTTTTCTCTTTACGGTTAAAGCAGTATGGTACGTCTTTGTCGTAGTGATCTGCCAGTGCCACGGCAGTGGTGGTCGCAATTGGGATCCCTTTATACGCCGGACCAAACAGGACATCGTACGCAATGCCAGCATCTTCCAATGCGGCTGCGTAAAAACGACCTAAACGTGCCAGATCACGGCCCGTATTGAACAGGCCCGCATTGAAGAAATAAGGGCTGGTACGGCCAGATTTAAGCGTAAACTCACCAAACTTCAGCACCTGCTTTTGCAGAGCAAATTCAATAAAGTCTTTTTGATACTGTTTCATACGATACCTTCTTATTTACGAATACTTATGCCAGTGCCTGTTTTTGCAGGTCGATGATCTCACGAATTGAATGCTTAGCCAGTGCCAGCAACTCATCCAGCTCTTCAAATGAGAAAGGTTCGCCCTCAGCTGTACCTTGTACTTCAATCAGTTTGCCGGTTTCGGTCATGATCACGTTCATGTCGGTCTCGGCTTCTGAGTCTTCCAGGTATTCCAGATCGGTAATGGCTTCGCCGTTGTATACGCCCACAGAGATAGCCGCAATCATAAACTTCAGCGGGTTCGCGTTGATCATGCCCTTGGCACGCATGTGCGTCAGCGCATCAACCAAAGCAACACAAGCACCGCTGATAGACGCAGTACGTGTACCACCGTCGGCCTGCAGGACATCACAGTCGATAGTAATGGTGTTTTCACCCAGCGCGCTCAAATCAACCGCGGCACGCAATGCACGCGCGATCAAACGTTGGATTTCCATAGTACGACCGCCCTGCTTGCCTTTTGCCGCTTCACGACCATTACGCGTATGAGTAGAACGCGGAAGCATCCCGTATTCTGCAGTGATCCAGCCTTTGCCCTGGCCTTTCATAAAACGCGGTACCCCCGCTTCAACCGTGGCAGTACACAACACCTTAGTGTTGCCAAACTCTACCAGCACCGAGCCCTCGGCATGCATAGTATAGTTACGTGTAAAAGTTACCGGTCTGATTTGATTTGCAGTTCTTTCGCTTGGACGCATCCACCTTCCCCTATGATCAAAGTTTCGCGATATTATAAAGGGTTCCCAGGCGCTATGCCATGCGGATCGCGAATAATTCACGCCCAGCCACTAGAGCTGGCCGATGTTTCAGCTATAATGGCGGTGTTTCGTTCATGGCGATGTGTGTGTTCAGCAACGACAGCGCTGACCCTTTGGTCACCACATGCAGACACGCCACAACCTTAAATTAGATTAGGAACTTATATGATCCATAGTATGACCGCTTATGCCCGTAAAGAGATCAAGGGCGACTGGGGCACCGGTGTGTGGGAGATCCGCTCCGTAAACCAACGCTATCTTGAAACCTTTATCCGCGCACCGGAGCAATTCCGTGGCCTGGAGCCGGTTATTCGCGAGCGCCTGCGCAAACACTTACAGCGCGGTAAAGTGGAAGTATTTTTAAAGTTCACCGCCAACCCGGCGCACGTAGGTCAGCTGTCGATCAACGAAACCCTGAGCAAGCAGCTGATTGAAAACGCCAAGTGGGTGCAATCGCACAGCGGTGGCGAGATCAATCCTACTGATATCCTGCGTTGGCCAGGCGTCATGGAAGCCGAAGAAGTGGATCTGGACACAGTGAATAGCGAGTTGTTAAAAGGCTTTGATGCGCTGGTTGAAGACTTTAAAGCCGCACGCGCCAGTGAAGGTAACAACCTGGAAACCATGATCACTACCCGCCTGGACAGTATTCTGGAGCAGGTAGCCATCGTCGAAGGCCATATGCCGGAAGTCGCCAAATGGCAGCGTGAAAAACTCACCGCTAAGCTGGAAGACCTGAAAGCCGAAATCGACGAGAACCGCCTGGAGCAGGAACTTATCTATTTGGCGCAAAAACAGGACGTGGCAGAAGAACTCGACCGCCTCAAGTCACACGTTAAAGAAACCCATAAGATTTTGAAAAAAGGCGGCGCATGTGGCCGACGTCTGGACTTTATGATGCAAGAGTTCAACCGTGAATCTAACACCCTGGCGTCTAAATCCATCAATACCGAGATCACCAACGCCGCCGTTGAACTTAAGGTACTGATTGAGCAAATGCGCGAGCAGATCCAGAATATTGAGTGATTAAAACTAAACTCGTTGAAAAGCCCCAGCTGTTGGGGCTTTTTAGTTCAACACTCCCGCACTTCATTGCCTCTGCCGCCCCTCATGCAGATATAACAAAATGATTAAATTACTCTTTAATGAATGCCCAACGTTTTAAGGGCGTGCGCAAAGCTGCGGAAGTGTTCACTAAACCTGGTTGCGGGCACTCCCGCCATTAACACGCGGATCTCATAAATTTGCGCTTGCGTAGGCTGGATAAATGAACGGTTATAGTCATCCCCCCAATTCGCCAGCTCTGATTTAATATGACGTTCATCAAATATAGAAACGACCTGCTCGTTTGACATTAGCATCAGTAAAAATACCACTCTTTCCCACTTATTGATTTGATGAGACAGCGCGACACATGCTCGTGCGGTATGCGGATGATCTGAGCCACAAATGATATCCATCAACGCTTTCGCATTCAGGTAGACCCGTGTTTTTACAATCAGTCTTGCTGCCTCCTTGCATACTGAAGGAGAGGGATCTTTTAGCCCGTTCAACAGATAAGCCTTACTATTGTGGGAGTCTAACTTCAATAAACTGTTTAGCGCCTGCTTTCTGAGAGAGGGTGCGCCATGCTGATAAAAGAATTTGATCTTGTCTAGTGCATCAACACACTTAAGATAGCCAAGCCCCCAGATAGCCGCCTTAGTACTTGAGTCTTTAGTAAGATGCTCCCTGTAAAATGCCACAACATCATTACCATTTTCCAGGCAGTGCTTTACAGCCAGCTCACGTACCGACGAATGGCGATCAACTAGTCCTTTTTCAGCTACCTGAGCACTGTAAGTGGCCATTAGTAGGTGCTTTAATGAGGCCTTTCGGATTGGCATAAACTTATCATTTAATAAGCTTAGGTAGTACTTCTCCAGCACTTGCGGATAGTGAACGCCAGACCAGCGAAAAGCATGGGCCCTGACTAAGACATCTTTACTCGCAAAGGCCATAGGTAACAGCGTTTGGGCATCAACAATCTGATGTTCAATGACTAAATTCAAGCAGAGCCTGGCTACATAACTGTTTGCGCTTTGAACAGCTGCCAACAAATGGCCTCGGTTTGTTTCTGTTAACAGAAAAGTCTCTACTTGCCGAATAACATCTTGATGACTGGCTCTATGGCAGTCCTGTAGATGATATACTTGAGGAAGGCACTGAATAAAGGCCTCAACATTTTCGTCTACCATCAACTTGCTCAACGCTTTTACTGCCGCACCTCTAACGTGAGGCACCCAATCATTCACCCGGATAATTAGACAGGGAATAGCCACCGGATCGCCCATCATACCTAACCTTAAAACGGCGTTTTCTCGTTTGTGACCGTCATAATCCTGACTCAATTTAATGAGCTCTTCAATAGTCACTACCTGCTCCGGTTGAGTATTTCTATTTAAGGTTAATTTTTTCAAGTGACTGAATAATTTCTGCAAGTCATACACATTAGTGCCTTTTTTAAATATGCCCGATTAATCTGTCGACACCAATTGAAACACAAACGGGGTACAGTTAACATCATCGTGTAGTCAAATAAACAAGGAATATGGACATGACAAAAATGACATTACTCAGCAGGCAAGCGCTCATCTCCAGCGTGGCGGTGCTTTATCTCGCAGGGTGCGGCTCATCAGACTCCAGCGCTGCACCATCGTTACAGAATAAAAATGAGCGTGCAGAAACAAAAACACAGGTTTGGAGCATTGATGCTTACGCTCAACATTGTACCGGAGTGGCACAACAATTATGTCTCAGGGTCAAACCCTCTGATGAGGAAAGCTATTCATTGCATTATGGCTTGATTGAAGGGTTTGAATATCAATGGGGCCACCACTACCAGCTAGAGGTGACAGAGTCAGAGGTCAATAATACGCCTGCCGACGCTTCAAGCAAAAAGGTTCAACTCAAAGCCATAAGCTCGGTAAAAGAGGATAATATTGGGACTGAATACATTCTGTCAGATGTAAATTTACAGCCAGATACTCTGGTGTATGATGACAAAGAACAAGGCTATCGTTTCTTGGGTAAACCCTTTACCTGCACCGAATATGTAGACTGTGACCAGTTGTATTCTATGCGAGCAACAGGTGCCAAAGTAAACCTAACCTTCCGTTACGAAGGTAACGCCAATATCGCTCTGCTCAACTGGAATTAATAGCTGCGGCATCTGCATTAGTCGATGCCACATTATTCTTAGGCGAAGAGATCCACTTTGACTCCATTGACGTCACCATTACGGTGAGGCCATCTATTTGTGCGCAATGCGAAGATGTGCAGGCGTATCTGGCAGAGCAAAAAGCCCGGTAAACTTGGGCTCTTTGGCGCTGGTTTTACCCGTTACAGCTGAGTGACCACATCCCGGCGCTTGGCCTGTTTATACATAAAGTGGAAAAACAGCGAACTCAGCATAAATAAAATAACACTGGGCAGGCTTGCGAGCACCATCTGGCTTGCTTCGACAGGTATGCCACCGGCTAAAGATCTGAGCAAATACATCGAACCACTGACGGGGATATAGAGGCTTAGCTCACTCTCTATTGGTACCAAAAACACCATGAGCAGGAGCAGCTGAACAAAAGCAACAAAGGTACTCATCTGCTTATTTATCAGGGCGATGGCGCCTAACAGGTAAGACACCGCAAACCCAGCAACGACTACCTGCAAAAAGACCAGCAGCATCAACGGATGAAAGCGCACTTGCAGGTCAAAATACCAATTGATAAATGCAAACCCAACACCCACAACCAGCAACTGATACAGAACCAGCACCACTTTGCGTGCCAGCAATACACTAAACAGGGATGTCGCTGACGTTAAAATATGTGGTAACGTACCTAACTTGGCGTCTTCAACAATCTCTTCAGCGGCGGCAGATGAAATACCCACCGTCAGTGTCCACAGGTAATACCCCAAAACCAAAGATTCCATCCGCTGCAAAGATAATGCCCCGCCAGACAGATAAGAGGCGCCCGAAATAACCAGGATGAGAATGACAGCAGCAAAGACAATACTGGCATAAAAGTTCAGCGGGTATCGCTTTGAAGTCACCCACTTTCGATGGAGCTCCAGCCCGAGTAAAGTCATAAAATTCATAATAAGTTTAACTCCCTGCGGATCAACCCTTCCAGACTGGCCTGATGTCTTTCAACGGTGACGATGTTAAATCGCGTGAGCAATGTCAGCATCTCATTAAGGCTGCTCACAGCGGTGTCAAACCTGAGTGACTGCTCAGACAATCGCTCACACTGCATAGGGAGCACCTCAGGAAGCGTATGCTGCGTTGTAATGGTGTACTGCTCACCGCTAGTGCTAGCCAGTAAGGTTTGTGTATTGCCAAAGCGTACCACTTCCCCTTTATTAAGCAGTAATGAATAATTACCGAGTCGCTGCGCCGTATCCATCTGGTGTGTCGCTATCAGGACAATAGTGCCTGTCTCTTTGACTTGTTCAATACATGCTTCAAGCTCTTTCTGACTCTCAATATCTAGCCCTAACGTGGGCTCATCAAGCAACAAAACTTTAGGGCTGGAGATCAGTGAAAGGCACAATGCGAGGCGCTGTTGCATACCTCTGGATAGCAGTTGCACCTGCTGCCGGGCTTTGTCTGATAAGTTAAACTTCAAAAGAAGTTGCTGCGCAGTGTCTTTTGCAACCCGCCGTGATAACCCTTTTAAAACGCCAAAGTAGCGAAGGTTTTCAAATGCCGTCAATTTGGGGTAAAACGCCCTGGAAGAGTCAAATACAAACCCGATATCATGCGCCTGCAACTTTTGGTCCGGGCCAAAACAGATGCTGCCCTGATAGTCGTGAGATAAGCCGGCCAGTATTTTAAACAAGGTGGTTTTGCCAGCGCCATTGGGGCCTAAAATGGTTAATACCGTGCCCGGCTCTACGGAAAAAGAAACCTGCTTAAGCGCGCAATGACTGTCGAAATGTTTAGATAAGTTGGTGATAGTTAGCATACTTGATGCGTCCCAGCGGATGACTTCGAAACCAGCCTAACCAGTCTTGATAACTCGCTGTAATAATTCCCAGTGTAAAGCATAAAAACTGATAAAACAGGTTATTAGCTGATTGTCCAGCGCTATTCACGGGCTAAAGCAAGATTATGTATATCTTCATAAAAAAAGCGCTGTACATAGCGCCTGAAATTCTCCACTTTGTAATTGCGCTTGTCAGGACTGTTCCTAACGCGTATGCATCTCCCTATTTATTATTGTCGCTAAACTAGCAAGCAAATTACAAAACGCAACATTTTGGAAACACAACTAACACCCAACCTGCTCTTTATGAATACTTTTATGATCTTAATCAGCTCATTCAACGAATGTGCTGTAAGGCAATTTTCTTGCATTTAAGCGAAGACAGACACGCTTAAATAGGTACTTTAAACATCCCAATTTTTTGCTCTCAATCGTTGACCTGTCTATAACTTCATAGTTTATCGTTTTCATTTGTTACAGCCTGGCTGCGTTTATTTCGTGCCGGTCAGGCATACATAGGGAGCCAACGGGTGTATCGGATTTCTGAATTGGCTGCGCAGCTTGGATTGTCGCGCTCGACTTTGTTGTATTACGAAAAGCGCGGACTGCTCAGTGGCCGTCGCGCCAGTAATGGCTATCGACTATATGGCGAGCTGGATCTGCAAAAGGTGCGGCTGCTGCAACAGTTACAGGCCGGAGGGCTGACACTGAGCGAGTGCAAGCAGGCGTTGGAAGCTAAGCTAGACCGCACGGTGCTCAGCCACAGGCTGGCTGAGCTGGAAGCCGAGATAGCGCACAAGCAACAGGCGCATACCTTGTTATCGGCGCTGCTTGGGCACGGCTCGCTGCGCGACTGGCATGCACAGGCCGACAAACTGGCACCCGATGCACATCGACACTGGCTTGAACAACAAGGGTTTGATGAACAGCAGGCCCTGTACTTAAAATGGTTATCAAAAGACATGAATGAACACGATTCTTATATGGCCGACTTTATGGCGGTCTTTCATCAGTTAGAACGCTGGGGACCGGGCAGCAATACCGATACGCACAAAGCGTTGACGCATGTTCCCTTTGCCCCTCAAACCGTGCTGGACATCGGCTGTGGTAAAGGCTTTGCGACTGAGTTGCTGGCAACACAAACTCAGGCACAGATCACGGCGGTGGATAATGAAACACAGGCAATCGATAGCCTGGCGCAACGGTTAAAGCAACAGGGACTCGATAAGCGCGTCACGCCCCTGTGCGCCAGCATGACCGCACTGCCCTTTGCGCCCGGCAGCTTTGATCTGCTCTGGGCCGAAAGCTCGGCTTATATCATGGGCTTTGAAGCGGCACTGAATGCCTGGCGCCCGCTTCTGCGCCCGGCCGGTTGCCTGATGGTCAGCGATCTGGTGTGGTTACAGGATACGCCCTCAGAACAGGCAAGCGCCTTCTGGCAACAGGAATACCCGGATATGCACGCCATTGCAGCGCGTCTGGTGCAAATTGAGCAGGCAGGCTTTCGAGTGTTGGCGCACTTTACACTGAGTCAACAAGCCTGGGCAGACTATTATGAACCGCTCAAAGCCGAGGTCAAAAAGCAGCTCAACCACCAGCCAGAGTCAGCAGCACTGCTGGATATGGCCCGGGAAATTGCCATTTATGAGCAGTACCTTGGCGAGTTTGGTTATCAGATGTTTGTGCTGCAACGCACGGATTAAGCACCTCGGTGCTGGTAAGTTAAACGATATGGCTTTAAAATAACGCTTTTGGACAACCAGCGATGCGCCACGCCCACATCGCTGTATTGCAACCCTATAGGTCTGACGTATGCCACATCAAAATCGCGGTAATTTGTTTATTCTTTCGGCGCCTTCCGGTGCCGGAAAGTCAAGTTTGATTAAAGCCCTGCTGGAAAGACAAGATAAGGTCCGGGTATCGGTGTCTCATACGACCCGCGCACCTCGTCCGGGAGAGAATAATGGCGAGCACTATCACTTTGTGTCTGTCGATGAGTTTAAAACCTTAATCAATCAGAATGATTTTTTTGAGTGGGCGCAGGTTTTCGACAACTACTATGGTACCTCTAAGCAGGCAATCGAAGCACAGCTGGCTGCGGGTATCGATGTATTCCTTGACATTGACTGGCAAGGTGCGCGTCAGGTGCGTGAGCTGATGCCTGAAGTAAAAACCATCTTTATTCTGCCACCTTCTAAGCAGGCACTGGAAGAGCGTCTGAATAATCGCGGACAAGATTCTCAGAAAGTCATTGCCTCGCGGATGGAGCAGGCCAAATCTGAGTGCTCTCACTATAATGAGTTTGACTATCTGCTGGTCAATGATGACTTTGATACCGCTTTGAACGAATTGGAGCACATTGTGGTGGCTGCACGCCTGGAGCTGAAAAAACAGCAACAGAACCAGCAGGCACTGATCGCCGAACTGCTAAAATAAGCGATCTCTGTGGCTGGCTGTATCGAGTTTAGGTCTGCGACCGACCAATACAACCTTAAAGCCGTAACGACCCGATATTTTTTAACCATATACTTGGCGAATCCGGTGCTTTTTAGTAGACTAGCCCTTTGCTAAATGTATTGAATTTTTTGGAGTGCTTCGATGGCTCGCGTAACAGTAGAAGACGCAGTAGATAAAATTGGTAACCGTTTCGACCTAATTCTTGTTGCAGCGCGTCGCGCTCGTCAGATTGCAGTCGGTGGTAAAGACCCTATGGTTGATGCTGAAAATGACAAGCCAACCGTAATCGCATTGCGCGAGATCGAAAAAGGCATGGTCACCAGCGATTCACTGGACATGATCGATCGCGAAGAGCAACAAACTCAGGAAGCTGCTGAGCTTGCTGCTGTTGCTGCAATTGTGGGTGGCAATCGCTAATCCACTGCGACCTGTTATAAGATAACGCCAGCTTTTTAGCTGGCGTTATTGTTTCTGCGCCCCGGGCCAACAGCTTGTGTGTCGCCACCTCTTTATTAGACTAATAAATTTGTTAGTCGATTGGCTTCGAAGTCAATTCATCGTATATTCAGTACTTAACTTATTATTAATACCAATCAAACGTCATAGCCTTACTTCAGGATATGCTATTGCGTAATTGGTATAACTTCGCTGGAACATTGGAGTGTGAATGTATCTGTTTGAAGGCTTAAAGAAAAAAATATCAGAGTATCTGCCACCCGAAGACGTGGAACTGGTGCAAAAAGCCTACGTGGTTGCCCGCGAAGCGCATGAAGGGCAGACCCGCTCCAGCGGCGAGCCTTATATTACCCATCCCGTCGAAGTCACGCAGATCCTGGCCAGTATGAAGCTGGACCATGAAACCCTGATGGCGGCATTGATGCATGATGTCATCGAAGACACCGATTTCAGCCAAAGAGACCTGGCCGAGATCTTCGGTGATACGGTTGCTGAGCTGGTTGCCGGCGTCAGTAAGCTGGACAAACTCGACTTTAAAGATAAAAAAGAGTTTCAGGCGGAAAACTACCGCAAAATGATCATGGCCATGACTCAGGACATCCGGGTTATCTTGATCAAACTGGCTGACCGTACCCATAACATGCGTACGCTTGGCTTCCTGCGCCCGGAAAAACGTCGCCGGATAGCCCGCGAGACCCTGGAGATCTTTGCGCCGATTGCGAACCGTCTTGGTATCCATGACATCAAGAATGAGCTGGAAGATTTGGGCTTTGCAGCTCTATACCCTATGCGTCACAGAGCACTTAAATCAGAAGTTGCGAAAGCACGCGGTAATCGTAAGGAAGTGATCAGTAATATTCAGTCTGAGATTGAATCACGCCTGGAAGAAGCTGGTATTGACGCTTCGGTCAGTGGCCGCGAGAAGCACTTGTACAGTATCTACAAAAAAATGCTTAACAAAGAGCTGCTGTTCAACGAGGTGATGGATATTTATGCTTTTCGGATCAACGTCAACAGCATAGATACCTGCTATCGGGTGCTAGGTGTGGCGCACAACCTGTACAAGCCCATAGAAACCCGTTTTAAAGACTATATTGCAGTCCCCAAAACCAATGGCTATCAGTCGTTGCACACCTCTTTGGTTGGGCCTCATGGTATTCCGGTGGAGATCCAAATTCGTACTCATGATATGGATCATATGGCCGACAAAGGGGTTGCGGCGCACTGGATGTATAAAAAAGCCGGTGACAGCTCGGGGCATACCGCACAACAGCGTGCCAGACAGTGGATGCAAAGCCTGCTAGAGCTGCAGCAAAGTGCCGGCTCGTCGTTTGAATTTGTTGAAAACGTTAAGACAGAACTGTTCCCGGAAGAGATTTATGTCTTTACGCCGGATGGACGTATTATTGAGCTGCCTATGGGCGCCACGGCGGTCGACTTTGCCTATGCGGTACACACCGACGTGGGTAATACCTGTGTTGGCGCACGGGTTAACCGCAAGCCTTACCCACTGAGTAAAGCGCTGGATACCGGCCAGACTGTTGAGATCATTACCAGTTCGGGCGCACACCCCAATGCCACCTGGCTCAACTTTATCGTCACGGGTAAAGCGCGTCTGGGCGTACGTAACTACCTTAAGAGTCAGCATCAGGAAGAATCTATCCTGCTGGGCAGACGCTTACTTGACTCCGCGCTGGGCGAGCACAAGCTGGATGACATTCCAACCGAACAGATAGACCGAGTACTGGAAGAGCACTCACTCAATACGGTACTGGAACTACTGGTGGAAATTGGCAATGGCAACATCATGAGTATGTTGGTTGCAAAACGCCTGTTACAGGCCGATGATGCTATTGAAAGCCTGGCACAACAAGCGAAGGCACCAATTATCGGCACAGAAGGCATGCTGGTCACTTATGCCAAGTGCTGCCGACCTGTACCCGGTGATGATATTACCGCGTATGTCAGCCAGGGTAAGGGCCTGATGGTCCACCGCCAGGAATGTAAAAACATCAAAGGCTGGCAAAATGAACGTGCCAAGTACTTTGTGGTAAAGTGGGAAGATAACCCCGAAAAAGAATACATCGCAGCACTGCGGGTTGAGATCATCAACCACCAGGGTGCGTTGGCCAAATTAACCAATGTGGTTGCAAGTACCCAAGCTAATATTGTGGAGATTGCAACCGAAGAAAAAGAGAGCAACCTGTACGTGATTGATCTGGGTGTTACCGTTAAAGACAGGATCCACGTTGCAAATATTATGCGCCGGATCCGGGTAATGCCGGATGTACAACGCGTAACCAGGAAGCGATAAAGGAAAGACAATGAATAAAGCCATTATTTCAACCGATCAGGCGCCGGCGGCAATCGGCACCTACAGTCAGGCAGTTAAAGTCGGTACGGCGGTTTACCTTTCGGGGCAGATCCCTTTGGTGCCTGAAACAATGGAAGTCATCTCTGAAGACTTTGCGGAGCAAACACAGCAGGTATTTAAAAACCTGACTGCCGTATGTGAAGAAGCAGGCGGCCAGCTACAGGACATGGTGAAGGTAAATATCTTCCTGACTGACCTGAGTAACTTCGCCACTGTGAATGAGATCATGAGTCAGCATTTTAAAACGCCTTACCCGGCACGTGCTGCTATTGGTGTCAAAGAATTACCGAAAGGTGTACAAATTGAGATTGACGGCATCATGGAGCTGCCTTCCACCAACTAATACCTTAGTGTATTCGTATTACGACTCAGCCCGCTTTATGCGGGCTTTTTCATACCTGCCCGATGATTTTTCATAGCCTTAACTTTGATCTTAAACACTTGACCGCATACTATTAATTTAGCAATCTGGTCATAAGACCTAACTCTGTTATGGCCGTCTACAAAGGCAATTTGAGGTACTCATTATCGTAGTAAGTGATAAGCAATAAGGATAAGCCTGTGTTTAAACTCGCAAAAAATGGCAATATATTGATGGACGTCGCAGCTGCGTCGCCCCCCAGTGCAGCGTTTGTGGTTGAAGCACTTGAACGCTCACCTTATGCGGACTGCGCAATTGATCACGAGTCCATTGCAGCCTATTTTAAACAAGATACCCCCGCTGCTCAGCTGATTGTGGCTCAGCAAAAAGATGCCCATATCGAAGTGGCACTCAGCGAAGATAAAATGCAGGCAACCGCCAAACTGACAACTGCTCAGGGTGGTAAAATGATCAGCCTTGAGGATGCCAAACGCGCCATCGTCAAAATCGGCGTAACACGGGGCTATAAACAGGTTTATCTCGAGAATTTACTCAAGCAACAGCTTGAATCCATGCCAGGTACTGAGGTAACCGGGGTTGTCGCACAAGGCCGGCCACCTGAAAATGGTATCCCTGCTAAGTTAATTCCCCATGTTCAGACATTGAAAGAACGCCTGAAACAGCCCAAGTTACGTGAAGATGGCACCGTGGATATGCGAGATTTTGGTGCCCTGGCCAGTGTTGCGCCTGGCACCTTACTGGTTACCCAGCGTCCGGCAACACCTGGTAAAGAGGGCTTTACTGTTACGGGCGAAAGTATTACTCCAAAACCTGGCGACACCTTTCAGCTTGTTGCCGGTGAGGGCACAGAGATATCACCTACTAATCCGTTGCAACTGGTGGCCACCATTGCGGGTTGCCCCTCTGATGTTCCAAATGGCATGCGGGTAGACGACATCTTTACCATAGCCGATGTCAATGTACGTAGCGGCCATATTGAGTTCAGTGGCAGTGTACTGGTCACCCGCAATGTGGAGCCGGGGATGAAGATCAAGGCCCATGGCGATATTACTGTTATGGGCACTGTAGAATCGGGCGAATTGATTTCAGATGGCAATATCGAAGTCAAAGGTGGGGTCATAGGTCATCTGGATCACAGCAACGACGATCAGGGACTCACCTGTCGCCTGATAGCCAAAGGTGATGTCCAGATCACTCACGGTCAGTACACCTATCTGGAAGGCCACAATGTCTTTATCCAAAAGCAAAGCAATCACTGTGATATTAAAGCTGCAAACCTGTTGCAGGTTGGCCTGGATGAATCACCTAAAGGTAAGCTCATTGGCGGCACTATTTTTGATGCTAAGATGCTGGTGGCGGGCGAAGTTGGCAGCAGCTCAGGGGCAACCATGGCCATCTACCTGGCGCGCAGTGGCATGGAAATCACCGAGCGAACCGATCTGTGCCTGAAAGAATTAAGTCAGACTGATGAGCAGATCGACAATCTGCAAAAAGCGGTCGAAAAAGCCGATCATGTTAAAGACGCCGAAAAGAAAAAAACCTTACTGGCTAAGATAGGGGCAACGCAGGAGCATTATTGCAAACAAGCCGAAGCACTGGAGCATCAGCTGTCTGAATTAGATCATACTTTGCACGACTTGCTCGACAACACTCAGCTGGTGGTTAATACCTCATTGCACTCTGGCGTCGAAATTCATATTTTCGATAAGGTTTATAAAACCAACCGCAGTTATCCTCCCTGCAGCGCGAGGTTGCTCGAAGGAAAAATAGAAATTGAATTTAAGATGTAAGGGAGCCCACCCGGGCTCCCTTACTGTGTGTTGCCATCGCGCCTAAAGTAACCCAGAAACTTCAGTTTTAATGTGCTCAGGCCACACACCAACCTGGACCTGACCGATATGTTGCTTTTGCAGTAACAGCATAACCAAACGAGACTGACCAATCCCCCCGCCTATCGTCTGTGGCAGTGCCCCGGCCAGCAAGCTCTGGTGCCAGTCCTGCTCTAGCCTGTGCTCATCCTGGGTCAGGCTGAGCTGACGCTGCAGGCTGTCCGGACACACCCGGATCCCCATAGACGAAATTTCAAAGGCATCTTCGAGTACCGGGTTCCAGACCAGGATATCGCCATTGAGTCCCTGATATTGCTCGCAGGTGGGCGTTGACCAGTCGTCATAATCCGGCGCTCTGACGTCATGGATTTTGCCATCACCCAACTCGCCGCCAATCCCAATCAGAAATACCGCACCATATTCCTGAGCAATCGCTTTTTCTCTTTGTTTGGGCGTAAAATCCGGATACATGCGGCGCAGCTCTTCACTATGCACAAAGGTGATGTGTGGTGGCAAAAACGGCGTCAGCCCATAGTCAGATGCCAGTTGCAGCTCAGTCTCTCGAATGGCGCCGTACAGGGTCTCAACCGTATCTTGGAGTTTATCCAAAGAGCGCTCTGACTGCGCGCAGATCACCTGCTCCCAGTCCCACTGATCAACGTACACAGAGTGGATGGGTGACAGCTTGTCTTCGTCCGGTCGTAACGCTTTCATGTGCGTATAGAGTCCCTGCCCTGCACCAAAGCCATAATCGCCAAGTGTTTTACGCTTCCACTTTGCCAGTGAGTGCACGACCTCAAAGTCGCTGTCACTCAGCGTTTTCACCTTCACCTTAACGGCTGTTTCGGTGCCGCTGAGGTTATCCTGAATACCATCTCCTACTTTTGCCAGGATAGGTGCCTGGACTTCAATCAGGCCTAGCTTGTCAGTCAGTTGTTGTGAAAAAAGTGCTTTTGCACGGGCTATTTGCTGTTGTGTTTGCAGATACTGTTGCAACATATCGGTTTCCTCATTCCCAATGGTGTTGAATAACGGTGCAGGCTTGCTGCGTTAAATCTATCCTCAACAAAAACGAGCAAAGATTCAATACTCCACAACAAAAACACCTTTACACTATTTTTTTCTTTAAAAATTAGCTTTAATAATTATCGAATCAATAATTAGCGTGCAAAATATCCATGGAAAATTATCAAATCGATAATCTCGACCGTTCTATCCTTCATGCATTAATGGACAATGCCAGAACACCCTATGCTGAACTGGCCAAACGCTTTGCCGTCAGTGCAGGGACTATTCACGTGCGGGTCGAAAAGATGAAGCAAGCCGGTATTATCGTCGGCACCCGGGTCAGCATAGATGCCAAACAGCTGGGCTATGACGTATGTTGTTTTATCGGTGTAAATCTCAAACATGCGCGAGATTACCCGGCCACCATTGAACAACTCGAAGGGTTCGAAGAAGTTGTTGAAGCCTATTACACCACGGGTAATTACAGCATTTTTATCAAAGTGATGGCACGCTCAATTGACCATCTTCAGGATGTACTGATCAACAAGATCCAGACCATTGAGGCGATCCAGTCAACCGAGACCCTGATCTCCTTGCAGGCACCAATAATGCGTGAAGTAATGCCTTAGAGAGGCGCTTTTTGTTATAATCGCGGCAATTTAGTAGTTAAGAGCTGTAATTGATGGAAGAAAACCGTTTTCAGCGCGTTAAGCGCATTTTGGATCAACGCCAGACTGATTTAACTGTGTGCCTGGATGAAGTCCACAAGCATCACAATCTGTCGGCAATAGTGCGCACAGCCGATGCGGTCGGCTGCCATCATGTTCATGCGGTGTGGCCGCAGGAACAAAGACGCCTGACCAATAACACCTCAGGTGGCAGTAAAAACTGGGTAGAAACCCATATGCATGACGACATAGATCAGGCCGTTGCCGCGATCCGTGCGCAAAACCCGGGTATTCAACTGCTGGCCACAAACCTCAGCGATACCGCCGTAGATTTTCGCGAGATTGATTATACTAAACCGACTGCCGTTATTGTTGGGCAGGAACGTTTAGGGATCTCAGACCGGGCACTGGAACATGCCGATCAGCATATCGTGATTCCAATGGCAGGTATGGTGCAGTCGTTAAATGTCTCTGTAGCCGCAGCACTGATATTATATGAAGCACAGCGCCAACGTGAAGTAGCGGGGCTGTATCAGCGCAACGATATGCTCGACCCGGCGATTAAACATAAGCTATTGTTTGAAGGCTGTCACCCGATCATTGCCAATCGCTGCGTAGAAAAAGGCCTGCCCTACCCGGCGCTGGATGAAGTTGGGGAGATCGTCGCCGACGAGGCTTTCTGGAACACACTGAAGTTCAGTCAAAAAGGATAATTATGTCGCACCCCAATTTAGCCCAGTACGCCATCACCGACCTCAAGGGAGTCGGCCCTAAGGCCGCAGAGCGGCTGGCCAAATTGGGGATCCGCAGTGTGCAGGACATGTTGTTTCACCTGCCATTGCGGTATGAAGACAGAGCCAGAACTTACCGCATCGCCGAACTGATGCCACACCTTCATGTGAGTGTGGAGGGCGAAATTGAGCAGGCTAACATCACTTTCGGCAAGCGCCGTATGCTGGTGTGCCAGATAAACGACGGTACAGGCCGTATTACCTTGCGCTTTTTCAATTTCAGTGCAGCACAAAAAAATGCCATGCAAAGCGGCAAGATCATGCGCTGTTTTGGTGAAGTACGCCGTGGCCGGGTCGGCCTGGAAATGGCCCACCCAGAATACAGTATTCGCGATGAACTGAGTGATACACCGCAAGGCGCCGACACCCTCACGCCGGTTTATCCGACGACGGAAGGGCTTAAACAACTGAGCATTCGTGCCATTGCCGAACAGGCCGTTGCCTTGCTGCACAAATACGACATTGACGATCATTTGCCGCAGCGGTTCCGTCCCAATCAGCTGAGCTTAAAAGAGGCCCTGCTGACGCTCCACCAGCCACCCCAGAACATCGCACTGGACCAGCTGGAGTTGGGTCAGCACCCGGCGCAGCAACGCCTTGCGTTTGAAGAATTGCTGGCGCAAAACCTTAGCCTGCTGCAACTCAGGCAGCAAGGCCAGGCCGTCAAGGCCGTATCACTGCCGCCTAATAATCTGTTAGAAACCGAGTTTCTGGCTCAGCTTCCCTTTAAACCTACCGCGGCCCAAAGCCGGGTGGTGGCCGAGATCAAAGGCGACTTGCAACAGCCCTACCCTATGATGCGCCTGGTGCAGGGTGATGTTGGCTCAGGTAAAACCCTGGTCGCAGCATTAAGTGCACTGACCGCCATTGCTAAGGGCTACCAGGTGGCATTGATGGCACCAACGGAAATTTTATCCGAGCAGCACAACATCAATTTCCAGAACTGGTTTGCAACATTGGGTATTGAAGTCGTGTGGCTGGCGGGTAAAACCAAAGGGAAGGAACGCGAGCGAGTACTGGAGCGCATCAGCTCAGGTCAGGCGCAAATGGTGGTGGGCACCCATGCGCTGTTTCAGGAGCAAGTGCAGTTTAGCAATCTGGCCCTGATCATCATTGATGAACAACACCGCTTTGGCGTTCATCAGCGCCTCTCATTGCGTGAAAAGGGCAAGTTTAACGACTGCTATCCGCATCAGCTGGTTATGACGGCCACGCCAATCCCACGGACACTGGCCATGACTGCCTATGCCGATCTGGAAACCTCAGTGATCGATGAGCTGCCACCAGGGCGCACTCCCATCACCACCGTTGCCGTTCCGGATACCCGCCGCGAAGAAGTGATTGAGCGAGTACGACGCGCCTGTATTGAACAACAGCGACAGGTGTATTGGGTCTGTACTTTGATTGACGAGTCTGAAGCCTTGCAATGTCAGGCAGCCGAAGACACCGCAGAGCAGCTCACCAAAGCGCTGCCTGAGCTGAATATAGCCCTGGTTCATGGCCGTATGAAGGCGCAGGAAAAGCAGCAGATCATGCAGGACTTTAAGCTGGCACAAAGTCATGTGCTCGTTGCAACGACTGTCATTGAAGTAGGCGTTGATGTGCCCAATGCCAGCCTGATCATCATAGAAAACCCGGAACGCCTGGGGCTTGCACAGCTACACCAGTTGCGTGGCCGAGTTGGCCGTGGTGACATCGCATCGCATTGCTTGCTGCTTTATCATGCGCCTTTGTCAGCAACGGCGCAAAAGCGCCTGGGTGTGCTACGCGACAGCAATGATGGCTTTGTGATTGCTGAACGGGATCTGGAGATCCGCGGTCCAGGCGAAGTACTGGGCACTCGCCAGACCGGCCTTGCCGAGCTGAAGATTGCCGATCTGAGCCGAGACAAGGTGCTGCTGCCTCAGGTGCGCAGCCTGGCCTTCACCTTGCTGCAACAGCACCCACAAGCCGTTGAGCCGCTGATTCAGCGCTGGCTGCCCAACCGCAGTGAATTTGCCATGGCTTAGTCATGGATTAGCCACGGATTATCCACGGATTATCCACGGATTATCCATGGCTTACTTAAACGTCTCTGAACGTTCAATGACTTCAATCTGGTAGCCGTCAGGATCGGCAACAAAGAAAAAACGTGCTACCAGCGTATCGCCGTTGTAAAACGACTTCATCTCTTTGGGCTGGTAACCCAGCGCCTGTGCCTTAGCATGCACTGGGGCTAAATCATCCACCACCACAGCAATATGACCATAGCCATTACCTAACTCATAGGGCTGCTGCGTATCATGATTCCAGGTAAGCTCTAATTCAAATTCAGCCTCATCGTTACCCAGGTAAACCAGGCTAAAATCATCAAACTCAATGCGCCTGCGCTCGCCCAGTGCTAATACATCGTGATAAAATGTCAGGGATTTTTGCAAGTCCATTACCCTAACCATGCTGTGAATGAGTTTTGCCATCAAGGAGTCCTCTTATGTGTGAATTATATGCCTCGGCCAATCCAGCCAGCTATGAGGTAATACGCCGCTCGATGCGTATTCAGGGGGCCGTAACCAGCCTGGCACTGGAGCGTCAGATCTGGGAGCTGTTACAAGAAATAGCAACCGCAGAGCAGCTCAGCGTGGCCGAGTTTGTCTCGACCCTCTACCAGGAGGTGCTGGAGCGTCAGGGCGAGGTAAAAAACCTGGCCTCTTTGTTGCGGATCACCTGTTTAACCTACCTGGCCGATCATACGCGTAGTCGCAGCTAAATAGGTAGTATCTGGCTACTACATTGAGATTAAGCTTTTGCTTATTACTAAAAGCCGATAAACTTATCTCAACTCATTCTTAGTAATCCTTTGAATTGTGTGAACTATTTAGGCACAAGGTATAGCGCTATCTTATGAAATCTCACTTAGGCCGACGCGCATTTTCCAATATGGAGCTGTACACCCTGTTTAACGGCTACATTTATGGTGATGAAAAACAAAAGCGTGAACAGCCGAAGCATTGGCACTTCTGGTTGCCTGTGCTGGCATATTACACCGGTGCCTACAGCGACGAGATTGGCAATTTAACGTTTTCAGATATCAGCAAACAAGAGCAGGTTCACGGTTTTACCTTCCATACTCATGGTAAGTTACAGGCCCGCTTTGTGCCCATTCACCCTGCACTATGGCACGCCGGATTACAGGACTATCTACACTTCTTAGAACAACAAGGCCACAGCCGGCTGATGTTTGATTTACCCGCTAAATCAGGCCGCTTCAGTGAAAAAGTCAGGATCTGGTTTTCCGGAGAAGGTGAACGACTGGGTTACTTACAAAAGTGTGGTCTGCCCAATGTCGACCAGCAAGGTATGAAAACTGCTATCAGCAGCTTGAGACTGAACTTTGAGCAGCAGGTACACATCTCAGCTATCCAGCAGGGTAACAAAGCCGCCATGCTGTATTTGCTGGGCCTGAAAAATGATGGCCAGATCCTTCAGCAACCCAAAGCTCAGCAACTCAAGCAAATACTCACACAGGTGAGAGTGATTAATCCCAATATTCACTGGCAGCGCTTTACGGAGCGTCATGGACAATGATAGTCAGTATTAATCACAGAGAGATAAACTTACACAGCGGTGAAATCAGCTACCAAGGTGAAGTGAGTGTGCTGGAACCCAAAGTGCTTGCCGTGCTAAACGCCCTGCTTGATGCTGAAGGCCAATTGCTCTCCACTGAAAAAATACTGGATACCGTCTGGGCCGATGTCGTGGTTGGGCCTAATGCGGTACAAAGGTGTATCACGCAATTAAGAAAGCACCTCGGTGATGATAGTAAAACCCTGATTAAAACCTTCCCCAAGCTTGGTTACAGACTGCAAATATCACCAACAACACGGGTTTCAAGGCAAGCAAACTATCTATATCCAATTGCTGTATTGCTAATGATGCTCGTACTTGCAGGTGTTTTATGGCCCAGCGAAAAACCACCATACCGTATAGCCCAACTACTATCCGATAGCTATGAGTCGGGCAATGAAAGTCAAAGCAATATCTATAACGAAAAGTTGGTGTATGTACGCCATGGAGAAGAGCAAAATTCCACACAACTGATGCTACGGGCAACATTACATGGTCCAGCAGAAGTCTTGCACCAGGCTCATTCATTTGTCGATACTCCAGCCTTTTCGCCAGATGGACGTACCTTACTCGTTTCAGAACAGACTATATACCAGCAAACCAAATGCGCTCAGTTACGACGTATCGATCTCACCACACAGACCAGTCAGGCTTTACTGCCATGCCAGAAAAACCGGTTCCGTTTTGCTCGATGGCGCACTAGTCGAGAGATTATCTATGGTCAGGAGGATAATCACCGTCATATTACACTCTGGCGTCACCAGCTGGTACCAGGAGCTAAGGCTCAGCGCCTGCGACTTCCCAAAGAAATACAACAAGTAGCCGCTTTTTCAAACCAGGCAGATCAGTTGTTTATCAGTGGTAAAGACATCAATAACACCGCTCAGCTGTGGCACATAAGATACGAAGGTATACACCCTGAACTCGTTAAACAGATAGCGTTAAGTTATGACCCCTTTGACGCTTCACAGCCTCTGGTGCTGCCTGATGAGACCTTAGTACAGAGTATTCGCGACCAACTTCACTTCTACCCTCCTGACAATGCCCCTTACTCTTTGACTTTACATGGAAGTGGACAGCTCAATCTCAGCGCTGTGACCCACACAGGTGAGCTTCTATTGTCTCGTGCCGCTCAAGCGAACCAAATTATGCGACATATCAAGCAGGGAGAAAAGTGGGCTTCAACCCCCGTCGCTCTCGGCAATCCGGCTCATAATTTGGCTCTTTTTCAGCCCAATGGCGAGGCCGTGGCTTTTCTCTCTGTACGCTCGGGCAAGCAACAACTTTGGGTATGGCATGACCGGGCTTTAACGCAGCTCACAAAAGGTGCTGAAGTTCTCTCTTTTGTCTGGCATCACGAAGGGCATTCGCTATATGCCCTCACGCAGGACGCGTTGCTTAGCGTGGATCTGTCTGGGTATACCATACCACTAAAAACCGATATTCTGCCTTCTATACTCATGCAATCAGATGAAGACGCACAGGGCCACTTTCTGCTAACTGCGCACGACAACTCTGTCAGCTTATTCAGACCGCAACAGTCAACAAACCACACTTTGCTCGAAGGCCCTATTCACTGGGCACAATACACTCGTCAAGGCAACTTGCTATTCGCGACCTCTGATCATCCGCACTTAATGCAATGGAGCAATGGCACAAGCACCCCTGTGTCTGACATACAACATATACACCTACAGTGGCGTTTTTTCTATCATCATGGCGTATTATTGCTACCGGACAAACAAGGGGTTATCTGGCAATATGACCCTGTAACTATGGAAAGTATAAGTTTAACCAAACCGAACTCTGACTTTCAGTTGCTAAGCGATGCTTTCAGTGCACCGCTCAAAGTGTTAGATTTGACAAACCAGGCGCCCAGCAGCACGTTACTCAGACTTAAACTCGCCAAGAGCAATCATTAGATAGCTAGAAGTGAGCTGTCTTAAGCTGTGCCTGAATATAGTCAATGGCACGCTCATCCCGTTGAGCTTTCGCCTTAACAAGCGCTTGCTCAAAGACCTCTTTCGACAGTACACGTTTTCCATTCACGTTAAGCGCTTGTGCATAACGGATACGATAGTGAAGCTCCTCAGGGGCCTGCTTGATAAGCTCTTCATAGACAGGCAGCGCATGTTTACTCAGCCCTTGTTCCATATAGTACAGTGCCAGGCCGGCCAGGCTGCCAGACACTGGAATGTCATATCCATACTTACTTTTCAACTTACGATAATATGCCTGTAACCCACTGATTCCTTGTTCTGCAAAAGGAGAAAAGTCAGTGATTTGACGATCCGAAAATAATGCTTCAACCCCATGATAGAAGGCAATCTGCACTGCACCCAGGTAATTTTCTTCACTCAGATCTGTAAGCAACACGTGTTCCCGAGTTTTTAACTTACTAACCAGGGCGTCAAAATAAGGGCGATTGTTGGCAAAATTTCCCAAGCTGAGATATAAGTAGCGCTGCTTCAGGCCAACCATCAGCCTGCTTTGTATATCTTCAGACCAAATTTTGTCTTCCAACTCCCAAGCTGGATTGATTAGAATAGCCGCCTGATACACTTCAGGAAAATGACTAAACAAGTATAAAGATTGATTTGCCCAAGTTGAGAATCCCTCCAGCACTCTGAAAGGTGCAGCTCTATAATGCACTTCCAGATACGGTAACAGTTCCTGAACCAATATATTACCTAATAACTGGTCCATGCTGCCTTGCTGAGCCTGCTTCGGTATTGCCGCTTGAATATTCGGAATACGCAGGAGTATGACTTTCGGCATGGGACCAAAGTCAGCATGACTCAACCAGTCAATCTGGGCTCGCAGTGCTTCAATACGGCTATCACCAGATGAGGTGATGATTACTGGGTAACGTTCCTGAAGGTGATCAGAATAGCCTTTTGGCAAATAAACTTCGGTCTCAACCTGCGTCTTTAAAATAGCGGAATGAAAACTGATCGTATGCTTCTCAGATTGGATACCTGCCGCTATTAAGCTATTGGATATTATAAATAAAAAAATAATAGTTAGAAATTTGAGATAGTTCATATTGGCTCCTTTGTGAGTGTTTTAAGCTAACCGAGGAGACACAATAATGCCTGAGCAAAGGTTGAAATTTTGCTGATAAAACGCTGATCAGAGGGTAGAGCATCTGGATATAAAAAACCGACTCTGGGCCGGGCTTAATTATCTGGGTCGTTATATCCCTTCAATTACACATAACTAATTGAAGGGATTCATCCTGCAGATAACAGTGCTTAAAGCTTCTCTAGTACAAACTGAATGTTAGGCATAGAGTCGCGAATTTTGCCGGGCTACCGCCGAGATATTTTCATCTCAGGGGCGGCAACTAAAGTATGCTCAGAGTGACCTCACAAACTGGCTAAATTCTTCACCCAGTTTTTCATCACGCATCGCATATTCTACGATGGCTTTCAGGTAGCCCATTTTGTCACCGCAGTCATGCGCACGGCCGCTCATATGGAAAGCTTCTACGCTCTCGTTTTCCATCAGCATATCAATCGCGTCGGTTAACTGGATCTCACCACCTGCCCCAAGCGGCGTACGCTCAAGTAGAGGCCAAATATTGCGTGACAAAACATAACGGCCAACAACCGCAAGGTTAGAAGGCGCTTTATCAACCGCAGGCTTCTCAACCATGTGGTTAATAGGTGCACTTTCGCCTGGCTTTAACTCCACTCCCTGAATATCTGCAATACCATATTTATTTACGTCTTCGCGAGGCACAGGTTCAAGCATAATCTGGCTTCGCTTGGTCTCAACAAACCTGTTGACCATAGCAGCCAGGTTCTCTTTGCATTGATCAGCAGTATATTCATCCAGGATCACATCAGGTAAAACCACTACAAAGTCGTCATCACCAACAATCGGCTTAGCGCATAATACCGCATGTCCGAGCCCCTTAGCTTCACCCTGCCTGACGTGCATAATTGTCACGCCCTCTGGGCAAATTGAGCGCACTTCTTCAAGCAGAGTACGCTTTACCCGCATCTCTAGTGTTGCTTCAAGCTCAAAGCTGGTATCAAAGTGATTTTCAATCGCATTTTTTGAAGAGTGAGTGACTAAAACAATTTCAGAAATACCCGCAGCTGCACATTCTTTCACTATATACTGAATGAGAGGTTTATCGACCACAGGCAACATTTCCTTTGGAATAGCCTTAGTCATAGGTAACATGCGTGTACCAAGTCCAGCGACAGGTATTACAGCTTTCATAGTTCATCCATTATTGCGTTGAGATGGTGATGTAACTTATCACCATATAAAAGTTCGTGTGACAGAGTATTTTAATCGAATATACTGGTAGTGCAAGTTTAGTAATATGCCTTTAATTCAGTGAAATAAATAAAAAATGCCCGCTCACATTACGTGCCGGGCATTTCTGGTAATACTCTGTTAGACGCTAAGGTCTTTATAGGTTGCTTAAAGACCAGCGCGCTTTTTGATAGCGGCAATCAAAGCTGAACCACCATGGCCATTGCTTTCTGCCCAAGCGATATCAGCACCATCTTCTAAAGCACTCTTAGGCAGGCTCTTGACGATAAATTCACCTGCATCTACGGCATTATTAGCGATAGCGTGGCGCAGCATATTGTTACCATTACACTGAATTGAATCGTATACGTTACGGATTTTAACCCGCGAGCTCTTAAGCGTACTGCGGATACGTCTTTTATCGTCAGCTGCAATATACTCGCACAGAGAAACTGCCAGCTGGTCGTTTGCTTTGCTCGCAAAACTCATTGTTAATGCCGAAACGCCAAGACTCACACCAATAACTAAAGGAATTACTTTCATCACCAATCACCTAGTACTTTTTTCGTAAGAACAAACGCTCAATATTGTATCAACCAATACAATTGTTAGCAACAAAGTTATATTCCTTTATTTAGAGTTACGAACTTATAACTATACAAATTTTTCTCATCTGCCTCAAAAGCTTGGCATGCCACCTCGTGCCAATCGCCTACTTGCGTATGGTCCGGAAAGCGCGTGTCTCCTGAGACTTCCAAGTCTATATAAGTTAAATAGAGCCGGTTACTTAAGGGTAGAAACTGTTCATAAATATTTCCACCTCCAATGATCATTACTTCTTCACATCCGTCAACTAAAGCCAACGCGTCTTGTGGTGATGAAACCACTTCAATCCCTTCAGCACTGTAATTTAAGTTGCGGCTGATCACTATATTTCGCCTGCCGGGGAGAGGGCGACCAATAGATTCAAACGTTTTGCGCCCCATTATCACAGGTTTATTCAGAGTGACCGCTTTAAAATGTTTCAAGTCAGCCGGTAAATGCCAGGGCATGGCGTTGTCATCGCCAATGATACGTCCGTTTGCCATTGCGGCAATCATTGATATTATCACAATTACACTCCACTCATACTTTTATACTAAAAAAGGGCCTGAGGCCCTTTTTATGCCAATCCGACTAATAAAGCTTTAACACGGATTGAACTATCTTTCGTAGACGACTTCTACATCGTAGTCATCTTCATCCCAGTCATCCCAGTCATCATCGTTGTCCTGGGTTGCCTGACGGTGGTAAGTATCCCACTTGAATTCGACTTCTTCTTGCTCTTGTTCTTCGAACTTGTCGCGTGGCATGCTATCCAGCAGACCCTGAATGTCGTAACACAACTGCTGAGTATTGAACTTATTTGCAGCAGAAATGCGATATACATGCTCAGCATCCAGCTCTTCAGCAATGCGCTGACACACTTCTTCCAGCTCGTCTTCTGCAAGTAAGTCTATTTTGTTCAGCACCAACCAACGAGGTTTGTTGGCAAGTTTAGGGCTGTACTGGTGTAGCTCATTAATGATTGCGAATGCATTATCAACCGGATCTGTACCATCAATTGGCATCACATCGACAACGTGCAGCAACACGCGACAACGCTCAAGATGCTTAAGGAACCGAATACCCAGACCAGCACCATCCGACGCACCTTCGATTAGCCCGGGAATGTCGGCAATAACAAATGACTTGTTTGCTTCTGCACGTACCACACCAAGATTAGGTACTAAGGTAGTAAACGGATAATCCGCCACTTTAGGTTTTGCCGCAGATACGCTACGAATAAAGGTAGATTTACCCGCATTTGGCAAGCCAAGTAAACCGACGTCAGCCAGCAACATCAGCTCCAGCTTTAAATTGCGTACCTCACCAGGTGTACCCAGTGTTTTTTGCCTTGGCGCACGGTTTGTGCTCGATTTGAAGCGAGTATTCCCTAGCCCGTGATAGCCACCTTTAGCGACCAGTAGCTTTTGTCCATGTTTTGTCAGATCACCCAGACATTCCTGAGTATCAACATCCGTCACGCGTGTCCCTTCAGGTACTTTCAGGATTAAGTCGGTGCCTTTTTTACCTGTCATATTACGACCGTGACCATTGGTGCCGCGCTCAGCACGGTGAAACCGTTCAAATTGGTAATCAATCAGGGTATTGAGGTTTTCGTCTGCCTCAAGGTAAACGCTACCTCCGTCTCCGCCGTCGCCGCCATCAGGGCCACCGTCGGGTACAAATTTTTCGCGGCGAAATGAAACGACACCGCTTCCACCGTCTCCGGCTTCCGCGCGGATCTCTACTTCATCGACAAACTTCATGGTTACTCTCTTACTGGTTGTTCAGCACCTGCTATTATAGCAAGTTCATAGCGGCTTGATCAGCATGGGCAAATGCCTAACTACCGGTATGTGGCTCAAATCTGACAGGAATAAGGTTAGAACAAATTAGAGTGCTGCTCTATAAAAACAAAAAACCCCGCCTAAGCGGGGTTTTTCAATATTCTTTTACCGATTACTCAGCAATGATGCTAACGTATTTACGGTTCAAAGGACCTTTCTGCTCAAAAACAACTTTACCGTCTGCTTTTGCGAAGATTGTGTGGTCTTTACCGATACCTGCGTTAGTACCTGCGTGGAACTTAGTACCACGTTGACGAACAATGATGTTACCCGCTAGTACAGATTCACCACCGAAACGCTTAACACCTAAGCGTTTACTTTCTGAATCGCGACCGTTACGAGTACTACCAGCTGCCTTCTTATGTGCCATCTTTCTGTACCTCTAAATTAAGCGCTAATGCCAGTGATTTTAACTTCAGTGAACCACTGACGGTGGCCCATCTGCTTACGAGAATGCTTACGACGTCTAAATTTAACGATCTTAATTTTCTCGCCACGACCGTGAGAAACAACCTCAGCTGTAATCTTACCACCGTTTACGAACGGCGCACCGATCTCGATTTTTTCACCATCAGCTACAAGAAGTACTGAATCAAATTCAATTGATGCACCAGTCTCAACGTCTAGTTTCTCTAGACGAATTGTTTGACCTTCAGTCACACGGTGCTGTTTACCACCACTTTGGAAAACCGCGTACATAATTAACTCCGTCTGTGCGCCCTCAAATCGACGCAACTTAATATTCTTCAATAGGGCGCGAAGTTTACGCTAATGTGCTACTTCGCGCAAGCCCTAGATCGCAAATAAATGAATAAAAAATAGCTAACTTGAGGGCGTAATAATATTTTCATTTATTCTAACGAAAAGGTGTGATAAGCCAAGCTCTTTTTACTTTCTCACCCACGAATTCTGATATGAAACGACCATAAAGAACAAAAAACAAACAAAAGCATCGATTTTTTAACCTCTATCAAGGCAAGTTATCGAGTCATGGGAATTTTTAATGTACACTTGCGACTCGAACATCCCTGAATGAGGCTTTAGCTCGGAGCGTTATGGATATCAAAGCGATCCAGAGATTGATTGAGCAAGACATGCTTGCCGTTAATCAACTTATAGGCGACCAAATGCAATCTGACGTCGCACTGGTTAATCAACTTGGCTTATATATAGTCAATAGTGGTGGAAAACGCATCCGCCCTATGCTGGCACTTTTGGTTGCTAAAGCATTAGGCTATCAGGGCGATAAACACGTTACACTGGCGACCATTATCGAGTTTATCCACACAGCCACTTTGCTACATGACGACGTGGTTGATGAATCCGCTCTGCGCCGGGGCGAACCCACAGCCAATGCCGAATTTGGTAACGCGGCAAGCGTGCTAGTTGGTGACTTTATATACACCCGCTCCTTTCAGCTGATGGTTGGGCTGGAGAATATGGAAGTCATGCAAATCCTGGCTGATGCGACCAATGTTATCGCTGAAGGCGAGGTTTTACAGCTAATGAACTGTAACGACCCGGATACGACAGAACAAAGCTATATGCAAGTGATATATAGTAAAACGGCTAAACTGTTCGAAGCAGCCACTATGCTACCCGCGGTTATTTTGGACCAGTCAGAGGCAACCAAAGACGCCCTGAAACTCTATGGTATGCACTTGGGTACAGCCTTTCAGTTAGTTGATGATGTGCTGGACTACAGCGCCAATGCTGAGCAACTTGGAAAAAACATTGGTGATGACTTAGCCGAAGGCAAACCGACATTGCCGTTAATTTATGCGATGCGTCACGGCACTGACCAGCAGGTTGCACAGATCCGTGATGCCATAGCAAACGGTAATGGCCTTGATAACCTAAACGAAATCCTGGCTACACTTGAGCAAACTAACGCGCTGGAACACACCATGGAGCGCGCCCGTACTGAGTCGCAAAAAGCGATTGAGCAACTTAGTGTACTAGCGGAATCTGAACACAAAACCGCACTGATTTCATTAGCGAAGCTCGCAGTAGAGCGCAGTTATTAAGCTGCAAAAAAGACGTTAAAAAAGGCTGCCTGAGCAGCCTTTTTTAGTTGAGGTGATTACCCTTCTTTTGGGCGATAACCTTCAATCTCAACGTCTTTACCTTCAAACAAAAAACCCACCATCTGATCTTCAAGTTGCTGGCGGTGCTCAGGATCCATCATGTTCAGATGTTTCTCATTGATCAGCATAGTTTGTTTATGCTGCCATTGTTGCCACGCTTCTTTACTGATGTTGTTGAAGATACGTTCGCCAACTTCACCCGGATATAATTGAAAATCCAGTCCCGGTGCTTCTTTTTGTAACTTTTGACAAAATACGGTACGTGCCATCTCTTTACCCTTTATGCATTCGTTTAGGTTAAGTTTACCCCATTGCCTTTAATACTTTAACCAACTTTTTAGTCGGTGCAGCCAGGCCCACTTCGGCAGGTTGTGCTAACTCATACCACAATAATGGGTTGTCGTGCACACAATCCGGGATTTGATTTAAATCGATAACCACAGGAGTAATGGTCAGCTCAAAGTGCGTGAATATATGAACAAAAGACGCCAGTGTTTGACGACTTCCTGCTATGCCCTGTTGTACCAAAAATGCTTCAAGTTCTGCAAGCTCAGTGAACTCAAAGAAACCAAATAGTCCTCCCCAGATGCCACTGCTTGGCCGTTTTTCCATTAATACTTTATCCTCTGCACGCATTATCAGATGATATGCTGCTTTCCTGGGCTTCACTTTTTTAGGCTTAGAGTTAGGAAATTCCTTCACCCTGCCCAGCTGATACGCCTGACAACGACTGACCAGTGGACAAGCCTCACAATCAAAATTGCTGCGACTACATAAACTGGCCCCCAGATCCATCATTGCCTGATTGTATTCAGTCACCCTGTCTTTTGGTGTCAGCGCATCGGTTAATGCCCACAGGTGATTTTCAACCTTCTTAACGCCATACCAGCCTTCAACCATAAAAAAACGGGCCAGTACACGTTTTACATTACCATCCAGAATCGGGTGTGGCTGCCCCAGAGAAAGAGAAAGCACCGCCCCCGCAGTAGAGCGACCGATACCTGGTAGCGCCATCACCTGTTCCAGCGTTTCGGGGAATCTCCCCTGATACTCATCACGGACAATTTTTGCGGTCTTGTGCAGGTTTCTTGCTCGGGCGTAATAACCAAGGCCAGTCCAGTGGTGCAATACTTCGTCTTCTGGTGCATTGGCCAGGTCGATTATGGTCGGAAAACGCGCCATAAAGCGTTCAAAATACGGGATAACAGTCACAACCTGAGTTTGTTGTAACATTACTTCTGACACCCAAACTTTATATGGGGTCTTCTCAAGTTGCCAGGGCAGCGTTTTACGCCCGTGTAACTGGTACCAGTCGACAACTTGCTTGGCAAACCACTGGGCTTGCTCATTATTTACTGTCATTGCGAGACTCTGCTTTTACTTGCTAATACACGCGCCAGTGTATGAAGCTTTTTTCAAAGGTCAAGCTCTTGTACTTGGCGCTGCGAATAGCGATAATGTGCGCCCATTTTTTACACCGAAGATGAAGACCATGAACGAATCGAGTAAAACCGCTCTGGAACAAGCCGAGCAGGAAGGCAAGTACATTCGCAAAGTACGTAGCTTTGTAAAACGTGAAGGCCGCCTGACCAAAGGACAAGCTGCCGCCATTGAAAAATGCTGGGCAACGATGGGCCTGGAGCATGCTCAGGGTCGCCTGGACTTTACTGAGGTGTTCGGCAACGACAACGATGTTGTGGTTGAAATTGGCTTTGGCATGGGTAAATCTCTGGTTGAAATGGCAAAAAACGCGCCAGACCAGAATTTTATTGGTATTGAAGTACACCGTCCGGGTGTTGGTGCCTGTTTAATGGAAGCCGACGAACAGGGCGTCACTAACCTGCGCGTATTTGAACATGATGCGGTTGAAGTGCTGGCAGATTGTATCCCAGACGGTAGCCTGGCAAAACTTCAGCTGTTTTTCCCGGATCCATGGCACAAAAAACGCCACCATAAACGCCGTATCGTTCAGGCCGAATTTGTCGAGAAGCTCCGCACTAAGTTGCGTATCGGGGGTGTTTTCCATATGGCAACAGACTGGGAAAACTACGCAGAGCATATGCTGGAAGTAATGCAGTCAGCGCCAGGTTTTGCCAACCAATCAGACAGCAACGACTACGTACCTCGCCCGGATTTCCGCCCCCTGACTAAATTTGAGCAGCGCGGTCACCGCCTGGGTCATGGTGTATGGGATCTGATGTTTGAACGTACAGCCTAACCTGTCATTGCTACCGGGGCGCCCTGCCCCGTCTATTGTGGACCTCTGATGCAAAAATTAACTAACCCTAGCTTATTGCTGCTGCGCAACGAAGAAGAGCTGACAGGCCAGCATATTTTGGTGATCAACCATCAGCGTGATAGCTTCCTGTCTGAGCTGAAGCAATTAAATCCACAGGCGATCATCAGTGCATTTAGTTATGACTTTGCCGATCACCTGGCTGCTGATTCGATCGCAGATATTGACAGCCATGTGTCACACAGCTTGCCTGCGCTCGATGATTTAGACCTAATCATTTATTACTATCCAAAGTCCAAGCCTGAAGCACAAATGATGTTCGACAATATTCGTGCACTGTGCTCTGAAAAGACCCGTTTACTGGTGGTTGGAGAAAATAAAGGCGGTGTTAAGTCGGCAGAAAAGCAGCTGCAAGATAAATGCGAAGCACATTACAAGCTCGATAGTGCCAAGCATTGTATTTTGTACGAATTTGCCCAACTGCAACCTGAGGCAAACTTTGACATTGCCAGCTATCAGCAAACCTTCACCATTAAAGTTGCCGGGCAAGAGTTTGAAGCTGTCAGTGTCCCTGGTGTGTTTAATCACGGCAAGCTGGATATCGGGACGAAACTACTACTGGAAAACCTTAAATTGCCCGCCCACGGTAATATGCTCGATTTTGGCTGTGGTGCAGGGATCATCGCAACCTTTGTCCTTAATCAGTCTCCAAAGATTCGCTTCAGCTGCCTGGATGTCAATGCATTAGCTTTATATGCCTGTGAACAAACTTTGCGCTTAAATGGTCATCAGGCTGAACTGGTGCTAAGCGATGGTCTCAAGCAATTAACAGGTCGCTTCGATGCCATTATCAGCAATCCGCCTTTTCACACCGGTATTAAAACCGATTATGATATTGCGCAAGGGTTTATCAACGGTGCTACCAAACATATGAGCAAAGGTGCTCAGCTGCATATTGTTGCTAATAGCTTCTTGAAGTACCCACCACTTTTAGAGGCACGTTTCGGGCATTGCGATACACAGATAAAAAACACCAAATTTGCAGTTTATCGTACGACCCTGAGCTGATGTAAAGCCAGTTCAAAGCGATGATTGAACTGGCCCCAATCCCATCTTGTCTTCCTCCTGGCCTTACTGACATCCCCTGTAAAAGAGCAAAGTGCTGAATCGTTTCGTAAAATGTGAGCTTTTTTGTGTTCTATACTGCTAAACTAAAGTGAGTGAATAGCATGCAAGCGGGATTTGTGGTCTCCCAATGGGTAAATACGCAACGAAAACAAGTATAAGAAAAGTGCTGATCAGTGCCGTCATGCTAGTAACGGCGCTGTCTTTGTCCCTGTCTATCTCAATTTCAACCTATCTTGACGTTAAAAAGCAAAAGCAGCTGATCATCAACAAGCTGGAGATGATCGCCGAGATCATTGCGTTTAATGCTCAGGTAACGCTGATTTTCGATGACAGAAAAACCGAAGAAAAGCGCCTAAAATCGTTTGATAAGGTTGATTTGGTCAAGAACATTCACATCTATGCGATTGATGACGTGACCAACAGGCCCGTTTTTTTCACCAGCTACAATGCCAGTAAAACGCCGCCTGTGCCGCTCAAAGTCAATCAAATAGAAGAACTCAGAACACCCAAGATATCCGAAGACTACATTGAGCTTATCCTGCCCGTAGAGTACGAAGGCAACATAGAAGGATATGTTTACCTGCGCGGTGGCCTTGAGCACCTGGCAGAATACATTAACAGGAAAATTCTGGTCGATATCGCGTTAACTCTGTTTGTGCTGGTGCTGGTGATGTTTGTCGCCCGGGGGATCCAAAAACGTATTGCCAGTCCGATCGAGTCTCTCTCTGTTCTGTTGCAGGACGTGTCGAAAAATCACAACTATGCTACCAGGGCGGAAAAAAGTGACATAGAAGAAATTAATATTCTGGCAAACAACCTCAATATTATGCTTACCAGGACGCAAAACCAGCTTGAACGCCATCAGGCTGACAAACAGGAAATAAAGCAACTCAACCAGAGTCTGGAAGAAAAAGTAAACCAGCGTACGATAGCGCTTAGAGAAGCAAACCAGGAGCTGCTTAACACCCTGGAGCGTATGCACCAGTATCAGAATCAGATTGTTGAAAATGAAAAAATGGCCTCACTTGGGCAAATGGTTGCAGGCGTTGCACATGAAGTTAACACGCCTATTGGCCTCGGTGTAACAGGTTCGACATTGCTACGCGATAAACTCAGCGATATTGAAACCGCCTTCCAACAAAAGACATTGACGTCAAAGCAGCTGGAACGTTTCATTAAAGAAGGGATTGAAAATCTGGATCTCATTTATCGTAACCTCAACAGAGCGGCCGATCTTATTTCCAGCTTTAAGAAAGTGGCAGTGAGCCAGGATATCGAGATCAATTCAGACGTCAACATCACTAAATTGCTCAACGCAGTCATGGGGGCTATGCGCACAGAACTGGCGCTCAAGGCACCACAGATACATATTGACTGCCCTGAAGACCTCACCATCAGAAGTAAATCTGGTTTATTACAACAGGTGTTTGAACAGTTGTTTTCAAATTCTCTGGTGCATGGTTTTATGAGTAACGAAAATAACGAAATTGCTATAAAAGTGAACCGTGAAGACCCGCAATTAACGATTGTATACAGCGACAATGGCGTAGGTGTGCCTAATGCGATTAAAAAGCGTATTTTTGATCCATTTGTTACAACACGACGGGGGGAAGGTGGCAGTGGTCTGGGTATGCACCTGGTATATAACCTGGTCACTCAGGCACTGGGGGGAAGCATTACACTGCAGGAAGATTATAAATCAGGTACTCAATTTGTGATTAGCCTGCCTCTGAAAGGAGGTACACAGTGAGATTAATGTACCTATTTATTTTGTACTCACTTGCGTTTTTTTCTACATTTAGTTACGCAAAATCGCCCGAGGAAATCCGCTCAGCTTTTTTATATCAAATGGCAAAGTTCATTGATTTTCCTGAGCAAAAAAATAAGAAAACGACCCGTTTTTGTTTTTATGATATCAAAAAAGGTCCAGGCGCTGTTTTATATAGTAACCGTACCTTAAAAATACGTTTAAAGCCGATCGAAATAATCGAAGTGAAAAAGTCTGAGTCATTGCGGGAACTTTCACAACGATGTGATATCACATACATTGATGAAACAATGGAAGATGATATACTCTCCGCTTGGACCGATACAATGGCCCTAAGTATGGTAACTGTGGGCGAAAGTATCGAATTTTTGGAAGGGGGTGGGATTGCGTCCTTGGTCCAGGAAGGGAGTAAGATAAGGCTGTATATAAACAAGCAAGAAGTCACTCAGCACAACTTTAAAGTGCTTTCTCGGTTGCTTGCCGTGTCCAAGTTTTATCCTAACTGATTTTACTTGTTAACAATTGAATATACTCCTATAATCGTTAACATTCGGTTTTATTATATAACGCCGATGATTTTGTAAATACAATATTCCGAAAAGGTTAATTAATAATGCAAACGCCAGTCATTCTAATTGTTGAGGATGAAGACGTAACTCGACTGAACCTCGTTAGTTTATTTGAAGCCGAAGGTTATAAGGTAATTGAAGCCATTGATGGCGATGATATGCATGAAAAATTGACATCTAACGATGATGTCAACTGTGTGATCATGGATATTAACCTGCCTGGTAAAAATGGCCTTATCCTGGCTCGTGAGTTACGCCAGAAGAAAAACATCGGTCTTATTTTCTTGACCGGTCGTGACAACGATGTCGACCGTATTCTTGGTCTTGAGATCGGTGCCGACGACTATGTCACTAAGCCTTTCAACCCGCGTGAACTTACAATCCGCGTGCGCAACCTGATCACTCGTACCGGCTCAAGCCCGGAGGAGTCTAGTATTGACAGCAATGGCGTCATTACATTTAACGGTTGGGAGCTGGATGAGAATAGCCGCTGCCTGACTTCACCTACAGGTGAAGCGAAACGTTTGCCGAAGGGCGAATACCGTGCACTGCGTCTTATGCTGGACTCACCGGGTCGTATCTTCAGTCGTGAGCAGCTGATCAAGCACATGACAGGCCGTGAGCTGCGTGCCAACGACAGAACGGTAGACGTTACTATTCGTCGTATCCGTAAGCACTTTGAAACCGACAACAACACGCCTGAACTGATCAGCACCATTCATGGTGAAGGCTACCGCTTCATCGGTAAGATCGATAGCCAATAAGTTTGCGTTACGAGTTTTCAGCGAGCTTTGCAATTAATGAGTGAAGGGCAGATTGCCCTTCTCTTATTTTCACTTCCAGTTCATCCAGCCAACCAGCACGCTGCTCTGTGCCTACCTGAGCACCTTCCAGTTCCATCGTTTTAGCATGTAATTGCACATTTTGCAGACCAACAGATCCTGCGGCGCCTTTTAGTTTATGTGCCACAGACACATAAGTCTCAGTATCCGCATTTTGATTAGCCTCATCCAGCTCTTTGTAATAAGTCGGGTTAAGACGAGCAAATAAGTCACAGCTGCGCTTGAAGGGCTCTATACCCATAGATGATACAAAATCAGTGATTGTCTCCACATCCAGTAAAGCCTGCTCTTGCTCACTCAATTGCAAAGGCTCTGACCGGGGCGAAGCTTGTTTGTCTTTGCTTGCTTCTATCCCAAACAGCTCCGCAAGCATCTTGTCCAGCTTTGTGGTGTTGATCGGTTTTGCTAGTGCGCCCTGGATGTCAATGCCTTGCAGCTCTTGCTCTGCGCTACGCACATTGGCCGTCAACGCCACAATAGGTAACTCATCAAAATGGCTATCGGCGCGGATCTGCCTTGCTACTTCATCACCATTAATATCTGGCAGCTGCATATCTAGTAAGATAAGATCCAGCTCGTCTTCAGTTTCAACCATAGACAAAGCATCTTCTCCGGTTTCAGCCCAGATAACTTCATGCCCGCGCTGCTCCAGCAAGTTCGTCGCTATCTCTGCATTGAGTGGCACATCCTCAACCAACAGAATATAAAGACTGCGCCCTGCATAGCTTTGCTCATTTGGTGCGGCACACAACTCCAATGGCAACTCAACATCAAAACGGCTTCCCTCACCCTGCATGCTACTGACATGAATTGTACCTTTCATGGCATGCACCAGAGCTTTTGTCACGGCCAGACCAATGCCCGAACCAATGGCGTTATTGCCACTGGCATCCGGCGCTTTATAGTACATATCGAAAATCCGTTCCTGCTGATCAGAGGGGATACCCATACCCGTATCAATCACACTAATCGACAGCCAGGGACCGTCATCACGATTTTCACGGCGACACTCAAGTGTCACACCACCGCGGTGCGTGAATTTCACCGCATTGTTGATCAGGTTCCACAATACCTGACGTAGTCGGGTAGGATCTAATAAAGCATGAATATCCAACAGGCCAGTGCGTTTAATATTGAACTCAAGCCCCTTTTGCTCAGCAATCAGACCAGCAAAGTTCACTACATCATTAATAAAATCTGAGACATTGATACTGTCAGTCGCAATATCCAGTTGTTCCCTGTCTATCTTGTCCAGATCGATAATATCATTGAAAATATTACCTAAAGTTTCCGCACTGGAGAATACGGTGTTACACCAGCTCTTTTGCTGTTTGGTCAGCTCAGTGTCGAGCAACATACGGGTCAGTCCGACAATGCCATTGAGCGGCGTGCGAAGCTCATGGCTCAATGTGGCAATAAATTTCCCTTTATCTTTGTAGGCTGTTTCAAGCGCCTGTTCCGCTTCTTTACGACTGGTGATATCACGCCCAAACGCCAGCAGCCCGATATATTGCCCATCGTCATTTATAAAGGGCAGCTTGCGCATCTCAAACCAGCAGTTTTCATTGGCTACCGGATATTCAACATCAACATTGATAGATTGCTGGGTCTCAATCACGTGTTCATCGGTTTGCAGTACCTCTGGAATATCTTGTTCACCAAATACCTGCTGTACCGTATGCCCGATGAGCTGCTCGCTGGTTTTACCAATGACTTGTTCGAATTTCTTGTTACACCCGGCAAACACCCCACGCTCATCCCGGTAATAGAATAAATCAGGAGAAGAGTCCACAATACTGCGCAGTAGCATACTTTGTTGCGCCAGTTCCTGCTCTGCTTTACGGCGCTCCGAAATCTCTTTGCGCAGCTCTGCTATCGCCCTGTGCTTGGCATGCAGTGCCATCTTCCGCTCATCAATTTCATTATTTAGGCGGTTAATATTGTCCTTGAGGGTCTGATTGAGCAACTTTTCCTGCTGCGTGGCTGACTCCAGATACTCCTTTGAAGCATCGAGCTGACGCATTGCATAGATAGCAACAGAGAGTAACAGTGGTGAGGTTAAGGCCGCGAATAATACGACGGACAACACATTGACCAGTGTCACTTCACCAAGTGCGACATAATAAAACATGCACGCCAACACCAGAGACACGATCAGCACAAATGCATAGGCGACAATACCCGCCCAACGGTCTCCGTAGTTCCTAATCAAATTTGATAAAATTCGGGCCCAGGTCCCAAATGAAGAGTCAAGCATAATAAAATCACCTAGTTAACTTCTACATTATACCTGACCCAAACACAGAAGCGAGTCACCAAAAGTCGCAAGCGACATTGCACAAACCAAAATAACCTCGCCAGCTCCCGTATTCAGGGTCTTTCGTGGATGTTTAGAAAGTCGACTTAAGCGTATGAATTTTTGCACACTTGGGCGATTTTTTTACCAGATAATTTCCAATAGGCTCGGCAAGTTGTGACATTTTGGTGTAACATGCCTCCCCCTTATAGTCGTGATTAAGAGAGTTCAAATGCCAACTTCAATGCCTGACATTGCACATTCTGCTGACGCCTTACAAGAAGGTAAGCTGGACTGGGTAGGAATGGGAAATATCGAGCTGCCTTTATTGTTATCCAGCAAAGGGTTGAATGACACGCCTGTCACTGCCAAAGCAGACGCGTTTGTCAGCCTTGACAGAAAAGATGCCAAAGGCATTCATATGTCACGACTATTTTTGGCACTCGACGAGTTATCGTGTGAAAAGACATTGTCACCGGCTTCTATCCGCGCAGTGCTGGACAGTTTTATTACCAGCCACGAAGGTCTGAGCCATAGCGCTAAAGTGACCTTTAGTTTTGAACTTCCCCTGCGTCGCTCCTCATTGCTGAGTGGTAAACAAGGGTGGAAAAATTACCCGGTTATTATCACAGCCACCCTGCAGGATGGCCAGTTTAATCTGGAGTTGGCTCTTGATGTCACGTATTCATCAACCTGTCCCTGTTCGGCCGCACTGGCTCGTCAACTGATCCAAAACGCCTTTGAGCAAAAATTTGCCGATCAGTCGCTCGACCATGCCAGTGTGCATGCCTGGTTAGGTACAACTGAAGGCATTTTAGCCACTCCACACTCTCAACGCTCTGTGACCAACATCAAAGTGAAACTGGATGAACACTGTCAGGAGTTTGACATTCTAGGGTTAGTAAATCAGGTGGAAGATGAATTGAAAACCCCGGTTCAGGCGGCGGTTAAACGTGAAGATGAGCAGGAGTTTGCCCGTCTTAATGGCCAAAACCTGATGTTCTGTGAAGATGCAGCAAGAAAGCTTAAAGCCCTGTTTGAAAAGGAAAATTATCAGGATTATTATATCAAGATAAACCACTATGAGTCTTTGCATGCGCACGATGCCGTTGCATATGCTGTAAAAGGCCTGAAAGACGGCTATCGCGTCTAACCCGGCAGCGCTCGGCTCTGCTCCATTTTGCTCGGCGAGGTGTACATCGCCGAGCAAAATTGATAATTACCCCACCAGCAATCACTTTAGGCACGCTCTTTGCTTAATAATCACCAAGTCAAATTGTTGTCGTGGAGTGATTTATGGAACTAACATTACTATCTATTCTTGCGCTGGTCGTTATTGCTTCCATTGTTATTTCAAAGTATACGGATACTGGCGGTAATCCTTATCCGTTTAATCGAAAAGATTCCGTATTTACGACGGTCGAAGCCTCTTTCCTGCAACTGCTAGAACGTTCAGTGGGTGACAAGTTTAAGGTTGTAAGCCGAGTCAAACTGATTGAAATCATCGAGTGCAAACCAGGCTTGTCTAAAAAGGCGCGTCGCTCAGCCATTACCAAAGCACAAAACAAGCAGCTCGATTACGTATTGGTTGATAAAGAGACCCTGAACATTGTTGCCGCAGTCGATCTGGTTAACAACGCCAATAAAAACGGCCACAAAGCGCAGAAAGACTGGTTTGTCAGTGGTGCCCTGGAGTCTGCGGGTATTCCGCACATTCGCATGAAAGTCAAAAGTGGCTATAAAAGTGCAGAAGTGCGCGCTGCTATCCTGTTCAAGCTGGGTAAAAAGCCAGAGCCACAAAGCAAACCGCGCAATCGCAATTACAAACCTGCGGTTCTCTCGCCTTCGCAAGCCAAAGCAGCCGCAACCCAGTTAGCCGAAATATAAACAAGTCTATTCGCTGTCGCCCATATTATGGGCTGACAGCTAAACACCTTTACCCACCTAACTCCATATTCTCAGCGCCCATTTATGATATATAATGAGCAGCACTGTTAAAAAATAAGAGAAGACTATGAAAGTAGGCATTATTGGCGCCATGGAACAGGAAGTCACTATCCTGCGTGGCGCAATGAAAAACACACAAACCGCAACCAAGGGCGGGTTTACCTTTTACCACGGAGAACTGGGTGGTCATGAAGTTACCCTGGTTCAGTCTGGTATCGGTAAAGTAGCAGCAACCGTTGCTACCACTTTGCTTATCGACAACTATACACCGGATTGTGTGATCAACACAGGCTCTGCCGGCGGTTTCGACCCCGAACTCAATGTCGGTGATGTGGTGATCTCTTCAGAAGTGAAACACCACGATGTAGACGTTACCGCATTTGGCTATGAACTGGGTCAGGTCCCGCAAATGCCTGCAGGTTATAGCGCGCACTCGGCTCTGGTTGATGCCGCTCAGCAAAGTGTCGGTGAATTGGCAGATATTCAGACGAAAGTTGGTCTTATCTGTACTGGTGATTCCTTCATGTGCGACCCTGTACGTATCGATAAGACGCGTCAGGATTTCCCGGAAATGCTTGCCGTTGAAATGGAAGGCGCAGCGATCGCTCAGGCTTGCCATGTGTTAAACACCCCTTTTGTTGTGATCCGTTCATTGTCTGATATCGCAGGCAAAGAATCACCACAATCGTTCGAAGCTTATCTGGAAATTGCCTCAGTGAACTCTTCAAAACTGGTTACTGCTCTGCTGGCTAAGCTGGATCAGGTTTCGCTTTAAGGTGTTAACAGAACAATTGCAAGCCCATACGGGCTTGCTAATATTTTTGCTGGCGACACTCAGTGCAATAGGATTCAGAACCTCCAGCCTGTATCACCCCAATGTGCTCATGACCTTACTGTTTGCGAATCTCGCACAGAAAGTCTACCGACCAAAAGCCGCCGTGGGTTATCAATTGCTGTCCGGTAGTCTCGCATTTGTACTGCCAATCCTGACCATGTTGATCTTACTCGCCACACTCGGCTATTTATCTTTCTACCCCCAGTGGCTTGGTGGCTTAGTACTATTTCTTTGTCTTGATATTCAACATGAGCGCCGTGCAAAGCGCATTGCCATCTTAGTAAAACAACAACAAAAGGCCGCCGCGCGTCAGTTACTAAGTGCCATGGTCAAACGAGATGTCGATAAACTTTCTGCCATGGGCATTTGCAAGGCTTGCCTGGATAGTCTGGCACTACGAGGGATCAGACACTTTTATGTGGTGATTATCTTCTATCTCATTGGTGGACCTTTACTGGCCCTGAGCTATAAGCTGATGCTAGTCTGTGATCAGGCTTGGCGCAGCAAGATGCGACCCGATATCTCATTTATGAAGCCTCTGCAGGTATGTCTGACGGTATTAGAATGGTTACCCGTGCGGGTGTTAGTCCTAATGATGGCGCTGACACAAAACCTCAATAAGACACTCCATTACCTCAGGCATTATGGCCAGTTTTATCGACCCGGTAACTCAGGCTGGATTTTAACGTTATTCTCGGCGAGCCTGAACACGCAACTGGCGGGGCCGCGCTTTTATCAGCAACAGCGCTTTGACAATATGCGCATTGGCAGCGATACCCCACCTGAACCCGAGACCATAGCATTGATGCTGAAATTACTGGCGACCATGCGCTGGTTTTTCCTCTGTGCACTGTGTTTATGCTGGTTAACCGTTAATATTCTGACCCATTAAAAAAGGCGACCTGAAGGTTCGCCTTTTTCATGTTCGTATTCGCTTGATCAGCTCGTCGGATTATTCAACGCTGATTTTGGCGAATTTACGTTTACCAACCTGATAAATCGCCGTGGAGCCTTTTTCAACGCTCAGTTTAGAGTCTGTGACTTTCTCTTCGCCATTAAGCTTAACCGCGCCTTGTTTGATCATCCGCATTGCTTCAGAGGTACTGGCTACCAGGCCAGCTTCTTTCAACACATTGGTAATGAAAGTTGTCGATTCCGCGATAGTAATGGTCACTTCAGGAATATCATCTGGCAGTGCATTTTTCTGGAAACGCTTGATAAAGTCCTGATGAGCCGCTTCGGCATCCGCTTCACTGTGGAAACGTGCAATCATTTCTTTGGCAAACTCGATTTTAATGTCTCGTGGGTTGCGACCACCAGCCACTTCTTCTTTCAGACCAGCAATCTCTTCCAGAGATTTAGCACTGAGCAACTCATAGTAGCGCCACATCAGCTCATCAGAGATCGACATCACTTTACCAAACATATCGTTTGGTGCATCTGTGATACCAATGTAGTTGCCCAAAGACTTGGACATTTTCTGCACCCCGTCGGTACCTTCAAGCAGCGGCATCATCAGCACGGTCTGCGGCTTCTGACCTTCTTCTTTTTGCAATTCCCTGCCCATCAACAGGTTAAAACGCTGATCGGTACCACCCAGCTCAACATCTGCTTCAAGCGCTACAGAGTCCCACCCCTGAACCAGAGGATACAGGAATTCATGGATGGCAATTGACTGACCGCCAGCGTAACGCTTTTTGAAATCATCACGTTCCAGCATGCGGGCAACCGTTTGACGTGCTGCAAGCTTGATCATGCCCGCACTGCCTAATTTTTCCATCCATTCGGAATTGAACGCTACTGTGGTTTTAGCTGGATCCAGGATCTTAAACACTTGCTCTTTATAGGTTTCAGCATTGGCCAGGACATCGTCACGTGTCAGTGGCTTACGTGTGACATTTTTGCCGGTTGGATCACCAATCATGCCTGTGAAATCCCCGATCAGGAAAATGACCTCGTGGCCTAAGTCTTGGAAAGTTTTTAGCTTGTTGATAAGGACAGTATGGCCCAGGTGCAGATCTGGCGCTGTTGGATCAAATCCGGCTTTGATCCGCAACTTTTTACCAGACTTCAGTCTTTCTTTTAAATCTTCTTCAATCAGAATCTCTTCAGCACCACGCTTTATCTCTGCCAGTGCCGTTTCTATGTCCACAGTTGTCACGCCAACCTCACTCCAACAATTTAATCAGTTAATCGCCCGATTTTAGCTTATATTCGGGGCAGTTTAAATGTATAAAAGACTGGTATTTGCGCATTATTACGTATATGCTGCACTATTATTTGCAATAATTCTTGACAGCGGAAAAGGCACGTTATGGTACATGCAGTGCACAAACTCCCAAAAAAACACAAGTTGCTGATCCTGGGCTTGCTGTCAGCAATGGTCGCTATTGCACTCATCCCATCTGAGAAGGCAACAGCCTCCCGAGATCACGACAAAAGCGCGCTCGAAGTTGGCAAAAGATATGAGCTGCCACTCAATGTCGGTGAGCAACAACCTGAGCTCACTGAACTGAGCGAAGCGCCTGTAGACACAGCTGAGCCGGTTGTACCGGAAACTATCCAATACGACTTCAAAGACCACCAGGTACGCAACGGTGATAGCCTGGCAGTGATTTTTAAACGCGCCGGCTTTTCAGCACAAACGCTACATAAGCTCGTCAATACCAACGCTGAAACCCGTAAACTCACCAAGATCCACCCAGGTGAAGTGCTGAGCTTTGCCAGTAATGAACAGGGTGAATTATTACAGCTGAAATACGTACTCTCGAAAACAGATACGCTGCTTGTCAGTCGTAATGAGGAAGGTAACTACGCCACACGGATCGAAAGTAAAGAGATAGAAACGATCGAAAAATCAGCTGGGGGCGAGATCAAATCCAGCTTCTGGACCGCCGGTATTACCGCAGGCTTGACTGAACGCCAGATCATGAACTTTGCCCATATCTTTGGCTGGGATGTCGACTTCGCCAATGATATTCGTAAAGGCGATCAGTTTGCTCTGATCTATGAATCACATTTTGTGGATGGTGAAGAAATAGGTACAGGCAAAATCATCGCTGCCGAGTTCATTAACCAAGGGGAACGTTATACCGCGGTACGTCACTCCGACGGTGACTTTTACACCCCTGAAGGGCGTAGCATGAAAAAGGCCTTCCTGCGGGCCCCGGTTGATTTTAAGTATATTAGTTCAAATTTCAACCCGCGTCGTTTGCATCCGGTAACTGGTCGTGTATCGGCACATCGCGGGATTGACTATGCCGCCAGAACAGGCACTCCTGTGGTGTCAGCTGGTAATGGTAAAGTCATTAAATCTGGCTACAACCGTCTGAATGGTAATTATGTCTTTATTCAGCATGGCAGTCAGTATGTGACTAAATACCTGCATTTGCATAAGCGTCACGTTAAACAAGGTCAGAAGGTCAAGCAGGGCCAGAAAATTGGTACTGTCGGTGCTACTGGCCGGGTTACCGGTGCGCACCTTCACTATGAGTTTTTGGTGAATGGCGTGCATCGCAACCCACGTACGGTTAAACTGCCGAAGTCACAGCCACTTCCAGCTACAGAGCTGGCAACGTTTAAGCCTCTGGCGCAACAAATGCTGGCTAAGCTGGAGCGTAATCGCGAGCTGATGCTTGCTCTGAACGACTAATACCAAGTCGTATAATTTGCTAGCAAACAGCTAAATAAAAAAGCCACCGTCAGGTGGCTTTTTTATTGATAGAAAGTCAGACTAGGAACCACTCACTGTCAGGTTTAAGAATTTTTCGAGCCCCTCCGGATCCGCAGCTAGCATCTGAACTTGCTGAGAAAAGGCGTCAAAGTTCATTGCTTCATCCACTGACACATCGACCTTTAAGGTATTTAGCCCGGAGGCAAACCCTGTTATCCCTTGTTTGACGGCATCAGATACAGGCACCTGAGCAAGCTGCATTGTCAGCATCTGCTGAAACTGTTCCTTAGTCAGCCCTTTGCTGGTTAGTAGCTCGGTCACTAAAAGTTCCAGCTTTGGCTGTCCGTCAATTGCAAAGGTCAGCTTTTGCGGCTCAAGTGACTGCAATGCAGAGAGCAGCTTGCTCTGCATTTGCAACTCCTGCTCCAGAGTGATCTCTGACCCCTGTTGCTGCATCTCAAGTGACGTACTCATCAATTCAGCACTGTTACCAAGGTCAAAGTTAAACTCAAGACCAACAACACCTGCAGCCTCAACCGCCGATCTAAACTGGCTGTTGCCTGTCTGTTCGTCGTAACGCATAGATGAAGTAAGTGCGAAGTGTGTACCGGCCAAAGCGGTAGATTGCTGTTCGAGTTCAGCTGCAATGGCAGGACTTAAGGTTACATTAGACAGTTTCACCTCAGTAAAATCACTAATTCTATCTGCTTCGTAGCCCTGTAAACTGAATTCACCAATGTTTATCAGTGCCTGCTGCTCTGCAGCATCTTTGACCACCAGAGACTGCACTTTAACAGTATTGGTGAACAGGTTGTACGAAGATCCCTGATACTCGATCAGCATGTCAGATTGCTCTGCAAATTGTGTGATCTGCTGTTCGACAACGAGTTCAGCCTGCTGATTAGCATAAATATGTGCACCAACAACAGCCGCTGACAATGCACCACCGAGTGCCAGCATGATCGTAGACTTTTTCATTTTTGTAAGTTTCCTTTAAAACAAGGCTTCAAGTGCATCACTGAGACTGGCAACGGCAACGACCTCCATGCCCTCAATGGCGTCCTTTGGTTTATTTGCGATGGGTACAATAGCACGTTTGAAACCATGTTTCGCGGCTTCGCGCAGCCTTTCCTGGCCACTGGGTACCGGGCGGATCTCTCCACCAAGGCCAACTTCGCCGAACACCACCATCTGGCGCTCCAGCGCATGATTTTTAAAGCTGGACACCAACGCCGCTATTGATGCCAGGTCAGCACTGGTTTCAGACACCTTAACCCCGCCCACCACGTTCACAAACACATCCTGATCCGCTACCTGCAAACCACCGTGACGATGCAGTACGGCTAAGAGCATTGCCAATCGATTTTGCTCCAGGCCGACCGTCACGCGTCGCGGATTGGCCAGTTGGGAGTAATCCACCAGCGCCTGCACTTCCACCAGCAATGGCCGAGTACCTTCCCAGATCACCATCACCAGAGAACCTGGAGTTTGCTCTTCTCCGCGATTGAGGAAAATAGCAGACGGGTTACTGACTTCTTTTAACCCCTGACCTGTCATTGCAAAGACCCCAAGCTCATTTACAGCACCGAATCGATTCTTGTTACCACGCAAAGTTCTGAAACGACTGTCGCTACTGCCTTCAAGCAAAATGGAGCAGTCGATACAATGTTCCAGCACTTTAGGTCCAGCCAGAGATCCATCTTTGGTCACATGGCCGACCATAATAATGGCAACCTGGTTTTGCTTGGCAAAACGGGTCAGGTAAGCGGCGCTTTCTCGCACCTGAGAAACACTGCCCGGTGCGGACTGCACATCACTCATGTGCATCACCTGAATGGAGTCAATGACCATGATGGCCGGCTTTTCACGCAATGCCAGCTGGCAAATGCTCTCAACGTTTGTTTCAGCCAGGGTACGTAGTTTGTTGGTTGGCAGGCTAAGGCGTTTGGCCCGCATCGCAACCTGCTGCAAAGACTCTTCACCCGTTACATATAGGGTAGACATAGTCTCGGCAAGCAAACACATGGTCTGCAACAGCAAAGTACTCTTACCGGCACCGGGTTCTCCACCAATCAAAATGGCGCTGCCAGGCACCACCCCACCACCGAGCACACGGTCAAACTCTTTGAATCCAGTAGTAAATCTTGGCAAAGATTCGAGATTAACTTCATCCAGCGTCTGAACTTTAGCTTCGACGACACCGGCATACCCAGCCATAGTTCCGGCCCGTGGCGCCGCTTTTACAGAAGGGACTCTGAACTCAGTAATCGTATTCCAGGCTTTACATTCAGAACATTGCCCTTGCCATCGAGCAAATTCCGCTCCACAATCACTACAGACAAATGCGGTTTTCTTTTTTCCCATAAAAATCAAGGCATAGTTATTGCTTAAATTAAAACTCAATTAAGCTTAGTTCAACAGTAAGCGTTAATACTGACATAAATTTGGCAAAGGCTAAAACAATAACCGGGTAAGATCTGCTGATTTAAAATGTGTACCTATGGCTGAAGATAAATTACAACAATACCAAGACTTAATAGATGAATTAAAGATTGATCTCGGCGATCCTAATTTTGACTTTATCTTCAAGCAAAAAACGGCGCAACTCAGTAAGCCGGATCAGTTCTTGCTGAAAATGGAAATGACCAGGCTGTCACAACCTGTTGCCCGTTTTATTGACCTGCGCGGTCAGGTTTCAGGTCAAGTTAAACCCTATGAATACGAAGGTAAGCAACATTTTATGGACGATGTTGCGATTCGAGTGTTCGAACAGGAAGTCGCCCGTTATGGCGGCTACACCTTAGCCGTATACGAAGCGGTCATGAACACCGACAATAATTTTAAGGTGATGCAGAAACAGGCAGCCCAGCAGCAAGATGAAGATGTCACCGGACTGGACGTCTCTCAGGCAACTCATTATATCCGCTTTGCTTCTTATGAAAGTCGCATCGAAGAACGGATGAACTATTCAATCAAGATCACCGTCGAGTTTGGTAATCAACGGCTCGCCAATGCCAGTACCTCGGACATATCGCTCAGCGGTGCCAAGATCAAATTGGCACCAAACTATCACCTGCATAAAGGCGATCTGGTGTCGCTAAGACTGGTCGGGTTGGAGCAAGATTTTGAGCTGGGCCTGAAAAGCGGGATCCAGTATGAAGTCGTCGCCGTTGAGCCAGTATCCAATGAGTATAATCATGTTCGCCTCAAACGTACGTTTGTGGAGAACAACAGCGGCTTTGACGACTTCCTGCAAAGCTTTATCCATGGCAACAAACGACGTTATAAAATCAACCTGGATAATACAATGGATGCCGTCGTGTGTAAGGGGTATGAACAATATTACCTGCCGCGCGTCAATTCCCTGTTTGTATTTTTCAGCCAGGCCAACACTATGCTCTACCCGAGCCTGGTCCTGACCAATGAAAACAATGCACACATCAACTACTATTTTGAGGATGAGCGCAAAACGTCTTCCCTTTATAGCGTGTTTAATCAGCAACGTCTGGATATGTTGCTGCAGCGTCCGGAACCCGTGAAAGAAGCTTTCTGCTACACCTTCACTCATGGTAAAAACGGTAAAATCTACTTTTACTCTGCCTTTGACTGGGAACTGAAAAAATCTGCGGAATTGCATGATTTGTTTATGGGCTTTGGCAGTCAAAAAGACAGCTGGCGGATCTTTAAAGTGCAGCTTATGCCAAGTCATCATGAGGATGCCTTTATTCCTTTGTCCCTGCCATCCAGTGCGGGAAAGAATGTGGAAAAGCTCAATAAGCGCCCCACGCCTCGCGTGCAGGGACTGATAGAAAACGTCAAGTACCTGATGACCCTCAGCGATATTACCACTGAGCAGCAAACGGCTTATTATCAGGCATTGCAATACCCCAAAGAGCAGGTCAACCTAATCAAGCAGTTTGGTCACGGCAAAGCAAAGGTCCCTCCGCCACTCGAAGTTGTGGCCCTGGAGTATGTCAACCTGCGCTCTCACAAACGCTATTTATACAAAACCGCAGCCACCGTTGTACAAGACGACGGACAAGCTTTAAATGGTCACACCCGAGACTTTTCCGTAATGGGCTTACAGGTGGCACTGGAAGAGGCCACGACGCTACAGAAAGGGGATATTGTGCACCTCGACCTACCTGAGCTGCAGAAAATCACCAAGCAACATAACCTGACGAAACTCAGGTATGAGGTAATGGCTGTCAATAAAGCAAAAACCATTATTAACCTCAAGGTGAACATTCTCAGCAATGTGCAGCACACAGCCATTACATTTTTCAAGATCCTGATTGAAAGCAATAAAAATAAGCTTCAACCCTGCGAAGAAGCACCAAGGATCCCCGGACTGTCCCATGCACTGCGTAATATGGTCACCAAGAGTATTTGCCAGTTCCCCCTGTACTTGCACAAAGCAGCGGCTCATTTTCGGATTGGCGCAATAGGCCAAGGCCTCTACCCTACAGCACTCCATACGATTTTACTCTCTGAGGTGATCAACCATAACCATCAGGAATATGTCCAGGCTCATGGCCTGTTACCCAGTGACTTCATTGGTGAATATCTTAGTGAGCGACTACGCAAGCAATCACGTCAGGATAAGCCTCTGCAATACACCGTATTCTTACGTTTTGATCCGCAAGCCACTGAACTGAAAGACGCGCTGAAAAGCCAATGTGTTGTCGCGGGAGAATCATTCGAACCTTTGTTCCTGTTCATCAAGCGTGCATTGAAAAAAGAGTTACTGTTTGTGTTTCATTTGTATATATCCAAAACAGGGCGACCTGACATGGACTATCTGGCCAACGAACTAAGGTATGTCAGTCATTATGCCATACACAAAGCAAAGGGACTCGAAGAGGCACTGTGGAATGTCGCCGGAGTCTGTGATCTGATAGATGTTACAGAGCAGATCCTACCGACTCTGGATGTGGATCAAAACCAGCTGGATATTATGTCAGAGCGCAAGAAAGCCTGGTTATCAACTCAGCCAGGCACCTGACAGAGACACTCTGTCAGGTACTGTGCTTCGTATGCCTAGCTCAGGCCACCAAACAGGGTCAGTAAGGCAGTAAGTACCAAAAAGAAAAGGATGTTGCGTTTAACCAGACGCATCATACAGGTCGCTTCGTAAGTGCAACCAAAAAACTGTTGCTCTATCTGTTCAGCAGCCAATGCAATATCACTCACCACGCGTCGGTTTGGCGTCTCAAAATCGAGCAAATATTTTAGCCAACACCCAGTCCCCTGTGTAAAGTTACCTATAATCAGATAACCAAAACTGGCAACTCTGGCAGGCAACCAGTCAAGCCAGAAGAGTAATTTGGAGAAGCGTTGCGTGTGTGCACCCAATGTACTGCGAACTAGCGCCACCTGAACGGGCATGTCTTCTTCCTGACGCTCAGTCAGCGTACTGACCAAAGAACGCGCTGTCGAATATAACACCGCACCAGGCGCACCCAATACAACAAACCAGAACATTACCGCGCAGTAGTGCTGAAAGTTAATCCATACTAAGGTTTGTCCAAACGTTTCGCCATTGCGCTCAGTTTCCGTGCGCTCTTGCCCCATTTGTAATGCATACAGTGTCACCGCCTCGGAATCACCTCGAGTCAATGCGTTGAGGTAACCTTTGTACAGCTTGCGATAACGACCGCACCCAAAGCAAACTAACAGTATGAGCACATTTAACACTAACTGGAATAACACAAAATCAGAGAAATGAAGTACCAAAGCAGTCAGCACAGTAGGCACAACAAACCAGATCATGACACCAAGATCAGAACCCAAGATTCCCTTGTTACTAAGCTGCTTTTTACTCCAAGCCAGATACTTCCCTATATAGAAGTCAATCTGCCAATGTTCTGAGCGAGCGCCTAAACGCTCGATCACTAAAGCAATTATGATAGAAATTAACATCATGTCCGCTACTCTTTTGTTATCAAAGCAAAATATTTATCCCAATTAAACGCGACTCCGGGATCGCTCTTTCTGCCTGGCGCAATATCACTGTGACCCACAATACGCTCTTTAGTCAGCTTTGGGAGCCTCTGTTGCAACCACACGGTGAGATTAGCCAACGCCAGATACTGCGCCTCGGTATAGGCTGACCTGTCGGTACCTTCCAGTTCAATACCTATGCTAAAGTCATTACAGTTCGCTTGCCCCGCAAACTCTGATACACCTGCATGCCAGGCCCGTTTATCAAACGGGACATACTGAACCACAGTACCATCACGACGGATCAAGCAATGTGCCGACACCCTGACCCCGCGCAATGACTCAAAACTAGGGTGTGCCTGACAATCCAGCGTCCCCATAAATAAATTGTCTATGTAATCACCACCATACTCACCTTCGGGCAATGAAATGCAATGGATCACCAGTAACGAGGGCTGACATTCTGCCGGACGCTCATTGTAATGTGGCGAGTGCCGTTGAAATACACCATCAAGCCAATTTAACTGCATGAATAGAATCACTTAGCCAATTAATATTGTTATTACCTTAGCAAGTTTGCCATGCTTTCACTATGTTATTTTGACACCCAAACAAGTCCAGCAGAAAGCCAAGCCACTCTGACCCAGTTAAACGACGTTGTCATTAACTGACTTAACGCAGTAGAATTAGGTTATTGAATCACAAAGCCAAGATAACCCATGTTAAATGAACAGCTCACCCAGCTAGTTAAGCTGGCACTTGATGAAGACCTGAATAACCAAAACGCCGCTGATGGCGATATTACCGCAGCCCTGATCCCAGCCTCACAGCAAGCACAAGCTTACGTGATCACACGTGAAGAGTGCATTTTTTGCGGCAAAGACCTGATCCTTGAGGTGTTCAAACAAGTCGATCCCAGTGTTCAGGTAAATGTACTCGTCACTGACGGAGACAAGCTGCAGCCAAATCAGCGTATTTTTGAAGCTACAGGCAGCGCACGCGCTATTCTTACAGCGGAACGTACCGCACTGAATTTTGTTCAGACTCTCTCTGGTACAGCCACATCTACAGCACACTATGTTGCAGCATTGGCTGACACGAATACGCAGCTGCTGGATACTCGTAAAACCATACCGGGCCTGCGCGCTTTGCAAAAATATGCTGTTACTTGCGGTGGCGGCAAAAACCATCGTATCGGGCTGTTTGACGCTTTCCTGATCAAAGAAAACCACATTGCCGCCTGTGGCGGAATTGACAAAGCAGTTACACAAGCCAGACATAACCATCCGGACAAACCGGTAGAGGTCGAAGTAGAGAACCTGAATGAGCTGCAGCAAGCGCTTGAAGCTGGTGCCGATATCATCATGCTTGATAACTTTACCGTTGAAGACATTCAAATTGCCGTTAAACATACTGCGGGTAGAGCTAAGCTGGAGGTGTCGGGTAACATGACCTTAGATAAACTGGCGACGTATGCGCAAGCGGGAGTTGACTACATTTCCAGCGGTGCATTGACGAAACACCTCCAGAGTATAGACTTATCTATGCGCTTTGAGTAACAGGTGTAACGGCTTTGTAATAAAATACAGAGCCGGCTCGTTGACAAGGTCAAGAAAACTCTTTTTAATACGAACAAATAATTAGCATATAAATTATTCATGTTCTTGATTTACTGCCAGTGCACCCTATTAACAGCTGTTATATAAAGGTGTAGACACCACGGATGATAGCAGGCGAACAGAAAAAAGACCTAAACTGTCATAGTAATGTAGTAGACTATAAAGGACTATTCATTATCATTGACTAGGCCAAAGTAATGACAATCTACTTTGATTTACAACAAATTGGCGATAAGAAGAACGACCTATACTGGGTCTAAACTCTGAGAGCACAGATTTAATAAACCCCTGGTGTGAGTGGTTGCTGGCATCGGGTCTAACATCCCTTAGGAGACACATCATGACGCAAAGACAACAGGGTGGTTTTACCCTTATCGAATTAATGATTGTAATTGCAATCATTGGTATTCTTGCTGCCGTTGCACTGCCGGCATATCAGGATTACATCAACCGCTCTAAAGCATCTGAGCTGTTAGCCGCATCAACGATGCCTAAAGCCTGTGCAACAGAAACCGCTCAAATCGGTGGTAACCCAGCTGTATGTGACGACGACTTCGACGGCACTCAGTTTGTATCAGCTCTGACAGTAAGCGCTGCGGGCCTAATTACTATCACGGGTCAGTCTGACATGGCAGGTCTGGTTGTGACACTAACGCCAATTAATGGCGCGGATAGTGAAGCTGCAGAAGCCGGTGACTTCACCGCTGGTTTCCAGATTGCCAGCTGGCAATGTAACGGCACAGTAACTGGTAACGCACAAGCGAGCTGGTTACCTGCAAGCTGTACGACTAACTAATAGTTAGCGCTCAATTATGCAAGAGGGGCTCTCCCTCTTGCAGACTCATCGCATATGAATCAACCCGACAAAAATTCTGCCAAGGTCGATACCTTTATCTGGGTCGGCGTCAGCGCCCGTGGCAAACGCCTGCAGGGCGAACTCACCGGAACCAGTGTAGCGCTAGTAAAAGCGCAACTTCGCAAACAGGGTATCACCCCCTCTAAAGTTAAACGCAAACCAAAGCCTTTGTTTGGTTTGAGCAGTACCCAAAAAATCACCCCGAAAGACATTGCTGTTGTCACACGACAAATTGCAACTATGCTGACCGCAGGTGTGGCTTTGGTACAGGCACTAGATATGATTGCGTCCGGGGCGAAAAATAAAAGTGTCAGTAAGCTGATCACCCATATTGCAGACGAAGTCAAAGCAGGTCAGCCGCTGGCAAAATCGCTGCGCAGCCACCCAAAGTATTTTGATGAATTATATTGTGACCTGGTTGAATCGGGCGAACAGTCCGGTGCATTAGATCGTATTTTCGACCGGGTGGCGTTGTACAAAGAAAAAGCTGAAGCACTGAAATCAAAGATCAAGAAAGCCATGTTTTACCCCATAGCGGTGTTGTCAGTTGCCCTGATCGTGACCTCCATTTTATTGATTTTTGTTGTGCCTCAGTTTGAAGAAATTTTTACCGGCTTTGGGGCTGAATTACCCGGCTTTACCCTGATGGTGTTAGGTATTTCTGAGTTTATGCAGGAATACTGGTGGCTGTTCCTCATCGGGCTGGGCGGAAGTGGTTACGCCTATAAAGAAGCACTACAACGCAGTGCCGCTGTGCGCCACTTTAACGACCGCATGGTGCTGCAGATCCCGGCAATTGGTGAGATCCTGAAAAAAGCAGCGGTTGCTCGCTATGCCAGAACCTTGTCTACCACCTTTGCCGCAGGTGTTCCCCTGGTAAATGCGTTGGAATCTGCCGCAGGTGCATCCGGCAACATTATCTATAAGAACGCTATTTTAGACATCAAAGGCGAAGTCAGCTCGGGTAATCAGATGAACTGGGCAATGCGCAACTCCAGAATTTTTCCCGACATGGTCGTACAGATGGTGGCCATTGGTGAAGAGTCCGGTGCACTTGACAGCATGCTGGCAAAAGTCGCAAGTATTTATGAGCAGGAAGTAGATGACGCCGTCGATGGGTTATCATCACTGCTTGAACCTATGATCATGGTGATCCTGGGCGTACTGGTTGGCGGCTTGATTGTTGCTATGTATTTGCCTATATTCCAGCTCGGCACCGTCATTTAACAATAAAAAAGACTCTATTATGCAAGAAGTTTGGCACCTCATGGAGCAGCAAACCTGGTTTTGGTTGCTGACCGTCGCTCTGACCAGCCTATGTATAGGCAGCTTTCTGAACGTCGTAATTTATCGTTTACCCATCATGATGCAACGCGGCTGGCAGGCAGAATGCAGAGTGATTTTATCCCAGGAGCCTGAGCAGCCTGAGCCTGCACGCTTTAACCTGATGACGCCGGGCTCCACCTGTCCTAAGTGTGAGAATAAAATTAAAGTTCATCACAATATCCCCCTACTCAGCTGGTTATTCTTGAAAGGGAAATGCGCATACTGCGACACCCCTATCGCCAAACGTTATCCACTTATCGAATTACTCACAGGGGTTGCGTCAGTCTGGCTGGCCTGGCATTTTTCCGCAACACCACAGGCCCTTGTCTACTTACTTGTGACTTGGGTACTCATCGCCCTGATTTTTATCGACATTGACCATATGTTACTACCCGATCAACTGACCCTCCCCTTACTCTGGTTTGCGCTGCTGGCCGCCGTATTTGGTATAACCGTCACGCCTTCCCAAGCTATCATTGGCGCGGCTGTCGGCTATTTGAGCCTGTGGAGTATTTACTGGGCTTTTAAGTTACTGACAGGAAAAGAAGGGATGGGGTTTGGTGATTTTAAACTGCTGGCGGTATTTGGCGCACTCATGGGATGGCAGTCATTATTGCTGATTGTGTTGTTGTCCAGTGTCGTAGGTGCCGTGATCGGCGCCACTCAGCTTGCCGTGCAAGGAAAAGACAAAGCCACACCTATCCCGTTTGGTCCTTACCTCGCCATTGCTGGCTGGCTGACCTTGTTATATGGTGAACAGATCAGTCGCTGGTACTTTTCACTATTAGGAGCATAAGACGATGGCTAAATGGATCTTAGGCTTAACGGGCGGAATTGGCGCCGGTAAAACAACGGTATCCGATTTTCTTAACCGGTTAGGAATTGTCGTTGTAGATGCAGATATTGTCGCAAGAGAAGTTGTTGAGCCTGGTAGCGACGGGTTGGCTGCTATTGTTGAGCATTTTGGAGAGCAGATACTGACAGCAGAAGGCACGCTAGACCGCCAGGCCTTACGCAATACCATTTTTAGCGATGAAAAGGAAAAACTCTGGCTGAATAGCCTATTGCACCCGATGATCAGGGAGCAATTATTAGCCCAGTTAAACCGCGCCCAGAGCGACTATGTCATTTTGTCTGCGCCTTTATTGTTTGAAAACGGGCTTGAACAATACTGTGACAAAACGCTGCTTGTCGATGTGCCTGTCGAAGTCCAGATTGCGCGAACCTGCAACAGAGACAATAGTCCGCAGCAGCAGGTTGAGCGCATCATAGAGGCACAAATGAGCAGAGCCGATAAACGCGACAAGGCCGATTTTATTCTCGACAACCACCAACCTATCGAAGCAATGCACAAACAACTGAGCGCATTGCATCAAACCTTTTTACAACAGGCTGCGGCAAATCATGCTTGATATGCGTTGAACAGACTCTGGCATAGCCCGGATCGTCATCAATTCTCTACCCGCATCTATGCATTTTTGCTACATTTAGTGTAACTCGTTGAAGTCTTAAGAGCATTATGGAACATCACTCGCCATTACTGAGAAAGTTTATTACCCTTGGCAAACTCACTGCTGAGCAGGTTAAAGCCAAACAAGCCGATGCCCATTCCACCGCTGAACTTATTTGTCTGTGCAGCGGCATGAGTAGTCAGGAAATGGCCGAACAATGCCTGGATCTTTTCAGAGTCCCCTACTTCGATCTGAGCGGTTTTGATATTACTCAGGTACCAAAAGAGCTGGTTAAGGAAAAGCTGATCCGCCAGCACCACCTGCTGCCGCTGGTTAAAAAGGACAGAAAGCTCTTCATTGCCACGTCAGATCCAACAGACTACGGGGCATTTGAAAACTTTGAGTTCAGCACAGGTTTGCAGTGCGAGGTTGTCGTCGTAGATTACAAACTGCTCGATCAAAAAATCGATCAGCTCTTTGATGACAATAGTAGCCTGAGCCTGAGTGAAGACGAGTTTAAGGAATTCGCCAGTCTGGATGTCGAAGATGAACCCAAGACACAGAACACAGACGAAGAAAAAGATGATGCTCCAATCATTGTCTATATCAATAAGATTTTGATGGATGCGATAAAAAAAGGGGCCTCGGATCTCCACTTTGAACCCTATGAAAAAAAGTATCGGGTACGTTTTCGTATCGATGGCTTGCTACATGAAATGGCCAGTCCCCCTCACGCATTATCCAGCCGCTTATCAGCTCGTATCAAAGTTATGTCGCATCTGGATATTGCAGAGAAGCGCAAGCCACAGGATGGCCGTATTAAACTGAAAATCTCGGAGCGCAAGAGTATTGATTTTCGTGTCAGTACACTGCCAACCATGTGGGGCGAAAAGATTGTAATGCGGATCCTGGACTCATCCGCAGCAAAACTGGGGATCGATGCCCTGGGGTATGAAGCTGACCAAAAAGACATGTATCTCAATGCCCTGGAACAACCGCAAGGGATGATACTGGTCACGGGCCCAACCGGTTCGGGTAAAACGGTTTCTCTTTATACTGGTCTGAATATACTTAATAAACCAGAGCGCAATATCAGCACCGCGGAAGATCCTGTGGAAATCAATCTCGAAGGGATCAACCAGGTTCAAATTAATACCAAAGCCGATATGACCTTTGCCAACGCACTGCGGGCATTCCTGCGTCAGGATCCCGATGTTGTCATGGTTGGTGAGATCCGGGATCTGGAAACCGCCGAGATTGCCATCAAAGCTGCACAAACAGGTCACCTGGTGATGAGTACTCTACACACCAATTCGGCTTCTGAAACCCTGACCCGACTGCTCAACATGGGTGTCCCCGCCTATAACGTGGCAAGCTCAGTGAGCCTTATCATTGCACAGCGTCTGGCCCGGCGTCTTTGCCCTAAATGCAAGGAACCAGAAGATCTGCCAGCAGAAGAATTACAACGCCAGGGTTTTAGCGAGGAGCAGATAAAAAATATGACGGTCTATTCACCCAAAGGGTGCGATCACTGTACTGATGGCTATAAAGGCCGAGTGGGCATTTATGAAGTGATGAAAATCACACCAGAGATCTCTCATGCTATCATGGATGGCGGAAACTCTCTGGAAATCGCGGAGCTGGCTGCCAAGCAGGGCTTTGCGAACCTAAGACAATCCGGACTTAAAAAAGCAGCAGATGGGATCACCTCACTGGCGGAAGTGAACCGGGTAACCAACTACTAAATCCCGGCTCCCCCGTGACTGTGTGAGAGCTGCACAGTACAATAGAGTAAAATAGTTATGCTGAGGTGCTTATGCCTGTATCTGTAAAATGTCCTACCTGCCAGGCCGCCGTCGTCTGGTCGGCGCAAAGCCCACATCGCCCTTTTTGCTCGAAGCGCTGCCAACTCATTGATTTAGGAGAGTGGTCAGAAGAGAACAATAAAATCTCAACGCCACTTAACAGTGCGGATTTATCGCCTGAAGCAGCACGGGATATGGTGGAAGATCTGGAAGCCTTACTGGCCAAAAACGACGATAGTTTTTTTAAAGACTAACTTATACAACCACAAAGCCCGAATAAATAGTTCGGGCTTTGTTCAGTGGTTCAGGATGACTGATGTTGGTGGTGTTTTTTCCCCATCCGTTTATGGCGCAACTCCTTGAGCTTATCACGCTGCTCTTCGGTCAGAATATGATAGACCTTATGCTGGGTTTCCAGTCTGATCAGCATCATGTCACGCTTTTGAGGCTGAAATTGCTCCAATAATACCTGTGCCTGTGCTTTGTCGAACTGCTCGGCCTCGATCAATGCCTTAAATGCTGTGTGGTGCTCTCCTTTGTCTCTGTCACCACGCAGTGACTTAACTTGCTCCTTCTGAGCATCGAAAATACTTTTTAGCTCAGCTTGCTGGCTTTCAGTCAGTGCCAGATGCTTTATCGCACGTTTTGATAACAACATGCGCCCCATTGTTTGCATCGGTTTCATGTGCTTAGCCTGAGCATGCGCCTCAACCTTATCGGTATCAGCTAAAACCGTGCCACTGCCAGCCATAACCGAAGCCAGCAATAATGCTTTTAGTGTGTGACGAATTTTCATCTTGGTGTGTGTGTTCATAATAGCGTCTCCTGTTAAGTTAGGTTCAACTTTAGCAACGCCAGAGCAAAGCAACGTCAAGGCTGTGTAAAGTTTTGTCAAGAGCTGTTGCAGCCCTCACACATCCAGCGTTTCGACATCATTCCCAGAGCGTAAAGAAATGTAAAGTCAGTCACCTTACTTATATAGTAAGTAGTAAGGTAAGATAGGCGTGAGAAGAGTGATTGAGTAACAGTATGAGTGCGAAAGTACTGATAATAGACGACGATAGAGGCCTGTGTGAGCTTCTGCAAGACTATCTGCAAGGCGAAGGGTTTTATGTTGACACCGCCCATACGGGCCCTGTGGGACTGGATATGGCGTTAGACAGGGAGTTTGATGTCATCCTGCTGGATGTGATGCTTCCCCAGTTGGACGGCTTTGAAGTGCTCAAAGCATTACGTGCAAGAAAAATGACGCCCGTGATTATGTTGACCGCCAAAGGCGATGATTTTGACCGGATCTTCGGGCTTGAACTTGGTGCTGATGATTACATCCCAAAACCATTCAATCACAGAGAATTACTGGCAAGGATCAAAGCCATTACTCGCCGCGTCGCCCATTTACTTCATACCACGACCAGTCCCCGTTTCGAATGCCATGAGCTTGCTCTGGATTTATCCTCACGCACCGCGAGTATTAAGGGTATACCACTGCCATTGACAGGTACTGAGTACGAGATGCTCCACCAGCTTATGAAATCTGCGGGTCAGACCGTGACTAAACAAACTTTGTCTCAAGCTGTGCTGGGTCGCCCTCTGGCACCCTATGACAGATCTGTGGATATGCATGTCAGTAATGTACGGAAAAAAATCGCCGTACATAGTGCACATACCTATATCAAAACCTTACGAGGTTCTGGCTATATTTTTCTTAAGGCTTGAGATGAGGAAGTACTTACTAGTAAAAATTTTCCTATGGTTCTGGGGCACAATTGCTGCTACGCTGTTTATGCTGATGAGTATCAGTCTGTTGCAGCCAGACATACTGGAAACACGCCAAATCAGTCCTGCTATGATGAAAAACCTACACCACCTGAAGCGTAGCATAGAACGGCGTGCACAGAGCCGGCCAGGGCAGGAACTGAATACCTTGTTACCTGGGCGTCATCGCAACCACGGTCCGAAAATTTACTTACGTCACAGTAATGAACAGCTCAGTGTTTTAAGCCATGCGGCACTTCAGGAGTGGGACTTATCTTTGCTGAATTTTACCACCAGTGCGCAACCACAAGTTGTTGATACCGAGCGTTATCGGGCCTATGGTCCACTGGATATCCAATTGCATGGAGAAACATATCAGCTGTTTCAGCTGATGGACCACCGAGACCCACATATTCTGACTAAGATACGAATGCTACCTAACTGGGCTAAGCTCTTGGTATTAATACTGGCAAGCTTTGCATTTAGTCTTTGGTTTGCACGCGGACTGCTCAAACCTGTGCGTCAACTTCAACAGGCTGCCGCTTCCCTCGCTCAGGGGAAGCTGGATGCACGAGCAGGGATTAACGTTTCGCGCCAGGACGAATTAGGCCAGCTGGGTAAAGATTTTGATCAAATGGCGAGCCGCCTGCAGGCTCATGTGACACAACAAAAACGGTTACTGGCTGATATTTCTCACGAACTGCGCTCCCCCTTAACCAGATTACAGATGGCAAACGGCATTGCCAGTGATAAAGCCCCTGCCCCTTTGCTACCGTACTTGCAACGCGTTGAAAAAGAGGCACACTTACTTGAGCACATGTTGAGTGATATTTTGCAACTGTCCCGACTCGAATCTCAGCAACTGGTGCTCACCCCTCATCCAATTTCACTGACAGAGTTATTAGAACCTATCCTGGATGATGCCAAATTTGAGGGCCAGCAACTGGGTAAACAGATTGAATGGCAACCATTGCCCGACATCACCCTGACAGTCGATGCAGCGTTACTCAACCGTGCATTTGAGAACATCCTGCGTAACGCCATCAAATACGCCAATAAACAAGTAAGCTTGATGATACAACGCAGTGACGATCAACTCACTGTCAAGATCAGCGACGATGGCCCTGGTGTCAGTGACACTATGCTGGAAAAACTGTGTATCCCCTTTTTCAGAGCCTCACAAGCACGCACCCCTGATGGTACAGCTGAACCCGGTGGATTCGGACTGGGGCTGGCAATTGCGCAGCACGCTGTAAAAGTGCATCATGGCCACATTCAGTTTAGCAACCACAGTGGCCTGCGTGTTACCGTAACGCTGCCAACAGGCAATCATGTATTATAGCGAAAGCACACACTTAACGGACAATCTGGTTCATATCCAGGCGCACTGGGAACGCTGCCAAAAAGGTACATTTTCCAGTGGGGTAGGACCACTCTTTTACGCCAGCCATATTCCGGACCGGGCAAAATTTGCGGTTGTTCTGGTCAATGGCCGTATTGAATCGGCGCATAAATATCAGGAGTTAATGTGGGAGCTCGCCCGCAACCAAATCGCCGTTTTTACCTTTGACCACCCAGGTCAGGGCCTATCCGGGCGCTTCCTTGCCAATTTGCATATTGGCTATATTGACACTTTTACCCAATATGGCGATTGCCTCGATGCATTTATGCAAGAAGTGGTCACCTCACAGTGGCAGGGTGACACAATTATATTGGCACATTCAATGGGGGGAGCAATTGCATGTGATTATTTGTCCCGCTTCACAACTTCTGTTAAAGGTGCATTTCTCAGCGCCCCCATGCTTGCGATCAACACAGCCCCTTACCCTGCCTGGTTTGCGCATGGCGTTGCGTCTACAGCCTGCCTGCTGGGATTGGGGAAGTGCTATGCGATTGGTCAGGCTGACTACTTGCCAAAAGCCTTCGAAGACAATGAATTAACTCAGTGTAAGCACCGTTACGCATTATTCAGGCAACTCTACAGAGATAACCCGGGATTACAGCTGGGCGGTGTCAGTTTCCGCTGGCTTCAGCAGGCACTGCAATTTACTCGAAACATCGAGCAGTTACAGATAGCACTGCCGCTGAGCATCGCCAGTGCTGAGTATGACAGTATTGTCTGCCCAACAGCGCATGCGCAGTTTGCACAACGTCAATCGCAGTGTCAGATACAGTCCTATCCAGGTAAACACGAATTACTCTGCGAAACAGACACCATACGACGTGCTGTGCTGGACCAGTTTTATACGTTTGCCGAACAACTCCTTGGCTATCAGCCATCTCTCAAAAACGTCACAAATTACACTGTGGATGAGTTTGGTGACACCGACAGTGACACAGGGTCCTGATGGATCAGGATATCCATTTCTGACTCAAAAGCAGCTTTAATATGTGCCACGACTTCATCGCTGATCTCATGCGCACGAGCCAACGGAATATGATCATCCAGCTCAAGATGCAACTGTACAAACTTCACTTTACCACTTTGCCGGGTGCGTAAATCATGCACCCCATATACCTCTTCATGACTGGACGCTAACAGGATAATTTCCGTTTTTTCTTCGTCAGGCAGCTCTTTATCCATCAAGTGATCCGCACTTTCTCGAGCTATTTCCCAACAATTGTAAAGCAGATAAGCAGCAACACCTATCGCAAACAGGGCATCGGCATGCTCTACCTGCCAATGACTCAACAGTAACGCCGTCAACACTGCCAGGTTAAGTAGAATGTCCCCTTTATAATGCAAAGAGTCTGCTTTTATCGCAATTGACTGGGTTCGCTTAACCACATGATGCTGCACAATGACAACAGCCAATGTGCACCCCACAGCAAACAGGCTAACCCACACCCCCAACAGGCTATGCTGAATTGCAACCGGATTAAACAGGCGTTCAATACCATGGAAAGTGAGTAAACACGCAGAGCCTGCGATAAATGCAGCCTGACCAAGGCCTGCCAGGGCTTCCGCTTTACCATGACCAAAACGATGATCGTCATCTGCAGGGCGGAGCGCATAACTGAGCACCAAAAAACTCATCATAGAAGCACTGACATCCAGTAAGGAATCCGTCAGCGACCCCAACATAGCCGCGCTGCCAGACGCCAGCCAGGCCCAGGCCTTCGCTGTGATCATTAATGCCGCCATTGCGAGCGTAAAAATGCTGGAAAATCGAACTAAAAAGTCATAATTATGGGACACTTATTACCTCAACAACCTCGTAAAACTCCTGTTTAGGCTTATCTTATAGTGTAAGTCATGAAAATGAAAAATTAGTGACGCCTACTTCAAATTTTGGTCAGGTATTTGTCTTCGTACAGCACAAAGGCTATACACTGACTTTTAGCCTCACCATCAGATGCGCTATACTGCGGGCAATATTATTTTGAGGTTATCCATGTTAGACATCGTATTGTATCAACCTGAAATTCCCCCTAATACAGGCAACATTATTCGCTTGTGTGCAAACACAGGGTTTTCGTTACACCTGATTGAACCTCTGGGTTTTGACTGGGACGACAAACGCGTCAGGCGCGCCGGTTTGGATTACCATGAATTCAGCGAAGTGAAACGTTACCCCTCTTTGGATGCATATCTGCAAGCGCGCAAACCCAATAGAGTCTTTGCCTGCACTACTAAAGGTACCCGATACCATCACGAACCAGACTATCAGAGTGGTGATTGTCTGCTCTTTGGACCTGAAACCAGAGGCTTACCAGAAGACTTGATTTTCTCTCTGCCGGCAGAACAGCGTCTGCGGATCCCAATGCGACCGAACAGCAGGAGCATGAACCTGTCAAACGCGGTATCCGTTTTTGTCTATGAATCGTGGCGTCAAATGGGCTTTGATGGGGCGGTTTAATATCTAATATGCATGAAGCCACCGGCAGGTGGCTTCATGCAGCTTATCTCTAATTCAGGTTCATTTCCTGAATGATCTCGTGGGCGATTGGCGGAGTCGTACTCACAGGTTTTTCATGTTTGTTAGCCTTGAGCTGACCTTTTCTGTGTTTTAGTGCCGCATCTAACTTTTTAGCTGCATTAGCGATGGCCGGATACATGACGTCGTCCTCTCCTCTTACAGATATCCGGGCGCCTGAATAATTGGTGTTGATCTCAGTATAAAATTTCTTGTGTTCCTTACTGACTATGACATCTATCGACAACAGCGACGGGAAGTGATTAGCTACTTTGGCAAACTTTTCATCAACGTGTTGCTTTACGGCTTCTGTCATATCTACATGGTGGCCTGAAAGATTAATTTTCATAAGCGCTCCCTTTTGTTGTTTACCTATTACTAAGTATTGGAGCGAAAGACACAATTCTCAAGCATAAATTTAAGATTTTTGTCATCAAACCGAATTTATTTGTGATAGATCAGGATAATGTGTCTGTGGGATAGAAGGTGTTCAAAAACAGGCTTATTTTTCACTGAACAGGCCAGGTTGCTGATACAAGCAACCTGGCCTGTGTTGATTGGCTTATTTGTATGTCAGGTACGCCTCGCGTAATCTTGCAAGGTTTGCATAGACATAACTGCTAGATAGGCGCCCCTGATTAAGATACGTACGGTCCAAGCTCACCGAAGTTTCCGGTACATAGCCTTTTTTATACACTAGTGCGTTGTGTTTATCGCCGATACGCGTGCTCACACCGTGACGCCAGGCCTGATTCCCTTTTACCTGACCATACTTTGATACGCTCATGTCCTTTCTTGGCGTAAGTGGAATACTGAATGAAATGCCCGCTACCTCAACATCTGTATCATAGGCATATACCGATACATAACTATCACCAAACCAAAACTTGGTCTCAACCTTCATCCCTTTATCTCTTCGCCAGAATTCTCCACCTGAGATATGAAATGAGATATCTTGCTCAACCCAGTGGTACTGATAACCCATAACATGATAGTCACGGTCCTCATTGTAATCACGATAGTCGAAGAAACCGTAAGTGTTGTAGAGCTTATGGCGTCCTGAAGGGCTTACCCAGGCCGTTTCATTAATTAACCCAGTATACTCATAAAACTCTCGGAAGAGGCCGATTTGAGTCTGGTTATAGAAACCAAAGGGCAAATCAAATGTCTGATAGAAGACCGCTCTCTCAAGACCATTTCGTTCACGGCGCGCCTCGAACACCTCCCCAGCTTCAAAGTCTTCTGTATCAGCAACCACCGTTTGCGCAGTGATGTTAAAGCCCGCACCACGCCATACTGGTATATCTAAGTCAGCTCTGAGTGCCAACGAGAAATCGTACACACCCAGCTCAGTCGCATAGGTCGAACTTAATGCTGGCCCGAGTGTCAGCCGCGGCTTAAAGTAAGGGCTATTAGCTGCACCATCACCTATCCAGGCTACTCCACCTGGGACATTTATCAACCCCTGGCGAATAGTCAATCCAGGGGAGATGCCGTCTGTAATAAACTGTCGATAATTGCTAACGTGTCCTGACAACGACAACAACGGAATGTCATGTTTACCCAGTTGAACAATAAAGCTCGCACTCTCGTCACTGATATATTGCGCAACTCGGCCTAATACAACCCCAATTGCATCGATATCATTTCGGTTGAATACTGGGTTTTCGAATTTCACCACGACAACAGGCTCACGATTTACGCCAACTTGTACGTTTTCAAATCCATCAGCAACCAGCGCGTTTTTAAGTGCACGTATCTCAGTATTCAATTCACTGATATTGACTTCCTGAATTGACCTTGATTCACTATTTTGAGTGCCAGGGGCAAGGTTATTCGATCTTGTTGTAGGGGCATTATCAGACTTTGCGGATTGTACGCCTTGCCCTGATAATCGCGCTAACATTTCAGCATTATCAGGCGCTGGTTTTATTTTCTGATAGTCCTCTCTGGACTGCTCAGATAAAGGCATGGAGAAATTAATGCCATAATAAGCGTCTTTGTCACTGTGAACGGTGCTGCTATAAAAGCGACTCGTCAGGGTTAAAGTGCCAAGATCAAACAACCAAGCTTTAGGCACGGTCACGCGAGCAGCCGCATTTACCGCTTCTGCATCATGCTCAACTTGCAAAGCAAACCAATCCAATGGTTGCCACTCGATACCTGCAAATACACCATCCATCATACCGATTTCGTTTTTGCTGGTGCTTACTCCAGTGGAAAAACGAAAGTCTAGCCAGTCTTTTGAGACAACTGCAAAATATGACTCATACTGATTCGCCGCTCCACCAATATCTTTCCCCCCGATAGCCAAATCAAACCAGTCCTCAGGAATAAAAGGAATTTGATACTTGGCATTGAAAGACAGGTCCCTTACTTGACTGTCGCCCAATGCTCTAGTCCTAAACATGTCATCATGCATAGTATTAGCTGCAATTTGCCCGCTTACTTCTAATCCCTGCCACAAGCCTGCAGAAAAAATGTAGTTATAGCCGTCCGCAAAAGTAGTGCCTCTATAATCAAGCTGGTTATTGTAGCCAATATCAATCTCACCTACGTTTAAAACGTCTGCAGAGGGAGTATTCACTAAACCAGTAAAACCAGCGAAATTCTGATACTGCTTGGGAGACACTTGTGCAACGGTAATAAAGGAGCAAGTCAACAAGCCACTTGCTAAAATAGGAGTTAGTTTAGACATAGTCCTCTGCCCAGTTAAGATATTAATATAATTAAAATTTGCACTGTATTATATCGTTAAGGTGATTACGATTATGCAAGAGATGTTCACTAGAATCGATAACTTTCCACAAGCTTTCACTCTTACAAGACAGAGACCTCAGGCTTATAGATTTTCAGGTTACAATTACCCTAGATTGCGCAGTCCACTTATTTAGTAAAAAGCCCACTAAATAACCTTCCTAGTGGGCAAATTGCTTTACTTTAGATTAACGATATTTTTCTCTGGCACAGTGTCAAGCTTTTGTCTGGCATTCCAAACTAAGTCACATATGCCATCAGTGGGGTCAAACCCTGTTGGAGCTTCTAATAACAGTTGTCTGATAACTTGATGATCAAAGTCATGGCACGCCTTATCAAGCGTTTTTAAGATCTCTTCTAGCTCACGTAATGGCAGCATTACCTCTTTGGCTGTCATAATCCTTTCATGTGAGGTCTGCTCAACATTGTCACCAATTAAGAGCTCTTCATACAGCTTTTCACCAGGTCTTAATCCTGTGCATTTAATCTCAATATCTCCATGTGGATTAGCCTCACTTTTCACCTCCAGGCCAGACAAGTGTACCATTTTGGTAGCAAGGTCTTTAATTTTGACAGATTCCCCCATATCAAGGACAAACACATCCCCTCCTCTGCCCAATGCTCCAGCCTGAATAACCAGCTGTGCCGCTTCAGGTATCGTCATAAAGAAGCGGGTGATCTCTGGATGAGTAAGCGTGATTGGGCCACCTTCTTTAATTTGTCTTCGAAATAAAGGGACAACTGATCCTGAAGAGCCCAATACATTACCAAATCGAACCATACAGAAACGCGTGTTGTGCTGTCCTCTTTCCTTATTCTGAGCAAGGCCCTGTAAACAAAGTTCGGCCATACGTTTAGTAGTTCCCATAACATTCGTAGGGCGAACAGCCTTATCCGTGCTTACCAAAACAAACGTTTCTACTTTTGCATTGATAGCAGCCTTAGCTGAATAATAGGTACCAAAAACATTATTTCTCACCCCTTCGACCACATTATGCTCTACAAGTGGGACATGCTTATATGCTGCGGCGTGGTAAACCGTTTGCACACCAAAGGCTATCATACATGTCTCCAGACGATTAATGTGCTGCACAGAACCCATAATTGGTATCAGCTCTATGTTCAACCCTTTGGTTTTGATGATTTCACTCAACTCTTTTTCAATTGAATACAGCGCAAACTCAGTCAGCTCGAAAAGTACCAACTTAGATGGTGATTGCTTGATAATTTGCCGACACAACTCGGAGCCGATAGAGCCTCCTGCCCCAGTAACCATTACGGACTTACCCAGAATCGTTGCATTTAGCAAAGCCTGCTTAGGGGCCACGGGGTCTCGACCAAGCAGGTCCTCAATTTCAACATCTTTAATCTCGTCTAATGTTGCTCGCCCTTCTACAACATCAGCCATACCCGGGATAGTCATAACCTCTACAGGTAAACTCTCTAACTGAGCCAGTATTTCTTTCCTCCGTGCTCTACTCTCGCTAGGCATCGCAAGTAATACTTTTTTTACCCTTTTTCGCTCAATTAGCGCATACAAACCGTCGAAAGCAATGACAGGGATACCTTGAAGTATGGAATCCTGCTTTGTTTTGTCGTCGTCAATAAATGCAGATACGTAGTATTCGTCACCGGCCCCTATAGCTGGAGCAAGTTGCCGACCCGCAGAACCTGCTCCATAAATCACAACCGGTGTTTTATTAACTGTAGCCAGACGACCAACCATGGCGCGTACCATGATGCGGGAACCACCAACTGACAAAACCAACAACCACGCATAAATGACAGGCATAGTACGAGGAATAGTGACGTGGGTGAAGAAGGAAGCCATCACGAGTGCTACCGTACTGATCATTGCTCCAATCAAAATAGCGCCAACGGCATGTGCACCGACGTAGCGCAGCACGGCTCGATATAGTCCAAGGTTGATAAAAGCAAATATACTAATCGGTAGTACAAGAGAAAGTAACAGCCAATTCCCCACTTCAAAAAATGGAACTAAACTGTCCAACCGAACGACCAGCGCCAACCAAAAAGCACTAAAAACAAAAATTGAATCAATACATAAAGTAATCAGTCGCTTTTTTGAACGTGATACATTAAGAAGAGTACGGAACCAACTATCCACTGTAAATCCTTGAGCTATAAATTTTCAATCTCTTAGACTAATGATTTAGTCATAGTCTTTAAATATACACAAATTTTCAAAAACTGTCATTGCAGAATTGTTAAACAACGCGGCTTTTAAGAGCCTCCGCCCCCAGTAGCCACCGCAATTAATAGCCATAAAACCCACTTGGAATAGATGATAAATTTCCGAGTTTTTAATTCGATACAGCAATGAGCTCGGAGGACCAAAGAAGTAGCTTCTAAAGGTCCTCTGCCCGCTTTCCAAAACTCATTAATCTTGTTACTGCTAACTCAAACTGGCAGCTCACTTAACCCGGTCTCCTGAGCCCTTTCCTGACACTGTCATAAAAATATATTTGAAGTAATTACGCATGCTCATAGTATCGATCATCTCCCTGTCAGTTTTGGCCAGTAACTCTGGTGTAGACATGTCAATTTCATTGACTTGAGACAACCCAGTGATGCCCGGTCGAACGTCAAATATGTTTTTCGCATCACGAGCCTGAGTAAGCTCCTCCTGATTAAATAAACCTGGCCGTGGGCCAACTAAACTCATTTCGCCTTTGAGTACGTTCCATAGTTGTGGTAACTCATCAAGTTTAGTTTTTCTTAAAAACCCTCCAAAAGGCGTTATTGAAGCGGTGCTTGCCAAATGACTCGCTACTGACGCGGTATCTACTTTCATCGTTCTGAACTTGACAAGTATGAAAGGTTTTTTATTTCTACCTACACGCTCTTGCGTAAAAATAGGGGAACCAGTATCAAACAACCCGACTAGAAACAAAATGACAAGAAAAGGAAAGGCAAAAACCAAACCTAAAAAAGCAAACAAAAAATCGAGAAAACGTATCATATAAAATTCCCAAAGTTATTTTTTAGCGGCAAGCCTAAAACCATGCTCAGGCGAGTAAGGAGGCTGCCAATCTAATGTATTTTTAGTGTGTGTTATGTCAACTTGCAAAGACCCCGTCAGTCTCTCAATCACATCCTGCTTACCTAAAAGCTTACCCAACAACTTCAAGCAAAAGACAGGCACAAAAAAAGACCAGTTCGTTTTGCCTTGTACCTCTGCCATCATAGCGACCATCGCAGAAGTAGATAAATCTCTATCATCGCTGACAAAGAATGTTTGGTTTTTAGCTTTTGGATGCTCAATACACACGTTGAGTAAATCAATTAAGTTATAGACTGAGACTAAGCTACGTCTATTTTGGTTTATTGCTCCGAATGGCAGTGGGATTCCTTTGCCAACTAACCTCATCAAAGTAGCAAAGTTAGCTTGCACTCCTTCTCCATAAACTAGCGGACTTCTAATTATTACCACCTCAATCTCATGCTCAATTGCGGCGTTTTTTATATACGCCTCTGCTGATAATTTACTTTTCATGGTATTTGGCAAAGCTGAAAGTTCTATGGGCGTATCGAGAGATATTATGTCATCAGATTCGCTGTATATATTTACCGAACTTAAGAAGATAAATCTTGGTATACCTAATTCAATCGCGCGATCTAGTACTTTTTTTGTAAGTTCTAAATTTATGAAATTGGCTTCAGAGTCTGTAAATGACCTGTGAGCAGCCCCCACCAAGTGAACTACAGCATCAGCATCTGCATGCTGTTCACTGCTAAAAAAGCCATCAAACGGGACCTCAGAGGCAGAAAGCTCTTCCCTGCTTATAGCATAAGTTGAGCAACCATTACCTTCTAAATATTTATTTAGATGCTTACCAATAAAGCCGGTACTGCCTGATAAAATCACTTTACTCATTTCAATAAGTCTTCCATTAGCGCCGTGTATTTTTTTGCTAACTGCTTGTAAGTGTGATGTTCTTTTACAAACTTTGACGATGAAACCTGATAAGTATTTTTGTTATTGTGAAAAGAAATTATTTTTTGAGATAGCTCTGATGGGTTGTTAGCTGGGAATCGTATTTCACAACCGGCTTTTTCAAGAGGGTTTCCTGGAGCGTCAATACCGTTGAAAACAATCTTGTCATGCATCATATAGTCAAATATCTTATTTGGGGATATACCAAATTTATATAACTCTTTCGGCATAGCATTTATAAACAAAGCATCGCAGCACTGAATCACATGAGTCACATCAACCTTAGGGACCTTCCCAAAGAAAACCACATTATCTAAATTTAACTCTCTTGCTCTAGACTCTAACTCTTCTTTTTGGACTCCATCACCAACCAATAAAATACCAATATTGTAACTCTGCAAGTACTTAGCTGCATTTATTAAAGGCATTATATTATTTGGTATACCAAGGGCTCCTGTATATCCAATCACAGTTTCAAAACGCTGTGTTGCACTTCTCAAATCACTAGCTAATGATTCGGATACCTCTTCTTTAGAATTTTCTTCAGCAAGTTCGATACCATTAGAAATATAACTAAAGCTTTCTGCTTTTAACCCTTCGTGCAAAAACAGCTTCTCGGCATTAGCTAATAACGACACACAATGGTCACAATGTTTATAGCCAAATTTTTGAAACTTATTTATTATCACGCTCAGAGGATGATATTTAGAGATACCGACTAATTCTTGAAGACTTAGCGGCCAAATATCACGCACTTCCAAGATCAATTTAGCACCATACTTTTTTGCATAATATTTAGCTGCAAGCAAATGAAAAGGGTGCGCCGTTGAAGCGATGATAACATCTGGCTTGTTGCTTTTGCTAAAGCTATGAAATGCATAGCTAAATAAGCCCAAACCGAAACTAAGCATATTTAGCAAGCGCTTAAGACCATTGCCTTCATACGGCACTGTTTTTTGCAGAAAATAATCTACCCCTTCAACGCTTGCCAAACCAGGCCTTGAATCAGGAATGGAACATAAGTGATGATATAGCGAAGAAATAACAGTGGCTTTATGACCAAGCCTATTAAAATGCTTTGCAAGGTAATATGGACGAAATGACATCCCATGTTTTGGACTACCTGCATACGGGTGTATATACCAAATATTCATTTTTCTATTTAATTCATGTATTGACCGCCATTAACAGAAATTGTCTCTCCTGTTAGCGACATACCACTCTCTGCAATCATTAATGCAGTTTTAGCCAAATCTTCTAATAATACTAATTCTTTAGTTGGTATATTCCCTTTGATTTTATCTAGAATATCCTCTCTTATGCTTTCGACCATAGGAGTCATTGTATAACCGGGTGCGATTACATTCACAGAAACGCCTTTAGTAGCAAGTTCTTGTGCCAATGATTTAGAAAAACCAATAATCCCTGCTTTCGCTGCTGCGTAATTGCACTGACCAAACTGTCCTTTAAGCCCATTTATCGAACTAACATTAATAATGCGACCATAGCCATGTTTAACCATCGAACGTGCTATTGGTTGGGTGATGGAAAACAATGCTTTTAAATTAGTATCTATTACACTATCCCACTGTTCGACATCCATTTTTAAAAACGTAGAGTCAGCTGTTATTCCCGCGTTGTTAATTAAAACATCAATCTTCGAGCTTTCAAGTAAAGCAGCGAGTTGCTGTGCAACCTCTTCTCTGTTATTAAGGTTTAGTGGCAAAAAAGAAACATGATCTTCGCCTAATTGGTTTTCTGCTAGCCAGTTATCTAAAAATTCACTTCCTTTATGGGTGTGAGTCACATGAGCATGATACCCTTTATTAACAAAAGCCTTTACCAAAGCGGTTCCTATACCGCCTGTACCACCTGTGATTAAAACAGACTTCATCATCCTCTCCTTATAACTTTTGCAGGTACACCAGCCACTATATTACCTGATTCTACATCTTTAGTTACAACACTTCCCAAACCTACAACAGCAGAATCATCAATTTTTACTTTTTGCATCGTCGATGAGTTTGGTCCCATCCATACACCTTCACCCAAGACAACACCACCACTTAACTCAGTGCATGCTGTTAATATTGAGTTTTTACCAATTTGACAATTATGCGCGATATGTACCAGGTTATCCGTTTTAACACCATCATGAATAACTGTATTGTCGAGGGCGCCAACACAGACGCTATTTAAAGCGCCTATTTCAACATTATTCCCGATGATTACTCTTCCTAAATGAGGAAACCGTACCCAGGATCCATCATCGCTTTTTTCAAACCCAAACCCTTGCGCTCCAATTACAGAGTTAGCTCGAATAATCGAATTATCTCCAATTACAGAACCTTGGTGAATTGTCACGTTATGTTCGATTATCGTCCCTTTTCCAATGCTGACCCCGTCTTCTATTACGGCAGAGTCCGCTATAACTGCAGACTTATCTATCTCAGAACTTATGACACTTTTAACCAAAGTTCCGGAGTCAATTAAAAACTGTAAAGCGCGGCAAAAATCCAAGCGAGGATTTTCAGAAATAATTAATGACTCAGCTTCTGTACCATCAAGACCTATAATAATTCCATTCAGTTGACCTTCTTGTGGCTTATTTGCGAACTTTAATACTCGCGACTGCGTATTAGCCAAACTGCCAATAGTCTTTACTAATTGTTCGCCGGCGCCTTCAAAACTCAAGCCTAAAGCTTGGGCCATTTCAGATACGGAAATATCTCGAATAATTTGGTATTGCATGATGCCCCCTATAAATACATTCTTATAACTTCAAAGCATTCAGCATACTCTGCGCCAACTTGGACACCTCTGGTTTTTGCCAAAGAGAATGTAAAATCTTTTGATAAGTAATTGCGCTTCCCCTGAGACTCATATTGATTCAACGCCTGCTGTTTCGCTTCAATATGTTTTTCCTCAAGTTTTACAAAGCATTTTGTATCAAACGTTAAATTATTCCAAATTAACTCATAACCCAATATAGTTGTATTTTTAAAAGCCCTTAAGCTTTCCTGAGCTATCGTGGAATGATCTTGGTGGATATCATGCATAGAAGGTGTTAAAACAAGATCATAAGAGGAATTTTTCCGTAATGTAATCAAGTCCTCTAAGATTTGCTGTCTGCTGTAATTGAGCTTGCGAACTTGGTAGTTAAAAATAATCAAGTTTGACGGTTCAATACCTAGCTCTGCGGTCGCTTTTTTTACCTCAGTCTTGAGGATATCTTTTGGCATTCCCTCAGGTACAGACTCTTCAGCTGTTGAGAAAGCCACATATGTCACTTTTGCCCCAACTTCTACTAACTTAGCTATTGTCGCTCCAGCGCCAAGCTCGCCATCATCAGTATGAGGGGCCAGAACTAAAACATTCTTAAAGTTTTCAATCATTGAGATCCACCTGTTAATTAACAATTCGTGCGTAAAATGACGCAAGTTTGCGCTTTTCAATTGTCCAGTTGTATTCCATTTCTATTGCTTTTTTCCCATTTTCGCCCATTTTCGCACATAAATCAGGGTTGCTCTGAAGATATTTCAACTTCTCTGCATATTCTTCAGGGTTGAAAGGATCAACGACTAAACCGCACTCACTGCGTTCAATAATTTGTTTCCAATAGGGAATATCTGTAGCAATCAGAGGAATTCCGGCAGCCATATACTCAAACATCTTTACTGGTAGTGCATCTTGATAGTTAATAATTGGATGTAAGGTAACTAGTCCAACGGAACTGTTCGCCATAAGGTCGGAAACCGCGTGTCTATCAAGCCAGCCATGATCCTCTACTTTATCCCAAGCAGGATGCGCGTTTGCTTTTTGCTCTAAAATAGGATCATTAAACTTACCAGCTATAGACAAAGGTATATCTTTACTCGCCTGCAATGCATCCAACATTTCGATGATACCCCTCACCTTTGAAATATTACCAATATAGCAAGCGGAAAATACTTTACTTTCTTTCTTTACTTTAACTTCAGAAAACTCTTCAAGCTTAGGAAAGTTATTAACGGCTTCAGAGTTACACCCATAAACCTGGAATTTTTCCTTAATAAAAGGCGTAGCTGCAACTACACCATCCAACTTTTTACATACAAAGCGCTCAAAGTTTTTAGCCAAAAAAGAAATTACCTTTGCCTGATAAGGCTTTAAATACGGTTTACTTAAAATCTGTTTAGGTAAATCTTCATGGGCATCAAAAATAACCTTTTTACCTTTAAGCTTAAGTAATAATGCAATTGAAAGCAGCTCAGGATCATGAAGGTGATAAATATCGGCGTTCAAATCAATTGCTTTTTTATAAACAGACCAAACGATTTGAGTAAATCTTTTTAATCTACTATTTGAATTAAAACCGACATCATAGATATTTACACCATCTTTGATTTCATCGCCAAAGTTATCAGCAACAATAAGAGCAGTATCCCATCCTTGCTCAACACAAGACAAACACATCTTGACAAAAATTCGTGTATCATCTCTAGGGTGCGCAGACGTTAAGTGACAAACTTTCAAGTTAAATCCTTAGTAGAACTATGCGTAGTTCTTAATTTCTCTTCCAAGTAATTTTTCAAGCTTTTGCTGAATAGCCTTAAGTCTTTTATAACCAGAGTCCCAGTTAGAGTACTCTTTATAGCTACGACCTTTCTCTGAGATATATGTTTGCAGCTCTTCTACTGTAATACCTAGCTTTTGAGCTACAAATATAAGGTCCTCTTTCAGCTCGACTTCATCATACAAAGGCTCTTGCAGTATTTTAAGTGCCTCATCTCGGCTTAATTGCTTAGCATTAATAAGGCTAGCCAAATGTGGCTTACGTTTGTCATAACCAAACTTAGCAGGAAGATAGTGATTCTGGAAAAATCTAGTAAAAATAGATTCTCCATGCTTACGTCCGTATTCTTTGTAACCAACCTCTTCAACTAGATACCTCATCGCTTCATCCTTGTCGTAAGGCATAAAATTAAGAGGCCTGAATGTCTTCATTTTATATATATATGGATAGTAAATATAATACTGAAGCATACTAATTGTAGAATATTCTTTAAGTTTACCTTGACCGTGTTTTTTAAATATAGAATGTATATTCTTCGCATCCATAGCAGAGTGATGCCATGAAGAAGGGAATATTGATTCGGTTGCTATATTACCACCACTAATGACCGTTTTTATATTATTCTTAACGGCAAAATGGTATAAGGTTGAGAAGAACGAATGATCTTGCACTACGTCTTGGTTCGCGACTCCAGCTTTTAAATACGCTAATTGCAAAGCCCGTATGTCATTCCAATTCATAACATGTGTATGTAGATCGAAGCCACAATAGTCTACAACTTGCTTAATGTTATGCACAGCTAGCTCACTGTTCCAACCAGCATCAACATGAACAACTAAGGGCCTTAAACCATAATCCTTCAGCTTTACTGCCAAATACGAGCTGTCAATACCGCCACTTAGCCCAATAATGCAGTCGTATTCTTTGCCTTTACCTTCTCGCTTTATCTGCTCGATACGCTCTTTGAGTAAGTCTTCTCTGTCTGGGTGCCAACGTTTCGATATCACATTGTCAAAGTTACGACAGTAATTACAAACACCATGCTCATCAAATTTTATATCATCGTCAGTTGTGTCCATTACACATCTAGTACAAACGGTAATATCTTGCTTACTCATTGTTTTGCCCTTTAAATAAATTTTCTAACTCAGCGTATTTTGGGTATGTAATTAATACCGCTTTATGCTTTCCATGAAAAGTAAACATATCACCAGCAGCCACAGCAGAAGCACCTAAATCGACAGCTTGCTTAAAGTCATTCAAACTTCCCGCACCACCAGAGGCAATGACAGGTATATCCAACTTAGTAGCGAGTTCATGGATTAAGTCATAGTCGTAACCTTTTAAAGTACCTTCATGATCAATTGAGTTTACGATAATTTCTCCGGCACCAGCATCCTGTACTCTAAGAGCATATTCTATTGGATCTAATTTAGAATTATTTTTACCTGAATGAGTAAACACTTTCTTCCCGCCAAAAAGTGTTTTTTTGTAGTCAATTGATACTACAATACTTTGTTGCCCAACAATTTCACTTGCAGCTGTCACCAATGATAAATCTTTTACCGCAGCAGTATTTAAAATCGCTTTTTCAACACCTATTTTGAATAGCATTTCAATATCAGATAACTCCCTCAAACCGCCACCATAAGCAAATGGCATAAATGCTTGAGAAGCTATGTTTTTAATTAGATCAAAATTAGGCCTTCGGTTCTCATTAGTCGCAGTAATATCTAAAATTGCAAGCTCATCTACTTCTTTATCATTAAAGATCTTAACTGCGTTTACAGGATCGCCAACGTATTTATGCTTTTTGAAATTCCGTCCTTTTACTAGACCTGTATTATCCAGAAGTAAAGTTGGTATTACCCTTTTATTTAACATACTAAATTCACAAATTGTTTAAATAGCTGAATGCCGAATTTATGACTCTTCTCAGGATGAAACTGAGTTGCCCAAATATTGTCTTTTCTAACTGCACAAACAAACTCATAACCATATTGAGCTGTCCCGATAACATACTTAGGATCGCAAACGACATGGTAAGAATGTACAAAGTAAAACCTATGCTCTTCAAAGCCATCGAAGAAAAGTTCTGAGTTGTTCGGTGACTTAACAATACTCCAGCCCATATGAGGTACTTTTAATTTAGTGCTGATATCATCGAAGTTGAACCTCTTTACGCTTCCTGGGATCCACCCCAAACCGTTTAGGACACCTTCATCGCTTCTATCAAATAAAAGCTGCATACCTAAACATACGCCCAAGAAAGGCTTCTTGTTAACCAGAACTTCTTCTTCTATCAGGCCTCGTAGTCCAGAATCATCGAATTTCTTTATCGCATTATCAAAAGCACCGACACCCGGTAGAATTAAAGCTTTAGAGCTTTTAATTATTTCTGGATCGTTGGAAACACAACCTTCAACACCAACTTTTCTAAGCATATTTAGAATAGAGCCTGAATTCCCAGTTCCATAATCAATTATTACAAACACCGTTTACTCCGTAACATTTTTATATACTTCAAGAAGCAGTTTCTCTTGATGCTGCCACTTATATTTTTCAGAGATTTCTTTGCTTCTTTTTTCGTATATTGATGTATCTTGTTTACAAGAATGCTGTACAAGCTTTGCCAGTTCATCACTAGAAAAATTACTTGCATGCCAACCGACGCCATGTTCCTCAACAAAGTTCGACATTTCCTTTCCATTTGAAACTATGACAGGTAAGCCTACAGCCAAATACTCAAAAACCTTATTTGGCATACAGTAATCATAGGAAAGGCAAACTGGCTCAATAAATGAAATACCTACATCTGCTGACGCGGTGTAGGATAATACTTCAGCTGGGGCTACAGCAGGAACGTAAAAAATTTTATCTGAAGCGCTTGCTGCCTCTTTTATCTTTTCCGATTCCATCCCATATCCCATAAAGGCTACAGCAACATCAGCGGTCTCTTTCCCAAAAACATCCAATATTTCATCAATACCTCTTCCTTTGCTCAAGACACCTTGATAAATATACAATTTAATGTGGCTATCTATACCAAGCTTAGATTTCAGTAAGTTATTTTTCTTGATATCTTTAATGATTGGTGAATTAAAAACAACCGATACATTCTCTATCGAATATCTAGACTTATACCAGTCAGCAATTGAATTACTTACAACTATTGTATGATCTACAAAAGGTATAAGGATACTCTCTAACCATTTTGCAAGCTTTTTCCTAAGCCCACCTAGCCCGTTTTTTTCAGTCTCTAACTCATGAGCATCATAAACTAGCTTTGAAGAATAAAGCACTTTTAATAAACAACCTAAAGGCAATAAGGCCAAAGCATGGATAGTAATGATGTCAATATTATTTTTCCTATAGTTTCGATAGACTGTGTAAGTAAATTCAAGATATTTAAGGATTTGTATTATTAAATTATTACCATAATTCCTAGTTTTAAGATCAAATCTTCTCAATTCGACTCCATTCAAATTCTCACTCATCTCTAGGCCCTCTCCCCAAAGGGAAGAAATAAAAACACTTTCAAATGAGCTAGAATTATAGATAGAACTAGCTTGCTTAAGAACTCTTGATTCATTTCTCATTTCAGTTAGAGAAATATGTAAATTATTCATACCTTGTTCTTTCTCCATCTATCAAGGTCATACCAAATAGTCCAAACGCATACCACAAAGGTAACCAGGTAAAAAAGGCCGAAAAAGTACAAAAAACCAAAACCGCAGTCAAGCCTAAAGTTCTATAAACAACATAATATTTATTTAAATAAATATTATAACTTTCAGAAGGGCTCAATCTTGCTGTTCTAAATGCATTAAAAATAGACTTAAGAAAAATCAAAAAAATTATCGTCCCTATAATACCTAAATGCGGTAATAAAGCGAACAAGCTATGTACATATGTTCCATCTCCCGTCGTTAACTTCTCAACTATCATATTTCCAAATAAGGGACTATAACTGAAATGAACTATAAAGTTATCCAGTAACGCGAGCCTGGTCTCGAAAGAAGATAAGCTTGAACCATATCCAAAAATACGGAGACTATCCAAGTCTATGTTTTGTTTAGATACGTAGAAAAGCACCAACCAAAAAACAATAAAAAGCACCAATGGCAGGTATATAATGTATTTAAGACCAACTCGACTGAAGATCAGAGAACTGAGTTTAAACTCTTCTCTATCGTCTAAATCACTTTTAAATAGTTTTAATATGGATAGCAAAGTTAAATATACGATAAAAAAGCCAAAAACTGTGACCATACCTGAGTTACTACCTATTAACTGGGATAACATCATAAATTGATAGCTCAACCATCCCAATAAACATGTACATAGTATTACAGCGATTCGGCCTAGACTTTTAAAGAGTGATAAATGCATCGCCGCTAAGGACACAGCGACCATAAAAGTCATAAACATGAAAGCAGCCGGCCTTTGATAATTACCAAATTGGCTTGCAATTAGAAAAACATCTTTTCTTACATCTGAAATATAAAGCGAAAAAGCCTCTCTAGCACTTAAAAGCATAATAGCTAATAATATAAGGTATAAAATCAAGGAAAGATTATTTAGCAAGTTACTTTGCCATGATAAGCGATATATAGTGGCGATTAACAAGGAGCATAAAATACCGCATATAAATGAAAATACGATCCCCCCAGTTGTTCCAACTGTAACTTGTTTCAAAGAATCCAAGTCAAAGGAGCTAAGCAAATACACATATACAAAGTAGGATATAAAAACAAATAAGTACGCAAAACTATAATTAAGCTTTCTAAAATACTTAAAACCACCTCCAGTAATGAAGACTATTGATGAGCTAATTAAAAACAGAAAGAGGTAGCCGTACCCTCCAGGGGACTCAATAAACTTCACATTTTCAAGCATAAACAGGACAAAGAATGTCAGCCCAAAATACGACAAAATTAAATTCAAAAAGTTCAGGTTTATCAAAGTACAGGCTACCTTATGAATTTTTAACCAAGTATTTTCTTCTTAAATGACTTCAAAAAAACCATCATCGACTGGTGATTTTTGTACTCAGTATAATCTTTATTTGGCAACTCGATTAGCGATTTAAACTCGTCTAAGGTAATTCCCAGCTTCTCCGAAATATAATTCATATCGTCGGCTAACTCATCTTCTTTATATAAAGGTTTTTTTAACTCCTCTAACGCTTCTTCCCGAGTGATTTGACCCGCAACGATCATGCTTGATAAATGCGCTTTACGCTTATCAAAACCAAACTTTTTTGGAAGGTAGTAAGCTTGGAAAAACTTAGTCCACTTTGATTCATGGTGCTTACCACCATAAAATTTCCAATCATATTCTTTTATTAGGAAATCAATGGCTTCATTCTTGTTATAATCAATCCAGTTTAATGGACTGATTACATTCATTTTATTAATGTAGTTCCAATAAATCTTAGACTTAATAAAGCCCATCATTGGGTATGTTTTTAGTTTCTTTTTCCCGAATTTTTTATGAATATCTTTAATATGAATACTATCTGAAGCATCGTAGCCCCAACTGCTAGGTAATATAGACTCGCTAGTCAAATTACTACCCGTAATGACATACTTAATTTTTTTGCTTTCAGCAAACTCATATAGCTTCGCAAAAAATGAATGATCCTGTGGAATATCTTGATTGGCTACCGATGACTTAAGAAATGATAATTGAAGATCTTTCATTTCTTCCCAATTCACAACATAAGTGAATAGGTCTAAACCCAGTTTCTTAACCATTTTCTCAATATTTTGAACTGCAATTTCAGAGTTCCAGCCTGCGTCAACATGTACAACTAAAGGACGAAGCTTCATCAAATTTACAGCAACATGTAGGAGATATGAAGAGTCAATACCTCCGCTTACTCCTATAATACAATCATACTCTTTACCTGCACCTGACTGTCTTATTTCGGCTGCAGTGTCATTTAAAAGCTTTTGGCCTTTCTCATTAGGAAACCATCCTTTTTTTAGTTTTTCACTGGCTTCTTTCCAATGGTTACTGACACCATTTTCGTCAAAAGTAATGTTAGGATCACTGGTGTCCATAACACATAGTGTACATACCTGCTCTTCTAACGACATCTTTATCACTCCATACCCTAATTCATTTTGCCAGCTTAAAACTTACTATTAGCTGGACTAAGTATTTAACACCAAAAGAAATTGCGTAAGCACTCAACGCAATTTTAAAGCTATTTTCGTAAACTGCGATTGACATACCAATTGCTAATAATACCACCAAAACTATTTGAATTAACAAATCAATTTTTTGGTTTTCTCTTAAATATAAAATCCCAGCTAATGGGCTAACTACAAATGCTAAAAGAAAGTTAACTGAAAGAAAGCTAGCTATTTCACCAGCCTGTTTCCATTCCTCCCCTAGTACAAATGTAAAAACTTCTGGCGCAAAGAAGAATAAAACACAAGAAGCCGGCGCTGCTATAGTAAACAGGGCAAGCCCTGTTTTAATAAAGGCTCTTCTGCAACTTTTTCCACTTTTCAATAACTCGCTAATTCGTCGCTTATAGACATCACCTACAGCGTTACCTATTAAGCTTATTGGCAAACCAACAACTCGATTATATACACCCATAGCTCCAGCAATAGCGCTTCCAAAAACAGAAGAAAACACAAAAATATGAATTTGCGCAGCTACTCTATCAAGCAAGGTACTTGGCACCAAAAAGAGAGGAAACCTCTTTAGTTTAACAAATAAAACAAATAGCTTTTCGAAAGATATCTGACGGACAGTTGAAAATGAAATATTTAACTTTAGAATCAAATAGACCATATTCACAGCCATACCTACAAGTGAACCAACAATTAATCCATTAACTGTGCCAAGCTCTAAATAACCTATTAGAAGAGAAATAAATGCAACCGCAATTGCTGCAAACACCCTGCCCTTTGTCATAAAGTTATAATGCTGTAGACGATTACACCAGTAATACAGTGCGGTAAATGTATTAGTGAAGATAATAGCAAATGTCAAAAAAAGAGCAGTTAACCAATCTATACCTATTAAACTAAAATCAAAATAATAGGAAAAGATGCAATAGAGTAATAAAGGAACAACTATGAATACCCCAGAAATTGCAGTCAACACAGTACAGTTTTTAGCATCTTGCGAATCTTCTTCATCCAAAATTGCATTTTCATATTTCAAAGTGGAAATAGAACTGAGCACAGCGACACTTGCTAAAAAGACAGCAAATACGCCAAATTGACTCGGCGTATAGAGCCGAGTCAACAGAGGTAAAGATATGATATTAATGAGTTGGGCAAGTGCCGTTCCACTTGCCAACTTAGCTATTTGTTTCGCAAAAACGCCACCCTTAAAAGACATCCTACAAATAACCATGCATGGGTAGACTAAATACTGACCTAGCTAGCTTTTCAGCAGTCGGGAAGTCACCTTCCTGATAACCTAATGCCTTAAATGCAGTTTGTTGATGCATACAGGTCCCGTAGTAAACCATTGTCGGAATACCTCGTGCCTTATACTTCGCCATTTCGGCATCTCGATCTGCTGCTGTAAGTGTGTACTGTGCCCAAGAGCTTACGTACCCTTCCGGCACCACTGGCGTTTTGTACATGCCTCTCAATTCCGCCGTGTACTTTTCTGCCGCTTCATTGCGATTAATCAACTCTTGCGGGAATGCTGCTAATTTTTCAAGTAAAACTGCCGCTTGAATGGTATCTAGGCGAGAATTCATGCCAATACGTACGTTGTCATATTTATCTTTACCCTTACCATGTACACGATAAGACTTAAGTAGCTCGGCATATTCATCATTGTTTGTAAATAATGCTCCACCATCTCCGTAGCAACCTAGTGGTTTTGCTGGGAAAAAACTGGTAGTGGCAATATCACCAAATGAGCCTGCTCGTCTGCCATTAATTTCACCACCAAAACCTTGCGCTGCATCTTCGATAATTTTTAAATCATATTTATCTGCGATTTCTCTGAGTGCAGGATAGTTTGCAGGCAGACCAAACAGATCAACCGCAATAATTGCTTTTGGCTTTAATTTACCTTCAGCAAGAGTCGCCTCAATACGCTTCTCTAAATCAGCTGGACAAATATTAAATGTATCTTCATCTGAATCAACAAAAACGGGCGTTGCACCTTCAAACGCAATGGTTTCAGCCGTTGCGAAGAAAGTAAATGTTGGGCAAAAGACCGCATCACCTTCTTTTACATCTAAAACCATTAAAGCTAAGGTTAATGCGTCTGTACCATTAGCGCAGCTAACCGTGTACTTAACACCCACGTATTCAGATAACTTCTGCTCTAGCTCTTGCACTTCAGGGCCCATTATATAATGACCATGATCTAACACAGCTTGGATGCGAGCATCGATTTTCTCTTTTAAGTGCTGATATTGCGCAGCTAAATCTATAAATTGCATTTAATAATTACTTCTACGAATTATTTGATTGAAACAAAACCATTTTCTAATTGGTATCGCTCACCAGTATGCTCACAAGTTGCAACACCACTTCCTTCCAATGGCAAGTCTAGTTGCTCACCATATTTGCTGATCCAGCCTATTTGTTTTGCCGGTACGCCAACCATTAATGCAAACGGTTTCACATCTTTATTAATGACAGCACCTGCACCAACAAGCGAGTATTCACCGATTGTGACACCACAAACAATGGTACAGTTTGCGCCTAACGTCGCACCACGCTTTACTAAAGTGTCACGATACTCTGTTTTGCGCTCGATAAACGAGCGTGGATTGTAAACATTGGTGAAAACCATACTCGGCCCGCAAAATACATCATCTTCCAGGTGCACATTGTCATATACCGAGACGTTGTTTTGTACTTTAACGTTGTTACCTATCGTGACTTTGTTTCCAACAAAAACATTTTGTCCTAAAGAACAGCCTTCACCTATTTCAGCTCCCCCACATACGTGCACAAAGTGCCATACGCGAGTGTTTGCACCAATCTTAGCACCTTCATCAACGATGGCGCTTTCATGCACACTATGACTCATAAACTAAAGCACCTTTGCCAGCAATGGATGCGCTTTGTCACCCGCTTCAACAATACTCTGAACTCGAATGTTCTCGACTGTTTCAATTGCTACACGATTTTCATCAACCCCGAAACCGTTGCCTGCTAAGACATTTTGATAGCTAAGAGTGTGTAGATCAGTAAAGCCTCCTGAAAACTCCAGCTCCTCGGTAGCATTACCATCATTGATCGTGATACTACGATAAGTCAGTTTTTCGCCTTTAACAGCATTTTCTGGAAGGTTATTAGAATCGATTGACAAGAACCACTTTACCCTCGCTCTCGCATACTGAAGATAGCCACTTGCCGTTTTTTCATCACGGTAATGCACTTCATTACTTTGTAGCTCACCAAAGATAAAATGCAGCATGTCATAGAAGTGCACGCCTATGTTAGTTGCCACTCCACCTGACTTATGATCAAAGCCTTTCCAGGACTTCATGTACCACTTGCCACGAGATGTCATATAGGTAAGGTCTACATCGAATACCTTATCTGCAGGCGCTGCAGCTACTTTCTCCTTTAGAGCAATAATCGATGGATGTAATCTCAGCTGCAAAATAGAGTTTACTTTTGCGCCATATTTACTTTCGTATTCTTTCAGCACATCCATATCTTCTGAATTCAAAACCAAAGGTTTCTCACAGATAACATCAATGCCATTTTTAAGTGCATACTTCATATGTGGCGCATGCAGATAATTCGGGCTACAGATAGCAATATAATCCAACTTCTTACCTTGCATCTCTTGATCTTCAATAAATGCTGTGAAGTCTTCAAACTCAGTAAAAAACTCAGCTTCTGGAAAGTGACTATCCATAATACCAACTGAATCGTTAATATCCATTGCTGCTACTAGATTATTACCAGTATCTTTAATAGCTCGAAGGTGACGTGGTGCGATATAGCCCGCCGCACCAATTAATGCAAAATTTTTCATGATATTCAAGTTCCTTAAAGTCTAATGTCAGCTTCAGATGGCTTTAATACGTGCTTAACATCATATAGCACATGATTCTCTTTACCGAATGAACGGAGCTTCTTCTCACCCATATCTTTTAACTCTGAATGATCTACTGCTAATACGATACCATCGTATTTATCTTCTTTAAGCTCAGAGATTAAATCAATACCATACTCGTGCTTCACTTCGGCAGGGTCGGCCCAGTTGTCATACACATCTACAGACATATTAAAGTCTTTTAACTCATTTACAATATCGATGATTTTAGTGTTACGAACATCAGGACAGTCGCCCTTAAATGTGAATCCGAGAATAAGTATTTTTGCTTCATCGATGTGAATTTTCTTGCTGGATAACTTCTTAACCAGTTGAGTGGCGACATATTCACCCATTCCATCATTAATTCGACGACCGGCTAATATAACTTCTGGGCGATAGCCTACTTCCTGCGCTTTATGTGTTAGATAGTACGGATCAACACTAATGCAGTGGCCTCCTACTAGTCCCGGCTTGAACTTTAAGAAATTCCACTTTGTACCAGCTGCATTCAACACTTCTTCTGTATCAATATCTAAACGGTTGAAAATTTTTGCAAACTCATTAATTATCGCAATATTTAAATCGCGCTGTGTGTTTTCAATTACTTTGGCAGCCTCGGCAACTTTTATTGAACTCGCTTTATGTGTACCTGCCTCAACGATCGCCCCATACATTGCATCGACAAAATCAGCAACTTCTGGTGTTGACCCTGAAGTAATCTTCATAATTTTAGTGAGAGTGTTAACTTTGTCGCCTGGATTAATACGCTCCGGTGAGTAACCCGCAAAAAAGTCTTCATTGAACTTCAAGCCCGACACTTTTTCAATAATAGGCAAACAAACTTCTTCTGTTGCACCTGGATAGACCGTTGATTCATAAATGACAACGTCACCCTTTTTAACAAACTCGCCCAACATCTCTGAAGCTTTCTGCAATGGAGTCAGATCTGGTGCATTACTATCATCTATAGGTGTTGGAACAGTTACTATATAGACAGTGCTATCTGCAATCTCAGATTTTGCGCTTGAAAAGCGTAAAGATGATGCAGCCTGAAGATCTTCATCCGATACTTCCAGTGTAGAGTCATGGCCATTACTTAGCTCATTAACTCTGGATGAGTTGATATCAAAGCCAATGACATTAAATTTCTTTGATAGCTCGACTGCTAGCGGCAATCCCACATAACCTAAGCCTATAATCGCTATCTTTGTATCTGAGTTTGGAAACATCGTTACATTCTTCCTAAATGAATTCACTTATCTGACTTGTATTCGTAGTTGTAATAACCATAGTAGCCATAGGCGTTACTTGATCTTTTCACAACGCCGTTAAACACCACACCTTTCACATCTATGCCGTTTTGCTCAAAGCGATTGCGTGTAAGCTCTAGCTCTTTTACATGGTTTTGACCAAAACGTGTGACAAGAAGCGTGCTTCCTGCGTGAGCACTCACAATAGCAGGATCAGTTACCGCTAAAATAGGTGGTGTATCTATTATGACTAAGTCGTACTTCGCACTAACCTCTTCAACAAGTTTTGAGAAGTTTTCATGCATTAATAATTCTGATGGATTTGGAGGTATCTGACCACGAGTCATTACATCCAAGCCTTTAACCTGACTGTGCTTCGTCGCTTGTTCTAAGTTTATCCTACCCGACAGGTAATCACTTAGTCCGTTATCCCACTGTATACCGAACTGAGTTTGTAAGTAGCCTTTACGCATATCGGCGTCGATTATCAGTACCTTCTTATCACTTTGAGCAAGCACTGTTGCTAAATTAACTGAAATAAACGATTTACCTACACCAGGGCTTGGGCCTGAGATGGCTATAACATTATTTTTTGCTTCCATCATAGCAAAATGCAAGCTTGTGCGTAGGCTTCGCAGCGCCTCAATGGAAAGGTCAGCTGGGTTATCAACTGCTAATATTGATTTCGCTTTGGCAGTTTTACCTTTTCGGGCTTTAGCAAACCCTGTTAGTTTAACTTGATACTCTGAGTAAGGAACGCTGGCATAAACAGGTAAGCCTAAAGCCTCGATTTCACTCGGGTCTTCAATACCTTTATGCAGGGATTTTTGAATAAGTACAATGGCCACTGCCAACAGTCCACCTAGCATGGTTGCCATTACCACAATTAGCGCCTTTTTGGGCTTAACTGGTTTAGAAATGTTTACTTCAGCAAGGTCAATCACCCTCACATTGCCAACTGTTCCAGCACGCACAATATCCAGTTCTTGAGTTTTAGCGAGTAATAAGGTGTAGATTTCGTTGTTCACTTCTACATCCCGAGTTAGACGCAACAGTTCTTGTTGTGTTTCTGGTAGTACTTGAACTTCCGCGGCTAAGCGTCGCTTTTGATTTTCTACCGCTTCAATTTGTTCAACTGCTGCTTGATAGCTTGGGTGGCTTTGCTTAAATTTTCGTCCTAGTTCTAGTTTTTTCAGCTCAAGCTCTTGCAACTGGGTTTCCAGCTTCACTAATTGTCTTAGTACCCCCTCAGTTTCCAACGTAATGTCTACTGATTGCTGCTTTACCTGGTAGTCGTTGAAACGTTGCTCAGCCGCCTCGAGTTGTTTCTTAACTTGTGGTAGCTGATACTCCAAAAAGTCTAAAGACTTCTGCGCTTCCGCACTACTTCGCTCAACATTTCTGCGAACATAGATACTAGCTACTTTATTAAGTACAGTTTCTGCATACTCAGGGCTAGTATCTTGCAAATTTAAATTTATGATACCTGAATCTTTACCTTTTTCACTTGCACCAATAGCAGCCTGCAGATCCAGTATCGTATTCAAACGGTCACGCTTAACCAAAACAAATTCGGTATCAGGCCGGGCAACTAAAGTTTTAAGCGTTAGACTGAACTTACCATTCGATACCTCTTCGCCAACTTTACCTTTAAGAATTCGCTCACCATCCTCGCCCAACAATTCAAACTGATCATTTACAAGCGTTACTAAAGTAAACCCTATGCCAATTGCATTGCTCGGAACCTCGAATTTGAAAACATCAATTTCTTCACCACCCCAAGCATAGCTCGTTGCGGAAAAGCTCGGCTCAGCCAAATCCCCCGCTTGCATAGGGGTAAACTTACGGAATGCACGACCGCCTATAATTGGGTATAATTTTGGCTCTGCGACAATGTCTAATTTAAGACTATCAACGGCCTCACCAATAATACTGCGTGATTTTAGCAGCTCGATTTCTGTCACTGCTGCTGAGGTGCTTTCAAACATGCCTCCAAGCTCATCAAAACCAGGGACTGCGCCTCCTTTTTCTTCAACCTGAATCATCGCGGTAGCTTGGTATACAGGCGTGCTAAAGATAGCTACAGCGACACCTATAATCATAAACAATGCTGTTACACTTATTATGAATAACTTTCGATCTAATAAAGTTCCAAGCAATGCCATTAGATCGATTTCTTGCGCTTGCTGTGTGACTTGCTTTGGTTGCACACCACTCAGTAGGTTTGATTGAGCGTTCATTGACTCTTTCATCCTTATAAATACTTCTGCCAAGCGCCACACGCGCTATCGATTAAATCGTATACATGCTCGAAAGCTTCTCGACTTTGACGGTATGGATCAGGTATTTCTCTATCTCCTAGCCATTTTCCCAGTAAGAATGTTTTTCCTCGTGCTTGCGGGTATCTGGAGCAGAGATCTTCTAAGTGGCGCTGCTCCATCACTAATATGACACTGTTTTGAGCGACCAGCGATGTGCTAACTTGCTGCCCTTTGTGCGCAGACATATCAATACCATTTTGCGCAGCCAGTTCTTGCGCCAGCTGGTCAGCTGGCTTATCCACCAACGCAGTCAAACCAGCAGATGATACCCGTATTGCACGTCCTTCAAGTTTACTTTTTAAAACATATTCGGCAGTGGGGCTACGACATATATTGCCTGCACATACCATTAAAACACTATCAAACATGAACTTTCACACTATTGATTGTCTATATCTTGAAGCGCATCCACCGTAGCAAGTGAGGGCAGCAAGAGACTGATAACTTTATTCCAGCGAGCAAGAGGTGCACTTGTAACATAAACGATGTCTTGTGGCTCAAGCTCGAACTGCTCCGCCAGTACCAGCGACGCAATGTTCTTTGCATGAAGTTGGTATACGTCTGCGATCACGCCGTCTTCTTGTAAATCGCGTTTGCGCAGCACAAACACGCCATTTGCGTCCGCACTACGTTCGTCTATCCCACCGACTTCACTGAGCGCTTCGGCAAGACTAATACCATATCGGTTGATATCAACCTTTCCTGCTTTTATGACATCGCCAAGCACATAAACATTGTGCTTATCATTGCGGCTAACGTGGATTATATCGCCATGTTTTAACAAACGGTTCTGAGAAATATCGCCTTTCCCATAGAACTCATCTAAGCGAATACGCTCCGTTTTCTCACCCCTGATGAACGTAACTGTTTTCCAGTCAGCTAAATCAGTTAACCCTCCAGCTTGGTTTATCGCATCGACAAGTGTCAGGGGTGTCTCTGTGATAGGTAGGACGTTGGGTCTGTTAACTTCACCTGTGATATATACTTTTTGGCTCTTAAATCCGACAACTTTAACATCTATTTGAGGGTCTTCAATAACACGACTTAACCGACTGACAAGGTCCTCACGAAGCTCAGTCACAGTCCTTCCAGCAGCCGGAATTCTTGGGGCATATGCAAAAGTTACGGTACCGTCGGCCTGAACACGAAAACCGTCAAATTCAGCAGTTCTCTGGACCGCTGCAGGGATCGTTAACTCGGGATGATCCCATACTCCAATTGTCAGCACATCACCGACCCCCAGTCGATATTCGAAATCTGATACATCGACGCCAACAACAGCGCCGCTTGGTCCTAGTTTCTTTTGAGGCTGGTTTAACTTAGATTCCTTGATTAGCTGAGCATCAATCAAATGAATATTGATTTTCTCAAGATCGCTTTGCAAGCTAGCAGTTTGTTCACTTGAAGTTATTCCTTCGAAATGACTGCCGGGAATGATCGAGCAGCCAGTCATTGCAAGAAATACAGTAGAAGCAATGATAGTTTTACAGCTTAGCGCCATTATTTTTTCCCAAAATATAGTTTTTTTTTCATTTTTTAGTGATGTAATATTTCGCAGCCCCAATTAAAGCACGCAAGTTTGTTAATCGCAAGTGACAAATCAATCAGGGCTTAGGTATCAAATTTTGTTAAACTTTGCTGGTACTTACTTTCACTATGAACTACTCATAATCAGCAGATTAGCCAAAAGCCTTCCTCTTTTTCAGTGCGCCATTTACTACCGGTACCACTGCGTTCTGGAGCTATCATAAGCCCGAAATATGACTATATCGAGACTTGAGTCATTTGTAACAATGAGATACCTCTTTTGGGCATGCTATTAGTAGAAAAGCGCTTTCTATCAGGGAAAAACTCATAACTCCAGTCACTTTTCCTGGCCCGGCAATCATACACATTAACCTTTGCTCACGCTCAAAGATTAAAGATAAGTAAGACTAAATAACCAGAAACCACTTTCACCCACCCCCAAATATCCCAAAAAACACAATAAAATCACTGTGATTTTTAGCATCCATCACTTGTTAAACATCAAACACCTGAGGTAACACATACGCAAATACTCCATCAGCCAACTAACCTATAGAAATCTAAGCGGGTTTTCATTTCGGGCTGAGTGATGCGTCGGCAACTCGCTGAAATCGCTTGAAACCGTCAGCATTTTGCCAGCTCATAGCTGAACGAAAAAAGTAGGGCATACAGGAATGGGCGTTCGACTTATTTATATACATCTCTCTACTAATGCAAGACTGAGTATAACAATAAGGTACGTAGCAGCTTTCCATGCACGACTCCTTGAGTCAGGTTCCTAGTTAACGGGCATATTATACTCCTTTTCCCTCGTGAGTCTAGTTATCCCATTTCAATCTGCAACCAGCCAACACTCAAGCAAAAAAAGTAAGGCATCAGACAAATTGCGATGTGTCGTTGCCCTGACATTATTTCTTCCCCAACGATGCATAAGTCTCTGCCTACCAGTCATAGTGTTTTGTTAACTTCATTGCGGTCCTGACCTGTTTGAAGGTTTTTTACGTTCTACCTTTTTTAGTCATAAAACAGTCTTAAGTGTCACTTATATTGAAAAGCAACTGCTTTTTGGTGTCGTTACATCAATTTGCTTAATCAAGTGTTCTATGTTGGGGCAAAAAATAGGGTCGATAACACCGCTCTCGCCTCTAGTTATCGCTGAGGCATCTACATCCATGCAGTAAGGCAAACAGTTGCGAACTCATACCTCAGGTACAGGTTCCAAATGAGAATTTTACATCGCTAGCGTCATGTTTGTTCCTTCAAATTGAACAGGTATTAAGTGAAATTGGTACTACATAAGGTACATAGTTGTAGGTGTTACATAGCCACTCGATTACAGGCTGCAACTATAGGTGAGATAGGTTGGAAAAAACGATGAATATCACAGTTGTTGGAACAGGTTATGTTGGTTTGTCGATTGCAATGCTGCTAGCGCAGCATCATGATGTTGTCGCTCTGGATATATCATCAGAAAGAGTGAAGCGGCTTAATCAACACTCCTCACCGATTGTAGATAAGGAAATATCTGATTTTTTAGTAAATAAAGAATTGCACTTTATGGCGACAACCAACAAGGCGCTCGCCTATCACCAAAGTGACTATATAATCATTGCGACACCAACCGACTATGATCCGAACACCAATTATTTCAATACAGAGTCAGTTGAACAAGTTATTGGTGATATTCTGGCGCACAACAGCAGCTCCGTCATTGTCATAAAATCAACTGTCCCAGTTGGTTATACCGAGCGGATAAAAAGCCGTTTTAATACAGACAGGATCTTTTTCTCACCGGAGTTTTTACGCGAAGGCAAAGCGCTATATGACAACCTATACCCCTCACGTGTCATAGTTGGCGGGCATTGTGAGCGTGCCCGTACATTTGCCGCATTGCTCTCTAATTGCGCACACAAAACAGATATTGATGTCTTATTTACTGACTCTACAGAAGCTGAAGCTATCAAGCTTTTTTCAAATACCTATTTAGCAATGCGAGTTGCTTACTTTAATGAGTTGGACACTTATGCTGAAAAGCATGGACTAGATTCAAGGCAGATCATTGAAGGTGTCGGTTTAGATCCCAGAATAGGATTGCACTATAACAACCCATCATTTGGTTATGGTGGATATTGCTTGCCTAAAGATACTAAGCAGCTACTGGCAAACTATAAAGATGTGCCAAATAATTTAATTCGCGCCATTGTTGAGGCAAATGATACCCGTAAAGATTTTGTTGCCGAGTCAATTCTAAAGAGACAACCACAAGTTGTTGGTATCTATCGATTGATCATGAAAGTCGGCTCAGATAACTTTAGATCTTCAGCCATTCAGGGAGTAATAGACAGGCTGAAACACAATGGAGTGGAGGTCGTTATTTATGAGCCTGTGCTGCAACAACGAGAGTTCTTTCACTGCGGCGTTATTGAAAACATCAAGGAATTTAAACAAATGTCAGATGTGATAGTCACAAATCGAATGGTTAGTGAGCTTGCCGATGTTTTAGCGAAAGTATACACGAGAGATTTGTTTGGTTGTGATTAGGGAAAACTGGCGTAATTCCATCGAGATAAGAGTTACACATCATTAGATTTGCATACAATATTGACAGATCCCTTGCTATGCCAGCAAAAATGGATCGTTGTTCAATATGTGTATGGCTTACAATCAGCGCCAAATTACATAGCCCATTAATTATGCCTAACGCATTTAGTTGAAACCTTAACGTCGATGTCGGTCCTTGCGAAATGCGATTGATTAGCTCGCCACAGCCCGCAGCGCGCGAGCATGCCGTAACAAATTCAACATCGCCTGAGCCAAGGTTAAATGCCATCATTGATTCATTGGGTTGGCCTCTATAGAATACACCTCCTAGCTGGGTAAGCTCTTCTTTGTCTGTGATGAAGATGTATTCATTATCTGCATTAGATTCATTTTTTAGTAGTAAAACCTACTCGTTCAAATCGGGCATACTTCCATATAAAGCATGCTAAAAAACCAGCACCAACAATATTTAAAAAGATACCTACAACATTTATTTTTAAAATCGTACAAATCTGGAGAAAGTAATAGGTGAACTATAGATATGACATTGCCATACTAAGATGTATAGCAATAATTGTGGTTGTTCTTTTTCACTATGAAATAAAACTATTTAGTGGTGGCTTTATTGGTGTTGACATATTTTTTGTTTTGTCAGGCTACCTGATGACTAAGATTATTGTCGGAAAGTTATCGGAGCAGAAGTTCTCCAGCATTGACTTCTTTATCTCTCGATTTAACAGGTTAATGCCAGCGTTGGCATTTGTGATCTTTGTCACTTCCACCTATCTATTCTTTTTCGAATTACCGTCAATATTACGAAACTTTGGTAAATATGGCTTGGCAAGTTTGGTGCCCGTATCGAACTGGCTATATGCGTCGAGCTCAGGATATTTCGATACAGCTAATCTAAGCACAAATCTGTTGCAACATACCTGGTCCTTATCAGTTGAGTGGCAGTTCTATGTTGCCTTTCCTCTGCTGTTAATTTTTGCATCTAAAATCACCAACAAGGTGAGTGTAAAAACCTCAAGCTTTTACCTTTGTGTATCACTTTTCCTGGCGAGCCTTTTCAGTTCTTTGTTCATGCAAGCGGAATACTACAACACTCTATTTAGAATATGGGAGCTGACAGCTGGTAGTTTGCTATTTTTCTTCGAAAAAGGAAAGAGCAACAACCCAAAATGGAAAAGCTTTCTCGCTCTTTGTGTAATCTTAATATGCTGTAGTTTTATTATTGAACCAACCGAGTTCTGGCCAAATGTTTACGCCGTACCTGTTATTGCGTTCTCGGTTGTCGCTATGTTTATTGGATGCGGGGAAATAAAGCCTAGTTATGCGAAAGTTATCAACTATATATCTGAACGTTCGTATTCGATATACTTGTGGCACTGGCCTATATTTCATCTGGCAGATAAAAATTTACCAGTAGCTCTATCTCTGACATTGATATTTTCAGAAATTACTTATCAGTTTGTTGAAACACCACTGAGAAAGAAAACAACAAAACATTTTTTCATCAACCTCTCACTAGTCTCAATGGTTATAGCCTTTTGTTTTATGGCATTTATGGTGATGTTAACACCGAAAGCGGAGAAGATAAGCCCCCTACCCAACGATGTTATACAAGCGAATAGGGCGTTACTAGACAAAGATCCTCGCAGAAATATATGCCTTAACACTTCTGGCACTAGTTCACAAAACTGCATCTACCCTAGCAATAAAGCAGACTTTCAGTCTGTACTGCTAGGAGATAGTCACGCCAGTAGCGTGATTACGGCTATTGAAGCATCCAAATTTGGTAAAGAAGGTGTTGTTATGGTCGCAAAGGCAGGCTGTCTGATAAACAATGGCTCTGTCAGCAATTCAGAACTATATAAACCAGAGTGCACTGAATTTTCCAATAAGAACATCGGTAATTATGAAGAAAAAAATATATTCATTACCTCTAGATGGCCCCTTTATGAGACAAGAATTTCCAACTCAAGCGATTACTCCGCATTTTTTGAGGTTGCTTGTAATCTAGCGGAGAAAAATAATGTATATGTATTAAAGTCAACGCCAGAATTTGACTATCTAGTTCCAAACCATGTTGCACGCAACTTGTTATCCGGAAGTGAAGAAGGTGATGAAGTAGCAAGAAATCAGGCGATGGAAAAAGCGCCTATTTTTGAGAAAACTTTGCAGAAAAGAGCTGATAGATGTGGTTTTAAAATTTTAGACCCATCAAAGTACCTATGTAATGAGCAGATCTGTAAAACATCAGTCAAAGGAGTACCGTTGTATTATGATGACAACCACATCTCTGAATACGGTAACAAGTACTTGGTTGAGATGTTTAACTCTGTAAAGCAGAGTAAGCATTAAGATCTAAATCAATGCATAGTCTATAGACTGCTCCCCCCCTTTAATGGCTGCCTGTTATCGTTATTACAATGGTATAGCAGGCAGCGCCTGGTCACTTGACCCAGCAGGTTTCTCTAGTCAAAAATGACAGGCTCTGCATCAATAAGCTCGTGAGGACCTTAGGATAGTTGAGTGTCGGCATCAGACAATGGGCAGTCATCAAAAAATGTCCATACCTTGTTGCTCAAAAGTACTTGAAATTTTTCAACGTGAAACTAGCATACAAACTTAGTCAAAGCTTTCTAAAGGGCTATTATGCCACAGTCTCTCATGTGGCAACGGCTTAAATATGTCTTCGTATATAGCTAACAACAAACTTTGGGTAATCTTGAAGTAGGCGTTTTCGGACATGACTATGCCTATACGCCCTTTGCAACCACCTTAAGCCGAGCTTCTTGACAAGGGGATGGTAATAGTCACCTTTGGTTGCTGTTTGCTCCAAAAACCCACCACACGTATAAAACTCTTTGACATTCGAGACCTTTTCAACACATTGAACCAGAAACTTCTCTTGTAGTGGCGTGCCCATTCCAACAATAACAATATCAGGCACAGCCAAGTTGAGTTGCTCAAAACAATGTTCTTTTTCAATGTCAGAATTAAAGTAACCATCGCGGCAGTAAGCAATATTTAGTTTCGGGAACAATTCGAGAAGCTTTTCAGGCAGCGTCTGTGCATGCTCGTATTTACCACCAACAAATGCAACTTTTAAATTGTTTGCCTCGGCTCTTGCCAAAGTATCAGATGCAATTGACGACAGATCAAAACTAACTCGGTCTATTTTATTGTCACAAAACGCATTATGAAGTCGAGTATGTAATAAGCCATCTGAGAAAATAAGGTCAAACTGTCGAAATAAGCTAGGCTCTTCCAGCAGCACAGGATAAGAAAAAGGGTTTACAAATGTAGCGACCAGTCTTTGCTCTGTTTCTTTTGAACAATAGAGTTGCTCTATACGCCGCTCCCACTCTTCTTTGGATGACAGCTTTGAATCTAACTCAGCAAAATACTCACACATATGCTACTCCTACTTTCGAGGGGGCGCGATGATACTACAAATATACCTTACCGTCTTGCTTTTAAGACGACTATTTTCTTAGCAACTTATCCACAAGCGATTTTGGTGCAATAGTCAACAAGAGTGCTGCGATATAATGTAAACTAACTCGAACATTTACATTCGATAACAACTTTCTCGCATTGGCTCGACTTCCAAACTTGATGTTTTGCAAAGCGGTGAAAATATAACTTCGATGTACCAAATTTCTTGCCTCTCTCATCATCTCAGGTGGGACTTTAGCGCACTGAATCCAATCCTCCAGCGCTTTCACATGAGGCAATACATCTAGCACCTTATTAGTTTTTGTGGCACTTTCGACATCACTTTCGTCATAGATAGCTAAGTTCTTTATACAAATGACTTGTTGATACTCGATCGCTATGCGCATCCAAACAAAAATATCCTCCCCCATGCTCCAGCCTAAAGGAAAACCACCAATTTCCTCTAAAACGGATTTTCTAATCATGACTGAAGATGCGGTAACAGGTAAGTTACCCCTGCATGTTGTATAGAAGTAATTATCAATAACTCTGTAATCCCCTTCACCGGGCACACATAACTTCGCCGGTCGAAACCCATCAGGGCCCTCAAAACCATAACCACTACAGCACAAAGATGCACCAGGAAACTTCTTAGTTAACGTAAGCATCTCTTCCAGGTAAGTGGGCTCCCAGTAGTCGTCAGCATCTATGAATGCGATCCATTCACCATTAGCATGGGCAATTCCTGTATTTCTGGCAGCGGAAACTCCTGAGTTTTTCTGGTCAATCAAAGTTAGATTTGACAAAGCTAACTTTCTAACAATATCAGCACTGCCATCTGTTGAGCCATCATTAACAATGATGATTTCAAAATCTTGATATACCTGCTTCCGTATTGATTTCAGGCAACGCTCTATGTATTTTTCTTTGTTATAAAGAGGAATAACAATCGAGATTTTCACTTTGATAACGACCTTATTTTAACTGGGTGATAGTTCGCATTAATGAGTAGCATTAAGAAAACAAGCATAATAGAAGATGTACCATTAAAAAGAACATGCCCGGCTAATGCCGAGTGCATAAACGCTAGAAAGAAGCAAAAAGTGATAAAATAGCGTCCCTTATATAAACCTTTATAAAGGGTGTAAGCACCTAAAAATAAATAGGCCAAAGCAGAAATTACACCATAGCTGAAAAACAACTCAAACACGTCATTTTCCAAGGTTTTTCTTTTAACATCGGAAAGAAAGAGAAGATCTTCATAAGCATAGTAACCGCCGCCTCCCAAGAGTAATCTAAGACTAAAGCCTCCATCCCACTCTATTTTTTCAAAAGCATTTCTGATAAAAACATCTCTTGAGCTAGACAGCAAAACAGCCTTGTCGTCTATCTTATTAAACTTATTTATTATATTTTCAAAGACAAGTGACAACGCTTCAATCAATATTGGAACGATATAATAGGCAACAATACCAGACAGTATCAAAGTCGATATAGGATAGTACCGAAAACTAAGAACAATAAAATAGGCACTACTGATTAATGCAAACAGCAAAGCAGTTTTAGTACCTATAATAATGGTACTAAAAATAAGAAACGCCCCTATAAAGTAAAAAACCTTTCGCCGAGTTATGGAAGAGTAGTAAAAAGTCAGCAACGTCGCGATACCAATCGTTACACCAACACCATTACCAGAAACAAATAACCCACGAGTTGCAAATTTACTACCATAGTTTGAAATATGAAAGCCACTCAGGAAAGCGGTGGAGAGCAAAAATGCGACAACTAAACCATAAGTTATTACCAGCCTGAAAAATAAGTCATATTTATTGACTTCATTTACAACCCAATTTTTTAAGTATATGTAGGCCAGAATACAAAATAATATTTTACTAAAGAAAACAATTCCTGATAAGTATGGGACAAGTCCAAGGTGAAACATTGCCACAATACTCTCAACACTTAAGAAGAATACGCTTAAGTAAATGACCTTTTTTTTAGTATCTGTGCTTACTTTACCGGAGGAAAAAACGAAATAAAACAACAGCACTAAAATTAATAGTCGCCCAAGCTGAGAGGGAGTCGCCAGCCCTCCTTCCCCCATGATCTGCAGCTTGAAAAGAGCCCCTGTCATGGAATCAAAAATGGGCAGAAGTAACACACAAAATAAGGTTACAAATACCAATTTACTACTGCCAAAATAAGGCAGTACTTTATGTAAACCAATTTTTTTATTCTGGCCAGTCACAAGTACAATGTTCTCTATAGTTTTACGTTGTCTGTCACAATTGATAAAAATCGCTTAACGTGACTCTGAAAAGAGTAATTTTTCACGGCCTCAACCATCTCAGCCGCAGCTGACTTCTGCTCTCGTGCTTGCGTAATGGCCTTTTCTAAACATAACTTTAGGTCTTCCAAATCCTCTTCTCTGGCTGCAAAGAAATGACTAAACCCTCGCACTTGCCTGAATATTTCATTGTCCCAACAAACAATTCTATTCCCTGATGCCATTGCCTCAATAAGCGAGTGAGATACCCCTCCTCCTCCCAGGATTTTAGTACCTGTTAAGTGAAAACTGACATCTAGTTTGGCCAACAGCTCAGGTACCTGATGGTTATCTACAACCCCTAAATACTGAATATTTACAGAACCCTTCAATTTTTCCTTTATTTCTAGTAATGACTCCTTTTCAAATCCATCACCAGCAACCAACACTTCAATATCCGTTTGATTTTTGAGCTCTTCCAAACATGCAATAAAGTAATCGATACCTTTTTCTAAATTTAGCCGCCCTACAAAACCTAACCTGATTTTATCCCCGCATTGAGCCTGGCTGAATTTATCAAGGTATATACCATTGTTTATAACTTTCGAAGGTATTTTCTTTGCTAAATAGAAATCTGCGGTATCCTGCCCATTGGATAAGACCAGCTCATTTCTTTTCAGCAGCAATACCTCTAGCTTTTTGAATACTTCCAGCATGAAACCTGAGTGCCTTTGTGCCAGTTCTTTTTCTAAGATCCCACGGATCCAAGTAATTCGGTAGGCATGTGTTCCACGACAAGCAAAGTAACCTGCAATGCTCTCAATATACGAGCCAAGGCATATTACTACTTGTTTCTCTTGCGCTTTGTCTTGCGCTTTTATGTACTCAGAGCAAAAGGACGCAAATGTGGCAATACGCTTTACATTGTTAAAAGGGGCAACGTCAACGCTTTTATGGTTCACTTGTTCAGGAAACTCAATCGGTGTCCCCTGCTCAAAGCAGGAAGCTGCATTCAAGACGGTAACTGACTTGAAGCTATTCAATATATCAGTAGAGTGAGTAAAGTTTGCCAACCAGGTCTCCCTCCCCCCACCTCCTACCGAAAGGTTACTATAAATAATGATTACTAAATTTATGTCATTCATAGCTCTATTAACCTTCTTGAACTTTTGAGAGTCTGGATTGAAATGCTTTCTTAAGCTCTGCCCAAAATAAAGAAACTGACTTTCTAAAAGTAAATAGTCCTAAGATGAAAGCGCCTGCCCAGACTAAATTCCCCACAGCACTCTGATACCACACAGTGCAATGTAGGATAGAAACTACAAGCAGGCCAATTATAGTGGTATAGGCCCTAGCTGTAGGCATTTTACGCCACACTCGTTTTGAAAACTCTGTGCGCAAAACGTAGAACACTGAAAAAGCTATTGCCGTCGCAATGGCGGCACCCAGCGCACCATACTCCGCGACCAAAAAATAGTTACCAGCGGCATTTACCATTAAAGAAAGGACAGAGGCCCACATTGAAAGATGAGTTTTTCTGGCAAGTGTAATTCCTACAGCTGTCGTTTCCGACAAAGTATAAAACAAAGGTGCAATCAAACATGCCACAATCAGACTTTGTATAGCACTATACTCGTCAGGTAAGAAATAAGGTAATATAAAGGAAAAGCTTCCCGCGATAGTAGCAACAAAAAAGATCGCTGCCAGTAGATGTTCCGCAATATCGTCTATTTTATCATAATCAAACGACGTATTTTCCTCACATTCAGCAGTCCATTTATACACCAGTGGTGACCATACTAGGTTAAAAATACTGGCAAATATACTAGCAACTGCGGCAACACTTACAGTCACTGAATAGACACCTAACTCAGAAAATGATGACATACTGCGTAAAAAGACCTTGTCCATCACCAAAAGGCCCCAAGTCGCAAATCCACCTAACATAAGCGGTATGCTGAACTTGAGTAAAGGATACAAATCGAATTGATTACTTTTGGCAGTAAAAGCTGCAAGCCACTCGGTTTTTGTTGACCATATCAATATGAGAAAAACGGCGCTCACAGACGCAAACTGTGCACCAATGAGGCTGTGGTCATCTTGGGCAAAGCCCCCAACAATAATAATGAGTATGCAAATCAAGAAAATTGCTTTAGGTAACAATTGACTCATTGAAAAAGCAATTGCACGCTCTTGCATACGCAAAATCAAAGAAAGAAAACGAGAAACCACTGCGAATCCAACACACAGTACTGTCAACATAGATAGCAGAGCGCTATCACTGCCGTACAGGGAACGAGCCAGCACAGTGACATCGCTCATTGAGATTGCGAATCCGACGCAAAGGAGCAATATTAGCGGAGGTAGACTTGTTAGTTTGAGTAAAGCTGGCTTGGACTCTGCTTCATGATACTCTCTGATGTAGGCTTGATCTAAGCCTATACAAAATAAAAGAATACCAAAGTTCATTGCCAGCAGAAGCATTGAAATTTTCCCAACATCTTCAACTGAATAAAACCAGGTAAGTAAGGGGAGTGATATAAAGCCGAGCGCAGCAGCACCTAATGGGCCTATTGCATAGCCTAAGAGCTTTGCTTTGTTCATTTGTTTGATATTGCTGTATGGTACGTTTCGACTAAGCGCCCGACTACAGAATGCTCGCTGAATTCCCTGTCACAGTAGGCTCTGATTTCGTATTTATCAAATTTTTCGTACTGTCTGTACATCTGTATCATAGCTTCAGCCATAGCTTCAGGTGAATTCTTTTCAATGAGAGTACCAACTTCGTTGCTAACAATTGTTTCTGGACCACCGCATTTTGTGGCTATCACAGGCTTTCCTAGTGCCAAAGCTTCTACAACCACAACGCCAAATGTCTCGTATTCACTGGACAGAACAAACACGTCAGCCTCATACATCTTTTCCTTTACTTGATCTCTCGTAAGACTGCCAAGCAGGGAAACCCTATCATTCAGCCCTAGCTCTGTGACCAATTCTTGCAATCGAGTTGCTTCTGGGCCATCACCACCAATATCGAGTGAAATATTATTAAGAGTTTTACAGGCGATCGCGAAAGCCTTTATCAATATATCGACTCTTTTTTTCGGCAAAAGCGCACAAACATTGATAAAGTGAAAGTTTTCTTTGCTAGTTTTCTCGCTGTTTATCTGGTGAAGCAAAAAGTCGTTACTCACAATATTGGGAATATATTGCCATTTGTTGGTTACGAAAGTCCTGTTCAGCAAGGTACTGAATTCGTTACTAACCGCGATACATGCGCTGGCACTTTCTATCACAGGCTTGGCTTGGGTTATTTTTTTGCCACTAATATTATCTCTTGCGTAAGCAGTAATATGCTCAGTTACAACAAAAGGGATATTATATTTTCTACTCAAATACTGAGCCAAAAATCCGGCTTTGAATAAAGAGTGTGCATGTAAAATATCAGGCATGCCATGCTCTTCAATATATTTAACAAAAAGCGCTTCACCCTTTTTCAGCCACCCGCGATGAATTATCTTTTCAAAATATGGCACGGTGTTGGTAAAGTGATATCGATAAGTCGGCAACCCTGAATCATTGACAACTTCAATCTCACGTCTTCCTAAACCACTTTTTAGTGCCGAGAAGCCTAGCATTTGAGGATATAATACTCCGACTTTTTGCACGACCTTATTTAAAGCTATTGCTTGCTCTCTGAAAAAACAGCCATTAATATCGCCCGGAAACTCAGGATACCAAGAGGGTAAAACAACGACATGCATTACAGATACCCATGCATTGGCTGGATAAACAGAGACGATGCTAACTTTTCTGCCACAGAGAAGTAGCCCTGCTGGTAATCCAGCGCTTCAAATGCAGTCTGCTCATACGTGCAGGTACCATAATAAACCATAGCCGGGCTCCTCTTTTTTTTGCACTTCGCCACTGGGGTACATTGAGCAGCTAAATCTATACATTGCATTCGTGGTTACTTCTTAGAACTAATTGCTTGAAAAAACGCTATATAACTGGCACTGCTCGCCTGTACGCTGAATTCTTGCCCGATTATTGATACCCATTACAGCCCCTGACTCCGTCACCGAATACCATTAGGGTACGGCAAGCAACACCGGTTATTGCAGAACTTGTTATCGCCCGACACTTCCCTTACAAGCGAATATCAGCTTCTGAAGGTTTCAATACGTGCTTAACATCGTAAAGTACGTGGTTTTCTTTTCCAAATGAGCGTAGTTTCTTTTCACCCATTTCTTTTAATTCGGAATGATCTACCGCCAGAACGATGCCATCGTATTTGCCCTCTTCCAATTCATTGATAAGGTCAACACCATATTCATGTTTGACCTCTTCTGGATTCGCCCATCCATCATAAACATCAACAGACATATTAAAGTCTTTAAGCTCTTTAACTATATCTATGATTTTAGTATTGCGAACATCAGGGCAATCACCTTTAAACGTAAAGCCTAAGATCAGCACCTTAGCTTCGTCAATATGAACTTTTTTGCTTGCGAGCTTTTTAACTAATTGAGTTGCAACATATTCACCCATACCATCATTGATACGGCGACCAGCTAAAATAACTTCAGGGCGATAGCCGACTTCTTGTGCTTTGTGTGTCAGATAATAAGGATCAACACTGATGCAGTGACCACCTACCAAACCTGGTTTGAATTTTAGGAAGTTCCATTTTGTTCCTGCAGCGTTGAGAACTTCTTCAGTATCGATACCTAGGCGGTTAAAAATCTTTGCAAACTCATTAACGATTGCGATGTTTAAGTCCCGCTGCGTGTTTTCAATCACTTTAGCTGCTTCAGCCACTTTCAAAGAGCTCGCTTTGTGCGTACCTGCTTCTATGATAGAACCATAGAGCGCGTCAACAAAGTCGGCGACTGCAGGTGTCGAACCAGATGTTATCTTAGTGATTTTAGTTAAGGTGTTTACTTTGTCACCTGGATTGATCCGCTCGGGTGAGTAACCTGCATAAAAGTCGGTATTAAACTTTAAACCTGATACTTTTTCAATCAACGGTAAACAGACTTCTTCAGTCGCACCTGGGTAGACTGTTGATTCATAAATAACCACGTCCCCTTTTTTGACAAACGCCCCAAGCATTTCAGATGCTTTTCTAAGTGGGGTCAAGTCAGGCTTATTACTTTCATCTATTGGTGTTGGCACTGTTACGATATAAACAGTACTCTGCGCGAGTTCAGACTTATCATCAGAAAAACGTAAAGATGTAGCAGCACCAAGCGCTTCATCTGACACTTCAAGTGTCGAATCATGCCCTTCACGCAACTCATTAACGCGACTCGAATTAATATCAAAGCCAAGTACGCAATCGTATTTCTTTGCGAATTCAACGGCTAAAGGTAAGCCAACATAGCCAAGACCGATTATTGCAATCTTAGGAGACTGGTTAAAACTACTCATCACTGGGACCTTTATGACATAAAATTATAATTTAGCTCAGACGTTCGCCTTGCTGCGGACTAGGTGCAATACCAATACAAAACCTGACTGTAAAACATAACGCCATCAATACAAACCCAATGATTCCGCCTAATATACAGATAAGTGCTCTGCTAGGTTTTAGCTTCTTTTCTGGCACTAATGCTGGATCGATTGTCTGGAACACATACTCTTCACGCACTTGAGCAAGCATGACTGTCTTGGCCTGCTCCTCGATCAACCTGTAAAGAGCATCTCTCATCTCCTCGACTTGCGTTTCCTCTAACTGAGCATGAAGATACTCTGAACTCCTCAATGCCTCGTCCATTTCACGCTTTTTTATTAGCTCATTGATATCCTCAATGAGCCAATCAACCCAAAGTTTAGCAGTGTAAGGAGAGACATGCTCAACGCTCAAAGTAAACACTCCCACATCTGCATCTTCTTTAATTTCAACAATCTCTATAAACACTTCATACGCTTCTTGAAGCGAAGGACGAGGTTTCAAAGGTTTTTCAACAACTCTGACCCATTTGTTGTTTTCAGTATCGTATAACTCTTCATCATAAATAATGGTATTACTGTCCATATCCCAGGCCTTTGCAGCCATCAATTCGGGCAAAATTCCCCTTTTTTCTATGAACTCATTTGTAAAGTGCTTAGACTTTAGAATAGAAATAGCCAACTTAGTTTTATCTAGTTGATTTGAACCACCGAGATTTATCCCAGCCATACTCGCAAGCCCGCCAAACTGACCTGCCAAAGAGGCCAAATTTCCATTCGCGGATTCATTAGAAGTAGGTGCCAATAGTGCTTCTGATTGGTATATATTAGGCAATTGAAGTGAATAGAAAATGGCAAGTATAAAGCACAAAGCACCTGCCGATATTAGGTATACACTTTTAGATATTAGGTATTTGACTAGTGTAGCTAGAAAAAAGTTATCTCCAGTCTCTTCTGAACCAAAATGCATAAATTGTCTCTGCTCGTTTGGCGAGTGTATTGTTCCAATCCACTCGCTAGAAATGAATAATTTTTCTCAAAGTTTCGGCGGGTACCACATTACTTTGTAAAGTGGCTTCTTAACCACCGACAAAACTTCCATGAATGTTGAACCATTATGCTATACGCCACACACAAACATATGAATGAGGCCAATACAAGCACATCAGGTACATTAAAGCGCTCTAGCATAAGGCCAAAAAACGCACTCATAAAAGAAAGCGTGACGAGTACAAGCAGAGTCTGTCTTGGAGAAAGCCCTCCCCGCATAAAGATGTGGTGGATATGATCTCTGTCTGCAACCAATGGAGATTTCCCTTTTTTGATACGTCGAATAATAATCGCAATCATATCTATGATAGGTAGTGCAGCAAAAAACAGTACTGTAACCGGTCTGACAATGGGTTGAGAGGATTGTGTCGCCTCAACTGTCAACCAAACAACAGTCAACCCCATAAACATAGAACCTGCATCTCCCATAAAAATCTTTTTATTTCCAACGGGTGCGAAACCTAAGTTTGCAGCCAAAAAGGGGATCAGGCAAGCGACCAAAACTAAGCAAGTGATGAAGATGTAAATACTACCACTGAGTAGCGCCTGTACGCCTAAAAAGCCATAGAATACCGCAGACACAAATCCCAGCAGGCCATCAATGCCATCGATCATGTTAAATGCATTAATTAACGCAAGCACAGCCAACACCGTAAACGGAATACCGAAAGAATATAGCTCGATTGTAGTACCAATCGAGAACAGGTCTCCAAGTGAGAAAAAGTGCTTCTGCAAGCCTGCAATTAAAATGAGTGCAACTAAGCTCTGGCCAATCAACCTTGATCTCACCGTAAGGTCATATTTATCGTCCAGTACCCCAATGAACACAATAATAGCGCTAGCGACCAAGTATAGATCGCGATCCACTGAGTGCGGCTGATAAAACAGCAGAATCACTGCAGTTGCAATGTAAACTGCCATTCCCCCAACCAGAGGCACTTGCCCATTATGATCCTTTCGCTCACATGGGACATCCATCAGGCCCAGAGGTATTGCAAGCCTATGCATCAGCAATACCAAAGCACCGGAAGCAAGTACACCCATGAAAAACAATTCAAAGTAATCAAGCGCATTCATATATTGAAAACTATCTAAAATCATTAAATTCCTGAAATTGCAGCTACACCAACACCCAATTGGTAGAAAATTTGTGTTGCTGTACTCCACAGGGTTAAGTTATCCATATATGAGGAGTCCATAGGTACAACAATAGTATCACCCGCTTCCAATCCAGCGTGGTTATTCACGGCAAACCATGATCCCCGGTCAGGAATAAGGACTGCACCATTGGCTTTTATGACATAGATCTTCTCTTCATCGGCACGATCTCTCACACCACCACTCAGATTGATATATTCTTCAATGGAGACCCCAGGCTTAAACAAGTGTGAAGAACTATAATTTACCTCACCAATAATCGAGACGGAGTCTCGCTTGCCAGGTACATAAAGAGCGTCACCTTCTTGCAGAGTCAGGGAGTCTGCCTGACTCATGATACTCTGCAAATCAATGACCAAGCGACCAACTGCAGATACATTAGCTAAGTCATTCAGCAGCTTATTCGTTTCACTGTAGCTCAGTGAGTTTGAGCCTATTGATTTTTGGAAGCTTTTTGCTGCTATATCCTTTCGTAACTCTTCAGATAAGCGAGCTATTTGTTCTCGCTCCTGCGCCTTTATAGATTCACGCGTGAAGATGGCCGCCTTAGGATCGGCAAACTGAGTCAGCCCACCTGCACGTTGTACAACGTTCAACAAGGATTCACCCCGTTTCACGATATACTCTCCAGGAAATACGACTTCGCCTTTGAGTTTTACTCTGTAACTATCTTCCCAGTTAGGTCTCATCAATACGCTAATTGTATCTCGGCTTTGCAGATTAATGCTCTGCGCTTCCTCTATAGAAGTCATTGGTGCTCTCAAGTACTCAACACCACCACTATTCTTCACTCGTGTAATTTCAGCATATTCAGTGTGTGCTGATTCTAGTAGACCGCCAGCAGCCTGAATGGCTGAGTGTACATTCATCCCTTTATCAATAGGGTAACGACCTGGGAAACGAACCTGCCCAACGACTTCAATTGTCAGATTCATTTTAACTGCCGAGGATTGATACTCTAACTGCGCGAGAATAGGCGCTAACAACGTTGTACGGCCAAACACAGATGGCTGCTCTTCGGAGTCGCTGCTCTTTCCCCTCACCTGAACGTTACTCTCTTTACCCTCTTTTACCTCTGCGTCATTATTTTCTTTTGATTTTGCAATTGCCTGATCAAATGAAACATGATTCTCAAACTGACGGCGCTCGTATAAATGCCACAATTTTACACTTTTTTGCAGCTCTTTTTCTTCGACTGTCATGGCTAAATTTTGTAGCGCCTTATCTTCTTTTTCCTGAGAGTCAAAGCGGCTAAAGATATATACCTGATCATTCTTTTGTAAAGCAATACGCTTAGAAGTGAGCGCTTCCTTAAGCGTGAATTGCATCACTTCAATTTGCCCCAAACGATCAGACTCCCTGACAATAATCGAATAGGAAAGATCCGCTTGAGGTAATAAATCTGCTTTAACGTCCGAGATAAGCGTATCGAGCGTGATCCCCTGATACCATTGATAGTTTCCTGGCCTGGCCACAGCACCGATAAGTGATACTGAATCAACGACTTCGTCGCTGACTGCTTGCACCTTAATGACATCCCCCCCCTTAGGTGAGTAGTCGATATTAGTGTCTCTAAAGTCAACCGATACGACTGACTTTACCGAGTTATTGACAACTCTGTTTACCTGAACACGCTGTAAAAATGCATCGGCTTTAAAGCCACCAAACATGTGTACTAAAGCACGAGCAGATTCGCCTTCTTTCAGTTCAAAAATAGCAGGCCTTTTCACCTGGCCTTTTACTGTCACTTGTGGACCGACGGAGGGGATAAACACAACATCTCCCGATTGAAGGGTAATATCCGAACTGCTGTCCCCTTTCAAAAGCAAATCATACAGGTCCAGATTAGCAACTGTTTTCCCATGACGTTTAACCTGAATATTACGAAGTGAAGAAATCTCCGTAAGGCCGCCGCTGGCAAACAATGCATGCGTCACGTTAGCTAATGGAGAAAGGGAGTAACTGCCAGGGCGATAAGACTCTCCAACGACCAGTACCTGTATACCTCTCAATTCTGCAATTGAGATATACACCTTTAGACCAATGGCTTCATTTTTAATTTTTTCAGCGATCAGTACTTTTAACTCGCCATAAGTCAGGCCAACAACATCTACCGGTGTAAATTCGGGTATGTTAAGTCGCCCCTCACGATCTACGGTAAGTGTATGCGTAGCCGCTTCTTTACCGTACAAATTGATGGTGAGCGTATCTCCACTTGCAATGACATAATCATTAGGAACAAACTGGACTTCCGAAGGTGAGAAGCTGCTTGGCTCTCCAGAAAAGAGCTCATACCCGAAAGGCTTCAGTTTTTCTTGTTCTGGCTTCATTGGGTCAACAGCTTCTTCCTCTTTCTCATCTTCGTCACGAGGAAAAACACTCTGCATCCCCTGAGTCTTTTTAGGGTTGTCAGAAGACTGCATGGCATTACCGGTTATGCTACTCAAGTCAAAACCATATTGTTTTGCCAATGCTTGCTGTTGACTTTTTGGCAACTTTTTAAATTGTTCTATTTGTTGCGCTGTGGGCGTAAAAGCAAGTGAAACCGCACTAAAGATCAGCATGGTTGCTGCAAAAATACGTTTAAAAGACATCCGGTTTTATACCCTATTTCACGATAAGCCAAAAAGATTGCGTATTTTACATAAAAACACGCCCATAAAAAAAGGGCTTCCCGCCCTTTTTTTGATATATCTTTGGTAAATAGTGTTAAAAGCTGTAAACCAATGTCAAAGATGTTTCTGTATCAGTATTTTCTTTGCCTTCATCTACTGTTGAGTTATGGGTAATATTGTACGCCACTTTCATTTGTAGGGAGCCGTTGATTTTAGTCAGCAAAGCGGATTCTGAGGTAGTTTTAGTATTGGTATCACCATACTCCACCCCAACAACCTGTGTGAAGCGCGCATTGTCAGATACTTGCCACTCGAAATCGACTTTTGCGACACCGATTACCTCGTTTTCAGTAGTGCCCGCCAGGGAGTTGCCATTTTTATCTAATTCAGTGCTGTCTTCCTGATACTCAAAACGCTTCATACCCGGACCAATTTCAGCATCCAGATACATGTTATCGAGACTCAGCAGGCGTAAACCATAACCAATAGACACAACTGTTTCGCTGCGATATGCGCCGAAGTAATCTGAATCATAAGCACCATAAATAAATAGGTGGCTATGATCTTCATTTAACTTATAGTTCCCTTGCATGGAAACAGAGTACTTTTCGTTGGTACGCTCGCTTACGCGCTCACCATCATCGTTTTCAATTTCATCTTCTTTGTAAATCCCATCCAGCTTATACTCGTTGCGCCAGTTTTTAAGGTTATGTTTGACCTTAAGCGCGCCCTTAAGCGTTGTGGTCTCAGTATTACCGCTGGTAACAATGGCCCCAACCTCACTGGTGATATCCCAGGTTTTTGGCTGTTTTGGCTTCTTTGCAGGAGCTTCTTCCGCAGCAACATTCGAGCTGATGGCTGCCAATACGCACAGAGATAAAAGTTGTAATTTCATTGCCTATAAACCTGTCATTAATTAGTCTTTGTGAAGGTGAACATCCATTTGCGGGAATGGAATTTCGATATTAGCATCGTCTAATGCTAATTTTATATTCTCAACAAGGTCAAAGTAAGTCGGCCAGTAATCTGATGTTGCCACCCAAGGGCGCACAACAAAATTGACACTGGAATCTGCCATTTCTAATACGGCGACCGTATAAGCTGGCTCTTTCAGGATCCGTGGTTCTTTGTCCAGCACGGATTTTAACACATTTTTCGCTTCCCGGAGATCCGCTTCATAGCTCACTCCGATAACCAAATCGATGCGACGTGTTTTTTCACGAGAGTAGTTAACGATAGCGCCCGACATAATCGCCGAGTTAGGCATAATAATGACCTTGTTATCCGGCGTTCTCAATTCGGTTGAAAAGATCTCGATACGCTGCACACTACCCGCTTTTCCTCCTGCCTCGATATAATCACCAGACTTAAAGGGACGCAAAATAATGATCAGGACCCCTGAAGCAAAGTTCGATAAGGAACCTTGTAAAGCCAGGCCGATTGCCAGGCCAGCGGCACCCAGGATAGCCACAAAGGAGGTTGTTTCTATGCCAACCTGAGACAGCGCCATCAACAGCGTCGCTGCAAATACAATACTGTAAGCAATGTTGCCAACAAACGCCCCGACCGCCTTATCCACTTTGCGTTTACTAAACGCTTTTTCCGTCAAGTTTGCTGCAAGCTTTGCCAGTTTCATACCAATGAAAAATATGACCAGGGCAAGCAGCCCCTGAAAAAGGTGGTGTATGATAAGAGATGAGTTATCATCGACCCAATGAACAATCGTTTCCATAGTGACTCCTGTAAGCACTTGAGTGAGATAGCGGGGCGATTTTACCCAGCTAGTATGAATATTAGCTGTACAACTTGGGGATACTCAACGAACTTCTTTGAGATTTTTTAAATTTAACCCTTTGCAAAGCCCGCTTTTTTATGTATTATGCGCGCCACACCAGCAAAGGTGTTCTTATCTATTGTGGCGGCTGTAGCTCAGTTGGTAGAGCCCCGGATTGTGATTCCGGTTGTCGCGAGTTCAAGCCTCGTCAGTCGCCCCACTCCTTCTTCTAAGTTTTTCAAATTATACATCACTATTCGTTTCATTTATATTCAATGTACAGTTCTTTCAAATATTCATATGAAAGAAACTACCACTGCAAGGCATCATTTACTCTCTGTGCCTGTGGTTCTCAGCAAATAAAGCGCTCTCGGCCTCCAACCCCCTTTTGTTTGCTGCGCTCAATTTATTCCAGCCTAAAGCATTTTTATACACGTCATATTTCGACACTAACTCACACTGTGCAGCTAACCAGATATCGCTTCGGTTAAAAACACTACACTGAGGAGCTTTCTACATACAGTTAAGAAATGTAAGCAGGCTTCTAAGTGCGCCTACAGCACAATTGACAGGAGTTACTGATGATAAAATGACATAAAAAATGCCACCTTACGGTGGCATTACACACGGGATTATTTCTACTTTACAGATAGAAATTCTGTTCGCTATTTCCAGCTTCTCATCTTGTGACCTTTTAGGGCATAGAAAAGAATAAACAGATAGCTGGGTAGCATTAAACTATACGCGCCCTGAGCACCAAGCCCGGCTACATTTCCAACACCAATCAACAGAGGTCCTAATGCGCCACCTGCAATACCCATGATTAACAAGCCTGATGCTGTGCCTGTTAAACGCCCTAAACCATCAAGCGCCAGAGGCCAAATGGCAGGCCAAACCATGGCATTAGCAAATCCTAGCAGAGCGATACACAAGAGTGGATCTGGCAACTGAGGACCGCCAAAAGGTACAAGTAAAATATTGGCCAAGGCTGTCGATTCATTGTCCCCTAAAACTACAGCAAAAACGGTAACAATACCAGCGATTGCAGACATGACGAGTGCATTTTGTTGCGACATAAAACGTGGAATTAACGCAATACCAATCGCATAACCAATCAGCATACAACCCATTGTATAAGAGGTCATAACTGAGTAATCGGCAATCCCTAACTGCAAAGCGTAAGAGCCAATGGTATCAGCTGCAATCACTTCTACAGCAACATACAGTGCAATACCGATAACCCCCAATGCAAGATGAGGGTGACTTAAAGCCTCCTTAACTTCACCTTTACTGGTTTGCCCTTCCTCTTCAAAAACCAGATCGGGTAATGGAGAAAACTTAGCAAATGCTGCAAACAGGAAAATCAGACCCGCAATAGCCAGGTAAGGTGCGATCAGGCTATTAGCCATCATATCTTTTTGAGCCTGACTGAGAGATTCTCCCTCATTCACCACCCCACTCACAACCACGGCAGCAAATACAATGGGGACTATTACACCAGCAGACTTGTTCAGCAAGCCCATGATACAAACACGCACCGCGGCGGAGCGCTCAGATCCCATTTTAACAACGTACGGATTGACGGCAGTCTGAAGGACAGTCTGCCCTACTCCTATCATTAATTGTGCAAACAAAAAGATTTCAATCATTTGCATTTTAGCAGCTGGAATATACATCAAAGCGGAAAGCGCCATGACAGCACACCCTATCGCCATGCCATTTTTGTATCCAACTCGTTTTATCAGCATGGCTGAGGGGATACCAGCAACCGTTACTGCGATATAAAATGAGGATATAATGAAAGAGGCCTGTAGCGGACTCAGTTCCAGCATTTGCTGAAGAAACGGCGTGATTGCGCCATTCAACCAGGTGATACAACCCAATATAAAGAACATTGAGCCAGCAAGTGTCATGGGTAACCAGACACTTTGCTTTTCGAGGTCATCTTTTTCCACTGTCGCTTCCATAAAACTCTTCTTGTTGCTAATTAAGATTAATACAGGTCGGATTAAAACGAATTAAAAGTAATCCGGATTATTATATTCTGTGCCATCGGCCTTTATGAACGCCCCCTCAAAAACGGCGGTTCTACAATTTAAAACCAAAATGACAGCGCTGACATTTAACTTTACGTTAAAATTTGGCCTTTTTCTAGTTAGTTTTGTAATCAAATATCTTCACCTTGGGGAAGGGTATTCCCTCCCCAAGATGGCACTATCGGGTAATTTAGTCTAACCCTGTAGTACGGCTAAACTTTTTATCGCCTAAACGGGTACGTAATAATACGCCACCAGGCTGACTTATACTCATCGGAGCTGTGTAAGTTTGCCAGTTGTTACCATTATCAAGGCTCACTTCAATAGTTAAGTACGGGAATGCACTGTTTGCATGAAGCTGACCATCAATGATTTTACCGCCCGGGACTGGGAGATTCACATTAACCTCGGCTTGGTCCAGCTTAGTCAGCTCTTTTAATGCCAGTGCACCAGAGAACCCATGCCAGTCCTGAGCGAAGCGCTTCTTATCAAGGCGCTCTCCTTCCCAGCCGGCTTTATGCCAGGCACGCTCTGCCATGGCGAGTAAACGAGGAAAGACCATCGCCTGCATCTGGTCTTCGGTACGAATCGTTTCACTCCAGACCTGTCCCTGAATACCGAGAATATTTTCCGGCTTTTCCAGCTCGGGTAGCGGACGACCGACCAGGGCTTCTAGGTTTTCAATCGGTGCACCACTGCGGGTAAAGTCGGCATTGGCATAAACATCATCCGGCATATAGCTGAAGGTTTTCTTACTGTCTGTGTAGCGGGCTGCCCAATAATAGCCGCGTTCAGCCGGGTGTGGCTCATAAGGGTGGTCAAAGTACAAGTGCGTACCATGGGACAACACTACCTGGTAGCCATCATTGGCCAGGCGATGCGCCCTGTCAGCGACACCCCATTCCCAGATATTGTCCCAGACATTGGCGGTAAAGACCTCATTGGGAAATGCATCGCGGTTAAATGGGTTAACCTTGTCGTACATCAGGCCATCTTCCCAGGCACCCGGCGCAATGCCCCGCTTTGCCAGCAAGGTGGCAACTCGCTGGGTAAAATAGGGCTTAAGATCGGTCGGACCGGCAATGCCATTGTTAGGATCGGCAAATAATGCCTGACACACGGGCGAATCGACCCAGGAGCCGGCACCCACTTCATCACCACCAAAATGCAGATTCGTCAGGCGCGTACCGGCTTCACGATACATACCTTGTAACTCATAGGTCACCTTTTCAATGAATGCATAGGTCGAATCCTGACACACATTCATCGAGTTATCGGTATAATTCTGTACTGTGATGTACTTTGAGGTGTCCTGGGGATCGCTGAGTAAATAGGCTTTTGCCTGCTCCGGTTTGCCCGCTTCCATCAATGTGTGATAGCGCGCTTCCATTGCCTTGATCGAGGCACGAGCATGACCCGGCCCTTCGATCTCTGGAATGATCTGAACATGACGCGCCTTGGCAAACTTGAGTAGTTCAACAAACTCATCTCGGGTCAGATAACCATTGCCCGAACCCGACTTATGCGGGCCGGTACCAAGCTGAGTTAGTAAACACTCTCGCTCCTGCAAGTCAAAGCAACGATAACCACCAATATCTGTCAGCTCTGGTAAGCCTGGGATCTCAAGCCGCCAGCCTTCATCTTCAGAAAAGTGCCAGTGGAACTTGTTCAGCTTGTAACGGCCCATCTGTTCGACCAATTTGAACAGCGCCTCTTTACCATGATAGTTACGGCCGTTGTCATAGTGCATGCCACGCCAGCCAAAACGCGGGGCATCTTTAATCTCTACATTAGGCACCTGTATCTGGCCTTGTTGATCTGCCGGGAATAACGCAAGCAAACTCTGGATACCGTAAAATACGCCTGCATTGTCATGGCCTGTGATCACAATTTTGTTGTCGTCTACTTCCAGCTGATAGCCTTCGCTGCCCAAATCGCTCAGGTCCGCTACTTGCAGATAGATTGTTTTGGTTTTGCCGGCACTGATATGATCCGGCTGTGCTTTCAAAGTCAGACCATAATCGGTCAAATCTTCCTGAAATACGGCGACTTCACTTTTTAATCTGCCCGCGTAACGGATCTGCCACTGACTGGACAAGTCCGCATAACCTCGATTGAAATCAACATCCATCGGCTTAGGGATAATGCGTTTCAGCGCGTCTTCGCGAGACAGTTTGCCAGTCTGCTGGTTTTGTTCATAACGCCAAGCTGCGGTTGCACGCGGTGATAAGTCTTTTGGCTCGCTGTGACGATCCAGTTGGTTATCACGCACAATAGGCGCGACAAAGTCCAGCATGTTTTCGCTGTCTGTATTGGCGAACACGGCCGGTTTTGAATTACCACTGACCATAAATGCGCGCGGCATAAAATCGGTATAAGCGGCTATCCAGGCAGCAGCTTCATAGGGAATGGTCAGCGTTTCTCCTGGTTTTAATCCGGCAAACGCTTTAGTCGGCACTAAACGGTGTAAGTCGCCATTTACATGCTCAAACTTCAACCCACTTGCCTGCTCAGTAGCCACTTTTCGGATTGAATGAAAGTAGATCTGCCAGTCGCCTTCGCCAGCTGGTAGCGCTAACTTTGAGTCATTTTGTAAGGTGATAGAAGCCAGAAAGCTGCTGCTGCCATTGTGATGATTGCTTTCGACCGCAAATGTGAAGGTGGTGTTGTCAGTAAAGGTTTGCAGTTGAGCACTATCCCAGGCGGCTTTAGCCATCATCGGGACTAAAAGTGTGGCCGCGATGGCCCGGGTGAGCAGTTTTTTCTGTATTTTCATTCCGGCTCCTTAACCTGCGCTGAGCGCAAACTTCAAATTGTTGTAAATACCATCATATAGAAGAAAAAATGACAGCGCTATCAATTTTTCCTTACAAGATCTCTATCATCTTTTTTATCAGAGAGTTAATACAAAAAAGCCGCCAGAAGCTGGCGGCCATGATAGCAGTAAACACTTACCAGATTTTGACCCGCTCTTGCGGTTTAAGATACATTTTGTCGCCTTCTTTGACATCAAATGCATCGTAAAACGCCGGCATATTGGGCAACACACCAATAACGCGGTAGTGACTCGGTGAATGCGAGTCGGTCATCAATCGGTTACGCAGCTCCTCATCACGGTATTGTCGACGCCAGATCTGCGCCCACCCCATAAAGAAGCGTTGCTCACCGGTGTAACCATCAATTACCGGAGCCGGCTTACCTTGCAGAGACAGCTGATACGCTTTAAGCGCCACACTTAAACCGCCAAGATCACCAATGTTTTCGCCTAATGTTAGCTCACCGTTTACACTGGCATCTTCAAAAGGCTGATACTGATTATATTGTTCAACCAGTTTTTGGCTGCGCGCCTGAAACTGGGCCAGATCTTGCTCACTCCACCAGTTGCGTAAGTTGCCATCGCCATCGTACTTTGCGCCCTGATCATCGAACCCATGACCCAGCTCATGGCCTATGACCGCACCAATGGCACCATAGTTGACGGCATCATCGGCTTCCAGGTTAAAGAAGGGCGGCTGGAGAATAGCAGCAGGGAAGACAATTTCGTTATTAACTGGGTTGTAGTAAGCATTGACGGTCTGCGGCGTCATAAACCATTCGCTGCGGTCAACTGGCTTATCAACTTTGCCGACCATGTCCTGGTAGGCCCACTCATTATAGCGAACATAGTTGCCAACAAGGTCGTCAGCACTGATCTCTAACCCTGAATAGTCTCGCCATTTATCCGGATAACCAATCTTAGGTGTAAACTTACTGAGTTTAACCTTCGCTGCTTGTTTGGTTTCTGCGCTCATCCACTCCAATTCATCGATTGACTGTTCAAACCCCTTGATTAAGTTATCGACCAGCTCTCCCATGCGCGCTTTGGCTTCTGGCGGAAAGTACTCTTTAACATAGATCTTACCCAGCAGCTCTCCCAGCACATCATTACTGGCATTCACCGCCTTTTTCCATACAGGAGCCTGCTCTTCCAGACCACGCAGCGTCTTACCGTAGAAGTTGAACTTCAGGTCAACCGCTGTCTTGTGCAGCAGCTGCGCATAATCGCTGGCGAAGTGAAAGGTCAGGTAATCGCGCCAGGCGGCTACATCCGTTTTGCCAATCAACTCTGACAACCCTTCCAGATAGCTTGGCTGAGTCACGACCAGCTCTTTGGTAGTTAAGCCGAATGCTTTCAGATACGCCGCCATATCAAAATGTGGTAGCTGTGCATTGAGCGTATCAACCTGAAACTTGTTATAGGTTTTATCCGCATCGCGACTTTCAACTCGTGACCACTGAATTTCAGCTAAAGCAGTTTCAAGTGCCATAATATGCTTAGCCGCCTGTTCAGCACGAGGTTGTTCATAGCCCATCACCTGCATCAGGCGCTCTATATACTGACGATATTCAGCACGAATTCGGGTGAACTTTTCCGTATCCTGAAGGTAAAAATCCCGATCCGGCAGCCCCAAACCCGATTGCCATAAATAAAGCGTATTCATGGTGGAGTTTTTGGCATCATTATTTGCATACCAGCTCAATGGGGTGGTGCCCCCCTGAGACAAGGCGCGAGCAAATAAGGCAGGGAGTTCAGACTTACTTTGTAATGCCTGGAAAGGCGCCAGGTAAGATTGCAATGGTGTAGTACCTAGCTCTTCGCGTGCCAATTCATCGGTGTAACTGCGATAGAAATCGCCCAGTTTGGCCTCGTCTGAGCCGGGCTTGGCCTGATCGTTACTGGCAGCCTGCTCGAGGGTTTTACGCAGTGCTTTTTGTGATGCGTCGTACAGCTCAGTGAATGAACCATAATTTGATTTGTCTGCTGGTATTTCAGTGCGAGCTAACCATTTACCGTTTACATGGTAATAGAAATCATCCTGCGCCCTTACAGCACTATCGATATTGCCCAATGCAATCCCTGAATTCAGGGTGCTCTGTGCTTGTTCCACTTCGGCTTGCGAGTCTGTTTTCACCTGCTCGCTACACCCTGTCAGACCCAGTGCCAGTGCAACCGCGGCGGCAATGACTGCTATTTTTTTCATTTTTTCATCCTTACTCGTAATTTTACTCAACGGCCGCTGCTACTGATGCCCATCATATTGTTGCGCCAATACGTTCAGAATAGCCACATTAGCTGCGGGAAAAGCCAGTTGCTTTAACTCACTCCAGTTAACCCACTGACTGGGCTGACCTTCCAGCCCTATCGCTTGTCCCGAAAAATCTTCGACCTTATGCACTTCCAGTTTAACCTGTTTGTCGCCATAGTCATGTTCAATTGTCAGTAAATGTTCAGAACCGTGGACATCAATATCGATTTCTTCCTTCAGTTCTCTGGCCAGTGCCTGAGTCACGGTTTCCTGCGCTTCAATTTTACCACCGGGAAACTCCCATAAGCCGCCTTGATGTTGCTCTTTGGCCCGTTTACATACAAAAAACTGCGCATCCCGAATGATGACACCCACAGCTACATTAACCACTTTTTTTGTCATATCTAACTCAAATAATCTGTTTTTCTGAGATAAAAAAAGCGACACAAGGTCGCTTTTTCATAATGTCGCTGCAAACTTAAGATAGCTTACCGCAACACTGCTTGTATTTTTTGCCCGATTTACATGGACATGGCTCATTACGGCCAACTTTAGGCTCAGTGCGCGCCGCTACCGCAGCACCTTGGGGCGCTTCTCCACCAACCGGCGCAGACTCTTCATGCTGATACTGGCGCGGAGCCTGCTCGCTGCGACGATGTTGCTCTTCTACTTTTTCAACATCTTCTTCAGCGCGTACCTGTACTTTGCTCAGTACGCCAACCACGTCCACTTTGAGGTTTTCAAGCATTTCAGAGAACAACTCAAACGATTCGCGCTTGTATTCCTGCTTAGGATTTTTCTGTGCATAACCACGCAGGTGAATACCCTGACGTAAGTGGTCCATTGCAGCAAGATGATCTTTCCAGTGCTGATCCAAACTTTGCAACATCACAGCCTTTTCGAACTGGCGCAGTACCTGAGCCCCCACCATCTCTTCTTTTTGCTTGTAAGCCGCATCAATCTCTTCGCCGATACGCTCACGCAAACGCTCTTCGTATAGTTTGTTGTCTTCCTCAAGCCATTTGGCAATTGGCAACTCAACCATAAAGTCATTCTTCAGACGCTCTTCCAGACCTGGGATATCCCACATTTCGGCCAGGCTCTGCGGCGGAATGTACTGATCAATGGCTACATTGATCACATCGCCACGGATAGCTGAAATTGTTTCTGAAATGTCGCCTTCTTCCAGCAGTTCGTTGCGCTGTTCATAGACCACGCGACGCTGATCGTTGGCTACATCATCGTACTCAAGCAGCTGCTTACGAATATCAAAGTTACGTGCTTCTACTTTACGCTGCGCATTTTCAATGGCACGGTTAACCCAAGGATGCTCAATGGCTTCGCCACGTTGCATACCAAGTTTACGCATCATATTGGTCATCCGTTCGCCAGCAAAGATACGCATTAACGCATCATCCATTGACAGGTAGAAACGGCTCGAACCGGCATCGCCCTGACGACCAGAACGGCCACGTAGCTGGTTATCGATACGACGAGATTCATGACGTTCAGTGCCGATAATATGCAGACCACCCGCTTCGAGTACATCATCGTGACGTTTCTGCCACTGTGCTTTAATGTCATCAATTTGCGCATCGCTTGGATTGTCCAGCTTAGACACATCATTCTGCCAGTTACCGCCCAGCATGATGTCGGTACCACGACCTGCCATGTTAGTGGCAATCGTCACTTTACCCGGTAAACCCGCATCCGCAATGATATCCGCTTCCTGAGCGTGGAATTTCGCATTCAGTACGTTGTGCTCAATTTTTTCTTTGCGCAGGAAGTGTGACAGATACTCAGAGCTTTCGATTGAAATGGTACCGACCAGTACTGGCTGACCGCGTTTCTGACAGTCGCGGATATCGGCCAGAATGGCTTCAAACTTTTCGTCCTGAGTCAGATAAACCAGATCAGCACGATCGTCACGGATCATCGGCTTGTTGGTTGGAATAACCACGGTATCCAGTCCGTAGATTGACTGGAATTCAAACGCTTCGGTATCAGCAGTACCTGTCATCCCCGCCAGTTTGTCGTACAAACGGAAATAGTTCTGGAAGGTGATGGAAGCCAGCGTCTGGTTTTCGTTTTGGATACGAACATTCTCTTTGGCTTCCACCGCCTGGTGTAGACCTTCTGACCAGCGACGCCCTTCCATCGTACGACCCGTGTGCTCATCAACAATGATAACTTCATTGTCTTTAACAACGTAGTCGACGTCTTTTTGATATAGCTTGTGTGCACGCAGGGCGGCATAAACATGACTCAGCAGGGTGATGTTACCCGCAGAGTAAAGTGAATCGCCTTCTTCAATCAGGCCATTTTTAACCAGCAATTCTTCAACTTTTACCTGACCACGTTCGGTTAAGTGAACCTGCTTGCTCTTTTCGTCGAGCGTGAAGTCGCCATCGCCTTCAACACCTTCCTCGTCTTCTTTTTCCTGTAAAATCAGCTCAGGTACTATAGTGTTGATCTTAGTATAAAGCTCAGAACTGTCTTCCGCTGGGCCCGAAATGATCAGAGGCGTACGAGCTTCATCAATCAGGATCGAGTCAACTTCATCCACAACAGCATAATGCAATGGGCGCTGAACACGCTCTTCAATGCTGAATGCCATATTGTCGCGCAGGTAGTCAAAGCCGAATTCGTTGTTGGTGCCATAAGTGATATCAGCTGCATAAGCTTCTTTCTTTTGCGCAGGCATCATACCTGGCACATTGCAGCCGACGGTGAGACCTAAGAATTCAAACAGTGGACGGTTATTCTCAGCATCCCGCTTTGCCAGATAGTCATTCACAGTAATGACGTGTACGCCTTTACCTGTCAAACCATTTAAGTAAGCGGGCAAGGTCGCGGTCAGTGTTTTACCTTCACCGGTACGCATTTCTGAAATACGCCCCTGATGCAGCACAATACCGCCTATCATTTGCACGTCAAAGTGGCGCATGCCAAACACCCGTGTCGATGCTTCACGCACTGTAGCAAAGGCTTCCGGCAGCATATCGTCCAGGCTGGTGCCTTGCTCAAATCTTTGTCTGAATTCCGCGGTTTTAGCTTGCAGTTCTTCGTCTGATAGCGCCTTATATTGTTCTTCTAGGGCGTTGATCAGGGCGACCGTTTTTCTCAGATTTTTAATCATTCGGTCGTTGCGGCTACCAAAAATCTTGGTAAAAATTTTCGTTATCATGTTTAAACCATTTCACTCATCTATTTGCGAGCACCTATTTGGGTAACGCGGTTGTCACGCTCGCTCGTCCTGTTGGCGACAAAGTCGGACCTTGCTGTGTGCCGAGTTAAATTTGTGCCCTATCATACCAGACTATGCGCGTCTGCAAACCATCAAAAAGTAATCTGTTCCTATTTAATCATACAAGGCAGGGAAACACACCCGAACCACTTAATGGCAGCTGGTGATATCGACTTCCAAATACAGAAAGCAGGCAAGGTTTTTGACGTACTGACACTATACATTGGGGCAATAGACGCGCATTTCAAGCATAATCTGTTTCGTGCACATGTTTCCACTATCTGTCATGGTATGCACGCGTTATACTTATACATGAAAGAGCAAAACACCAGTAAGGTCGCCGTTGTGGGTGGGTATTATGAGTAAAAACCGGTTTGACCCCAAGCCGCTTGGCGAACTGGCCAGTGGCTGGTCAGATAAACTAAGTGGCTACATGCAAAAAGCACAGGGGATCACTGAACTGCAGCAACCTCTGCAAAACGCCTTGGGCCCTGTTCTTAGTAAAAAATGCCGTGTTGCCAACTATCAGGATGGGACTTTGTATGTTGAGGCAGCTTCGGCGACATTAGCAACTCGCTTAAATTACCTGAAAATGGAGATCCTGAGTAGTTTTCGCGCCGCAGGCTACCATGACTGTTGTCAGGTTAAGATTGGTACCAACCCCGAGGCACAACAACGCCTTACCAAACCGCAAAATCAGATTAAGACGCCCAATACAAGCTATTCGGGGCGCCAAATGAGCGAGCAAACGGCTGGCGATTTAATGGCACTCGCCGAACATGCCCCAGCCGGTTTAAAAGAAAAACTCTTACGCCTTGCAAAACATGGCAGGCAAAAAAAATGACGCTCTCGGCGTCATTTTTCATCTAACAAACTGATTCAGGCAGTTACCAAAGACGTATCTACGTCCATACCTGGTGCTGGCATAGTCACAGGCTCATCAAACGTTGCCCATTCCCAAGCAGACTCTGACGCCATGATCTCACGCAGTAGCTTATTGTTCAGGCCATGACCTGATTTAAAGCACGTGATCTTACCCAGAATGTTGTGTCCAGCCATAAACATGTCGCCCACACAATCCAAAATCTTGTGTTTTACAAACTCATCTTTATAGCGTAAACCGTTCGGGTTCAAAACCTTGAACTCGTCCAAAACAACAGCATTGTCCATACTGCCGCCCAGAGCCAGATTGTTTGCATGCATATACTCGATATCTTTCATGAAGCCGAATGTACGCGCACGACTGATCTCTTCGGTAAAGCTCTGTGCGGTAATGTCCAAGCCAATACGCTGGCGGCTGGCATTAATCGCCGGATGGTCAAAAGCAATTTCAAAGTCGATATGGAAGCCGTCATAAGGCTCAATTTCAGCCCATTTGTCTCCGTCTTCTACGCGCACTTTTTCTTTGATGCGAATAAAGCGCTTTGCCTGATTCTGCTCTGCAATGCCACCTTTTTGCAGTAAGTAAATGAAAGGTAATGCACTACCGTCCATAATCGGTACTTCTGCACTATCCAGCTCTACGATTAAGTTATCAATACCCAGTGCCGCAACGGCCGCAATTAAATGCTCCGTTGTTGACAGACGAACGCCGTCTTTATTGGTTAAACAAGTGCACAATTGCGTGTCGCCCACAGCTTCGGGGGTTGTTTCAAAATCGACAACCGGGTCGAGATCTACGCGACGAAATACGATCCCCGTATTTACGCTCGCAGGTCGGAGAGTGATCGTGACCTTTTCACCTTTGTGTAATCCTACACCTGTGGCTTTAACGACTTCAGCAATCGTTCGTTGTTTTATCATAGGTTCGTCCGCTTCTGACTGGTTAATGATTAATGAGACCGCAAATTCTATCACAGATAGAAGTCGCTGCCAATCGTTTGTTTTTTAACCTGACGTTAATCAGATTGTTTGCGTAAAAACGCAGGGATATCAAAGTAATCCCCTTTTTCTTTACCGCCTGAGCTGTTCGACGATGACGATGTACTCGTCGGTTTAGGCTCTGATGTTGTGCCGCTGCTCTGCTCAGGTTCATTACTTTCACCGCTGGTTTGAGTAAAGCTGGGGACAAACATATTCTGCCCTTTGCCACCTTCGCTGTCAGAGCCAACCGCCTTTTTAAGGCCGTTATCCACAATACCAAATTGAGGCCTGCGTTCACCACCAAGCCCAGTTGCAACCACAGTCACGCGCAGCTCTTCGCTCATCTCAGGGTCGATAACAGCACCAACCACCACAGTTGCATTTTCAGACGCCAATGCTTTTACATGGTTCCCCACAATCTCAAATTCTTCGATGGTGATGTCCATGCCAGCCGTAATGTTAACCAAAATACCTTTGGCACCGGTTAAATCAACATCTTCAAGTAATGGGCTGGAAATTGCCGCTTCTGCTGCTTCCTGTGCCCGGTCTGGACCACTGGCCGCCGCTGTGCCCATCATGGCCGTGCCCATTGCCGACATAACAGTACGTACGTCCGCAAAGTCCACATTGATCAAACCAGAACGTGTGATCAATTCAGCAATGCCCTGTACCGCGCCGTACAATACGTCGTTTGCTTTAGCGAAGGCATCTAATAATGTAGTGCCTTTACCTAAAACTTTAAGTAACTTGTTGTTAGGAATTGTGATGAGTGAATCTACAATTTCTGACAACTCGCCAATACCCTGATCGGCTGCAGCCATGCGCTTCTTACCTTCCAGATCGAAAGGACGCGTCACCACTGCCACGGTCAGGATACCTAGCTCTTTAGCGACACGCGCAACAACCGGCGCTGCACCTGTGCCTGTTCCGCCCCCCATACCGGCAGCGATAAACACCATGTCGGCCCCTTCAAGGCTCGCTTTGATGGCATCGACATCTTCTTCTGCAGCACTACGACCCACTTCAGGGTTCGCCCCTGCACCCAAACCTTGGGTGATCTGAGTGCCCAGCTGCACAGTCACATCGGCAGAGGATTTACGCAGAGCCTGCGCGTCGGTGTTCGCTACGATGAAGCGAACACCTTCAATTTCCTGCTTTACCATATGTTCTACAGCGTTACCGCCGCCGCCACCGACGCCGATGACTTTAATAACGGCTTCTTCGCCGTGTTGTTCCATAATATCAAACATCTTCACTCTCCGACTTGAGCTTAAAACTCACCTTGGAACCATTTAGTGATCCGGTTCCACCAACCATCTTCGGCATCCGCTTTCGTCCTGTGTGCATTCTTGACTTGCAGCGTTCGGCCATATTGTAACAAACCTACCGCTGTTGCGTATGCCGGATCATCAACATAATCGGTTAACCCTGTTATCCCTACAGGTTTACCAACACGAACGGGCATCTGAAAAATGTCTTCCGCCACTTCCAGTGCCCCTTTCATTTTCGCACTACCGCCGGTGAGTACAATCCCCGCGGCAATTTGATCTTCAAATCCAGACCGACGAATTTCTTCAAGTACAAGCTCAAATAGTTCTCGAAATCTGGGCTCAACAACCTCCGATAAGGTGTGCCGAGACATAATCCGCGCAGGCCTTCCACCTACGCTGGGTACTTCAATCGTTTCTTCATTACTGGCCATCTGGCTGCTCGCATAGGCATATTGTACCTTCAGCGATTCCGCGTGAGAAATAGGGGTGCGGAAAATTTTTGCAATATCCCCAGTCACCTGGTTACCTGCCACCGGAATAACGGCGGTATGACGCAATGCACCATTGACGTAAATCGCAATATCCATAGTACCGCCGCCAATATCAACAACTGCAACACCCAGCTCTTTTTCATCTTCAGTCAGCACTGAGTAACACGATGCCAGGGCTGTAAAAGTCAGCTGATCGACCTGTAAGCCACAGCGTTCAACGCACTTTTCGATGTTTTTCGCCATGTCGTTTGAACAGGTAATAATGTGCGCTTTGGCTTCCATTCTCACACCGCTCATGCCCAGTGGATTCTTAATGCCTTCTTGCATATCTACACTATATTCCTGAGGCAGTGAATGCAGCATTTTACGCTCGGCAGACATAGGTACAGAGCGGGCGATGTGGATCACATTGGCAATGTCGTCATCGGTGATCTCTGCATTATTATTAATGGCCACTACGCCACTTTCGTTTTGGCACTGAATGTGTTTACCCGAAATACCGAGATAGACAGAGCTGATCCGGCAATCAGCCATCAGTTCCGCTTCGTCAACAGCACGCTTGATGGAATCTGATACCAGATTGAGGTCGTTGACGCCACCTTTGTCCATACCGTGGGCAACCTGATTCCCGACTCCCACTATACTCAGCTGGTTGTCTGCTGTGATCTCCCCAACTGTTGCAACCACCTTAGAGGTACCTACATCCAGTCCAATCACTAAGTTTCTCTCTGCCGACTTGGTCATGCTTTACTCTTATCTTTATTGTCTTCGTTCTGGCTGAACTTCCAGCTAACCGCCAGTCCCGTATCATATCTCAGGTCGATCACATCTACCTGAGCGCCCTCTGGCTTTTCCAGCCTCGGATAAACATCTATAAACCGTTGCACACGCTGTGCTTTATCTTCCCGGCCCAGATTGAGCCGAATGCCGTTGTCCAGCCATAACTGCCAGGCAAAGCGCTCTGAAAGCGCCAGGCTGATCAAGTTAAACTGATTTACAGCCAACATTTCTTTTAGTTGTAAAAACGTCTGCCAGGCTTCGACTTCACTGCCTTCCGGGCCATATAGCTCAGGTAAAGTCTCTGGTAATCGCGTACTGCTTGCCTGAAACACACCACCTGCACTATTCAATAACAGGTCACTATTCCACACAGCAACTGGTTGATGCTCAACAACATACACCTGAAGGGCATCTGGCCACTGCTTCCTGACTGAGACAGTCGCCACCCAAGGCAAGGCTTGCACCTGATCGTGCACTGCCTTTACATCGAGTTCAAAGAAACTCGACAGATCCGTTTTTCGGATCGCTGCTACAATGTCATTTTTAGCCGTGTAATAGGGCTGGCCAAGTACCGTCAGGGTCTTGATCTGGGTATCTCTGTGCTGAGTCAACCAGTCACGAGCCCACAGTCCAGTTTGCAAAAGGCCTATTAGCACAATCAGGAAAAAACCCACACCAAACAACAGTGACCAGTTGACACTGTGCTTGAAAGCGGCGATTTTTCCCAAAAGAGCACGCATATTAAAGGGTTTGCTCCAAAATGCGAATAACTAATTGCTTAAATGACAACCCATTTTGCTTCGCAGCCATTGGCACCAAAGATTTTTCTGTCATGCCCGGCACCGTATTCACTTCCAGCAAGTAAAACTGGCCATTACTATCTTGCATTGCATCCACTCTGCCCCAGCCCGTTGCGCCAACCAGCTCAAACGCATGTTTCGCCATCACTTGGAGCTGCTCGGTGTACGCTGTAATGATATCTGCCGGACAATAATACTCAGTGCTGTTAGCCTGATACTTAGCCTGGTAATCATAAAAGCCCCGAGGCGTGCGCATTTCAATGACAGGTAAAGCCTCGTTTCCTAACATAGCTACAGTAAACTCACGACCTTCAATCCACTGTTCAATGAGAATTTCATTGTCATACTTAAACGCTTCACTGAGAGCGGCTTGCAGCTCCTGTGCTGACGTTGCCTGAGTCATGCCGATGCTGGAACCTTCGTGACTGGGTTTTACCATCACTTTGCCAAAGTCAGCCATCAGCGCAGCGGCGTCTATATCCTGAGACGCTTTGACCACACAGTAACGTGCCGTGCTTAATTTGGCAGATTCAAATAGCTGTTTACAGCGGATCTTATCCATCGCCAGCGCACTGCCCAGTACACCGCTGCCGGTATAGGGTAGCCCCATAAACTCCAGCGCCCCCTGTACGGTGCCATCTTCACCGCCACGGCCATGCAGGGCAATAAACACCCGGTCAACCTCGAGTGCTTTAAGTTCCCACAAGTTACGCTCCGCCGGGTCGAATGCCACGACGTCTACATCCGCTTCTTGCAGTGCATTGATGATCGCCTGACCCGACTTCAACGACACTTCGCGCTCGGCAGACAAGCCACCCAGCAATACCGCAACTTTGCCAAACTCACTCATAGTGCACCTTGCTTTAACTTTTCGACCGACAGCTCAGTGGCCGCCAGTTGTTTAACGATTTGCCCAATATTACCGGCGCCCTGGGTGATCACCAGATCGTTATCTCGCAATACATCCGCCAAAACCGCCTGTAAATCCTGACCGTCAGTGACATGGATAGGTTCAACACCACGCTGTCTTAAACTACGACACAAACTCTTACTGTCGGCGCCAACAATGGGGCTTTCCCCGGCACTATACACGTCTAATAACAGCAATTGATCGACCTCACTGAGGACTTTCACAAAGTCTTCATAGAGGTCCCGGGTACGGGTATAACGATGTGGCTGATACAACATAACCAGACGCTTATCAGGCCATCCAGCGCGTGCTGCACGAATAGTCACGGCCACTTCCGACGGGTGATGACCATAATCATCAACCAGCATGACTTCACCGCGTTCATTTTCAAACACGCCATAATGCTGAAAACGCCGACCTATACCCGCAAACTTTTCCAGCGCCGATAAGATCGCTTCGTTACCGATATCATGATCTTTTGCCACGGCAATGGCCGCGGTGGCGTTCAGTGCGTTGTGTTTTCCTGGCATGCTGAGTGTTACCTCAAGCTGCTCGCCTGATTTATGCACAACTTTAAATCGGCTGCGGCTCTGCGTTTGCTCAAAATCCACCATGCGGTAATCCGCTTCTGGGTTTTCCCCATAGGTGATGGCAGGGCGAGCAAAGCGAGGTAACAACTCTTTTGCCACATCAGAGTCGGTACACACCACAGCTAAACCATAAAAAGGCAAGTTATGAATGAACTCGACATAGGTGTCTTTCATCTTTTCGAAGTCGCCGTCATAGGTATCCATATGGTCGGCTTCAATGTTTGTGATCACCGATACCATGGGCTGCAAATGTAAAAATGACGCGTCACTTTCGTCGGCCTCTGCAATCAGGTAATCACTGCTCCCCACCTTCGCATTACTGCCGGCACTGTTTAACAAACCACCAATAATAAAGGTTGGGTCTAATCTCGCCTCAGCGAAAATACTGGCAATCAAGCTGGTTGTTGTGGTTTTGCCATGGGTTCCGGCAACCGCAATACCATGGCGAAAGCGCATCAATTCGGCCAGCATTTCGGCGCGTCTGACCACAGGTACCCGGGCGCGCTTGGCAGCCTGGATCTCTGGGTTGCTGGTATCAATGGCACTGGAAACCACGACTACATCGGCATCTTTAATATTGTTTTCATCATGGCCAATAAACACCTCAGCCCCTGCGCGGATAAGACGTTCCGTCATCGCATTCTGGGCAATGTCAGAGCCGGTAATTCGGTACCCTTCAAAAGCCAGCACCTCTGCAATACCGCCCATACCAGCACCACCTATGCCAATGAAGTGGATGGTATTAATACGTCTCATGGCTCTGCGTCTATTTATTTCTTTCACTGTTTTCTCTTTTAATTCGTTACTTCTTCGCATATGGCTGCCACTGACTGAGTTGCAGACAGCTGCGCACAGGCTTTAGCTTTATTTGCTTTGTTCCAAATGAGTGCCTGATCGCGACAGTATGGGAGTAAAGTGTCACATAAATGCTGCGCAGATAAATCAGGCTGAGGGATCAAAAGCGCCGCCGATTCGTCTACTAAAAATCGTGCATTGGCAGTCTGATGGTCGTCTACCGCATGGGGTAAAGGCACAAAGATAGCCATTTTACCTGCGGCGGCAATCTCACTCACAGTCAGCGCCCCCGCACGACAAATCACCACATCAGCCCAGTCGTATGCCTGATCCATATCCTCAATAAATTCAGCCACTTTGGCGTGTAAACCGTAGCGCTGATAGTTGTCCTCCAGACCGACATGGTTACCTTTACCACTTTGATGCCAAATCTGGATATCACCAGAGGTCGCCTTGCTCAGGAGTGCCATCGCTTCAGGCACAGTGTCATTGAGTACTTTCGCCCCCAGAGAACCACCTACAACCAACACATTGACAGAGGTACTAGGTTGTTTCGGCCTAAGCTGTGCCACACTTGCACGTACAGGATTACCGACAACATCATGGTCACGCTCAGCAAAAGCCTGCGGGAATGCCGCTAATACTCTGTTGGCAATACGAGCAAGTAGTTTGTTACTCAACCCGGCCACCGCATTTTGCTCATGAATTACCAGAGGCACTCGGGTTAGTTTTGCTGCTACCCCGACAGGGCCTGTAACATAGCCACCCATGGCGAGGATCACATCTGGGCGACGGTTGCGAATGATGATTTTGGCGGCAAAGATGGCTTTTATCACCATCCATGGCGCCATCAGCAACCGCTTTAGGCCATTGCCACGCACCCCTTTAACATCGACGAAATCGATTTCAATGCCATGTGCAGGCACAACCTGCGCCTCCATTCTGTCAGCGGTGCCCACCCAGGAAATCTCCCAGCCCTGTGCTTCGAGTGCTTTCGCCACCGCAATACCCGGAAAGATATGCCCGCCCGTTCCACCGGCGACCACAAGTAACCGCTTGGTCATTTTTTACCTCCACGGGAAGTCGCTTGTCGCGTCGACAGTTTGGTTTCAAAATCAATGCGCTGCAATAAACCTGCGGCGATCGTCATAATCAGTAAGCTAGAACCGCCATAGGATATGAAAGGTAACGTTAACCCCTTCGTTGGTAACATTCCTGCACTCGCACCGACGTTCACTACGGTTTGAAAAGCAAACCAGATACCTATGCCCAGAGCCAGATAACCTTCGTATTCTTTGCCCGCTTTCAACGCTTTTTGCCCGATGAGTAAGGCTCTGAATACCAATGTTGCCAGTGTCATCAGAACACAAATCACACCAATAAAACCAAGTTCCTCAGCGACAACAGCGAAAATAAAGTCATTATGAGCCTCAGGTAAATACTGTAACTTCTGTACACTATTGCCCAGACCCTGTCCCAGCCAGCCCCCCTGACCATATGCCATGAGAGACTGTACCAGCTGATACCCTTTACCGAAGGGATCTTCCCAGGGTTCTAAAAAACCGACTACCCGGGCCATTCGATAAGGCTCAAAAATAATCAACATCACAACCAGCAACACACCGGTCAGCATCAGCGCAAAAAACTGCCAGAGTTTTGCACCGGCTAAAAATAACAAACCAACCGTAGTCACAAACATCACCACCACAGTGCCTAAGTCAGGCTGCATCAGAATTAAAAATGCATAGACCGCAAATACAATAATGGGTTTTGCAAACCCCTTGAGGTTTTCCTGCACTTCGTCACGCTTGCGCACCAGATAACCGGCAATGTAGCTAAAGAAAAAGAGTTTCGCAGCTTCAGCGACCTGGAAACCTATCGGCCCAACGGGCAACCAGCGTTTCGAGCCATTTACTTCACGCCCGACAACCAACACAACCGCCAATAACACCAGCCCCAACAACAGCAGGTAGGGGTTGAAGCGCTTCCACCAGGTCATCGGCACTGTGGTGCTGAGCCAGAACAGCACTAACGCCATGACCAGAAACATGCCATGGCGCGTCACTATATGATACGGGTTATCGTACAAACGCTCTGCCACAGGCATAGAAGCACTCGTCACCATCACAAAACCGATCCCCACCAGACACAACATGGCGTACAGCAGCGGAACGTCGAACAACGAATCCGAAGGGGTCGGGGTAAAAGAGCGCCGCAGAGCGGTCATACTCAGCATGCTTGCCCCTCAACCAGTCGGCAGAATTCCTCGCCTCGGGCCATATAATTGGCATACATGTCAATGCTCGCGCACGCAGGCGCCAGTAACACCAGATCCCCGGGCGTAGCCTGTTGGGCCGCCAGCGCTACCGCTTCACTCAAGTTGTTGACCATCTGACTTTTAGGATGCAAAGGCATGAAATCCGCGCCATCTTTACCAAAGCAAAAGATGGTTTTGCAGTAGTGTTGTAAAGGCTGCTTGAGTGGAGACAGGTCTGCGCCTTTGGCATCACCGCCAACGATCAACAGGATCTGCCCCTGCTCACCGGCCAGACTTTCCAACGCCGCTACTGTCGCACCAACATTGGTTGCCTTGGAGTCATTAAAATAACGAACCCCTTTTACATCGGCAACCAACTGACAGCGATGCGGCAACCCTTTGAATGCTCTAAATGCCCTGATGAAAGCACTCTCTGGCAAAGACAGAGGAGACAAGAGCGCCATTACAGCCAGAGCATTAAATTGATTATGTTTACCAGGCATGGCAAGCTCATCAACCGGACACAGTTTTTTGCCATTAAGCGAAAAATAGCTCAGTCCAGCCTCTTCTATTAAGCAGCACGTTGCCCCCTCAAGCGCTACACTCAATGTGTTATCGTGAGGCAGATAGGTGCGGGCATCTTCGGCGTTATATACGAGACAGTCGACCTGTTGATAGATGCGTAATTTAGCTTCGCAGTAGGCGGCAAAGTCCGGGTACCTGTCCATATGATCTTCGGTGATGTTAAGAATCATCGCGCTCATGCAGTGCAAGCTGTGGGTAGTTTCGAGCTGAAAACTCGACAGCTCCAGCACAAACACATCAAAGTCTTGCTCCAGCAGATCCAGCACCGAAGTACCAATGTTCCCGCCCAAGCCAACCTTGAGACCAGCTTGCTGACATACCTCGGCAGCCAGGCTGACTACGGTTGACTTACCGTTCGAGCCTGTCACAGCAATCACCGGCTTGTCATTCAGACGAGCAAATAATTCCACGTCACCAATAACTTCAACGCCGGCAGCGATGGCCTGGGCAACACAGGTCTCATACAAAGGCACACCCGGGCTGATCACGACCAAATCAGTGGCACTCAGTGCCGCTTCTGCAAGGGGACCAAATACCGCTTCACACTCTGGCAGATTATGATTCATCCAATCGGCTCCGGGAGGCACAGGTCGTGAGTCAACTACCTTAGGGGTTATCCCATGGCGTACCAAAAAACGTACTATGCCCAGACCGGTAACTCCCAGCCCGAGCACAGTAATATGTTTATTCTTTAAGGTGTCTAAATAACCCATATCCTGACCTTAGTGTACTGCTTTAGCGGATCTTTAAAGTTGCCAGCCCCGCCAGCACTAATATGATCGAAATAATCCAAAATCGCACAATTACCCTGGGCTCCGGCCAACCCTTTAATTCATAATGATGATGGATCGGCGCCATGCGGAAAATCCGCTGACCACGCAATTTATAAGACCCCACCTGTAGAATCACAGAAAGTGCCTCCATAACAAATACCCCGCCCATAATCAGCAACACCAGCTCCTGGCGCACTAAAATAGCGATGATCCCAAGCGCCCCGCCGAGTGCAAGTGAACCAACATCGCCCATAAAGACTTGCGCCGGATAAGTGTTAAACCACAAAAAGCCAAGCCCGGCGCCAACAATTGCCGTGCAGACTACTACCAGCTCACTGGCAGAGGCTATATGAGGAATATGGAGGTAATTTGCAAATACAGCATTTCCGGTTACATAAGCGATAATAGCCAGTGCCGACGCCACTAAAATGGTCGGCACTATGGCCAAACCATCGAGTCCATCGGTCAGGTTTACGGCATTTGACGTGCCTACCAGCACAAAATAGCTCATCACCAGATAAAACAAACCCAGTTGAGGCAATACGTCTTTGAAAAATGGCACGACGAGCACAGTTTCCGACGGATCTGAGGAAGTGAAGTAAATAAAGGCTGCGACCGAAATGGCAATTACTGACTGCCAGAAATATTTCCATCTGGCTATCAAGCCTTTGCTGTCTTTGCGTATCACTTTACGGTAGTCATCGACAAATCCGACAACGCCCAGCGATCCAATCACAAACAAAGTGATCCAGACATACTTATTACCAAGATCACCCCATAGTAAGGTGCTGGCAAAAATAGCCCCCAAGATCAACAACCCACCCATGGTTGGGGTGCCTGACTTAGATAAGTGTGACTCAGGACCATCATCCCGAACTGTCTGGCCAATCTGCATCCGCTGTAACGCGCGGATAAGCTTTGGCCCGAAATACAAAGAAATCATTAACGCGGTCAGGATCCCCAGGATCGCACGCAGCGTCAGATAGGAGAAAACGTTAAAGCCACTGTAATATTGCGTCAGATATTCCGCTAACCAGGCTAACATGGGCGTTCCTCTTCACTGTCAGAGCGATTATTGGATGCTTGCCCGACTGCCACCAGATCTGCAACCAGTAACTCCATACGTGCACTGCGTGATCCTTTTACGACCACGGTACAAACCTCATCGCGTTGTGCCAGTAATTGTACAATTGCCTGCAGCATATGCTCTCTTTGTGAGAAATGCCGATTGGCAGTTTCAAGTACATCGCTGGCATAACGACTCAACACACCTAATGAAAACAGTGCATCAATGCCTTTTTCTTTGGCATATTCACCCACTTCTTCATGGTATCGACGCGCCTCTTCTCCCAGCTCGCCCATATCACCTAACGCGAATACACGATAACCCGGCATGCTGGCTAACAAATCAATGGCGGCTTTGACTGAACGAACATTCGCGTTGTAGCTATCATCAATGATCCGCAGCGTGTCTGATACCTCGATCAGATTGACGCGACCTTTTACCTCTGCCATGTTTTCCAGCGCCAGTTTGACATCTTCCAATGTCGCGCCCAGTTGCACAGTGCAAGAGGCTGCTATCAGGGCATTCATAACGTTGTGCTCACCGGGTAAAGGTAGTGTGATGGTGACGCGTTGTGTCCCCTGACACAGTGTAAAAGTAGCACGGCCCAGTGTATCCAGAGTGATATCTTCTACCCAAAGATCAAGTTGTTGTGTCATGGAGAATCGGCTGGTACGTTGTGTTGTCAGACTTTGCTCCCACATCGGTGCAAAGCGACAGTCACAGTTCAGCACAGCTACGCCGTTTTCTTTCAGACCGGAGAATATTTCCCCTTTGGCCTGCCCAACCCCTTCAATCGAGCCAAAGCCCTCAATGTGTGCCGGTGCCACATTGCAAACAACCGCAACATCTGGATTTACCAATGCACTGGTATAAGCAATTTCACCAATATGATTTGCACCCAGTTCTATCACAGCAAACTCGTCGTCTTCACTGAGGCGCAATAACGTCAGTGGTACACCAATGTCGTTATTGAAGTTGCCAGCGGTGGCTAATACTTTGCCCAACCGAGACAAAATGACCGCAGACATCTCTTTCACTGTGGTTTTGCCGACACTCCCTGTAATGGCCAGTGTTTTTGGCGCTACCTGCTGAATCACAGCCTGACCGAGCTGGCCCAGCGCCAGTCGTGTATCTTTCACCACAAACTGCACAATATCAACGTCTACCGGATGATCAACAATGGCGGCAATCGCGCCTTTTTGCTGCGCCTGGGCAACAAATTTGTGGCCGTCAAAATTCGGCCCTTTTAATGCCAGAAACACTTCGTTTTCGCTAATTGTGCGTGTATCTGTATTTATATTTAAAACACTGCGGTTTTGCCCGTCAAAAGGGGCCTTCAGTACATCCGCAAGCCAAGAGAGATCCATCTTGATCATGCACTTTCCCCTGATAATATTTTCTGAGCCCAGCCAATATCACTAAAAGCCAGACGTTGGTTACCTATAATCTGATAGTCCTCATGCCCTTTACCGGCGATCAGGATCACACTGTGTTGATCGGCGCTCCGAATTGCGTCACGTATGGCACTCGCCCTATCAGGCTGACAAAGAGCATACTCGGGCTTACTGAGCCCAGCCTTAATGTCTTCAATTATTGCTAACGGATCCTCACCACGCGGGTTGTCACTGGTGATCACCACAGAATCTGCGTATTGTTCAGCCGCCTGTGCCATTAACGCGCGCTTGCCTTTGTCGCGCTCACCACCACAACCAAATACACAGGTCACTTTGCCTGGTACATGCTGCTGCAACGCCTGAAGCGCCAGCGCCAGCGCATCGGGTGTATGGGCATAGTCGACCACACAAGTTGGCTGCCCGGCCACTTCAATTGCCTGCATCCGGCCGGTGACAGGTTGTAATTGCGCAGCCCCGTTAACCAGCTGAGTCAGTGGTATCCCCTGAACCAACAATACAGCAAATGCTGCACACAGGTTGTACAGGTTAAACTCGCCGAACAAAGGCGTGCTAACCTCCGCATCGCCCCAGCTGGTGTACAATCTGACATGTATGCCCTGACTGTCAAAGCGTGCGTCACTAAAATAAACAAACTGCTGCACAGTCTCGCCCAGCGTGACATCTGCAGGCTTGCGACCAAAGCCAATTGGGTGAGCAATTTTACCTGCGCCTAGCCAACCCTGTGCCCAGGGATCGTCAATATTGACTACCCCGTAGTCTGGCCGGCAGTCAGTAAATAGCTGTAGCTTAGCCTCGGCATAGCTTTCCATTGTGCCATGATAATCAAGATGGTCGCGGCTCAGATTGGTAAATACCGCCACATCAAACTGACACTGTGCAACGCGCCCTTGTACCAACCCATGAGACGATACTTCCATGGCAGCCAGTTGGTAGCTGTGACGCAGCTCGTTTAAAATACGTTGCAAATCAACATGAGACGGCGTGGTATTGTTCAATGGTGTCAGCGCATCTGGAGCACCATAACCCAGCGTGCCAATCACCGCACCGGGTAAGCCGCACGCACTAGCCAGGTGTGCAATCATTGCTGTCGTGGTTGATTTACCATTGGTCCCAGTAACACCAACGAGTTTCAGGGTACGACTGGGCTCACCATAAAATGTCGCCGCTAGCAGAGCTACTTTGTCTGCCAGTGCATTGATCCGTAATACTCGTTCATCTTCTGCATCGAGGGCACAGGTTGTATCGGCCAATACCACAGCTGCGCCACGCTTTAGCGCCGCACCGACATATCGACCACCATCTTGCTGATGACCCCTAAGTGCAATAAAGCAATCGCCCGGACACACATCTCGGCTGTCCAGGCGTAAATTGTTAACTGATATAGCTGGGGATGACACCCCAATATTAGCCAGTGCAAGGCTCAAGTCATGTATCATTATCAGGCCTCGACAAATAAGCGACACGGTCTTTGTCCGGTGCCACATTTAAAATTCTCAATGCATTGGAAACGATTTCGGCAAATACCGGCCCCGCCGTATGACCTCCATAATACACATCACCGCCGGGTTCATTGATCATCACAACCACCGCAAGACGGGGATTACTGACAGGCGCAACACCGGCAAAATAACCGACATATTCGTCGCCATACCCGCCGGCAATGGCCTTTTCCGAAGTACCGGTTTTAGCGGCAGCTCGATATCCATCGACTATGACATTCGCGGCCGTCCCGCCTTTTTCAAACACCGACTCCATCATCTCAACCACAGCCAGTGCATCTTCTTCACGAAACAGACGTTCCCCCGGCACAGGTCCATCCTGCTTCATTATGGTCAGTGGTCGGGAAATCCCGCCGGCACCAAACGTGGCGTAAAGTCTGGCTACCTGTGCAGTACTGACTGAAACCGCGTAACCATATGACAAGGTAGCAATTTCAAAGTCAGACCAGCGACGATTAGGGTAAAACAGGCCCGAACTTTCGCCAATCATCATAGTGCCGGTGTCTTCGCCAAACCCAACCTGCTGATACAGGCCAACAAAATATTCTTTGGGCAGCATCTGGCTGATTTTAGCCACCCCCATGTTACTGGAGATCTTAAGGATTTCACGCAGTGTCATTTCACCGTGATTACGCTCATCTTTGACCAGGCCGCCATTAAGGCGCATCCAGCCAGGATAGGTATCTATGGTATCGTCAGCCTGGATCACGCCATGATCTAACCCGGCCAGCACAGCCAACGGCTTGAGCGTGGAGCCCGGCTCAAACAGATCGGTTATGGCGCGGTTACGGCGTTTATATGGCGCCGCATCACTCATATCATTGGGATTAAAGCTTGGACTATTAACCATGGCCAGAATTTCGCCGGTGTGAACATCCACCACCATGGCCGAGCCAGAGGTTGCCTGATAAGTCAGTACAGCTGATTTAAGTGCCTGATAAGCAATTGCCTGGATACGTAAATCAATACTCAGGTGCACATCTTCCGGCTCTACGCGTTCTTCTTCAGCCAAAACCTGAACCTCCCGGCCCTGCGCATCCTTACGTATGGTGCGACGGCCTTCAGTACCCGTCATCGCCTTATCATAGAGCTTTTCAATGCCTTCGATGCCAATACCATCAATATTGGTGACACCCAATACATGGGCCGTGACTTCCCCATTGGGGTAATAACGTTTCGACTCGTCGAGTAAGTGGATCCCGGGCAAGCGCATCTGACGAATATAGTTGGCCACCGCAGGCGTGACCTGACGCTTTAAATACACAAAGCGACGCTTAGGATTGTCGCGCAGGCGTTTATCTATCTTTTCTTGTTTGATTTGCAGTACATCTGCCAGTTCCCGCCAACGCACTTCGTCCCGATAAAAAGCGTGTTTACGGGCACTCAGCTCTGCTGCGTTGTCGGCTAATGCCTGAGTATCTTCACCATTACGACGGGCTTTTCTAAGCACCTTTTTCGATAATGCCTTATCCAGCGCCTTGGGATCAGCATAAACACTGACCACTGGCACACTGACCGCCAGTTCCTTGCCATTGCGATCGAAGATCATCCCGCGTTGTACCCGCACAGTCTCAACCCGTACGGTGCGTTTAGCATTTTCAGAACGCGCTTTATCGGGCTCAATCACCTGCAAATAAGCAGCACGCGCGATCAAGGCGGCAAACACCAGCACCAGCATCACGCTAACCAACGCAAAACGCCAGCTGATTAAATTGACTGTGGTCTTTTTCGCCGGGCTCATGGTAGTACGATCACCTGCTCTTCTTTACTGGTTGGTCGCTTCATCTGCAACTGGGTTCTGGCCACTTCTTCAATACGTGCATGTTGCGAGTAAAACTCCTCTTCAACTAACAAGTAGCGCCATTCCAGATCCAGCTCATCTCGTTTTTGTAATAATTTATCCTGCTCAATCAATTGCTGGCGGGTTAGGTGGGTCACCTGCACCACCGCAAGTGCCGATCCTAAGGTCAATGCCAGCAACAAAAACGTCAGCTTGTTGGCCAGTAACAACTGGCACATTTCTAAAAATAATTTGGGCTGACGTTGATGCTTTTTCATTACAGTTTCTCAGCAATTCTCAGCACCGAGCTGCGCGCTCGTGGATTCGCATCAATTTCTGCCTGACTCGGCTTGATGGCCTTGCCTACAGCCTTTAACGTCAGATTCTGTTTAAGCTGTGCATCAGTGAGGGGTAAACCGCGTGGCACAGCCTCGCCTTTACTTTGTTTTTTAATAAATTGCTTAACGATGCGATCTTCCAGCGAATGAAACGAGATCACGACCAGGCGCCCACCCGGTTTTAATACCGTCAACGCAGCCTGCAATGCTGTCTGGATCTCTTCCAGCTCACTGTTGATATAAATACGAATTGCCTGAAAGGTGCGGGTAGCAGGGTGCTTATGCTTGTCTTTTACCGGCACAGCTTCATCAATCAGCTCCGCCAGTTGCTTGGTTGACGTGATCTCTGTGTGCGCTCGGGTTTCTATGATTTTGGTCGCAATACGGCGGGCAAATTTTTCCTCGCCATATTTTTTGATCACAAACACCATGTCTTCCAGCTCGGCTTCCGCTAACCACTGTGCGGCACTGCGCCCCGCTGTGGGGTTCATGCGCATATCCAGCGGACCATCTTTCATAAAGCTAAAGCCACGCTCGGCATCATCAAGCTGCGGTGAAGAAACACCAATATCCAGCAAAATGCCATCAACCTGCCCCAGCAGACCGGCATCACGGGCAACGCTCTCAATGTGAGAGAAGCGATTGTGGGCAATACTAAAACGCGGATCATCAGCAAACTTCTGCGCTGCGGCAATCGCTTGCGGGTCCTGATCGATGGCCTGCAATTTGCCTTGCTCGTTCAGCCGCTTAAGTATTTCACCCGAGTGACCACCGCGGCCGAATGTGCCATCGATATAAGTGCCATCGGGTTGGATATTCAATGCATCCAGCGTTTCAGCCATCAGCACTGAAATATGTTGCCATTCTGTCGCCATAAAATTTGGTTTTCACCCCAGTTATAAAGAAAAGTCGTCAAGCTCAGGACACGCTTCCACGTCACCACTGCGCTCAATCTCAGTATCGGCCTGCATTTGTTCATACCAGCGCGCTTCATCCCAAATCTCAAACTTATTGAGCAGTCCGACCAGCATTAGCTTTTTGCCAAGGCCGGCATGAGCGCGTAGCGTGGGCGCCAGTAAAATGCGACCATTTTTGTCCAGCTGGTATTCTTCCGCATGCCCTAAAAGCATGCGCTGCCAGCGTCTGACTCTGGGGTTGGTGTTGGATAGTCGTTGTAATCTGGATTCAATTTCGCGCCACTCAGAAAGTGGATACAGCCACAGGCATGGTTCGTTGATCGCAATAGTGCAAATCACAGCGCCCTGTTCTTCAGACAGCAGTGGCTGGCGATACCGAGTTGGTATCGAAAAGCGCCCTTTGTCATCGAGGCTCAATGAGCTTGCGCCGCGGAACATACTTACCCGCTTGGCCTGCTATGATAAACGAATCTTTGATCCAATTTGATCCACTCTAACCCACATTTTCCCACAGGATGACAGTCTAGGGCTTGACAAGCCTTTTTGTCAAGTTGGATCACTCAGCTTGACTGGCCTACAGGCCAGAAAAATCGCGGGTTTTACGGAACTCCATGAAATCGGTGGGAAAATGTGGGCAGACGAATAATTCGAGATCTTTTGACCGAAAAATGTACCTTATTTGACTACTATAGAATATTTCATTCATGAGATTTTTACGCCTGATGGTGTTACCAAAAGGCCGAAAATTTAATAACTCTAGACTAGTATTTAGGTTAAACGGGTTGGTTAAAGCGCGCTGCGCTTGTATCATGCCGCCACCTCATAACCAGGCGAGTTTGTATTATTAAAGAAATATCAATAAAACAGCGATTTTACCGATTGATGCTAGTGCTCAGTCTGCCTGGATTTTTATTGATCCTGGCTCTGCTATTTGCACAGCGAAGCAATATGCTACAGATGCAGGAACAACAAGCGTTAATGTATGCCAACCAAGTTGCCACACTGCAACATGCTGAAATTGCCTCAACACAACGATTGCTGCAGCAATTAGCCTATCAGCCAAGAGAGTTGCAACACCAGCCTGGGGTATGTCCGCAGCTGCTATCGAGTGCACAGCATTTGTCACCCAGCTTTGCTAATTTTGGCCTGGCTACGCCGGATGGTAATGTCACCTGCTCGCTATCTCGAATATCAGGTCCGATTTCGATTGCCGATCGCCCCTACTTTCAGCAAGCGATCGATGAAGGTACATTCAGCATTGGTGAATACCAGCATGACAGAAGTATTAACAGTGCAACACTCAATTTTGCTCACCCCGTCTATCAGGACGGACAGCTCGCCATGGTGATCATTGCCGTTAAACGTCTGTCACACTGGAGCCGTTCGCTATCCAGGCTCACGCTGCCGCAGGGTACACGCGTGATGGTAGCCGATCATACCCGAGCGATTGTCGCAGAATATCCCTACAGCAACGCGCCTTTAGGCAGAGCCGTTAGCGAAGACTGGCCTGAAGGCCTGAATGAACAGGCGGTGCTGCTCAACGATGCTAACGGTCATCACCACGTCTACATTCGTCTGCCTTTGCTTGCAGCACGAGGTGAACTGGCTATTTATTTCGCCTTCCCCTTTGAAGATGCCTGGCAACAGACACAGCGTCACTTCGCCTTGGTTTTAAGTAGCTTTTTTATCTTGTTGTGCCTGCTTATCTGGCTGGCCCGTTACCGCCTGCACAAAACCCTGTTACAACCACTGACACAGTTCCGACAGGCCATTGCCGCGCTCGCGCAGGGGCGCACGCTGGATCTCACCAGCCATACTATGCCTCAGGAATTGGCCTTACTGGGCGAGCATTTTGAAAACATGGCCAACGTGCGCCTGCAAACCGAGCAACAATTAACGCATAAACATACCGAACTACAAACCTTGCTGTCGGCACTACCCGATAGTTACTTACGCGTTGATGCTCAGGGCCAGGTACTTGCCAAGCATGGTGTACTGGTACAGCAAGGCAATACACTGAGTGAGCTATTTCCCCATCATATTCATAAACGGATCCGTGTTGCGCTGACCCTACTCAAAGAGCAGCCTCACCTGCTACTGGAATACACATTAGGTGAAAACCAGCAGGGCTACGAGGTCAGAGTTCAGGGCATGAGTCACGCTGAAGAAGCCGTCATTGTTATCCGAGATATCAGTCATCGCAAGCAACAGGAAGAAGCATTGAATCTGGCTGCGCTGGTTTACAACAACTCAAGTGAAGGCATGGTGATCACAGATGCCCACGGTTATATCCTTGATGTGAATCGCGCCTTTACTGAGGTAACAGGTTTCTCTGCACACGAGGCAATAGGCAAAACCACCGCTATCCTGAATTCAGGCAAACACGATCGTGCGTTTTACCGCCAAATGTGGCACGCACTGAGTGATACCGGCCGCTGGCAGGGCGAGATTATTAACCAGAGAAAAAATGGGGAACTGTATACTGAGTGGCTGACTATAGATACGGTCTACGATGAGCAACAGGAAGCTTATCGCCGAGTCGCGATTTTCACCGATATAACCGATAATAAACTCAAAGATGAGCAACTTTGGCGACAAAGCCACTATGACTCTTTGACCGATCTGCCCAACCGGACCAGCCTTAAAAAGCATCTCAATAATCTGCTTGCAGAGCCTGGTAAGCAACTGGCCATACTGTTAATGGACATTGACCATTTTAAAGATATCAACGACACCCTGGGGCACTACTACGGCGATCAACTCCTCACTCTGGTTGCCAGAGCATTGCAATCACTTGAGCAGACTGGCGTCACTCTTTCGCGGATCGGCGGTGATGAATTTGTCATCATTTGTGAGCACTGCAATAGTGAGGCAAAAGCCGTTGTCCTGGCAGAGCGGGTTCAGCAATTGTTTAAACAGGACTTTATTTTGGATGGAGAGTCCTGCCAAGTTGGTGCCAGCATTGGCATCGCACTGAGCCCCCGTGATGGTGACAGCAGTGAGTTATTGCTAAAAGCGGCCGATCAGGCCATGTATCGGGCCAAAGATCAGGGCCGTAACGGATATGCGTGTTTCGACTCGACTTTACGTCAGCAGAGCGAGCAACGCCTGTTAATGCTCAGAGATATGCGCCAGGCGCTATCTGACGAACAGTTCGTGATGTATTACCAGCCCATTGTGGCCATGCAAGATCAGCAGATCCATAAAGCCGAAGCCCTGATCCGCTGGCAGCATCCCGATAAAGGCATGATCAGCCCCGGCCACTTTATTCCGCTGGCGGAAGAAACTCAGCTGATCCATCAACTGGGAGAGTTTGCCTTCCAGCAAACCCTGCAAACACTCAGCCGCCTGCAACAACGCCATGGTGCGTTCCAGATCAGTCTGAACGTATCGCCGGTGCAGTTCAATGCCAAACACACCAGCCTGTTAAACTGGCAGGCTCAGCTCAGCGACGCCAATTTGCAACCCGAGGACGTGGTCATAGAAATCACTGAAGGCTTAATGATGCAAGGTGAAGGCCGCAGTCAGGCACGACTTGGTCAGCTTATCCAGCAAGGCTTTTCGGTCGCACTGGATGACTTTGGCACCGGCTATTCATCGCTGGCGTATCTGAAACAGATGGACACCGACTTTATCAAGATAGATAAACGCTTTGTCGACGGCATTGAGCATAATGAAGACGACCTGGTACTGTGTGAAACCATGATCATGATGGCGCATCAACTGGGCCTTAAGGTGATTGCCGAAGGCATAGAAACCGCCACGCAGCATGAACTGCTCAAGCAAGCAGGCTGTGACTATGGCCAGGGGTACTTTTACGCCAAACCGATGAGCCAGGCGGGTTTGGAGGCTTTGTTGTTAGAGAAATCACAGTAGCTGTAATAAATTGCGCTACTGTGATCGACGTTATAGCTTGTTCTTAGCAGTAAGGATAACTTGGTATCGAGCCCTCTGGTGGTATGGTGCAACCAAACGGCAGGTGTTTTCTTTGCACAGGGCCCAGTGGAATACAGCCTCTGCGTATAATCTCATCAATAAAGTACTGCGGGGGCCCGGTACAATATCTGACCGCGGGAGTTACCTGCTCTTCCTCCTCATGAAGTGCTGTCCAGACACCAACAGAAGCTAAAAAGTGCGAAAATCAGATAACAGTTACTCGATTATCACTAGGACTATTCAAAGTTCACGCATGTGTATTTAACCTACCCCAAGTATCATAACAGTGCTTCATACATTGCCTTAGTTTGAATTGCATCATGAGAATCTTGAGCATTGTGTTTATGGCCACCAACCTCTAAAAATAGTCGTACAATCGGGTTACCCCGTCCGCCAGCATGCATCTGAGCGTATTTTCTGCATGTACAATTAAAACAAAAAAGGCCACTGCAATGCAGTGGCCTAACAAGATCTCCAGATCTTACATGTTTGTTATTATGGATTATCCTTAAAAGTCAGTACTTACTCTGCGTTTTGTAAACCCAGCGCTTTGATCATCTTAGTACCGATGTCGACATGGTGTTGCAGCGTAGAGAACTGCTCAGTCACGCCCGCCGGACCAAAGGCATAGACAGGTACTGGTGCCGCAGTGTGCGTACCTGTGCCCCAAACTACGTTCTGTTGCTTCGCCACAACACGACCGATTTTTGCAGTAAAGTCTTCTGTGTCATATACATAGAAGTCTGAGAAATCTTCAAATTTAGGCAGTGGATAGTTGCTGCTATTCAGAGCGTCAGAGGCATTCACTTTTGCAGCTTCTTCTAATGTCACTGTGTATGGCGTGTATTTCTCAATAGCCTCTTTCCATTGCTGATCTGTCGCATCCGTGTAGTTGTAATCACCATTCACTTCGCCCAGCACGTCGTAGAAGGTGCCCTCTTGTCCATATAAGGTATCCAGAATGCCCAGTCCACCAAAGTTAAACTTAGGCTTATACTCGGCACCCTTCATACCATCACCTGGCAACAATACACCTTCTGGTTTGTTGTGGCTTGAGTAACTAAAACCAAAGCTGCCGGTTTCATGGTCAGCGGTAACCAAAACCAGCGTATCTGTGCGCTCTTTTGCCCACTCATGAACGGCTTCAACAGCTTCATCAAACTTCAGCAGTTCGTTCAACATCCAGCCGGCATCATTCGCATGGCCTGCCCAGTCAATCTGACCACCTTCAATCATCAGGAAGAAACCGTCTTCATCTTTAGACAGGATATCCAGTGCCTTAACCGTCATCTCTTTTAGAGACGGCTGCGTACAGCTGTCATCTGCTTTACAGTCTCTGTAAGCAATACCATCTGCCATACCCGAGTTGGCAAACAAGCCAAGCAGTTTGTCAGTATCCGTTTTTGCTAACTGCGCCTTATCAAACGCCAATGCATAGCCATGCTTTTCTTTTGCTTCAACAACCACATTACGGTCATCACTGCGCTTAGATTTTTTATAGACACTGGCAGGCATACCCAGACCGGCAAGTACTTGTTGGTCAGCAGCATCTTCTTTAATATCAGATGGGATAAAAACGCGTGCACCACCAGAGAGCATGACATCGACCATGCCACTTTCAACCATTTCAACGGCGATTTCAGGCTCTAAGGAACGGTGTGGTTGGTGCGCTGCAAAGGCCGCTGGCGTTGCATGCGTTAGGCGAGTATCAGAAACCAGACCTGTCGCTTTGCCGGCTTTTTTCGCTTTTTCAAGAATCGTTTCAATGATGTAGCCCTGGTCATCCAGGCCAATCATCTCTGAGCCCGATGCCTTACCAGTCGCCAGCTGAGTTGCTGAACACGCTGAGTCTACAACCAGGCTGCCATTTGCACCGTGAGGTGCGTTCAGAGAAAGACCCAAATGACCACCAGCAGCGAGCTTAGACAGTGCTGTTTGGTTGTTTTTAGTATTATATGTTGAGTTAGGTGCACGGCGAGCATACTCTTCCAGTAAACCAACCTGCTGAGCACCCATACCGTCGCCAATCATCAGGATCACATTCTTAACCTGAGTCACGGGAGTCGGAGGCACTTCTACCTCTTTAACTACTTCTTTTACGACTTCCACTTCTTTTACGACTTCAACTTTTTTTACTACTTCTTTTTCAACTTCGACTTCTTTTGCAACTTCGACTTCCTTGACGACTTCAACCGTTCTGGTGTCGTCATCGTTACATGCGGTCAATAAGACGGCAGATACCGCCACTGCTAATAGCTTTTTATTCATTGTAGTGTTCCTAAAACGTAATCATCTGAGCCGCGGCACAGTTTAGGGACACTTGATGACTTTTTTATTTCAGCTGGGTGACACTTTGTGTAAATGCACTATTGTTTTTTCATCAAAAAAGAACCTGCAAGATGGCCACTTACACCAAAGATAAAAATACTTAGCAATACCGTCGCAGCGGTAATCTTCGTCAATAGTAAACTATACGTCAGGCTGGATCCTAACAGCATCAGACTCAGCACTACAGAGGCAAGCCCCTTGGGCCCAAACCAGGCCAGCGTCACCTGTGCTCGCCAGTCCAAACGAGTCGGCATTAACAGCAGCATGACAGGGATAAAACGAAACACGACGACAGCCAGCAGGGCATAAAGCCATACCTGCCATTCAAAAGCAGTAAATAACAACACACTGGCGCTAATCCCAAAAATGACCCACAGGACATAGGCGGCTAACTCTGCTATTTGCTCACTTTCCTCTATTAATTTGTCTTTGAAGGCATCACGAAATCCATAGTCAAACAACAAGCCGCTGATAAACACCGCAATAAAGCCGCTTCCCCCCAATAACTGAGTAAGCGAAAAGATGGCAATAGCAATGCCGATAAATAAAAACGGGCTGCTTTTAGCGGCAAAAAAGTGATGACGGTAGGTCAATTTTATCAGCCATATTGCGACAATGGTTAACACCAGTGCAACAGCAAGTGCTATTCCAACTTCCTGCAGAAACAGCATCAAAAGTGAGTCTCCTGAAGGCTGCTGAGTATGAAGGCTGCTACTTAATAAAAACAGAAAAACAGGTACACACAAGCCATCATTCAGACCACTTTCGACATTGATGGCCTCACGGAGTTTCGCTGGTACTTGTTTATCCTGAATAAAGCTCTGACACAGCGCCGCATCAGTCGGTGTCAACATGATGGCCAAAATCAGTCCCGGCAACCAGGGCAGTGAGAGTATCCAATGTGCCCCGAGTGCGGCCAGGCCCATAGTCAGAGGCAATGCCAGCAGTAATAACAGAGGAAGTTGATAAGAGTGCAACAAGACTCTGAGCCGTGTTTTTGCTGCATCAGAGAAAAGAAAAATGGCCAGGATCAGCTCCACCAGCGGCAAAAACTCACGCAAACTCTCAAGACGCAGCGCCAGAGACTCCTGAAAGTACCACCCCAGCGCACAGCCGAACAGCACAAACCACATCGGCCCGGTAAATTCCGCCCGATTCAGCTGGCGAATAGCAATGGAATACAAAAAAATCGCCAACCCTAGCCAGGCCAGCACCAGATAAGTCTTTTCCATTTAACGCCTCCTTGGCCCTACCAGAACAAACATATGTGTTCAGTAATGTAGCGATGAAACTTAGGATAATCAATTATCTGGGTCATGTGTGTTCACCCGACATGAGTAAACACACAAAGCAGCTTACGCTCAGTTAGCGCGGCGGTACCACAGTTCAGTTAACTTACCATCCCGTTTGGTTGCACTCAGAACAGGCAAACCAAACTCATCGAAAAGAAAATGCTCTTCAACATTGCCTGCTCCTTTTCTTACCCAAACGCCATTGTCATAATGCGTCTCATAAGATGACACGACAGGGTCTCCCGAAAGCGCTAAAGACTGGCGCGTATGTGCACAAGTACCCAGCGTATAAAGGCACTGGTGTGGACTATAGCGATAGCTCAGGGCCGACTTAAATAATGACTCTGAATCCAGTAATACTTGCCCGTTCACCGTACGCTGTTCAAACATAGCGCCTCGTGTATTTGGGGTGTGCAACACAAAAGTCGCAATGCCGTTCTCAACGGTACGCAATTCATACTGAACATAGTTTGCAATTGCAGCGCCTTTCCACAAGTAAAAACTATGGCCAACAGGCAACTGGCTCAAATCTATTTGAGCCACTTTGTCTGGTGTAAGAAACCTATGATCAAGCGACTCTTTTAACGTCTCAATTAATTCCGGTAGCTGCTCCTCAAGTCGGCCTTTTACCGCCTGATCCATCTCCAGCATATTGCTAACTATTTTAGAAACGGCTTCATCCTGGCCTTGCCGTGATGTTGCCATACTTTCGAAATCAACGCCGTCTAGCATAGAGCGGCGAGCTGATCCGCGATTGCCAAAAGGCTTTTTAGTCTCACAATCCGCGAGCTCCCCGTTGTAATAGCATTGGTTATCATCACGTGCAAAGCTGCTCATAAAAGAACGAGAAAAAGACGTTGGATCCGATCCAGGCAATGGTCTGCCTTCGTAAAAGACACTCTCTTTATTTTTGGCATAACCACCGCTGAGCCCTCTAAATCCAATTGGTGAAGCGTCGATCCGCCCCCCCTGATAAAACACATGCTGCCCGTCTGTTGCATAGTCGAGATTAATTTCGCGGAACTTTTTTACATTAGCACCAGCGATTTTTTTGTCTTCGTAATAGACATTGCGATGATCTAACGAGTGATATGAACTCTTCGTCTTAAAGGTGTTTGGAGATGCATCCTGCAACTTTTGACCCATAAAGTAAACGCAGTGTTTGTCTTTAGCAAAACGGTTTTTGCTCAGTACTTTGAAAGAGTCAATATCGCAGGGCACAAAAGCATCAACGTTGTTAATAAAGACACGACCACCACTTGCAAGATAATCGGTATCTAGTAAGTCATCTTCATCATCGATCACATAAGCATCGGCAGGATCCGCACCCTTAACGATTTTAGCACGATGAAAAACGTGCTTTTTATCGATAGCATAATCCTCTGACAGTTTCCTGAATGTAGCAGGGTCGGCAAACGGGATCGAACGCCCATAGTGATAGACTAATGCCTTATCTTTGGCATAGCCATGCTTGTCAATGACAGCAAAAGAGTCAAAATCAACATTATGTAGTTCTCGACTGATCACTCGCTGATTAAGAAAGCCTTGACCCTCTCCGAACAGAATACGCTGGCCCTCTTTATCCAGAGCATAACCATTGAGTGGTGCAGTTGTTTTGCATCCCGTTACTATGAGTAAACTAATTGATGCTACGAGCAGTTTGTGCATTACGTACCTATTTACAATTTAAAGTAAGGTTTATTTTATCGATTTAGTGCTAAAATCGGAACATAAAGAAGCGGTTACTCACTATAAACGGAGTAAGTGCCCTGTCAAATCGCATGCCTTGTTGTTACCCCCCAAAACTTATCACCCTCAATGTGAAGCCATACACGACATGAAAAAGCTGCGATTAGCCCCGCTTATGCTGTTTTCTTGTGGTTAATTTTTGCTAGAATGGCTCCAAATTTTTTTGGAGAACCGTCAATGGCAATGTATGTAGTGGGACATAAGATCCCTGACTCAGATTCAATTTGTGGTGCAATTGCACTGGCTTACCTGAAAAACCAGATCGGTGAAGAGGCAATCCCAACACGTTTGGGCGATGTCTCTCCTGAAACTCAGTTTATTCTGGACCGCTTTGGCTTTGAAGCGCCGGAGCTAAAACTGAGTTATGCGGGTGAAGACGTCTATATCGTTGACCATACCGAAAAGACTCAAGCCCCGGATGACATCGATGAAGCAACCGTTGTCGGTGTGGTTGATCACCATAAACTGGGCGACCTGACGACCTCAACGCCGCTTGAGTGCTGGATCCGTCCGGTTGGCTGTAGTAACACCATCATCAAAATGATGTATGACTTCTACGGCGTAGAGATCCCACAAGATATCGCAGGCCTGATGATGTGTGCAATCCTGAGCGATACCGTGATCTTTAAGTCACCGACTTGTACGACAGCAGACATTAAATGTGTTGAAGCGCTGGCTGAAATTGCAGGCGTAGAAGACTTTAAAGCACTGGGCATGGATATGTTCAAAGTAAAATCAGCGGTTGAAGGTACACCGGCACGCGATCTGGTTATGCGTGACTTTAAAGACTTCAACATGAATGGCAAACTGGTTGGTATAGGCCAGCTGGAAGTGATTGACCTGTCTGTATTTGATGACATCAAAGCCGACCTGGAAGCTGACATTGCCAAGCTGAAAGAAGAAGGTGGCCGTCACTCAGTATTACTGCTGCTGACCGATATCATGAAAGAAGGCTCACAAATGCTGATCGCATCTGACGACGAAAGCATTGTAGAAAAAGCCTACCAGGTCACCCCTGAAAATAGCCGGGTATGGCTGGATGGCGTACTGAGCCGTAAAAAGCAGGTCGTTCCGCCACTACAGGATGCGTTTGCATAATCCGCATTACTGTCGGTAACCCTAAATTAAGCCCTGATCATATCAGGGCTTTTTTGTTGCTAGCTGTTATGTACCGCTGACGGCGCCTCTTGTGCCGCACTGCTGCGTTTGCCCTGATACTGATAGACAAAAATCGCAAACATGATAATCGCCAGACTCACCAGGATCCGCGAGTCAAATGCCTGATCCGTCACCAGATAAGACAGTAATACTCCAACTGTTGGTACCAGGTAATTGCTGAACGAAGCAAATGCAGGTCCTTTACTCATGATCAATTGCATAAACAGAATATACACTACACCACCACAGAACACGCCGAGATAACCACTGGCAAGCATCGCATCGACACTTATCTGTGTGACATTAAGATCCGCAAACAACATCGCTAACGGTAGCAATTGCAATGCGGAGAGTGCAATAACGTCACGGGCAACTACAACCGGATGCAAATGCTCAAGCTTTTTCACCAGAATTAAGCTCAGCGCAAAACTCAGTGCTGCAATAAAGATGGCCGCGGCACCGACAAACTGGGATGCTGACTGCGCCTGAAGCTGAGGTAAAAACAGATAAAGCAAACCGGCAAAGCCTATTAATCCGCACAGGATGCCTTTGACGCTAAAATCACTGTCCTTGAGTAACAAAGGCGCCAGCAAAATCGTCAGTAACGGGTTCATGCCTGTGATGACAGCAGCGTGAGACGCCGCCGTCGTTTGCTGACCCCAGGCAACCAGCAAGAAGGGTAAGGTGGCTTCTAGCAATCCAATCACAAACAGTAATCGCCAGTGACCTGGCTCACGCTTCAAGCCCAGAAAGTAACAAGCAACAATCAGCACCAGTGCGCCAATGGTAGAGCGCAATGCTGCGATCCACAAAGCTGGCATGCTCTCAAGGGCAATGGCGTTAAAAATATACTGAGATCCCCATAGAAAACCACACGCCACTAACATAATCATATATTTCATCAAACACTCCTTTTATTAATTGGCTGCATCTGATTGAGAAAAGGCACGTTCCAGTACCGATGCAACTGCCAGCACCTGATGCTCACACCATAACTGCCCAACCACCTGTACCCCGATCGGCAAACCGTTATTATCTTTTCCAATACAAACAGTTGCAACTGGTTGGCCACTTAAGCTGTAAGCCATGGTAAAGGTGTAATTGTCAATCTGGCCTACTGAGTGTCCGTGGGCTTGTGCCGTTGTGGCACTAACCGGGCACAAAGTGATTGGATAACGCTGGCTAAAGGCCTGCATGGCAAAATTGTATTGATCCCACTCACGCAGTCGGCCACGCAATTCAGTGACCGTCAGCTGACAAGACGATGCCGACTCCAAAAAGGCCTCAAACAGGGGTGACAAAGCTTTGCTCCCCATTAATTTCGCCCCCTGATACCAGCTTTGCCCGCCATCAGCACCAAACGCAATCATCTCCAGAGCCAGCGACTTAACCTTATTCAGACATGCCGGCGCGTCATTGGTCACTGAGCCAACAAACGGGGCAAGTGTATCGACAGCACGTCGCAATGCCTGCGCGATCTCCGGCTGAACTTCGCACCAGCCATTATTTTCATACCAGGCCACATCCAGCGTCGAGATATCACAGCGCTGGTAATCCTGCACGGGTACAGGCATGGTGTTCGGATCAATGCCATCTGGCCCGGCAATGATCTCCAACAGTAAAGCCACGTCGTCAATATAACGACCCATAGGGCCATAAGACGCCGATCTTACGTGCAGACTGGCCCCTTCCATGGGCACCCGTCCGGTTTGTGGCAAACGACCTTGTGTGACTTTTAATCCGGCAATACCCACCATGCTGGCTGGTACACGAACACTGCCCATAGAGTCTGAACCGAGTCCGGCTGGCGAACATCCTGATGCTATGGCTGCGGCTTCCCCCCCACTGCTGCCACCGGGTGATAACTGCGAGTCAAGTGGATGATTGGTTCGGCCATAGACCAGGTTATCCGTCTCAAACGCCATCAGTAATTCAGGCACATTAGTAATGCCCAGAATAATGGCTCCTTGCGCTTTGACCCGCGCCACTATGGTGGCATCTTCTTCGGCCACAAATCCCGCCAGACCCTCCGTCCCCATGGTGCAGGGGAAACCGGCGACCTTACACATGTCTTTGACTGTCATGGGCACACCATGCAGACGACCCAGTGGTGCACCGCTGCGTACCTTTTCGTCCGCGGCTTGTGCCTGTGCAATCAGGTCCTCAACCCGGGCCACCTGAACAATGGCGTTCACTTCACCATTATGTTTTGAAATCATATCCAGATAATGACGCACCAGCGCTTCACTTGATAGCGCACCAGACGCTATCAAGTCAGCCTGAGTGCGCAATGATAAAGTTGCAATATCCACTCAGACCTCCGGCTTACTTGGCTATTAGTGGTTGGTCATATTGGATTTTCTCCAGACCATTAATAGGGAACATGATTTGATCGTGGATCACGATGCCAGGTGGTTGCGTGCTTTCAAACACACTGCCATCTTTGTCAATAACTGTTGCAGGTGCTGCGGTTATAAAGGAAGAGGCACCTGTGATAGACGCATTCGGGTGATAACTGATGATCAGATACAACAGTGAGCTGCCATCCTCAGTAGGCAGTAAAGGACAGCCGTTAATTTCTTTTTCATAACGCGCATTACCACGTTTGTCTGTGATAAATACATTCGGCAGGCCACCAAAAGGCTGTACCACTAACTCTCCTGCCCGATCCCAGACCGCCAGCATCGAGTACATTGAGTTGGGAAACAAACGCTTGAATCTGGCCACAGTTTTCGCCGAATTATCGTTATAACACTGAAACTTGTAGCGACCACGCGCTTTAGACCATGAGCCTAAGGTGATCTCTTCTTTCGGCCCGTCAAAAAACGGTACAGGGTTCGAGTGCTCTGGTAAACGACGTTCAATATAGCCATGATTACCGATCAGGTCGACATAGGTTGGCTTATCCATAATGGGACGATTTTTAAGTCTGGGATCGGCGTCTGGCATATCCAGAAAACTCTGCAACCAGGCTACATTAATAGGATCGGTCGTTGAAGCAAGAATAGTATCTGCCTCACAGTTTTCTGCACTCAATGGTTTGGCGTCCAGCGCGCCTGGCGTTGGATCGTATTCACCAACAAACTGAAAAGAGAGGTCATTAAGGCTATCGTAAGCCGCTGGGAATTCGAATAATTTACGACCACAGTAGTTATTTACCCCTGTGGTTAGATGACCTTTTACAGTGCGTTTGGCAATAATTTGTTTATCGTGTTCATTTTGCTGGGCTTGCGTTTGAGGTGCAATATACAATCCGGTGGCACACAAAAGTCCGATGATCAATTTGTTCATGGTGTTTGTTCCTTTTATCCTATTGGGCTAACAGCGTATCTGCGGCTCCAAGGTCTACAGGTATTTACCTGGACAAAATGGGCCGCAACATTGAGCTGAAAAATTAGATGCTAATGACAATCTTGCCGCGCACATGCTCGGTTTCTGATAAGGCATGGGCTTCGCCGATGCTTGTAAAAGGCATTTCTACAATTTCCGGAAGCTTGATTTCTCCGTTGTCAATTAATGCGCCAATCTCACTAAGCTGGCCGCCGTTTGGCATCACCAGTACGCGCTCGTGGGCAAAGTCATATCGGGCTGGTAACTCGTGTGTTTTGAGTGTTGAAATATATTTACCTGTTGCTTTGACTGTGTCGTAAATCCCCGCAACATCGTTGTCGACAATATCAAATACCACATCAAACTGACCCAATGATTGCAGATAGTCCGGTGTGTTGTAGTCAACCACTTGATCTGCACCTAAGGTACGCAAGTAGTCATGATTTTTTGCTGATGCAACTGCCGTAACGGTGGCCCCCAGGCGCTTTGCAAACTGCACAGCGAAGCTGCCAACACCGCCGCTGGCGCCATGAATAAGGATCGATGTCTCAGCATTGATATCAGCCAGTTGATTGATCGCCTGCCAGGCGGTCAAAGAAGTCAGAGGGACAGATGCAGCTTGTGCAAAATCCAGCTTCTGTGGTTTTTTCGCAACCAAAGCAGCATTCACACTAATAAACTGTGCGTAAGCACCGTCCTTGGTCAGATCGCCAAATGCATAGACCGGCTCGCCAACCTGAAAGCCCGTTACATTCTCACCGACTTTAGCCACGGTTCCTGCAACGTCCCAACCCAGGATCAAAGGCAACTGATGAAGCTCTTCTTCTGCTAACCAGCCTTCGCGGACTTTCCAGTCAACCGGATTAACACTGGTATAAGCCACTTCAATTAGTACGTCGTCCTCAGCAACATTGGGCAGTGCAACCTGCTCTTCAAGCAGTTTACTCTGCCCACCGTATTCGTGAATTCTGAGGGCCTTCATAGTCGTAATGTTCGTCATATTTGCTCCTGATTAAATGTAATGAATCAACCAGTCATATGCTAATACGACGCTGTTTTTGTGCACCTGTCCAGGCAGTCAGGTTTGCTCAGATAAGCCATTTGGTGGCATTCAGGCTGCACCTTTCATGCAGCCACTTCCAAATGATTCAGCACCTTACCATGTTCATTCAACCTCAACTCAGCAACCTGATATTTACCAAATAACAAGGGCAAGGTACTTTGCAAACTGGCGGCCAGGTCAACTAACAGTACTTTGGGGTTATGTTCATAATAACGCCCCCAAGTCGATTGCTGCTGTGGCGGTAACATCTCAACGCTGGCCCGCGCTACTTCATGGAAATAGAACCCCAGTCGGCCAATCATTTTTTCAACGATGGGGGTGACAGTCACTAAGGTATATTTCTGACCCTTTGACCACATGATATAAGGTAAAGACTCCAATAGTTTGAGCGCGCCGCCCCGTCCCTTAAAAGATGAAAATGCGCCAATTTCACAAATTTCCTGACGAGACAGCTCTATACCTAATGTGTCGAGTACATGGGTTTCAATGTTATCTCCTTCTATATATTGCTCCGAGAATAAAGCTTTGTTCGCCGCGTAGGTGATCCCATAGGCTGCCAAATACTCTTCACAGCCATTGGCGCTCTTTTTCAGTGAGACGAACTCGTCGACCTTAGGCTCAATGATGGCCTCATGAACCAGTTCATAGTGACTCGCGACCAGTTGTTTAAGAATAGAAAAACAGGATGAGTCAGGATTTATGGTATTAATTGTGGACAGTGTTTGTGTACAGTTTTCGATTGCAGTCATGATATTTCCTTTATGCTAGTTTGTGATTACCTGTCCACTGTACTGCCCAATCCCCATTACAGACACAACGCAATATTTCTTTTCATTTCATGCAATTACATATAGAGCTTGTATATTTCATGGCCTTTCACTGTCCAACAGTACAGCTGCCCATTGGATCGGTTATGCGATTTTTTGCGCTCCCTATAATGGGTCGTATTGAAGCAACACGGCTTAACAAAAAACGTACTAATGCGAAACGGCTTAATTAAAAAGGAACTAAACCATGACTAAGGCAATCTCAATCATCGAAAACAACTGGCAGGTATTGGTAACACGTGCATCAAACAAACTTATCGACTGCTTTAAACTCAGACACAGTGTTTTCTCTGAAGAACTCCGCTGGGTAAAAACAGAACAAAGTAAAATGGAAATCGATAAATACGATTTTGCCAGCACTCATGTCATGGCCTATCAGGAAGAGACTGTGAAAGGTTACATGCGTATCACTCCTGAGCACTCGCCCTGGCTGCTGAATGACACATTTAGCTTTCTGATTGAGGATAAAAACTATCAGTTTGAGAAAAACAGCGCAGAAGTAACACGTCTTGCAGTCGATATCATTTCTCGTGATGCCAAGGTAAAAGACACCTTTACAGTGTGTGACTTATTGATAAAAGGATTACTGGCACATGCTCAGCAAAATAATATTCAGTACTGGTATATCGTTGTTTCAAGACAGATTTTGTCATTACTAAAACGTAAAGGCCTACCATGTGAGGTACTGGGTAAAACAGTGACCATGCCAGATGGTGTTAGAACCGTTGCAGCCAAAATTGATGTACGCCAGTTTATTTCTGCCTGTAACCAGTTTTATCTGACAAATACCACACCAGAGCCGGCAGAAAATATATCTTACCTGCAAGCTGCATAAAATAAATATAAAAAGCCGGAGCTTGGTTACCACCCGTTCCAGTAACCAAGCTGTACCCGGGACAAAAACTTCACAAATTAACACTTGACTAACCATGCACTCACCATAGAATAAATATTCTCATTAAAACGTAACTATGGTGTGCTTAATATGATTGATAAGGATAAATTGATCCAAACACTGGATTTTGTCGATAGCTGTGTAAAATCGGAAAATGACAGTACTTCAGTAAACAACTTATTTAATAAACTAGACAAACTCATTCCCATCAAAACTGCGATTTTAGCCATCGATGTACAAAATCAATTTCAACTCACGAGTCCCTCTCAGCTATTTTCCTACAACTTGAGCAACGAGTGGCAGGATATCTATTTTCAGCGTAAGTTTTATCAACAGGATCCCGTTCTTAATGCGCTTTCTCAAAGTAACCAGGTGGTTGACTGGCAAAGTGCGTTTCAGTTCTCTCCTGCGAAGGAGCAATACTCCAGTGATTTTCAGTTTTTGTCCCAGAAATATGTGGGTAGTCATGGCTTGTCTATTGTTGTCAACAACCACAGTGGCTCTACCTTACTGTCTATCTCTACCGAGGCCATAACCAATAAAGCAGATGCGCATATCTTGTCTTATATCGCACCGCACTTTCACGAGCTTTTTTCACGCGATGGTGAAAACACTCGACGAAAAATTGGCATGCCGCAACTGTCCAAACGTGAACTAGAAGTCTTGCAATGGGCTAAAGAGGGTAAGAACAATGGTGATATTGCTATTATCTTAAGTATATCTGAGCGTACAGTGAAGTTTCATTTATCCAATATATTCACTAAGTTGAATGTAGTGAATCGCTCCCAGGCGATAGCAAAAGGTATGAGCTTCGGTATAATCTAGGTAGAGAAAACTTAAAAGGAAACAAAATATATTTTGTTACAAATAATATATCCACTTAAAAACAACCCCATTTAAGTGGATATATTATTTCAAGATGATTGTTAGAATAATACTAGCTTTTATTGACAACAATAGAAAAATACCATTTACAACAACAATTCGACATTCAACATGTTATAACAGTAACTATAAAAATAGTGCATACCAAATATTGAAATTAATCGTGAGCCATCATGGTGCATTATTTACACTTCATTCACCAACTAACATACGCATTGCATCTTTGTATTTATTCTCTCAGAGACAGAAATACAACGCACCATAGACAAGATATTAAGCTGCCATTGCCTGTTCATCGGGTTCATGCTCCGCTATTTGCCAATTTTCTATGAGGATTTCACAGCTATTCCCTTTGAGAACTTCAACATTGCCAAAGTTAATCCGCAGTGCACCCTGCCTGTGGGCGCAGGGTTCAAATACATCCAGACCCAGAGTTTTTGCAGCATCATTTAACTGCTTTTTAGCACGACACAGTTTGACATTGAACTGAGTTTCATTGTCACCAATCATACGGTGTAATAGCTCCCGCTCAACCCACCCAGTCAGCAAAGGGTCGACTTTCTCGTCCTTTTCCCAGGCTTTCATTGCCTGCTCATGATACTCTCGCACCATTAACAGCAGGATATAATGATGTACACGCTCGCCCAGATCCACGCTCTGTGAACCACGTTTGAGCAACAAACGTACATGCCAGTCGTTGTCGCTAACCTCAAAACGCAGTGAGACTGGCTCGTCATTTTGTATCACCGGCGTCATTTGCACTTTCGCAGTTACAGCTGTGGGAGCAGGCGTTACTTGCAGCGCTTCTTGCTCTACAAATGCCTCATCACCACCGAATAAACGCAGACAGATATATTTTTCGAGCAATGCCAGGTCAAAGAACCGCTGATAGTCACCATAGCTTTCCAGCACGGAGCCAATCGCCAGAGCGCATCGATCTCGATTAAAAAAGTGTGCACTCACCTGCAAATAGTTACAACCGTGCTCTATTGCACGCAGTGCATTATCATGGGCGTCAATATTTGAGGAATAAAAGATAAATTCCGTACTCAACTCATAGGCCAGCGCTTTGGGTGCCAGCCACAGCATAAAATTCTCAACCCCAGCAGGGCGAAACCCGCCGAGGCAATCTTCAAAGGCGATCCGATCGCTACCAACCATGTCGCAGACCCGCAACGCCTTTTTAAGCTCCTGGCTGCCAATGCGATAAGCCTCTTGCAATACCAGTCTGAAGCGAAAGACTTTGTGCGTCAGTGCCGATTCAAGTGTATCGATCAGATCAGCGACCCGCACTTTACTTGCCAGTAATTCAGGTTCAACACGCACATAACATAACCGGGGTAAGTCCTCGCCTCCGTCCTCCAGCATCTGTTGCAACTGTGCTACTGTCATCGTGCCCCAGACGTCGTCCATACAGGCATCGGCCCCGGACCAGACTATGTCTGCAAATTTCGCCTGTTTACTCAGAGCCAGCAGTTCAGCCGCAACCGGCTGCTCTACACGTTCAACAAAGCCCTGAAATGTCACTGGATACAGCTGCCTGTTCCAATTCTCCACCTGTTTTCGAACGCTTCCCATTTGTTGCTCTCCTTTTAATCCCTCATAATCTCGACGGTAAACAGAACTACATAGTTAAATACTGTCTAGACAGCGTGCTGCGTCTGCGCACGCTGAGCCAATACAAAGTACACCGCAATACCGCCCCAGATAAATGCCAGTCCCAGCCACTGACCTGCCATCACCACTTCTTTAAAAAGCAGCACCGCAATCAACAACATCAGTGTCGGGTTAAGGTACTGAGACAGAGACACAAATGCGCTGCTGAGATGTTTCACAGAAAAGTTATAAAGTAACAAAGGCAATGTGGTTACCACCCCCAGTATGCACAGCTTCACTATGTCGCCCTGCTGCAACTGATGCGATAAACCGCTGCCCGACGCAGTATAGTGCGACCACGCCAGATATAATAATGCCGGTAGTGCTGCACACACATGCTCCGCCGCCAGAACCACTACCGCAGGTTCCTGCAAGTACCGCCTGAGCACCACATAAAGTGCAAACGTTAAGGCGATAATCAGCCCCTGCCAGGGTAGCGCAGCATAAGCTTGCATCTTGATGTACAGCAGCACACCACACAGACACAAGCTCAGACACGCATATTCTTTGAGCTGCAACCCTTCTCTATTAACCAGCTTGAGTAACAGCAAAGTCAGGACCGGTGCCAGATAATATCCCAGGCTGGCGCTGTTGAGCTGCTCGCTGCTAATGCTGCTGATCACCAGCAACCAGTTGCTGGCAATGAGCAGAGCACTGAGGGCAATTAGCTTAAACCGGGCACGCAGCAATGCAAGCAACGCACTTTGTTGCCCCATCAGAGTCACTAACACCAGACACATCAGCGTCGCCAGGACAATTCTCAGGCTCAGTAACTCAAACAGGGCAATGTGCGTCAGCTGATGAAAAAAAATCGCGGCTGACGCCCACAACAGGTAGGCAAGTAAATTACTTGCCTGCGCGGTTTTGGTGCGCCTCAACATGGCTGCGCACTCACTTGCTGAAACAATACAAAGTCCTGACCACTAGCCACACTCAGTCTGTCACCATTTCCCACCCGTTGAGGCTCGACCTGATGGGCAGCCTCATTATTGAGTATGGCTGCAACCCGGGTGATATCACGACGACAATCCGTCAGCAACTCCTGCACTGAACAGCGCGGCAGCTGCTCCATTAACAGGTTAATCGGTACCAGGCTGTGCAGGCTCAACCCGCGTCCATAGAGTGCCCGGGTCGGGAACTCTCGGTGATAATGAAAGGTGAAGAAATCGCCGTCATGACAGCACAGTGGCAACAGCAGCTGCGGATCAATCACAGGCTCCAGTTCTATCACAGTGGTAAACGCCCCCTGTAAGGCATCTTCTTCCAGCTGCGCAGTAGTGACTACCTCAACCCCTGTGTTAAGGCTATGGATAAGAGTCTGCCTTTGCTGTCTATTATCAGCTAACAAACACACCTGATAGCCAGCTTCGAGTAAGGCATCTGCTACCAAAGTCGTCGACAAACGCTCACGGCCCACCAGCAAAACCCGTCCCTGCTGAACATGTTTGAGTTTTTGCCGTATCAACCAAGCTTTGCTGTAAGGATAAATCAGGTTACCCAGTAGCTTGTCATCGAGTTTCGATGGCGCTTTAATCACATGCTGTTCACTCACCAGAACAAAATCCGCCAGCGCGCCCAGCCGCTGGCTTTCTGCCAGCAAACACCCAAACACCCGATCGCCTATTTTTAACGGGCTCTGACTATCTGCTACATGCACCACTTCACCGATAAACTGACTCAGTGGTACCAGAGCACTTTGCGACAACAGCTGGGGGTATTCACCAGCTAGAATGCGCTGATCCAGCTCCGAGAAACCACATCCGGTCACTTTCACCAGCACTTGTCCGGCAGCCACCACAGGACGCGCAACAACCTGCTGATGTAAGGTCTGATCCTCGCTGTTTAACCGGCTTATTCGCATGACCTTATCACTCAGGCATCGCTCCAGAAAAGCGCTCAGTGCCCGGTTAAACTGCTGCGCATCCTCAACATGCGGACAATGATGACAATCCGCAAAAGTGTGAGCCTGAAACTGAGCTATTTGCTGCTCAAGGCCCGTGACATACTCGCAGTGAATAAAAGGATCTGCAGCACCTGTGATGGCCAGTGACGGGATCTGAGCTTGCTGTAATAACGCAATTTCATCACATAGCGGTCCGCTCTGCAGGCCAGCCAGGATCCCTTCGCGCACACCTGGCTGAGTCAGTTCAACACTGTGCGACACGTTCAGCCACTGCGCCAAAGAAACTTGCTCTTTATTGACGAACAGGCCACACACCTGTTCGACATCCTCATCGCTCAATTCAGAGCGAAAAATGCGCCCCTGAGATGGCTCTTCTTTAAACGCTTGTGCGGCCGTATCGGCTGAAAATGGTGGGGCGCCTACCAGTACGACGCCTTTAATCTGAGGTAAGTGAGGCAAAGCATCCAGTGCCACGTGCCCCCCCAGGCTGTGGCCAATGATGACACATTCATCCAACTGTAAAGCATCGATGAAGGCACGTAATTGCGCCACACACCCAGCAAAACTGTAGGTATCACTTTGATGTGCAGCAGACGATTCTCCATGGCCGAGAAAATCCACAGCCAGACAATGGAAATGCGCACCGAAGTAATTCATCTGAGCGTCAAACGCCGCCGCTTGCGAAGAGTTTCCATGCAAAAATATCAAAGTGGGGCCGCGTCCGGTCGACTCCAGATAACTGATGGTGCCCAAAGAGGTGGTGAGTCTAGCTCGCTTCATGATAAATCTCCTGATATTGTTCAATAAACGCGCTCACCTGACGACTAAATAGCGCATTAATTTGCTGTGCCATCGCCGTTGACATCAGAGGCTCACAGTAAGTGAAGACACAGTTCAACCTGTGTCCAGAGGTTGCCAGGTGACATGCAATACCAACGTTTCCGGCATTGCGATTGGCAAAGTTTGCATACTCCCGAACAACAACGCCGTGTCGGGCGGTATCAAACTGCACCACACCATGGTTTGTCATGGCAAAATCACAACCAAAGCGTGACGGGTTGTCCACACTCTGGCGTAACCGGAGCAAAGATTGCTCATCCATTGGCGGCACATAGCCAAGCTCAGCATCAATCGTTTGTGCTAACTGCTGATCAAATTGACGAGCAAAAGTTGGCCAGTTCGCGCTGCCAGGCATATCCAAAGCACTGACGGCAATCAAACACCCAAGTGCAGAAGCCGCGCTTTTTACTGCGGTGCGCTGCCTGAGTGAGATAGCCATTAACAGGCGTAACTTGCCTGTGCTGTGCACTTGTTTAATGGCCTGCGCCAAAATGTAGGTCAGGACCGTATTGAGCGCACTGCCACTGTGTTTAGCAATCGCTTTCAGTGCAACCAATGCGTCTCGTTCAATGGTTTGTCGGCAAAACCGGGTGTGTCGTTGAGCCGGTTTTGCCTGGGTGATAACGGGCCAACCCATATGAGCTGGCAGGGGCGCTACATTGCCTCGCGCCCGCTCCAGCTGAGATTCAATCGCCGGTGCCAATGCACTGCGCTCGCTGTGTGTCAGGTTGTGATAACAATGCAGTAACTGGTCAAGCAGATAGGCCAGACTGTGGCCATCCACCAGCGCATGGTGGCAAGTCAGTGCAATGTGGCTTATCGCCGTATCCTGCTGCTGGATAAGCAGAACAGAGCATAACTGCCGCTGCGGCTGTAATGGCGTGTTCAACACCGCCTGGATCAACGACTCCAGAGCCTTGTCATGTGCAACTTCCGCCACATCAGGCTCGTGCAGCAGGCCAGTTGCAGGCATCTCTGTAAAAGCATCCTGCTGATTATTCAGTGTCAGCATCAGTGCGGGATTCAGCTGTAACCAGCGTGCCATCGCTTTAGCCAACCGTGTCTCGTCGAGCTGTTGTCCAAGTGTCAGTAAGGACGTGGTCTGGGCATTCCCCTGCACATCGTGCAGGGCTGCCATTTTGCGCTCCAAAGTGCCAAGTGATCTTATTTCATTCATGTTCAGGCACTCTCAGCCAGTAACAGTGTGTCGTTAAGAAAACGGCTGCACTGTAATTCATTGCCACTGAAGGCAATGATCTTATCGGGACGGACCAGCACACACTCGGCCCCAGGATCAAATTGGTGTGCCACCGTTTCTCGTTGGCATACCTGGATCCGAGCCTGTTCACCTGAATACGCCACTTGTTGAGCCAAACGCTCCGCACATGCGCCATCACTGACGAACAAGGTGTATCCCGTTCCCTGGTGCCGATAGCCTTGCAGATCCAGGGGTAAATAAATACGGCCTACGCCTTTGGCTGACTCAGCGGCAGCATAATCGAGCTGATAGCCTGCCGCCGCCTGAACAAATTGGCGAATAAAGGGGCGGTTTTTCTGTTTGGGTGTAAATAAGGCTTCATCATCTGCCGAATGCCGGTCCAGGCGCGCGATCAGGGAAGTATTTTTATCAGTCAGGCGCAGTAACGATTTGGCGTTCTGGCGGCGCTCTGTGTCATAGCTATCTAACAGCACCTCAGGGGCTTCGTCTTTAGCTACCTGAGCCAGCTTCCAGGCCAGGTTATACGCATCACCAATGCCTGTATTCATACCAAAGCCACCGATCGGGCTAAATAAGTGACAGGCATCACCGCAGATAAACACATTGCCACGTCTGAACTGGCTGGTTTCGCGATTATAAAAGGGGGCTGAGGAAATCCAGCTGGGTTCGAAAATCTCCAGATCAGGATCAAGGCGCTGTAAATAGGCCTGGATCAGGTCAAAGTCGATGGTCTGCTTAGGGTCAAACGCCCCGGAAACCTTAATAACAATTCGGTGATAGCCCTCGGTCAGTGGCAGCAAAATAAAGAACCCATCTTCGCTGACCATGTAATAGCTCTGACTGGTGTCACGGTTCCAGCGCACCTTCACATCCGCCAGAACAAAATGCATATCATAATCGTACCCACTGAAGGGTAATTTGAGTAACTCCCGGGTACGACTGCGCGCGCCATCACAACCAACCACATAATCATAGGTCTCTTTATATTCCTGGCCATCTCGGGACAGCGTCACCTGTACCTGATCACCCTGCTGCTGCAAATCGACCAGCGCCGTGCCACGCGCCACCATACAGCCCATTTCGGCCATACGCGCCTGCAATGCTGCTTCGGTATCTGGTTGTGGCAACATCAAAAAGTACGCAAAGCGACTGTTCAGTTGTTTAAAGTCCAGCTTAAACAAACGCTGGCCTTCATAAATTAAGTTTACACTCTGGTTTTGTTTGCCACGTGCAAGCAATTGCTCCGTCACGCCCAAATCATCCAGAATATCTAACGAAGCCGGGTTCACACTCAGCGCTTTAGAACCGGACCCGGCAGCCACACGTGAATCAATCACGGTTGCATTAACGCCTAAACGTTTGAGTTGTAGCGCCAGCACCATACCTGTTGGTCCGGCCCCTACAATTAAGACTTGCTTAACCATTACACATACTCTTTTGTTGAGGGGCACCCAAACCTGGGTGCCGGAACTTTGGATTACAGGTTAGTGCCTGCCAGAATCGCTTCCGGGTAGCGCTCACCCGCGACATTATCGCGAGAAAACAGCTCATCCAGAGACGTGATGATCGAGTCAGACAGGGTGACGTTCTGTGCCGCAAAATTGTCGCGCAGATATTTCACACGTTTGGTGCCTGGGATAACATGGACGTTTTCATGACGGCTCAGTAGCCATGCCAGTGCAACCTGGCCTGTTGAGCAGCCCAGCTCGCGACTGATCTCTTCCACTTTATTGACCAGCGCCAGGTTAGTGTCGATATTTTCTTTCTGGAAGCGAGGGAGTTTGGCGCGGAAATCTGAAGCCACGTCCGCCTGCTCGATTTGTTCTTTACTGATCTGCCCGGTTAAGAAACCACGCCCCAGCGGGCTGTAAGCGATAAACTGCACACCCAAGTCAATACAGGCTGGCAGGATCTCAGTTTCAATATCACGGCTCCACAGTGAATACTCGCTCTGCAGTGCTTCAACCTGGTGTACCTGGTTTGCACGACGCAGCGTATCGGCAGAGACTTCAGACAGACCGATGGCCTTGATCTTACCCTCTTTAACCAGCTCAGCCAGCGCTTCCATAGGCTCTTCGATAGGCACATTCGGGTCACGACGGTGCATATAATAAATGTCCAGCGCTTCGAGGTTCATACGCTTCAGTGACGCCTCGCACGCTGCTTTGACATATTCTTTGCTGTTATCAATGATCAGGTTGTATTTGTCGTTTGGATCGCGGCGAATACCAAATTTTGAGGCAAAGACGATATCATCACGCTTACTACCAATGTCACTGACAAACTGGCCCAGCAATGATTCGTTGTGACCCTGACCATACATATCCGCTGTATCGAAATGGTTATAACCCATATCCAGTGCAGCGTGCAGCGTTTCCAGAGATTGCGCATCATTGCGCTCACCGTAGAACTCACTCATTCCCATGCAGCCCAAGCCAATTGGAGATACCAGTTTGTTTGCTAGTCGTTTAGACATAATTCTCTTCCATTTTAGTTAAGTTAAATTGTGTTCAATTACATTACCTGGATGCCAGAAACAGCCTCCCCGCGACGGGGCACTTATTTCTGGTTATCCTGCTGTAGTTATCCAGTTGCGTTTATTGTTGATTAAAATTAGAGGCAGACGTACTGCCTGAACGTACAGTTCTGATCAGAAACTGTGGTGAATACTTCATACCCGGCGTCCCGATTCGCGACCAGGGTTGGCGCTGGCGGATCTACCAGAAACCCTTTATTAACAGCACTTAACATAGGAAAGTCACTGAGGTCATCACCAAAAGCCAGACAGTTTTCGGCAGAGATCTGGTGCTGACGTAAAAACTGCGCAATAAAATGTGCCTTCCCCTGACCTATGCTCGGCAGGTCATCCAGCTCGCCTGTATAGCGTCCATTTTTTTGCTGTTGAGGCGCGCACAACACATCACTGACCTGCCACACTGCCGCAAAAGGTGCCAGCAGGTGATACCCGGATCCGGAAACCAAAATGATGTTATATCCGGCTTGCTGTAATGCCTTCAGTGCAGCCAGCGGAGCCGACTTAGTGTAGGCATCAGGCGCTGGTAAAGTGGTAAACCACAGTTGTGCTGCATCAGCAAACGCACTGACTTCAACCCCCTCAAACAAGGTGTAGTAAAAGCGATTGATTTCACTGCGTGGACGCTGCGCTGCAAATAAGCGATCCAAGCGCTCGCGCCAGGCCCCGAACCGCTCAACCGGAACCAAAAGCGCTTTGTCCTGTAAAAAATCGGCGAATGAAAACATACTTTTCAGGTCGATAAGCGTGTTATCGACGTCAAAGAACGCGCAGGGTCTCTGCGCGATAACATTAGGCTGCCACATCACAGACGGCTCCTTGCTCAGCCAATGCCGTTTGCAGGTGTTCCACTGCCTGCTTGGCCATGCTGCCTTCTTTGCGTGACAAGAATTTCTCAGGGTAGGTACTGAACTTGGTCTTCACACGAGCACAATCCTGACCGTTTTGCGATAAGGTCATCTCTACATCGAAGCACAAAGTGCCGCGCCCTTTGTCGGTGAAGCTCAAAATGCGATATTCCAGCTCCAGAGGCAGTGGAAATGCAAAGCTCAGATATTCACTATCCAGCGAGTTAATCACGAAGTAACTTTTTTCAGCATCGGCCAGGAAATAGCGTTCGGTAATAGCCAAAAACGCCTGACGTGCAGATTCTGTCAGCACCATGCCCTGAATATGGTGCCCGGTGACATGGTCACCCATTTCATCGCAGGCATCGTCGATATAAATAGGCAGACGGTATACATTGTCTTCAATTTGTTGCGGTTCCCCTAACATACCGTTGCGTTTTTGATGTTTATGGGTTTCCTGTTTATTCAGCTTATTAAAGGAAGGAGTTGCAAACGCTGCTGCCATGCCTTTTTCCTCTGCCAAATTAAGTAGCGTCTGGTAAGCATCCGCACAAATCCCCTGACCTAATACAAACTGGGTGGTCGAGAGCTGTTCATCATTTGTTTCCAGCATAGTGCGTGCTTGTTCATAAGTGGTAACGCCCGGGTTTTGTGCAAAGTTAGTGAACTTATTCCCGACCAGTACTTGGGTTTGCTTAACTGTTTTCATGATTATCTCCGTTGATGTTGGTTTATTAAGCCCGCGGCAATATTGTTGTTGCTGTCTGCCGCTTTGGTGTCTCCCATTAAAATCAACAATCGCCATGAAATATATTTCACAACCCAACACGCTGTTTCAGGTACACCGTGAAATGGCGCGATAAGCAAAGAAATACCCTGAAATAGTCTGAAATAAAGTTCCGGGTCAGACTGGTAAGCAAGTCAACACCACGTTGACAACCAACAATAACGAACTCAACTTCCACACTAAGGAACAAAGACAATGAATAAATTTCTGACTCTGGTAGCAACCACCGCACTGACTTTTGGTACAACCAACGCAATGGCGCAGGACGATGACTGGCAGGACAATGAGATGGCTTACCAGCAAGCACAAGATGCGCCGCCATTTAACATTAAACGAATTCTCAGAAATAAAACCTTTTTACGCAGCCTCAATAAACAACATGCATATTTTGAGGGCAGTCAGATTGTGCGACGTTTTTTCCTGTGTATTCCGGAAGCCTCTAACTTTAAGGAGGATTATGTACGGGTTGATGAAGTCAAAGCCTGTTTTAATGACATTGTCAGCCCGGCGATTGAGCTGGATCTCAATGGCAGTCTGTCCACCGGGATTGATTCCACCATACAGATCGCAACAGAAGGCCTGGCACAACTAAGACAAAATGCGTCTTTTTCGCCGACTTCTTTCTATATCAGCCATTATGAAGAAGGTAACCGCCCAGGTACTGGCAGAATGGAGTTGAACTTTAATGTGCTGGTTCATCAGGAAATTGTACAGTCCACAGATGTTGAGCTGCCGTTTGAACCACTGCTAGGGCCGCAGCTGTTCGTCAGCAATAACACCTTAGGCGTGATTGCCACTAAACCGGGCGAGTGGAAGATTGATTTGCTAAAAGTGCGCTCCATTTTCACTGAGCAACGCCCGGATATCAGTTACCAAAATCCATTCCCTAACTATCCGATCAACTAATTGGGTGCATCCGCGTCATCGCGGGTGAACTTCCATCTCCAATGTGGTCCCAAGCCCAAAAGACTGGCCTCGCGCCAGTCTTTTTATTGTTCGATTACGCCGCTTTGACACCGGTAATTTTATATAACCACTTTCTGGGCATGGTGAACTGACGTTTGATCAGCGCATTCATCAGCTTCAGAAATAGTTTTGGACGTTTACCTAAGGTCGCAAGCACCCCTTCCAACGCTGTGATGCAACGGGTGATCTCATCATGAGACACGGTCAGTGGCGGGTAAAACCTCAGCACAGGATGCGTTGCCTTTTCATTCATGGAGTGACCCAAATGAATGTTGTGACGTCCCATCATCATAGTAATCGCCGTTTCAACCGCCGGACTGGCGCACTTTAACCCAGTCATCAGACCAACCCCGGGCACATCTAATACCAGTTCAGGATATTTAGCAGCGACCCGGCGCATCTCGCTAAGCAGATATTCACCCTGCTTTTGCGCTCGCGCCACCAATTGCTTCTGCTCGATAAAATCCAGTGCTGCCAGAGCGGCACTGCTACTATAGGGGTGGCCCCCGGCAGTCGCGAAGAAAGCTTCATCCACTTGAATGTCATTGCGTAGTCGCCTGTCCAGACGCTCGGAGAAAACCGCAACGGCAATCGCTGCATGTCCACCGGTCAAACCTTTAGACAGGATCACAATATCCGGCTCCACTTGGTCATAGTCAATCCCAAACATTTTGCCGCAACGGCCAAACGCGGTCTGGATCTCATCAGCAACCAGGTAAGTGCCATACTCCCGGCACAGGCTTTCCACTTGTTTCAGATAACCGAGCTGAGGCACCTGCAGGTAAGGCCCCCCCAGAATGGGTTCAATGAAAACGGCTGCGGCGCCTCCCGCAATGGCTTCACGCATTTGTGCAATGTTGCCAAAATCAACATATACGACGTTATCTGCCAGCTTACCAAATGGCAATCGATGACCACGCTGGCCAAGGATATTAAGCGCTCCCAAAGTTTTGCCATGGTAACTATTACGGGCTACCACGATCCGATCGCTGCTCGGATGAGCGGTGATCACCGCACGCATAGACAATTCACTGGCCTCGGCACCCGAATTACAGTAATAGCTACGATTCAGGTCGCCCGGCAGCATCTCTGCCAGACGCTGTGACAAACGCTGTGTTTGCTGGTCTTCCACCCCGACGGCACCAATGGATACTTGCTCCAGTTGCGCTGTCACCGCAGCCTGGATTTCAGGCTGGGTATGACCGACGATGAATACACCGTAACTACAGGCAAAGTCGAGGAACTCATTCCCAAGATGATCGCGGATCACTGTATTGTGCGCGGTTTGTTCCATAGTACGACGGCTCACTCGATACAGGCTTGCAGCTGTCGGGTTCCAGTGTTGATCTAAAGTCTCTACTGTTTGTTGCAGATCCATTATGCTGCCTCCTTGACGTTAATTTGCTTGATGAGTTTACTTAATGTGGTGCAGGCCTGTGCTAGTTCACTGTCGCTGATCATCAAAGGCGGAGTCAGATGTAGTTCTTGCCCCCGTGTAGCAACCAGTAACCCGGCTTCACTGAGCGCTTGCTTCATCGCATCCGCTTGTGCAGCATTTTTCAGCGTAACATGCACCAGGCTCCCCGCCTGCTTACAGTTTGCCTGTCCGCCTATGCTGCTCACCAATTGCGCACCAACCTGAGTTTGCCTGTTCGCAATCCCCTGAGACTCCAACGCAAGTAGTGCCTGTAATGCCGCCACACAACTGGCCGGGTTCCCGCCAGTCGTGCTGCCATGCAGCGATGGGTTTTGCTTGCCGTAGACCAAATCATTCAGTGCCTTGTGTGTGACATATCCACCCACCGGCACACACCCTGCATTCAGAGCACCACCAATGACCATCACATCGGGTACCACTGAGGTCAGTTCAGTCGCAAAATTGCGACCGCAACGACCCATGCCCGTATTCACTTCATAGGCAATCATGGTGGCACCTGTACTCTTGGACAGGGTGCGCATGGTCGTCAGGAATTCTTCGCTCAGCGGCAACAGCTGCTGTTGCGTCAATACCGGCTCATAGACCACAGCCAGCGTTTGCGCAGTAATGGCGCTGGCTAACGCCTTACTGTCATTGGCTTCGACAAAGACAGGACGCAATGGCAGATAATCCAGCGACACGCCTGATTGCGAGAAATACTGGCCATAGCTCAGGCAACCTAAATGGCTTCCGGATACCACCACCACCTGATCGCGATCCGGGTTCGCACCCCGGGCCAGCTTCAGCGCACCATCAAAGGACTCTTCCCCAGAGTTACAGATGTAGCTGACAGACAGCTCGCCTGGCACCAGCTGTGCAATTTTGTCCACCAGACTAGCCAATACTGGCGTGATCATTACTCGGTTTGATAATGGCATGGCCTCGACCTGGGCCTTAACCGCCGCGACAATCTCGCGCTGTCCATGACCAAAACCGCCACTGCGTAAGTCAATTGCAGTACTACCGTCATCAAATGTCAAAGTGGCGCCAGAGGCGCTTTGCAGCGTCCGGCTTGTTGTTTTTACTGTCATCATTTGCTCCTTTATGCCGCGACATCGGCAAAGAAATCTTGGGCTATCTTGTCCCGCATCGGACGCCCGGTTACGGTAAAGTAGCGGCGTCTGAGTGACTCACTCAAATGCTGCACCCGCACTTGCTGGATCTGACAATAGGACGGCAGTCTCGAGGCCACCTGTGCCAGGGCAGTCTGGATCTGTGCTTCGTCCATTTCTTGGTTCGTAAACACCACACCTGAAATGCTTTCCTGTGCTTCACCGAACACCACCACATCAGCCACATCATCCAGCTCTTTGTAGGTCGCCTCGACCCACTCAGGGCTGACATTGCGGCCACTGGATAAAATGATGACATTCTTGATCCGACCTTCAATATAGAGGTAACCCTGTTCATCAAAGTGAGCCAGATCACCGGTATGCAAAAACCCTTCGTCATTGAACTCACACGCACTGATATCGCGATTAAGGTAGCCGGCGCACAGACTGGGACTCTTGATAAGCAGTTCACCTTCTTCAATCCGCGCTTCAAGCCCGGGCAATAGCTTGCCAACACTGCCCAGTTTTTTCCCGACGCCAGTGTTAATCGCCACCACCGATGAGTTTTCGCTCAGCCCATAGCCTTCATCGACCTCCAGTCCATACGCTTGCAGGTCAATCAGCAGCTGTGCCGACACTTTTGCCCCACCAGTAACAACGTGCACCTGATTTGAACCGAAGATATCCGCAACACTCATTTCACCACGCTGTAATATGCTGAGAGTCTCCTCAAGCAACTTAGGGGGCAGGTAAAGGACATTGCAGTCGGCATAACGGACACTTTCCAGATATTCACCCGCCATACCGCTTTGGGTACTGAAAGGCCGGATACCACTCGGCAGTAAAGTGCAGGAACCACCGCTGCTAAAGGGCAGATAAATGGCCAGCACCTGCTCAATCAGCAGCGAAAATGGCACCATTGAATAGTAATGCCAGGGACCCAGATGTTGATAAACCTGCGCCAGCGTGTCTATCAGACCACCCAGTCCGGCATCACGGATCAGCACGCCTTTTGGCGCTGACGTTGTGCCCGAGGTATGAATGATTTTAATCACGTCCTGCTGTTGCAGCTGGGATAGTAACTCTGCATTAGGCGCTTTTTCAGTGGCTTTGATCAGGGTGCCATCTGAAAAGATCACACCAACCTGAGGGGCTGCGGCCATGATCCGTTTTGCCACCTGAAAATCATCCACAAAACAGTAGCCAACCGGCTCAAGCAAATGCGCAATTTGCTCGTCACTGAACTCAGTTGGAATTGGAACACTGATTGTTTTGCTCACAATGCAGTGGGTATCCAGCAAAATCCAGTTCGCACTCGGATCTATGGCTATCGCGACAAGATGCTGATCGATGTCTGCCACTTGTGCAGTTAGTCTGGTATTGAGCTGAGCCAGTGCATGACGAAAATCCTGCATCGTCAGCTGCTGTGCACTGCCACATTGCTTAACAACAACCTGCTGCGCCTCTGTATTTTGAAGAAATTGTCCGACAATCTCGGTTAATTTAGCCTGTTTCATGTTCACTCCTATGCCACATAACTGAGCGCGTTGAATAACTCGCGATCGGTGTCGATGATTTCGCGGCGACCGTGCATCACCCGAGTGTTATCGAGTACCACGACATCATGATCCTGCCAGTCAATGTTTTTGGTATGGGCTTCGGTGACCTCATTAATGTGCTGCCAGACAGCTTCATCAATTTTCTGATCATCCCCAAAGGTGATCTTAGGTGGTTCGTAGTTATAGGAAGGACCGAGCAAGCTATTGGCAAACCCTTTAACCTGACTAAACTTAGACTGGCGGATTGCAGGCACAACCAGCTCTGAGTACACCACCCCCTCTTCAAGCAAGGTAAAAGTCTGACCCGGATTATGTGCAGCCAGTTGTTGTAAGTGCTCAAAGGTCACTTGCTCAATACGCTCCAGACCATCCACTTCATTGAGCGTATACTTTTTCCATAATGCTTCCGGTAAATGGCGTGCATATTTGATTTGTCGCTTAGTAAAGTCTTGGTTGTAGGCCGGATCCAGGTCATCCAGCACGCTATAGCCATCGCAGTAAGTTGTTTGAGAGCCTCGTTTCGCCGCTTTTTTACAGTAAAACCACGCGAGATCCGGCAGGTTTGGCGCATTACCATTTTCTAAGTGCAGTCCGACCGGATCAGTTCCGGCATCGACCAGCTGTGCATTGTCAGAAAAATGCTTACGTGCGGGGTCCAGTGTCACTTTGTCGCTGGCACGGGAAACCAGGGCTGAAAATGCATCCAGAGTGGTGTCAAAACCACGGAATAAAACCGCCCCATGGGCTTTCACCAATTCCAGTACATCTTCTCGTGTCAACGCATCCAAGCCCAGTGCAGCATTCGCCTCGACTATTTGGATTTCCCCTTTTTCCCGAGTTTTCAGTGTATATTTCATTACCATCTCCTTTTTGAATTCGATCGGAGATAGCCTAAGGGATTGCCTGACAAGCAATAACTGTCCAACTAAACAGGTAGGTCTCAAAGAGGTGGGAGTTCCAGGCTAAAAGCCCTATACCAATTTCACTTAATACATGTTCAATTTGACGGAGCTAATATGGCGCTAACGGCGTTAAAAATTTCTTATTTAGAACAACTAAATAGCAAAATTTTTGCCTTGTTATCGACCATATTTTCTCGCCTCAAAATAGAACACTTAATTAAGCAAATTGGTATTAATTAACAAACAGGTAGGTATGAGTAAGAAAAGTAGCATGGCAAAAAACAGGCAATAAAAAACCCGGCCGGAGCCGGGTTTTTCGAATCTGAAAGCGAATTACTTGATTTTCGCTTCTTTGAAGATCACGTGCTTACGTACTTTAGGATCGTACTTTTTGATCTCCATTTTTTCAGGCATGTTACGCTTGTTCTTGTCGGTAGTGTAGAAATAACCAGTACCAGCAGTAGAAACTAGACGGATCTTATCACGCATGATTTAAGCTCCTTATACTTTTTCGCCGCGAGCACGGATATCAGTTAATACCGCGTCGATGCCTTTTTTATCGATGATACGCATACCTTTAGTAGTAGTGCGTAGAGTAACAAAGCGCTTTTCGCTTTCAACCCAGAAACGGTGTGTTTGCAGGTTAGGTAGGAAACGACGCTTAGTTGCGTTGCGCGCGTGTGAACGGTTGTTACCAACAACCGGGCGCTTACCTGTAACTTGACAGACTTTAGACATGTCTATATATCTCCAATAACTTCGCTCGAGCTTAATTTCCCCTTAGGCCTTCAAACTGTTTGCCCTGGGTAAAATCAAAGGGCGCTCTTTATACAGTATTTACAGGCAGAGTTCAAGGATCTGATGATATCCTAATCAGCTCATGGGTAAATTTGATAGCGGCCAATTATAATGATCCATGGCCGCTTAGGAAAGTAAAAACTGCATTTAAATTAAACTATTTTTAATTTATGCTAGGAAAGCGGGGTAAAACCAATCAAATAGCGCATAATCGGGCGCTATATCAGCCCTCTTTGTGCAAATGAGAGGCAACAACTGCCTGCCACTATCATGTGATCCAGTACCTGAATATCCACCAGAGCCAGCGCGCGCTGCAACTTATTGGTGATCAACCTGTCAGCTTCACTGGGTTCGGCAACACCTGATGGGTGATTATGGGCAAAGATCAGAGCCGCCGCATTATATTTGAGTGCCGCTTTGACCACTTCTCTAGGGTAGACACTGGCGGCATTGATGGTCCCTGAAAATAAAATTTCATCGCGGATCAGGCGATTCTGATTATCTAAAAACAGCGCCATAAAGACTTCATGATGCAGCCCTTTGAGCTGAATTTTCAGGTAGTCACTGACCGCCTGAGGCGAACCAAACTGCGCATCACGTACCACTTCTTCCAACAAATAACGTCGACTCAGCTCAAGCACGGCTTGTAACTGAACATATTTGGCTTCGCCGACCCCTTTATATTCGCAGAACTCACCCAGGGTGACATTCATCAGATTGTGTAACGAGCCACTTTGTTCGATTAAAGACTGAGCCAGCTCTATCGCATTCATGCCAGCCACACCCGTGCGTAGAAAAATAGCCAGCAATTCGGCATCACTCAGTGATCCCGCGCCACACTTTAATAAACGCTCTCTTGGTCGCTGTGCTTTCGGTATTGCCATCAGTTGCATAATTCCTCCTTGTTAACCAAGTCAATGTGCTGAACAGGGGAGCAAATTGCTCATCATCACGTCACTGTGATGATCTGAGTGTAGACGGGCAGCAGAATAATTCAAAACCACAGGCGGGCTATGCTATCTTAGCGCTAGTTTCAATTTGCAGGGGCCGAGCATGAGCCAAACACACAAGCGTATTCTTCTGGGGATCAGCGGCGGAATCGCCGCCTATAAATGTGCCGAACTGGTACGACGGTTAAAAGATCAGGCCTGTGAAGTCAGAGTCGTGATGACAGAGTCAGCCAAACAATTTATTACCCCGCTGACTATGCAGGCTGTATCCGGCGAGCCCGTTGCAGATTCATTGCTCGACCCGGCAGCGGAAGCCGCCATGGGTCATATTGAATTGGCCAAATGGGCTGACCTGGTCTTGGTTGCCCCGGCCAGCAGCAATATCATCGCCAAGATGGCCAGCGGTATCGCTGATGACCTGCTAACCACCTTATTGCTGGCAACCCCCGCTAAAGTCGCCATTGCGCCAGCTATGAATCAGCAAATGTACGCGCATCTTGCCACCCAAAGTAACCTCGCCACACTGGCAAGCAGAGGTGTTGCAGTATGGGGGCCCGGTCAGGGCGAGCAGGCCTGTGGAGATGTTGGAAAAGGCCGTATGTTGGAGCCTAATGAACTGGTGTCACTGGCACTCAAAACTCTCACCCCCGAAGTGCCGCTGCTGGCTGGTAAAACAGTCACCATCACCGCGGGACCCACACGTGAAGCACTCGATCCGGTGCGCTATATTAGCAACCACAGCTCAGGCAAAATGGGATATGCGTTGGCCGAGGCGGCACTGGCACTGGGTGCCAAAGTCAACCTCATCTCAGGTCCGGTTACGCTCACTCCCCCTCGGGGTTGTGACGTCCATTCAGTGAGCAGTGCATTAGATATGCATCAAGCCGCCCTGGCGCTGGCACCCGGCTCAGATGTGTTTATTGGCTGCGCCGCGGTTGCGGACTATCGTGCTGCCGATATTGCCGAACAAAAAATCAAAAAGCAGGGCGACGAGATGACGCTGACGCTGGTGAAGAACCCCGACATCATCGCCGATGTTGCCGCGCTGACCGCCCAGCGACCCTATACCGTTGGCTTTGCCGCTGAAACTCAGGATGTCGCACAATATGCACAAGGTAAATTGAAAAACAAAGGGTTAGATATGATCTGCGCGAATGATGTGAGCCAGGCAGGGATTGGTTTTAATGCCAATGACAATGCACTTACCCTGTTCTGGGACAAGGAACAACAATCTTTACCGCTGGCAAGCAAGTCAGAGTTAGCGCTTACTGTCGTCAAAGCAATTGCGGGTAAACTTAATTAAGTTCATGTTAAAAGACTGGAAAGAAGCTGAATAAAGCATTAACATGGCCAGATAATTGAGTACAGGGCCCATTGTGCAATCGTTCAGGTGTGCGTAACGACTGCCTGCTCACGGGCCCGCTCCTACTAAAATAACGATAATCATAAAGGAAATCTCATGCCAGCGACTAAACGCAGTAATCGCAAAGAGCAAATACTTCAATCCCTTGCGCAGATGCTTGAAACCAGTCCCGGGCAGCGTATTACCACCGCCAAGCTGGCGACGGAAGTCGGTGTTTCTGAGGCTGCGTTGTATCGTCATTTCCCCAGCAAGGCCCGCATGTTTGAAGGGCTGATCGAATTTATCGAAGATACCTTACTGTCTCGCATTAATTTGATCCTGGAAAATGAGAAAGAAACGCAAAGCCGTGTATACAACATTCTGATGCTGTTACTCACCTTTTCCGAGAAAAACCCGGGGATCACCCGTATTCTGACTGGCGATGCACTGCAGGGTGAACAGGAACGATTACGAGAGCGTGTACAGGGTTTGTTTGAAAAGCTTGAGACGCAGTTCAAGCAAGTACTGCGGGAGCGCAAATTACGCGAAGGCAAAACCTTTGCCAGCGATGAAGCCGCCCTGGCAAACTTTTTCCTGGCCTATGTGGAAGGCAAAATGAACCAGTTTGTTCGCAGTGACTTCAAAGCCAAACCCGCAGCGAACTTCAGCAGTCACTGGCAAGAGCTACAGCGTATCTGGTTGCCATAAGGCGTGCCTGACGTTTTTAACTTGTGGTTTGTATGGCGGGCCTTGTCCGCCTGGCTTTATCCAGTTTTTCCTCACACCCAACGCAGCACAGTTTTGTCTCCCAGATAAAAGTGTTACAAAGTTACAACTCCTATCGAACAAGAATCATATTATGACGTTTGCTAAATCTTTACTTACGGCCGCGCTGTTTTCCGCTTCTGCACTGGCCGCTAAACCCAATCTGGAGTTTAGTGATGTATTTGACTTTAAATATGCACAAGGCAGAGTCTTGTCAGAAGACGGACGCTTTGTTGCGCTCAGCGCCAAGCCCTACCGTGGTGATAGCACAGGCCAGGTTTATGACCTCAAAACCAACCGACTGATTGCCAGCGTTGAACGTGGTACCAAAGCTCAACTTAATCGCGCCGCTAACTGGGCTGCTTTCACGCAAGTCCCCAGCTTGCTGACGTCAGAAACGTCTGATAAAAAAGCCCGTAAAGAACTCAAACGTGCGCTGGTACTAGTCAATACCCTCACAGGCGAACAACGTACCTTTGATGCGGTCAAAGACTATCAGCTGAGCGACGATGGCCGCTGGCTGGCATACCGCCAGGATGTAAAACCCGAGCCGTCAGAAAAATCAGAGCAAAGCGACGACGCAAAAATCCCTGCCGATAAGAAAGACAAAACCTATCCACTGGTTATTGTGGACTTAACCTCAGATCAGCAGCACCGATTTGAGCAGGTTGGCCGTTATGCATTGAGCCCCGCAGAATACGGCGTACTCATGAGCCAACACAGTGATGACGGCGCAGACAATCAGGTACAGTACTTTGACCTTGCTCGCGCTCAGGCCAGTGTGCTGATAGATGAACCAGGTGTAACCCTGTCACATATCGCCTGGCACCCCTACTCGTCACTGGTGGCCTTTACTCAGGGTAATTATGTCAACGACGATACGCGCCGCCGTGCTTACCAGATTAGATTGTGGGATGCCAAAGTAGACCGCTTGACAGAGGTCGCACAACCACCAGGCTGGTACAGTGCAAAATCAGCAGCACTAAGCTGGTCGGAACAAGGCGAGCGACTTTACTTTGAAAACCGCCCGCTATTGGCACCAAAGCCGGTTGAGAAAAAATATCAGGATCAGGCGTCACTGACAGATCTGGATACCATTATGGCGCAGTCAGGACTTAAGGTCTGGCATAATAATGACGCCCAGATCAAACCCCGAGAGATCAAAACCTGGGAAGAGACAAATCGTGATCGCAATTACCAGGCGGTGTACCACTTGAACAGTCAACGTGTTGCGCAGCTCAGTGATGAAACGGCCCGTGATGTCACACTCAACCGTGAAGCAACTTTCCTGCTTGCCAGCAATGACCAGCCCTACCTGCAACAGATCATGTATAAGGGCTTCTATGCGGACTATTATGCTGTTCAGGTTGCCACTGGCGCACGCAGCTTCATTGTCAAAGAAGCGCCCAATCGCCCAACCTTGTCACCCACCGGCAAGCACGCCGCTTACTTTATGCATGATCAGCTTTGGCTCAAAGACTTACATGCGCAAAAAGAAACGGCCGTGAGCAAAGCCATTCGCGATGCCTTGTTTGGAGATGATCGCCATGATTACCCAGAGCCTAACCCAGGCTATGGGTTTGCCGGCTGGCAACAAGACGGCGGCACACTATACGCCTACAGTAAATTCGATATCTGGGCGTTTGATGCTAAAACAGGTCAGGGCACACGCCTGACACAAGGCAAGGAGCACCAGACACAATACCGGGTTATCAAGCTGGATAAAGACTTTGTCGGCTTTACTGCAGATGAGCAGGTGTATCTCTCAGCTCATAATCTGGCAAACAAGCAAACGCACATTGCAAAACTCAACCTGGCAACAGGCAAGCTAACCACTCTAACCTCCGGTGAAGCCAAGTACAGCCTGATAGAAAAAGCGAAGCAGGCAGACACGCTGTTGTTTACCAGACAGAGTTATCACGAATTTCCGGACCTGTGGCACACAGACAGCACCTTTGATAAACGCAACCAAATTACCAACCTGAACCCTCAGCTGAGTACCTTTGCCTGGGGACAAAAACCGGAGCTGGTGCAATATCAGGGATACAATGGTGAGCAATTACAGGGGGTGCTGATCAAACCTGCTAACTATCAGCCCGGCCAGAAAGTCCCTGTGGTATTCTATTTTTATCGATACATGAGCCAACGCATGTACGACTTTCCACATATGGTGCTAAACCACAGACCAAACCTGCCGATGTTCACCTCCAATGGTTACGCCATATTCCTGCCTGATATTCGGTTTGAAATCGGTTATCCGGGTCGCTCCTCTACGCAGACATTAGTCAATGCTGCACAAAAGCTGATTGATCTGGGTGTGGCTGATCCTGGCAAAATTGGTCTGCAGGGACACTCTTGGGCGGGCTATCAGAGTGCCTTTGCCGTCACGCAAACCGATATGTTTAAAGCCGTGGTATCCGGTGCACCCGTATCTAATATGACCTCGGCCTACAGCGGCATTCGTCTGAAGTCGGGCCTGGCACGCCAGTTCCAGTATGAGACCGGACAAAGCCGGATTGGAAAAACACTCACCGAAGCGCCTGAGCTATATATAGAGAACTCACCGGTGTTCTATGCCGACAAGGTGAATACACCTATTCTGTTGATGTTTGGTGATAAAGATGGCGCGGTACCTTGGCAAGAGGGGATCCAGTATTATCTGGCACTGCGTCGTCACAATAAAGAGGCGATCTTCTTGCAGTACGAAGGCGAGCCACACCACCTGAAACAGTTCCCGAACCAGGTCGACTACTCCATCCGGATGAAGGACTACTTTGATCACTATCTGATGGGCAAACCCGCTGCAGACTGGATCAAGTCAGGGATCCCCTACCGTAAAGAAATCAGTAACTAAACTAGAAAAGCCGCTACACAGCGGCTTTTTCTTACTCAGTATACTAGCGTTTGGCGCTACGGCCTGAAGGCTTATTCTTACCTACTCTGGGCTTGGTATTGGCCTGATTAAACTGGCCAAAGCCACTGTGGCGGGTCAGTGCTTTCGTGCCTGGCTTACGTCGGGTAGTGCTCTTACCTTCATTGCGACCAGCTTCAGGCACCAGGCAGTGTGGTCCGCGTCCAATCAGGTTTACCTTGCCCATTTTCTTCAGCGCTTCACGGATCATCGGCCAGCCAGCCGGATCATGATAACGCAAAATGGCTTTGTGTAGGCGGCGCTGCTTAGCCCCTTTTGGCACAGCCACCACTTCTTTGTTGTTTTTAATGTTACGCAGCGAATTCATCTCGGTATGATAAATGGTGGTTGCGTTGGCCATCGGTGACGGATAGAAGTTCTGCACCTGATCCAGCTTAAAGTCATGGGCTTTAAGCCACAGCGCCATATTGACCATGTCCTCATCCGTGGTGCCCGGATGCGCAGAGATAAAATAAGGGATCAGATACTGCTTTTTGCCCGCCTCTTTGGAGTACTTATCAAATAGCGCTTTGAACTTGTCGTAAGTACCCATACCTGGCTTCATCATTTTCGACAGTGGCCCCTGCTCAGTATGCTCAGGCGCAATCTTAAGATAACCGCCAACATGATGTGTCACCAGCTCTTTAACATAGCGTGGATCCTCTATCGCCAGGTCATAGCGTACACCTGAAGCAATCAGGATCTTTTTCACCCCGTCAACATCCCGGGCCTTACGGTACAAGTCTATGGTTGGCGTGTGATCTGTGTCCATATGCTTACAAATATCCGGGTACACGCACGAAAGACGACGACACGTACTTTCTGCTTTTTTACTCTTACAGCGCAGTTTGTACATGTTGGCCGTTGGTCCCCCCAGGTCGGAAATCACGCCGGTAAACCCTGGAACTTTATCGCGGATCTGTTCAATCTCATCGATGATCGACTGCTCGGAGCGACTCTGAATAATGCGCCCTTCGTGCTCTGTGATTGAGCAGAAACTGCACCCGCCAAAACAGCCCCGCATGATGTTCACGGATGTTTTTATCATGTCATAGGCCGGGATTTTCTCATCGCCATAACTGGGGTGCGGTACACGCTGATAAGGCAACCCGAATACTTCGTCCATTTCCTCGGTTTCCAGCGGAAAGGCAGGTGGATTGACCCATACGCTGCGATCGCCATGGCGCTGAAACAGTGCCCGAGCACAGCCTGGATTGGTTTCCTGATGCAAGATCCGCGATGCATGAGCATACAGCGGCTTGTTTACGCTAACCTGCTCATAAGCTGGCAGCTTCACATAGACCTTTTCCCAAGGTTTGAGCCTGGGTGGCTGCACCACAATGGGCTGCGCCTGTGTTGCACTCTGTTCTTTTTCAGCCTGAACAAATTCCGACTTACTGCAGCCCACATCATCGGCCCCATACGGGTTAGGGATCGGGTCGATTTTACCTATTTTATCGATCGCCGTTGAGTCGCTACCGCGCCATTCTGGCAAAGGCTCCTTACGGATCACAGCGGTACCACGCACGTCCTGTATGGTTTCGATTAATTCACCGTTTGCGATACGATGTGCGACTTCAACCAGCGGGCGTTCAGCATTCCCGTAAATCAGCAAGTCCGCTTTGGCATCAAAGATAATGCTGCGGCGTACTTTTTCCTGCCAGTAATCATAATGGGCAATTCGGCGCAGGCTCGCCTCAATGCCACCTATCACCAAAGGTACGTCTTTGTAGGCTTCACGACAACGCTGGCTATATACCACCACGGCACGATCGGGCCGTTTACCACCCACATTACCAGGTGTATAAGCATCATCATGACGAATACGCTTTTCTGCGGTGTAACGGTTGATCATGGAATCCATGTTACCGGCTGTCACCCCGAAGAACAGATTGGGCTTACCCAGGCTCATAAAGGCGTCTTTGCTCGACCAATCCGGCTGAGCAATGATCCCAACCCGAAACCCCTGTGCTTCTAATACTCGCCCGATCACCGCCATACCAAAGCTGGGGTGATCGACATAAGCGTCCCCTGTGACAATTATGATGTCACAGCTGTCCCAGCCAAGCGCATCCATCTCTGCACGGCTGGTGGGTAAAAACGGGGCGGGACCATAACATTCGGCCCAATACTTGGGATAAGAAAAAAGCGGGCGCTCTGCCTGTAACGCATTCATGATGACGGCTCAATGCTGAAAAAAGAAGCGGATTATACTGAAAAGCACCACAGCTTCCCAGTACTAGCTTTTCAAATATGCGAGCAAGTCATCTTGTGCCATCGGCCTGGCAAAGAAAAACCCTTGCACTTCATCACAGCCTAATGCCCGCAGAATATCAACCTGTTCCTGTGTTTCCACGCCCTCGGCAATAGTTTTCAGGCCAAGGTGACGACCTAGCGAAATCACCAATTCAGCAATGGCACCTGAGTCTTCCTGAGGGATCCCTTTTACAAAGGCACGGTCAATTTTAAGTCGAGCTAAGGGTAATTTTTGCAAATAGCTCAATGACGAGAACCCTGTACCAAAGTCATCTATCGCGACCTCAACGCCGAAGGACTTAAGTTCACTCAGTGTGTGCACCACAGTGTTAATCTCGTCCATCACGACACTTTCGGTGACCTCAAGTTCAATCTTCTCAGGTGGCACATCGTGCTCCATAATGGTTTGTTTAACCTGTTGCGCGTAATTGGCCACTTTAAATTGTGGCACAGAGACATTGACCGCCACACTGATATCATGGCCAAGCGAGCTTAGTTGCTTTTGCATACTACAGGCTTGCTCCAGCACCCACTGGCCAATTTCGACAATCAAGCCCGCATCCTCAGCCAAGGGCACAAACACCGCCGGAGAGATATAGTCTCCTTTTCCGGTGGGCCACCTTAGCAGAGCCTCACAGCCTATCACCGTCATGGTTTGTAAACACAGCTGTGGCTGGTACCAAACTTCAAGTTTTCTTAGCTCAAAGTCTTGTCTTAGCTGGCGAATGAGCCCTAATCGCCAGGCCATTTTTTCTTCCAGATCTGAACTGTACCAATTGAGTGTTTGCCTTGCTTGTTTAGCCTGGTTCAGAGCAATATAAGCCAGCTTCAGAGTCTCCAGGCCCTGTGGCGAAAAGTCACTTTGACAGCACACGCCAATATGAAAATGCATCGTCAGTACATGCTCGCCAACCTGATAAGGTACAGTGAGCGCATCCAGGAACAGGGTTTCATCAAACCCATGCTTTGGTAACAACACACCAAAGACATCGGCACCAATACGCGAAAGCAACTCTCCTTGCGGACACTCTTGCTGCAACCGTTCTTTTACAGCCAGCAGTAAAAGGTTGCCGACTTCCTGACCCAACCCGTTGTTGATATCTGAAAATTGAGCGATATCAATCAACACAAACACCAGCTGATCGAGATCAGGTTTGTAATATTGCGCGATTTGATCTACAAAGTTTGCCCGATTTGGTAATCGAGTGAGCGCATCTTTATAGGCAACATCACGCAACTCGTTAATCAATTTAATATTGTCCAGGCCCACGCTGACATTAGTTAAAAAGATTTCAGCAAACTGCATTTGCGCAGCGCTCGGCGGCTCAGCCACTTCAAGATAAATGGCTGCACGGCGATTTTTGCCTTGTAATAAGAAAGTCACGTCATGGTCGGTTTGCTGATGCGCATCCATATCAAAGCAATTTTGCACCTGCATAATCACCCTGCCATTGTCAACCTGCTCAAGGCCTTGTCCTATGTTAGATAAATAAGTTTGAGTACCACCAAAGACGATCACTTTGGCGTCTTTTTCAATCGCACCGGCAACCAAACCATGTGGCTCTGAGCCGAGGATTTTGGCCAGCTGATTCACCACAGACAAGCCAAATGAAGGCATATCTGTGTGACCTAAAATGGCATGAGAGGCTTCCAGAATATTGGTCAGTGCCAGACTCTGTTGCTCTAATTCACAGATCTGTTGATAAGAGCGAATGGCAGTTAACAGGGATGTGACCAGCTTACCGCGCGTCAGCTCAGTTTTCATTTTATAGTCATTGATATCATATTCTCGAATGACTTTTTCTTCCGGTGCATAGCCGGGCTGACCCGTACGTAAAATGATCCGAACCGCATAGTTACCAAACTCTTCGCGGACTTTTTTAACCACAGACAGACCTGCGTCGTCACTTTCCATGACAACATCAAGTAGTAAGATGCAAATTTCAGGATTATGCGCTAGGACTTCAAGCGCCTCTTTACCGGAGTAAGCATGATGAAACTTCAGTGCACGTCCCCAAAACTCAACACCGGATAAGGCCAACTTAGTGACGGAATGAATCTCTGGATCGTCGTCCACAACCAATACATCCCAATACGCGCTGACCGTCTCTAGTGAGTCATGCGTTGAGTCTTGATCCGCAAACAAAAACTCTTCTTGTTCTGACGCCATCATCAACCTTATGTTCAACTACTTAGTTTCTGCGCACATGGCATATTTGCCTATGTGTTTTCTTATAAATTATGATAGGTTTTTACTATCAAGATCCATACCCGTTAACACTCAAGTAATATTATAGTCGATGTTCAACTACTTGTGCTCGTTAACTAAATAATATAGCGGCTCAAAGCAAGTTATGACAGCAACTATTTTCCGAGCTTTTCTATTCGGCCTCGTTTTTATATTCAGCCTGGTTGTACTAACCGCCCTGCTTCCCTCTCGCTATCAGGCCCAGGCAGAGCAAACAATCGCTGTGCAAGATATACAAACTGCAAAGCGCTATTTAAACGTAGCGAATTGGCAAGGATTATTGACGCCGCAATCTGACTTACAGCTGTCTTTTCTGACTCAGGCTCAGCAGATAGGTGGCTATGGTGAACTGGTTCACCCCTGGGGACTAGCCGAAATAACTGTATTGAGCCTGAATGAGCAAGGTGTGACAGTACAAATCAGATTTGATACCGAACACGTTGCACACATTCAACTTGTTGTGAGTCAGCAAGAAGAAAGCGTGGTGGTAAAACTCAGTGCCAAAGGTGAAAACCACGCGCCCTTGGTTGGAGGCCTGTACGCTCGTTTTGCTGCTTATTATATTGAGCAGCAGCTAAAAATGATGATGAATCAAATTGTCAGCCAATTAAAATTACACAGACAGGGATAGGTATGACCATAAAAAATGCTCAGGCGCGCTCAAGCTTGGCACTTCTGATAGAAGAAAAGCTCGGCTACGCCATGATCAAACAGCCTAAAGCCGCGATTCAATCCGAAGATCGGCGCTTTGCAAACACGCCTAATCCCAATCAGAATCAATTTATTGTACGTAGCGAGCATGGGATACTAAAACGCGCACTTAAGCGAAGTCAGCTACAGCGCATTGCCCAGCAACGCAACATTGAATCCATTATGGGTATGTCACTCACCTTATGTCCGGATGTCACCAGCCGGGGACGCCCAGATCCTGACTGGCTGGAGCACTTCATTGCGCTTGCCGAAGACATTGCCAACAGCGCAATGCAAAAACTATGGGCGAAAATACTGGTTGGAGAATCAATTTCACCAGGTACTTTTTCAATAAAAAGTTTACAGACCCTGAAGCAGATGACACAAAAAGAAGCGGATGCATTACAACGCTGTGCGTCACTGTGTGGTTACCTGGAAAAAGAAGACAGTTACCTGATTTTACTTGGCTTTTATAAAAAGCCTTCGCTATTTGATTTACTCAGAAAAGGGACAAAAGAGTCGCTTAACCTGGCTCAGGCGGGGTTGAGTTTTCCACATATTCTGACTCTGATGGATATAAACCTGATCTACCGCCAGGAAATTGAATCGGCAAACCTGCAAAAAGGTCAGTCTATGACGCTGGCATACCAAGGTAAACACCTTTCTATTGAGGCCAACAGCAACGATCTTGTCCTCAGTTATTACAAGCTAACTCAAACCGGAGATGAGCTAAAAAAGCTCATCAATACACCTGTCAACAAAACCTACAGACAACTGCTTGGTAAAGCGCTAGAAGAAGAGTTTACATTGCACTGGAACTAGGCTCCCATACGGGAGCCCGGATTTGGAGAGTGAATCCGGCCCCAGTTTAGGAGCCAGACAAGTTGGGTTACAACTCGTACTTCACCTTAAAGAAGACACTGCGCCCTGTGATGTCATAAGTATTGCCTTCAATGCCAGAAGGTACAGTAACGACCTGCGGCGGTTCTTCATCAAACAAGTTGTCAATCCCCATTGAGAAGGTCCAGTTTTCCTGATACTTATACGCAGCAGTGACATCAAAACGGGTATAAGAATCGATCATGGTATCCGCTTTACCCAGATCTTCCACTTCATCCATCCACTGGGTACGCAAGTCAATAGTCAAATCATCCTGTTTCCAGGTGACAAAACCCGATAGCTTGTATTCAGGCAATAATCCGGCGTTTGAGCCGTTATCGTAAGTACCAACCCGATCTATAACTTGTGCTTCTGGGTGCGCCTGATCGTTGTACTTTTCATACCAGGACAGCTCAGCGCCAAAGTTAAATCCACCTATGCTGGTGTCCAGCGCATAATTCACCCCTAGGTCAAAACCAGAGACTTCTCGTTCAGAAAGGTTTAGATAAGTGACATCAATGCGCTTAATGTTGCCATTGGCATCTCGGGTGACGCGATTGCCAAGCTCTGTATCGCCCGCCGCATTCTTGTCGATAAAATACTGTTTGGGGTTATCAATAGCATTTTCCAGCGTGATGCTGAAGTAATCCAGACGGATGTTGAAGTCATTATCCACCGTCGGGCTCCATACCACCCCGGCCGTAAAGCTCTCTGACTCTTCCGCTTCGAGCTTTGTAGCATTACCCGAAGTAATGGCAAGGAACTGAATCACAGTCGGATCTGACTGAGTAACACAGCCTTTTGTTTCCGGTGTAGAACCAGCATTGTCTGCACTACAGGGATCTGCCAGGAAGTTAAATGCCTCCGACTCTCCCTGATACAGTTCCTGCAAAGATGGCGCTCGGAATCCAGTCGAGTAGGTCGCACGCAGTTTTACAGATTCTATAGGGTTGAAGTCAAAGCCAATTTTTGGGTTTAGTGTATCGCCAAAATCACTGAAATCGGAGTAACGCAGCGCCAGATTAATGTCAAAGTTCTCCGTCACAGGAATTAACGCTTCTGCATAGGCTTCGCTGACATCCCGGCTGCCCTCTGTGGCCTTGAGGTTAACGCCACCGATGGTGCCAAAGTTTTCAATCAGGCCATCCGGTTGTTTGTCAAAACGTTCGTTTCTGAATTCCACCCCAGCAGCAAAGCCGACAGCCCCGGCACTCAACTCAAATAAATCGCCATTAACATCAAAATGATAAGACTCGACATTGGCTTTGCCAGCCATCTGAACGTCAGTCAGTAAATAGCGCCATTGCTCTTCACTTAAACCACCTGCAGGCGCCAGAGGATCCATTTGTACACATCCTTCTACCTTGGCACAAATATCTTGATCACCCACGGCCAGTTTCAGACGCTCTTTGTTGATTACGTTAACATAAATCTGGTGATAACGGCTCTGTGAGCCCAGCGCCCTTGCACTCCACTGCCAGTTGTCGTTAAAGCTGCCCTGGAGTGACAGCACAATGCGGTCAAACTGGGTATCATGGGCAAAGAAGCGCGGCTCACCGGAATCGGTCATACGACGGCGCCAGTCCAGCACATCTTGACCAAAAATATTGTACTGGTTGGTTGCCTTCCATGATACGTCCCCTACCTCAGAGGCGGAGAAAATCGGGGCATAAGCCCATGTTTCAAACACCTCGGTGTCTGAATGGATAAATTCCCCCTTTACAATCAGCTCATCGCTCAGCTCATAGGTGCCACTGCCGTAAATAGAAAAACGCTTGTTTTCGGGGACTTCTGAGGTGACTTGCTGATAATTGTAGCCTTCCCAGTCACCTAAATAACCAGATAAGTCCGTAGCGGAATTAACCCGTGTTATGATAGAAACATCTGTTTCATCACCGGTAAATACCAAGCTATTATCCGCATTGGTTTTATAACCAGTGATTGTTGCTCGCCCAGATGGGATAGCCGAGCTTTTCAATGGCGTAACCCGAGTCGCATCGCGATCCCTAGAATACACCGCATCCTGCTTATAAATGTTGGCACCGATCACAAAGGAGCCCTTGTCTGAAGCACCGCCAAACAGCAAGTTCATGCTGGTAGAGTCGCCACCATCTTCTTCTGACACCGACTTGTTCACGTCGACCGAAAAGCCCTCATAACGCTCTTTAAGAATAATATTCACTACCCCGGCAACAGCATCGGAACCATAAATGGCCGACGCACCATCTTTAAGGACTTCGATGCGCGCAATAGCTGAAGGCGGAATACTGTTAATATCGACTGTTTCGCCATCCGAGGCGTTATTCGCGGCACGCTGACCGTTGATTAAGACTAGGGTAGCTGTACCGGGCAAGCCCCGCAGGTTAATACTCGATGTGGCACTACCAGCCTGAGTGGTATTGGTGATACCGGTAATAGCAGGTAAGCGGTTGATCAGATCAGCCACATTTTCAACACCAGAAATCTCGATTTGAGCGGCATCAACAATGGAGACTGGGGCTGACTTTTCCAAGTCATGGCGTTTAATCCGTGACCCGGTAACTTCAATGCGCTCGACATCAGCACTGCTTTCTTCACTCAGTGCCGGCAGGGCGACTACACTGCTAGCCAATACGGAGCCACTAATGGCATACTGCACGGCGCGCAGCAGTTTATTCTTATTCATTTCCTTACTCCTGAATACTAACTTTTCGTTATGTTTTTAAGTTGTCCGTACTACTTAACCGGCAAGGTGCGCAGATTGATCCCAAGATTGGGGCCAACACACATTTATTAACACAAACACACGCGATTCACAAACAAATAAAGAAAACACACAAGTTTACAAAAAAACACGACTTGATAACTTTAAGTACCACAGAATACAGTGGGTATAGAGAAAATAATTCAGTTAAGAATAAGGAAATGAAATGAATAAATTAGCCATTTTAATAACTTTGGGTCTAGTTTCTGGTGTTGGCTATGCTGGTGGCGAGCAGGTCAATTGCCGGACACAAACAGTAGGTAAGCAGGCCATTTACGAGGGCTGGGCAGCATGTGAAGTGGGAGCATACACACTGTCTCGGTATATCCCGGCGACGCCAGTCCGGTGGCATACTATATATGAACAAAGGGGGAGCAGCAGCTTTTCCTGTGACGCTACGGTCCCATTTTCTCATTATGAAAATGTGACCAAGCGCGTGTGTGATCGTAAACCTTATGCCAAAATATCAGTGAATAACAACGTAGATTTAGTCAATATCTTGTTTAAAAGTCATGATCCAGACGGACGTGTGGTATCACATAGGGTATGGGTGAATGACAGTGAACTAACTGGCTTCAACATGGATGCAGACAGAGCATACTATGTAGGTACTATCAACCAAACGATTAACATCCGAGTCAGGGCTATTGACAATGATGGATACTATGATGAAGTCACCCAGACCTATAAAATCAGTTGTTTAAACCAACCACACCGCTGTGGCGTTGGCTTGTAGAAAGTCAGCATCAGAGCGAGCTGCTGCCGCTCTGATGCTAAAGTGGTTAGAAATGAACCTGTAGTCCCGCGAACGGTCCCGATGCATCCAAATCGGTAGTAATATCGTCCACATCGTCCAACTCTACCACCATAGAGCGATAGCCCGCACGTACAGCGACATCGACCGCCATATTGTCAATGAATTCCCACGCGACACCTACCTGGAAATCCTGGATTTTACTGTCGTCGATGGCCAGCAAGCTACCTTCTGCAAAGACGCTCAAGCCTGTAAGCGGCAGACCAATCTCACCTCGCAGATAACCCAGTGGAATAAACCCCGAAAAGTCAACAGTCTCGGTTGTGGCTTCACCATTAGCAAAACCCGTTACGCTGATATCGCCGTCAAAGTGCTTGGCATTCAGACCGAAATCAAAGGACACCAAGTCATTATCGAACAGCTCATAGTACAAGATATAGTCGATATGGTTAAGGTCGCCCACAGTGTTAACCGTTCCACCGACGGTGAAGCTCTTGTTACCGAAGTCGAAGGTTTCATTCAGTACCGCAGAACCATCAAGTTGTAGCTCGGTATACTTGAGCTTGACGTTAGGAACCAACGGCACTGGGTGTTCCAGTGCAGCATAGAAGCTCGAAAAGTTCTTCTTTTCAAAGTCAAAGTCTTGCTGATTACCCTTGTTCGCAAAGCTCCCCTCTGGTTCTGCTCCCCAAGCTTCACCACCTAGGTACAAACCTAATAGGGTGTCTGCTTGTGCCGCAGGTGCGAGGCAGGCCAGAGATAACGCTGCCGCTAAACAGTACTTTTTCATTTATTTATCCTTGCGCTAAAAGTTCACTGAGTTCAATAAGAGCCGCATTGGCTCGAGAAATATAGTTAGCCATCACTAATGAGTGATTGGCCACCAATCCAAAACCACTACCATTTAAAATCATAGGGCTCCACACGGTTTCTTGCGTGGCTTCAAGTTCCCGAATGATCTGTTGGAGGCTCACTTTTGCATTTTTCTTCTCAAGCACATCCGCAAAATCGTATTCAACCGCTCTTAAAAAATGTAACAAGGCCCATGTAGCCCCGCGGGATTCATAAAAAACGTCGTCGATTTTCCACCATGAGGTTTTGACTTCGTGGTGATTCGCCGCATAAGTTGCCTGATTAGCGGCGCTGTCACCTGCTAGGTCGGTGTTCAGTCTGTCCTGCCCGACACTTGCACTAAGACGCTGGCTTAGACTGCCCAGACGCTTCTCGGCCTCTTTTAACCACCCTCTCAGGTTGTCTGCTCGGGCATAAAACTGGCTGCTCTGATCAACAGGGTTGGAGATCTGCAGCAAGTAGTCGTTTAGGTGTGCAATACCAGTGCGGTATTCCCCTTCTGCACTTGGCCACAACCAAGCCGTAGAGCTGATGTTAAACTGTGGCTGCGCTTTCTTAAGACTGGGGTGCTCCGTAGACTGCGATTGTGAACGGCTGAAATCCTTACGCATCGACAAAGCCATATCACGCACCATTTCCAGAGCGCCATACTCCCAGGCAGGCATATTATCCATCATCACACTGGGAGGCAGGACATCATTAGATAAGTAACCACCCGGTTTGTCGAGCAAAGTTTGCGACACGGTGATCAAGGCGTGCGTGGTCACATAACCTGTGACCAGCTGGGTGTTTGATTGCTCAGCATGACTTTTCGCTTTGCCGACCACATCGAACTGGTCCGGCTCGGCACTCCAATATACTGCCAGGCCGTAGCCCAGCACCAGCACAGTAACCAAAACGACCCAGACTTTAGCCATGTGATTGTGTGTATTGTGATCCATCAAGACTCCTAGTGATGCTGATGTCCGTTGTGCGCGTTATGCATCTGCGTTTTAAGCGAAATCACTTCAATCAGACCATAGACGCGATTTCCATCAGCAAAATATAGTGTAAGTTTACGATTTTCGCCCACTTTTAATGGTTTTGTCGGCTCAAACGCCATCAGGTGATATCCACCAGGCTTAAACTTAACCTCGCTACCAGGTGCAATCTCCAGTTTATCTATCTGCTGCATGCGCATCATACCGTTGGCATGCACATGTTCGTGGATCTCTACTCTCCCCAGTCCTTCAATCTCGGCTTTAACTAAAGTCATTGCCTGCTTGGTGGTGTTGGACAAAGTAAAATATCCCGCAGTTGACTTAGCAGCGGGCAGAAAATCCCGGATAGTGGCGTGCGTTAATGTCACGGGCGCCTGTTCGGCATCAACATGCTGGTGAGGTTCGCTATGTGTGTGGCCGGAGTGAGCCTGCGACATCCAGGGCAATGAACACAGCATAAAGAAGGCTAAATTTCTGATCATAAGCGCTTTCCTTGTTGAGTATAGTCCGTTAACTATACCACATTGCCCTTAGTTTACTGCGCTTTCATCACCATTTCTTTACAGCCGACAAGCTGCTCAGCCGGGTCATTCTGAAATGCAAAATACCCGACTAACCAGTTTAACAAAGTACCTCTTTGTCACTCACAAGCCAACCGATGGCAATCAAGAACAACAAAGGAACGGCAATAAGAATCGAATTAAACAATAGTGCCAATACTAGCCCAATGAGCACTACTAATATCACGCCGAACAACCCTATGCTCAGCAATGCCAGAAAGGCAAAAACGGCAATCATAGCCACAAACAGGCTGAGCATTTCGATCCCTACCCAACTCACATCCGTGACCACCTCAGGAACACTGAGCCAGGCAAGGGGTGAGGACAGCCAGGATAATGCCGATAACACAATTAAACCAACCAGTAAGATAAATGCCGCTTTCATGATGCCTCCTCAGGAACGCTCCGACAGTACGATCCAGGCAATAAAGTACGCCATCAGCACTACAACCGGGGCTTTAAGTGCCAATAAAACCGTGATAAGGCGAACCAACCAGGTTGGCATATCTAGTCTTTTGGCTAAATTGGCACACACCCCCGCTATTTTTTTACGGGGCTGCTGCGAACGTGTCGTGCTGTAATAAGTGTCATGTTCTGTCATCAGAGTTCTCCTCATTGCTGCTATATTCGTGCCCATCTGGCATCTGAGTTTGCCAACACTTAAGCTGGGTGTGTTTTTTGTTTCAATTCGGCCAGCGCCTTATCGACTTGCTCTTCGCGTGCCAATGTCTCCAGCGCCTGCCATTGCGCTTGTTCTTTGCTGACCAGCTCATAACTGTCTACCTCAGCTTCAACCCGTTCAACCTTGCGCTCCAGACACTCAAAACGAGCCAGAGCCGCGTCTATCGACTGCTGACTTGCCACACTACGGGCTTTTAGCTGGGTGGTGGCGGTGTGTTCGCGGCGCGCCAGCTGCGCTTCTTTATTTCGCAGCTGATTGAGCTTTTCTGTCAGCGTCTGTGCATCCTGCTCCAGCTTGTCGTAAGCCTGTTGCAGCTGTGCCGCTTCATCTTCATTCTGTTGCAGTGCTTCCTGACATTTTTGTTTTTCCAGCAATGCAGCACGGGCCAGGTCTTCACGCTCCTTTTGCAGCGCGTATTCAGCCTGCTGCTGCCATTGCGTCGCTTTTTTGGCCAGTGCCTGCTCTCGGCGAGCCAGCGCTTTTTGCTCACAGATCACCTGAACCACTGTGCTGCGACATTCATTGAGCGCCTCCTCCAGCTGAGAGAGTAGCTGGCGCTGATCTTTCTTAGGATCATCCGCTTTGTCGAGCAATGCATTGAACTCGGCTTTGATTAAATCTTCAATTCGGTCGATTAAGGCCATGACAGGCTCCTTGATAAGCTAATGTGATTAAACTTATTCCAAGGTTTGTGCCAAAAGAAAATTGCTTATATAGATCAGAAAGTTAGAAAGTAAGAGGAAAGGAAATAAGGGAATTTTATAAGAGCAAACTGGTCAAAAAGACTCATAATTAGCCTTTTTGACCACATTAATATTAGAGCTCTGGAACAAAGGTCAGGGCTTTCTCCATCACACTGATATCGGCGCTCTTACCATGACCATTTTCAGACAAGTGACGACGGAAGCCTCTCGCACCCGGCTGATTCTGAAAAATGCCCAACATATGGCGGGCAATGTGCCAGAAGTTTGCCCCTTTAGACATTTCCGACTCAATGTAGTCATACATGCTACGAACGACCTGATGGCGAGTCTGAGTAAATGCGGGCGCGCCATACAGGGCGCTATCAACTTCAGACAGCATAAACGGGTTGCTGTAAGCCTCCCGGCCAATCATTACGCCGTCCAGATGTGCCAAATGATGCTGACATTCTTCAATAGTTTTCACACCACCATTAATACTGATGTGCAGATCGGAATAATCCTGCTTCAGCTGGTACACACGGGGGTAATCCAGAGGCGGAATTTCACGATTTTCCTTCGGGCTTAAGCCCTGCAGCCAGGCCTTACGAGCGTGAATGATAAAGTCATCACAGCCGGCAGCCTTTGAAGTCTCAATCAGCTGAGTCAGAAATTCATACGAATCCTGCTCATCAATCCCAATACGGGTTTTCACTGTCACCGGAATAGACACTTCGCTTTTCATCGCTGCAACACACTCAGCTACCAGCTCAGGTTCAGCCATCAGACACGCGCCAAAGCGACCATTTTGCACCCGATCCGACGGACAACCTACATTGAGGTTTACTTCGTTATAGCCGTATTGTTCGGCACGCTTAGCACATTCAGCCAGCGCTTTAGGGTCAGAACCACCCAGCTGCAATGCTACAGGCATTTCATGCTCACCAAAGTGCAGGTAATCGCCCTTACCAAAGATAATAGCACCTGTGGTGATCATCTCTGTATAAAGCACCGCGTGTTTGGTCAGCTTACGGTGAAACGTCCGGCAATGGCGGTCCGTCCAATCGAGCATAGGTGCAACGGAGAAGCGGCGAAACGCCGGATTGCTTGCATTTACTGGGCTAACGCCTGTTTTATCTGAGTTTATCATACTACCTCTGAAACGCTCCGATCACGGTTCCAAACCGCCACCAGCGTCAATAAACAAACCACATCCCAGCCCATGTTCTGCAAATAAGGCGCCGCTTGTGGTCATCAAAATAGATAAGGGAAGAATTATACACGCTGTTGTGATGAGTTTCATCCAGCGCAGAGAGATTGGGAAGTAGGCGACCGCGATGGACCGCCTATTGAGGCTTAACCTTCATACCCGTTCGGATTTTGGCTTTGCCAGCGCCAGGTGTCCTGCATCATTTCATCAATACCACGTTCAGCACGCCAACCCAGCTCATTGAGGGCTTTTTCAGGCGCGGCGTAACACGCCGCAATATCGCCGTCGCGGCGTGGTTTGATTTCATAGTTAATGGGTTTTCCCGCTGCCTTTTCAAAGGCTTTCACCATATCCAATACCGAATAACCATTGCCTGTACCCAGGTTGTAGATATGTGTACCGGACTGCTCAGCAATCTTATCTAATGCCTTAAGGTGACCAATGGCCAGGTCAACCACATGGATATAGTCCCTTACCCCTGTGCCGTCATGGGTATCGTAATCATCTCCGAATACGCCCAACTGTGCCAATTTGCCCACCGCGACCTGAGCAATGTAAGGCAACAGGTTGTTAGGTATACCATTGGGATCTTCGCCAATCTGACCCGAAACGTGCGCGCCAACCGGATTAAAATAGCGCAAGATAGCAAATGCCCAGCGCTCATCAGATTTAGCTAAGTCCTGTAGGATCATCTCCACCATCAGTTTTGACGTACCATAAGGGTTGGTAGTACCACCGACAGGGAACTCTTCACGAATGGGCAAACTGGCAGGGTCTCCATACACCGTCGCAGATGAGCTAAACACCAACTGAAACACACCAGCATCGCGCATCGCATCGAGTAAGGTGAGCGTTCCCTGAACATTATTTTGATAGTACTCAACCGGTTTTTGCACTGATTCACCCACCGCTTTCAAGCCAGCAAAGTGGATAACCTGACTGACCTTGTGCTGAGAAAACACATGATCCAGAAAGGCTTTATCGCAGATATCACCGCGATAGAAGGTTGCATGTCGTCCGGTTATGGCCTCTACTCGTTGCAATGACTGCTGTGATGCGTTACTCAAGTTGTCAACAATGACGACGTCCTTTCCTTCAGAAAGTAACTCCAACACAGTATGCGAGCCTATATATCCGGCACCACCGGTAACTAAGACGGTCATAATTCTTTTCCTGAATAAATAATTGTGTTCATTGTAATTGATCATGTCCTATGTGTCAGTGATTGGCCAGCATTGCATTACTTCGCCTTGGCAGAATCGCACACAAATACCAGCCGCTCTCGGTGTTTACTCAATCGCGAGATTGTACCCGGACAATATGCTGACAAATTACGCCATATATTGACCTGCTCAGGATTATCTATGTGACGCGTATAAATTCGACCTGCCACAGCATAGGCTACCGTGTTGTCATCAAACCAGGTGTAATAATTCACCTGGGCTGGTAATGCGAAGTGCCTGGTGACAACCTGGGTTCGCGCATCCAAGCTGGCAAACCATTGCTGTCCCAGATCGGTATAGGTAAAGCTGTAGATTTTTCGTGCGGCGTTATAAGCCAGTGTACGGCCAATATCACTGGCTACGACTTTCGGCAGATGCCCTTTTAAATCTGTGAACTGCAGAGTGTGCGGTTCACCAAGAACAAACATCACCAGCTGTTCATTCTCACCCCAGGCGTGGTACCCCACTGGCGCAATATGGGCGAACAGACGCCGAGGCGACTGTTCCTTGGAAAATGGATAATACCAGAGTTTTTGTGAGCCATCGGCTTCAACCACCACCGCTGAGAGGCCGTCACCATATGGGTATAATGTCGGAGAGTACTCTGATACTGGGGTATTTGTCAGATTACGCGCTATCCGAGTGGTAAAGTCGTAGAAAAACAGATCTGTTTGTGCCCCATCCACACTAGATACTTGCTGGGTGAAATAAACACCATTGTCGACAACCAAAGGTTGGTTGTGATAACCATCCGCCGCACTGATTGGTGTCACCGATAGCGTCCCTTCTTGCTCTTCAGCCAGCCAAAGTTGTGATGCAGGCATGGCACTTAACGTCTGCGTTACGCCTAATAGTAACCAGGTTGCGATAATCTTTTTCAACAATGTCATTGTGTTATATTCCTTGTTTTTTTCGCTATCATACCGGGCAACAGCAGGAACTCAATCACTGGCTGCAAGTCACCGCGAAATGCCTTGCGAATTTTCCCTTATCGAGTAACATCGAAAGGTGTTAATCGGAAGTTACGCTCAGTCCAGCTGAGCCAGGTAAGGAGAAAAAATGTCTGCAAAGCATCCTATCATCGCGATCACTGGGAGTTCTGGTGCCGGTACAACCACCACAACAGCCGCGATAAAGCACATTTTTCGCAGCCTGGACGCCAAAGCCGAAATCGTAGAAGGTGACAGCTTTCACCGTTACACCCGCCCGGAAATGGATAAGCTCAAGCGAGAAGCCCTGCAAGAAGGCAAACATCTGAGTTACTTTGGTCAGGAAGCCAATGACTTTGCAGCATTGGAAGCGTTGTTTGCCACTTATGGTCAGACAGGTACCGGGCAAGTCCGGCGCTATCTGCACACGTTTGACGACGCTGTGCCCTATAACCAGTTACCCGGCACTTTCACCCCATATCAGGAACTGGATAGCAACAGTGATATGCTGTTTTATGAAGGCCTGCACGGTGGCATTGTTACCGAAGAGCACGATGTCGCCCACCATGTTGATTTGCTGATAGGCATGGTACCCATTATCAATCTGGAGTGGATCCAGAAACTGATCCGGGATACCCATGAGCGAGGCCACTCACGAGAGGCGGTAATGACTTCCATTGTGCGCAGTATGGATGATTACATTAACCACATCACGCCGCAGTTTTCGCGTACCCATATCAACTTTCAGCGCGTTCCGACTGTAGACACTTCCAACCCATTTAGCGCCAAAGACATCCCATCACTGGATGAGAGTTTTGTGGTGATCCGCTTTCGGGATATTAAAGACGTAGATTTCCCATACTATCTGCAGATGATCCAGGGCAGCTTCATGTCCCGAGTGAACACTTTGGTTGTCCCCGGTGGTAAAATGGGACTGGCGATGGAGCTGGTATTAACTCCACTTATCAAAGACTTACTCACCAAAAAACGAGCTCTTGAGCAGATCGTCCCACTCGACCTACCGGTTTAACGCTTGATTACACTTCCCCGCTTGCAGCCGTGCTACCACAGCCGTTACACTAGCGATTTTTCAGGGCATCACTGATGGCAGTTATTAAGGTACTCGTCGGGTCAAAGAACCCGGTTAAGATCAATGCCGCACGGCAAATATTTACGCAGTATTACCCAGATCACGATATCCAGTGTGAGGGATTGCATGCCCCAAGTGGGGTCGCTGACCAGCCATTGGGAGAGCCGGACACTCTGTTGGGTGCACAAAATCGTGTGTATCACTTAGTTGACCATCACACAGCCGATTATTACTGTGCAATGGAGGGCGGTGCCCACCAATTTACATATGGCCCCGCTACTTTTGCTTTTGTGGTGATCTCTGACGGACAAAAAGAAAGTGTAGGTCGTAGCGCCAATCTGCCACTACCACAACGCATTTATGATGCATTGCTTGGCGGTGAAGAATTGGGCCATGTCATGGACCGTATGTTCGATACCGACAATATTAAACAAAAAGGCGGGGCGATTGGGTTACTGACCAATCACCTGGCAACCCGGGAAAGTGCTTACACTCAAGCCCTGTTGCTGGCAATGGCTCCCTTTAATCATGCAGAGCTGTATTCATGAAATATACCCATATTCTTTTCGATGCCGATGAGACCCTGTTCAGTTTCAATGCCTTTTTAGGCCTGAAAACCCTGTTTGCCCGCTATGGCGTGGACTTTAGCGAAGCCGATAATGAAGAATATCAACGCATCAACAAACCGTTATGGGTGCAATATCAGAACGGCGAAATCAATGCAAAAACCCTGCAGGTGACGCGATTTAAATTCTGGGCCGAACGCCTGAATGTGCCGGCGGAAACCCTCAACCTGGGCTTTCTGGAAGCCATGGCTGAGTTATGTAACCCGTTGCCAGGGGCAGCTGAATTGCTGCATGCACTGCAAGGCAAAGCCACCCTGGCTATCATCACCAATGGCTTTACAGCCCTTCAGGAAAAACGCCTGGCACATACTGGATTTAAAGATTATTTTCATAGCATTGTCATCTCTGAGCAGGTAGGCGTCGCTAAACCCGACTCCAGAGTATTTGAACATGCCCTGTCATTACTGGGCAATCCGGATAAATCGAAAGTGCTGATGGTTGGCGACACCCCCGCCAGTGACGTGCTGGGTGCCAACCGTTTTGGTATCGACAGCTGCTGGCTGCGCCACCCTGGTGCCACTTGCCCGGCAGAGATCAGTCCGACCTATACGGTCGATACCCTGTCTCAGTTGCAGACTCTGCTACTGGACTCAGAGACAAAAAAGGCAAGCTAAGCTTGCCTTTCTCATACCTCAAAGCACGGGGCTACTGAGCATTTCGCTGACGCAACACCTCAAACAGGCAAATGCCGGTGGCCACCGACACGTTCAGGCTGGACACTGTGCCTACCATAGGTATTTTCACTAAAACATCGCAATGTTCGCGCGTTAGCCGGCGCATACCATCACCTTCGGCTCCCATCACCACAGCAATAGGACCTGTGAGACTGGCATCAAACAGTTCAGTATCTGTTTCACCCGCGGTTCCAACAACCCAGACACCCGCTTCTTTGATGTCTCTGAGGGTACGCGCCAGATTGGTTACCTGAATAAGCGGTACTGTTTCTGCCGCCCCGCACGCCACCTTTCGGGCCGTGCCGTTTAGTTTTGCAGATTTATCTTTTGGCACGATCAGGGCGTGCGCCCCCGCAGCATCAGCACTACGTAAACAGGCACCCAGGTTGTGTGGGTCGGTAACGCCATCCAGTACCAAAAAGAACGGCGCAGCCTCTCTGGCTAAGATCTCATCCAGATCGCGCTCATTGAGGATTCTGGCGGCTTTCACATTGGCGATGATCCCCTGATGTTGCTCACCATTGGCTTTGTTATCCAGCGCCTTACGTTGCATAAACTGGACTGAAATACCGAACTTGCGCGCTTCATTGACTACCGCATTAAGGCGTTTGTCGTCTCGCCCTTTTAACGCATAGATCTCTAAAAAACGCTCTGGGGTAGTGGATAAAATGGCTTCGATAGAATGGAAACCATAGATTAATTCATTACTCAAAATTATGCTCCCGCACTCGATTTGTTTCTTTTACGCGCGTTTTTCCCCGGCCGCTTTGCCTTGGTCTTGCTGACACTTTTCTTAGCTTTCTTCTTTGAGGTCAAAGTAGCTGCCTGCTTGGCTTTTTTAGCCTTGCCTTTGGGCGTGGTTTTCTTGCTCTTTTTCGGCTTTTTACCGTCGCCTTTAAGCGCTTTCGCGTCTTTGTCAGCTTTGCTGTCTTTGCCTGGGATTTTACCGTCTTTCAGTTGTGCACGAACACTTTTAGCCGTGCTGTCTGTCGTTGTTTTACGACGCCGTCTGGCATAGCGATCCGGCACCGCTTCTTCCGCCAGAGCCAGATTGATACGTCGTTCATCCAGGCTCACAGAGTTCACCACCACACTCAGCTTGTCACCGAGTCTGAATACACTACGACTGTGCTCGCCAACCAGACAGTGTTTGGCACCATCAAAATGGAAATATTCATGACCCAGATTGCTGACATGGATCATACCATCGATTTGCAGCTCATCGAGTCGTACGAACAGGCCAAAGTTGGTGACTGAGGAGATCACTCCGGTAAACTCATCACCGACATGATCCTGCATAAATTCGCACTTAAGCCAGTCTGCAACCTCGCGCGTGGCATCATCCGCGCGACGCTCGGTCATTGAACACTGCTCACCCAGCTGGTCGGCCTCATCACTTTCATAGACGTAGGCACCCGACACCTGCTGTCCCTGCTCCGCCAAAATCCCTTTGATGGCACGATGCACCACCAGATCCGGGTAACGACGAATTGGCGACGTAAAGTGTGCATAGGCTTTCAGGGCCAGGCCATAATGACCAATGTTGTCTGGCTGGTACACAGCCTGCTTCATAGAGCGTAAAAGCATCGTCTGGATAAGCTCAAGCTCAGGACGCTCCCCCAAACCAGCCAGTGCTTCTGTGATCTCTAACGGGGTTGGCTCATGCCCCAGAGTGCTTTCAATACCCAGATCTTGCAAAAATAACCTGAACTGGCTGAGCTTTTCCGGATCGGGCTGGTCATGCACTCGATACAAGGCACTGGCTTCATGTTTTTCCAGCAAGCGTGCGGCCGACACATTGGCCAGAATCATACATTCTTCGATCAACTTGTGTGCGTCATTACGCACCACAGGGACGATCGACTCAATCTTACGATGGGCATTGAAAACAAAGCGGGTTTCCAGAGTTTCGAACTCAATGGCACCGCGGGCCTGACGCTCAGACTTCAGTGCCATATACATCTGGTGCAATTCGCTGATATGCGGGTATAGTTCACTATACTGCTCACGCAATCCTTCATCGCCTTGCAACATCGCGTGGACTTTGGTGTAGGTCAGGCGGGCATGAGAATTCATAACGGCCTCATAAAACCGGTAGCCGGACAAACGCCCCGCTTCGGACACCGTCATTTCGGCCACCATGCACAAGCGATCCACCTGTGGATTCAAAGAGCACAGGCCATTAGACAGCACTTTGGGCAGCATGGGGACCACCTGCTCAGGGAAATACACTGAGTTCCCCCGAGCAATGGCTTCTTTATCCAGTGCACTACCTTTAGGTACATAGTGAGACACGTCAGCAATGGCAACCCACAGGCGCCAGCCGCCAGACTTTTTGCGCTCGCAGTAAACTGCATCATCAAAATCCCGGGCATCTTCCCCGTCTATGGTGATCAGCGGCAGCGCCCGTAAATCGACCCGACCAAGTTTATCGGGCTCGGTAACAAACTCGCCATGTTCAGCGACCTGATCCAGCACCGCTTGTGGCCACTCGTAGGGGATCTCATGGTTGCGCAGCGCCACCTCAATCTCCATGCCCGGCGCCATATGATCGCCAAGCACTTCAGTGACTTTACCCACGGCATTCATCTGCTTGCTCGGGCTTTGCGTGATCTCGACCTGGACCATCTGATTATGCCGGGCGCCATTTTCGCTGCCAGGTAAAATGACAATGTCCTGAGTAATACGCGGGTCTTCGGGCACAACCACGGCCATACCATGCTCAACAAAAAAGCGCCCCACCAGCGGTGCACGTTCTTTTTCGAGCACGCGTACAATACGCGCATCCACTTTGCCACCAGAACCGCGGGAGCCCGCTTTCGCCAGCACCCAATCACCGTGCAATACTCTGTCCATCTGATACTTAGTGATAAACCAGTCTTTGGCTTCCCCTTCTACTTCCAGAAAACCAAATCCGTCTCGGTGCCCGATGACACGGCCTTTTACCAGGCCGTCTTCGGTTGGGATCACGTAACATTTAAACTTATTGAAAAACAGCTGACCGTCACGTTCCATGGCCCTCAGGCGACGTTTAAACGCGATTTGCCGTTCATCTTCAAAGACCTTAAGGTCCTGACAGAGCTGATTGAAGTTAGTCTTGTTATTGCTTTTCTGAATATGGTCAAGAATAAACTCGCGGCTGGGCACCGGGTTGTCGTATTTTTCTTGTTCTCGGCTGAGATAAGGATCCTGTTTAGACATTCACTGAGTATGTAGAGAAGTTATACCTGTATTCTAACTCAAATCCTGCCAATGGCCCACCTAACCTTGCGCTTTTTCAAGCACTCAGGCATTCATGCGCTGGTGACAGGATTGCAGGGCCGAGGCACTTTGCTTGGCAAACTGATGTAAGGCAGACCAGTCAATGTCACGCTCCTGAGCAGCACGCCGTCTGGTCTGGTGTAACGCCTGACGCAACGCATACAACCCTAACTGTTCAACTTCGTGCTCCAGTTGCAATAATTTCTCACGTAAAGATTCATCGGCTTGAATATCAGCAAGCCCCCGCAACTGCGCGAATTCGTAGTCCAGCCTGTCACTGAGGTACATTAAGCGAGAGGAGAATTCTGAGCGTTCGGTGGTTTCACCTAACTGACGCTCAACAAAGGCCAGGTCAACATAAGCCGCTTCGGTTGCCGCCAGGCCACTGTTGTTCTCTTGCACAAGACGCTCTAACGCCTGGCGCAATACATTGATATGCAGAGGCTTTTCCAGGCAATCATAGATACCTGCCTGCTGATACGCCTGCCGGGCTTGCTGGTCCACATCGCCCGTCAGCGCCATAACAACCGCAGATGCCAAGGCTGGTAGTTGGTTGAAGTTTGCCTGATACCACTCTAACCCATGACCATCCGGCAAATGCATATCCAGCAATATCACATCAAAATGGCTGTTTTCCAGTTGTGCATGGGCCGCAGCAAGATTTTCAACCAGGCAGTATGAAAGGCCCAGATTATCGAGGTATCCGCGTACCACTTCCCGGTTCAGGTGGTTGTCTTCCACGACCAAAACAGACAGCTCCCCCAGTGAGGTTGGTTTACTGTCTGTCACATCAAGTTGCTCAGTCAATTCCGAATTAACCTGCATCTCAAAGAAGAATTCGCTGCCTTTATCAGGCTCACTTTCGACTTCCAGGTCAACCCCCATGTTCTCCAGCAGCTGCTTGCATAACGCCAGGCCTACTCCGGCACTGTCGGCAATAGCACGCGATGCCCCGAAGGTCACAAAGGGTTCAAACACTTTTTGTTGTTGAGCTGGGCTCAGTCCGATCCCGGTGTCTTTCACCGCAATGCGCAGCTGATGACGCGTCTGGCTAAGCGCATAGCCATAGACAATCAACTCCACCTCTCCACGCTCCGTATACTTGATGGCATTGGAGAGCAGATTCTTGATCACCAGAGTAAACGGATCTTTGTCCAGCATCACCTGTAAGTTGGTATCGATGCCTTGCATTGTCAGTGTCAGCGTTAAGTGCTTTTTCTCTGCCAGGGGTTTGAAAAACGTAATAAGCTCGCTCAGATGATTTGCAAGCTTGACCGGTTCAATAGTGGTGTTGGGGACAGTACCTCGTGCTTGCAGCAGAATTTGGTTAGCCAGATCGGACATAGACATGGAGGTAGCGATGATCACATCACAAAACTGCGCATGTTGTTTTGGCTCACGAGGCGCGCGTTTGAGCAGCTCGGCATGTCCGACTATGGCATTCAAAGGCGTTCTGAGTTCATGGCTTAGCAAAGTCAGAAAACGCTCTTTATGTTGTGCTGCCAGCTCGGCACGATGGCGTAACTCGTGGAGCTCTTTTTCACGTCTTCCACTGCACAACAAACATAACGAAAAGCACAAGATCAGAGGCATCACGATCACGGACACAGAGAAGAACTGATTCACCCAATTGTTCGTCGTCAGGCTATCGTGCTGGGTATAATGATGGAGCATCAGCACCCGCACAGTAAAAACTGCAAACAGGCATACGCAGGACAAGGCGAAAGCCCAGTGTGCCGGAGAAAAACTCTGCCACTGACGCCGCTGACCCAGCCATAATGCGCGCAGGCATAAGAGCATACTCAGTGCCCAGCCAAGATAGTTGAGTACCACACGAGCAATAAAGTTGGCATCAATATAGGTGTAGTACAGGTAACCTGGAAAGAAGATGGCGCCAAGTAACCACCAGGGCCAGCTCAGACGCGGCACAGAAAAAAACGCTTCACTGCCCCGACTCAGGCAATACAAACCAATTAAGATCAGGCTGTTTGGGATAAAAATCGTCCAGGTCACTGGCAGGGAAAAGGAGGCGATGAAAATACATCCCAGGGCAGTACAAAGCGAGAAACCGGCCCATAATGCGGTGCCCAGCAGGCGGCGATGAATAAACCAGTTGACCATCATAAACAACGCACACACGCACGAAGTTAAAGCCAGGATCTGTAAAAGTTGTTTAGGATCGCCCATACCGCATTAAACATCGTCAAAAAGAACTACTAGTATAGTATTAATTTTGTGCTGGCAGGAAGCAAAATCTAATCCACACGGCATTACACGAGATTACACCTCATCCTTTTATCCTAAAAAGTACCTAGATAGTCGGTTTTTACACTGTGTACATGCCTACATTTTCCTGAGTCTCATGTTTTGTCATTGTGCTTTAGTGACATCTGTTTACCATGGTAAGCTGATGAAAAACATACCGAGTTCGCTATGCGCCCCGAACAATCCTCATTAGTTAATTTACATCTGGCTGTACTGCTGTTCGGTGGTACCGCGTTATTTTCTAAGTTGATCTCCCTCTCAGCGCTGGATATTACGGTGTATCGCACCGCAATCGCCTTCGCAACACTGGCAGGTATACTCGCTTTCAAAGGCAGTGTGTTCAGGCTCAATGCGGCAAAAGATTATGCCGTCGTGGTACTGCTGGGTATATGCGTCGGACTGCACTGGGTTACTTATTTTGCCGCCATGCAAATGGCCGGGATAGCTGTAGGCGTGATTGCGTTTTTCACCTACCCGGTGATCACTGTTCTGCTTGAGCCATTGTTTTTCCGCAGTCGCCTGAAACGCAAAGATGTGTTTACAGCTATCGTAGTGATGCTTGGCATTTATTTGCTTGTGCCATCGAGCGATCCAGGAAACCAAATCACACTGGGCATACTCACTGGCGTCATTTCCGGGGTCTTATTTGCACTGAGAAACCTGCTGCAAAAGAAGCTGTTTTCTAGCTATGGCGGGCCACATACCATGTTTTATCAGACCCTGATAGCCGCACTGATGTTATGTGCTTTTGTGGAGGTCCCACCAACAGAATTAAGCACGGATAATCTTATTCTAATCGTCCTGGCAGGCTGTGTCTTTACGGCGATCCCGCATGCTTTATTTGCGTCCAGTTTGCGTTACTTATCAGCAACAACCGCTGGGCTGATTTCTTGCTTGCAACCCTTGTACGCAACGGTGTTGGCTTATATGCTGTTGGCAGAAACCATAACTCTAACCACTCTGGCAGGAGGCGTTCTGGTTGTCAGTGCAGCCTGCTATGAAACGTGGTCGATCACAAGGAATAAGCTATGACCCAGGTTTTTGCACACCGAGGCGCCAGTGGAAACTATCCGGAAAACTCACTCAGCGCCATTCAGGCAGCGCTGGAAGTGGGCGTCGATGGCATAGAGCTCGATGTGCAAAGTTGTCTTGATGATTACGCCATAATTCACGATACCTGGCTGGATCGCACCACCAATGGACGGGGTAAAGTTAATGAAACCAGCCGCAAAGCATTGTCTCAGCTCAAGCTCAGTAATAACGAGCCGGTTCCTACACTGCAACAAGTGTTGGATACCATAGGTCAGCAAACTACCATAAACCTGGAGCTCAAACACACGTTTAGTCTGGATAAGTTTGTAGCAACCCTAGAAGACAATGTGCAGCGTGGTGTGATAACCAGAGACCAACTATTGCTGTCGTCTTTTGATCATCACCAATTATTGTGGCTCAAACAGAAATTGCCCTGGGTAAGGATTGGCGCACTGACGGCGTCAATTCCGCTTACTTATGCGCAGTTTGCTCAGCAGCTTCATGCACAAAGCATTCATATGGATAAAAATTTCATTAATCATGAGTTTGTTCAGGATGCCAAACAGCGTGGCCTTAAAGTTCTGGCTTACACCGTCGATAAAGCCAAAGACATTGAATTAATGTTAGATTATGGTGTAGACGGCATATTCAGTAATTATCCTTGTTACGCCAAAATGGTCATTCAGCAGCGGCTTAACCATTCGTCTCAGGCCAATTGACAGAGCTGACAACTCACCGGATTATGCCGCTGACTAAAATAAATTGCTTAACCTGTAAACAGTTGCACCTGCCGGGTTTACTCTATACTGTATGCTAAAAGGCACAGTGAAGAGCCAAATATGAGTTTATACATGCGCATATATAATTTGATCGAAGAATCGTTGTTCTTCACCCTCACCCGTAAGATTTTTGGCAATCTGGGGTTTTTATTAGTTTTTCAAATCATCACCTTGCTATGGCTACACGGTGAGCTGACTGAACACGGGGGATCTACCGGAATATTCTGGCTGCTTGCTCTGATCTCTGTCGGTGCGTTTATCTTCACCTTTTTTTATATGCGCTACCTCATTGTGAGGCCCGTACAAGCCATGCGGGATACACTGGAACAGATCAATCGAGAGGACGGCGACCTGGATGCCAGACTGCCCCAGTTTACTTACGACGAATTTCGCGACCTCAGTGAACAATACAATACCTTTACACAGCATCTGAGTGAGTTGCTGGCTGCCACCTATCAAAGTGCAGAGGCAGCAAACCGCAGCAATCAGCAAGTTACCGACTCTATGAAGCAAACCGCCTTGCTGGGTGGCCAGCAGATAGATCAAGGTGACACCATTATCGCTGCCAGCGACCAGGTGACGCATAGCCTGCAAAGCATAGTGCATAATACCGACCAGGTGTATCAGGCCAATACCGAAAGCCTGCACTTTGTCCGCGGCTCGTCACAATCATTGGCCACTTTGGTCAAAGAGGTGCAGCAAATTACCCATCTGCTGGGTAGCTTTTCTTCTACCGTCGCAGGGTTGAAGGAGAACAGCGAGAATATTCGCAGCATTTTGAAAATGGTTGAAGAATTTTCTGATCAGACCAATCTGCTGGCACTGAATGCCGCGATTGAAGCTGCACGGGCCGGTGAAGCTGGCCGTGGCTTTGCGGTGGTGGCCGATGAAGTTCGGAACCTGTCAGTTAAGGTCAATGACGCGACGCGTCAGATCAGCGATTTTATCAACCAGATGGATGTGTTGGTGGGAGAAACGCATCAGGAGTCAGAACAGCTGATAGATCACTCTAGTTCAGCAGAGCAAGCCATCCGCACCACGTCGCAAGGCTTTGCTGATATGTCAGAGGACTTTGAGCGTAACCAGTCACAACTTGAAGAGATCGTCAGTGCCGTGCATCAGCTGGAATCGACGCAGCAACATACCCATGGTTCCGTACAACGAATTGTAGAACTTGGGCAGTCAGCCAAAGCACAGATAGATGCCGCCCTGGCGGACTGCCAGGACGCACAGCAACGCTCCACTAAAACACAGCAAGAGCTAAAGCGCTTTGTGTAGAGCCTGCGCTCTGGCCCGGAGGTAAACCTTTGGGTCAGGCTCTGTCTATATCAAACGCAATGACTTCTTTTAATTGCGTTTTTCCGGTTGCCAGCATCACCAGCCGGTCAACACCCAGTGCAACCCCGGCACAAGCAGGCAAGCCTTGTGCTAACGCCGCCAAAAAGCGCGCGTCTTTGCCCACTGGTGACAGCCCCATCGCAGTACGCAGCGCGTTGTCTTCATCAAACCGGGCACTCTGCTCAACCTCATCCGTCAGCTCATTAAAACCGTTGGCCAGTTCCATCCCACGATAGTACAACTCAAACCGCCCCGCGACTCTGGGGTCCTCGGCGTTGAGCTGTGCCAGAGCAGCCTGAGAGGCCGGAAAGTGATAGACAAAGCACGGTGCCTGCTGGCCAATTAACGGCTCAACCTCCATACAGAACAGCAATTGCAGCAGCGTATCGCGATGTTGCTCTTGTTTCGCAATGTGCTCATGGCCGCGCTGACAAGCCAGCAGCCTAAGTTCATTCAGTGACGCTGTGAGGGGGTCTATACTTAGGTGCTGAATAAAGGCCTGCTGGTAGCTCAGTGACTCGGCTTTAGGACAGTCCAGAATCGCCTGCATTAAGGCATCCACCTCAGCCATCAATGCGAACTCATCAAATCCGGGGCGGTACCACTCCAGCATAGTAAATTCAGGGTTGTGGTGGCGACCTGACTCTTCATTACGAAAGGCTTTGCCAATCTGGTAAATCGCGCCACTGCCGGCAGCCAGTAAGCGCTTCATGGCAAATTCTGGCGATGTTTGCAGATACAAAGGCGTACCCGCCGCATGACCGGGTCCAACAAACGTGGTTGAAAAAGTCGCAAGGTGGACATCTGTGACTGACGCCTGCGCCAGACTTGGCGTTTCCACTTCTAACACCTCACGCTCTGCAAAGAACATCCGGATTTTCGAGACGATAGCGGCACGTTGGCGTAAAGTATCTATGCTGGCACTGGGTGCCCATAAGCACTCAGAGGCCGTGTCTGATATTGCATGACTCATATTGACTCCAGACAAAAAAATCCCGGCTGCTGCCGGGATCCGTTTAACTATGTGCTTTAGCAGCTCACCTAACGCTTCGGCAAACTGATAATAAAGCGGGTTGGTTTACTTAACCCGGCTAACGTATTCACCGCTGCGCGTATCTACTTTGATCACTTCGCCAATTTGCACGAACAGAGGAACACGTACAACAGCTCCTGTGCTCAAAGTCGCAGGCTTACCACCTGTACCCGCAGTATCCCCTTTCAGGCCAGGATCTGTTTCAGTGATCTCCAGCTCTACGAAGTTAGGTGGTGTCACAGCGATTGGGCTGCCATTCCACAGTGTGATGGTACATACATCGTTTTCAACCAGCCACTTCACGCTATCACCCAATGCTTTTTCATCGGCAGCGATCTGCTCAAAGGTTTCATTGTTCATAAAGTGCCAGAACTCGCCATCTGTATACAGATAAGCCAGATCTGTGTCCATGACGTCCGCACCTTCAACCGATTCGCCAGACTTAAAAGTTTTCTCTAAAACTTTACCTGAGATCAGCTTACGGATCTTAACGCGGTTAAACGCCTGGCCCTTACCGGGCTTGACCACTTCATTTTCCAGGATGGAGCAAGGCTCTCCATCGATCATAATTTTTAGGCCGCCCTTGAATTCGTTGGTGCTATAATTCGCCATCGTATCCTCTAATCTTTGTATTTCGAGTAATAAACCCGCTAATGATACAAATAAATGAAGTAAATTTGCATACTAACTGGCAAAAAGAATTGGCGAATGTCGTCACCGATGCCGATGAACTACTCAGACTGGTCGGTCTGGAGGGCTATTTCAGCGAACAGGATTTGGCCGCTAAGCGTTTGTTTCCACTTAGAGTTCCACGTCCATTCATTGCAAAAATGCGCTATGGGGATGCTCAGGATCCACTGTTACTGCAGGTGCTGCCTCAGCACCAGGAATTCTTGGCTAAAAGCGGATTTAACAAAGATCCCCTCGACGAACAACAGGCTGCACTGCCTGGGTTACTGCATAAATACCGTTCCAGAGTGTTGTTAATGCTGAAAACTGGCTGTGCTGTTAACTGCCGCTATTGTTTTCGCCGGCACTTTCCTTATCAGGAAAATCAACTCAATAAGCGCACTTTGCACACCGTTTTCGACTACCTGAAGGCACATCCCGAGATTAACGAGGTCATTTTGAGTGGCGGTGATCCGCTGATGGCCAAAGATGACATGCTTGCCTGGCTAATTGAGCATCTCGAAGCGATCCCACACCTCAGGCGCCTCAGGGTACACACTCGCTTGCCTGTGGTGATCCCAGCCAGAATCACAGACAGCTTATGCGATATACTGAGTCAAAGTCGCCTGAAGCCTATTCTGGTAAACCACATAAATCATGCCAATGAAATCGATATACACTTTTCAGCGGCAATGCAAAAGCTCAAACGCGCCGGCGTTATGCTGTTAAATCAAGCGGTATTGCTCAAAGGTATTAACGATAGCTTGGTTGCGCAACAAGCATTGAGCGAAGCCTTGTTCGACGCAGACATTCTGCCTTACTACCTGCACTTGCTGGATAAAGTAGAAGGTGCGAGCCATTTTGACGTCGCAGAACAAGCAGCCATAACACTGATGCATGAATTATTGGATGCCTTACCGGGCTTTCTGGTACCCAAGTTGGTTAGAGAAATCGGCGGCCAACCTAGTAAGACGCCGATTGATTTGGGACTGAGCCCGACCTGATACCACACGCAAGCAAAGCCTTGCGAATTCAGGTTAGACACAGCATATCAATACCTACACGTAGACGTTGATATTATTGCCCATGGTGGCCGTGGTTGACTTTGCTGGAGCTGAATTTCCAGCAGATTCAATTAAGGCCAAGGCGGCTTGTCCATCTGCTTTTTGCTGTTTTTTGGCTAGCTGCGCGCTCATTACTTCGCCGCTTTGCCCCGTCCCAGACATAGCAGGTAGGTTACTTCCGGATATATTCATAAGCTTATACCTGACAAGATTGATGGATCCAAGTACAATATCGGCCAATTCCCGCAAGTCTTTAGGAAAAATATGCAAGCCGTTATCGAAAAGCTGAATGAAAACTTAAAACTCGTTTATCGTCAAGCACTTGATGCCGATAAAAAATTAGACGAGCTACAGCAACAAGGTCACGGAAAATTCCAGGCGTTGTTTTCTGAAGATGCGGGGTTTGATTTTGCAGCAAAACGTTTCAAGCCCTACGTACTTGACGTTGCTGCCGATGTTGAAGCCCTGAGCCAGGCCGAACAACTGGACGAAGCACAACTTAAAAAAGCGGTTTTTAAACTCCAACAGCTGATTCAGTTACTGGCTACATTTAAGTAGTACACGCTATCAAACACCGCCGGGTCTGCTAACCCGGCAAAAAACCTTTAATCCGTGACTCACAATTATCCCTTTAACTTGTCTGCAATTTCCTCTTTATACCAGGTACTGAGCAGCCGTTTGTCATAGTAAAACTCACTGTCTCGCCCAGTTCGCCCCCGATCCATAAACGACAGATCTTTAAGCACCTTTTCCTCAGCCTGCGCCACAACCGCACCGTTATTATCGGTCAGTGTGTAACTGATTTTCAGGCGTGGAAAGAAAATCGGCTTCACAACGCGAATATCATGCATGTTAAAACGTACATCACCTGCTAAGTCAATATCATCAAAAGTGATATTGAGTTGGTAGCCCTGCGGTGCATCCGTCATCAACTTGCTAAGATGTTTCTCAAACTGAGAGACGATCCGCTTGTGGTAACCCGCTTTGCTCTCGTTGGCAGGTACTACATCACGATAGTCTTTAAAATCTCGCCAGTTGACATTTGTTTCACCAGCCAATGTAGTCAAAGGACTCAGGCAAACCAGCGTGACTGCATATAGATATTTCATGGTCTTCTCCTCATGATTGCTAACGCATCTGCGGACACATTAAACCAAGCCGCATTCACCTTTTAATAATCTGCATTTTTTGCTGAACGCGCAATGAAAGGTAACATTTGACGACAAATTGATACCAATCCACTGACTTTAGCAGATTGGTATCCTCGCTCCGTGGCTACGCCTTCACCGAAATACGATACAGCAATGCATATAAGACGGGCACAACGCCTAATGTCAGTATAGTTGAAAACAGCAGACCCCCCATAATCGCCAATGCCATCGGCTCCCACATTTCACCGCCTCCCAGGTACAGTGGCACTAAACCCAGTACTGTGGTTGCAGTGGTCAATAGGATTGGCCGCATCCGCTGCTGCGCAGCCTGAATAATGGCCAGTACCGGTTCACCGCCCTGATCTAGTTCGTACTTAATTCGTTCCAGCAACACAATCGCATTGTTGATCACTATCCCTGCCAAAGAAATGATCCCAAGTAAGGTCATAAAACCAAAGAAAGATTGCCCGGCCAGTAACCCGGCAACAACGCCAATAAAGCCAAGCGGTACAGTCGTCAACACTATGACCGACTTACGTAACGAATTAAACTGACCAACCAACAGGATAATAATAATGAATATTGCAATGGGCATTTTCTCGGCAATGGATTGGTTTGCCTTGCCTGACGACTCTGCTTCACCACCCAGCTCATAACTGTAGCCAAATGGCCAGTTTTTTTGCTGCTCATCCAGCCAGGGGATCAACTTGGAAAACCCCTCATCTGCGGTAATACCATCCAGCTGAGCGCCGACAGTCACGGACTTGAGGCGATCACGTCTGAGAATTTGTGCGTTCTCCCATACCACTTCGATATCTGCAACCTGCTTAAGTGGCACAGACTTACCCGACGCCTGAGAATAAACGACCATAGCTTCAAGCTTACCAATGTCCTGTCTGTCAGCAGCCACAGATCGCAGTGTCACCGGAATAAGTTCATCCCCTTCGCGATATCGCGTTAACTCCAGCCCACTGAGCCCGGTTTGCAATGAACTGGCAATATCCTTACTGGATACGCCAGCACGCCGGGCACGCGTCTGATTGATTTTGATCTGCAGCTTCTTAATGGGCAACCCCCAGTCATCGCTCACAGCCTTTAACCCCTCGGTGTTACGCATCTGCGTTTTCAGATCATTCACCAGCCCGGTCAGGACATGAATATCATTACCAGACAGCCTCACTTCAACCGGGTTTTCTATGGGTGAGCCGTTTTCGATTTTGCGCTGTTTGATAAGCAAGTCAGGGTGTCGTTGCAGGGCATAAGCCTCTATCTTCTCCATAAGTTCGTCGATATGACGATAAGAAGTCGTTGAGACTATCATCAAAGCATAATTCGAGCTGGTTGGTTCTGGCGTATGCGTTAACAAAAACCTCGGCCCGCCATTGCCCACGTAACTGACCCAATTAGTCACCCCTTTTTCACGGCTCTCATTCACCTTGAGATCGCGAAGTAAGAACGCTTCCATGTCTTTGACCATAGCTTCTGTGGCACTCAGACGCGTGCCAATTGGCAGCTCCAGTTCAACCTTAAAGTAATCCCGATCAGATGGAGGGAAAAATAACTTTGGCACCAGTTGCAAGCCCTGCAGTGCGAGGAAGAACATCAGGACACAGCCGCCCACCGTCATCCAGCGATACTTAATCAGCCCCATCAGAATTTTCTTGTAGGTTAAGTACACCCCGCTGTCGTAATTGGCAGCTTCCGATTTTACTCGGGTAAACAGCACACAGAGCATAGGGATCATGGTCATTGCCAGTAACCAGGAGCACAGCAGTGTGATGGTGACCACTTTAAACAAAGACGCGGTGTACTCACCTGTGGCTGATTCCGCCAGGAAAATAGGTAAAAATGCTGCCCCCGTTGTCAACGAAGAGACCAGCAAAGGGACTTTCAACTCTTCAGCCGAGTCAACAGCGGCATCAACGGCAGACTTGCCTCGTTCCATCTGTACCATAATACTTTCTGACATCACAATGCCGTTATCCACCAGCATACCTAACGCAATGATCAGTGCCGCCAGAGAAATTTGATCTATGCTGATGTCAAAAAACGACATGGCGAGTATGCCGAACACCATACTCATCGGGATCAAACTAGCTACAATCAAACCAGTTCTCAGCCCTAAGCTGAACAACATTACGATAGTAACTACCAGCACTGCCTGAATTAGATTTGATACAAAGTCATCAACTTTCTGCTCAACCTCTCGCGGTAAAAAAGACAGTAGTTCGAAGTCAACACCTATCGGGTACACTGACTCCAGATAATGGATTGCATTGAGCACTTGCTCACCCAGTAGCAGATTATTACCGCCATGGCGCATCGAAATGGCAATGGTCATGCCTTGCCTGTCAGCGACCCGTACCTTCACTTTGGCCGGATCCACATAATCTCGGTACACTCTGGCGATATCACTGAGCAAAATGACTTGCTCAGAGCCGGCTATATTTATAATGGTACCAGCGATGTCGTCTACCGACTCAAAATTACCGCTGGGCTCCAGTGCCAGTGTTTCATCATCGATAAAAATTGAACCGCCCGGATTCACAATATTACGGGCTGCCAATTGATCTTTCAGTTGTCCAGGCGAGATCCCCAGCGATGCCAGTTTGGCGTTTTCGAATTCAATAAAGACGCGCTGCTCCTGAGCACCAAAAATATCGACTTTGGCCGCTTCTGGAAGTCGTAACAGCTCATCTCTGACCTGCTCAGCCACTTCCTCCATTTCACGATAGGAATACCCCTCAGCGGTCAGCCCTATAACAACCCCAAACACATCGCCAAATTCGTCATTCACTATGGGCTTTTGCGCATCACTGGGGAGATCGTTTTCGACGGTCTCAATCTTACGACGCAGATTGTCCCAGATAGGCCGCATTGCTTTGTAGCTTTCTTTGATATTTACGCTGACAATCGAGACACCTGTTTTCGAAGTACTTTTAACAAAATCCAGCTCTGGAATTTGTTGCACAACTTTTTCAATTTTATCGGTAACCAGCTCTTCGACTCGCTGTGGGCTGGCGCCGGGAAAGTAGGTAACAACCTGGGCTGTTCTGATGATGAATCCGGGGTCATAATCTTTGGGCATTTTATTAAACGCCACAACACCAAAGAAGACCAAGGCAAAAATCAAAACCCACGTTGTGCGATTGTTTTCTAACGCTAAACGGGTAATGTTCACTCACGACCTCCCTGGAATTTCACGACTTGCTGATCCGTCACTTTGCTCATGCCTGCGGTAACCACATGGACGCCCGCAGTGACGCCGGAGACAACCGGAAAGCCCAGCGAAGATACTTCGCCGATCTGTACAGGCGTTTTACTTATTTTTCCCTTTCCTTCACCAAGCGATGATACCGTCCAGACATAATGTCCTTGTTCATCTTTCAACACTGTGGATAAGGGCAAATACAGGCGAGACCGAGCTTCACTTGGCGCGCTGGCCATCACTTTTGCCGTCATACCCGGCAAAATATTGTATCCGGGAGGCGGGAGCATCCCCAGAGTAACTTCATAGGTTTTCGTCACCTCGTCAGCTTGTGTACTCACCTCTACAAACTCCAGTTCAAAGCGCTTCCCCTCGATCGCTGCAAACTCCGCAAACACCTGTTTCGGCGTGTCTTTACTGACATGGATCATCAAGCTTTCTGGCACATTCACCTTCAAATTGATGTGCTCTATATCCTGTAATGTGGCCACCACTTGTTTGGCCTGCACTTCCTCAAACTGCTCCACATGGGTGCGTGCCACGATCCCCGAAAAAGACGCTCTCAGCTGCGTGTACTCAAGGTTGTTTCTGGCATTGGCCAGCTTGGTTTTGGCGCTGGCAAACTGAGACTTCAGCAAGTCATAATCAGACTGACTGATGGTACCAGTTACAATCAACTGCTTTCCACGTTCAAAATCGGCTTCTGCTTTTTCAAACGATGCCTGCGCCTCTTCCACTGCCAGTGTGTAGTCAGTGTCGTCCAGTTTCGCTATCACATCTCCCTTGGTGACTTCCTGACCTTGTTTCACATTCAGGTGAGTCAGCTCCCCAGACACTTTAAACGATAAATCAGCCGTACTGGCTGCATCGACTACTGCCGGGAATTCCTGTAGTGGTCCGAAATTATTAACACTGAGCTCAATGGTTCTGACTGGACGCAATTGTTGCACTTTGTCGACAGTGGTCTGTTGTTCAGAACACGCGGACAGATAAGTCGTCATGGCAACGACTAAAAGGAAGGTGTGCTTTCTTATCATAGGTGATCACCGCTATATCATTTTTGATTTACTGATTGCTGTTACGAAGTTATCTATCCAGATATCAAGTACCGCTTGAACAGCTTGTGTATTTTCTTCGCCATTTTGCTTGAGCACTGACTCTACCTCTTTATGAGCGGACATCATCAACACAGGTTCTGTACTTTCGCCTAAGTAAAACATGCTCTCTAAGGACACTGAGGTCACAACTTCTGATTGCTCCGTTGCCATCAGATAGGCACTTTTACCCGCACTATAAACCAGACGGATCGGAATAAAGTCGCGTACCTCCATTGCTGTTTCTGTGAACTCAATTTGGGTAAATGCACCGCGAATTGTCAGCACGTCAGCATTACGATTCTGTGGTTGCTCAAGCACAACCCGATAATAGGGTGACAGTTTTTTCTGTAATTGGCTTTGCATATAGACACTTAATTTCGCCAAATGTTTTGGACTCAGTGCCGTTTTCCTTTGTTCATCAAGTTGCAGCCAAATTTCAAAGTGAGGCAGATAAATAGTATGTACCTTTTCCAGTGCACCAGATTTAAGTACGTCCGATACATACAGGGCTGTATCTGGATAAGTCTCTGAGGGTACTAACCGCTGATAGTCAGGTAAAAACCCTGATTGGGTTGTTTGTTGGGTACTGGCACAGCCTGTCACGAACAGGGCCAGAAAAAACCATAAGATGGTATGACGCATTGTCAAATCTCCATTTGATATTCAGTCTGCATTTAATACACCAGTTCAATGCAACAGTCTGATCTAACGTGTTAATTGATGTGTTCACATCGGTAGTCACTGTCTTCTATAAAAATAGCAGCCTTTTACTCGGGTGCAGCCATACTTCCCCAAAAAGATACCATTTATCCATTAGACGTTCTGACAATGCATAGATACAGCAGTGGCGGCTGTTGCACCACTGCTGTTGCTTAAATTGCTATACGCCTTCAACCATAAGACGTGTATCCGGCAGACACGACAGGTGAGGAATGGCCAGATCCGGGCGTTCCATGCGGTTCAACGCATTCAGTGCTGCCGCGATAGCCCCTTCTTGCCAGCCTGGTAATGACGAAAGCTGATCACCGACGATAAAGAAGTTTGGCTGAGTTTGTGCTCCCTCAGTGGTCGTCACTGAACTCCCCTGTGTCAGCACGTTAAAGTGGTGCACAGCTTGATCACCAACGACATGCCACTGGGCCCACCCCCCTTTAATATAGGGCATGTTTTGCCAGGCAATCGCCAGACCATGTTCCAGGCCATCACCAAATGCGTGACCAAATAACTTAGCGCCTTCACGTGCCTTATCCAGACGGGCTTGCACCGGCAATTTGCCCCACTCATAAGCGATTTCAGAGAAGTTATAAGCCCCAGTGAGCACGCCTTTTTGATCATGGTAAGCCGTAGAAGGGTACCAGATCTGGGTAATATCATTGTCTGTCCAGGAAATACCGCCGAAAATGGGAACCACGCCAATTTCAGAGTCTGGCACACTCAGAACATCTACATTAGCACTATCATCATGGACTTCCTGAACCTGACTACCCTGCCACAAGTAACGGTCTGCCTGCCAGCCCACTTTGGTGGTACAGGCCAGAAACTTAGCCTGATAACCGCCTTGATCATCGATAAACTGCGACTGATATACCGCCTGTAGTGCCGACTTAAACTCGCCATTGAGGCCCACTTTGCTGTTTGGATCCTGAAGCGTCTCTGACAGTATTTCTTTTAAGAAAGGGATCGCCATATTGCTAAAGCAATAGTCAGCATACACAACATCAACATCTTGGGTGCCTATTTTGGCAATAGAGATAGCAAACTGCTGACGTGATGCGTCCCAGTCTATATGCTTGACCGGACTATTGAGTAATATGGTACCACCGAGTGCGGCGACCTGTTGCGCGAATGCATGCTGAACCTGATCCATGCCCCCTACCGGCTGAAATAACGTTGCCTGCCAGAGAAAATCAACGGGCTGATAAAAACGCGTCTTGTCCCAAAACTCTGAGCCCAGCAAGCTATCAAAACTCAAAGGTTCAGCTATCGTGCCGGCATCCACACCTGGCAGTTCGGTATAACCTGCCCGGGAACGACCATTCTCCATGCCATCCTGACCGGCGGTGACCACATACTTGCCCATATTCGGCCCACTCGGGACGAGCTCTCCAAAGCTGATCATAAGCTCCCTAAGCTGCTCAGCGCGGCGCTGCACATCTTGCGCGCCGACCCCACACTCTGTGGTTTTGATCAACTGCTCAGCGTTTTCAAATACCATTTGTGCCAACCAGCCACGCGTATTATGGTCCAGACGTCGATATACCAGCGGCAGACTCGCAAAACTATCCGACATCTGAACCAGATTTGACTCGCTGTTCATCACGTAAACTTCCACATCTACACTGAACTGTTTGAGGTATGACAGCAGACGTTTATGGCTTGAAGGGATCCGCCCGGGACCGGCATTCAGATAAGGTTCCGCGTCACCTTGTGGTCTGTCAAAACGAACTACCTGAGGCTGGCCAGGTTTAGAATTAAATAGCTCACTGTCGACATCTTCTATTAACGTGTCTCCCGTGCGCAGGCTCAAACAGCGGCCTCCCGTGCGGCTTTGCGCTTCTAACACAGTGACTTCCATACCCGACTGTTGTGCTAACAACTCATAGGCCGTCGTCAGCCCGGATACACCCGCTCCGATGATCACGGCTTTTTTGCCCTGATATTTATTTTTGGTCAGAGTAACGGGGCCCGGAGTGACCTTAAGTTGCTGATTGGTTGCGTCATCCAATGCGGCATGCGCTCTGGCTTTGGGATGCTGTTGAAAAAAACGTGCGCGTGATTGGTGTTCTGCCATGAGTTGCTCCTTAAAAAAACACCGCCCCATGCCAGCTCTTTCACTCATCGTGGTTAACGTGTACACACCCGACATACATATCATGATGTAACACATAGAGCCGACCTGGTGGCCTGGAATAATAAACTGTCCCTACTACCTGCTGACTCCAGTAAGGTTTACCGCCTGTATCGCAATCTGTTGCCTATGATGCAAGCCAGCGGTGATATCAGGCCCTGTAACTCTAGTTCAGTCACGCCTGTTCTGCCTGCTCATATTATGAATATATTCATGGTTACCACGAAACCGTGCGCTTCCCGCTCCATTTTTCCAAGCCACTATCATTTAATCAAAATACTCAAAGGTTGGTAAAAAGCAAAATATAAAGCCCAGTAACACACTAAAAATCAATGAGTTAAACATGGAACACCCATTGCTTTCATACGCTACGCACTAACTAAGAACAAACCCGATAAGGAAGAAAAAGTATGAATACACAACAACTCAGCAGAACAAGAAATGTGTTTCTGATTGTCGTTCTGCTACTTCAGGCAGCTCAGCTCATTTGGGAGCACTTTAACGGTGGCGTAGTGACTCACCACTTACTGATGCGTGCAGACCTGCCAGGCGTTTCAAATTGGTGGGGGTTGCTTATTTTGCCCGCGCTGGTGTGGATAACTGGCATACACATTCAGGCAAGGTTGACGGCAAATACACAGCACGACATGGTCGACAGTAAAGCCTGGCGTAATATTCAACTGGGGTTTTGGTTACTGTTACTGTTCAGTCTGTGCCAGGCAATTATCTTCAGTCTGGGCTTTCATACGCTGGCCAAATTCATGTTACTGGGGTTGTTGATCACCGCACTGTTTATGCCACTTTATAGAATGGAGTGCATTCTGGGCTATGTTCTGGGCGCCAGTTTAACCTCAGGGCCCGCGATGCCCTTTGTCGGTGTGCTATTGTTTGCAACGGTGTCGGCTTTGTCTCATTTTGCGATAAAACCTATGATCGCGCGCGCGATTACCAAAATGCACAGCACAAACTGATGAAGTAGGAAGCAGGGTGAGCACAGAGCTACCCCTGCGACTCGGTATAGCGATTGATCAGTAAACTGGCAACCTGCTGCTTCACTGCGCGCTTGTCGGTGGGGTCCACACCAAAACGTTGTGCCAGCAAGGCAATTTCTTCATCGGTAAGATTAAACGACAAGCGCTGTCGGGTTTTTTTTGATTTGACCTCTAAATCGAGGATTTTTCGGATCATATCCGACGGCGTGAGTTCTTCATCAATAGCTTGCTTTTTAAGGCTTTTCTGAACCTCAGTGGTTAAATCAAACGCCATCTGGGTGGCACGTAACGCCCGTTCCTGACGTTGCCATTTAGCTTGTTTATCAGTCACTATCAGGCCCCGGGAAACAGATCAACGATGTCGCTAAGCGGCCGGGTTAAAACCAGAGATACGTCTGTCTCACCGCCATCCCAAATTTCAATATTGATACTGTGCTTCTCATCGGGCGATACCAGCTCAATCACTTCACAGATTTCACCGCTTTCATCCTGATAACGCGGCAATGTGCGCCCCCGATAATCCTGCTCGTAATAATAGGCCACATAAGGCGCCTCACTTTGCTGGTAACTCTGTCCCAGAAAACGTTCAAAAGCAGCTGGCCTGGTCTGTGTCTCAATTTCTGTCAGGGATTCTTCATCAAAAATCCGTGCAAATTCGTCGAGCGTAAATATCGCATCCACATCATTGCGCTGGATCTTCACTGCAAAGTTGGCACACTCTTCGCCGTCATCTTGTTCTATCTGTAAAAAAACCACTTTGCCTGACTCTGATTCAAGCACAAACTCATACTCAGCACTGTGCTGGTATTGATAGGTCTGTACCGCTGTAACCTTAAGCGTCTGACCTTTCAGCCAATCGGGGTAGGCAAAGGAATCAATCACCGTCAACATGTCTCCGACGCGCAAGTCGCGGGCATGATTCAACTGACGCTCAGGGTCTTTCTTCGATTTGAAAAAACCAAACATAACTCACCTTCGAGAAAATAAACAAAGCAAAAAAGGAGGCCTGGCCTCCTTTTATCATTCAAACCACATTACTTGGCTTGTTTTGCCTTAATGCGATCCAGAATATCATTGCTCTTTTGCGTGGCGCCAATGCCCGCTTCCGCCATTTTTGCTTTCAGGTCCGCACCTGTTTCGGCAGCTTCCAGCTCTTTGGCTGCGGCCAGTTGGTCTTGTCTGTCCAGCTGACGTTGCTTAATACGCTCCAGTGACTGACGTGCATTCACCATAGACGACTCATTGGTGTTAAGCGTGCTGTTTACCGCCATGGTGGCCTTTTGCACGCTTTCAGTGGTTTTCACCATAGTCAATTGACGCTGATTTTCTTTGATCGACTTTTCTGCGTCCTTAACTTGCTGCTTAAGCAGAATCACATGTTTAGTAAAGCCATCCAGCACTTGCTGGTGCTCTTCTTTCTCTGTTTCAAATTCACCAATCTTTTCAGCGATTTCGACTGCCAGCGCTTCATTACCCTGCTGCAATGCCTGACCTGCGTAGTCTTCATGCTCGGCAATGCTCTCATTCAGGGCGGCCAGTTTGCGTTTAGTCTGCATCTCTTTCGCCATCACTTCGGTCAGGCTTTTTTTGGCTTTCGCCAACGCATTTTTGGCGTCGGCAATTTCCTGTTCAAAGATACGAATGCCATTGGCATCGACAATCGACTCACCCACTTCACGTGCGCCGCCACGTACTGCTGTAAATAATTTCTTTAAAATACTCATCTCACTACTCCACTATTAATCTTTTAAATACACAGTCACGGCGTCAAGCGCTTCGATGGCGTTGTCTGCCAGTGTGACCAGTTCGTGCGTTATCTCATCGATGGAGGAGGAAACAGCCAGCGCGCCAAAAATAGCGTACTGTTCATCAATCTTAGCAAACGCACTCAAAGGGATAGGCACATTGAGTTTTAGCAAAGCTTCATTTAACTCGTTTAATAACTCAGGCTTCACTTCGTTTTCATTAAACAGGTAGCTGATACACACCAGCTGCTCTTCAGTCTGAGTCACAAAAATCGGTAATTCGTCATTTCCCTCTACAATCACTTGCAATACATCTTGCTCACCCTCATTACTGATCAGAAAGGACTCGAAGTTAGCACCTTCCGTTTCAAATGATGCCAATTTGATTGATAGTTCATTTAATTCCATCTTTTTTACCTTTTCGTTTTGACATATTATGTCTGAGTTAAGATTTGCATGTGCGACATAATATGTCAACACTGTTGCGTTAATTTTTATACAACTCGTCTTCCGTTTGCCATGCCTGGCGATAATAGTCGTACAGGACACCTGACCCTAAGCGATTGACTTCTATATCTTTGTTCTTGTCAAAGAAACGGTTAGGAAACGCGAAAGAAGATAGTAAATATTTTTTACTCACCCAGTTACTGGCAACCGGCAGGTGCTCGGCTGATGCAATTCTTGCACTGGCAGGCTGACCGGTACGCGTTGCGATTGTCCATCCCCATTGACCAAAGGAGGGAATGTTCTGCTGATACTGCTCTACATGCGCAAACCCGGCCTGTTTTACCGTTTTTGCGATACTGATAAAGGCACTTTTGGCATGGTAAGGCGATGTCGACTGAACGGCTAATGCCCCATCGGGTGCCAGCAATTGACGAACATGATTATAAAAATAATCACTGTAAAGTTTATTCAAATCCGGATGGTTGGGGTCTGGCAGATCAATAATAATCGTATCGAATTGCTCACCGCGGTCGAGCATACTTTCGACTTCCAAAAAAGCGTCTGCCACAATCACCTCTGCTCTGGAGGAGTTGAGCGCATTCTGGTTGAGCCGCACCAGCTTGGACGTTATCTCTGGTCTTGCCTCAAACACCTGTCCCTGCAAACCAAATAACGACAGCAGCTGACCATCCAGGTCAATCAATGTCGCGCTTTTTACCGGCCACTTAAGTACGTCACGTAACGCCAGGCCATCGCCACCACCAATGATCAGTACTTTATCATGGCGATTAGACGCCAGCATAGCCGGGTATACCAGCATAGTGTGATAGATTTGCTCGTCTACCGATGAAAACTGTAAGCGCCCATTTAAAAATAAGTCATTGATAGGGGTCGCCTGTGTACGACTGAGGCGCTCCGTGATCACCACATGTTGGTATTTGGTCGACTCAGAGTAAATCACTTTGTCTTTGTATAGCACATTGCTGAGGTCTTTCATCCATGCAGTACCATTGAGTAGTATCACGGTAAACACGCCCAGCAACAGGATATGACACACCAGCAAGAGCCTGGCAAATCTTACATACGGATGATAACGCCACAAAAAAATCAGTCCGGCAACAATGTTAAACAGCGCCGTCCAGGCAGCAGCCTGCATAATGGGTAGCGCCAGCATGATCATGACCCAAATAGCGGCACCAACTCCCGCACCAATATAGTCTGCCCCATAAATAGTGCCGGCATTATTTTCTAAAAAGCGGCCATAAACCTGCTGACGAATACGGGCGATCAAGGGAATTTCCATACCGATCAGTATTCCCAGAATTAAGCCAAATACATACGGCAAAAAACGGGCGAACGCTTGTAACTGCTGGAGCGGTCTGCCATCGAGTAAACTATCAGGTGGCAGGTTATAGAGACTGGAGAGGGTGTGCGGTAGGGTGTAGGTCAATGCGATAATGCTGGCGATGATCAAAATACTGCTCATCCCCAGTAAAGCAATCAGGCTTTCCAGCCAGGCAAACGCCGTAAATGGGTCTTTAAACCAGCGCGCTAAAAATGCCCCTATTCCCATTGCCACTATCATAGTGCCTATCATGGCATAAATGGCGCTTTCAACTGAGCCAAGCACCCTGCCGGCATAATGAGAGAGTAAATATTCATAGATCAGGCCACAACCAGCTAAAATGGCCATCACACCGATCAGTAACACATCGTGACCAAACAGCGACATACTGCCGGTCACTTTAGGTTGATTTGGGGGTACCGATACACTCAAGAATTACGCACCCAGCAAGGTTGCCATGGTAACACCGACCGCAAAGGACACCGCCGCGGAAATGGTTGCCACACCAATATTCTTCTGACGATTCACTTCATCAGAAATATCAGTACCGGCCAGAATAACCTTGATCATCACCAGATGTAACAGCGCGAACAAAACGATACTACCCAGCGCGGCAATACTCCAGTACGTCAGGCTATTGATCATATTGTCGGCCACATACGGTGCCAGGCCAGACGCGGCAGTCAATGCCAATGCTGCACCAATAAGAAACCCGGCATAGCGAATACCGACCGCCACATTGTTGTCCACAATGGCCTGTTGCAAACAATCACCATTGCGGTTGGTACGTTTGAACAATTGTACCCGGTATTGGCTTACCAGCAGCATGCACACGTTACCTATAACAAAGGCAGCAACCACGATAGGTAACCCATACCAGCCTTCCGTCAGTACCCACAGCAATGCAGAGCGGATAACAATGGCAACGCTGACCACATGGCCAAAGTCAATCAAAGCCGATGTGATGTTGCCTTTGAGGATTTCACTGTGTAAATCCACCTTGCGCAGCGCCACTTTGTCCTGAAAAAAGTGCCCCAGCTTGATCAACACAATCCCCACGGCGCCATAGCCTGCCATTTGCAGGGCTTCCTGAGTCAGTGTACTTGCGAAAGCCCCACTGGTGATCCCAGTCAGTACAATGGCAAGTCCGGTCAAACCACCTGCAAAGCTCAGGCCAAAAGCAAAGTTGTCGCGCTCGGTAATTTCGTCATTCGCGTGCAGGTTTGACACCCACCCCTTGATATATTTTAAGCTCACAAACAGGGCAATGATCACCGCCATATCGATGAGAAGTGCCTGAAATGTCCAGGCGGTTAATCCGTTAAATTGGTACATGTATTAACTCCGCTATCTGATGCACTACTTGCCCCGGCTAACGCCGCGAGAGGTCCGGTTTGAACTATTGCGAATTGAGCCTGAGCCCGACTTTGCTCTCGAGTAGCTGCTTCGCGATACTGATGATGGGGTGTGACTGGCGCGACTAAGGCCAGATGCGCCCGATTTTCTTTTTGCATAAGGGCTCGTAAACTGCTTACCCTGACGCTGATAAGACTGCCGAGTACGCTGCTCAACGGTATTCTGGCGCTTGTAACTCTGATAACTGGTGTATCGTTTGCGACCATAATCGCTGTAGTAGCTATATTTCCGACGCTTACTCCAGCTGCTATATTCCACATCCCCCACCAAATCACCGAGCATTCTGTACATGCCATACCACATCCAAAAACTGGTACCATTGGAGCTGGCCTGCCATTCACCATAGTTGGCGTTGCCGACTAATTGGTTACCCACTGTTTGCTGGCCGTTGTTAGCTGCTTGCTCGGCGGACTGACTGACAGCACCGACTCGGGCCAGCGTGCCATTGGACATGTCGGCCAGCACATTAATGGGATCAGTCAGTGCATCGTTGAACAAACTCAAAGAGGCAGCTTCTTTGAGCAGTACCGCTTGTTCAATAATGTCATCACTGCTCATACCTGGCTGAGGGGATTTGAGCGCCTGATAGCGGGTCAGTAAATTTTGATATAGAGGACCGGCACTGGTTGCATCCTGTGCAACCAATTGAGCAATGTTACTCAATTGTGGATTCTGCTGACTCAGTACATTGCCATACTCAGTTAGGAGATTGGCATTACGCACTTGCTTTTTATCAAGCGCATCACCTAAGGTGTTGATGGCCCTTGAGGCGTCCTGAAGTGTGTAAGTAATCGTTTGCTGGATGCGCTCCTCTTTCGATTCGCACCCCAACATTAAGCACATTACACAGAGCAGACTTATCAGTTTCCAAACTTTAAAATCGGACATTCATTGTCACCTGATCTACCTTGATACGAATTCAGATTTTCTATTCTACATAATTGTAGTGGATAACCAAGCGCCAATATTTAACTCATTTTATAAAGTTCTAAAAATAGAGGTACACAGGTTAAATTCAGCATATGTAGGCATATACGACCATTGAATTAAAAATAACGTTTAAACGAGGTATAAAAACTTGCGCAAAAAGAAGCAACTAACAATTAATTTAAAAAAATCACCGTATGGTGTTAAGAAGGAAAGTGGGCAGATTTATTCTGCCCGCAGATACGCAGATGCCAAAGGTTAGAAAGTCACCAGAACCTCAACATCATCACCTTCATATAATGCTGTGTAATTGATGATTGCGGGCTTTTGACCACCCGGACTCATCATACTGGCGCTGCACCATATTTTTTGTAAACTGACGTCCCGGGAAGACTGCGCGATATCTGAGTACCTCAGATCCTGCTGCTCAATCGCTTCATCGACCGCATCCAGTACTTTTGCCAGATCTGCTGAGCGCCCTTTCACTTCAACAGCTCGCTCGTACGTGATTTCGCCCGATTTACCAGCTTGGGTCAGCATTACATTAAACAACTGAGATTTTGCTTCTTCTTTTACGATGTCATGAACCAACTCCATGACATCATCATCGTCACATTGTGGTAGCTCAGTGGATGGCTCATCACTCCCACATGCAGTTAGTAGTAATAAGGTCGGGATAGTTACCAAAGAAGTGAGTGTTTTCATTATGGTCCTTATAATTATCTATAGAGTAGTCAAGAGCTCGCGGCATAACTGCCATGTTCAACACCGCGGGCCTGGCGATAAAACCTGTGCGTTAACAGTTATCCTCAAGCAGGTCATAAATCAGATCATCGAGATCCTCCAGGTTATCTTCGTCGATAACCAGACGGGCTTTTGATTCATCTAAGTCCAGTGCTTCGGCAAAAAAACCTCTGAGGCCCCGAGCTTTACGGTCAATTTCAAAAATAACCTCCAGCTGAGTGCCACGATTAAAAAAGACAATCTCGACTTCGTCGAAGCGACCATGAAATTCGCCGGCAATGGTTTTGAACTCCAGCTCCTGCACAAACGGCAGACGAGAGAAAGAAGCCTCTTCAATACCTTCACAGTCTGACTCATACAATTTGAAACCCAGCTCTTCCATGCTATCAATAACGGCTTGTTGCAGGTCGGTTGGGACAACGCGGACATAATCACGGTCGGACTTATCCAACGCCATGTCGATATCCAGATTAGTGGCAATCCAGGTTTGAGACTCGCCTACAGTGATAGGCGTTTCGAGGTCTAAATCGAATGCAAAGGGAATATGCTTTTCATCACCCGGCTCAATGGTAAAACGCTCATTAATACGAAATTTGGCCAAGGTGTGTTGCTTAGTGACTGTTTCCGACTCACCTTCGCTGTTTTCTCTTTCAACGGTGTAAGTGCATATCACTTTGAGATCAATTTTGTTGATCTCCTGAGCGACCTTGCCACCGTTAATTTTAACCGTGCCAGAGATTTCTTCGCCGGGTGCAACCTGATGGTGGTCTAACAAAGTGTCTACTTTTGCTGCGCCAATACCGACAGCGCCAAGTGCTTTCTTGAAAAAAGACATAGTCATCCTTATTGATTTTATCACCCTCAATCTTTGAAGGTTTTCACGGCCGATTATAGAAAAGAATATAAACGCGTCAACCGCTTTTTCTTTGCACATATTTGACGAGAATAATATAAACCCACAGAAAAACATCGCATTGAGAATATATTTACCAACACAAGCATATACCAACAGTGATCTCCCTAACTTATTTAAGCACTAAGCAAGAAGAAAACCCATACAAACTATGATTATATTTATATCTCACTTTGAAATTAAATAGATTAACCTCTATTAATACAGATATATCGCACAACCCTGATGTTTAATTTCCCCAACACAAACTCCCCCATCACATCATTCACTTTACCAAGCTTTTTATACACAGAAAATGAAAAACCCGGCAAAGCCGGGTTTTTCAAAGCGTTAAGTGCTTAAGGGGCTGATTACATCATGCCGCCCATACCACCCATGCCGCCCATGCCACCCATATCAGGTGCAGCAGCTGCTTCTTCCTTCGGAATTTCAGCAACCATCGCTTCTGTGGTGATCATCAGGCCAGCAACAGACGCTGCGAACTGCAGTGCAGAGCGTGTTACTTTAGTTGGGTCAAGGATACCCATTTCGATCATGTCGTCGTACTGACCGTTCGCTGCGTTGTAACCATAGTTACCTTCGCCGCCTTTCACTGCATTAACAACCACAGATGCTTCGTCACCCGCGTTTGATACGATTTGACGTAGCGGTGCTTCCATCGCGCGTAGCGCAACTTTGATACCGTGGTTCTGATCTTCGTTGTCGCCTGTTAGTGATTCAATCTTGCTCGCTACGCGAACCAGTGCAACACCACCACCAGGTACCACGCCTTCTTCAACCGCAGCGCGCGTTGCGTGCAGGGCATCTTCAACGCGGTCTTTCTTCTCTTTCATTTCAACTTCAGTTGCGGCACCGACTTTGATCACTGCAACACCGCCGGCCAGTTTAGCCATACGCTCTTGCAGTTTCTCTTTGTCGTAATCTGAAGTCGCTTCTTCGATTTGTGCTTTGATTTGTGCAACGCGGCCGTCAATGCCTTCCTGCTCGCCCGCACCATCGATGATGGTTGTGTCATCTTTAGTGATAACAACGCGCTTCGCAGTACCCAGGTCTTCAACCGTGGCTTTTTCAAGCTCAAGACCAATCTCTTCAGAGATAACGGTACCGCCAGTCAGGATAGCAATATCCTGTAGCATAGCTTTACGACGGTCGCCAAACCCTGGTGCTTTAACCGCTGCAACTTTTACGATGCCGCGCATGTTGTTCACAACCAGAGTCGCCAGCGCTTCACCTTCAAGGTCTTCAGCGATGATCAACAGAGGCTTGCTGGTTTTTGCAACCGCTTCCAGCGTTGGCAGCAGTTCGCGGATGTTAGATACTTTTTTGTCAACCAACAGAATGTGTGGGTTGTCCAGTTCAACCTGGCCTTTTTCAGCATTGTTGATGAAGTAAGGAGACAGGTAGCCGCGGTCAAACTGCATACCTTCAACAACGTCTAATTCGTTCTGTAGTGACTGGCCTTCTTCTACAGTGATAACACCAGACTCACGACCTACTTTTTCCATTGCTTCTGCAATGATGTCACCAATTTCTTTGTCAGAGTTTGCAGAGATAGTACCTACCTGAGCAATCGCTTTAGCGTCTGAACAAGGAACAGATAGCGCTTTTAGCTCTTCAACCGCTGCAATCACGGCCTTGTCGATACCACGCTTCAGATCCATCGGGTTCATACCCGCAGCCACTGACTTAAGACCTTCGTTCACGATAGCTTGTGCCAGTACCGTTGCAGTCGTAGTACCGTCACCCGCCGCATCATTTGCTTTAGACGCCACTTCTTTCACCATTTGTGCGCCCATATTCTCGAACTTGTCTTCCAGTTCGATTTCTTTTGCAACAGATACACCATCTTTAGTGATGGTAGGGGCACCGAATGACTTATCCAGTACTACGTTACGGCCTTTTGGACCCAAAGTTACTTTTACTGCGTCTGCCAGTACATTTACGCCTTTAAGCATTTTAGTGCGGGCATCGCCTGCAAAACGAACTTCTTTAGCTGCCATGATATTTATTCCTCTAAATTCTTTTCGATTAACCGTAAAATGTTGAGTGCGACGACCAGGCTTATTCTACGATGCCCAGAATGTTATCTTCGCGCATGATCAGATATTCCTGACCTTCGATTTTTTCTGTTTTCTCAACGTACGAGCCAAACAATACTGTGTCGCCCGCTTTAACTTGTAATGCTCTCACTTCACCATTGTCCAACACGCGGCCGTTGCCTACTGCAATTACTTCACCACGGGTTGATTTTTCAGCAGCAGAACCAGTTAAAACGATACCGCCAGCAGACTTAGTTTCTTCTTCAAGACGCTTAACAATAACGCGATCATGTAAAGGACGAATGTTCATGTGTTTAGTTCTCCTAACAGTTTCTGAACAATGACAGAATACATAGTGTAAGATGTTTTCCCGCTCAAACTTTAGCGATGAGGGGCTAACTAATTAATTTCTAAGTTGCTTCACTTAATGGGGATGGGCAAAACAAAATCCAAGCATTTTTTTCAAATTTTTTTAGTCCTTGCGCTTAAACTCGCCTTCTAACGTAGTATTCCCCTCATCACGCTGCGATTGACCATGGCCTGAAGGGCGACCAGCAAACGGGTCGAACTGCTGCTCTTGTTGCTGTGTGGTGTGCTGGCTGAACATGCCACCGCTTTGCACCTGCACAGTGGCGCGTTGTAGCAGTGCCTTGGCTAATTTTTGGCGAATAGCTGGCGTGAGCAGCATAAAGCCCAATACATCGGTCATGATCCCTGGCGTCATCAGTAATACACCGGCAATGATCACGCAAATACCGGCAAACAGATCGCTGGCAGGTAACTGGCCTTGTGCCATTTGTTGCTGCACGTTGGCGTAGGCACCCAGGCCTTGTTGCTTAACCAGGCGCGCCCCGAGTATCGCCGTGAGGATCACCAGTGCCAGTGTGGCGAATCCACCGATGACTTCACTGACTTGAAGTAACAAGGCTATTTCAGCGATGGGAATAACAATAAAGAGTAGAAAAAGGACTTTAAACATAGGATCTCCAAAATTACTGAAATAGATGTATGGGTCCTCGGGTCTTATTTCAAGCCCGCGCGCCAGGCATAACAAGGCACGCGACCAATGCGCTGAAAGTAAAGGTGAAGCGCTTGGGATAGACCGCGTGTTTGGTTACACTAGAGCAAATTTAGCTCAAGTGAAAGGATAACCATGACGACGCCTTACCGAATGGTCATGACCACCTGTAACACTCAGGTGCAGGCACGTGACATTGCCAGGCACCTGGTAACAAATAAACAGGCAGCCTGTGTGAACATTTTGCCAGGCATTGAGTCCATTTATATGTGGCAGGGCCAGGTCGCTCAAGACAGCGAGTGCAAGTTATTGATTAAAACGCATGCTGACTTGGTCGAAGCTGTTATGGAGACCATTCACCGTTTGCACCAATACGATGTCCCTGAAATTCAGGTCATCGAAGTCTGTGCGGGATCGCGGGACTATTTTAACTGGATTGATGAGGTACTGAATTAATGCGAATGCTGACGCGTTTTTTACCCAGCGGCATACTGGCCGTTTTGACCACTCTGTTGATGCTGATGAGCACCAGCAGTCTGGCGGCTGGCAATACCACTGTGCTCGATAGCTTGCTCGCTCCCAAGCAGCAAACGTTTTTACCCGTCGAAGAAGCGTTTAAGTTCGACTTCGATCAGCAGGGCAAAGTGCTGTTTACCGGCTGGGATATTGCACCCGGCTACTACCTATATAAGAAGAAACTGGAGATCATCGCCAAAGGGGCCGACATTTCAGTGCCCGAATATGCGCAGGGTGAAATGATCGAGGATGAATTTTTTGGCAAAACCGAAGTTTACTTTGATCAGTTTGCCGTGATCTCCCGACTCAGTAATATCACCGACGGTGCGGTGGTAAAAATTCGCTATCAGGGCTGTGCCGAAGCCGGGTTGTGTTACCCGCCTGAAGTGATCACTGTGCCTTTAACTGTGCTCGTCAATGGCAGCGGCGATGATGATGCAACACCACCCACCAGAACAATCAGCCAGCCTGAGGCTGGATCCGCAAATAGCGACGATTTAAGCTTCACGGAACGACTGGCGCAGCAATCGCTGCTCACTAACCTGGCGGTGTTTTTTGCGGTGGGTGTGGGCCTGGCGTTTACGCCGTGTGTCTTCCCGATGTTTCCAATCCTCTCCAGCCTGATCGCCGGGCAGCAACATCTGTCGACCAAGAAGGCCTTTAGCCTGTCTTTTGTTTATGTTCAGGGCATGGCCGTGACCTATGCCGCTCTTGGTTTAGTGGTGGCCTATTTTGGTGGCCAGGTGCAAGGCTACCTGCAACACCCGGCGGTACTGATTAGCTTTAGTTTATTGTTTGTGTTGCTGGCCTTTGCCATGTTCGGCTGGTACGAAATCAAACTGCCCAGCGGCATGATGAGTAAGCTTACTGAGATCAGTAATCAGCAAAGTGGCGGCAACTATGCTGGGGTATTTTCCATGGGCGTGTTGTCAGGCCTGATTGCCTCACCTTGTACCACGGCCCCCTTGTCTGCAGCCCTGCTTTATGTTGCTCAAAGCGGCGACTTTATGGTGGGCGGTCTGACGCTGTATGCGCTGAGTCTGGGGATGGGTCTGCCGCTGCTGCTGCTTGGCACCTCAGGCGGTAAGTTACTGCCCAAAGCGGGAAGCTGGATGGATCAGGTGAAAACCCTGTTCGGTTTTGTCATGCTGTTTGTGCCGTTGATCCTGTTGGAGCGGATCCTCGACTTTAATATTATTCTGGGACTGGCGTCGGTACTGGCGATGGCAACCGCCCTGTATTTACATCACTGGCAAAGTGCTCAGACACAAGGTAAAGGTAAAACTCTGCTCTGGGCGATGGCAACCAGCTTATTTGTGGTCGGCCTACTCACTGCCAGAAGCGTGGTTTTCCCTTCCCCTGAAACAGCCCAGGTAAGTGTGGCAAATCAGGAGTCCAAACAGGGCTTCAGACTGCTGGACGACCTGGCTGCACTGAATGTGGCAGTCGAGCAAGCTAATAGCAATGGTAAAATCGCCATGGTGGATCTGTATGCCGAGTGGTGTGTGGCCTGTAAGGAGTTTGAGAAATATACTTTTCCCACCGAACAAGTACAAACCCAGTTTGCTTATTTCGATACTCTGAAACTCGATCTGACCGAAAGTAACGACACCACCATAGAGATCATGGAAGCGTTTACGGTGTTCGGTCTGCCCAGCATTTTGTTCTTTGATGCCCAGGGTAACGAGGTCCCCGAACTGCGGGTAACCGGATTTCTGGGTGCCGACGAGTTCGCTGCCCACCTAGAAAAAGTACGCCAGCACGTCCTGTAACCGGCTTTTCAGCGAGCGATTCGCTACCAACGACACAGAGGCCTGAAGATTTGCCTCTGTGTCTCGTCCCTTCCTATGCTGATTAGACCAGTATTTTGCTGCTATTTACCTTGAACTCTCTATAATAGTTCGCGAACGTGAGAAATATTTGCTATTTACTGTGCATACGCTTAAGTTAACAAGGTCTTTTTCGAGAAAAACGGCTTTGTTTTCTAAATAAAGGAATTTCACGCATTATGTCTACAAATTTGAAGATTTTAGTCCTGAATGGCCCAAACCTGAACATGTTGGGCCGACGTGAGCCAGATAAGTACGGCACCCGGACATTAAAAGACATCATGCAGAGCCTGACACAAAGCGCGGTAAATTACGATGTTGAGCTAAGTCACTTTCAGAGCAATAGCGAAGCAGAGCTGATAGAGCATATTCATGCGCAATACGATCGTGTTGATTGCATCATCTTCAACCCAGCCGCTTTTACACATACCAGTATTGCTTTGCGAGATGCCCTGCTAAGCGTCAGCATCCCGTTTTATGAAGTGCATTTATCAAATGTCTATGCACGCGAGCCCTTTCGCCATAAGTCCTACTTTTCGGACGTGGCACAAGGCGTAATATGTGGATTAGGTGCGCTGGGCTACGAAGCGGCATTGATGGCCGCCGTAGCCAAGCTGCGCAAACAAGATAACTCAAATTAACTAACAGGCGGGTCAAGTTATGGATATTCGCAAGATCAAGAAACTTATCGAATTAGTAGAAGAATCAGGCATTGCAGAGCTGGAAATCACCGAGGGTGAAGAGTCGGTACGCATCAATCGTCACAGCAGCGCACCGGTTATTGCTCAACCACAGCAGTACTCTGTACCACCTGCTGCGCCAGCCCCCGTTGCAGCTCCTGCAACGGCACCAGCTGCTGAAGCACCGGCTGCTAGCAACACACCAACAGGCCATCAGGTTAAGTCACCTATGGTTGGTACTTTCTACTCAGCGTCTTCTCCTACAGCTGCGGCATACGTTGAAGTTGGCGCAAAAGTCAACGTAGGCGACACACTGTGTATCGTTGAAGCGATGAAGATGATGAACCAAATCGAATCCGACAAAGCCGGTGTTGTAAAGGCGATCCTGGTTGAAAATGGCGATGCGGTTGAGTTTGATCAACCTCTGTTCATCATCGAATAATGCCCCTGGAAGGTTAACACTATGCTAGATAAAGTAGTCATTGCAAACCGAGGCGAAATTGCGCTTCGCGTATTGCGTGCCTGCAAGGAGCTGGGGATTAAAACGGTTGCAGTGCATTCAACTGCCGATCGTGACCTCAAACACGTGCTACTTGCAGACGAAACCATTTGTATCGGTAAACCCGCTGCCAGCGAAAGCTACCTGGACATTCCGCGCATCATCGCTGCGGCAGAGGTAACCGACGCGGTTGCTATCCATCCGGGCTACGGCTTCCTGTCTGAAAATGCAGACTTTGCCGATCAGGTTGAGCAGAGTGGCTTTATCTTTATCGGTCCAAAAGGCGATACCATTCGTCTGATGGGTGATAAAGTGTCAGCCATTGAAGCGATGCGTAAAGCAGGCGTACCTTGTGTACCTGGTTCAGACGGTCCGCTGACTGAAGATAATGAACGAAACGTACAAATCGCTAAACGCATTGGTTACCCGGTAATCATCAAAGCCGCCGGTGGTGGTGGTGGTCGCGGTATGCGTGTTGTACGCTCTGAAGAAGAGCTACTTGACTCAATCGCACTGACGCAGACAGAAGCACAGCAATTCTTTGGTAATGGCATGGTATACATGGAGAAATTCCTTGAAAACCCACGCCATATCGAAGTACAAGTCTTAGCAGACGGACAAGGTAATGCCATCCATCTGGGCGAGCGTGACTGTTCAATGCAGCGTCGTCACCAAAAAGTGGTAGAAGAAGCACCTGCGCCAGGTATTACTGCAGAAATGCGTAAGTTTATTGGTGATCGCTGTACACGTGCCTGTATCGAGATCGGTTACCGTGGTGCCGGTACGTTTGAATTCCTGTATGAAAATGGTGAATTCTACTTCATTGAGATGAACACACGTATCCAGGTAGAGCACCCGGTTACTGAAATGGTGACTGGCGTTGACCTCATCAAAGAGCAGCTGAAAATTGCTGCTGGTCAACCGCTGTCAATCACTCAGGATGATGTTGTGATCCGTGGCCATGCCATTGAATGTCGTATCAATGCCGAAGATCCGGAAAGTTTCATTCCGTCTCCAGGCAAGATCACGCGCTTCCACCCGGCCGGCGGATTGGGCATTCGCTGGGACAGCCATATTTATGCTGATTACACAGTCCCGCCGCATTACGACTCAATGATCGGTAAACTGATCACTTACGGTGAAAACCGTGACGTGGCCATTGCCCGAGCACGTAACGCTCTGAATGAACTTGTGATTGATGGTATTAAAACCAATACCCCGCTGCACAAGAAAATTCTGGCGGACGAAAACTTCCAAAACGGTGGTACCAACATCCACTATCTGGAAAAGAAACTGGGCCTGTAAGCCCGTTTACGCAGGGGATGTCATTCCCCTGCGTTAATCTGATCTACCTCCCTGTGTAGACACTTTCAGAACTCACTGCATATTTTTCATTGCATCCAGACGCCACTTCCGTCACTTTAATCACCTGATCTACAGACTGGCTCAGTAGAAGAGAAGATGATGACTTTATCCAGTTTTTTACGTTTGATCTGTCTGGCAGCAATCTGGGGCGGTTCATTTTTGTTTATGCGTATTGCCGCGCCGACCTTTGGACCGGCTTATCTAATCGAGTTCAGAGTGAGCTTTGCCGCCCTTGCATTGCTCGTGACAGCCTTGTATCTGAAGCGATATCTGCATTTTCGCGCCCACGCCCGGCACTATTTTATTTTGGGATTGCTCAATACAGCGCTGCCTTTCGTGCTCTTTGCCTATGCGGCGCAAACCCTGACAGTCTCTATGCTGGCAATTTTAAACGCTACGGCTGCCATTTGGGGTGCTTTGATCGCTTTTTTCTGGCACCGAACGCCTCTTTCAGTGAAGTCCCTGATCGGCATGGTGCTGGGGATATTTGGCGTGATCATCTTGGTTGGCTGGGACCAGACCCTTGTCTCAGAAAAGCTGACTTGGCCGGTCCTGGCGGGGGTACTTGCTGCTGTCAGTTACGGTGTTGCGAGCAATTATGCTAAAAATGCACCCCAGATCCCCGCGTTTGATAATGCACATGGCAGCATGTGGGCAGCCGTCCTTTGGCTACTGCCGCTGCTCCCTTTCATACCCATGCGGGCAGTGCCGGATAGCACAGAGATCTCTGCCGTTATTGCACTGGGCGTGATCTGTACTGGCATTGCTTACTTATTGTATTTTAGATTAATTTCAGACGTAGGTGCGGCTTCTGCGCTATCGGTCACGTTCTTAATCCCCCTGTTTGGGATTGTCTGGGGCTATCTGATATTAGACGAGCAGGTTGGACTCAATACATTGGGCGGGATGGTGCTGGTATTAACGGGCACTATGCTGGTGACGGGCTTTTCACCCGCCACCTTACAAGCTGCGCGCACGCGGTAGATCATACATGGCTACTGAAATACCACGTTTTCGCTGCCCGGCAAGGGCTTAAAGCGACTCAGTAGCTTTTCACAGTCTTCCAGGATCTGCGCTTCCAGTCGCTCTTCAGCGCGCCAGCGCTGCGCATCCATTTTATAAATCTCTTTCTTACTGTATTTTTTGCGTGCGTCATGGGTCGGCATTTCTTTGACTTCCTCGTACATCTCATGCACACCCGGATAACTCTGGCTCAGCTCGATTTCCTCATCAAAGCTGTATTGAGACATCAGCACCCATACCCGCAAACAGCCTTCAGAGTACTCACACTGCTTCTGCTGCATCGCTTTAGCTATCAGATTGATACTATCGGACAGCTTGGCATTTCGTTCCTCACGAGAACGTGCCAGCTTCTCTTTTTGCTCCTGCTGCAATTTTGCTATCGTGTCTTTCTGAACTTTCAACTGCCACAGCAGCTTGCCGGCGTAAAATGCCAGACCGGCGATGATCAACGCGCCTACCACAATCGCGGCTATCCACATAGTTTAACGCTCCTCGTCTTCGTCTGTTAACCACTCATTCGCCAGATCATTACTCATCCACTGATCCAGCTCATCTTCCTGGGGCATATCAGCTTCTTCGAACTCATCATCAATGCCCAGTAACTCACATAACTCCTGATGGCGTGCCACCGACTTATTGAAGTACTTGGCATCTTTGCCCGTTAATAGCTCACCACGCTCATGACGCTCTAACAGCGCCATCAGACGCTCATCATTTTCCAGTTGGCGTAGCTCTTCTTCCGGCGTTAATGCCACTGGCGCGACCTTCTTCAGCTCCACCTGAGGTTTGAGGTCACGATTAAGCTTAGGCTCGCTGGCCTGCTGTGGCTGAGGTACCAGCGCAACCGGCTTTTTACTGCCCGCACGGGGATCCTTCTTGCTACCCGAAGTCTTACTCTCTTCTACTTTGGCTTCTTGTGCATTACGTGAGCCTGGCTTTTTACCTTTATGCTTTTTATTGCGCTGCTCTTTGAGCGCTCTGAGCTCCTGGAGCTTCTCTTTGCTTAACCTTGGCGTACCTATGTTGCCAACCTTACGGGATTTTTTCTTTCTCGTCATACTAGTCTTTACTCATTCTGTACTATCGCTTAGTTAAAATGATGACATCATTACCAATCACTTCAACCTGGGTATTAAATTGCTCTGCAATATAGGCAAAGGTCTCACGGCTAAAAAACGCGATATGGGTTTGATCGTTTTTATAGTGCCAGTTTGCAAAGCGTGCTGGATCTATTACCAGCTTAGTCATTAATGCCAATGGTGCACCAGGCCTGAGCATCGCCAGTAACTGGTGCAGCACTTTGCCGGGCTGGGCCAGGTGCTCTATCACTTCACTACAGGTAATAAAGTCATACTGGTGATCCAACACTTTGGGATCATTGGCATAGTATAAATCATATAGCGCCATTCGGTGGCCGGCCTCGGTTAGCATTTTAGCTAACAGCGGGCCTGGACCACAGCCAAAATCCAGTCCTGACTGGGCCGCCGCCAAGCGCTCGCACAGTGGGTCAGCCAACCGGGATAAAAAACGCCGATAACCGGGATCCATCAGATCATTATCATGGCTGTCATAAATGGCTTTTTCCTGCTCAGCGCTTAATCGCTGCTCGGGGGAGACAGATACCAGCTTGCAGCGCTGACACTGCCAGTAGTCTCTGAATTTGTCCTGATGGTAGTGCGTCAGTGAGTCGCCTTCACAAAGGCCGCAACGCCATGACTGTGGATTTTGCAACTGAGATAAACCGAAATGCCTTAAAGGCCGTATTGTAACAGCAATCAATTAGTGAACAAATATGCACACACAAATAAAAAAGCGGCAGAGATTGCTCTCTACCGCTTACTAATCTGAGCGTCACAAACTGGACACTTCTCCCTTCGACTTTTAAGTCTTTATTATTTTTATTGTGGTATCTTCCGTTTTGTTTTTGTTGTCACTTCCGTGAACACTTTCCATATTGTTATTGTTATCAAACTTCCAATGCATTTTTTATTTTCGGTCTTCCTGACACTTTCTTGATCATCCTGCGTATTCAAAGAGAATACCTAATCTTGCCACCGACGCTTCCGATACGAATTGTCCCTGTTTTTGTATTATCTGGCGACAACGAATAATCTACGCCGATCTGAAACAGTTACAACTAAACAATAACAAAATTATTACCTGAATATTTTAGAACAACATTAAACCAATTTTATTACAATAGGTTACAACTGAACGCAGGATGAAATTAAGTCAAGTCCTACACTCTCTATATGCATATATCTTACATTCACATTGAGATATATCTCACAAAGCAAGATCAAAAAAAGGCAGCCCTGTTGCTGCCTTTTTTACAATACCCAGAGTTTACACTGGGTATGCTTTGTATCTATACGACTTTAGTGTAGGCCACCCAAGTATTTAGACAATACTTCGATATCTTTATCAGTCAGTTTCTTCGCGATGTCACCCATCATGCCGTTTGGATCGTTGTTACGATCGCCGCTACGGAACTTTTCAAGCTGCGCCTTGATGTATTCAGGGTGCTGGAATGAAATTTTCGGGAACTTAGACAGAGACGTACCGTTACCACGTGGACCGTGACACGCAGCACAAGACGGAATACCACGCTCAGCATCACCTGCTCTGTAAAGTTTTTGACCGGCTTCAACCACATCTTCTGGTGTAGTACCCGCAGACATAGGCAGCGACGCAAAATACGCAGATAAGTCTTTCATGTCTTGATCCGATAAAGGCATAGCCATGCCACTCATCACAGGATCCATACGACCTTCTTTACCACCCGATGTCATGCCAAGCTTAAACTCTTGTAGTTGCTTGTAGATGTAATCCGCATGTTGGCCAGCGATTTTCGGATACATAGTAACAGGAGCATTGCCATCCGGACCGTGACACGCCGCACAGGTTGCTGCCTTTGCTTTACCGGCTTGCGCATCGCCATCAAAAGCCGCGACGTTGCTGGCTGACAAGGACCCTAGCAACATAGTTAAAGTTAATGCTATTTTTTTCATGGTAAATTCTCTGTTTCCGACCCTGTAATTTTGACCCCAGCCGAAAAAGCCTCGTTTCTTTTACTGCGTGGGCAAATCTTATTTGAGACCGACTGACCAAGCTTGCTAATTGTGCACTAATTGGCACCGACAAAGTCAACGGGCTCGAGTTTTACGTTGCAATTGCTACATTCTACACGATATTAATTTCTCTGGCACGTTTTCTGCTCACATTAAGCCCATAAATTATAGGGATTTGACCTGGATTAAGTTTCCCCTTAAGGACATAGCGTAAAAACTCACCCAAGGTGAAGATTTTATCGGCTTTTGCTTTAGCAACCAAGTATAATAAAATAGACAATAATGAGATCAATCCCCTTGAGGAGTCGAAGTGCTAAAATCCCGCATGCCGTATAACCGTGCTCAGTTTGTGACGAGTGCCCCTGATATTTCCCGATTACCCGCCGATACCGGCATTGAAGTCGCGTTTGCCGGACGTTCCAATGCGGGAAAATCCAGCGCACTGAACGCCCTGACTGATCAGAAGCTGGCACGGACCAGTAAAACGCCGGGCCGTACTCAGCTCATCAATACCTTCTCACTCGAAGATGATAAGCGTCTGATCGATTTACCCGGGTACGGCTTTGCAAAAGTGCCGCTGGAAATGAAAAAGAAATGGCAGAAATCACTGGGCGAATACTTGCAAAAGCGTCAGAGCCTGAAAGGTATTGTGGTGCTGATGGACATTCGTCATCCGCTCAAAGACCTGGATATGGATTTGATTAACTGGGCTGCTGGCAGTGATATCCCGGTACTGGCACTATTAACCAAGGCCGACAAGTTAAAACAAGGCAAGCGCAAAGCTGAGGTACTTCAGGTGCGCAAAGCACTGGCAGAGCTGAATGCTGACATTACTGTACATGCGTTTTCTTCTCTAAAAGGGTTAGGCCTTAAAGAGCTGGCCTGGCAGCTGGATGACTGGTTCCTGGGACCATATGTCAAAGAAGAGGCTGAGCAAGATACGCCTGCTGCTGAGTAATAGGCTTCAGGCTGCGCCCCAGGCGCAGCCTAGCCAATCACAAATGACGTATTCGCCGACGTCAATACAAACTCGCCACCCCGAGGCTGTGCCAATTCAGCCCACTGATAATAGACCGAACGACTAATTCGCGCCGATAAGCCATAATTGAGTATCAAATATGGAACTGGCTGACCTTGGTAGGATTTAAGCTCCAGTGGAAACTCGCTGCAAACAGGCCATAACCGGCCCAGGTTATCCTGTGCGATTAAAGTCGTCGACAAACCCAATCCAGGTGCCAAATTGCAATACTGCCAGCTCACAATCACAAAGGGACTATCTGCGACGTTTACCGGGCACGTCTCGGCCGGTGACTTAAGCAGATACTGGCCCTGCTCATAACACAGCACGCTGGCGAACAGCCTGACCAGTCCTTCTCGACTGATCGGCGCGCCCTCGTGAAACCAGCGACCCTGTGCGTCAATTTCAAACGCACCGACACCACACTCATCCGCATGCCAGCGCCCGGTGGGTGCATGGTGCGTCACATAATGTGAGATCAGCGCATCTATGTTACTCACTGAACACCAGATTGAAAGTAACCGGTACGGCGGTTGCAATTGTATTCAGACCAGCCACTTTACGGAGCGCTTCAATCCCCGCATCCAGGCCAAAATCACGGCTGTTGATCAACACAGCGCGCAGTGGTGTCACCTGAAGTTGCTGATTGGCTTTGTTCACCACCAGATCCACGTTTAGTGTTGCCACCTGACCATGCAGTGCCAGCGTCACAGGCACCTTTCGGATGATTTGAACACCCGGTTTCAGTGACTTGAGATACTGACTCACATTGGCGGTGATTTTAGCCTCTGGGAATTTGGCCACCTCAAACAGCATCTTTTGCATGCGTTCATTACGAATGGGGATCAGGCTTTCAACGCTGCTCAGATCCAGTCTTAAATCCAGTTCACCGGCTTTATTTATGGTACCAGACAACTGTTTAAAGTGATGGTTTTCAGCAACACTGCCCGCTTTAATAGAGGTAAAACTCACATCGCTGTGCGCGCTGTCCAATTGCCACGCCTGAGCGAACTGCGCCGACAGGCCAAGAACTGAAAAAAGAAGGGGTTTAAGCATGACGTATTCCTTGAAAATGAAAGTCGTCATCTTAACTGTATCCTGTAAGCAGATGCAACGACATAGCACCGAATACTGGTCTTACAGTGAAATCACAAAAGGGCTTATTATATTGAAAGATTAATTGACGGGAAAAACCGGCTCGCACCATTCACATTGCGAGCCGTTATAGCAATCTGGGGAGAAGCTATCAATACACTGTATCTTCACAAGGAGAGATACATCATCAACAGGATGTCCTACAGGAAGAGGACGCGCGCACTGTAGCAAATCACTTGGGGGAAATAAACAGCCAAAAGCAAGTTATGCGCCAATTTGATATTTTTTAAACATCAGATTGCGCATTTTTACCTCTGAGTTACACCAGATACATTTGCAGGGCCCGTCATTGCTGGGATCCGGGCAATAAAAAACACGGCCTGAGCCGTGTTTTTTGGGATAACCATAACGCTAATGCGCCTGCTCCCAGTTATCACCATGGTCCGCTTCGACCAGTAAGGGGACATCCAGCTTGGCTGCGTCACTCATAAGCTGACAGACATGCTCGCTAAACTGCGCCACTTTATCGGCTTTCACCTCAAAGACCAGTTCATCGTGCACCTGCATCAACAGTTTAATATCACTGTCCTGCTGTGTTGCCAGCCACTGGGCTACTTTGATCATCGCCTTTTTAATGATGTCTGCAGCTGTGCCCTGCATCGGGGCATTGATTGCAGCACGCTCAGCCGCCTTGCGACGCGCACCGTTACGTGCCTTGATGTCTGGCAAATACAAACGTCGACCAAACAGGGTTTCAACATAGCCCTGCTCTGCGGCTTTCTCTCGGGTCGACTCCATATACTCCAGCACACCCGGGAAGCGTTCAAAGTACTTATCCATATAGTGCTGTGCTTCATGGCGCGGAATATCCAGCTGTCTGGCCAAGCCAAAGGCACTCATACCGTAGATCAGTCCGAAGTTGACCGCCTTGGCCTTGCGGCGCATATCCGACGTAACCTCTTCAAGCGGTACAGAGAAGACCTCTGATGCGGTGGCGCTGTGAACATCTTTACCCTCAGCAAAAGCCTTGAGTAAGCCCGTATCCTGAGACAAATGCGCCATGATCCGCAGCTCAATCTGGCTGTAGTCCGCCGCCATGATCACATGATCCTGATCGGCAACAAATGCCTGGCGTATACGCCGTCCGGCTTCATTACGGATCGGAATGTTCTGCAGGTTAGGATCGGTGGAGCTGAGACGACCTGTGGCGGTCACCGCCTGATGATACGAGGTATGAACGCGCTGGGTCTGCTCGTTAACCATCTTGGGCAGTTTATCGGTATAGGTAGATTTCAGTTTAGCCAGACCGCGATGCTCGATGATCAGTTTAGGTAATGGATAATCATGGGCCAGCTCCTGCAGCACCTCTTCTGCGGTAGACGGTGCACCTTTTGGTGTTTTCTTTAAAACCGGCAGCTCTAGCTTGTCAAACAGGATTGCCTGTAACTGTTTAGTCGAGCTGAGGTTGAACTCTTCTCCCGCCAGCTCAAAGGCTTCCTGCTCCAACTCTTTTAGGCGCGTTTCAATGTTGTGACTCTGCTGTGCCAGCATGCCGCTGTCTATCTTCACACCGGTGCGCTCAATATCAGACAACACACTGACCAGCGGCAACTCGATGTCTTCAAACACACTCACCAGGGTTGGATGCTGCTGTAATTGTGGCCACAGGTGCTGATGCAGGCGTAAAGTGATATCAGCATCTTCCGCGGCATACGGCGCCGCTTTATCCAGTTCAATCTGATTAAACGTCAGCTGGTTTTTACCCTTGCCCGCAATCTCTTCAAAGCTGATATTTTTGTGACCCAGATATTTAAGCGCCAGTGAATCCATATCATGACGTGTACCCACACTGTTAAAGACGTACGATTCCAGCATAGTATCAAAGGCAATGCCATTGAGCTCCAGACCGGCGCGCGCCAGCACGCTCTTGTCGTATTTCAGGTTTTGCCCCACTTTTTTATGCTTGGGATCTGCCAGGATCGGACCAATCAGCTCAAATACCAGCTGTTTGTCTAATTGCTCCGGGGCACCCATATAATCATGGCCCAGCGGCAGGTAGGCCGCTTCTCCGGCAGCGACCGCAAAGCTCATACCAACCAGCTCCGCCTGCATGTAATCCAGACTGGTGGTTTCGGTATCAAAGGCAAACAGCTCGGCCTCGCGCAGCTTATCCAGCCAGCGATCCAGTTGTTCGCGCTCTAAAATGGTCTCATAGTCCACCTCAACCGGTGGCGTGACCACAGAGTCCTGCTCTGTGTCTGCGGCCGTTTCCGGCGCGCTTTTACCATCCAGCAGTTCAGCCAGCCAGCGTTTGAATTCACATTGGCCATACAGCTCAATCAACTGATCTTTGTCCATTTCCTGGATCTTGAATTGTTCCAGATCTTGTTCAACCTCACAATCCAGTTTGATGGTTGCCAACTCGTAGGATAACTTTAACTGTGCTTCGTGTTCAGCCAGCTTCTTCGCCATGGTTTTTGAGCCACGAAAGCCCAGATCAGCGATTTTATCGAGATTGGCATAGAGATCGTCAATCGATCCCAGCCCCTGCAGCATAGCCAGCGCGGTTTTTTCACCAACGCCTGGTACGCCTGGAATGTTATCCACTTTATCGCCCATCAGCGCCAGGTAATCGATGATTAATTCAGGCCCAATGCCAAACTTATCCACCACCCCTTGCGGGTCTAAAATGGTGTTGGTCATCGTGTTGATCAGCGTGACATGCTCATTGACCAACTGCGCCATGTCTTTATCACCTGTGCTGATCAATACATGCCTTTGTTGCTCGGACGCCAGGCGGGAAAAAGTCCCGATCACATCATCGGCTTCAACGCCTTCAATGCTAACAAGTGGCAACCCCATAGCACGAATAATATCGTGGATCGGCGCTATCTGCGTGCGCAAATCATCGGGCATCGGCGGACGATGTGCTTTATATTCGCTGTACATCTCATTTCTGAAAGTAGGCCCTTTGGCATCAAACACCACCACCATATGGCTGGGCTGATATTGCTTGAGTAAGCTTTTCAGCATATTGATGACACCATAGATGGCGCCCGTGGCTTCTCCTTTGGAATTGGTCAGGTGTGGTGGCGCATGATAAGCACGAAACAAATACGACGAACCATCGACCAGGATCAGCGGGTTTTCAGGGATCTGAGACATAGTTATAGGGATCCTAAAATTGGAAGTTTTAAATCTGGGTTAGCATGCCATAAGGACGAGAATAAAACGAGTCTGGCACAGTCCAAAACGCTCCAAAAGAAATGGGGACGGCCTGTGGATAACTTTGTAGATAAACATGGGCTATCGGCCCACACATCGGAAAGACGTCTAGGATGAAAAAATAAAACACTGAATATAAAAGGAAATTTATTTTTACTCTTTTATATGCTTTAAGCTAAGATTGTGGACAGTGACTTTGGAGTCAGTTTACAGCCAACTAATGAGTGGCTATAAATTCACCGCTTTTTCATGAGCGGAGGCGTATACTAACACAAACGATCAAAGATCAAAGCAGATCCTTTATATTTTTTTATTACTGGCTTAATGACAAAATTGCATATATCGCAAAACAAAGACTTTAAACGGAGATCCCGATGAAACAAGTAGCGATCATTTTAAGCGGTTGTGGCGTCTTTGACGGTGCTGAGATCCACGAATCTGTACTCACGATGCTGCACCTTGAGCGCCTGGGTGCAAGTTATCAGTGTTTTGCACCCGACATCCAGCAACATCATGTGATCAATCACCTCACCGGTGAAGAGCAGGACGAGCAACGCAATGTTCGGGTTGAGGCTGCACGTATTGCGCGTGGGGAAGTTGCAGATCTCGCCACACTGGATGCCAGTGCATTTGATGCATTGATCCTACCAGGTGGCTTCGGCGTCGCAAAAAACCTATCCGACTTTGCCTTTAACGGTGCAGAATCCACTATCCTGGAGGTGCTCAAAACAAGCTGTCAGGCTTTCAACCAACTAGGTAAACCCATCGCTTATCTGTGTATTGCACCTGCGCTTATCGGTCATATCCACCCAGCTGGTACGCTGGCCACCATCGGCAATGATGAGGCTACAGCTCAGGCAGTTGAAGCTTTGGGTGCCAGCCACGTTGCCTGCGGAGTGTCTGAGATCGTGGTCGATGACAACCACAAAGTCATCAGTACCCCAGCATATATGCTAGCAGGCTCGATTAGCGAAGCATCAAGCGGTATCGAAAAAGCCGTACAAAAGCTACTTGAACTGGCTTAGCACTCAACCCGGGCGGCATCATGCCGCCTCTGCCAACCTGTTCAATAATCCAGCAAATCTATTCAATTCATCTACTCTCAACCCTGTGATTTTTTGCCCTAACGCAATAAATTTTATTTTTTAGTCGCTTATACTCAAGTTTACGTTTTATAAATTAGTTGGTGACGTTATAATCGGCTTAATTCCGTCATCCATCGTGATAGATCACGTTCAATTTGAAGTGAGCAAGGTAAATGAAGAAACTTTCAGCAGCACTGTTATTGCTATCTACTGCGGCAATCGCACAGCCATTCGACAATTCTTTAACTGAAGAAGCGATTAAAAAGCGTCTTGAGCCTGTAGGCTCTGTCTACCTGGCGGGTGCCGAAGATACTGCTGCCGCTGCCCCAACTGGCCCACGTACTGGTGAGCAAGTATATCAGGCTTCCTGTTTTGCCTGTCATGGCACAGGTGCACTAGGCGCGCCTAAAACAGCTGATGACTGGGCACCGCGTATTGCAAAAGGCAATGATGTACTACTTGACCACGCGATCAATGGCTTCAATGCAATGCCTCCTCGTGGTACCTGTATGGACTGTAGCGATGACGAAATCGCCGCTGCGATTGATTTTATGATCAAGTAAAAACCGCCGAGCGGGGGGCCTTAATTCCCCCTGCTAATGGCGTGTCATGTCGCAGAATTCAAGACAATTATCACCATAATGTTATTAGAATTTTGCACTTGACCCCCCATTGTAAAAATGAAAATATAAGAACAATAAATAGACAATAATAACTCTTGGTTTCATCATTGGAAGATCCCAGCGTCTTAGTTCGCAAACTGACTCGAAAAAATCGCCGTTTAGAGTCCTTGCTGAAAAAATATAAACAAAACTCGCACTTGCAGCATGCCTTGATTCAATTATCAGAGCAGGCCAGCACGGTTGCGGAGTTGACGCTGCTGTACCCCGCTATCCACAGCATTTTAGAGCAGTATCTACCCAGTAAAAGCTTTTATGTCGTGCTACAGAACCAGTTCACTCAGGGCTTGGAACTGTCTTATTTTGTTGATGAGAAAGATGGCATCTCAGTGCCATTGCACGAGGCAAATCACTTTAGCCAAGGGATCACAGGTTACGTCTTTAAAAATCGACAAACCTTGTATCTTAAACGCCAACAAATGGAGCACATGAGTGCTCAGGGTCTGTTTAAAGCGCTGGGAACTCAGGCTGAACACTGGGTCGGCGTGCCTATTTTCAGAGAAAAAACCATCATAGGTGTGATGGTTTCGCAAAACTACTCTCAGGATGAACATTACAGTGAGCAGCAAGTCGAGCTGCTCGAAGTCATGTCTTTATATCTGGCAACGGCGATTGAACGCGTTAAAAAGCGTGAATTATTGGAGTCTGAGGTAAAAATTCGAACCCGTGCTCTAATGCAGAGTAATGAGGCACTTAATACCGAAATTGAGCAACGTAAACGGGCGCTGGAACGGCAGCAGATCCTGTTTAAGATCGCAGAGCTGGCCACCCAGTTCAGTGATATCGACGATGTTTACCAGCAAGTCCACCAGATCATGCGCTCCATTACCTTTGCCGATAACCTCTTTATTGCGCTGCATGACAAAGAATCTAACTGGCTAACTTTCCCGTACAGCGTCGACGAGATGACAGACTACAAACCTCGTCCGTTTGCTAATGGCTACAGTGAGCTGGTGATCACCACTGAGCGCAGTCAGCTGATCGACACCAAGCGCGCTCAGGTTCTGATCGACAATGAAATCGTCAAGCGGCCTAACAATTATCAGCTAAAGAATGCAGCTACCAGTTGGCTGGGAGCCCCGCTGAAAACGGCAAAAGGGGTTATAGGCCTGATCGCCTGTCAGGCATACAATCATGAGTACGAATACAATCACGAAGATGTTGAATTAATTTCATTTGTCTCGAATCAGATTGCCTCGGTTTTACAAACCCATTTGGCTAACCAGGCACTCAAAGCCAGTAACCTGGAGCTGGAACATCGGGTGGCTGAAAAAACCAAAGAACTGCGCCAGACTAATTTGCACTTACAAATGCAAATTGAGGAAAGAAAGAAAATTGAGCAGCAGCTTTATCATGATGCCCATCATGATCCGCTGACCACGTTACCAAACCGGTTGCTGTTTCTCACTCAGCTCGAGAAAACCTTACAAAAATACCAGCGTTACCCGGAAAATAATTTTGCCGTTTTATTTATCGATCTCGATAAATTTAAAGACATCAACGATGAACTCGGCCATCAGGCGGGCGACCAGTTTTTAATCTGGGTCAGTAAAGCATTTGCCGAGTGTATTCGCGAACACGACTTGTTGGCACGGCTGGCGGGAGATGAATTTGTGATCCTGCTGGATCACCTGAGCGATCGCCAGCAGGCCGAAGATGTCGCCAAGCGTCTCATCAGAGTAATGCAACAGCCATTTTGTATGAAGGGCGTTTGCATGCAAAGTGGTGCCAGTATTGGTATTACCTATAGCAACAAAGATTACAAAAATACCGACGAAATCATCCGCGATGCAGACGCGGCCATGTACTATGCAAAAAATGCTGGCCGGGGGCGATACGAGTTTTATCATCCACTGCTCAGTGCGGCTAGCACGCCAAGTAAACAAACTGAGTATCACCATCTTAGTGCACTGCCAGTTCACTTCCGCAGTACCGAAATAGTTAATATGGCCAATCATGGTCAGCACATCGTCATGCTGGAAGCGTTTGGCGAACACCCGGTGCTGGGCAGCACCAGCTTCGACATCCTTAAGAAGTTTGCCGCAGCCAAAGATGAGCAACTAAAAATTGAAATGCAGCTGCTCACACAGGCGCTTGATCAGGCCAGCGGTATTGCAAAAAGCAGTGATATCGATGTGTTATTTGCCTGCTCCTGTGCCATTTTAGAAAGCACCACATTTGCTGAACTGAAGCAACTTCTGAGCGTCAGAGCCAACAACTTATGCTTGTTGTTTGATGAAAATGAGATCCGCTATGCCTCGAGTATGCAACTCGAAAACCTCAAGGAGTTGTGTAGTCTGGGAATGGCGGTTGGACTTAATGATTTTGCCAAAGATCGCTGCGATCTGGCGCTGGTCAGCCATATTGAATTTAAATATCTGCTGCTCAGCTCAACGTTTAGCAAACGCGTATTACAACAAAATAGCTATGATGTGCAGTTACAAGGGATCCTGGCAGTCACCGCATTGAAATCGATTCAGGTTATAGCGAAAGGGCCTGCAATCCTGAACTTCAGAAGCCTGCTGGAACGTCACGGACTGAGTTTGTTTTTTGGTAAGCAGCAAAGCTTGACTGGTACCAGCCAGAGCGAAGCGCGCTCCGCTCACGAGTCGCTGCCACTTTAACGCTTCAGCATAGCCCGTAGGTTTGCCACCCTGGCCTGACCTTTCTCCATACGCTCAGCCTGTGACTGCACGGGCTTTTTCCCCTCACTTTGAATGTCATCTTGCGGCATTTCCTGTACAAAACGACTGAGCTCTGGCGTGATCTGTTCACCAAACTGACGACGGCTTCTTGCATACGTCATGGTTAACGTCTGCTGAGCACGGGTTACGCCTACATAGGCCAGACGACGCTCTTCCTCAACATTGTCCTCGTCAATACTGGTCTGGTGTGGCAATAAGCCTTCTTCCATTCCCACCATAAAGACGTGCGGATATTCCAGTCCTTTCGAAGCATGTAAGGTCAGCAGTTGCACTGCATCGCTGTCGTCTTCCTCTTCGTTACGCTCAAGCATGTCTCGTAAAGTTAGCTTACTGACCACCTCAGGTAAGGTCATGGGTGGATTGTCGGCATCGCCCGTGAGCATGTCGCTGATCCAGCGATACAGTTCAGACACGTTCTTCATGCGCATTTCGGCGGCTTTGGCGCTGGGCGATGACTCATACAAATAGGCTTCGTAATTAATCTCCCGCACCATGTCCTTTACGGCTTCCAGGGTATCTCCACGGGTTGCTCTGTCACTCAGCTCCACCACCCAGCGGGCAAACCCCATCAGGGCGTTCAGACCACGGCCACTAAGGCGCTGCGGCAGCTCAGGTTCAAAACAGGCAGCAAACAAACTGATATGTTTATCATTGGCCAGGCTACCCAGCTTTTCTAATGTCACCGGCCCTATCTCACGGCGAGGGGTGTTTACAATCCGCAAGAAGGCATTGTCGTCGTCCTGATTCACCAACAGACGCAAATACGCCATGATATCCTTAATCTCACTGCGGGCGAAAAACGACATACCGCCGCTGATCTTATACGGAATACGGTTGGCCATCAGGGCTTTTTCGAATACCCGGGCCTGGTGGTTACCCCGATACAAAATGGCGTAATCTTTGTAGCTGGTACGCTTCATAAACTTATGGGAGATGATCTCCGCCACCACCCGCTCGGCTTCATGCTCTTCATCGCGGGTTGGGATCAGCCGCAGTGGATCCCCATACCCCAGCTCACTGAATAGTTTTTTATCGAACTCATGGGGGTTATTGGCGATCAGAATGTTCGCCGCCTTAAGGATCCGTCCGGCACTGCGATAGTTTTGTTCCAGCTTAATCAAACGTAGCCCCGGAAAATCTTTGCTCAGCAGCACCAGATTTTGTGGCTTTGCGCCTCGCCATGAGTAGATGGACTGATCGTCATCTCCTACCACAGTAAAGCGGGCACGCTCGCCTACCAACAGTTTTACCAGCTGATACTGGCTGGTGTTGGTATCCTGATACTCATCCACAAGCAAATAACGAAAACGGGCCTGCCAGCGTTCACGCACTTCAACTGAGCTATTTAACAATAAGGTCGGGATCATGATCAGATCGTCAAAATCCAGCGCATTATAAGCCCTAAGCTGGGTCTGATAACGCGCATAAAGCTGAGCAAACAACGCTTTTTGCGCCTCACCGGCTTCACGAATGGCCCGCTCGGGCTGGATCAGTTCATTTTTCCAGTTACCAATTTGCATTTTCAGCAGATTGAGCAGATCTTTGTCGCGATCCAGCTCTTTTTCGGTCAGTTCAGCCAGTAACTGATGCGTATCCTGATCGTCAAACAAGGAAAAACCAGGCTTGTAACCTAATGTTTTCACCTCTTTTTTGATGATTTCCAGTCCCAGGGTGTGGAAAGTGGAAACCCATAGCCCTTTGGCTTCTTGTTTACCCAGTGTCTGCGAGACCCGCTCACGCATCTCTTTGGCGGCTTTGTTGGTAAAAGTCACCGCCGCAATATTGCGCGCCTTGTACTCACACTTTTGCACCAGATAGGCTATTTTATTGGTGATCACCCGGGTTTTACCAGAGCCGGCACCGGCCAGTACCAGACAGGGTCCGCTGATATACTTAACGGCTTCGTCTTGTTTCGGGTTCAGTTTCATAATCTGTGATCACCTTTAGTCAATAAGCTGCTAAGTTTACCGTAATGCTCAAGTGGATCCCAAGCGCTTTTAACCGGTGACCGCTTTAGGTAAGATAGAGACAATAATCAAGCTTAGAGGCCAGCCCATGATCAACCCAGCAAAAATTGAAGAAATCGCCAAGCAGATCTCCAGTAACATGCCACAAGGTGTGAAAAATCTGGCAGATACCTTTGAAAGCAAAACCAAACAAGCCATTCAAAATAAATTGGCAGAAATGGATTTTGTCAGTCGTGAAGAATTTGATATTCAGAGTAAAGTGCTGATCAAGACCCGTGAAAAGCTGACAGAGCTGGAAGCCAAAGTGGCTGAACTGGAAGCAAAACTGGCTACTCAGAATAACGACCAGCCAGAGCAGTAATATCTACAGCTGGTATCGCTTAGCAAGGTCTACCAGGGCCCGCTCGTAGTGCGCTGCCAGTTGCTCTTCATACTCAATCTGCGTATTGAGCTCCTTCAGCAGTCCATCTGCCAGGCCATACACCCAGCCATGAATGGTTAGTTTCTGCCCTCGTGCCCAGGCATCTTGTACCACATTGGTTCGACACACATTGCGCACCTGTTCGATCACATTGAGCTCACACAGGGCATCGCAACGCTGATCAGGGTGGATCTCATTGAGCATCGCCTGATGCATTTCTTTGACATCACCGACATGGCGCAGCCAGTTATCGATTAGGCCTAAACGCGCATCTTCCAGCGCAGCACGAACACCGCCACAGCCATAATGCCCCACAATCAGTACATGCTCTACTTTTAATACCTCAATGGCATACTGCATCACAGATAAGCAATTATGGTCGGTATGCACCACCACATTGGCCACATTGCGATGAACAAATAGATCCCCCGGCATTAAGTCGACAATCTGATTGGCCGGTACCCGAGAGTCGGAGCAGCCAATCCACAGATAATTGGGGTTCTGCTGCATCGACAGCTTGGCAAAAAACTCCGGGTTGTTGGTCTGAGTCTGTTTCGCCCACTGGCGATTGTTGTTGAGCAAGTGTTGCAGCTGGCTGTCAGACTGACACATGGCTTTTCCTTATTCTACTGATTGACACCGCGTAGCCTGAATTAAGATATTTCTTGGTGTCAGTGATTTATGACAAAATTCTGAGAGACTGACATCATACCCAGCTTGCTCAAGATATAATACCCTGTCGAGCACCAGCCACAGTTCTATCGCCCGGCGAAAGGCATGGCGCACCAGCTCGATACGCTCTGTGATGCGCTGACGTGCGCGCCCTTGCGCCAGGTAATGGTCAGCCTCAAAGTGTGCCGGTAAGTCTAGCTGTTTTTGTTCGGCCGCCCAGTGACAGAAATCAACAAACGACCCGGAAAAAATCGCCTTATTCACAGAGGGCACACTCAGATATTGAGTATCACCTGTCACATCACGACGCAGTGCATCAAAGGCCAGTCGCCACTGCACTTCCCGCTTGCGTACCTTAGCCACTCGGCCCGGCGCGGTAACCGTTTCCTGCAGTGCCAGCTTCATATCACTGTGTGACAAACTGAGCGTGCTCTGTGTGGCAGCATCGCTCATCGCTTGATAGGTAGGTTCAGTAAACAGATGATAGCAACAGGGCGACAGGCTGATCTGCTCACACCCTGCGGCGCTGGCCTGTGCCATAAAAGTTTGATGCAGACGACCACACGCATGCAGCGCAACCGCCTGTTGTTGTGGTTTAAAATAATGCGCGATGGGGTCTTTAAGCACGTCGGCACAATGAAACGTCATGGCCAGGCCTTGTTGTTGCGCACTGTGTTGTCCCTGCTGACACAAAGCAACCTGCAACTCCACGCTGTCAACATGGACAGCCCCCTGATAAGCCAGCAGGCGGCCAAGATGGCCTTTCCCTGCACACCATTCAAGGACAGGTAATTTTGTCTGAACTATCTGACCGACAAAGTCTTGTAACTGAGTCAGCTTACGACCTTTGATGCCATTGCTGAGCCAGAAGGGAAACTCTGGCCGACTCGCAGGTTCTAGTGTCAGTGCCGTCAGTGCTGGTAGCTTTGACAACTCAGAAATGTACGGCGTCAGAAACGACAGCAACGCTGCAGGCTCTTGGTCCAGTGCCGTCACTTCCTCATCACTCAGCGACAGCAACGTACTTTTGAGTTCAGGCCAGGGAATATCAGTATGATCGAAGGCCAGCAACTGCCAGTACTGACGGGTGCCCGCAAGCAGAGCATCCAGGGCTAAAAACTGAGAATGATAAGAACTGCGCATACAAGTCACCGGCACCGAACGAAACTAAGGGCGCTCATTGTATGCGCTCGTGACCCGCTCGCAAAGCACTGACCGTCATTTTAAGGTAAAGCGTCGGTGGCGGAAGAAAATGAGGTGTATATACATGGGTACACAAATCACTGCCACTATCACCGCTAAGGTCAACATCCACGACCAGCTGGTTTCTTCCTGATCTGGCTCGGTATATATAAACTGATGCTTTTGTTCGTGAAACAGGGCAAGGTCGAGTCGATAAAGCTGAGCAATCCACAACCAGCGTGCGTGCGACATTGCGCCCAGTGCAATCCCGGGGGCTTTAATAAAAGGCATTAGTTTGTCGGCTTCATTCGCCAAAGCCTCAATGCTCTTCCCCGTCGCATACTCTGCCTGTGTCACGGCGAGTGCCTCATCCGGGTTACTCATGGCATAGCGCCAGCCCTGCAAAGATGCCCGGCGAAAGCGCGCCACGGTGTCAGGTCGGTAGTTCAGCACATCTTCAGAGGTAAACAAGATATCAGCATACACATTCAGGCCAAAGTGTTTTGGGCAGATCTGCCGTGTCGCAACGCCCTGCTGCGCAAGTTTGAAGGGTTCATTTGAAATATAGACCTGCAAGGCATCAAACTGTCCGGCAATAAAGTCTTGTATGGGTTCTAACCCAGCGTAGAGAGGCAACTGGGTCACGTCAATCCCTGCACGTTCGAGCATCACAACCAGTTCAGCGCCCTCGACCCTACCCAAATGACTGATTTTTTTTCCTGCAAAATCTTTGGGTACATAAATGTCGCTCTCGGCGCGAACCATCCAGCAATAGGGAGAAGACTGAAACACCGCTGCCAGTGCAACCAAAGGCTTGCCCCTCAGACGTTGCTGTAAAATACCTGAATGCGTCACACCAAATTGTGCCTGCCCCGACAAGACCTTAAATTGCTCATCCGGGTTATCCGGATCGGCTGCTACGATTTTGACATTCAGTCCCTGCTGGCGATAAAACCCTTTTTTTTCTGCCATATAGTAACCAGCAAACTGGAACTGATGGGTCCATTTAAGTTGTAGCGTCACGTCTTCCAATGCGGCGAGTATATCACACCACAGCAGCAAGACTGCCAACACCAAAGGGATATAACTCATTGTGATATGCGCCCGGAGCCTGCCTTGTTACAACTATAGAAGGCACCGGACGGATTGCAAAGCTAGCTGACGCGACGATCAGTCTGCGGGATATCGTGCTGAAGATACTGTTTGAAACACGGGTTGCCTGTTTCTTCCTGATACTGATAGCCCAAACGCTGCAGATGCTCATCAAAGCGCGCACTATCCTGTGCACTCAGTTCAAACGCCGCAAGTACATTGCCCTGCGCTGCACCATGGTTACGATAATGAAACAGCGTGATGTTCCAGTTACTACCAAGGGTATCTAAAAAGCGTGCCAGTGCCCCGGGATATTCAGGAAACTCAAATCGAAACAACCGCTCGCTCAGGGCTACGGGCGGTTTGCCGCCGACCATATAACGAATGTGCAATTTTGCCAACTCGTTGTCGGACAGGTCGGTAAAGCGATAATTCGCCTCGCTCAGACTGGCTTTGAGTTCCTGCAGCTCCTGCTCGCCACCACGCAGCCCGACACCGGCAAAAATCTGAGCCGTCTCACCACCGGCATACCGATAGTTAAATTCAGTGATCGCACGGCCCGATAAAGTATGGCAAAAACGTTTAAAGCTGCCTTTGGACTCTTCTATGGTCACACCCAGTAACGCCTCGCTGCGTGCCCCCAGCGCGGTACGCTCGGCAATGTACCTTAAGCGGTCGAAGTTGAGGTTGGCACCAGACAACACAGAGGCTAGTGTCAGGCCATGTTCATCGCTGTTTTGGCACCATTTTTTTAAGCCAGCAGTGGCCAGTGCTCCGGAAGGCTCTGCGATAGCCCGGGTTTCAATAAAAATATCCTGAACTGCTGCACAGATCTCATCCGCACTCACAGTGACAACCTCATCACAATATTGCTCGGCAAGGCGAAAAGTTTCACTGCCAATGCGCTTTACCGCAACGCCATCGGCAAAGCTGCCAACTCGCGCCAATTCAACCGGGTGACCAGCTTCCAGTGCCGCTTTCAGGCAGGCGCTCTCTTGTGCTTCAACACCTATCACACGGATCTCAGGGCGCAACGATTTAATGTATACGGCCATACCGGCCAGTAAACCTCCGCCCCCAACGGGCACAAATACCACATCCAGCTGATGCAGCTGTTGCATCAGCTCTCGTGCAACTGTCCCCTGCCCAATGATCACGTCTTTATCGTCAAATGGGGGGACAAACACACCGTCTTCCGATTTACATAAAGACTGGGCGTACTCCTGCGCGGCATCAAAGTGATGACCATGCAAGACTACTTCTCCCCCCTGATTGCGCACCGCGTTGACTTTGATCTCAGGTGTCGTCACCGGCATAACGATGATGGCGCGATGACCCAGATGTGCAGCACTCAACGCGACTCCCTGAGCATGATTGCCAGCAGAGGCAGTCACAACCAGACTGTTTGCGGGCAGTTTGCTCAGCTTGTGGTAGGCACCACGCAGCTTAAACGAATAAACGGGTTGTTGATCTTCGCGCTTGAGCCAGATCTGGTGTCCGAGCCGGGCGGAAAGCCCACTCAGCTCACTGACCTCGGTTTCCCGGACCAGTGGCGAGACATTGGCCTGCACTACAGCACGAAAATAATCGAGCTCTTTTGCCACCATAATTAACTCAATGCCTCCAGCTTCTCGAAATCGCGTACTGCGCCTTTGTCTGCACTGGTCGCCAATAAGGCATAGGCTTTCAGTGCTGGACTCACATAACGCTGACGATCCAATGGCTTATAAGCCATTTTTCCGCGGGCATCTTGTTGCTCTTTACGTGCTTGCAGCTGCTGTTCATCCAGTAATACATCGATGCTGCGCTCAGGAATATCGATGCGGATCATATCGCCGTTTTCTATCAGCGCCAGCGCGCCACCACTGGCAGCCTCTGGCGAGGCATGACCAATCGACAGGCCAGACGTGCCACCGGAGAAGCGCCCATCAGTTAACAAGGCGCAATCTTTATCCAGCCCCATGGATTTGAGGTAGCTGGTCGGGTAAAGCATTTCCTGCATACCCGGCCCACCTTTGGGGCCTTCGTAGCGGATCACCACCACATCGCCTTTTTTCACCTTGCCTCCGAGGATCCCCTCCACGGCATCATCCTGAGATTCAAACACTACGGCCGGACCTTCAAAGCACAGCATGTCATCATCGACTCCTGCACTTTTCACGATACAGCCATCCAGCGCCAGGTTACCGGTCAGTACCGCCAGACCCCCGTCCTGACGAAACGCGTGTTCAACACTGCGAATGCAGCCTCCTTCGCGGTCCAGATCCAGTTCATCCCAGCGACACTCCTGGCTCATAGCCTGTGTGGTGCGCACGCCTGCTGGACCTGCACGATAGAAGGTTTGCGCACGCTCATTACTCGGATCGGTGGCATCCCAGCGCTTAATGACCTCACCAAGGGTACCGCCTGCCACATGGCCTACTGCTAAGTCGAGTTTGTCGGCTTTGGCCAGTTCATTCAGAATCGCCATGATGCCACCGGCGCGGTGGACGTCTTCAATATGATATTGCTGAGTTGCAGGTGCCACCTTACATAAGAAAGGCGTGGTACGAGATAAGCGGTCAATATCGGCCATGTCGAATTCAACACCACCTTCGATGGCTGCCGCGAGCAAATGCAAGACAGTGTTCGAAGACCCCCCCATGGCAATGTCCAATGTCATGGCATTGGTGAAGGCGGCCTGATTGGCTATATTGCGCGGTAGAGCTGCCTCATCGTCTTTGCCATAATAGTCTTCGCACAACGCCATGATGCGCTTTGCTGCCCCTTCATATAAGAAGCGACGATCGGCATGAGTGGCCAGAGTTGTACCATTACCTGGTAATGCCAGGCCCAAGGCTTCTAGTAAACAGTTCATCGAGTTAGCGGTAAACATGCCTGAGCAGGAACCACAGGTTGGGCAGGCTGAGCGTTCCACTTTGTCTGAGTCTTCATCGCTGACACTGGGGTCAGCCCCTTTGACCATAGCATCAACCAGGTCAAGTTTGATGTCGATGTCGGCAAGACGCGTTTTGCCCGCTTCCATCGGTCCACCAGAGACAAAGATCACCGGGATATTCAACCTTAGCGCCGCCAGCAGCATACCCGGGGTGATCTTGTCGCAGTTTGAAATACACACCATGGCATCGGCACAGTGGGCATTAACCATGTATTCTACCGAATCGGCGATGAGATCCCGCGAAGGCAAGGAATACAACATGCCGCCATGACCCATCGCAATGCCATCATCAATGGCAATGGTATTAAATTCGCGCGGCACACCGCCGGCGTCCCGGATGGCATCGGCCATCAGCTCGCTGAGTTGATTCAGGTGCACGTGCCCGGGCACAAACTGAGTATACGAGTTCACCACCGCCACAATGGGCTTATGAAAATCACTGTCGGTCATACCGGTGGCGCGCCATAGTGCGCGGGCACCTGCTTGTTGTCTGCCTTCAGTGGTTGTTTTGCTGCGTAACTTTGCCATGTTGACCCCTTTTCCAGTTTGCGCTGCCCCTTGTGGCAACGGCTTTCCTCATTCCAAAAAATGTCTGCCGGATCAGTCGACCCGGCGTGTATTTATTAACAGTGCCTGAGCCTATTCGTTTACATAGTCCAGCCAACCTTGTGGATCGTCACTTTGCCCTTTCACCAGATCAAAGTAAGCCTGCTGAAGCTCAGCAGTAATTGGCCCGCGTTGACCATCACCCACTTGAATTTGATCCACACTGCGCACCGGTACCACTTCGGCAGCAGTACCCACCATAAAGAATTCATCCGCCAGATACAGACCTTCACGGGCGATAGGCTCCTCTCTGACTTCATAGCCACGCGCTCTAGCCAGATGCATAATGGTGTCACGGGTTAAGCCCGGTAAAATGCTGGCGGTGGTTGGCGGGGTATAGATAATGCCCTTACGGATCACAAACAGGTTCTCACCGGCGCCTTCACTCAGATAGCCGTTAACATCCAGTGCAATGCCTTCCACATAGCCGTGACGCTTAGCTTCTGCGGTGATCAGCTGCGACGATAAATAGTTCCCCCCGGCTTTGGCTGCGGTTGGCATTGTATTGGGCGCCAGGCGCTGCCATGAAGACACACACGCATCCACGCCGTTCTCCAGACTACCTTCACCCAGATAAGCGCCCCACTCCATTGCCGCAACGGTCACTTCCGCGCGGTGTGATTTCGGGTGCACGCCCAGACCAACGTGGCCTAGAAAGGCAAAAGGACGCAGGTAAGCATTGGTGAAACCATTTTTAGCCACCGCGTCTTTACACGCCTGCATGATCTCTTCCTGCGTGTAAGGGATCTCGATGCGATAAATTTTGGCCGAATCAAATAAGCGCTGAATATGATCCTTGAGACGGAAAATAGCCGGACCCTTAGGCGTATCGTACGCACGGATCCCTTCAAATACGGAGCTTCCATAATGTATGGCATGACTGAGCACATGCGTGGTGGCTTGCTCATAGGGGATTAACTCACCATTGTGCCAAATGTATTGTGAAGTTTGTGTCATTGTTTAAAACCTTATTTATTATATTGCCTGCTGTAGTGTGTGCAGATCGACTGACTGCACTTCAACCAGCTTATTTAATTGTGACGTCAATAGATAGATAGGTTTGTCACTATCTACCGTCATTTTGACGTGAAATAACTCTTCGTGGCCCTGAAGCTCCAATTGTGTCAGGCGAAACCCGCGATGACGGGCGACGCGCAAAAAACGCTCGACTGCGATGGCCTGGTTGTTTACCGCTACGGTGAGTTGATGTTTCATGGTGTTTGCTCCGTCAAAGGAAATCAGTAAAGCTAATTTTGCTGTTGCAATTGCGTCAGCATTTCATGGTTTGCAGCGCCCGGCGGTACTAATGGCCAGACATTTTCTTTATCATCGATACAGGCATGCAATATATAAGGCCCTGTCGAGGCCAGTAAGGCATCGACCGCACCATCGACCTCATTCGCACGGGTGATGGTCTGTCCCGGGATGCCGAATACCGCAGCCAGTTGCACAAAGTCCGGGTTATCTGACAAATTGGTCTCACTGTAACGGCCATCAAAAAAGAGCTGCTGCCACTGGCGTACCATGCCCAGGCGCTGATTATCGAGGATGACGATTTTGACCGGTAAGTTATTACGTCGTATAGTCGCCAGCTCCTGTATATTCATCATGATAGAGCCATCACCGGATACCGTGATCACCATATCTTCCGGGCGAGCAACCTGCGCTCCGATGGCTGCCGGTAAACCAAACCCCATGGTGCCTGCGCCGCCACTACTCAGGTGATTACTTGGATGGCTGAATCGCATATGTTGTGCCACCCACATCTGGTGTTGGCCCACATCACAACACACGACCCCCGTATCCGGCATCAAGCGACTCAAACGGTTCAGCAAATATGGGGCATATACCTTGTCACCAGGATAGTCGTAACGCCACGCGTGTTGTTCGGCCAGCGCGCTGATGTGAGCACGCCAGGGGGCTGGTGCCAGTTCGCCCTGTAATAAAGGTAATGAGACTTTCAAGTCAGCAATCAATGAAGCCGCTGCAGGTTTGCGCTTACCCACTTCAGCCGGATCAATGTCCAGATGGATCACTTTGGCATTCGCGGCAAACTTAGCCAAGTTGCCTGTTACCCGGTCGTCAAAGCGTGCCCCGATACACACCAGCAAATCACACTCCTGCACTGCCAGATTAGCAGCCTGACCACCATGCATCCCCAACATGCCCAGATCGTAGGCATACTCAGGCCTCACACTGCCTAAGGCTTTGAGTGTCGACACCGCTGGCATCTGTGTACGTTGCAAAAACGCCATTAGCTCGGCCTGTGCATCTGCACTGTGAACACCTCCGCCCACATAAGCCACCGGCTTTTTCGCCTGCGCCAAAAGCGCATTGGCTTTGTCCAGCTCAAAACTCGACAATGGCGTTGGCTGATACACTTCGGATTGCCAGGCAGTCACCGGAACCTGCGCTTGCTGAATGTCTTTTGGAATATCGACTAACACAGGACCTGGACGACCTGACTGTGCAATATGCATGGCCTGCTGCAGCACTTCTGCCAAATCTTCACCACGTTCAACCATGAAACTGTGCTTAGTACAGGATAGCGACATACCCAGTACATCAACCTCCTGGAAGGCATCAGAACCAATGGCAGCTGTAGGCACCTGACCAGTGATAGCCAGTAGCGGTACCGAGTCCATCATGGCGTCAGCCAGAGCTGTCACCAAATTGGTTGCGCCCGGGCCTGATGTCGCAAAACAGACGCCCAGCTTACCTGTGCTTCTGGCGTAGCCAACCGCTGCAAACCCGGCACCTTGTTCATGGCGCGTCAGATAATGCTTCAATGGCGCACCGTATAGCGCGTCGTAAATCGGCATGATAGCTCCACCCGGATACCCGAATACCGAACTCACCCCTTGTTTTACCAGCATGTCTATTACCAATTGTGCGCCTGTCATTGTTTTGCCTATTGCCCTTTGTCTTTGAATTTGGCCCTAAAACGAAAAAGCCCCCCGAACTTCTCAGTGCGGGGGGCTTTTTGCTAATACTTTTTAAACAGCACTAACCAGCCCCCGCGGTAATAATAATCACCACGTTGATAATCACGACTAGTAGAGAAACTGTTTTCATCATGTCACTGCTCTTTTAATAAAACCGGATACGTTGCACGCGCTCGAAGCGCTCCTGTGTGCTCTTTTTTTATTAGTAACCCGTGAGCGGCTAACAAGTCAACCCTCAAAACTATGCTAATTAGAGAGTGTTCGCGAGTCGATTTTGAAAATAAATCTAAAAAATAGAACTTTTAAGAATAAAAAATACCCATTTAAAAACTCACCTCACCTGAAAGCCAAAGAGAGTATTTTTTCTCACACGATTCATCCTTACGCGTCACAACATTAAATTTTTATGATTTACTCCGGGAATTGATTATGATGTACCCACTTTAATCGTATTCGGAGGGAGCCATGCCCCATCTTACTCGCCTGACCCTGCTGTTCTTTGTGCTCGTTGTCTCACTACTCAGTCACCCTGTCACAGCAAAACCAGCTCTGTGGAGTGTGGAAAAAAACGGCGTTACCTCTTATTTATTTGGTACCGTTCATGTTGGTGACGCGTCTATGGAGGGGTTAGATAAACGCCTCAAAACCGCCATCGCCAACAGCCAAACTGTGGTGGTCGAGCTAAACACCAAAGCCATCACCGCAGCACAGCTACAGCGCAGAACTTTGCCATTCATGCTGCTTGAACAAGGGCAGACACTAAAAGCCAATTTGACACCCGAAACCTACAAACAAGTCGAGCAGTATTTATCAGCGCGTGACATCAAGATAGAGCTGTTCAATCATTATCAACCCTGGTTTGTGATGCTCACTATTTTGCAACTGGAGTACACCAAAGCAGGCTTCGGTGAAGAATTTGGCATTGACGGGCAAGTCATAGAGTATGCAACTCAGCTCAACAAGCCAATCATGGAATTGGAAAGTCTGGAGCAACAGCTCACCATATTCACCGCACTGAGCACGCAAAGTGATGCCATGATAACCGACGCCCTCAAACAGGTTAAAGACTTTGACCGCTACTTCACTACGATGCTCACAGCATGGAAAAAAGGCGACTATCAACAGCTTAATGTGTTTTATGATATGAGTTTTGATGACACCAAGTACGGCCAGCAGGCAGAGCAAGTCATGCTTATTCAGCGTAATAATGCCTGGGTGAAAACGCTCACACCCAAGCTCGTCAACAACGCCCACTTTATTGCTGTCGGCGCACTTCACTTGCCCAGGGAGCATGGCTTGATCAGCCAATTCCAAAGCCAGGGCTTCAAGGTGCAACGCATCCATTGACCATCTGCAAAGCGACTTTTTTGAGTCGCTTTTAAACCTTTGGGTTTTCGTGTGCGTCACACAGATATCAATACGACACCAACAAAGGACAACAGGATGAGAAGCAATCTGATCACTGCCGCACTACTGGTACTGAGTGCAACAACTCAAGCCGGTGAAACTCGCACATTAACCCATTCCTTCGACATAGCTGACAGCTCAGAGCTGGAAATTCAGTTTCCTATAGGCAAACTGAAAACCGTGAGTCATTCAGGTAAAACGATCGATGTGACCATTGAACTTGAACCCGCCGAGCACGACATAGACTGGTTGCCAGACGCATTGGCAGACGTCCAGTTAGACAGCCGTCGTGAGGGAGATGACCTGAACCTGAGTATCAATAATAAGTATGTAAAACAAAGCTGGACAGTTAAGCTCCCCGACTCAATGGAGCTGGGCATTGAGATTGACGTAGGTAACGTTAAACTCCTCGGTTTGAACAATGACGCGGACGTTGAAATTGGCGTTGGCAATGTCAATATTGAAACTGTAGCTGGCGATTTTCGCCGGGTACGCTTCGATGCCGGCGTAGGAAAAACGCGCTTATCTGACATGCCGGGAGAGGTTGATACCGAGCGTAACATGGTAGGTGAAACGCTGCGTTATCGAGGTAAAGGCGAGCACAGCATTGATATTGAAGTCGGTGTTGGCAATATCACTATGCGTCGTTAACAGACAATATTTTAATCAGAGCCCGCTCCAGGGCATCCTGCTCCACTGGTTTAAACAAATAATCGGTCGCGCCAAGCTGCATGGCCGATTTAATTGCCTGCTCGGACGTATTGGCTGTCAGCACCAGAATGGGTGTCGACAGTGCCAGCGTCTGACGAATTTCTTTTATTGCTTTAAACCCATCCATGATTGGCATATTCAGGTCCATCAAAATGACATCAAAAGACTGATGAGCCAGTACCTCAATTGCCTGCCCACCGTGGCTGGCGTGGATACTGGTTAAGTCCAGGCTCTCAAGCATTTTTTCGATGATTTTTGCATTAAGCAGGTTATCCTCGACCAATAACACTTTACAGCGGGTAATGCCGTTCACCTGATCCGGCTCAGGCAGTCGCTTCAGCGGCACACTCAATGACGCTTTGGTACCATGAGGCTGGCGGGCGGCAAACGTCAAGTCGCCAGACATAATTGCCAACAGCAAATTGCAGCGAGCCAACCCCAGTTGCAGGCCCTGAAAATGATGTCTGTCCGAGTTATTTTCTGTTGGGGGCGCATTCACATGCGCCATGTCAAAGCCAGGTCCACTGTCTTCTACTTCACAATAAAAGCGCCAATTCAATTCGTCCTCTTCAGGGCTAGATGGCTCAACCCAGGCAGACAAACTCACGACCCCTTGGTCGGTAAATTTCACTGCATTATCAAGCAACTGACCAATAACCCAGCTCAAACGTTCGTGATCACATTCAAAAATTTTCTCAGTATGGCTACTAAAATGGTAGCTAAAATCTAAGCCTTTTTCTTTGGCGAGCAGACGATAGGTGGCGATGGATTGCCCCAGCGTATCGGTTAGGCGCGCCGGGTGAAAATTGAGTTCAGGTTGCTGTTCATCAGACAATCGATTGTAGTCTTCCACGGAAGCAATCAGGGCTTTCAGCTGCTGTGCCGCTTTATTCGCCTGTGCCAGATAGCCTTCTCGCTGAGACTCCCGATGCAAATGTAAATATCCCAGCACCGCCTGCAAAGGCGTGCGCAATTCGTGGCTGGCGCGAGCCAGGAACATAGCGCGGCTTTGATTGGCATGCTCTGCTTTCAGACGCGTTTGCTGTAAGCGCTCAATTGCACTGGCAATACTGCGCTCCATAGGAAAAAAGATCCACTTGATTTCAGCAATAAGCAACACCAACCCCACTAGCCACATCAGCAATTGCAGATTCCTCAGTTTTTCAATCTTCGTGTTGGCTGACTGTTCGAACAGCAGCACAGCATGATCTAAATCTTGTAGCAATAATTGAGAGCGGGTATGGATCTCCTGGATCTGGTCAAGGCTAGGTTGCTCAGCGGTACTTGAGAGTAGAGATAAGTACTGATTTAACTGGTTGTTCAAATCCCCGGGCTGCTCAAAATACCAGGCAGACAGTTCGGCGTTTAGATGCACAAACTCTTCGCCATCACGCATAGTCAAAAAGTCGTGGTTACTTTGTAGCAGCTGCAACGCGTTGCTCAAAGCCTGACGGTCAGCAGCAACATTGCGCTCGCGCATAATGATCACATATTCCAGGTGCAACGCCGCTTTTTGCGATAGCATGCGCTGCATACCCGCGACATTAATCACTCTGGCAGCCTGCTTTTGCTGGTCCAGTAAATACAAGGTCAGGCCAGTTGTCATGGTCAGCAACAACAACATGATAACCAGCGCCACCAAGTATTTCAGACGATAGCGTATAACCAGATTGTTCAAATCATCCCTCCATTTGCCAGCCGATTCGTCCGGGCCCCTGACTCATTTCCAGTTTAGATTAAATTTCAAACTTTTGCCGACGGCGACTTGACACCCAGACGGCCAAAATGTTTCAATGCGCCCGTACCCTATTTTATCCAGACGGCCATGCATCCAAGAATGCATGGCCGTCTTAGGGCTGGAAGAGGTGCGTTATTCAGGTATTTGAGTGGAGGAGAGCAAACTCCCAAGAAACTCAAAGAGGGGAATTAACGCCGAGAAACACTGTGTTTTGCTTGCACAGCGTTTCGGGCGACTGGGCTGAATCCCAGCGACTGTCACCAACACATTTGGTGGAGAGCTTCTGGTCTTAGAAACAATATGGCCAGCGGCCTATTCTTTTTAAGTCCATTGCTCTTCGAATTTTAAACGGTTCGGAGCGGGACACTTCCCTGACTACCGGACCAGCAAGAAGTTCGGTAGAGATGAAATCACACACTTTGTTATCTGACCAGTTATCTGACTACCCGTTATGGACGGCTTTGGTTACGCCATTTGATGCGTGCGATCAGGTCGATTATCACAGCTTAGAGCAACTCGTCGCACAACAAGTCGAAGCAAACAATGGCATCTTGCTGTTGGGAAGCACCGGTGAAGGGTTAGCCCTGACCCTGGCTGAACAACGAAAAATCGTTGAGTTTGTTTGTGCGTTGGCGCCACAGGTACCCATTATGGTTGCTGTTGGCGGCATCAACCTGTCAGCTCAGCTAGAGTGGGTTGAGTTTTGCAATACACAGAACATTGATGCCCTGCTACTGGGCTCCCCGCTCTATGCCAAGCCCGGCGTAGTTGGCCAGACTCAGTGGTTCGATGCGCTACTGTGCGCCACTTCACTGCCATGTATGTTATACAACGTTCCTGGTCGCAGTGCCGTTGCCATTGCCCCTGAAGTGCTGACTAACCTGGCACATCATGACAATTTGTGGGCACTCAAAGAAGCCAGCGGTGACATTGCCACGTTTGAATCCTTCCGCCGTGCGCTGCCTGAACTGGCAATTTACAGCGGTGACGATGCATTGCTTCCCTACTTTGCCCAGGCAGGTGCTGCCGGCCTGGTTTCGGTGGCATCCAACGCCTGGCCAGCTCAAACCGCCGAGTTTGTACGCCGTGCACTCAGTGGCACTAGTCCAAATCTGTTTACCACCTGGGCCGACGCCATCAGCAGCCTGTTTGCCGTTGCTAATCCCATTCCGGTAAAAACACTCATGCACCTGCAAGGTAATCTGGCAACGCCTCACCTCAGGCCGCCACTGACGCACCTGGAACTAACCAATAATGCGGCTTTGAGCGCCGCCAACGAACAGATTTTATCCTGGAATTAAGAGAATCCCTATGACCTGGTCAACACTTTTAGATAATTTAGAAAATGGCTCACAACGTGCAGCAAACCAAGATGAACATGGTAACTGGCATGCTAACATCGAGGTAAAAGAAGGTATTCTGGCGGCATTTCGTGCCGGTCAAAATACAGAATATCCAGGTGGTTTTGTAGACAAAGACAACCTGGCACCGCGTGGTTTCTCAGCCGATGATGCGGTACGTATGGTCCCTGGTGGTAGTAGTGTGCGCCGCGGTGCTTATGTTGCGCCTGGCACCATTATTATGCCGCCAGCTTATGTCAATATCGGCGCTTACATAGACAGCGGCACTATGGTCGACAGTCATGCATTGGTTGGCTCTTGTGCTCAGATAGGTAAGAACGTTCACCTCAGTGCCGCAGTGCAGATCGGTGGCGTGTTAGAGCCTGTCGGTGCCAGCCCGGTTGTTGTGGAAGACGATGCCTTCATCGGCGCAGGGTGCGTACTGGTTGAAGGCGTAGTCGTGAAACAAGGCGCAGTGTTAGCACCCGGTGTTCGTCTGTCTGCCAGTATTCCGGTTTATGACTGCGTCAATGAGCGTACACTGGACAAAGGCGAAGCCATTCCCCCGTTTGCCATTGTGATCCCAGGATCGCGTCCGGCTTCCAGTGACTGGGCCAAAGCCCAGGGGCTGAGCATGTCCTGCGCCTTGATAGTGAAATATCGTGACGAACAAAGTGACGCGTCATTAGAACTCGAAGAGGTGCTTCGCTAATGTTAGCCTTGAGTACGCCTTTGCGCGAGCAACTTAATACGCTGTGCACAGAGCAGAACAATCATGATCTGGCAACGCCCTTTTTTGTCTATGATCTCGATGCGCTGCACGCCCATGTAAGCCGCCTTACCACCCAAGATGTGGTGAAACTCTGGTACGCTGTCAAAGCCAATCCGCTCTCCAGTGTGCTTAGCACACTAGACAAAGCCGGATTCAACTTTGACGTTGCCAGTCGCGGGGAGCTTACACAAGTGCTGTCACAAGACATTGCTGCAGAGCGCGTACTCAACACTGGGCCGGCCAAATCGCCAGCCCAGATCCAACATTTCCTTCAGGCAGGCGTGACGACTTTTGTGGCTGAAAGCCTGAATCAGGTGCGCTGGTTGAATGAAGCCGCAGAACAACATCAAAAAACGTTGACTGTGCTGCTGCGCGTTCAGCTGCGCTGGCCTGCAGGCGATAAAAATCCACTTGGCGGTGACAGCCTGACGCCCTTCGGCCTGGGGTGCGAGCAATGGCAGCAACTTACCTTAAGTGATTATCCAGCACTGGACTTCGCCGGCCTGCATATTTTCCAGTGGGGCAATATGCTGGACGCCACCAAGTTAGCCAGCCTGTGGCAACAAATGGTGCCGCCTCTGGTTAGCCTGAGTACACAACTTGGTATGTCACTGAGGATCCTTGATCTGGGTGGCGGATTAGGTGTCCCCTATGAGCCCTCTCAACAACCCCTGGACTGGGATCAGGTTATCGATAGTCTGTCCAAGATCAAAGCAGACGCAGGTGTTGAAGAGCTGTGGATGGAGTTGGGCCGCTATGCGGTCGCGCACTGTGGCTACTATTTGAACCCGGTTGTAGAGCAAAAAGAAAACTATGGCGAACACCAGCTGATCCTGACAGGTGGCGTCAACCATTTGCTGCGCCCAGCAGTAACCAGTCAGGCGTTTCCGGTTAAGACATTACGCGAGTCCGCGGCCGTCAAGCGTGATTACCATTTACATGGGCCTTTGTGTACCGCCATTGATCACCTGGGTACCCATAGTTTACCTGACGATCTTGATTATGGTGACTGGCTGATCTTTGGCCAGTGCGGAGCCTATGGGTTTACCGAAAGTATGCCCTACTTCCTGTGCCATGAACTACCGGCAGAATATGTCTTTAAGCAAGGCCAGTTGTACTGCATCCGTCAAAGTGAAAACGCCGACTATTATCTGAGGTAGCCATGAACACAATTACACAACAACATATCCAGGTTGGGGAAATTGCCAATGGTCTGCCACTGACCATTCCAGTCTACCGCCTGCAGGGCAATGGCACAGGGCCAAACGTCTACATCCAGGCCAATATGCATGGCGCCGAGGTGCAGGGTAATGCCGTGATCTATGCACTGCTGGAGCAACTCAAACATCTGCCACTGGCCGGTGACATTACTTTGGTACCTTATGCCAACCCAATTGGCTGTAACCAGAAATCCGGTGAGTTTACGCTCGGGCGCTTTGACCCTATTACCGGGGTAAACTGGAATCGCATGTACTATGACCACAGTGCTCTGGTGCAAACCTGTCTTGCAAAGTACAGCCAGGCCCCTGATGCGACGCTGATTGCGGCCTTTCGCGAGCAACTATGCCAGGCAACCGACTCCTTACTCAGTGCACCTGCGCATACACTGAATACGGGCAAGCGGATCGCACTAACGCTGCAAAAACTAGCCCATCAGGCAGACATTGTCTTGGATCTGCACACCGGCCCTATTTCGGCAAAGCATTTATATTGTCCTGAGTATGCTAAAGACAGCGCACGCTATTTTGACATCCCTCATGTACTGCTTATTCCAAATGAATTCGATGGTGCTATGGATGAAGCCAGTTTCTGCCCCTGGTGGCAGCTGAGTGATGCGTTGAAAGAACAAGGGCGCGACCTGCCCGTCCCCGTAGAAGCATTTACTGTTGAGCTGGGCTCTCAGGAAAAAATTGATCTCGATGAAGCCGTACATGATGCCAATAGCATCCTTAGCTACCTGACCCATAAAGAAGTGATAGCAGATGGCAGCCATCAACCAAGGGACATCACACGCTATGCCTGCAAGCTCAAAGATTACCTGACTTACTATGCACCTATGGGCGGTATGGTGGAGTATAAAGCGCAGCTCGGTGAACATATCAAGGCAGGAGACTGTATTGCGCGGATATTACGCATGGAACAGTACTTATCCGAAATGCCCCTGCACAGCCTGACATTAACCCAAGATGCCATTGCGATACTGCATTTCGCATCAGCCAGTGTTAATCAGGGCACTGAATTATATAAATTTTTTACTAATTACTATGAACTGTAGTGGAGCCATGTAAATTGGCCAATACTCGTTTCGCGTGACACACAAAGCGACACAACGATTGCGTGAGAGTAGGTGAGCAAGCCCTCACTTGCTAAGGTGAGGCGGCAACAGACGTTGCCGCCGGCCTTTTTATACCAATTTGCTTAATTAAGTGTTCTATTTTGAGGCGAGAAAACAGGGTCTATAACCAGGCAAAAATTTGCGAACTCATACCTTAGGTAAAGGTTCTAAATGAGAAATTTTTAACGTCGTTAGCGTCATATTTGCTCCTTCAAATTGAACAGGTATTAAGTGAAATTGGTATTAATCCGGCATACAGATTTCGTTACGAGCAGAGTAGCAATCCCGGCCAGTCGGACAACCCAGGAAAACGGCGGTATCGCACCCAAACGAGTTACAAGCTGGATAGCCAGAGGCTCCGCCAGCAATATTCGGTGTCTGCGCCAATCCAAGCTGCTGGTTATTACTCAGTTGTTTTATACATTTTTTGTTCAGTGATATTTTCATGGTCATTTCCTTTTATGTAATTTGCTCAATTAACCTACTGCCATATTGAATAAAAATCAACCAACTTATATCTTGACAAGATGCTCCGCGATTAACTTTGTCCTTCTTAGTTTTCTCTACCATGATAAAATGAGCACTAATTGCTTTTGACTAAGGACTTCATCACCTATGAAACTCAGGAAGCTCGCTTTTTTGACTTTATTGGCGTCTGCACCACTACAGGCCAAGGAAACGCAGGACCAGGATGATCTGGAGATAATAAAACAATGTGTACTGAACGAAATCATCGCCGGAGATCAACAACAAACCGTTGCTGAGCTCAAAGCTTATTGCCAGCAATTGCAAAAAACAAGCCTCAGTAAGCTGGATCGCCGCATGGCGCGCGAGATGGTGACAGAGAACAATCGCAATGTGCTGACACCGCACAATCGCAACTATATCTTGCCAGTTACCTATGTCAAAAGCCCAAACTCCAGGCCATTTGATGGTCTGAAAGCTATTCAGGAAGAAGAAGGTGAGCCACTCGATCATATGGAGGTCAAATACCAGATATCGATGAAAGTACCTCTTTATCGACACTTTAAGGACAAAGACCAGGCAGTGTATGTCGGCGTAACCTTGCAATCTTACTGGCAGCTTTACAACAAAGACATTTCCTCCCCGTTTCGTGAAACCAATTACGAACCAGAAATCTTTTGGGTCAACTTCCTCGACGATGAAAACGTGCTGTGGGGTGACGAAATGGCCATTATTCTGGGTGCCTCGCACCAATCAAATGGCCGCAGTCAGCCGAATTCTCGCTCCTGGAACCGCATCTATGCCAATTTTATCTGGGAATATGAAGGTTTTGTGTTTAGCTTTAAGCCCTGGTATCGTCTGCCAGAAGATGACAAACCAGAGCCGTTGGCCGCCAAAGGTGATGACAACCCGGATATTCACAAGTACATGGGTTACTTTGAACTCAGCGGTGCCTATCGCTATGGCGACCATGAATTTGGCTTTATGACTCGCAACAACTTTAACAGTGATAACCATGGTGCTATACAGCTTGACTGGTCATTCCCGCTACTGGGCTCTTCGCGGGTACGTGGTTATGTGCAGTATTTTAATGGCTATGGCGAGAGCCTGATTGACTACAATGCCCACATTCAGCGTTTGGGCCTGGGTATTGCGGTCACCGATCTGCTCTAAACCCACTCTTCACGGCCTGCGACAGCAGGCCTTACAGGCGTTTATTTGATAACGACAAATAAACCTTCAAATTTCGCCACCAGCACATCGCCATCATAAACGTTCACCGGCACACGGTACTTAGCCTTACCTTCTACATTGAGTGCGCTCAGCTCACCACTGCACTCTGCCAGCGTGACCGTTGCACTGGGCGCGGTCGTCAGCGGTTTAAGATACTGAATATTGGCGTCGGCCAGAACAATGTTACCTTCCAGAGCCTGCTCTTTGAGCGCCAGATAGGTTGCCCCCCACCCAGTTAACGTCGCCATACTGTAGACCGAGCCTGCAAACATTGAGTTATGCAGATTCAGGTTAGCTTTGAGGTCTGCACGGGTCGAGAACTGCCAGTCGGTATAGCTTTCCACTTTAATACCCATCGCATCACTGATGGGGATCGACTCGCGCCAGGTATCCTGTAATACCTGAGTCCACTGCGGGTGACGGAACCAGCCCGGCTCAGAAGGGCGCTGCTTAACCATTTTCCAGTGCTGTACATCGCCATAAGACAGATGGGCTTTTTCAATCATCTGATAGCCGTGGCGCTCATAAAATGCCAGAGCACGTTCTCTGGCGAACAGCACCAGCTCTTCGGCCTGTTGTGTCCAGGCAATTTTTTCCAGCTCATGCAGCAATCGGCTGCCCAGGTGATGACCACGGTGTGCCTCATCCACAGCCATGTAACGCACTTGTGCCTGCTGTTGATTGTTAAAATGCAGGCGTGCCACACCAAGCACCTGACCTTCGTTATTTTTGATATAACGATGCTCAGCCTCCTGTTCAAGGTCGTCCTGTTCGCTGCCTCTGGGCTGATCCCAGGGGGCCCGTAAAACCTGCCATCGTAGTTGATAATACGCTTGCCAATCTTCACTGCTCTGTGGCGCTGTTACTTGAAACATGGTGACTCCTGTGCTTTTCCTGTCGACGAGACGATATGCCCGGCCTGTGCAACCTGCTCCCGCTTTTTTTACGAGGAACTTTTGTCTAATTTATGGACCTTACCTTACAAGAAAAGTGCGCAACAGGGAATGATCTGCCAGATTTGGCCAATTTGTCATGTAAATTCAACGAAACGCAGTGGCAGAACTGTGAGGCCCAGCTATGCTGATGTAACTATGCAAGATTTTATTATCGAACCCGGCACTATCAGTAACGAGTTTGTACACCAGAGTCATCAACTTGGGCATCTGTTGTATTGGCATAAGCATGGCAAAATCAGCATACAAGTACGCCAGGAAAAAACCTTACGCTGGTTACTGATAAACGACACGCTGCAATCCGTGATTGAACTCAATCATCCGGAGAAGCTGCTTTTTCCCCATTTACAGGTGTTAGCCGCGTTATGGCAAAAGTGCCCCGCACCTGGCAAAGTGCTGGAACTGGGTCTTGGGGCAGGGGCTATCCGGGATTATCTGCATATCAGCTACCCGGATTGCCAAATTACCTCAATCGACAATAACCCAGATATCATCCACTGCTATAAACGCTATTTTGGTGGCGACCCCATCTCTAACGTCAGTTGCAGCGATGCCTACCAGGCGCTGGAAAATAATGGCCATTATGACTGGATCATTCTGGATTTATTCAGCCAGCTCGATGCACCACGGTTTTTATACGAACATAAGTTTTATACACAAATACGTGCCACGCTCAATGAAGGCGGCCGCTTATATATCAACTTTCTTGCAGAGCATGATTCGCAGCTAAAACAGCTTGAGCACTTGCTTATTACCAATTTTGGCAAAAAACCCTTCGTTCACAAAGTGCCCGACTACGCCAATCACATTATTTCTTTAACCCGCTAGAGGTACTCGTCAGTCAGACAGATAAATTAAACGTAACCGGGCCGTCATTGCACAGACTCACCTGCATATCGGCAGCAAACCGCCCAGTGGCCACCCGTAACCCGGATTCTCTCGCTTGCGCTACGAAATACTCGTAAAGCGCTTCGGCTTGCGCAGGCGTGGCCGCGGAAGAAAAGCTCGGCCGCATACCTTTTTTGGTATCCGCCGCCAAAGTAAACTGAGACACCACCAGTAACTCACCCTTGATGTCTCTCAGACTCAAATTCATTTTACCCTGTTCATCGGTAAAAATACGGTAATTACTGATCTTGTGCAGCAAGCTGTCTGCACTTTTTTGCTCGTCAGCCTTCTCGACCCCCAGCAGCAAAAGGATCCCCTGACCAATTTGACCAACACACTCGCCCTCAACCACCACATTGGCCTCACTGACCCTTTGAATTAATCCCTGCACGCTTACCTCAGATATTTATCACGTAACTAATTTCTACTATGCCGCTAATGTGCCAGTTTACATAACAGCAGATCGGCGGCACGCCGTATGGCTTCGGAATATACTGCATTTGTTGCGCAGTGCCCAACTTCTTCGAGGATCAGCAAACGCGCATTGAGCTGCTCGGCCAAAGCCTGGGCCATTGCAAAACGACAAACATAGTCGTGGCGGCTATGGACCATCCACACAGGCAGACTTGCGATTTTATCAGCCTGATGGAATATCTGTTGCTCTTCCATAAAACAGCGAGTGTGGAAGTAATGCACCATAATCCGGGCTTGCTGAACCACAGCCTGTTCATGATCCAACTGATAACGTTGCGCCTGGCTGCCAATACTAAGCTGACGATCCCAGTCATGCCACTGCTGCGCCGCCCGGCGCACCGCCACTTCATCATCGCAATGCAATAGTTGGGTATAACGGGACAATACCGCTTTGTAATCCCCTTGCCCCTGACAAAAAGCCTGATAACGTTCTGGATAGAATTGCGCGCCTGCACCACTGATCCCGTAGAGCCACTGCAAATCACTTTGACACCCAAGAAAGGTCGCCCATAAAACCAACCCCAGCACCCGCTGTGGATGGCGCTGTGCAAACAATAAGGCTAACGTGGCTCCCCAGGAGCCACCCGCCAGTACGCACTGACTGATATCTAAGTACGACAGCAGACTATCAATATCCTGAAGCAGGTATTCTGTGGTGTTGTGTGTGAGTTGCTGGGGGGAAGACTGACCACAACCGCGCTGACTAAACAAAATAATGCGATAGCGCTGTGGATTAAAATAACTGGCAGAATGGCGGCATAAACCACTACCCGGGCCACCATGACAAATAATCACAGGTAACCCGGTTTCCAGACCAAACTCTTCTACATGTATTTGATGTCCATGAGACACCGCCATATGAAAACTGCGTCGCGGCGATTCCAGTCGATACAATTGAGTCATTGCACACCTCTTTATTGTGGTGTGTCTTGTTCCTCGCACTCCTTTTCGGACAAACAGGCAGTAAATTCAGCACCCAACAGCACCACCATCCAGGAAAGATAAACCCAAACGAACAAAATTGGTACTGTGGCCAGCGCACCATAAATCACCTCATACGAGGGGAAATGGCTGATATACAGAGCAAAGCCTTTTTTGGTCAGTTCAAATAGCAAAGCTGCAAAAAATGCCCCGGGTATCGCTGCCTGATAAGACACGCGTGTATTTGGTACTAAAGTATAGAGCATAAAAAAGCCTGCCATGGAAATAACATACGGCAAAAGCTTCAGCAAAAGGCCACTAAAGCCCGGGATCCCCTGGTCGGCAAACGACACCAATGACACGATATACGACGTCACGCCAATGCTGGCGCCCAATAGTACCGGCCCCAACGTCAGCACCATCCAGTAAATAGCAAATGAAATCATCATAGGCCGTGACTTTTCGACCCGCCAGATGCGATTCAATGCAGCATCGACGTTACGGATCAGCAACAAGGCAACCGCCGTCAAAAAGCCAATCCCCACTGCGGTCATCTCATTGGCATTGCCGGTAAAGGCACTGATATGGGATTTAATGGTATCTGTTGAGGTCGGCACAAAGTTATTAAAAATAAAGTTTTCTATGGCATCCCGGGCATCCTGAAAGCCAGGAAATGCACTGAAAATCGCCACCCCAACCGCCACCAGAGGGATCAGAGACAGCAGAGTCACATATGCCAGATAGCCCGCATTGATCATGAGCTGGTCTTGCTGGCAGCGCTGGTAGAAGCGCAACCACCAATCGGGCTGACGCCTAAAAAATGCCTTGCCTTGCTGTTTCATTAACAACAAGCGCTGTAACCATAATTCATTCATCATTACACAGGTTTACAGAGTGAGTTTTGCACATATTACCAATCCCAGTCATAATTCATAGGGTCAGATTTAAGTATAAGCCGTTATGTATCAACTGCATTAGGAAAGCCGATGAACAATTCTGTGTTAAAAACGAGCCTCATAATCTTAAGCCTGAGCCTGCTTAGCGCCTGTCAAAGCGCGTACTACGCAGCCTGGGAAAAAGTGGGGGTGCATAAGCGCGAGATCTTAGTGGACCGTGTAGAAAATACCAAAGAAGCACAACAGGCCACACAACAAGAGTTTCAGTCTGCTCTGGAGCGCCTGACTACCTTGATCAACTTTGATGGTGGCGAGTTACAAAGTGTGTATCAACAACTCAATGATGATTATCTCTCCAGTGAAGCCGCTGCGCAGGACGTACGTACAAACATAGACAAAGTTGAGGATGTTGCCGAAGCCCTGTTCTCTGAATGGCAGGACGAACTGACGCAATACTCCAGTGCCAAACTCAAACGCCAGAGCGAACAAAAGCTCCGTCAAACGCAACGCCAGTTTGACAAGCTGCTGCGCTCAATGCGTGCCAGCGAAGCCAAAATGCAACCTGTGTTAGATTCACTCAAAGATAACGTTTTGTATTTAAAGCATAACCTCAACGCACAAGCGATTGCCGCGATCAAAGGCGAGTTCAGTGGCCTGAAGCGTGATATTCAATCTCTGATCAGCGATATGAATCGTTCAATTGAAGACTCAAACGCCTTTATTGCCAGTATGAGTAATACCAACCAGCCATAAATGTCGAACTATGCTCAGTCACGGTTAACAGGCGATGTTAACCGTGACTGCCGTGCTACTCGGCGAATATTACCTGCAAATCACAGTTGAAAATGGGCAGAGCAGCATAACTGCGATGGCCCATCACCTCGAAGGTCAGTGCAGGTTTTTCCCCAAACCGCGTCTGTACAATATGCGAGGTCATCTGATAAGCCTGTTGCATCGCGCCACGACCATCATTCCACATCAAGGTTAAGTAGGGATCAATATACTGCCACTGTCCTTTTGTGACCGTCCCGGTCAGGCTCCACTCTCCGCTTGTATTCAGTTCAATCTTAAAGGGATCCATTGCGCAGTTGTGAGAATGTAACACATCAGGCAACCTCACCTGGGATCGGTCGCCCGGAAAATATAAACCATAATTGCCCTCGCTGAAACGATGATATTCGCCGTTAAAGTCCTGCACATCTAGCCCGGAATACCCCAACACATGCACCACTTCAGCTAACTGTGAGAGCAGCGCTTCATTTTGATCGGCCGGAAAACGATTCAGGCGAACAGTGTTGTTATCACTGGTGTACTCTACAGGCACAGGAAGGTCATTCAAAACATAGTTTATATCAGCCTGCTCTAACTGGCTCACCAGTATTTTTTGTTGTGTATCGTCCAAAGACGAGTGGAACACATGTACCACGGGCACAGTACTGCAGGCGCTCAGTAACAGGCATCCAGCCACTGACCATACTTTCATGAAATGTCCTTGTTTTTGTTATTATGGTCAGAGTAAACCACAGCCAGCCGACACCTGTCCATTGTGTCACCGCGGCTCACCGCATCAGTGGCTGCGTGTCAGCCAGTTTTGCACCGCTGTTTTGGGGTATACAATCTCTTTAAACAAGCGATGACGCTCAAATTTAAGATCGCTCTCCTGACTGGGCAGGCCAGCTTGTACCTGGCTGTGATGCTCGTTGAATCGCGAGATCAAAGTCAGCTTGTCTCTGCCCTGATTGAGCTGAGTGTTGAGATAGCCACGCACATCATCTGCTGTCATTAACCCCAATGCCTCTAAATTCATCAGGTCTTTTTTTAATGCAGAACGGATCCCCATGGAATGTCTCCTGTTGTCATAATTTACAAAAGTCGCAGCGAATCACTGCCAAACGTCTCGACCTATGGCCGCCCGACTCCGTATCGGCGTGCAAGATACACACCAAATGCTGCAATTACATTAAAGACACCACGATGTTCGAAAAAGTTTCGTGGTTCACCGCAGCGTCGCGCTATACTGTCGCAAAACATCCAATGAGGTTGTGATATGAATCAAGATTATATTGAAATCGAGCTCGAAGAAGAGCCTATTGAGCTTTGTAACCTTTTAAAAGTATTAGACTTTGCAGAAAGTGGCGGGCAAGCCAAGCAGCTTATCGCCGCTGGATATGTGGGCGTCAATGGTGAGCTTTGTACGGTTAAACGCAAGAAATTATACGCAGGTGATACCCTCTACTTTAATGAAGAAACATTCATGCTGACCCTCGCTGAGGGCGCTGTTCCTGCAGAACGTAGGCAACCAAAACCATCCCCTGCGCACCAGTCCAGTGCACATTCAGCCACTGATAAGGGCAAGCAGCCAAGCCAACCTGGCAAAAAGCGACGCAATAAGCAAAAGAATAATGTGGATAGTGTCACTGGCAGAAAACCCATTTCGTTTGGATAAAACAGGAGATCACACAGTGAGTATCTGGTATCGGCCGGTCACACTAGCACAGTGCCAAGCCCTGGATGAAGGACTGCATCAAAAAGGTACGCTGATGCAAACCTTAGGGATTAGCATCAGTGAAATTGGTGATGATTACCTCGTTGCCACTATGCCGGCAACCCCAGCGCATCATAATCCGCTTGGTATGGTCCACGGCGGTGCCAATGTCGCACTAGCCGAAACTGTGGCCAGCTATGCGGCTAATTTTGCAGTCGACTTTGAACGTTTTTACTGTGTCGGACAGGAGATTAACGCCAATCATCTCAAAGCCTCGCGAAACGGGACGCTCACCGCCACGGCTCGTCCTTTACACCTTGGACGACGTACGTCGGTATGGGAAGTAAAAATAATCAATGCGCGTGATGAGTTATGCTGCGTGGCCCGCATGACGGCCGCAGTCGTCGAACGACGCCAGCCCTAACGTCACCAAAATTGATATAGCGCAAGCCGTTCTACTCTTTACAATATCACAATGATCTCAACCCCAATTTGTGGAGGCTGAGATCATGAAAACGCAAAAACGCCTGATTGTTATTCTGCATTGTGTGATTGTATGTGGCCTGTTGCTGATCTTCACAGGACACACCCTACTGAGCGCCCAGTGGCTGGCGGCGCTTGGCCCCACGGGATATGCTCTGGGTGCAGCCTGCATAGCCATAGGCCTGATCTGCTCATTACCAACTAAGATTTATCTGACGATCCTGTTAATGCGCCGAGAAAAGCCAGACTAACCGGGATTGCACTGCAGCCAATTCTTTACCTGACGCTTTGCCTCTGTACCAGCATTTCGCTACAATTTTGCTTTAAGTTGCTCATTTAGACACATCCATGGACCATATAGATACAGTGATCATAGGCGCAGGGGTCGTTGGCCTGGCCATTGCAGCACGTCTCAGTCAGACCCGCTCCGTCCTGGTCATAGACCAGATGGGACAATTTGGTGAACATACCAGTAGCCGCAACAGCGAAGTGATCCATGCCGGTCTTTATTATGCTGAGCATAGTCTCAAAGCACGCTTGTGTGTCCGTGGTAAGGGCTTGCTGTACGAACATTGCAAACGCTTTCATGTTCCGGTTAAGCAGCTTGGTAAGATTTTATTCGCTCGTACAAACGCAGAACAAGACAAGCTGGCTGCTATCGAAGCACAGGCAAAACGCAATGGCGTACATGATCTGACCCCACTCAGCCGGACACAAATTGCGGATATGGCTCCCGGCCTGCGCACCAGTGCGGCGCTGTTTTCCCCGTCAACTGGGATCATCGACAGTCACCAGCTGATGCTGTCTTTAGTCCATCAGCTTGAACACGCAGGCGGCACTCTGGTCTGTCACACACGCTTTGAATCAGCAGAACAAACAGCGTCAGGGTTTGCACTGAGGCTAAACTGTGACGGTGAAGCCTTTAAGCTGAGTTGCAATACCCTGATCAATGCAGGCGGCTTGTTTGCTCAGGACAATGCTCAGCGCATCGCGGGACTGAGCAAAGACCAGATCCCACAAAGCCATTTATGCCGTGGCCAGTATTTTTGTTATCAAGGTCCTCACCCGTTCCATCACCTGATCTATCCAATGCCCGAACAGCACGGCCTGGGGATCCATGCCACTTTAGACATGGCTGGTCAACTCAGGTTCGGGCCCGATACCCAGTTTATTGACAAGCTGGATTACCAGGTGGACGCACAGGCCAAAGCCCGTTTTGTTGAGGCAATACAAAGCTACTGGCCCGCGCTGGACCCTGAACGGCTGCATCCGGACTACGCAGGGATCAGACCCAAGCTTAGCCGCGAGAAGGGTCAGGATTTTGTGATTGAAGGAAAACAGCACCATCAGGTAGAAGGGCTCATCAACCTGTTTGGAATAGAATCCCCCGGGTTGACCGCCAGTCTGGCGATCGCCGAGTATGTTGAAGCACAGCTTTAGGCTTAAATGCCTTCGAGCTTCTTGCTGCGCTCTTGCATTAACTTTTCAACGTTTTGCGCATCCTGGATCAGCTTTTTAATGTCTGTGGGACTCATATTAGCCGGTAAATCTTTCGGGATCCGGCCGGCATCTTGCTGCTCTTTTAGCTGCTTGAGAATGTCGGTATTTTCAGCCGCCATAATGGTGATCTTACTGGGGTCCAGTGTCATTTCTTCACTCTGCCCGCGTGTATTAGGACGGTCTGAATAGTGCCAGTTGCCCTGTGCGTCCTGCCATTTATAGATTTTTGCGGGCTTGTCCTGCGCAGCCGTCGTCTCTTTGCTGTTGACCATATCCACAGCTTTGTCTAATTGCTGCTTGGATTCATTCAGCACTTGCTGTGCCTGCGTCTGCGCCTTGCCGAGGATATCATCCAGGCTCAGCCAGGTGCGCCCGTCAGGCCGCTTTAAAACAAACAGCGAAGCCACACCAATCAGCATCACCATAATTAACAGATAACTTGCGTACTTCATTGCGGCACTCCTTTTATATCGAGGCCATACTTTAACAGTATAGAGCGATATTCGGTAGAGTGGCGGAAGCGCACAAAGAAATCTCGAAATTGCGCACAGCCACGCAACCCCTGTTCTGAATGATTAAACTGCAGTTGCAGAGGCGCGGTATCGACCACTTTATGTACTTTAAGTGAGGTGATAAATTTAGGGTTACTCAATTGCAACCAACGGATCGCCGGCAGGCTCATCAGTGCAAAACGACGGTCTTCTTTCACAGGCGACGCCAGCGCATCCAGCATCTCCCGTTCCGAGTAAAACAGCTTTTGCTGAAGCTGTCCAAGCGCCAATGCCTGCTCGACTGTTGGATAGGTATAACCAAATCGCCCAAGCATAATAGAGTCTTGATAATCCTGGGTAGGTGCTTTGGCGCTCTGGTGCGTGATCAACACATCCTCTACCCAGTACAATCCCTGGCTCCAGCACATTGGTGTTTTACCCCGATACCAGGACTCAGACTCCATACGCACCTGAATTTGGTTATAATTGATCAGTTTTTTTGAGCGCTCTTCCGGGATATAGTCCACATCCAGCGGTTTACCCTCAGGCGCAAAGTGTGCCAGCAGCTCAGGGATCACACCGGGCCGGTTGGGGTCGCCAGTGACAAAGGGGGGAAAGGCATTATAAGGCAAGGCAACACGCAACACTGGCAACTCAGCACCTGCCGGAGGCAGGGGAGTTGCAGCAGCATGACCACTGATTGGCATCAGCCATAGCAACAGGCCAAACAGGCTGTATATTGTGTGCATTGCACTCACCTTCTCTTTTCCCTCGTAATTCACAGTGTAGCGCTTGCGTCTCAATAGTGACAAAAAAGCGGACTGGGCTGAATAGCCGAGTCCGCTTCTGTCATTGTGCTCTGATAAAAGTCGACTAAATACCGTCACCATCAATATGTAAACCACATTCGCGGTTTAGACCAAAGAAGCGCGTTTCTTCTTCGCTCATACCCGGCTCAAGTTTACGGGTGGTGTGCACATCACCCATAGACACGTAACCCTGCTCCCATAACGGGTGGTAAGACAAGCCATGCTTGGTCAGGTACTGATAGACGTCACGGTTATGCCAGTCGATAATCGGATATACCTTCACCGTGCCACGGCTGATCTCTAAGATCTGTTTGTCGGCACGGGTCGAGGACTGCTGACGGCGTAAACCACTGAACCAGGTGCCTGCCTGAAGCTCTTTTAAGGCACGAGTCATCGGTTCTACCTTATTCAGTGTATTATAGCGCTTAATGCCCTCTTCGCCCTGCTCCCACAATTTACCGTACTTAGCTTCCTGCCATGCCGGACCCTGTATCGCACGATATACTTTCAGGTTCAGGTTTAGCTGCTCTGTCAGCTCATCGATAAAACGATAGGTTTCCGGGAACAAATACCCGGTATCCGTCAGAACCACCGGGATATCCGGACGCTGGCGGGTTACTAAATGCAGCATCACCGCAGCCTGAATACCAAAACTGGACGATAATATCGGGTTCTCAGGCAGATTATCCAGTGCCCAGATCACGCGCTCTTCAACACTTTTTTGCGCCAGCATACCGTTGGCATCATTCAATAATGCCTGCTGTGAGGCCTTATCCAGTGTCAGGATTTGTTTAAAGTCACTCATTACTCATTCCCAGTATTCCACCACAACTCAAAGCCGTGGTCAGGGGCGCTGAGCGCCCACTGTATTATGCATGGAAGTCGGTTTTAGATACCTTCACTTCCGCCACAATTTCCTTACGGATCACAAAGTCACCAAAACACTCATCCGGCTGACGCTCTTTGGCCCATTGACCAATCAGCTCATCCAGCGCCGGCAGGTATACGTCTTCTCCGACGTTTTCTAAATACAATTTCGGGATCCGTGTACCAGCACGGTTACCACCCAGGTACACGTTGTACTTACCCGGTCCTTTACCCACAAAGCCAATTTCTGCCAGCATGGCGCGGCCACAGCCGTTTGGACAACCAACCACACGTAAAATGATGTCGTCGTCAGCAATTTCATGCTTGGCCAGGATCGCTTCGGTTTTTTCAATCAGGTCAGGCAGGTAACGCTCTGCTTCTGCCATCGCTAGCGGACACGTTGGCAAAGACACACAGGCCATCGAGTTTTTACGCTGCTCGGTGTGCGCGTCATCGATCAGGCCGTGTTCACGGGCCAACTGCTCAATTTCAGCCTTTTGCTCAGCAGGCACGCCCGCAATGATCAGGTTTTGGTTTGCTGTCATGCGGAAATCCCCCTGGTGGATCTCGGCAATCTTGCGACAACCAGTCTTCAGAGGCTTATCTGGATAGTCCAGGATCCGGCCGCTTTGAATAAAGACCGTCAGATGGTGCTTACCATCAATGCCTTCAACCCAGCCAATGCGATCGCCACGATGGGTGAATTCATACGGACGGCTCGGTGCAAAGGTCACACCAGCACGTTTTTCTACTTCCGCTTTGAACGCATCGGTACCAAAGGTGTCCAGCGTATATTTGGTTTTTGCGTTCTTACGATTCGCACGGTTACCCCAGTCACGCTGAACGCCAACCACATGCTCTGCCACAGCCAAGGTGTCATCCAGGCTGATAAAGCCAAAGTCATCGGCCTTACGTGGATAGGTATTTACGTCACCATGGGTCATGGCCAATCCGCCGCCCACCAGGACGTTGAAGCCGACCAGCTTGCCATCTTCGGCAATGGCCACAAAGTTCAGGTCGTTGGCGTGCACATCCACTTCGTTATTCGGTGGAATAGTCACTGTGGTTTTGAACTTACGCGGTAAGTAAGTGCTACCTAACACCGGCTCTTCTTCGGTGGTTTCCTGTTTTTCACCGTTTAGCCAGATCTCGGCATAGGCACGGGTCTTTGGCAGCAGATGCTCAGAAATGCGTGCCGCCCATTCATAGGCTTCCTGATGCAGTTCAGACTCAACCGGATTAGTGGTACACAGTACGTTACGGTTTACGTCACCCGCGGTGGCGATGGAGTCAATGCCCACATCATTTAGCGTCAGGTGCATTTCTTTAATGTGTGGCTTTAATACACCGTGAAACTGGAAAGTCTGACGTGTGGTCAGACGGATGCTGCCATACTCGGTTTTTTCTTCAGCAAACTTGTCGATCGCTAACCACTGGTGCGGCTTGATGATCCCGCCCGGCATCCGCGCACGCAGCATCACGTTGTGCATCGGTTCCAGCTTTTGCTTGATACGCTCGGCACGAATATCGCGGTCATCCTGCTGATACATGCCGTGGAAACGGATCAGCTGGAAGTTATCGGCGGTAAAACCACCCGTTAATTGATCGCCCAAATCATTGGTAATGGTGCCACGCAGCAGGTTGCTCTGAGTTTTCAAACGCTCGTTATCAGACAGTTTGGCGTTCGGGTCGAGCTTACTGTTGGGTTTGTAATCGCTATTGCTCATCTTTATTCCTAAATTCTTACACTGTGACGGTGTGTACTGACTAATCCCGCAGGATTAGTACACGTCTTTTTGATAGCGACCCGCGCTGCGTAGCTCTTTGAGATACTCTTCAGCTTCCTCGTCGCTCTTACCTGCATACTGCTTAACGATGTCTACTAATGCCTGATGAACGTCCTTGGCCATACGGCTGGCGTCTCCACACACATAAAAGTGCGCACCATTTTGCAACCATGAATACACGTCCTGACCCTTTTCGCGCAAACGGTCCTGAACGTAGATTTTTTCTGCCTGATCCCGGCTAAAGGCCAGATCAATGCGATTCAGTACGCCCGATTTCACGTACTTTTGTAATTCAACCTGATACAGGAAATCCTGAGTAAAGTGTGGGTTACCGAAGAATAACCAGTTGTCGCCCTCAGCATCGCGTGCCTCGCGCTCTTGCAAGAAGGCGCGGAATGGTGCAATACCGGTACCCGGACCAACCATGATCACGGGGGTATTGTCGTCTGTTGGCAAACGGAAATTGTCGTTATGCTCACTAAACACTTTAACTTGTGTGCCTTCCTCAACGCGATGCGCCAGGAAGCCAGAGCAACCGCCCTGATGGGTTTCACCAAAGGCCTCAAACTCCACCAGACCCACAGTCAGGTGCACTTCTTCTTCTACTTCAGCCTGGCTCGACGCAATAGAATACAAACGCGGCTGGATCTTACGACAGCTGTCGACCAGCGCCTGCGCGCTGAGTGTTCCCGGCTGTTGCTTGATGATATCGAAGATCTGACGCGCTTCGATGTACTCACGCAGCGCGGCTTTATCGTCCGCCAGGGCACTCAGCTCTGCGTTATTCGTTGCAGCCGCATACTTTTCGACAAAGCCTGGGTAAGACTGAGTCAGCTCAAGCTTTTCAATCAAGGCAGTGCGCAGTGTCAGTGTCTCGTTACCCAGCGTGACTTCGCTGTCTCCATTCAGAGCCAGCTGTGCCAATACAGCATCCACGCGCTGCTCATCGTTAAGAAAGAAAACGCCCAGTGAATCACCTGGCTGATATTGAATGTCAGACCCTTCGAGCGAAATTTCGACGTGGCGAACATCTTTGGTCGAGTTACGGCCGGTGATCTTCTGCACCACAGAGATTTCTGCGCTGAACGGGTTTTGTTTGGTGTACTGGCTGGCATGCGCACCGGCCGTTGCCAATGGCATGGCCACTACGTTAGCAGCGCCTTGTTCTTGCTGTGCCTTTAGCGCAGGCTCAAAGGCATCGAGTGCACTGTCAATCCAGGCTGTTGCCTGATCTTCATAGTCCACATCCAGATCTGCACGGGCAACCACAGATTCGGCACCCAGCTTTTGCAAGCGCTCTTCAAAATCAATGGCCGTCTGACAGAAAAACTCATAGCTTGAGTCGCCAAGGCCGAGTACTGCGATTTTAACACCATCCAGTTTCGGGGCTTTTTTACCGGCCAAAAAGGCGTGTAAGGTTTCTGCGTCTTCAGGTGGTTCACCTTCTCCATAGGTAGAAACAGCCACAGCGATAAACTGCTCTTTCTTCAGCGCCGCAGGCTTGTAATCAGCCATATTAACCAACTTGGTTTGCAGACCGCGTGCTTTAGCGGCACTTTCTAATTGCGCCGCAACCCCTTTGGCATTGCCGGTTTGAGAGCCATATAAAATGGTCAAAGGTGCCGCTTCTGAGGCAGGCGCAGGTGCCTGTCCTAGCGTCCCCGCTAGCGTCCCCGCGAGCGCAGCAGTGTTGGCATTGGCAGCCAGATAACCACTGACCCAGGCCTGCTGGATCGGATTAAGCTCCGCCACTAACCCCTGTAATTTTTGCAGTTGTTCTTGTGTCAGCGGACTGGCCGCGGCACTGAGTTGACTTAACAACATGATGATTGTTTCCCCATAACCCTTATATAGCTTGCCCCGCCGAACTGCCCGGCGGTTCCACCCGCGCACAGTTGCAATTCGGTCATTTTCTTAGCATGCAGGATACGCAACTCACTGCGCGACAAAAAGAACAGTATCTGCTTTGTTATTCCATTTGGTTATGGATATTCAAAAACTCCAAATAAAACAGATTAAAAATAATTGTACCGATTTACACAATTAAAAAGTTAACGACAATGTAACAAAACTCCTTTAAACTCCCACTCGTTTTTTTACAACCAAACAACAATATTAATTAAAAAATAGAACACGGGAATAATAAAATGATTACAAGAAAAGGGCCTTTGCGCCTGACAATCGGCCTGGCTGGCAGTGCGTTAAGCCTGCTCAGTACCATGGCATGGGGACAGGTAGATAACGGAGATTTCGAACAATGGCAGCTGGGTAAACCCAGCAACTGGACCACCATTGATTCGGGTATCTCATTGACTACCGAACAGAATCGTGTTTACAGCGGACAGACGGCTGCGGCCGTCAATGTACTGACGACGACGCAGGGGAATACCGATCTGGCACAAACCGTCACGGTTGAGGCCGGCAAGACCTACACTTTCAGTACCTGGGTCTATCATACTGAAGGCGGCGTCAGGGCTCGTCTGGTCGCTGACGGTTATCACAATTATTCGGATCCGCAACAATTAAACCAATGGCAACAACTGAGCCATAATTATACGGCCACCAGCAATGGCCAAATCACGGTGGGTCTGCGTTTTTATGACGTCAGCGGATTTGACGGCAATGAAACCGTCTATGTTGATAACTTTCAGCCCAGCGGCACTACGAGCACACCGCCGCCAACCGGTGGTGCCTGCCAGGCCAATGCGCTGACTTTCAATCTGACCACAGACAGGTATGGTGAGGAAACCAGCTGGGTCATTAAAAATGCGTCGAATGCGACTGTTGCCAGTGGTCAGAATTATGGTGCCAGCCAGAGCTATAGTGAAAACCTGTGCTTAACCGATGGCTCGTACACTTTTACGATATCTGATAGCTATGGCGATGGCATTTGTTGCAGTTATGGAAACGGTTCCTATCGCCTGAACGGTCCTTCAGGGACGATAGCGTCGGGCAGCCAGTTCACTTCATCGGCTTCGCACAGTTTCACGCTGGGAACGGATAATGGCGGTGGCGATGGTGGTGGCGATACACCGACAGGTTACTACAGTGCTGCGGCAGGTTTATCGGGTTATGCCCTGAAAACGGCGCTGCACAACATCATTGCCGGCCATAATAATCAGGGCTATAGCGCTATCTGGTCGTTCATCGATCAATACGAGCGAGACCGTTATTTTGAGAACAATGGTACGGTACTGGACCGCTACTCTGAAAAACCATCTGGCACGGACAGTCACGAGTTTACGGCGGTGGGCGATCAGTGTGGCACCGCGCGCGTTGAGGGCGACTGCTACAACCGTGAACATTCATTCCCGAAAAGCTGGTTTGGTGGCAAAATTGAGCCAATGAACTCTGACATTCATCATATCTTTGCCTCCGACGGCTATGTGAATAACCGCCGCAGCAGCTTCCCGTTTGGCGAAGTCGGCAGCAGCACTTATGTCTCAAGCAACGGCAGTAAAGTGGGCAGCGCCTCGGGCATAGGGTACAGCGGTACGGTGTTTGAGCCGATTGATCAGTTCAAGGGCGATTTTGCCCGTGCCTACTTCTATATGGCTACCCGCTATCAGGACCGTATCAGTAGCTGGCAGAACAATTCCAGCTACAGCGATGCGGTACTCAATGGCAGCAGTGATCAGGTTTTTGAGGCCTGGGTAGTTGCTATGCTCAAACGCTGGCATCAGGCCGATCCGGTTGATGCACTGGAGCGTGCCCGCAACGAAGGCGCCTACCAGTTCCAGGGCAATCGTAACCCGTTTGTGGATCACCCTGAATTTGTAGAGCAGATCTGGTAACTCCTACCAATCCAGTCATAGGTATCAGGCTCAGCGCACAAGGGCGTGGCTGAGCCAAACCAAAAAGGCAGACATCAGTTTGCCTTCACCGGTTTGCCTTTTTATCCATCGACTTTCAATCCACCACCACGCAAAATGATCCTGACCGCCTGGGTCACGGTCTGAGACAAGATGCCCTGGCGGGTTGTAAGCCATTGAAACAGTCCCCCCACCAATGCATTGAGCAGTGTTTGACTCAGCGCTTCAATATGCGCGGCATCAGGGCGTGGACCCTGCCATTGGCTCTCGTCCATGTCAGTAATAAATGCGCTAAAAATCTCACGGGCTTTCTCAAGATCATCCTTGTCCCGTTTAAGTAACGCACTGAACTCATCGGTGTATTCACACTTAAACAAGATCACTTCCTGAAAAGCAATCAAGGCCTCTGATTGTTCCAGAGTCTCGAAATAAAAAGTGATTGCCTCAATCAGATTCGCGGTGCTGGGCGTCATAGTTTCCAGCTTCTGCTGCGCTGCCTCATCCAGGGGCAGCGCATATTCCTGGGTGATCGCCTCCAGCACTTCTAGCTTATTCTTGAAATGCCAGTAAAACGCCCCTTTGGTCACGCCCGCCGCCTTAGAAATATCCATCAGGGTCGTGTGCGCGACCCCTTTTTCACTGAATAGTTGCAGCGCGGATTTGATCAACGCCAGGCGTGTCTGCTCGGCTTCTTCTTTGGTTCTTCTGGGCATCGGTAGTTTCCATCCAGGTGTTAAACAGGCTTATCAGATAGTGGCCGCGAGACTAGCATGTACATTGCCGGTATGACAATCATGGCCACCAGAGTCGATGCCAGCAAGCCAAAGATAATCGCAAAGCACAACGGGAACCAGGTCGGGTCGCTCAGCCCCAACGGCACCAATCCAACTATGGTAGTGATACTGGTACCAATTATGGGCCTGAGGCGATCCGCCGCGCCACGGGCACAGGCATCACTGAGCCCCACCCCGGCTTTAATATGACTGTTAATGGTGTCCAGCATCACGATGGCGTTATTGACCACAATCCCGACCAGTGCGATTAACCCTATCATGGCAGGGAAGGAAAAGGGGATCTGAAATACCCAGAACCCGGTAAAAGTACCAATCAATGCCAGCGGAATGGTAAACAGTACCACCAGTGGCTGTTTGAATGAGCCCAGCGCCAAAGTCAGAACCGCAAACACCATCATGATTGCCAGTACAAACACCATCCCGGCAGAACCATAGGTTTCTTCAGCGTTTTCAGCCTCTCCCGCATAGCTATACCTGTACCCCTCTGGCCAGGTTTGCTGCCATGCCTGCAGGTGGGGATCAAGCTGTGCAATCACTTCACCGACAGTGATCCCTTCTACTTTGGCTTTGATAGTAATCGCGCGCTGAGTCTGGGCATGTGTATAAAGTGGTGGCACCGCATCAATCTCATAGTCCACCAAATTGCCACCGGGGACCAGCTCCCCTTGCGGAGTGAATAAACTGATCAGGCTGATCTCGGCCAGAGACTTGGGGCCGCCAATCTCCTCATCCCGGCTCTCCCAGAAGGTGCTAAGCCGGATCTTCAAATCATCCTCCGTCCCTGCGAGTTTAAATTTGCCATACTCATCTGCTTCGGTTGCCAGGCGTAGCTGGCTGGCAAAATCCTGCTCAGTAATACCATGAAAATTCAACGCTTCCCGGTTGGCAGTCAGCCTCACCTGACTTTGCCACGCCCCCAGATTATTGCGCACATCCGTCACCCCATTAATGGTAGCCAACTGCTGCTGAACCTGACTGGCATATGCCGACAGCTGCGCCATATCGGAACCACTGAGCACAATTTGTACGGGGTCATCGTTGCTGGACCCGCCCACTTCTGGTGTAAACAGCAGGGTAATCCCTGCAACGTCGGCTAGCGTCTCATTCAGGCCCGCTCTGAGCTCAGGGACATATTCATAGGCTAACTGAGAGCGCTCATCCTTAGGCACGAATAATGCCGAGAACCCCACCAGATTCGGATTTTCATTGAGCAGTAACTGATCACTGATAGAGCTGATTGCTCTGGGGCTTTTCTTGCCCACGTACATAGTCACGTTTTCAAAGTACGGCTGGGTGGCAAGATACGCGCCGGCCCGCTCGGCCACCGAGCGACTTTGTGCCAGTGTCGCATCCGGTCCCAGCTCTATGGTGATGGCAAGGTTTCGGCCGTCCGCCTTTGGATAAAGCAGTGACGGCAGCGTGCTCATCAGCCCAATTGAGATCAGCCACACAATAACGCTGCCTGCAACCCAGGCGCCCGCGCGTCGGCGACTGCGCAGGGCAAACCGATTCAGCCAGCGCTGCAAACTTTGCCCGGCGATCTGAGTCAGCCTATCGACCCTGCTCATCTGAGTCTGTTTAGCGTTGCTCAGCAAATATTGCGATAAAGGAATACAGATCACAAAGGCAATCAGGTAACTCAGTACCAGGCACAACACGGCGGTAATGGGGATCAGACGAATAAACTTACCATCCACGCCGCCGATGGCCATCATGGGCGCCATCGCCAGAATCGTGGTCAGCTGACCCGAAAACGCCGGCATGGCATAGGTCTTCACGGTTGCCAGCGCCGCCTCCTTAAACGACAGGCGTTTGCTGTAGAGGTTATCGTGCATCCCTTCCATCACCAGAATGAAGACGTCCACCAGCATGCCCAATGCCAGCACCATACCAATAATCATCATAGTATTCAGGGTATAACCGAATAAACCGAGGATCATCAGCGCCCCCAGAAAGGTAAGCGGGATCGCAGTCCCGGCGATCAACGCTTCCCGCCAGGTCAGTAAAACCATTAAAATAATGAACACTGCCAGCATGGCCTGCCAGATGTTACTGAACACATTGGCAAAAGACTCATCAATCAGGGCACTTTCATCGCTGATGATTTGTACCTTCAGACCATCCGGCCAGAATCCCTGCGTCTGGTACTCCGCCATGGCTGCTTTTACTTCATTGATAAGCGTAATGGTGTCAACGCCCGGACGCTTTTTCACCCCCAAAGACACCCCCTGAGTAAAAGGCTCTCCCAACTCAGAGAAATACGTTTCGCTTTTGACTTTGTCCAGCCCTTTGTAAACCAGCGCCACTTCTTCAAGCCGGATCAGACGATTATCGCTCAGTCGTGCAATCGGCAACTGCTGCAATGCCCTGATATCATCAAAACGACCTGCCAGGTACAAACGATGAATACGATTACCATCGTCATACTCACCCCAGCTGGTATCCAGGTTGGCCTCTTCAATACGCTGGCGAACCAGACTGGGAGAGAGTTTTAAAGACCTGAGTCTGTGTGGCAGCATGCGCACATGCACCACAGTTTCTCGATAGCCGCCCTTATCCACCTTTTTTACCCCAGGTTTGGCCTCCAGGCGCTTTTCAATTGTTTTAACCACCTGACTGAAACTGGTGTCATCCAGCGATCCATACAACATAAACTCGATGACAGGCGTGTCATTCACTGAGACTTGTTCGATCAACGGATTTTTTACCGCACCTGGAAATTCAGCTTTCCCTTCATCGACCTTCGCCCTTAATCGCTGCATCGCCTCATTCATTGGTTCATCGGATTTGAACTCCACAGCAATCACGGCATAAGAAAACTGTGAGCCACTTTGCAGCTTTTTAAGCCCCTGCAAACCATTGAGCGCGTCTTCCAGGGGTTTAGTTACCTCCTTTTCAACCTGCTCTGCCGCTGCCCCCGGCCATTCAACTGTAATAATGGCCTGAGGTATTTCCAGATCGGGATAATTTTCTTTCAACATGCCCGAGTAAGCCAGTACCCCGCCGACCAATAAGATGGCCAGCAACAAAGTTGAAATGACTTTATCGACAAACAGTTTATGCGCCAGACCCTGCTTATTCATGGGTCACTCCCACAACACGTACCGCGCTGCCATGCACCAACAGATGCTCGCCGTTCACGACCACCTGCTGGCCAGCGCTCAACCCGGACAGGATCTCAATACGATCGAGATCTTCAATGCCCGTTTCAACTGGCGTCAGTTGCGCCTTGTTCGCTGCGTTGATGACATAAACAAAAGGCTGGTTGTTGCGCATCATCACGGCCTGATGCGGCACACTTAACGCCAGTGGTTTTTCTGCCACCTTGATCCAGGCACTGACATGCATGCCATCTTTGAGATGCTGCGCGCCTGCAAAAGTGTGCACTTTCACTTCAATCGCACGCTTACTCAGACTGATACTCGGGCTGACAGAGAAAATCTTGCCCAGACTGATATCCCCGGTGGTAAAGCCACTGTTAGCAGCATTCAGCAGCTTCTCATTGCTCCAGCTCAGATATACGGTTTGCCCTTCCGCCAATTTGTCGGCAGCGTAATAAGGTACGTTTAAAGTGACTTCGTACTGACTGGTGTCGATCACCACCATGGCCGCATGCGTTTCCCGATCTTTATCTGACATCACCGCAGCCGGTCCTGCCCAGTAATCCCCCTGACGAATGTTTACTGTTCTAAGCTGACCATCAAAGGGCGCAAAGATGCCGGTCTTTTCCAGATTCACCTTGCCCTGATTTAGCTGGGCTTGCGCCGCCAGCTTTTGACTGCGCGCAGAGTCCAGTGCCGCCGTTGCGGTGTGCATGGATTGCTGCGCATTCAGCAGCTCGGTTTTGACGGCTTCAAAACGCTCTTTGGCAATGAGCTTGCGCTCCCACATTGATTGCGCACGCTCAAAACTGGTTTTCGCCAGATTATGGTTATTCTGTGCCTGATGCAGTTGCGCCTGCGCCTGCTCAATGCCCAGCACCGCGCTGCGCAATGACGCCTCATAGCCCTTAACGGCTTCAGCGCCGGTACGCTCATCAACCCGTGCCAGCAGCTGACCAAAACGCTCTCCCGGTTTAGGTCCGGTGACAAAACTACCTGCGCGCAAACGGTTACCACTTTGATCGTCAGCCAGAAAAACAACCTTGCCGCCGCTTTCAAAATTCAGGTACTCGCGGCGGATCCCTTGTGCAATCCCTTCTGCAAAGGCCCAGTCTCTGATCGTCTGTTTAGTCACCGAACTTGCCTCAACAGCATGGGCAGCTGGTGTATTGTTTGCATAGCCTGTATCGACCAGCAGCAAACTCATTACTGTGGCCGCAATTACTAAATATGATTTCACACTCACCCTCTTTTACATACCCTATGGAATGTTTGGATTATATACATACCTGAACGTATGTAAATATAGATTTGTGTATTTTCTCAGCAAAGACGATATCGCAAGCGGGTTAAAACCGTCTCTCGGATACCGTTAAGTAAACAGCTTTGGTATTAAAATCTAAGTTAAAAGAAAAGGTTAAAGAAAGAGAATCGTGGTCAGTATGACGTATGCAAACTATGTACATCGCTCAAATACAGTGCCCGAAAAGAAAAAGCGAGCATACCCAAGGTATACTCGCTGCAGAATAAAAAAACCGGTCTAGTCCGTTAGACCGTAACCTACTCAACGGGTTGTGAGCTAATAAGCTAAGGCAATGGGCTGGCCACTGGCTGTTATCTTGGCTCTATGGTTAAGGGAGATAATGTGATTTTTGCATTATTGCTGGCGCCCATATACCCGCTATAGTTCTGGCCTTCAAACAAGGTATAAAACACATCAACATAGTCATCATCATTGCTGAACCAGTGATCTGGCATCGCTTTGATCAGCTGATTAGTCAGCTGAGGAATAATCGCATAACCCTGTACATTGGGATCCGGAATGGTGCGCATGACCTGAGTGACAATATCCAGGAAAGTCGTCGCTAAATCTTTGTAGTTGGTGTTGTCATCCTGCTCCATGAGCAAGACATCAGCCGCTTGCCAGCGATAACGTTCCCAGTGGATAAGGATTTGATTCGGTGTATAGTCAGTGCCGTCATGGTCAAGGTAGGGCATATCAACAATATCCAGAACCGGCTCATCGCGCGACGGGTTCACACCGGTGACAATGCCATACACTTCAGCCTTACCCAGGATCCACGGCTCCTGATCATTGTTTAGACGAATACGCTTCAAAACACTGGTCGAAATGGCTTCAGACTGAGTCGTCATCTGGTTCGCTTGCAGCATATCGCGAGATAAACGCTCAGCACCCTGTGTCTGTCTGGCGCTGCTAAAAATATCCTGCATCACGGCTAGGCCTTCGCGACGTACCTGTTGCTGATCCAACTCAAGCACAAGCACAGGACGCTGCGGCATTTGCTGAGCATCCAGCAGATGAAGCTGACCGTCACTGTCATAGGCCTCTACGTGGATCCAGGTCTTATCATCCCCTTTAGGTGCAAAGGCGATCAGCGGCTCTTCGCCTTCCTGCCATTGGCTCAGCATGTCTGCAGAGGCCAGACGTAATTGATACAGGTTGCTATCACTTTGCGGCAATCCTTTCAGTACCCGGGTCTGTGTGCTTGCCTGGCCGATCAGCGATTGCGCCTGTTGCGATACCTGCATGTCCTGCACAGTCAGGCGAGACTGGCTTGCCAGTGTTGACTGCCAGCGCGAACCCTGGCTTGACAACTCTTGCGCCAAAGACTTCGCCATCACCTTCTTGATATCACTGACCTGAAAAGCCTGTGGATTAAAACGATCAATTTGTGCCAGCGGCGCTGCCAGGTTATTTAAGGTATCAACCGGGGCTGCAGTTGCGCTTGCTGCTGCACTCAGGCTCAGGGCCAGTGCAGATAAGGTCATCTGAGATATGCGTTTCATTGTTATAATTCTCCAGAAATAATCCTGTTCTGGCCTCACCTGAACCACGGGAAGCCACCTCTCGTGTGCCAAATCAAGATAAAACACGAAAATTAAATTATCAACACATTAATATAAAATTTACACAGCTCATTTAACAAATAAAAACTAAAGTACTGTTTTATATAAATTTAAAATGTTAAAAAAAGAATGGAAATTGGATCTAGTTAGTAACAAGAGTGATGACTCTATTGGAGTTTTGTCACTATTATGGGTTAAGGAATAATGGTGAGGCGGCAACAGCAGCATAGTTGGATCAGTACGGTTTACCGCGCTGATCCGACTCAACGAGCAATGAAAGGCTTAATAAAAGGGGTTACTGCTCGGCTGGATACAAGGTGATCTCCATCCCGGCACCGATAGCAGAGATCCGTAACAGCGTATCGACGTGCAATGCCTGGGAGTAACATTTAGGCTGTTCCCCGCAGCTAAAACCGATGTCAAAGGTCCGCTTAGAACACCCCAACCACTGTTTCAATGCGGCCTTAGAGCATGACTCTATTAATTCACACAGGTGGTTAATGGCTTTATCCGGGCTCGTCACCTGAGTGCTGGCTTCTATTCTCGCCAGCTGGCGATACTCATCCTGATCATAGTGCAGTACCACCGCGTTCTTTTTAAGATCCGCAACCAGGGCAGAAATATCCTGCTTGGATTCTAACTCTAAATCGACATTTAAAAACTGGATTTCTGACATGACGGGACATTTACCTTGTTTCTTTTTGAGTAGTTAGTTGCCAGACCTGAGCCATGTTCACGCGACAAAACACATACGATTGGCAGGTGCGACAATATGTCACTATGGATTTTACGCGAATTCTCATAAGCTATCAGCAATTTTGACGAAAAAACAGCACTATGAATAAATCCAGCTTTAAACCCATCCGACAATTTCACAAGCTGGCCGGCTATCTGCTGGCATTACAGATCTTTGCCTGGCTGCTCGGTGGCCTGGTGATGAGCGCGATCCCGTTGGAAATGGTGCATGGTAAGCACCTCGCCAAGCGTAACCTGGACAACCCTTTCACGCTCGCCGACTACCCGGCCGATTTGGACCAGCTGGCACGCCGCGTTGACCAATTCAACGCGCTGACCTTCAGTCATTTTTTGGATCAACCCGTAATCATTGCCACCGGAGCAGAAACGGCCTACTTCACCGCCACTGGCGCCCCCTTTCCCAGCCCGACCGAAACGCAGATCCGTGCCAATGCCCGCGCCCACTATCTGGGTGACAGTGCGATTGAATCTGCACAGCGACTTACCCGAGGGCCTCGGGAAGTGCAGTATCGGCCGCAAGTCTGGCAGGTTACTTTTGCCGACATGTTCAGCACCACCCTATACCTGGATACCAACAGTGGCCAGGTGATCACCGTCAGAAGCACGCTTTGGCGTATTTTTGACTTTTTCTGGATGTTACACATTATGGATTATGATGAGCGTGATGACTTCAACAACCCATTACTTATAACGTTCGCAGCCAGTAGCGTGGCTTTTTGTCTCAGCGGCATACTGTTACTGTTGCAGTCTCCGCCCTGGCGACGACGCCGTTCACGCGGTTGAACTTTTTTTTTTTCGTCGCGGTCTTACATTTACAAATTGTGCTGCCGTTGACATTAATTAACAATCAATCCGGTCTTTATATTGTATTGTAGAAATAGTGTTGATAGTTTTTAGTGCAATGACTAAACAGGATAGAACCATGAAGCAATTCAGCAGCTTATACCTTGCCATCGGATTGGCGTTAAGCACCAATGTGCTTACCGGGTGCGGTGGTGGCGGTACCGAGAGTGGGACAAGCGGCGACACCAATAATGTTACCACGCCCGATAGCAGTAACGGCAGCAGCACCGGTGACGGCAGCACAGAACCCAGCTGGCAGGCCGGTGTGTTTGCACCAGCCAGCAACTTCATAAACTTTTGTGCCAACCCGCGTTCGGGGGTCGATAAATACAATAATGATCAGCCTTACCCTGACAAAACGGGCACTGTGATGCACGAAAAAATGTGGTTGCGCTCATTCAGTCATGAAACCTACCTTTGGTACGACGAGCTGCCTGATAATAACCCGCAGGACTTTAGTACTGTTGCAGACTACTTCACGCAGCTCAAAACCACACAACGTAACCCTGATGGGTCGTTAAAGGATCAGTTTCACTATTCCGAAACCTATGAAAATTATCAAAAAGAGAGCCAGTCAGGTGTGACCACCAGTTATGGGATCCGCTGGGCTGCAATAGAAACAGCACCACCACGTAACTTTACCATTGCTTACGTTGAACCCAATTCACCGGCAGCGCAGAGCGGGCTCACACGGGGTGATAGTCTGCTCAGCGTTGATGGACTTGATTTCGTCAACGGCGATGCAGTGGCGCAACTCAATGAGGCTCTGTTCCCCACTGAAACGAAAGCCCATACATTTGTCTTTCGTTCTGTTCAGGGCGATGAGAAATCGGCCGAAATGACTGCCATCGATTTCGCACTTTCCCCGGTGCAAAACGCAAAGTACATAGATCACGGCGGGAAACGAGTCGGCTATGTACAGTTTAATCAGTTTATTGCCAGTGCTCAGGGTGATCTGATCAAGGCTTTCAATGACTTTATCACAGATGGGGTTAGCGAGTTGGTGCTGGATATGCGCTACAACGGTGGGGGCTTGATCCACAGTGCCGCGCAGCTGGGCTATATGATTGCAGGCGATAGCTCGCTGGATCGTAATTTCGGTGTGACGACTTACAATGCTAAACGCCAGGGCAGTAATCGTATCTATACCTTTGAGCCGCGCCAGATAGACTGGGCCCGAGAGGTGTTCCTGAACGACACCACCTTGCCAACGTTGAATCTCTCCAGAGTGTATGTGCTCACTACCGATGATACTGCATCCGCAAGTGAAATGGTCATCAATGGCCTGCGCGGTATAGATGTAGAGGTCATCCAGATTGGCACCACCACGCGCGGTAAACCCTATGGGTTCTTACCCGCGCCCAACTGCGGCATGGTGTATTACACCATTCAGTCAAAGTCTGCCAATGAAAAAGGCTTTGGGGACTATGCTAACGGCTTTACCCCAACCTCAGCAAGTGAGATCAGCGGTGAAGCCGGACTGGATGCCAGAGTACCGGGCTGTCGCGTTAACGATGATTTCAGCAACGCTTTGGGTGACAAAAATGAACGTCTGCTTGCTACCGCTTTGCATCACAGTGCAACCGGAAGCTGCTTGTTCAACGACGCCCCGCAAGGTACATCAGCGAGACCGGGAGATGCCGACATCAGTCATGCTGTGACTCTGCCATTTAAGCCACTACGTGATGGTGCTATTCACGCAACGTTGGAAGGTCAGTGATCATGAAATATTCGGGATGGTGTGCAACCTTACTCACTGTGCTACTCAGTGGCTGCCAGTACTCTAAAGCAGCCCCTGTGCATGCGGCGTTAATTGAGCAAACCACACCGGCCATGATCCGTGAAATTCAAGATGCCATTGTCGCCCTTAAGGGCGGCACTGCACCTCGGTTGGCACACAACGTTTTTATGCAGCAATCAACGCTGTTGCTGGAAAAAGGCAACAGTCTGGACCCTACTGGACAACCAATCCTGGGGAGCAAAGAAGGCGGAATAACCGGCTTCGAGCTGCAAAAACGTGCTGACCAGTGTGTCTTGTATTATCCCAGAACGAAAAAGTACCAGGTGTTAGCCACTGTGCCCTGCGTGATCAATCCACAGCAGCCTGAGCGCCGATAACAGCGGGAATATTTTGTAGCCAGCGACTGCTTGCAACCTTTCCCCATATCGGTAATATGACTGCCACTAATTGAGGGAGTCGTATGTCGTTAACATCAATCGAACTATTTACACCCCAGCTGCCATTTACCAGCCATAGCTGCGCCTTTCGCATTGCTGCCTATCAGGACAGCGATTTTGCGACTTTCGCACAGCCATTGCCCGCCAAACTCAGCCGCGCTGTGGCCAAACGCAAGGCCGAATACCTGGCCGGGCGCTACTGTGCCAGTCAGGCACTAAAAGCATTGGGACTGCCACATACCATCATTGCCAGCGCAGAGAGTCGCGCGCCGATTTGGCCTGCAGGCATTCAGGGCACCATCACCCATACTCGGGAGCTGGCGATGGCCATGGTCTGTGACGACCCTGCAATACTGGGGTTGGGAATTGATCTGGAAAGAAAGATGTCACTCAAGCAAGAGCAAGAATTACAGACACAGATCCTGGCAAAGGCAGAGCAACCGGCTTTCGAGCGGCTAGGTCAGGTGCATGCCTGTCCGCTGACCCTGATCTTCTCTGCCAAAGAAAGCATCTATAAAGCGCTCTACCCGGTGGTACAACGCTTTTTTGGATTTGAAGCGGCATGCCTGGTGGAGCACAGCGATAATCAGTTATGCTTTACGCTCACAGAAACGCTTCATGAGACTCTGCCGCAGGGCACCCGGATCAGCGTGTATTTTCAGTGCAATGACGAACTGGTGCTGACCGAGTGTTGTTTGCGCGCTGACGTTTAAGCCGGCTCAGTGTGTTTTGATGGCGTCTGGGGCGCCACTTGTACAGCTTCACTGAGACACCCGTTGTCCATTTTTAGTAACCGATCGGCCAGAGCAAAATACTTGTCATCATGAGTGATCACCAGCACGGTTTTGCCCTGAGCGCTGAGCTCCGGCAGCAACTCGCGATAGAATACCTCTTTAAAGACCGGATCCTGATCAGCGGCCCACTCATCAAAGATATAGAAAGGTCTGTCTTCCATATATGCCACTACCAGCGCCAGACGTTTACGTTGACCTTGCGATAGCTTTTGGGTGGTAAAGGCCCCATCCTTAATCGCCACTTTGTGATGCAGATTAAGTTTGCGGATCAGGGCATTGCCTTTATCTTCCAAATCCTGCCCCTGGCAACCCAGAACCCGATCAAAGAGATAAAAGTCACTAAATACGGTGCTGAACAGCTGACGATAATCATCAAATTGCCGGGTCTCAAGTACCTGATTGTCGACCTGGATTTGACCTTTCTGCGCTTCATATAAGCCACACAGCAGCTTGGCAAAAGTCGTCTTACCGCTGCCATTGCCACCCACCAGATAAACTAACTCGCCTTTGCGCAGAGTCAGATTAATAGGCGTGAGGGCAAACACTTCGTCACTTTGTTCGTGATAATAACCGTGGCTAATGTCCTTAAGGTTCAGTTGCTCGAACGTGGTCATGGCTTGGTCGCTGTGCGGCATCAAGGCCATTTCTTCTGTCAGTGTGGCAATCGTATTGGCCGATGCTTTTGCTGCGGCAGCTTTAGGAATTGCCCCAAGCATCACTTCCAGTGGTGTGAGCATATACAAGAAAAGCAGTGCAAAACCAGACATCACTTTGCCGGTGTCTTCGGCTTGCCCTGACAAATAAAACAGTGCGCCACCGATGAAAGCAAACACACTGAATCCACCCCAGGATGCAGCATAATGGTAAATACTCGCGCCCTGTACCCGACGTTTTTGCAACAGGGTAATGGTGTCTCCAATCACCTGATTTAAAAAGGTAATACGCTTTTCGCGATGCAGTTTAAGCTCTTTGGCACCGGCATAAATCGCGTCGAACTGTTCATACAGCGCATCCTGAATACTGGCGGCTTCAGAGACCTTTCTGAATGCGGTGGCGTTCGCCAGACTGTAACCTACAGAGCCTAAGATCAGAGTTAACATGGCAAAAACAAATACCTGCCAATCCAGCCAAGCCATATAGACAAAGCTCCCCAGTACAATCATGCCGTTACTCAGAATATTGGGCAGCCCCTGAAAGAACTCCGCAACCCGAAGACTGTGCTCGGTCAGACACGACTTTATTTTACCGGCACCTTGTGCTTCAACATGACTGAAGCGGGCACCTATAACGTGCTCCGCCACCTGCTGACGTACCGTCGCCTGACTGAGTTCACTGAGCTGCTCTGCCAGTATACGAGATACCAGCTGTAACACGACGCCCAGACAGGCAAGGATTGCAAACAGGGTGAACTGCTCAGCCCGGGACTCTTGGGTGCCATTGATGATTTCGTTGATAAGCGCGACCAAAGACACGCTTATTACCCCAAACAGAATACTACTGAAGGCGGTCGCGATGAATCGCCACCAGGTATTTTGGATCAATTTTGCAAGCACTGTGACTCTCTCATTTGCTAACGCGAATTTACTTATATGGCTTGACGATCTGGAAGTAAAAAAATTCACCCTTCAAACGTCTTAACTAAGTCTTTTAAACAGTAAGTGAAATCGAGGTTCTTTTGCTACCGACACTGCAGCCATTTTTTCAGGGGCCCTTTAGCGAATATGGCGATGCGATGGCACTGTCTCAGTCTCAGTCCGAGCCGACGCTGGCACAGTGTTTAGACGAGCGCGGACTGCTCGCAACAGCAATCACTGGCTGGGCACACTCGCAGGGAATAGCGCCTGGGCGGGCACAGGCATCTATCTGGCATATGTTGTATACGATCAGAGTGATGCCATCTGTGTTACTGAGTCATAGCCTGCTGATGCGCCCTTTACCGCTGAGTACCCACTCAGTAAGACTGTGCCTAACAAGCCAGCGACTCATGCTGGCGCACTGCGGAGAAATCAGCCCATTCTCAGACGATACTGATAGCAGATACCATGCGCTGATATTCGAGCACTTTGTGCCTCTACACCACTATCTGAACGAACAGTTTGGCATTGCGGAGCGCGTACTGTGGAGCAGCCTGGTGTATCGGCTAAACCATCTCAGCAAAACGATTGCAGGGCACTTGCCCAACCCAACTCAGTTAAACCAGGATATCCACTGGCTTTTACACACTCAACAGTGGCGTGGTCAACGCAACCCCTTGTTCAGGGCCCACCAAAAAGGCTTTGACGTGGGGGCTATGCGTGTACGGGGCGATTGCTGCCTGATGCACGAACACCCGGTTAAGGGCTACTGTGATGATTGCCCAAAACGACCTGAACACATGCACATGCGCGCATCAGTTGCTAAATCTTTGTCGCAATAATACGTCTTGAACACATTCAATCAGTGGCAAATTGTTTCTCACTGACACGATTTGATGAATACGAGGAAGAAATCGCATGCATGCTGGTCACCTATCCGATGTCCCCCAGACCCTAGAATTGGGGGAGTTCCGGCCTGAGCAGGACTGTTTGTTTGTTTCCGGGCAAAACTGCCTGGTTAGTCGTGGCGTAGCACGTCGCTTTACGCTGCCCATCAACGACACTGATAATTTGGCTAACCAGTTGCAGCAAGCCTTAAACAACGCTGCACAGACCAGCCAGGGTCAGGACATTGCTTTCGGTGTGGTGCCCTTTTGTAAGCAACAGCAGGCACAGTTTATCATCCCGGAACAGGTCAGCACGCTGGACAAGCACCTGTTTGCTCAGTGCCTGAGTGCACAGCCTACACGTGCTCAAACGCCCAATCGCTTACAGTCAGTGCACTACAAGCAAGACAGAGCCCATTTTGAGCAAACCGTACGCGATGCCAAAACCCTGTTTGCCGACGGTGAGCTGGATAAAATCGTGCTCAGTAAGCAGGTTGAATTACAGTTTGAGCAGCCACTGGACCAGGTTAGCGTGCTTTCACAGCTGCTGGCACAAAGCCCCAGTGGTTATCATTTCTCTATCCCCGGCCAGTTACACGATGCCCATGCGCAGCGCGATGCCGGCGTACTCATGGGGGTGAGCCCGGAGCTGTTGCTGCGCAAATCTGACGGACAGATCTTCAGTAATCCGCTGGCCGGTTCAATTCCTCGCGATCCGTGCCCCAGCGTCGAAGCACAACGTCGCTCAACTCTGTTCGCATCAAAAAAAGACCGCTATGAACATGCCGTTGTGCTACAAGATATGGCACAGATCCTTGGCCCGCTTTGCTCTGCGCTGCACATTCCAGAGCAACCGGATCTGCTCAGCACGGCCACCATGTGGCATTTATCGACTGTTATTGAAGGAACACTCTCTGACCCCCAACAGCCTGCCATTGCGCTGGCCAACCGCCTCCATCCCACGCCCGCACTGTGTGGCAAACCCACAGAACTGGCATATCAGCATATTGATGCACTAGAGGGCCATGGCCGTGGCCTGTTCTCTGGGATCGTTGGCTGGTGTGACAATCAGGGCAATGGTGAATGGGTGGTGGTGATCCGCTGCGGTTACCTGCAAGCGAACCTCGCGACCTTATTTGCCGGCGCCGGTATTGTGGCCGCCTCTGACCCCAGCTCCGAGTGGCTGGAAACCGAAGCCAAATTAAACACTATGCTGAATGCGCTGGACGTACGGCATGCCTATCACTTAGCAACGAAACACACACTATGAGTATTGAATATACCCCTTGGCCTGAAGAGCTGGCCGCCCACTATCGCGCCCAGGGCTACTGGCAGGATAAACCACTCACCAGCATTTTGAACGAACAACTGGTGCATAACGGGCAAGGCATTGCCGTCGCCGATGCCAATCGACAACTGAGCTATCAGCAGCTCGATGAGTACAGCAGCAACCTGGCGGCTCATCTGGCCAGTCAGGGGCTGCAACAGGGTGATACCGCGCTTATTCAGCTGCCCAACTGTGTGGAGTTTTATATCAGCTACTTTGCGCTGCTTAAACTCGGCGTGGCGCCGGTGTGTGCCCTGTTTAATCATCAACGCACTGAGCTGCAAAGCTATTGTGAAATTTTGCAGCCTAAGCTGCTGTTGGTTTCTTCTGCTCAGCCACTGTTTGCAGATGAATCCTTTTCTCAGGAGTTGTTTAACCGCTTTGCCTGCATCAGCCATATTATGGTGGATCACAGTAAAGGCAATAGCGAACTGAAACAGGCGTATTTGCACGCACGCGCCTTCCGTGCGCCTGAGCTCAATCCAGAAGACGTCGCCTTCTTTCAGCTCTCCGGTGGCAGCACAGGCACCCCTAAATTGATCCCACGCACCCACAACGATTACCTTTACTCTGTGGTTGCCAGTCGGGATATTTGCCAGCTGCACGGGGATACCCGCTATTTGTGCGCACTACCGGCACCGCATAACTTCCCGCTCAGTTCGCCAGGCGCACTGGGCGTATTCGCAGCCGGCGGCTCAGTGATCCTGGCCTCAGATCCCAGCCCCAGTCACTGTTTTCCTTTAATCGAACGCTTTGCCATAACCCACACCGCGCTGGTACCGCCGGCACTACAGCTGTGGTTACAACACGCCGCACACAGCAATCATGACCTGAGCAGCCTGACGCTGATCCAGGTTGGCGGCGCTAAACTCAGCCGCACTGTAGCCGAACAGGTCAGGCCGGTGTTGGGTGCCCAATTACAACAAGTATTTGGCATGGCAGAAGGCCTGGTGAACTACACCCGTCACGACGATGATGACGAGCTGGTACTGACCACTCAGGGCCGCCCGATTAGTCCCGACGATGAGATCAAAGTAGTGGATGAGCATGGCCTGCCCGTCGCACCTGGTGAAGCCGGCAGACTCCTTACCCGAGGCCCTTATACGTTCCGCGGCTACTACAAGTCACCTCAGCATAATACCAGTGCATTTGATGCTGACGGCTTTTATGCCTCCGGCGATCTGGTCAGGCAACTGCCCTCCGGCCACCTGATTGTGGTTGGCCGTGATAAAGATCAGATCAACCGAGGCGGCGAAAAAATTGCGGCAGAAGAAGTAGAAAACCATTTACTTGGCCATCCACATATCGAGCAAGTCGCCATAGTGTCTATGCCCGATGCCACTTTGGGCGAGAAAAGCTGTGCCTTCGTGGTGGCAGCCGAAAAACTCACCCCTTTACAGCTGAGAAAGTACCTGCGCCAGCTGGGGATCGCCGATTTCAAAGTGCCCGACAAATTCCAATTTGTAACCGACTTACCCCTGACTGCGGTCGGCAAAGTCGATAAAAAAGCCCTGCGTGCCACCTTCGACGGCCAGGCCTGATTAACAGAAGAAGTAAAAAAGACAATGAGTATTCCTAAGTTATCCCATTACCCGTTACCCCGCGCTGCGGAGTTACCTGAAAACCGCGTTGACTGGCAGCTGGATGCCAGTCGTGCCGCCTTACTGATCCACGATGTACAGCATTACTTTGTGGGTTACTACGGTGACAATAACCCCCTGATTGAAACCATGATCAATCATATTCAGCGCCTTAAACAGTTCTGTTACGAGCAGGGCATTCCGGTGTTTTACACCGCGCAACCAATCAAACAGGGCCAGCATGAACGTGGACTGTTGAGTGACATGTGGGGCCCGGGCCTGCAAGACCCGGCACAACAACCGATTGTCGATGCGCTGGCACCCGGCGAGCAAGATGTCGTGCTTACCAAGTGGCGTTACAGTGCCTTTCAGAAATGCGACTTTGAAGCGCAACTACAAGAGCGCGGCCGTGACCAGCTAATGATAGTCGGTATTTATGGCCACATCGGGGTGATGACCACCGCTGTAGATGCCTTTATGCGTGACATTCAGCCGTTTGTGATTGCCGATGCGATTGCCGATTTCAGCCGCGATGAGCATCTGATGGCGCTGAACTTTGTGGCGGGACGCTGCGGTAAAGTGGCTACTGTGGCTGACATTCTCGGTGAAGAAACTCAGGACATCACCACACTTGAGGGCCTTAAAGCGCATATCCTGCCGCTGATCGACTGTGAAGCCGATGAATTTGACGAGCATGAAAGCCTTATCGACTATGGCCTGGATTCCGTGCAGGTGATGAATCTCATCGCGTTGTGGCAACAACAAGGTATTGAAACAAACTTCATAGAACTGGCACAGATCCCGACCCTGGCTGCCTGGATTGACTTGCTGGAAGAGCGTAAGGAAGACTAATGTCACAGGCATTGCCGTTAACGGACTCACAACAAGCTATGTGGTTGCTGCATACCATCAGCGGCCGTGGCGCGCTGTTCAATGTGGCCGAGTGTATTGAGTTTAAAGGTAAAATTTCAGCGACTATGTTGCAGCAGGCTTTTGCACACGTCTGGCAAAGCAGTAACTGCCTGAGTTGTCGTTTTGTTCATGACAATGCTTTTACCCCGCAATTAAAGCCGTATGCTGAGGTGCCAACCCTGGATATCATCCAGCTTGACGCTCAGCCAGAGGATATTCCCGCCTTTGCCGAGCAGTTTGTGACACCGGCAATGGCCAGAGCCTTTGTGTTAGAACAAGATGCCCTGCTGAAACTAACACTGGTACGCGCTCCCGAGCAGGATTTACTGTTTCTGGTTGGCCACCACTTATTGCTCGATGGCTATGGGTTTGGTCTATTCACCCAGGCACTTAATCGTTGTTATAACGCGCAGCAAAAAGGCAAGCCACTGCCCAAGTTGCCATTTGGCCAGCAACAAGACTTGCTCACTTTACACAATAGTGAAGCCTATCTGGCACGCCAACAAGTCGCCCGGGCCACACTCAACAACTGGTTAGACGGTGTACCTGCCCCACTAAGCTTCAGTCACCAAAAAGAAGATGTCACAGAACCAAACAGACGTCTGAGTCAGGCCTTTACTCACACCGACTGGCATACCGTGATGTCTGCCGCCTCGGTATGTCAGGCGGGTCATGCCGAAGTCCTGCTCGCGGCGGTCAGCGCGGCACTGGTTGCCAAGACTGCGCAATACCACATAACGCTGGGCCTTATCATGATGAACCGCCAGCACCAGCATGAACTCAGCACGCCTTGTGTACAGAGCAATGTTATGCCACTGCCACTGGAGCTGGCGACAGACATGACACTCAGCCAGTGTTGTCGGGTCATCAATCAGGGTATTAAAGCGCTCAAAGCACTGCAAACTTACCGGGTTGAGGATCTCAAGCGAACTCGTCAGCAGCAAGGTAAAGGTACACATATATTTGGCCCGACCGTTAACCTGCTGCCCTTCACCAGCAGTCCAAAATATGGTGGAATTGCCAGCCACTCCCATATACTCAGTGCCGGTACGACCGACGACATCATGTTGCAGTGGCACCTGTTGCAGGATCAACCTGCCAGGCTGGATGTCGATGCCAATGTGGCGCGTTATTCAGATCAGCAGCAACAGCAGGTGCAGGCTGCCATATTCCGGGCTGCTCACTACTGGTCTCAACATCCCACCCAAACACTGAGCAGCGTGGTCACAGCATTAAACGGAGTCTATGACCATGTCTTATGATGCGCGACTACAGCAGGAGTATCAGGGTCAGATTGTCTGGATCAGTGGTGTCGGTCAGGGCATCGGACTGGCTACAGCCCAGCGCTTTGCCGCCCTTGGGGCGAAAGTGATTGGCTTTGATCGCCAGTTCAGTGACACCGACATACTCGAGCGTGCCGTGCAGTGTGATCTGGCAGATTTGACGGAACTGGAAGCCACTTTAAACGAGCTGCTGGCTCAGGGCCTGGCGCCATATAACCTGATCAACATCGCCGGGGTCTTGGAGCTGGGTGAGGTAGAGCAGTTATCACTGACACAATGGCAGCACTGCCTGAATGTCAATGCGGGTGCCGTGTTTACCTTTATTCGCGCCTGCACGCCCCACCTTAAACAACAACAGGCAGGGGCCATTGTGACGGTTGGCTCCAATGCCGCACACACCCCTCGTCAACAGATGGCAGCCTATTGCGCTTCAAAAGCCGCCGTTACTCAGCTTACGCTGAGCGCAGGGCTGGAACTGGCGAACTTTGGTGTACGGTGTAATGTGGTTGCTCCGGGTTCGACACTGACGCCAATGCAAACCGGTATGTGGCAGGACGAGCAAGGTGCACAGCGCGTCATAGAAGGTTTTGCCCCCCAGTATAAGTTAGGGATCCCGCTTAAAAAGCTGGCCACGGCACAAGAGATTGCCGATAGCGTGGTATTTCTGGCGTCAAAGCTTTCATCTCACACCACCTTGCAAACTATCACCATCGATGGTGGTGCGACTTTCTAAGTTGTTCCGCACAATCAAACGAGCCCGGTTATGGGCTCTTCCTTCGCTGTTTATGTCAATGCCGCCAGTTGCTGCGCCTGACGCTGTGCGATTTGTGTTTCCTCAACACAAAATGCCTGGATCACGAGCTGATAAATATGCGCCAGATCGGCAATGTCCTGTATCTGTGCAGATTCATTGATTTGGTGGATGTTGTCGTTTTTCAGACCAAACTCAATGACCTGGGTATGACTTGAGGCAATAAAACGGCCATCCGACGTACCGCCATCTGTAGTCAGCATGGGGACCTGACCCACCACGCTCTCTATCGCACCACAGATCAGGGCCACAAAGTCATCCGCCTGATTGAAATACGGCGCACAAGGGCGCTGCCACTCAATGTCATAATTGAGGTCTAAATCCAGCAATATATCGTCGATCAGTCGTTTCAGCTCCGCTTCGTTAAAGCGACTACTGTAGCGAATGTTAAAGCACACATCACAGGCACCCGGGACCACATTATCGACAAATTCACCACTGTTGAGCTGCGTCACCTGAAATGTGGTACCCGGCATTTGCGCACTGCCCTCGTCCCATTCCAGCGCCAGTAAACGCTGCAACAGGCGTGACGTATGATGCGTGGCGTTATCACAGTTATGTGGATAGGCCACATGACCCTGACGGCCATAAACCCGAATATGGGCAGACAAGGAGCCGCGACGACCTATCTTAAGCACATCACCCAGCGTCTTACGACTCGATGGCTCTCCCACCAAGCAATAATGCGGCAGGTGATCTACACCTTGCTGTTTCAAATGGCTCATGAGCACGGCGGTGCCGTGTTCCGCCTCTCCTTCTTCGTCGCAGGTAATCAAAAACATCAGACTACCGCGGCTGCATTGTTCGAGCAGAGACTCAACAGCCGCAATAAAACAGGCTATTGCCCCTTTCATATCGGCTACCCCACGACCATATAAGCGGCCATCCTGGATCTCTGCAGCAAAGGGCGGACATTGCCACAGCTCGACCGGCCCGGGCGGCACAACGTCCAGGTGACCGGCAAACGCCAGGGTTTCACCTGGTCCAAATACTCTTTTCGCCACCAGGTTTCTGACGCCCTGACGAGTGACTTCGTGACAGTCGAATCCGAGTGACTGAAGCTTACGGATCAGGAAACACATGCTGCCAGCATCTTCAGGTGTGATGGATTTATAACGTACCAGCTTCTGGGTCAATGCAATGGCATTTTCACTTAATGACTGGCATTTTTCCAAGGCAAAGTCGGCAACTAACATATTGGTTTCACTCACTCGTTTTAGCGCAAAGAACATATGGGGCGACGGCATTTAGCAACGTAGCCACGGTGAACTAGCTAGACGAGTTATTGACAAAAAAATTCACATTTTATGAGAATTTATTGCGCTCGCGCATGGTAATTCTTTTTCCCTTACTTTTTGCGCTGATTGCACCTGACGGCCCCTAAAGAAACCCGCACATCTTTCGTCTTTATGACAATCAATATTATTTCACGCCCCCGTGCGTGCGATTTAAGGTAATCAAAGGCAGAAAAATGAAACTATATGACGTGATTGGGATCGGGTTCGGCCCAGCCAACCTGGCACTGGCTATCGCCCTGAAAGAGCAAAACAAACTGAGTGATCGAGTGTGTTTTATCGAGAAACAGCCGGACTTTTTGTGGCATGGTGGGATGCTGCTGGACAACACTGATATGCAGATCTCTTTCCTCAAAGACCTGGTTTCATTACGCAACCCAACCAGTCATTTCAGCTTCATTAATTATTTACATAATCAAAACCGCCTGGACAGTTTCATCAACCTGAAGACCTTCTATCCTTCTCGTCATGAATTCAATGACTACCTGCGCTGGTCAGCCAGCCATTTCCGTGATCACTGTCACTTTGGCGAGCAGGTCAATGACGTTGAGCCAATTATTGTCGAAGGTAAAGTTGATCACCTCAAAGTCACCAGCCGGGATGCCGAGGGCAATCAAAGCGTACGTCTGACCAAAAACCTGGTTGTGAGCGTTGGCGGTTCGGCGAAAATCCCCGCCCCATTTGACGCACTGAAAGACAGCAATCATGTTTGGCACTCGTCGCAGTATTTGCACAACAAACATAAAGTCAAAGCGGGTGATCGCGTTGCGATTATCGGTGCCGGACAAAGTGGTGCTGAGATTTTTGCTGATCTGGAAAACATGACTGAGCAACCACAGGTTGACTTAATCATGCGTGCCGGTGCAATGAAGCCTGCTGATTCAAGTCCATTTGTAAACGAGATCTTTGACCCTGCATTCACCGATGTGGTGTTCGACAAGTCGCCAGAGCAAAAAGACCGCTACTTTAACGAATTCAGAAGTACCAACTACTCTGTCGTCGATGAGCCATTGATTGATAGTATTTATGCCAGTTTGTATGACCAGAAACTTAAAGGAGGCAATCGCCTGGCTATTCGCCACCGTACCTCTGTCAATAGCGCAGCAATTGATAACGAAGGTAAGATCAACCTGGATCTGGAAGGTGTACAAAGCCGTGGGGTACAAAAGTACGACCATCTAATTCTGGCGACTGGCTACCAGTACCCAAGCCGCTCGCCGCTTCTTGAGCAATTGGCAGAATGGCTGAAGCCAGATATCAGTCGCTACTATCAAATTGAAACGGCCGACAACTTTATGCCAAAAGTGTTTACCCAGGGTGTCAATGAGCAAACCCATGGCATCAGTGACTCTTTACTGTCAGTGTTGGCGGTACGCTCAGCGGAGATCGTCGAAGCGCTCGACCTGTAATCAAGTGTGCCGGGGAGGACATTCAGTCGCTCCCCAGTCCCACCGCTCAGAAAGAATAGCGGGATACTTCACGCTCGGCGTCGTCCAGCAGCTGACAACTTTCATTGCTGGTGCGCCAAAGCGCTCGCGGGCTGTTGATGCTGTAGCCGCCAGTCTGCGGATCTATATAGTTGGAATAGACCCGAATAGGTGCCTGAGGCGCCAGCTGGGCCCCCTTTGGGAAAATAAATTGCGCATCCCCCTTTACGGCGCGAATTTGCCAGCCACTGATGTCCACACGGCAATCTGACATATTAAATAGCTCAACATATTCATCACTGAAATCTCTGCCCCCCTGACTGTCGCAGTGCACATCGCTGATGATCACAAGGTTGTGGGCTGACTGGCCATATACAAACTGATAACGCAGCTCACGATGTGCATCAAACAACAACACCCTGTCACCCCGACGGTTTAAAGCATTGGCCGCGTTAAAGCTAAGTTCACCTCTCCTGTCAATGTAGACACTGAGCTCCTCCCCCGGCCGCAAGATAGTATCTGGGCCAAATGTAAACGTCTGAGCTGATGATGCTATCTCTAAACACCACCCATTGAGGTCACAAATATGCTCCCCCTTGTTGCATAACTCAATATGCTGCGCGACTTTGTCTCGGTCTACGTTAACGATTTCAATCGCCTGCGTATGATCCATTGTTAATTACCTCTATTTTGTACACCTAAGATCTCTATTTAAACGCAGGCAGGGGGCTTTTTCTATCACACTTGATTACACCAGCTTGTGCGCACCCAGTCGATCTGCTGACACAAAAAAGCCGTGCATTCGCACGGCTTTTTTACCTTCGACTCTGACGCGCTTAATCAGTGCACAGCAAACTGTCGTAAACGGAGGTGAGTACCTCTTCGGCAGCAATGATCTGGCGATGATCATAATCCAGATGCGTCACATCAAACTCAGCATCCAGCTCTGCGAGATAGGCATCCATCGCAGCCTGATCTGCCTGATTAGACCACCAGGCATGCGCTTTTGCCGAGGCTTCCTGAGCATACTGCTGAGGCGCCCTGGCCAGGCGCTGCAGTTCATAACCCGCCGCCAGTAAGGCTGTTAATTCCGCTTCAGGCAACTGACTGAGCGTGTGCTCAAAGAGATCAGCAAATTGCGCCTGATGCGTGATCAGCCACTGAGCCAGTGTGGCTGGGTCCCGGACAGTCTCATCCAGCCCCTGCTGCAATTGCGTCACCAGAGCGTGATGCAATGCACTGTCAGGTGCCAGACTGTAGCCGCCGATCCATGACAGCGCCCAGCTACGCCAGTCCAGACTGCTTTGCGCCGCTTCACCGTGAGGGTTCCAGCTGTCAACCAGATACAGGTGACTCACCGTTCTGCCTCGCGCAGTCAGTGCATTGGCAACCAGTGCCGCCAACGCGCCACCCAAAGACCAGCCCAGCAGTTTGATGGTGCCATTCGGCTGAGCCTCATCCAGTGCCTTCGCATAATGCTGCGCCAAATCGGTCAGCGTACTGAACTGGGCGAGCTGTTTTGCAGCCGCCACACCGATACAATTAACCTTACCCGCCAGCTTCTCAGCCAGCGGACGATACGCGACCGTTAAGCCACTGCCTTCATGCAGACAGAAGAGATTATCTGCACCTGCCACGGCATCATTGAGCGGATGCAGGATAAGCTCGCTCTGGTGCGTCATCTCAGCCACCAGGCTCGCCAGATCCGGGGCTTGCCACAACTGTCTGACGGCCAGCGGCAGGGCATTATGTTGCTGCCACATACTGATCACTTTCAGACCATTGATAGAGTCTCCACCCAGCGCAAAGAAGTTATCCAGACGGCCAACCTGCTCTACACCCAGCACGGTTTGCCAGATAGCGGCCATCGCCTGTTCAACTTCTCCTTGGGGTGCAACAAAACTGGCATCACTTTGCAACTGTGCTTTTGGCAGGGCTTTACGGTCAATTTTACCATTGCTGTTTACTGGCAGATCCGTCAACGCCATGATCACCGCAGGAACCATATAATCAGGCAGGTTCGCCGCCAGGTTGGCTTTCAGCTCGACCTCGTCTGGTACACTCCCATCGTGACCACTCACATAAGCCACCAAGCGTTTACCAGCTGGCGTATCATCAGCAACAACCACCGCCTGGCGCACAGTATTGTGCTTGCGCAGCAGGCTTTCAATTTCCCCTAATTCAATGCGGAAACCACGGATCTTCACCTGATGGTCGGTGCGGCCCAGGTATTCCATCAGCCCCTGCTCGTTCCAGCGTACCAAATCACCGGTACGATATAAGCGGCTGCCATCATCGGCAAATGGGTTCGCCACAAAGCGCTCCGCCGTCAGGTCCGGACGGTTCAGATAACCTCGTGCCAGACCGATTTCTTCTGCCATATACAGCTCGCCGATCTGGCCCGGTAACACCCGCTTTAACTGACTGTCCAGCACCCAGGCCTGACGCTGTCCCAGCACTTCACCGATGGGCGCGTACACCGCATCAAACGAGCTGCCCGGCATCGCCTTCCAGGTCAAAGGCGTCACAACCGTCTCGGTCGGACCATATCCATTGATGAAAAAGTCCGGCTTCAGTACTCGCTGCGCCAGTTCAAACGACGCCTGTGGCATCGCATCCCCGCCAAAACAGTACACTCGCACTGGCGGTGGGTTACCCACCTGCTCAACATAGGCAGACAACTCGCGCAGGAATACAGGCGGGAACACCACGGTCGTAACCCCTTGCTGATGCAGATTCTGATAGGTTTGCTGTAAATCCCACTGCTGCTGTGGACGGATCACCACAGTGCCGCCATGGGTTACCGCAGACAACCAGCGTTCATGGGCGCCGTCGAAACAGAAGGACATAAAGATCAATTCGCGATCTGCCGACGTCAACTCGTAGCGGCGGCCAATGCCGCGACAGTGTGCGGCAATTGAACCCCGACTTACTAACACACCTTTTGGATTGCCCGTTGAGCCTGAGGTGTAGATCACATAGGCTCCCTGAGCCGGATAGACCTGTGGCTGCTGCCATTGCTGTGCCAACGGAATATCTGCCATCCGATGCAAACGGGCCTCCCCGGCAATATCATTAAGACTATGATCGCTGACCAGGATATGCTGCATCTGACTGTCGTTGATCATGTATGCCAGACGCTCTTTTGGATAACTCAGGTCCATAGGTACATAGACCGCGCCGGCCTTGAGTACCGCAAGGAAAGCCAAGGGTAAGTCGATGCCACGGGTCAGTGCCACCCCAACCCGCTGCTCTGGACCCACCCCCTGCTCACGCAGATAATAAGCCAGCTGGTTAGACTTTTCGTACAGTTCTTTATAGCTGTAACTGTTGCCCTCACAGGTCAGGGCTTCAGCATCGGGTGTTTGCTCGGCCAGCTGGTTTAACGTCGACACCACATCCTGATACTGGGTTTCGGCCAATTGTGGCGGCTGACCCGTCAGTAAGTAAATCGGCTCAACGGCGCCACTGTGCAATGGCGTGATTGCCTCACCAAAGCCCTGCTGTTGCAGTGCTTGCTGAATATCCAGTGGCATAATATCCAGATCCGACAGGTTCAATGCAGGCTGAGTTACAAAGGTACTGAGGATCTGCTGCAAGCCCGCCATCAAAGTTGCGATCCGCTGCTCACTGAACAGCTCCTGTGCATAGTCCAGCTTCAGAGTTAATTCACCGCTAAAGCTCTCGCTGGTATTGAGTACCAGATCGAACTGCGCCTTGGTTTTAGGCAGTTCACTGGGTGCTATGGTCAGTTCCGGCAGATTGACCAGCTCATTGTCATCCTGACGCTGGTGACTCATGACCACCTGAAACAGTGGCTGTTGTCCGACGGTACGCTCCAGCGACAAACTGTCCACCAGCTTTTCAAACGGTAAATCCTGATTGGCCTGAGCCTCCTGCAAACGGGTTGCAACTTGCGCTACCACCTGTTGCAAGCTCAACTCACCACTGAGTGTCGATTGCAGGACCTGAGTATTGGCAAAGAAGCCCACAATATCCTGGCTATGGCTGTGTTGACGATTAGAAATTGGCATGCCAACGCGGATCAGAGACTGGCCACTGTAGTGATGTAACAGCACGTGCCATGCCGCCATCAGCACACCAAACAAGGTGCTGTTTTGCGCTTGGGCAAAACGCTCCAGTGCCTGTTTCAGTGCATCATCCACAACCACCTGCTGTGCGGCGCCATTGTTTTCATACAGATCACTGCTGCGATCCGTTGGCAGGGTCAGGTGTGGATGTTCATCCCCTAACAGCGCCTGCCAGTAAGCAAGCTGACGTTGCTCTTCCCCACCGGCCAACCAGTTGCGTTGCCACAATGCGTAATCGCGGTACTCTGGCTGGGCTGCGTCAATGTGCAAAGTGTCTCCTGTGACTGCGCTCTGATATGCCGCAACAAAATCGCGCACAATCAGCTTCATTGACCAGCCATCCGACACAATGTGGTGCATCACAACGACCAGCTCGTGTCGGGTGTCATGATGTGCAATCACACCAACCCGCAACAAGGGGTCACGGGTCAGATCAAACGGTCTATTAACCAGTTTCGCCTTAAACGCCTGCTGCTCATGTGCACTGGTCGCCGAGCTGCGGGCAATCTCGCAGTCACAGTTGTCATCCACGTACTGACTGATCTTACCGTCAGCATGCTCAACAAAGCGGGTTCTGAGCACACTGTGCTTACGCAGTACAAAATCAAATGCCTGCTGAAGTGCGTCCCAATTCAGAACACCATTGAGGCTGAGGCCACCTGCGATATGATAAGCATCGCTTTGCGGCGCCAGTTTCCACAGGAACCACTGACGTGCCTGTGCATACGATAACCCCTGGTAAGCCTGCTCAGGAGTGCTACGCACAAGTTCTGGTATGCTGCTCTGTGCTGATCCGACCCGTTGTGCCAGACTGTGCAGCTCAGGAGCCGCAAAAATATCGGCCAGAGATAAGTTCATACCGCGCGATTGCGCCTGAGAGATCAGCTTCATACTGCTGATTGAATCTCCCCCCAGCGCGAAGAAGTTGTCCAGTCGGCCAACCTGCTCAATGCCTAACAGCGTTTGCCAGATAGACGCCATCGTCTGCTCCACCTCACCTTGTGGCGCTTCGTAGCTAACCAGGCTTTGCTGCTCTACCTTCGGCAGAGCCTTACGGTCAATTTTACCGTTGCTGTTCACTGGCAGATCGGCCAGCACCATGATCACCGCCGGCACCATGTAGTCGGGCAATACTGAAGCCAGCTCAGCCTGCAATTCGCCACTGTCTACTGTCACCGCCTCATGGCCACTGACATAGGCAACCAGTCGTTTGCCCGATGGGCCTTCGTCTGCGACCACCACAGCTTCGCGTACACCTTCAATCGCGTACAACGCCGCTTCAATCTCACCCAGTTCAATACGGAAGCCACGGATTTTCACCTGATGATCGGTACGGCCCAGATATTCCAGCTGACCCGCATTGTTCCAGCATACTAAGTCGCCACTGCGATACATGCGGCTGCCATCCGCCACAAAGGGGTCTGCCACAAAGCGCTCAGCACTGAGGTCGGCACGATTCACATAACCACGAGCCAACCCGGCACCGGCAATGTACAGTTCACCGGCAACCCCCGGCGGACATAAGTTCAACGCTCTGTCGAGCACGTAGAGACGGATCCCCGCAATGGGCGCCCCAATTGGCACAGGTAACGCCGCATCGCCATGACAGGTAAAGTGACTGACATCAACCGCTGCTTCCGTTGGACCATAAAGGTTGTACAACCTGGCTTCTGGCAGTTTACTCAATGCCTGTGCCTGGACTTCACTGGGCAGCGCTTCACCACTACACAGAATGCGACGAATACTGGTCGCCGTGTGGACCTGTTCATGGCTAATGAATGCCTGCAACATAGACGGCACAAAGTGCAGGGTCGTCACACCAAAGGTGTTAATGGTGTCGAGCAGCTGAGTACTGTCTTTGTGTGCACCCGGTTGCGCTATCACTAACTCAGCCCCATACATCAGTGGCCAGAAAAACTCCCACACCGACACATCAAACCCAAACGGCGTCTTTTGCAACACTTTGTCATCGCCCCCAATCGGATACGCCGACTGCTGCCAGGCAATACGGTTGTATATCGCGCTGTGCTGATTGCCAACCCCTTTCGGTTTACCAGTTGAGCCCGAGGTATAAATCACGTAGGCCAGCTGGTTCGGGGCTATGTGGTGTTGTGGCAGCTGCTGTGGATAATCTTCTAACGGCACACTACGATAAGGTACACACTGTGCAAGCTGAGACAGGCTCGCCAGTCGCTCTAGCGAATCATCCCCGATAAACAGCGACAAATCGCTGTGCTCGGCGATATAGGCAATGCGCTCTAACGGCAGTGACGGCTCCAGCGGCACATAGGCTGCACCCGCCTTAACCACCGCCAGAATGCTGACAACCATCTCCAGGCTGCGTTCAAAGACCAGTGCAACTTTGTCTTCTGCACCGATACCACGGGCATTTAGATAGTGGGCCAGCTGATTCGAGGCACGTTCAAGCTCACCATAGGTCATACTCTGCTGGCCAAATCGCAGCGCCACAGCATCGCTGGTGCGGGCACTTTGTTCGCTGATCAGAGTCGTGATCGGACGCTGATATGCATGCGCTGGCATACCTGTACCCATCTCTAATAAGGTGCTGAGCTGTTGCTCATCCTGCAATGGCAGTAAAGACGCAAGCTGACACTGGTCGCCCTGTGTCATCGCCAGCAGCAAGTCTTTAAACTGAGTAGCCAGCGCACGGACATCGGCTTCAGCCAAAACACTGCCCTGATAATTGAAGCGCAGACGCAACGTCTCTTCTTGTATAAATAACACCGTCAGTGGGAAGTTCGTTTCATCACGATCTTCGAGGATCTCAAAATGCGTCTGGCGCTCACCTTCTTGCATCAGTGCCTGATCGATAGGATAGTTTTCAAATACCAGTAAGGTATCGAACAGACCATCACGACTAAGCTCCAGCGATTGTGCCGCCAGTTTTTGGATTTCATACAGAGGCGTAAATTCGTGCTCACGCACTGCCAGTGCCGTACTTTGTTGCGCCTGCAACCAGTGCGTCAGTGACTGGGCCGGATCTACGCTCGCCACCATAGGGACGGTATTGATAAACATACCCTGGATAGCCTCGTGACCTGGCAGGTCGTTCGGGCGACCCGCAGTCGTCGCACCAAAGCACACGGTATCTCTGTCAAGATAACGGCTCAGCAACACCGCCCAGGCGCCCTGCACCAGGGTATTCTGGGTGATCCTATGCTGCTGACAGAAAGCAGTCAGCTGCGCATACTCGCGCTCACTGAGCAGTACATCCAGACCACCGAATTGTCCGCTCGGTGGCTGAGCAAAAGCGCGACTCAGGTAGCTTGGCTCCTCCAGCTCAGCCAGCTGCCCCTGCCAGAATGCCAGATTCTGTGCTTCGTCCTGCGCTGTAAGATACGCAATATAGTCACCATACTGGCCACGTACCGGAGCAAGTGACTGACCTTCATATGCCGTCAACACCTCGCCCATCATCGCAGAGCGACTCCAGCCGTCGGTCAGAATGTGATGCATGGTCCAGATCAGCGCATGTTGCTGCTCGCCCAGTGTGATCAGAATAACGCGGTTTAATCCAAGCTCAGTGGTCAGATCAAAACCGCGACGAGATTCATGATGTGCCAGCTCACGTAAGCGTGTTTGCTGCTGCTCTGGCGTCAGCGTTTGCCAGTCCAGCTCCTGCCAGTCCAGTACAGCATCGCGATTCACATACTGCAAGGACAGGCCGTCCTGAGTAATAAACCCGGTACGCAGCGCATCGTGACGCTGCACCACCTGTGTCCAGGCATCTTTAAATCGCGCACTGTCCAGGCGGGTGATCATAAAGCAGCTCTGGCTGATGTAGGCTTCGCTTTGCTCAAACAGGCTGTGGAACAACATGCCTTCTTGCATCGGTGACAATGGATAAATGGTACTGATCTGATCCAGCGGCAGCGACAGGGCGTCGATTTGCGCCTGAGACAAATCGGCCAGCGGCAGATCAGAGGGAGTAAAGGTGGCCGGAGCCTGCTCACAGTGAGCAATCAACTCAGCCAGTGCATCCGCAAAATGTGCAGCCAATGCAGCCACGCTCTGGCGCGCCAGTCGCTCTTTGCCATAACGAATACTCAACTGTAACTGACCCGCGATAACCTGGCCGGTGATCGTCAGCTCACTGTCCATGGCAAACTGCGGATCCAATGCCGTGCCTGTGTGTTCGTCCGCCGGGCGCCAGTTTTGTGTCTCTGCTGTGCTGTTGTCCAGCTGACCCAGGTAGTTAAATTCAATGGCAGCGCCACCCTGAGCGGCCAGCTCAGCCTGCTGAGCATCACTGCCATAATAGCGGAATGCCCCATACCCAATCCCTTTATTGGGTATGTCGCGCAGCTGTTCTTTGTTGAACTTGATGGTCTGAGCAAGTTGCTCATGGCGCGTCAGTACCACCGGGAAGAGGCTAGTGAACCAGCCAACCGTGCGGCTCAGGTCAACCGTGTCTGTCCAGGCCTCCCGGCCATGCCCTTCCAGGTTAATCTTATGACTCGCCTGTCCGGTCCAGCGGTACAGTGCATCACTCAGGGCACTGAGCAATAAGTCGTTGACCTGAGTGCGATAAGCCTGACCCGCGCGCGTCAGTAAGGCCTCGGTTTGAATCGCATCCAGCGTCACCTCGGCCACCTCTGAGTCTTGATAGTAGCGGCTGCCTGCATCGTTCAGGCCAGGCAAGACACTGTTGACTCCGGCCATGCTCTGCCAGTAGGTAAATTCGTTTTCATGCTGCGCCGGGTATTGCTGAATTTGTTGTGCCCAGAACTGATAGCTGTGGCTCTTAGTGCCCAGCTCAGCATCAGGCTGTTGCCACAACCGCGTTAAATCTTCCAATAAAATCCGCCATGACACACCATCGACCGCGAGGTGGTGCACCACCAGTAATAATCGTGCACTGCCGTCTTCCACCGTCATATGTACGGCGCGTAACAATGGACCTTCGCTCAGGCTCAGGCTTTGCTGAGCCTGCTCCGCCAGCACTGTGATTTGCGTGGAATGGGTATCCCGATACCAAATGCTTTGCTCGGCCATGTGTGCGTCAAACGCCGCATAGGCCTGCTGCCACTGTCCCGTCTCATTTTGCAGATAACGCAGTCGCAATGCATCATGGCGCTCGAGTAGGGCAGAAATAAGTTGCGTCAACAGCTGCGCCGCCATTGGTTCAGTCAGGTGCAGCATGACCGCCTGGTTCCAGTGAGTGCGATTGACCATGTCACGCTCGAAGAAGGCGTGCTGTATTGGCAGCAAACTCACCGTGCCAGTCACCTCTTGTTGCGGTATGGCATCTTCGCTTAACGGGGTCATCAGAGGGGCCAGATTAGCAATTGTTTGGTGTTCAAAGATCTGCTTGGCGCTCAGAACAAACCCTGCCTGACGCAATTTAGCGATGATCTGCAGGCTCAGGATCGAGTCGCCGCCGAGTGTAAAGAAGTTATCGTCCCTGCCCACCTGCTCAAGTCGCAGTAACTGCTGCCATATCTCAGCAAGCAGCATTTCCTGCGCCCCTTGTGGTGCCTGATAGACTTTATCAGCCTCAGCCTGTGGCGCAGGCAGTGCTTTGCGGTCGACCTTGCCATTATGGGTCAATGGCATCTGTGGCAGTACCATGATGAGGCTGGGTACCATGTAATCCGGCAGCTGAGCCGCCAGTGACGCGTTCACTTGCTGACTGTCCAGTTCAATGCCCGCAGCCGCGTTGACATACGCGATCAGGCGGGTTGAGCCAGTTCCCTGGTCAGCCACGACCACGGCGTGCTCTACCCCAGGGAAGGCCAGTAGTTTAGCTTCAATTTCGCCGGCTTCAACCCGATAACCGCGGATTTTAAGCTGCTGATCACAACGCCCGACATATTCCAGCTGACCCTGCTGATCCCAGCGTACCAGATCTCCTGTGCGGTACAGACGACTGCCATCGTTGTCGAACGGATTCGCGATAAAACGCTCTGCTGTGAGTCCAGGTTGTTCAAGATAGCCCCGCGCCATTTCAGCACCGCTGATATAAAGTTCACCCGTCATGCCATACGGCAGCAATTGCAGGCTTTCATTAAGAATATAAAGTGCGCGACCACCGATTGGCTGACCAATGGGCACATAGTTACTGCCAAGTGCAGCACCTTGTTGCTGCGTCCAGGCCAGCGGTGTGATCACCGTCTCCGATGGACCATAGGCATTGATAAAGCGAGTGTCTGGCGCATGCGCTAAGAGGCTGGCACAGTGCTGTGCAGACCAGGCTTCCCCGCCGACAATACATAAGCGAAGCGGTGCAGGCAGAGACTTAAATTGCTGCAAATACGCCGGTGTAAAGCCCATAACGGAAAGTTGCTTGTCCCTTGCAAACTGCTCAAGTTCAGGCTGAGAGAGCAGCTTGAACTCATCCAGCACCACACATGCCCCAGCCAGCAACGGCCCCCATAATTGCTCAATTGAGGCATCGAAGCCAAAGGAAACAGATATCGCACAGCGGTCCTGTGCCTGATATTGATAAAGCGACTGTACGGCGTTGCAGTGACCCTGCAAGGCCTGATGACTAACCGCTACTCCCTTAGGGGTCCCGGTGGAGCCAGACGTATAAATCACATAAGCCAGTTGTTGAGGGTGGATAAGCGGCTCAGCTCGCTTGAGACCGTCATTGGCACACAACTCAGGGCGATACTGGATCAGCGTTTGCGCTTCGCTCTGATAGTCAGTATTCACAGTGACCACCCATTGACACTGCGCTGTAATAGTCGCAACACGCGCAGCAGGTAGCTCGGCATCAACAGGCACATAGCAGGCGCCGCTTTGCAAAATAGCCAGGAAACTCACCACGGTATCAATGTCACGTCTGAATACCACCGCTACTTTGTCTTCGCTGCGAACGCCCTGCTCGATGAGGTAGTGCGCGAATTGCTGAGCACGTGCCTTCAGCTGTGCATAGCTCAGCGTTTGGTCAGCCAGGCTCAGCGCCACGGCATCCGGCGTTAATGTCGCCTGGCGACGCAGTTGGGCAACCAGATTGTCAGCTTGATCGGCACCGGCCAGATAAGGAGTATGCTCAGGCAGCAACCTTTGTTGCTCAGAGTGGGGTAGCACATTGAGAGTGCCGACAGGCTGAGTCAGATCGTGCTGCATCTCAGTCAGGATTGTTGTCAGGCCATAGAACAATGCCTCAGCACGCTGAGCGCTGAATTTCGCGCTGACATAGTCCAGTGACAAGGTCAGTGAGCCGTCTTCGCGCTCCAAAGAGTTCAATACCAGATCAAACTGCGCAACCTGGGTATCAGCCTGGCCCTCCTGAGCTTGCAGACCGCCGAACTCAGTCAGGGCGTTTTCTTCCACGCGTTGATGGTTATACAACACCTGGAACAACGGGGACGCTGCCAGGTTGCGTTCCAGATCCAAGCTATCCAGCAGCTTTTCGAACGGCAGATCCTGGTTGGCCTGAGCACCACGCAGCGCCTGATTTATGCGAAGCAAGACACGCTCCAGTGAATCACTGCCTTGGATCTGACTGTTGATCACCTGAGTATTAACAAAGAAACCGACCATGGCCTGAGTGCCGCTATGATGGCGGTTGGCCACCGGCATGCCTACCCGGATCTCGCGCTGGCCACTATACTTGTGTAATAAGATCTGCCACGCGCTCATAAGCAGGCCAAACAGTGTGACACCTTGTGTCGCTGCCAACGCCTGCAATGTTTTGGTCTGCTCCTGGCTCAATTCATGAGTGAGGGTGCTGCTGTGACGCTGAGTATCATCCCCCTCCAGATCGCTGGGCAGAGCAAGCGTGGGATGCTCATCCCCCAACTGAGACTGCCAGTAGGCCAGCTGTTGCTGCTCAGCACCGTCGGCGAGGTAATCACGCTGCCACTTAGCAAAATCACTATATCTTAAGGCGTCTGCTGCCACATCCAGTGCTTCACCGTTGCGGGCCGCTTCATAACCGCGCACAAAGTCCGCAACAATCAGCTTCAATGACCATCCATCAGAGACAATATGATGCATGACCACCACCAGCTCATGCTGCTGTGGTGCATCACAGATCACACCGACCCGGACCAGCGGTCCCCGGGTTAAATCAAATGGCGTGCTGATCAGTGTCTGTTTAAAGTCACTGCGTTGTGCCTGTGTCGCACCAAGCTCCAGGTAAGCGATCTGACAAGGGCTGGCTTGCAGCGTCTGTGTCGAGACGGTGCCTTGCTGATCTTCAACAAATACCGTGCGCAGCGCAGCATGCTTGTTCACCAGGTGATCAAAAGCCGACTGCAATGCGCTGCGGTCCAGCTCGCCGGTTAAGTGCAATGCGCTGGGTAAGTGGTAAGCGATGCTCTGCGGGTCAAGCTTCCACAGGAACCATTGACGTTCCTGCGCATAAGACAGGCCACGATATTCATTTTCCTGACGCGGGATCTCTGCTATCACACTGCCCGTATTGAGACTGGCAGCCAACGCCTGAAGTGTCTCGGCACCAAAGAGCGTCTGAATGTCGAGGGCTATCTCTTTGTGTTTGGCTTGCGCAATCACACGCAGGCTGCTGATAGAGTCGCCCCCCAGTGCGAAGAAATTGTCCAAACGACCAACCCGCTCAACACCCAGCACATCCTGCCAGATGGCAGCCATCGTTTGCTCAATGTCGCCCTCTGGCGCCACATAGCTGACTTCGCTTTGCAACTCAGCTTTGGGTAAAGCTTTGCGGTCTATTTTACCATTGCTGTTCACTGGCAGATCCGGCAACGCCATGATCACTGCAGGTACCATATAATCCGGTAGGTTCGCCGCCAGTATGCTCTTTAACTCTGCGTCGTCAGGCAGTGCACCATCATGTCCGCTGACATACGCCACCAGGCGTTTTCCTGCTGGCGTATCGTCGGCAACAACCACCGCCTGACGCACTGTGTCTTGTTTACGCAATAAGGTTTCAATTTCACCCAGTTCGATGCGGAAACCACGGATCTTAACCTGGTGGTCAGTCCGGCCCAGATATTCCATCAGGCCTTGTTCATTCCAGCGCACCAAATCTCCCGTGCGATACAAGCGGCTGCCATCATTGGCAAACGGATTGGCCACAAAGCGCTCGGCAGTGAGATCAGGCCGGTTCAGGTAGCCCCGGGCAAGACCAATCTCTTGTGCCATATATAGCTCACCGATCTGTCCTGGTAACACCAGGTTGAGTTGGCTATCCAGCACCCAGGCCTGTCGCTGCCCCAGCACTTCACCAATGGGCGCGTACACCGCCTCAAATGAACTGCCAGGCATGGCCTTCCAGGTCAGTGGCGTGACCACAGTTTCAGTCGGACCATACCCGTTGATAAAGAAACTGGGTTTGAGCACGCGCTGCGCCAGCTCAAAAGATGCCTGTGGCATCGCATCCCCGCCAAAGCAGTAAACCCGCACCGGCGGCGGATTACCTACCTGCTCCACATATGCCGACAGTTCACGCAAAAATACCGGTGGAAATACCACTGTGGTTACGCCTTGCTGATGCAGGTTTTGATAGGTTTCCTGCAGATCCCATTGACGCTCAGGACGGATCACCACTGTGCCGCCATGGGTTACTGCTGACAGCCAGCGCTCATGGGCACCATCGAAACAAAAAGACATGAAGATCATTTCGCGATCCGCGGCGCTCAGCTCATACCGACGCCCAATGCCCCGGCAGTGCGCTGCAATTGAGCCACGGCTGACCAGTACGCCTTTGGGGTTACCTGTCGAACCCGAAGTATAAATGACATACGCGCCCTGCATTGGATATACCTGAGGCTGCTGCCACTGCTCGGTCAGTACAATATCCGCCAGACAATGCAAAGTTGCCTCACCAGCAATCTCATCCAGGCTGTTATCACTGACCAGAATATGCGCCATCTGACTGTCGTTGATCATATATGCCAGACGCTCCTGTGGATAACTCAAGTCCATTGGCACATAAACCGCACCAGCCTTAAGTACCGCCAGGAAAGCCAGTGGCAGATCGTTCCCCCGTTGCAGCGCCACCCCAACGCGTTGCTCGGGCACAACCCCTTGCTCACGCAGGTAGAAGGCCAGCTGATTTGATTTCTCAAACAATTCTTTGAATGTATAGCTGTGACCCTCGCATGTCAGGGCCTGCGCATCCGGTGTTTGCTCGGCCAACTGGTTCAGCGTCGACACCACATCCTGATATTGCGTGGCCGCCAACTGCGGCAGTTGACCCCCCGGGATATAGATGGGCTCCACAGCACCCGAGTGCAGTGGCGTGATGGATTCACCAAAGCCCAGCTTTTGCAGTGTCCGCTGCTGTGATTCACTGATCAGCGTAAGCGCCGACAAACGGCTTTGCGGTGACGCTATGATATTCAGCAGCAGGCGTCTGAATTGCTCTGCCAGTGCCTGTACATCGGCGCCGGCAAGCTCACTGCCCTGATAACTGAAATGTAACCGCAGCGTCTCTTCCTGAATAAAGCTCACCGTAAGCGGGAAATTGGTTTCTTCTTTGGCCTCACCGACAGTAAATTTGGTCTGTTGTTCAGCACGGGTTTCAAGTGCTTCCGCAAGCGGATAGTTTTCAAACACCAGCAGGGTATCGAACAAGCCGTGCTTGTCCATTGCCAGATGTGTCGCCTGCTTTTGAATATCGTATAAAGGCGTAAATTCGTGTTCCCGACCGGCCAGGTTGGCCGATTGCAGCGCCTGCAGCCAGTGACTCAAAGACAGCTCAGGGCGCACTTCAACCATGACCGGCATAGTGTTGATGAACATCCCCTGGATCCGCTCTGCCCCTGCCAAATCGCTCGGACGCCCTGATGTCGTGGCACCAAAGCACACCGCTTCACGACCAAGATGGCGACTCAGCAAAAGTGCCCATACTCCCTGCATTAGGGTGTTTGGCGTCAGGTGCTGGGCTTTGACAAACTCGCCCAGCGCGGCATCTTCTTGCTCCGTTAGCAGTAAATCGAACGCGCTGTAGCTGCCCTGCAAGGGCGTGGTAAAGGCCGAACTCAGATAGCACGGCTCCAACAATAAATCAGTTTGCGCCTGCCAGTAAGCGAGATTAGCGGACTGATCTTGTTGCGCCAGATAGGCAATATAGTCACGATATTGGGCCTCTGCCGGAGGCAAAGTGTGACCCTCGTACAGGCGTAACACTTCTCCCATCAGCGCCGAACAGCTCCAGCCATCGGTCAGAATATGATGTATGGTCCAGATGAAGACATGCCGTTCAGGTGCCAGCTGTACTAATACAAAACGTTGTAAGCCTGGCGTGCCATCGAGCTCAAAGCCCTGGCTACGCTGTTGCTGAGCCAGCTCATGCAATTTCAGCTGTTGCTCATCGGCGCTCAGGTGCTGCCAGTCCAGAGTCTGCCACTGAGCAGCCAGAGTTTTAACAACAAACTGTAGCGGTTGTGGATCCAGACTTAAGAAGCCACTACGCAGTACCTCATGACGATCTATCACCGTCTGCCATGCGGTTTTAAAGCGCGTAGCATCGAGTCCGGTGATGTCCAGACTGGTCTGGTTGATATAGGCTTCGCCCTGCTCGTAAAGACTGTGAAACAGCATGCCCTGCTGCATCGGCGACAGCGGATACAGGTCCTGCAGCTCAGCACCGTTAATCGCTAAGGTATCCAGTTGCGACTGACTCAGTGCGGCCAATGGCACATCACTGGGGGTAAGGCAGCCCGCTTCCTCTGTACAATGGCCGATCACAGCGACTAGGGCCGCCTCCAGATGCCTGGCAAAGGCCGTCATTGTCACGTCGCTGAGTCGCTGTGCACCATAGCTAATCACCAGTTGCAGGCGGCCATCGCTCACCTGACCATTGATACTGATCTCACTGTGTGGCTCAAAGTCCGGGCTGAAAGCGGCACCGCTGTGCTCGTCGGCCAAACGCCAGGGGGCCTCTGACTGAGCCAGTGTATTGTCCAGCTGACCAAGATAGTTAAACTCAATTTGTCCAAGAGACTGGGCTGCCAGGCAGGACTGGGTTTGCGCATCACCATAATATTTCAGTGCCCCATAGCCAATGCCCTTGTTTGGCACGGTTCTGAGCTGCTCTTTGTTATGTTTCAGGGTGTCGCTCAGAGTGGCGTGTCGGGTCAGCTGAACCGGATACAAGCTGGTGAACCAGCCTACCGTACGGCTTAAATCTGTGTCCAGATCCCAGGGTTCACGGCCATGTCCTTCCAGGTTGATCAAACACTCAGCCTGTCCGCTCCATTGATACAAGGCTTCGCTCAGCGCGCTCAGTAATAACTCATTGACCTGAGTCCGGTAGCTTTTGCCAGCGTCGTGCAGCAAGGTCTGAGTTTGCTGTGTATCCAGTGTGACCTGCACACTGGCACTGTGGGCAAGCTTACGGCTGCCCTCATGGTTGAGATCAGGCAAAGTCAACTCGGGAGCCTGCTGCTGTTGCCAGTAGCTCAGTTCATCACTGTGAGTGTGTGCATAACCACTGAGCTGCTGCGCCCAGTACTGGTAGCTGTGGCTCTTGCTGGCAAGGGATGGGCTAACTTGCTGTTGTAACTGGCCATAAACCCGCGCTAAGTCGTCGAGCAAAATACGCCACGACACGCCATCCACCACCAGGTGATGGATCACCAGTAGCAAGCGTGCACTGCCATCGTCCAGCGTCATATGCACCAGTCGGGTCACCTCAGCTTCGGCAATATTCAGGCTGCGCTGCGCTTCTTCGGCAAGCGCCGTTATTTGAGTCGCCTCAATACGACGCGACCAACAACTGGCCGCTGCCTGCGTGGCATCAAATTCCGTATAGTGCTGCTGCCACTGCTGAGACGCATCTTTGACAAAGCGCAGACGCAATGCATCATGGTGTGCGATTAATGCAGACCAGGCTTGCTGGATCAGGGCCTCGTCCAGTGGTGTGTCCAATGTCAATAACAGCGCCTGGTTGTAATGGTTTTTATTGTCCAGCTTGGAGGTCAGGAACTGTTTTTGAATCGGTAACAGAGCCACCTCACCTTCCACCTGCTGTGCTATCGCTTCAGCCTGGCTCAGTTCGCTTAACTGAGGCGCCAGACGGGCAATGCTATGCAGTTCAAAAATCTGTTTTGGTGTCACCACATAACCGTGTTCACGCAATCCGGTAACAATCTGCAGACTCAGGATCGAATCGCCACCGAGTTCGAAGAAGTTATCCAGTCGACCAATTTTCGGCTGGCCCAACACGTGTTGCCAGACACTTGCCAGCGCCTCTTCACGCGCACCTTGTGGCGCTTCAAATGGCACTGATGAGGTATTGCTTACCTTTGGCAGAGCTTTACGGTCAATTTTACCGTTACTGCTTAACGGCAGCGTATCCAGCACCACTATCACCGCTGGCACCATATATTCAGGCAGGGCGTCAGCCAGTGTTGCTTTTAGTTGTTCGCTATCCAGAATTTGCTCAGCGACGGCTGAAACATACGCAACCAGGCGTGTCGCAGCGCCGCTGTCGTCGGCCACGACAACCGCTTCGCGTACCCCTGATGCTGCGTACAACGCAGCTTCAATTTCACCTAATTCTATCCGGAAACCACGGATCTTAACCTGATGATCGATACGACCGAGATAATCCAGCTGACCCTGATCATTCCAGCTTACCAAATCACCACTGCGATACATGCGGCTGCCGTCCGCCGCAATGGGGTCGGCAACAAACCGCTCAGCACTCAAATCAGGGCGGCTGACATACCCTCGCGCCAGACCTGCACCAGCGATGTAGAGTTCTCCGGCAATACCTTGCGGGCATAAATTCAAAGCGCGATCCAACACATATAACCGGATCCCCGCAATAGGTGCACCAATTGGGACGGGCAGATCAGCACGGCCATGGCAGGTGAAGTGACTGACATCCACAGCCGCTTCTGTCGGGCCATACAGGTTGTAAATTGCAATGCCAGGTAACTTACGCATTGCCTGCGCCTGTACTTCGCTGGGCAACGCCTCACCACTACATAAGATCTGTCGAATGCTGGTGGCCGTAGCAACGGCTTCATGACCTAAAAACGCCTGCAACATCGATGGTACAAAGTGCAATGTTGTCACGCCAAAGTGATTGATCGTGTCGATCAGTTGCGCACTGTCTTTGTGTGCACCAGGCGGGGCCACTATCAGCTCAGCACCATACATCAGTGGCCAGAAGAATTCCCACACCGAAACATCAAACCCAAACGGGGTTTTTTGCAATACTTTATCACCGGCATCAATGGGATAAGCTGACTGTTGCCAGGCAATACGGTTGTATATGGCACTGTGCTGGTTACCGACGCCTTTGGGCTTGCCGGTGGACCCTGACGTGTAAATCACATAAGCCAGTTGGGTTGCGGGGATCTCATGCGTCGGCAAGCTGTGCGGATAGTGTTCAAGCGCCAGTGTCGAAAGTTCAACACGGGGGGCCAGATCTGCCTGGCTGTCAAATCGCGCCAGTGAGTGGTCACCCAAGAACAGGCTCAGGCCACTGCTACTGGCGATGTAAGCTATGCGATCTGCTGGTAAAGAGGGCTCCAGTGGCACATAGGCTGCCCCTGCCTTCACCACCGCCAGAATACTGACCACCATCTCGATGCTGCGTTCGAACACCAGCGCCACCTTGTCTTCCGCGCCTATGCCTTGCGCGTTCAGATAATGCGCCAGTTGGTTTGTACGTTGCTCCAGCTCCCGATAAGTGAGGCTGTGCGAAGCGAAACGTACTGCAATCGCATCTGGTGTGCTGGTACTTTGCTGGCTGATCAGGGTTGTAACGGGCTGTGAGTAGTCAAACGCCTCAGCGCCGGTCCCTGTGGTGATCAGGTCGGATACCTGTTGTGCAGATAGCAGAGGAACATTATTGACCTCAGCACCTGGGTCGCTCAGACAGCTATCCAGCATCATCTGAAATTGCGCCAGACAAGCCTGAGCAAACTCAGCATCATATAGTTCACGGGCATAGATAAGGTTGAGACTGGTCCCTTCACTGAGGTCTTCAATCACATCCAGTTGCAAATCAAACGGCATACCAAAACGGTACATTTCGGTGTCCAGCAGAGAAACAGATTCCAGCTGGCTTAGATTGCGCTTATCACGACGCAGGTAGTTAAACATCACCTGAAAGATAGGGTGAACGCCGCTTTGACGCGCCGGCTTGAGTGCGTTCACCAGCTGCTCAAATGGTAAATCCTGATTGTTCTGTGCCAGTCGGCTCATTGCCGTGTTTTTTTCTAGCAGCTTTACAAAACTGTCGGTATCTTCAAGCTGCAACGGCATCACCTGAGTATTAACGAAAAAGCCGACAAGGTGCTGAGTTTCACTGCGATGACGATTGGCAATCGGCACCCCGACGCGAATATTCTGGCTGTCACTGAGGCGCGCCAGCAGAGCCTGCCAGGCCGTTAATAAGACTAAATAGGGGGTCACCTGATACTGACTGGCAAGCGCGCCAATGCGCTGCCACAGCGCCGCTGGCAATGTCTGTGTCTGCGTTGCAACCTGATAATTGAGGTCGTGTCTGTGCTGATTTTTGGCCGGCAAACGCAAGGTCTCTTCACAGTCTGTCAGCTGCTGCCGCCATACCGTCAACTGGGTATCATAGTGTGGCTGATGGTCCTGCTCATTGTCCCATTTCGCAAACTCCAGATAGCCCGACGCTGGCGAGGCAATCTCTTTGCCAGCATAAAGTGCAATAAACTCATCTAACAACTGTTGCATTGACGTGCCGTCGGCGATGATATGATGCAAAGTCATGATCAGGCTGGTTCGCCCCTCGCAGCGGGCAATGGCGATACGCAATAAGGGCTCACTGCACAGCGCAAATGGTTGCTCAACGAAACGACGAATACTTGCCTGATCGCTAAGATGCGCAAGTTCCAGCTCATGAACTGGCAAAGACTGATATCCGCCATCGCACTGCCAGACCTGCTCTTGTTCCTCAACGAACAGGATCCGCAACCCGGAGTGTTTTGCCAGCAAGGTCTCAAATGCCTGCCTGACCTGAGCGGTGTGTAGCTCCCCCTGAAAATGCAGTGCCCCGGCCAAATTGTAGGAGACATCCTGCGGGTCCAGCTTCCAGGCATACCAGAGGATCTTCTGTGCGGGTGTCAGCGGCACTCGCTCACCTGCTGTCAACTCAACCTGGAGCTGGCCGGCATTGCTCTGGGCCTGGTCAATACGTGCTTTTAAGCGTTGTTGGTCTTCGGTTGATAGGGAGGAGATAGCGCGATTTCTTCTGGTACGTCTTTGCTGTGACATTCTGGCTCCACTGCAGTCAGTTTGATTCTGATTTCAAAATATGACTGCTAGACGAATGAACACGGCAAAAATCCAGCTTAGCGGGTAAAAAATGTGACTTTGAGCAAGGTACCTGAGTGGGCTGTGCAGAGAGAGAAAAATGCCCGCTTACGCGGGCATGATAGGCTTACAAATTAAAAGGTGTAGCTAAACGAGATACCCATGTTTCTTGGGTCCGTGTAGTCACCGTAAATAAATACGTCTGAGCCGGTTACCCGACCTGCACTGATCAAGCTGTCGTGATCGAAGGCATTGTTTACATAAGCATCGATACGCCAGTTTTCCTCAACATAGGCGGCAGAGAAATGAAACTCGGCGTAGTCGCCTGCCAGGTGCTCAGCTTTTTCACCCAGCTTGCTGTAATACTCACCCACATAGTTGCTACGCGCCGTTAATTGGAACTTGTCTGTGGCCCAGAATTCCAGCCCTAATCCAGCCGTGATATCGGCCGCCATTGGCAGCGCTTTGTCACGTACTGTTGGATTTTCAGCATTCGCTTCGTCAACCGTGCTGTCCATCCAGCCAAAACTTGCCGACAAGGTCAGATCTGGGTTGATGGCATAGCGCGCTTCAGTTTCAAAGCCGGCGCTTTTTACTTTCGCCAGGTTAATGATGCTAAAGTCATTCGGGTTACCCGTTGGACCGGTACCGTAGTACTGGTAATCCTCGAAGTCATTGTAAAACACATTTACCGCGAAGTTTAAGTCACCGTCCATAAGCGTAGAGCGCAAACCGACTTCGAAAGTATCGACATACTCTGGCTCAAAAGTGTAATTGCTCATGCTAAACCAGTGGAAGTCACCACCGCCCGAGCTGTACCCTTTGCGGAAGCTGGCGTTGACTGTGATGTTATCGTTTAAATCGTGCAGATAGGCCAGTTTTGGCAGGTAAATGCGATTATCAACATCGGTGACAAATTCGATATTAGGCATACCAAATCGCTTCGCCATTTCAGCGCCATCGAAGAATCGATACTGCTCTTCATCCTCGATTCGACCACCAAGGACCACACGGCCCTGATCGCTCACCTTGATGGTTGCCTCACCATAGATTGCCTGGTTTTCACTGTCATCAGTCCCTTTGTAGTAACCTTCACGGAAGAAAGTCTGGTCGCGATCATTCATGTACAAACCCAGATAACCACTGACAGTTTCATTACCCACAAAGCTCACTTTCACATCATAGGTTTTGCCGCTGTCGTTCATGATGACATACCAAGGCTCCGGATACTGTCTGAACTCATAGCGGTAGTCGGTATCTGACAACATGACTTCAAGGTTAATCGCATCATTGATCTCATAGCGTGTGCGTAACGACCAACGGTCATATTCTGTGTCTTTATCACGCGCATATGAGCCTGCGACGGGGCCCTCGGGTGTTGGCACCATCTGATAGGACACAACACGGTCCGATAACTGCGGACCAATTTTGGTATTTACCGGATCATTGCCATTTAATACCGGCCCCTGGAAGCCCCAATGGCGCTCACCGGTTTCTTCACTGCGTGAGTAATGTAGCAGCATATCCAGGCCACTGAGTGCAGCGGGTTGCCATTTTAGCTTGATGTCCATGCGAGTATCTTCAAGCTCTTTTGGATTAAACGGGTACACCACTCGAGGAGAGGTGCCTGTATACTCCATGTACGACTCCCCTTCGTTACGCTGAACGGTGGCGCGCAGTGCAAGCTGATCTTCCAGCAGTGGCACAGAGACCATGCCCGACAGTTCTGTATTTTCGTTCAGGTCTGAATAGCCAATACGGGTTGCAGCTTCAAAATCAGTCAGTGAGGGCTCTTTGGTCTTGATGTAAACTATACCACCAATGCTGTTGCGGCCACTGTTTGACGATTGTGGGCCACGCAATACTTCGATTTGTTCAACGTCCCACAGGCCAAAATCACCACTTAGCTTAGCAACAAACGGGTCTGAAACACCGTCACGCATAACAGATACACGTGGCTTGGCACCCGATGAAAAAGAACTAAAGCCTTGAGATACACCTTCACCTTGCAAGCCACGGATCGTCGGCAGGCTATCCGTAAATACAACGTTTGCAATACCTGATAAGGCATCCAGCAAGGAGTTAACCTGACCACTTTTCAGTTGCTCTTGATCAATAACGGCAATAGATGACGTGGTGTCTTTCAGTGAACGTTGGGTGTTTTCACCATACACCACTATCTGTTCAATTGACTTCAGGTCTTCTTTACTATCGTCTGCCATGACGGCATTGGAAACGGCAAGTGCGAGCGGCAGTAAGCTGTATTTGAGTGGGTTCATTGTTTCATCCTAGTTGTATTTATGACACCCAGACGAACTCCCTCCGCACAAATTTAGTACGAATTATAATAATTATCAAAAAGATAACTTAAGCTGTATTTGTTGGTAAATTTACTACTCAACTGTTTACTTTTGAGGCGTGGTTTGGTGTTAATAAAAAATAACGCTCTAATATCCCTAAATCAGGGAAGTGGATACAAAGGTGCAAAACAGCACTACTGAATCTGAATAAGAAAAAAGCCATCTGGTTTTACCCGAGATGGCTTACTAACACTACAAAAATGGTTGTTGCGAACGGTGCCTGCGGCGAGTGTTCATGTGTTTGTTCGATTTTGACAGTACCCAGTCATTAGGGACCAATTTCTACCCTAAGGTTTAAGCCAGCGCACCCTCTTCAAGATCCTACTTTTTAAAAAAAGCCACCTGGTTTTACCCGAGATGGCTTACTAACACTACAAAAATGGTTCAGCCCGACCTGATTTGCTTAGTGGTCGTGATCATGCTCTTTTTCACTGTTGGCAATGCCAAGCCACACAAGCTTATTAGGTATTACATCCAGTTCAATTGTTTGTACCAATTTACCTGTTTCCAGATCGTACTTTTTAATTTGCTTCGCTATTGGATCAGTTACAAACACAGCATCTTCAGCATATGAGAGTGCCAGTGAGAAGCTATGATCTTTAGGCATATTTACTAAATCGGCGTCAGTAATCGACACTTCATGCGCCACTTCCCAATGATGTTCACCCTGATGTTCGCCGCCTTGTTCTGCTTCGTGCTCATGCCCTGACAGAATGCTCAGTTTACCCGCACTGTCGAGTGTCACTATGCGCTCACCATCATGGCTAAAGCCAAAATAGTTCAGGCGATGATTGCCAGTGGTGACCTGCCACTCCAGCGCTTCCAGCTCCCCATCTTCCGGGTGCAACATAAACAACTGATTGCTCGCGCTTGCTATGAACTGTTCTTGCTTGTGATGTCCTTTTATCGCGCCAACACGCATGCCCTCTGCAAAGCTTTCTGGGTTAGCCACTTTGGTTGCACTAAACGACTGCCCTTGTTGCGAGATAATGGCAACACCATCACCACACCCAAATACAATGGTGGTTTCGTTTTGTGCACTACCGTGCAGCACAGGGCAAGTCACACTAAACACCTGCTCCTGATCAAAATGGTCATCATGGGCATGGTACAAAGCAATTTGTGATGGCATGGGAGAGTCGCTCTCGCTATCACGCAGCGAGCTGATCAGATACTCGCCTCTTGCCTGGGCAGCACCATGCATATGCGTGCTGTAATTAAGCTTAACGACTTGACCGCTCTCGCCGCTGATCTGCGCTTCACCAAACATGGCAACAGACGCCACCTTTTGGGTGGCAGCATCGCCATCCGAAAAGACAGCAATTCCGCCCTCATTTACGGTAACATGAGTTGGTTTAGTCGATGCCAGCTGCAAAGACACACTACTCGGTGCATCTTCATGATTGTGGAAGTGGTCGCCATGGGCTTCTCTATATAGCCCGCCGTCAACAAACTCCACCATGCCCTGCTCACGCTGCACCAAAATGGCATAGCGATGGTTTTCAGACCCATAAGCATATTGTGGTGCATACGTCAGGCCCACTGATTCAATCAGGCTTTGCTCTGCGGCAGAGTAAATATTGACAACGTTGCTCTCGCTACTGGTGACCAGCAAACGACCCGCGACATCTTTGATGTCTTCGTCATGGTCGTGCGTCTCCTCACCCGCTTTGTTTTCGTCTTCCGTTACCGATTCATCAGAAGACACAGCCTGTTGTGTTTTGGTTACCTGATGGTCTGTACCACCACAAGCCGACAACAAGATTGCAGATACAGCTGCAGCCAATACTTTTGCTCTGAAAATCATCAATACTACTCTAATATAATACGTTATATTGTAACAATACAGATATGTTATAATATCACAAAAACAAACGCAAGAGTCGAACTTTATAATGTGTGTTTTTCAGACAAATTTCAGATGAGGAAAGGTAACGGCAATACCCCATTACCTTATCACTATCAGGCAGATTCGGCGTCAGCTGCTACCGACTGGGGTAAGCGTTGTTCTGCCAGCAACTTCAGGCCATTGATCATGGCAGGGAAAAGGCTCTGCTGGAAGTTGTTCCAGCGCATCTCAATAATGGTGTCGTCCGGATTTATGTGGGTATCCATCACGTCAGTGATCACCGGACCTGAATCTATCCCCTGATCAATGTAGTGAAAGGAAGCGCCTGTTTTATCTATCACCGGAACGCTTACGGTTTCTTTCGTCTCCCAATTAATGACTTTCTGACCACGTGCTCCGTACAGTGCGTCCAGTGTTGCGGTCGCACCGCGGCGCTGATAAGGTGAATCTGCTCGCGTGATCCCCGGATGAATATTCACAATTTTATTGTGGTATTTACTGTCTGCACTGGCTAAATCGTCCAGAATCAGGATAAGTCCATCCAGCAAAACAACATCGGCATCAAGTGCATCCAGTTGCGCTTCCAGTTGTGCCTCAAACTCTTTTTTCCCAGCCACCCGCTCAGGTGAATTCAGCGGTGTTTTGCGATAGCTCGATGGAATATTCTGCAGTAGCTCATCCACCGGCTGGCCCTGAATGTTAAGTGACTCCGGGTAGATCCAGGGACCTTTTGAGGTACCACGCGCCAGGCCATAGTCTTGCAGCTTGCGCTGATCAGGTCCATGACTCAGATCGTCATCGAAAATAACGGCTTTTAACGCATACTGCTGGCCTAAAGAGGTTGTATTCAGCTGCTCCACCAGATGCTCAAGGGGAGACATCATGTAGCGCTGCTCCCCTTTGTACTCAACCATACGTCCGGCCTGATCGGCCGCCGCATTGCGTAACGAGCAGATATATATCAAATTCAGTGTTTTCATCATTTATCCAGATTATTATTTATTTTTGCGCTGTACATCCGCTGCACAGTCCATCTATAAGACGCTTGCTATCGGTGTTTTTTTAACGCAAAAAAAACGGCCTCACCTGGAGGCCGTCATCTGATATCTGACTACACTGAGTTACTGCTGTAGCTGCGCCACCAGTTGTTCTTCAATCATATATGCCAGGTTATCTATGGTCGGATCGTCGAAAAAGGCGGCAGGTTCGAGTTCAACACTGAACATTTGCTTAGCCTTTGCCAGCATCTGAATGGCTACCAAAGAGTCACCGCCTAGCTCCAGCAGGCTGTCAAAAATACCGATTTCGTCAAAACCCAGATACTCAGCCCACAACGCGGCCAGTTTATGTTCAAGTTCACTTTCCGGTGCTTCGAACTCGACCGCCAGCTCCGGGCGAGCATGACCTTTTGGCTTGTTTAACCGCGTCAGAATAGCCTGCTCGGTAGCGCGTGTTGCACTGACAAGTTGTGTCCACTCAGTGCTGGCGCAGTACACCTGCGGCTGTGCAACACCGATGGCTTTATCGAACAACTGACAAGCCGTATCCGGCGTCAGACCCAGCCCGTCCGCCAACTCAATATTGGCAGCCATACCGGTACTTTGCCACGCATCCCAGTTCAGCACTTTCACAGTAAAAGGATGTGACTGCTGCGCGACGGCGTCCAGATAACTGTTTGCTGCACAATAATCACTCTGAGCCATGGCGCCGAGTACGGAAGCCAAAGAAGAGCACAGTACCATAGTGTCCAGCTCAGACTCTGCAAACAAAGTCAGCAGGTTTTGCGTTCCCTGTACTTTCGCAGCTGTACTCTGAACGACCTGCTCAGCGCTTAGCTGAGTAACCAGCCCACCGCCGGGCAAGCCGGCAGCATGTACCACCTGAGATATAGAAGAAAGCGGAATTGATGCCGCGTCGAACGCCGCACGCATGGCCGCTAAATCGGTCACATCGGCACTAAGTATTCGCAGCTGTGGGCACTGGGCATGAATGTCGAGTAGTTGCCGATAACGCGCACGTTGTTGTGGGGTTTGCTGTTCATCTTCCGCCAGCTGTGCCCACTGTGCGCTGTCAGGCAAGGACTGACGAGTCTGTAAGACTAAACGATGGCTCTGTTGCGCCAGATGTTTTGCCAGTGCCAGGCCTACACCCCCTAATCCACCGGTGATCAAGGTACATTGTGGCTTTGTCGTCGCTTTCACTGTGCCTGTTTGGGTGCGCACAGCGCACTGAGACTGGGTAAAGCGGTGTGTGCCACGATAGGCGATTTCACCACGGGCATGGGCTAAATCTTCCCCCAGCGCGGCAATCAGTGCAGGAGTCGGACTGGCCACCATCGCCTCGGTGAGTGCCAACACCTGACAACCTTGCTGTGCAACTTCCAGCGGTGCCACACGTGTTAGCCCAAGTACTGATGCCTTGGCCGGATTGACGATATCATCACCTAACACGTTAAAAAGATCGCTTGCCAGTACACTGAGTGGACGTCCGCCCAGAGACAGCAGCCACTGCAACACGGGCAGCAGTAAGTTGTATCCCAGTGTGTCTGACGAAAGCGCTGCCGTCAGACGTGTATCAATGACCTGTTCGAACGACCCAATGGCCTCACCAAGTTGCGCCAACTGCTCGGTCGACCCCAAATCAAGTCGGTAAGCTTGTTCGTTGATGCGGCTAAAGGTCTCCCCCTGCCAAACCTGAGTGACCTTTACCCCAGCCTGATGCAAAGCTTCACTCAGCTGACTGACCAGTGGCGTGTCCGCCGCGATCAGCAGCAGATGTTTATCCTGCAAAGCACGGTTGGTTTGTGCAAACTCAACCGCTTGTTGCCATTGTGGTACATACAGCTGAGGCTCGCTATTCAGTGCATTGTCTGCTGAGAATGCGACTGTTTCGAATGGCTTAGACTCAACCCAAAATTCGCTATCTGCAAACACATATTCAGGCAAAATATTCGCCTGACCGTGCGGACGCGCTGTTACCTGTGACCAGTCGATGGCACACCCTAGCTGCCAAAGCTTACCAAGGGTTTTAGCAAATGGCGGTAACGGCGCTTTGAGGTCGCGTGCATGAGACACCGAATGCAGTGCGACCACACTGTCGCCCAAAGTTTGTCTGGCAAGCTTTTGCAAGGTATCCCCGGGTCCGGCTTCGATGAGCACATCACATCGCTCAGCCAGCGCACTGACACCGCTCACAAAGTTAACGGGCTGGCGGATATGATCTAACCAGTACTGAGCCGAACAAGCCTGCTCTGCGGTGATCCAGGTGCCAGTCACATTCGACACAAACGGCGTGTGTGGCGCCTGAAGTGATGAGGTGCTCAACACCTGTTCTAATGTATCCGCAAACTCAGGCAATACAGCCTCAGTCAGATGGCTGTGGAAGGCATGAGAAACATGAAGGCGGGAGGTCGCAATATCCGCTGCTTTGAGCTCGCCCTGGAGTGATTTTATTGCCTCGCGGGTACCAGCGACAACCGTATTGGTCGGGCTATTCAGCGCCGCAATATCCAGCTCCTCATTCAGGTAAGGCGCAACCGCCTTGCCATCAGCCATAACCGATAACATGCTGCCAGGTGCCATGCTTTGTAAGACCTCACCACGCGCAGCCACCAGTCGCGTTGCCACCTCCAGGGTCATCACACCCGCGAGGCAGGCCGCAGCATATTCCCCAATGCTGTGTCCCAGCATCGCCGTGATGCGAACACCGTGTGCCTGATAAGCTTTCGCAGTCGCATAAGCCACCACAAACAAAGCAGGCTGAGTGATCCGAGTTTGATTGAGCAATTGATTGGCCGTCAGGATCTCGCTGTCTGCTGGGCTAAATACACTGTTCAGCTCGGCGCTCAGTGCGTCCGGGAAGTGTGCCATCACCTCGTCAAATGCCGCCTTAAATGCAGGCACATCACGCAACAAAGGCTGAGCCATAGTGACATACTGAGACCCCTGCCCTGAAAACATGAGAGCCACTCGCGGCGCCGTCGCTTTGTCACCTTGCGGTTCACGTAGTAACTGAGCAATTGCCTGCTCTGCACTGTCTGCCACACACGCATAGCGTACAGCCAGAGCACTGCGCTTGTGTTGCAGCTGAGCCGCAAGCTGGGCAAATTGCTCTGGGGTACGCTGCAGCGCATCGGCCAGCGCTTGCGTCTGACGCATCAAGGCGGCCTGACTGCTGGCACTCAGAGGTAACACTTGCCACGGCGTTGAGGCGCTTACTTCACTTGTCTGCTGGTGCGTATACTCCTGCAAAATCACATGGGCATTGGTGCCCCCCATGCCCAATGAGCTGACCGCAGCGCGCCGTGGTCCATTGCTTTGCCAGGGCTTGAGTGTGTCGTTGACATAAAACGGGCTGTTCGCAAAGTCAATTTTGCTGTTCAGCGGCTGACTGTGCAAACTTGGCGGCAACTCCTGGTGGCGCAAGGCCTGAACCGCTTTGATAAGGCCCGTGATACCTGCCGCCGCATCAAGATGGCCCAGGTTGGTTTTAACAGAGCCTATGGCGCAGTACTGTTTTGTATCACTGGCGTATGCCTGGCTCAGTGCGGCGATTTCAATCGGGTCGCCCAACTCAGTACCCGTGCCATGTGCTTCGATATAACCAACGCTGTGCGGTTCAATATCTGCAAACTCCAGTGCCGCCATGATGGCGTTGGCCTGCCCAGTCACACTGGGGGCGGTGTAGCCCACTTTATCACGGCCGTCGTTATTGATTGCTGAGCCTTTGATCACAGCCAGAATGTGATCGCCCTCTTGCTGAGCTTCCGCCAAACGCTTGAGAACCACGGCCGCACTGCCGCTACCAATCAGAATACCATCGGCCTGCTCGCCAAATGCACTCAACTGACCCGACGGTGACAAGCTACCACCCGCAGGCGCATGATAACCCTGATCCTGCGCCAAATTCAGCCATACTCCCCCTGCCAGGGCAGAGTCACACTCAAAATTCTGCAGGGCACGGCAGGCCATATGAACAGCAACCAAAGACGTAGAGCAAGCTGTTTGCACTGTGACGGCTGGCCCTTTCAGATCCAGTTCATAACTGACCCGGGTAGCAAGTGAGTCTTTGTCGTTACCATTGGTCAGCGCCAGTAAACTGGTGATATCACGTGACTGACCCTGTAATAAATTTTGCATCAGATAGGCAGGCACACCACACCCGGCATATACACCCGTTTGTTCTCCCAGTGGCAACCCGGCATGAGCCATTGCATGCCAGCAAGTTTGCAGAAAGTGGCGTTGCTGTGGATCCAGTTGCTCAGCCTCTTTCGGTGTATATCCAAAGAATTCGGCATCGAACTGCGCGAGCCGCTCAAACGGGACACCGCGCTTGACATAATCCGGGTCAGTGAGGTCGGATTCGCTCACCCCGGCACGACGCAATGCCTCGTCGTCATAACTTTGTACCGCGCACTGCCCGGCGCGAATGTTGTGCCATAAGGCATCGACGTTATCCGCATCGGGGAAACGTCCCGCCATCCCGACGATGGCAATATCCAGTTCACTATACTCATGTTCTGACATGTTTATGATTCTCTTGCTTTTCGTTTGCGAGCGGCGACGGCGCCCATGCCGCGACGCTGTTTGGCACCACTTTGGGTGCTACTTGTTTGTGACGCAACCGTCCCGGACTGCTCCAGGTAGGCTGCCAGGCTGGCAATACTGGGATAGGCGAATAAATCGGTCAGCTGCAGCTGGCTAAACTGAGGTTTTAAGTCATCATACACAGCCATCAGTAATAGCGAGTGGCCACCCAGGTCGAAGAAATTAGCATTCAGATCCAGCTGCTCCGTGGCCAGATGTTTGCGCCACACCGTCTCCAGTGCCAGCTCAATGTCACTACTGGCCGTATTCGAGACCATGCTGGGTGAAGCCTGGACCTTAGGCAGCTGTTGTCGCTCAAGTTTGCCGCTGGCGTTAATGGGCAGCTGTGCCAGCACCACAATATGTGACGGCACCATGTATTCTGGCAACTGCTCAGCCAAAGCACGCTTGAGTTTAGCCGCATACTCTGGGTCTTTGTGACGTTCACTTTGCACATAGGCGATCAGGCTCAGCGCCTGCGCCTGCTGCTGGGTGATCACAACGGCTGCGGTTACATCGGGTAACTGCGTCAGACGCGTTTCAATCTCGCCTAACTCAACTCTGAAACCACGAATTTTCACTTGATGGTCACTACGCCCATGATAGTGCAGTGCACCTGCTTGCCAGCTGACCAGATCGCCACTTGCATACATGCGTCCTCCGTTATTAGTAAACGGATCAGCAATAAAGCGCGTCGCGGTCTGAGCGGCACGTTGCCAATATCCACGCGCCAGCATCTCGCCGCCTATATACAGTTCGCCGACTTGCCCGTTCGCGACCGGTTGCAGGTTTTGATCCAGTACGTACAGACGACGTCCGCCCAGTGCATGCCCCAGTGGTACCGACTCTCCGGGGGTCAGTGGCCGACAATCATAAATCGCCGCTTCAACAACTATCTCAGTGGGCCCATAGGTATTGAGTAAGCGGACGTCACCCAGGCCGGCTTGTCGCCAGTCTGATATCCCCTGTTCAGACATGGCCTCACCACCAGAGTGAACCTGTCGCAGCCGCGGCAGCGACAATGGGGTTGTTGCAGCAATACGCGCCCAACTGGCGGCAATGCTACGCCAATAGGCCGCACTCAAGTCCATGACCGAGATACCGTGACGCTGAGCTTGCTGATACAAGGTCTCGGCATCCCACAAACTATCACCTCGCAGCACCACAGTTGCACCCACCGTCCAGCTCGGGAACACTTGCTCTACAAAGGCATCAAAATTGATGGTGGCAAACTGCAACACGACGTCATCAGAGGTTAAATTGATAAAATCAGTCGCCGAGCCGATATAGCTTGCCAGCGCCTGATGTTCAATCGCCACGCCTTTGGCCTGGCCGGTCGAGCCTGAGGTGTAGTTTAAATACGCCAGTGAATGTGAATGATGCAACCACTCTGGCGACTGATTGTGCTCATGGTATTCGCTCAGTAATGTGATTGGTGAAATCACTGGCACAGACAGCGCAAAGGGCGTGCTGTCGCCCAGTACAGCAGCACAGCCACTGTCGTCTATCATGTGAGTGAGTTTGGCTTGCGGGAAATTCGGGTCGAGTGGTAAGTAAGCGGCATTGGCTTTAAGACAGGCCAGCACCGAGGCCAGCATCAGCGGCTTACGCGCCTGCATGATACCAACCACTTCACCTGAAAAGCCCTTGCCAACAAGGCCGTTGGCCAGCCGGTTAGCGGTCTGCTCCAGCCATGTATAACTGTAGTGCTGATCTTCAAAGATCACCGCGGTATCATCGGGGTTTTGCTTGGCATATTCACTGATTGCACTCAGCCAGTTTCCGGCCTGCGCAGCCACCTGTGGTCCCGTTGCAGCATTCGGCATGGTTAGGGGCTCTGCTTGCAATGACCAGTTTCCGATGGCCAGCTCTGCCTGCTGTGGCAACTGGTTGAGTAACTGCTGATATGCATCACACAACCGGGCAATGGTCGATGTCTGATACAATGCCTGATTATATTGTAGTTCGATAGTCAGCTGTCCCTGACCATCCAGTCGGGAATCAATACTAAGGTCAAACTGAGCCTGCTGCTGTAAAGACTGTGCGCTGGTCGTTGTCATGCCCGCTAAGGCCAGCGCATCTGTCACGTCCTGCTCCAGATGGTTATACATCACCTGGAATAAAGGCGTCTGCCCTAAAGCTCTGTGTGGATTGAGTACTTCCACCAGCTTTTCAAACGGGTAGTCCTGATGCTGCTGCGCCTCAAGTGCCGCAGTCTTGCACGCTCTGAGCAGCTGAGCAAAACTTAGCTCCGGCGCAACTACACCACGGATCACCTGGGTATTGATAAAAAAGCCAACCAAATTATGTAGCTGAGCCAGATTTCGGTTTGCGACGGCAACGCCGATCTGCGGCTGGCGCTTACCACTGACACGATAAAACAGTACCTGCAAGCTGCTCAGCAATAGCATAAACAGGCTGGCATTGTTGCCATGTGCCAGTTGTTGCAGCTTATCGGTGTGTTTGTGGTCCAGTGTAAATTGCATCACGCCCAGTGGCGCAGTCAGATCTGCGCCCCGCGCTCGCTCTGGCGCTAACAGCTCTTCATCTCCCTGACCATCCAACCTTTGCTGCCAATAAGCCAGCTGAGTTGCAGCCTGCTCAGATCCCAGCCATCCTCCCTGCCACAGAGCAAAATCACCGTAGTGAATGGCGTCATTCTGAGTCGGCGCACTCGGTGCGTCGCCACACAATGCATTGTACTGACGGGTGACCTCCGCCAGGATCAAATCAAAACTCCAGGCGTCGCTGGCGATGTGGTGCATAACCAGCACAAACCTATGATGCTGTTCAGAGTGCGAAATCAAAGCTGCGCGGAAGTTTTCACCCTTGTCCAGTGCGAAAGGTTGCTGCGAAATTTGTTGTTGTATTGTCTGAGCTTGCGCTGTGGGCTCGGCGGCATCGCTAACATCGTGCTCTTGCCACTGCAATGGCTGCTCAGTGGTGCGTTGACGCCACTGACCCGTTGCATTTTTGAAGTACGCCTGGCGCAGAGCCGGTTGTGATTCAAGCACTTTGGCACACGCCTGTTTAAGCAATTCAGGCTGAATACTCCCCTGCAACTCCAGAGTGGCACCAATATGATAGGCACTGCTTTGTGGTTCCAGTTGCCATAAGAACAACTGCCTTTGTTGCTGGGTGCTCAGCGGATAATCAGCCAACTGTGACGCCACCAGCTGAATGCCAGGTGTCGCCTTTGCTTCTCTGACCAGCTGACAGAAATCTGCAAAACGGTGCGCCGCAAACAGGCTGCTGGGTTCAAGCTGACAGTCCAGTTCACTTTGGATCAAGGCCAGCAGTTGAGCGGCTTTAATAGAACTGCCACCAAGCGCGAAGAAATCGGCATCATCATGATTCACCGGATAACGTAATACACTTTGCCAGTGCTGAGCCAATTGCTGCGTTAGCGCATCCCAGTGCGACGTATCTGCACCTGACGAAGCGGTATTGAGTGTTTGCAAATGAGTGAGAGTAAAATCACCATAACTGGCCAGTTCACCCGCATTACGCAATTTCAGGCAGGCGCTGCGCTGCAGCTTGCCACTGGACGTTTTAGGCAGGCCGCCCTGATCTAACAACACGATCAGCTCCGGGCAGGCACCGAACTGCTCGGTAATAAAGTCGCGAACAATCAATGCTGTTTGCTCAGCAGGTATGTCATTGCGATAGCTATTACTGGTTTCAATCGCCAGGCCAATTCCTTCGCCACTTTCTTTGCTGGGCACCGGGAAGGCAGAAACGCGCCCTTTGCGCACAAAACTTAGCTCGGCTTCAATGGCCCGTTCAATATCCTGAGGATAAACATTATGACCATTCATGATGATCAAATCTTTTTGTCGACCAGAAATATAAAGCTGACCGTCAAAAACATAGCCGACATCACCGGTTCTCAACCAGCGCTGACCTTCACATTCAACAAACGTCTCCTGTGTCGCCGGCTCATTTTGCCAGTACCCTAAGGCAATGCTCGGCCCCGCAGCCCAAATTTCACCAATGTCTCCGTCAGCCAATGCACGCTGCGATTGCGGGCAAGTGATCCGCACTGTATGTTTGCTGGCAGGCTTACCGCAGCCCACCTGATGACTGTAAGCGTCGGTATCACGAAGATCTTTGGCCTCAACCTGATTAGCCAGCCCCTCTGCCAACCCCTGATTATCGAACGCACGGATAACCGCACCGCCGCCGGCCTCTGTACCGGTTACCATCAGGGTGCCCTCAGCCAACCCATAACACGGATAAATGGCAGACGTTTTCACGCCCTGAGGTGCAAAGCGCTCAGTAAAATCCAGTAAGGTATCGTGGCGGATCGGCTCAGCGCCGGAGAAAGCGACACGCCAGCTGCTTAAGTCGAGCCCTTCCAGCTGTTTTTCACGCACACGCTCAAGACAAAGACGATATGAGAAGTCTGGCCCCCCGGAGATAGTTCCTCCATACTCGCTGATCAGCTGCAACCAACGCGCCGGGCGTTCCATAAAATAGCGTGGCGAGCACAGTACGAGGAGATAACCGGTATAGATAGGCTGTAATAGTCCACCGATTAGCCCCATGTCATGAAAGAGCGGAAGCCAGCTCACCGAGACGTCTTTTTCGCTGGTTTGCATTCGTTCGGCAATGGCAACTTCATTGGCTAACAAGTTGCCATGACTGACCATCACCCCTTTGGGCTTAGCTGTTGAGCCAGAGGTATACTGTAAAAACGCAATGTCATCGCTAAGTGCCGGGTGGCGCGGCGCTGGTGGCGTATCCCCCGTCAACTCATCAACCACCTGTACCACCACTTCGCTCAGGGACTCACACATAGCCGAAACCGTGTCGGCGAAACGGCTGGTCGTCAGGACCAGTGTTGCACTGGCATCTTCTGTAATACCCACTGTCCGGGCAATATGCTGTGCTTTAGTCGACTCGGGTGGAAAACTCGGAATGGCAGTCACACCCAGATACTGGCAGGCAAGAAAACTGGTGACATATTCGATTCCTGTGTCCATTAAGATCAGTGCTCTGTCACCTGCATTTACATGCGCCTGAAGGTGGCCCGCAAGCCAAACACTCTGCTCATAAAGAGCCTGATAGCTCCAGCGGGTATGGGCTTTTTTATCCACACAAACTAATGCTGTTTGCTGAGGTTTTTGCTCAGCATGGCGGGCAAGCTGATCCATTATCGTCGTGGCGGTCATGGGATACTCCGTAAAACATACAGACAGGGAGGCAGGGGCATACAATCCCCTGTATTAGCCAGGTGCGCATCACTATGAGTACCTCAATACCCATCACAATACGCGAAAGAAGAGTTACTGCTCCATTGCCTGGCGAAGGCTGAGTGGACGCATGTCGGTCCAGTGTTCATTGATGTAGGCCAGACAGGTCTCTTTATCACCTTCCACACCCACGTCTTTCCAACCACCCGGAACGCTTTTATAGCTGGGCCAGAGTGAATATTGCTCTTCGTGGTTGACCAATACCTTGAAGGTGCCATTTTCATTGTCAAAGCTCATCATATTCTCCAAAAATCAGACTGTCGGCATAGTGACGCGCGACAGCCTGGGTTTTTTAGTCTTTTTTCACAATCAGTTTGGTACTGCTGATGGCACTGAGCGCAATTTGCCAGGGGTAAAATGGCAAGGTGATCAGACCGCCTTGCTGAGCATAGCGCCGGCTACTGTCACTGAAGTGCGCTGAGTCGCGGTTAGCGCTTTGAGAATGAAGCAACAGGCCTTTGGCCACAGGGCCCCAATAATCGAAGCCCACCACCATCATCCAGCTGGAGCCATAGTTAACCTCATAACCGTCACGGGTTAATTCAGACCACAACGGCTGACCGTCAACTATGCTGGTCAGTGGCGTGGGAGCAGGCTTGGCAAAGCTGGTAAGATCCATGCCATTGGCCGGGGCAAACATGTTAAATCCACCGCTGCTGTGATCTGGACCAGGCCAGGCCATACGCTCATTGCCTTTGTGCAGGTATTGGATCTCGCCGTAAGGCGCATCCAGTGCGAATCCATAATGCTGTAAATTGACACCAGCACTCAGCAGCTTCTCAAGGATAGTGCGCTCACTTTTCAGGGTGTGTGGCGTGGTGGTTGGCTGAGTTGCGTCAAATGGCACAACAAAGTCCTGGCTCGTATCCAGCGCTCTAAAAAATTCTCGGGCGAGGTGGGCGGCTTTAGAATCCAGGTTAAATTGGCCATCCCATTGTGCAAATGCCGCACAGATAGGATCCACCTGAGCGCTGACTTGCTCGCTTAACACCAGGGTTTGACCGCTATAGTGTTGACACAGGCCGCCAACCACTGCGCGTTGATTGGCATAATAACTGCCATTGCCCAGTATGACTTTCTCTAACTCAGACAAGTCAAAACGGCCATCTCGGCCACGCTGTGTATTAAGCAGCTCATGTGCGTACCGGCTGCGCTCAGATTGCTTTGCATCTACCTTTCCAAATAAGGGAGACACATCCCGGATGGGTTGCTCCGGATTGGATAACCAGAATGAATCATTGGAGTTTTGTACATAATCTCGGCGCCTGAGAGAAGGAGAATTATCGAAGTCGATGGCACCAGTAAATATCATATCGCTGCGATCACCAGGTAATACAACCTGGCCCGTCGACGCAAACACTGCGGCTGTATATGGATCGGTGCGCAGCCACTCCAATGCCGCCGGTGATAAGTCTGGCACGTTGGAGTCATCGGTATAAAACGTTTCCCCCTGCCTGTCAGCGGCGAGTGTATTGTTAAAGGATAATCCATTATAACGTGCTGATGCTGCTGCTAATTCATCTATTGAAGCAGCTTTATTGTAAGCGAGCCAATGATCTATGGCCTCAAAGTTCTCCAGATTGACATCACGAACAGCAAAGGCAACACTCCCTTGTCAGGGGAAATTTTGTGTGTCTTCCAAAAGAAAGCCAAAATGGGTTGCGTAAGCGGTGTGCCCATATGTCTCTATCCCACCAGCGGTTTTGACCGGTATCTGAATCTGACGGGTGTGTAGATCGCGCCACTGTCCTTCGTACCGATAACGAAGCGGGTTATTCGGGTCTATCGTCAGGCGGTAAAACACATGGTGCAAAGCACTGGAAAAAGTGTGCGTCCAGGCTAAATTGCGGTTGAAGCCGATATTCACAATGCCGGGCACACCAACGATAGATGCCCCCATCACATCCAGCTCCCCCGGGACCGTCGCATGATGCGTCCAGAAACGGGAGTTACCATGAAACGGAAAATGCGGGTTGGCCAGTACCATACCTCGCCCGTTGGCAGTGACCGACTGACCCAGTGCCCATCCATTGGAGCCTTGAGTGATATCACCGACAGACTCAGACACCACATCAACTCCGCTCAGACTATCAGACTGAGGTGGCGCAGCCTGGATCAGCATTGGCAACATGCGCCCTAAGCTGCCTTGTACGCTCATCAGCACTAAACTTGATACAACGTCTTGTGCGGTGATGGGCTTAACCCAGGGCTGATCTCGGCATGCCTGATCCAGTGTTTCACGACCTGCTGCGACTTCGCTCAGAAAGTGGTTATACCCAGCTGCAAAGCCTTCCGCCAGCGCCTTACTGTTGTCAGACATCTGATTGTAGTGCTGCGCAACGCGCCCCGGTAAATCCAGGATCCGATACCCGATGTCTGAATATAAATAGTAATTATCCTGGTCCCGGCGGTGCGCCCCCAGGTATTTCGCCCGCTCTCCTCGCTGACGCAAATAACCATCGGCCAGTATGCAGCCATGATCCTGCGCCTGTGCAAAGGCATTACCATATCCAAGTCCGTACAAAGTATCTGCTTTTACGTGTGCAATACCCAGGTGCGTACGAGTGATCCTAACAGATTCCTGAGCGTTAAAATGTGCTGGTGTGGAGGCAGCTTGTTGAGCAGCAACAGCACTCCCCATGCAGATTGATAAACCAGCCATACTCAACTTAAAAAAGTTCATATTAATCCTTTTGGTTACAAATTACACAGCAGCCTATGACGATAAATCTCGTCATAGGCCCTCCTTGTAGACGTCATAAAAGATTAAAAAAAACAGGATGAGCGACCAAATAGTGTGAGATGCCGTGATCATTGCCATGGCAATTATTTTAAATTCAAACACAAACGTACTCGCTATCTCCTAATCAATCCACTGAGCACCCGACCCGCCAGCCTCCCTGCCGAACACACTTTCGCAATATTTGCTACAACAACCAGAAACACTCTTGACTTGTGAATACAAAATATAAATAATGCGCAACTGATAACTATTATCATTCGTTATAACGGATCTAAATCAAATACATCAGGAGAAATTACCGTGCCGCAGTCGCAAGAAAAGTGGTCAAATGTCATTGCAGAAAACGAAGCCAAGCTACTTGCTTATCTGAACAATATTCTGCGTTGCCCCTATCTCGCTGAGGATGCGTTACAAGACACCTTTATTCGCCTGTCTGGCATGTCAGCCTGTCAAAACTGCCAGGTTAAAAACTCCAAGAGCTTTTGCTATCAGGTTGCCCGCAACATTGCTATCGATATGCTGCGTAAGCAGAGTCGGGAAAGTCTGGTTGATATGGAGTCAGTGCACGGCGAACACTTTGATGATGAAGATTCCAACATTGAAACACGCTTCATTGATGAGCAATTGTCAGAGAAGGTAAACCACACCATTGCTAAGCTCTCAACACGTCACCAAAATGTGGTGAGCTTTTATCGAGATGGCCGGTTAAAGCAAAAAGAAATTGCTCAGATGTATTGTATCTCCCCAACCCTGGTTAACTTTCTGATTAAGGAAGCTATTCAATCTTGCAAAACCGAGTTGGGGACGGCGCAACTTACCCACTAATCAGCAAGCTGGAGTTGCTGGCGAGCGGTGAGTTTTGCCGAGATAAAATCAGCATGTGCCACATAGAGCAGACCCGCTATTTTTCTGACCATATGTTCTTCATGCGGATCCAGGCGACCATCGGCATAGGCAACCAGCCAAAGCAGCTCTATCACTTCTATGCGCTCAAGCTCACCTGTATGGTCATTTACGACCCGTACAAAGCGATGTAAATCTATGGCTTCATTGACCATTTCAATCGCCTGATCGCGGATCAGTTCACTGGCCTGTGTGGAAATTCCACTGTGCTGAGTCAACAGCCGAGCTATCATATGGCATTCATCAGCATGTACTTCACCGTCTGCACGCATAATTTCAACCATCAGCGCCGCCAATGCGGTGGTAAAATCAGGAGCCTGATCAGAATCGGGTTGCTCAGCCAGGGTATTAATGAACTTTCTCAGTTGCGCAAACAAGTGCACCTCCTAAATATGTTACACTTCAAGCAAGACGATAATGGATTAGCAGGTTTTTGTATGCCGCATTTCTTTTTCAAGACAACCCGGGCAATCAAACAACAATGGCGCTTACCTCTTCTGGCCGTACTCTCTTTACTTGTCAGTGCCTGTAGTAGCTACACACCTCCGCCCAATGGCGTAGTCGAAAAGCTTTACGACTTCGATCACAAAGTGCATTACGAACAAATTAAGTATAATGACGACCACTACTATTTACAGATAAAATCGGATAGTTATCAGCACTTTTTGCAACAAAGTGTGTTTTTACTTAGGCATAGCCAACGTTTATGCCAGGGTCAGTTACCACAGCTGGTGGTGATCGCGGGCGTTCAGAGCTTTGATCGACTACCCACCTATCCCAGGCCGTATGAGCCAGACTTGCAAGTTGAAGTGCGATGTGTGAAAAACCCGCAGTGATGTCACTCTCGCAGCTCAGTGCCTCGCACTGAGCCGGCAAGATATCTGTGTTAATCCTGATAACCCCAGGGCGCTTTCGGTGCCTGAACGGGTTTTGTCAGATCAAAATCAACTCTAAATTCACGCCCTTCTCTTACCAAGCGATAGGTAAAGCGCTCATCGTAAATGTACATTTGCCAGGTGTTACCAACTGACTGTGGAATACCACGCTTTACAAATAACTCTTTAGAGTACTGATCTGCAGGGAAAGATTGCACATTGTTGTAGCCCGCATCGACTGTATGACCGCCGTACATAGTCGACTCATCATCACTGCCATCCTTATGACGGTGGTCGTGCTTCAGGCTCAAACCGCTGCCTGTCTTTGTCAGGATCCAGGTGCGCGAGGCATTTTGCCCAACATGAAACGGAATTTGCAGCTCCTGATCGTTACACCGACGTACGTGCATGATCAGGCGCGCATCACTGAACGCACTAGGGCCCTGATTGTCGACAGTCACTTTGCCTTCATACGCTTTACCACAATGTTGTTTGATTTGAGCAAAGAACGCATCATGCGTGGGGATAGAGACTAAAGGCGCCGGACGTGCCATGACAGTACCACTGGCCAGCAAAGCAGCTGCATAAACAAGCTTCATATCAATGTTCCTAAAAAATAATAAAGGCCGCAGCGTAATCCACTTAGCGGCCTTTGCCAATTAAATGCGGTGATCAAACCGCTACTGCCAGGGACGCGCCGCCTGAAGCTGCTGTTCAAACGACTCTATCTGGGCGTTCAATTGCTCGGTCTCACCGATAAAGTCCAGCCCACTGAGAAGTCGCGCTTTGATGTCCGGGCGAACATCAAATGTGATCGGGGCAAAGTATTCACTGCGTAGTTGCTGCTCAGCTAAGTCTACTTCAATCTGAATATCTGCCTGGCGCTCACACAAGCCAAACAAGCTATCCAGCGTGCTTGGAGGCAAACTAATACACAGCATTTGATTATTGCCGCAGTTATTGAAAAAGATATCGGCAAAACTCTGTGCCAAAATCACAGTAAAGCCATACTGTTTCAACGCCCATGGCGCGTGTTCCCGAGAAGAACCACAGCCAAAGTTATCCCGTGTCAGCAACACGCTGGCACCCTGGTATTGCGGCGCATTAAGAATAAAGTCCGGATCCGGCTCGCCCTGTTCTGTGTAGCGCCAGTCGTAAAAGAGCGCCTTATCAAACCCTTCTCTGCTGGTTGAGGTTAAAAATTGCTTCGGAATGATCTGATCCGTGTCGACATTGTTTTTATCCAGCGGTGCCAGTAGTCCGCGGTGAAATACGCTCATGCCTGCTCTCCCTGAATATCGGTAAAGTGACCCGCAATTGCCGCGGCTGCCGCCATCGCAGGGCTCACTAAATGGGTTCTGCCACCGCGCCCCTGGCGCCCTTCAAAGTTTCGGTTGGAGGTTGACGCACAGCGTTTACCCATCCCCAGACGGTCGTCATTCATTGCCAGACACATGGAACACCCCGGCTCTCGCCACTCAAAGCCAGCCGCCATGAAGATATCCGCCAGACCCTCTTGCTCAGCCTGCTGTTTTACCAGACCTGAGCCCGGTACAATTAAGGCTTCAACGCCGCTGGCGACCTGCTTACCCGCCACAACCTGAGCGGCGGCACGCAAGTCTTCAATGCGGCTATTGGTACAGGAGCCTATGAACACCGTATCTACTTTAGCGTCGGTCAGTTTCTGACCTGCGCGCAGGCCCATGTAACGCAGTGCGCTGCGCATGGCCTCGGCCTTGATCAGATCCGGCTCAGTTTCCGGATCCGGAATAGCTTCATCAATCCCGATCACTTGCTCGGGGCTGGTGCCCCAGGTCACCTGTGGCTGGATCTCGTCGGCGCTGATGATCACTTCACTGTCGAAGACGGCATCAGGATCTGAATGCAAGGTTTGCCAATAGGTGACAGCCTGCTCAAAATCTTTACCCTGCGGGGCGAAAGGGCGGCCTTTCAGGTAATCGTAGGTGGTCTGATCCGGGGCGATCAATCCGGCCTTAGCACCCATTTCAATGCTCATGTTACACAGAGTCATCCGTGCTTCCATCGACAAAGCTTCTATGGCTGTACCACAAAACTCCGCCACAAAGCCTGTGCCACCGGCCGTGCCCAGTTTGCCGATCACAGCCATGATCAGATCTTTGGCCGTTACGGTTGGCCGTAGCGTGCCAGTGATCTCAATTTTCAGTGATCTGGCTTTCTTCTGCTGCAGCGTTTGAGTTGCCAGCACGTGCTCCACTTCAGAGGTGCCGATGCCATGAGCCAATGCGCCAAAAGCACCATGTGTTGAGGTGTGGCTGTCGCCACACACGATAGTCGTGCCAGGTAGCGTGATCCCCTGTTCAGGTCCCATCACATGCACTATGCCTTGATTCACTGAGTTCAGATCATAAAGTTCAATGCCGAACTCCTGACAGTTCTTTGCTAACGCCTGAAGCTGATTTTTGCTTACCTCACTTGCTGCATCGATAGAGCGGCTTTTGGTCGACACATTGTGATCCATGGTCGCAAAGGTCTTATGCGGGCAGCGCACCCTACGGTTCTTCTCACGCAGGCCGGAAAACGCCTGAGGCGAGGTGACTTCATGCACCAGATGTCTGTCTATATACAGTAAATCGGTTTGCTCGTTTATACTGGCGACCACATGCGCCTGCCAGATTTTGTCATATAACGTGTGTGCCACTTGCTACATCCTGTTGTTAATCTGAGATCAGGTTAAATTCGCTCAACAATTGCATGAGCGACGTCCAAAGTGGTATAGCCAGCTTCCGGGTAAATATCCGGTGTGCCCACGCCAGCCGCCACGGCTTCTGCTACGGCCTTTTCAATGCGTCTTGCCGCCTCATCCTGTGCCAATGAATAGCGTAGCATCAGCGCTGCACTGAGGATCTGTGCGATTGGGTTGGCAATGCCTTTACCTGCGATATCAGGAGCAGAACCACCCGCCGGTTCATACAATCCAAAACCCGATTGATTCAGGCTTGCTGACGGCAGCAGACCCATGGAGCCGGTGATCATGGCGCATTCATCCGACAGGATATCGCCAAACAAGTTGTCACACAGCAACACATCAAACTGTCCCGGCTGTTTAACCAGTTGCATCGCAGCGTTATCAATATAAATGTGCTCCAGTTCTACATCCGGGTAGTCTTTACTTACCTCACATACGACTTCACGCCACAGCACGCTCGACGCAAGTACATTGGCTTTATCAACCGACGTGACTCGATTACTGCGCAATCTGGCAGCTTCAAAAGCAAAGCGAGCAATACGCTCAATTTCATGGCGGCTGTAACGTTGAGTATCAAAAGCGACTTCATCTGGCCCAGCCCCTTCGCGGCCCTTCTCACCAAAATAGATACCGCCGGTTAGCTCGCGAACACACAAAATATCAAAGCCCTGCTGGCTGATGTCAGCACGTAACGGAGAAGCTGCACTCAGTGCCGGTAGTAACTGAGCCGGGCGCAGGTTGCAAAACAGACCGAAATGTTTTCTCAGGGGTAATAGAGAAGCGCGTTCAGGTTGCTCCTGAGGTGGCAAATGTTCCCATTTAGGTCCGCCGACTGAACCAAACAAAATCGCATCCGATGCTTCGCAGGCTGCCAGTGTTGCTGGAGGCAACGCGACGCCATATTCATCAATGGCCGCACCACCGATAGCATGGTGTTGGCGCTGTAAGCTGATACCAAAGACTTCACTGACTTTATCGAGCACCAACTCAGCGGCTGCCATCACCTCTGGTCCAATACCATCTCCGGCTAATACGGCTATCTGATAATTTGATTGACTCATCCTGCTTTCCTTTGTTGTTTCAAACTCGAGACCTTGGCGGCTCGGTGAATTAAGTTATATACGTGGATCATGGCGTGCACTGAGGCTTCTACAACATCAGCCGCCAGTCCCGTACCGTGATATTGACGACCGTCATATTTGGCTATCATATCGACCTGTCCTAATGAGCTAGCCCCCTGGCCGGTGGCATCCAGGTTGTATTCAACGATATCAATAGCCTTACCGGTGATCCGCTCAAGTGCCAAAAATGCCGCTTCTACCGGGCCATTACCCGTAGCAGCTTCCTGTTTTAATTGCTCGCCCATTGCAATCCCAACGGTTGCGCTGGCAATAGACTGAGAATTCGACGACGCATTCACAAATTGCAGCTGGTAAAAACTGTCTTTATCAGTAATTTGATTAAAGTGGATCATCGCTTCAAGGTCATAGTCGTACACAGTGCCCTTCTGATCAGCCAGGGCTAAAAAGCTCTCGTAGAGTGAGTCCATGTCATAGTCAGATTTTTGATAGCCCAGTTCACTCAGACGGTGTTCAATAACATGGCGGCCAGAACGTGAGGTCATATTCAATTGGTTGTTGGGTACACCCACAGTTTCTGGAGACATGATTTCGTAGGTATTTTGCGCCTTCAATACGCCGTCTTGGTGAATACCAGAGCTATGAGCAAAGGCATTTTCGCCGACGATGGCTTTATTAGGCTGGACCGGCATATTACAAATCTTGGCGACCTGGCGTGATGCCCGATAAATTTCTTCGCTGCGAATATCACAACCCACCCGTAAATGGTCTTCACGCATTTTCAGGATCATGGCGGCTTCTTCTAATGAACAGTTACCGGCACGCTCACCAATACCATTAATGGTACATTCGATTTGCCTTGCACCGGCCTGTACTGCGGCAATGGAATTCGCAACAGCCAGTCCTAAATCATTGTGGCAATGTACACTCAGACGTGCTTTATCTATGTTTGGCACATTATTGCGAATATGACGGATCATCGCGGCATATTCATCGGGTGTCACATAGCCTACTGTATCAGGCAGGTTAATGGTGCTGGCCCCTGCGTCAATAGCTCGCTCAACAACACGGCACAAATCATCAAATGGAGTTCGGCTCGCATCTTCACAGGAAAATTCAACATCATCGGTATAGTTGCGCGCCAGCTTGATAGATTTGACCGCCATCTCGGTTGCATCTTCCAGGGACATTCTCAGCTTATGCTCAAGGTGTAAAGGGCTGGTCGCGATAAAAGTATGAATACGGCTTTTCTCAGCTGGTCTCAGCGCTTCACCACAGGCTTCAATGTCTTTGCTCACGGCACGCGCCAAACCACAAATGCTTGGTCCGCTGATTTCTCTGGCAATGCGCTGTACCGCGCGAAAGTCCGCCGGACTTGAAACTGGAAAGCCAACTTCCATCACATCAACATTTAAACGACTAATGGTATGCGCGAGTAGAATTTTATCTTCTTCAGTCAGACTGGCCTTAAGCGCCTGCTCTCCGTCTCTTAATGTTGTATCGAATATCCAAACCTTGTCTTGCATACCTGATGTCCTCGTTTAAGCATAAAAAAACCCCGCACAATGTGCGGGGTTTATCGTGTTGCTGCCCTTACGCGCAACTACGCCCCGCTCTTACAGCTAAGCAGTAAGAGGTTAAGCAATAGTGACAACGTAATAATTTGCATGTGGGCATTGGTCCTGTTGATGAATTGCCTATGTTTTAACATGGTCGAAAACATCAAATCAAGCATATTTATTTCTAAAAAGTCGATTTACAGCACAACTTAAAGGAACTTTAATTCACATTAAATATAAATATAGGTATTTTAATACCTAAAGTATTAGGTCATTAGAAATTGAACGCATGAGACTTTGAAACTAGGGTGATTTAAATTTATTGAAAATAGGGGCAATTATTTTGTTGCTCTCCGGCAAGACACTGAGTTTGCTGTGTCTGCGCCTTGTTCGAACAGCAACTCACACACTATATCTGACTTCACTCTGCGCCCTTACGCTGCTTTGTCGTTGTTCTGAGGTTGATACAAGCCCGTCTCGTTAGTGTGTTTGGTAAGGAGCCAATGCCATGCATTTGGTGTGGCCTTTTGATTGATCCCGCTTCCAGTGCGGGGTGAGTTGCGACCGAAGCAACGCTTCGCAGTTCGAGGAAGTGAGCGCAAGGACGCGCGAAGGGGAGATACTACATGGAAGTACTTTACTCCAAACGCAAAAAACCCGCTGCATTGC
>NZ_PNCJ01000168.1 GCF_005887115.1 Pseudoalteromonas rubra | reverse complement strand
GTTTTCGCTGGCAGACTTACAAGCCGCCGAAAACGGCACTACAGTATGGGATGGGGTACGCAATTACCAAGCCCGTAATTTTATCCGCGATGGCATGCAAGTGGGTGACAAGGTCTTTATCTATCACTCTAGTTGCAAGGTGCCCGCGATTGTCGGTATCGGTGAAGTGACACGAGGTCCCTATGCAGACCCCACGCAGTTCGATGCCAGTAGTGATTATTATGACCCTAAGGCCACACCAGAGTCACCACGCTGGTTTAGTGTCGATGTGCAATACCGGCAAAGCTTTCAGCAGCCGATAACCTTAAAA
>NZ_PNCJ01000167.1 GCF_005887115.1 Pseudoalteromonas rubra | reverse complement strand
GTCGATATCGTCGCGGATACGGTTTATGTCGGTATGCTCATGGATCATCTTGATGGTTTCAGGGCCTAGCGCCGCCCATACCACAGCACCGGTCTGGCCTACCGGGCGCACTGACTCATAAATCTGTGCTAGCCATTTATAGTCTTTGCGATACGGGGCTAAGAAGGTGTCTGGATTAATGGCCGACCATAGCTTGGCTAACACGCCAAAGCTTGCAGCAAATTCATCG
>NZ_PNCJ01000166.1 GCF_005887115.1 Pseudoalteromonas rubra | reverse complement strand
AAGCACAGTAGGTTTTTGCCTTTATCTTGGCCTGCTAAATACATCACTCCTTGGCGATAGGAAATGCGACGCTGGCTGTCACTATCACACGATGAGTAGGGGCTGGCTTTACTAGCAAGTCCTGCAAACTTGGGCGCATGGGTGGCAAAAAAGCTCAGTAAATTGCCGCCATCTGGTAGTGTTAAGTCGGTAAACTGGTCTTCTGTAGCAGAAATCGTTTGGTTACCCCGTGCCGTCTCAACCATTAGCCTCACCCCTTGACTGCTTAACCGTGCCAATATGGCGGGGACGTTATCTCGAGTGTAAACCATGGTGTTA
>NZ_PNCJ01000165.1 GCF_005887115.1 Pseudoalteromonas rubra | reverse complement strand
AAATGACCACAATGGCATGATGCGTGACATCGCTAAGAAATTGACCGATGAAGATATCGAGGTCTTATCAAAGTACCTAGGTGGTCTACACTAAAATTCAGCCTCGTCCAAATGGATGAGGTTTTGAAAAGTGACTAAGAAAGCAGCATTAGCTGCTTTTTTTGTGCATGTTAATTAAGTTGACGATATCTCCACCTGCTTGTGAGACATTGACCATATGTGAATGTAATCTATTGCTCATTTTAAATCACTAAATAAACCTTAACTTAATGAAATTAAAAAACTTACCTATTTTGGTACAGCAACAAAACTACAAAAAATAGTTAAA
>NZ_PNCJ01000164.1 GCF_005887115.1 Pseudoalteromonas rubra | reverse complement strand
GTTAGTTTGCCCCATGTTTCCGGAACGAGCCACACTGGACATATTAATAATCACCCCGCCCTCGGCGTGCTCCACCATGTGCCCGGCGGCTTCGCGCCCGCACAAGAACACCCCGGTCAGGTTAACATCAATGACCGATTGAAATTGGCTTAGTGACATTTTATCGACCACCTTGCCCTCTTTCGCCTTGATAAATAAACCATCACGCAAGATGCCGGCATTGTTTATCAAGCCGTGGATAGCACCAAAGTCTTTCGCTATAGCAGCGAATGTCTGCTCAACTTCTTGTTCAACGCTGACATTGCAGATATAGCCTTGGATTTTGGCATCGGCGAGCGTGCTGTGAGTTTTTAGCTGTGCTATCGCCTCGTCTAATAAAGCGCTGTCCATATCAATCAGCGCCAAATGTGCACCGGCTTTCGCCGCCATAGCGGCCATCGATAATCCCAAACCTTGGGCACCACCGGTGACGACGA
>NZ_PNCJ01000163.1 GCF_005887115.1 Pseudoalteromonas rubra | reverse complement strand
AACCCTGTTAACCCCTTAACGGCTAATTGGGTGTGGCTTGGAGATGATCCACCAGCCACGCCTTTTCAGTGCGGCCATGATTGGTTTGCTCGTCGTATGCTTGCAGTTGCTGTGCTAGTTCTTGTTTCAGAGCATTGCCGATAAGCGCTGCCTGTTGTTCAATCACGCGGCAACTGCCCAACTCGGGAATGGCCTCTAGTTGCTCGTCTATGCGCTGTGCCATCGCCTTTATCATACGACCATGTTCATGCTCATGCTCGGCCAAATACGAAAACCACTGTGACCACGCTTTTTTCACACTCTCAGTACTATCTGTTAGTTGTGGCAGCGTGTATTCCAGCTCTAACGTAGTGGTTACCTTATTGATATCACATTGGCGTGACTTACTATCAAACCAAAACTGCCAGCGGATGTCGTAGTAGGTGTAACCATGCACAACCTTGTTATCACGTTTTAC
>NZ_PNCJ01000162.1 GCF_005887115.1 Pseudoalteromonas rubra | reverse complement strand
AAGCGGGCCGGCATAAAATCGGATGATCCCCAGCTCATTGCCATTGCTAAAATTCTGCAAAGCGCAGAACTGTTTAGTGGTGTCCTGACCCATGCTGGCGGCGCATATGACTGCCGCAGCCTGGACGAAATCAGAGCAATGGCACAGCAAGAACAAGCAGCCGTGCGCGATGCCGCCAGCAAACTGGAAAGGCACCAAATCAGCTGTGACGTTAT
>NZ_PNCJ01000161.1 GCF_005887115.1 Pseudoalteromonas rubra | reverse complement strand
TTGGTGAACCGCAGATCACATTACCGCTTTTCTCGTGGTTAGCCCCGCCAGCAAAATCCATCACCAAACCACCGGCTTCTTTTACCAATAGTTGACCTGCAGCGGTATCCCAAGGTTTCAAACCAATCTCAAAGAAGCCATCAACACGGCCTGCCGCCACATAGGCCATATCTAACGCGGCAGAGCCTGCACGACGAATATCGGCAGTGTATACAAATAGCGATTTAAACGCTTCCATGTAGGCATCC
>NZ_PNCJ01000160.1 GCF_005887115.1 Pseudoalteromonas rubra | reverse complement strand
CGTTGACGGATTGCAGCAGTGGCGTCATCTAATCCATGCTGTAAATGCTTTGCGTGAGATAAAAACACTTCACCTTCCTGAGTCAGCGCTAATTTTCGGGTGGTGCGCGTCAAAAGTTGTATGTTGAGCCGCTCCTCTAACATTTTCACTCGGCGACTAATTTGCGCAACCGAAGTATTTAACTGAGTTGCAGCCCCACTAAATGAGCCATTACTTGCGACCGCAACAAACTCATCAATGCCAATCCATCTATCCATTATTACATATACGTAAAAGTCTTTA
>NZ_PNCJ01000159.1 GCF_005887115.1 Pseudoalteromonas rubra | reverse complement strand
CCAGCTACCTGTGGGCACCGGCCCGTTTGTTTATCGTGAATACCAACGCGACAGACTGATCCGCTACTATTCACACCCCGAGTACTGGGAACACCAAGTAAACCTCGATCAGTTGGTATTTGATATTACTCCTAATGGCACAACACGCATTGCCAAGCTTTTAACCAAAGAATGCGATGTCACCCCACACCCAAGTGCGACCCAATCAAGCGTTCTGCGCCAACGCGACGATATTGAGTTGGAACAACAAGATAACCTTAACGTGGGCTATTGGGCCTTTAATACTGAACGTGTGCCTTTTAATAATCCACAAGTACGCCGGGCATTAGCCCATGCCATTA
>NZ_PNCJ01000016.1 GCF_005887115.1 Pseudoalteromonas rubra | reverse complement strand
GACTGGGTGTCTTTCAAAACCGTATTTCAAAACCTAGCCCTGGGTGTCTTTCAAAACCTGTCTTTTTCAAAACTTTTATAACACTGCAGGCTTGTTGAATATGACCATACATTACTTCCTGATGTTAAGCTTTTTAACTTACATGGATTCAAATCGCCACACCATAGCCCGCAAAATCGTTAACACAAAAAACAACCCAAATAAACAAAAAGTTAACCAGGTTATTTATTTCAAACAAACTAAAGATGTAATTAATGCAATTTTAAGACATATTTGCACAAACAGCAGAAATTAAAAATACATCACCTAACACAATGAAGCAATTAATAAAAGGTGGCTGAATCATTCTATTTAAAGATCAATCAAACCACCCAAAAACAAAACAAGAATACCATATTCCAAAACAATCTTTGACAAGTTGATATTTTTTCAATTGCCCGACTTATTGCTCTCGTTACACTGCTCTGTAGAGTGACTTATATAACTTATTGATGTATCTCGGTTATTCACTTGCCCAGTTAATAATAACAATAAACCATCAAGGGACCCTTATGACTTACACTTTATCGCCTGTGCATATTGCCATCACGACAGCCCTAGTTTTGATGTCACCCCCTGGTTTCTCTGCTGAAAAGATAAGTGAATCAGATAACAAAAATGAAGACAATGAGATTGAGGTTGTTGCGGTAACAGGTTCTCGGTTGATCCGGCCCGAACTCACTTCTTCTTTACCAATCACAACAGTGACAAGCGAAGACATCGCGCTAAGCGGGTTAACTTCCATTACCGATATTTTCACACGTTTACCAGCCATGAATGGCCACCAGGTTTCTATTGATGAAAACTTTGGAGCCGATGCAAGAAATAATGATGGTCGACAAAAAATTCAATTACGCGGTTTAGGGTATGCTCGAACCTTAAACTTGCTTGATGGCGTCAGAATGGCGGCTGATACCGATGGGTCGGTGGACATTTCAATCATCCCCACAACCATGCTAAAACGGGTGGATATTAAAAAAGGGTCAGCATCTGCAATTTATGGCTCGGATGCCATTGCGGGGGTAGTTAACTACCAGTTACTTAAAGACTTTGAGGGTATCAAGCTGAATGTCTCGACAGGGATCAGCGAATACAATGATGCCCCAACTCACACTTTTAGCTTTGTCGGCGGCACCAGCTTTAACGAAGGTGGAGTTACATTAGGAATTGAAGCTAAGAAAATAGGAACATACAACAGAGGCTCGCGAAGTTTCTACTATCCCGATAGAAGCTCACACAAAGTTGATGGTATTTTTGAAGGTACCAACTGGCTGAGTATTTATGGGCCCGATGGCAATGCGACTTATGCAGATTGCGATGCAGATACCGCTACAGCAACCTACTACATGATGCACAGAAATAATGGCACAAATGGCAGTAGCTTAGATGACTTTTCCCCGTTTTCTGCAACTTATCGTGGACAAGTCGGGCAAGCCTGCTGGGAATTAGAAGAAATAGCGCAAGAAGAAGCCGAGAAGAAATATAAAGAAGTCCATGGCTATAACTTTCAAAGTGAAACACTAGACGCATCCGAAAGAACCGAATACAGCTTACTCTTAAACACATATTACAATTTTACAGATACACTTGAAGGTACCGCTCAATTACTTTACGCCGACAAAGAAAACTACGCACAAGAGGCGGCAGCGGTAGTCTCTGGCCTGTTCGTTAGTAAAGATAATGAATATAATCCGTTCGGCCGCGATGTACGTTTGAACCGTCGTTTGACCAACCTCAATAAACGAAACACAACAACAGTTACAACGCCTTTTCATGTGCGCCTTGGGCTCAATGGCGAACTATCTGAAAATTGGACTTGGTCCACAGATCTTGTACATAGCCGTTATGAAGCAAAAACAACTTATCCTGAAGCACTGAATAGAACTTTGTTACAAGATAGCCTGAGCGGCCCTGAGGTTTGCCTTGTTGAAAATAATTGCTCACCACTGAACCCTTTTGTCGACCTTGAGCAACTTAACAGCGATTTGCTAGATGCAATTATGGTTGATGGTATTTGGAGTAAGCACAAGGCCACAACGAACACCTTCAATCTAAGTGCGGTAGGAGACGTTTTCAACTTACCTGCAGGGACTATTCAAATGGCAGTAGGAGTCGAATACCGCACAGAAGAAGCCAGCAATCAATTCGATGATGTAAGAGGAAAATATAAATTAGTCGGTAACCTGAGTCAGGAAGACAGCAATGTTCCACCAAAACGTAAAATCAAAGAAGCATACATCGAAACCAGCATTCCAATCGCTGAAGATGCTTATTTGGCGAAACATTTAAGTGTTGAGCTAGCGGTTCGCTACTCCAATTATAGTGATTCGGGTTCATCAAGTACGCCCTCTGTTAATGTTTACTGGAAGCCAATAGAACAACTCATGGTTCGAGCTAATTACTCTGAAGGTTTTCGGGCACCGACTTTATTTGATTTATATCGTGGCAAAGAAGTATTCACTGATCGTTGGTACTCCAACTCTTCCGATCCATGCAGTAACACAGGCTGGGAGCAACTGGCATTGTGTAAAAGCTTTGGTGCAAAAGTGGCTGAAGCCGAGCCCTACCAATGGTCATTTGAAATGGGCGGCAATGAGAACCTTAGCCCAGAAACGTCTACATCACGTAACTTAGGCTTTGTATGGACCCCTGAATACCTTCAAGGTTTTACTGCCACATTAGATTTTTGGAAAGTAGACATTGAAAATGCGCCAGAGCGTTTAACTAGGGTTATGCTGCGTGAAAATGCGCGCACCAATGGAGAGTTATTTGCCGATCTAATTCAACGAAACCCAACAACTCATGTACTTGAACATTATAAGAGCATCGTCATAAACATCGGTAAAACGAGATCCCAAGGCCATGATCTAGATTTAAACTACACCTTTCCTGATACACAAATGGGCCGCTTTCAAATAACCTACTCATTAGCAGAAATCACTCAAGGTGATAATCAGTATTTAGGTGATGATGAATGGACTCCCTATATTGGTCGATACAATAATTTAGAGACAAAACAATCATTTGGCATATTTTGGAATAAAGGAAACTGGAATTCCTCTTTCACCATGGCGTACGGTAGTAAAGCATTTAATTCAGATGAAGACGATACTCTTGACTTAACAAACGTGCCAGAAAAAGACAAATACAGAACAGCCAGAGACTTTGCTCTGGACTGGTCGCCGTCTTACGACTTGAAAACGCTAACGGTTGGCTATGACGCACAACAATATGGTCGATTTAATCTCACTGTACAAAATCCATTTGGTGAAAAGCCACCATTTTTGGATGTCGCACGAGGCTATGATCGCGGGCCAAACCCGAGAGGTCGCTACTACACTTTATCGTGGTTCAAAGAGTTTTGATCTCCCTTTTCATCTTTGATTTCTATTCTCACTCAGTTCCAGGAAGTTAGAACGTAAACAAGGCATGGATGCCTTCACACCAATTCAGACACGCAAGCTGCCTCTTTAGCTTGACGCTAATCTCACCATTTATCACAACAGGTAAGCAACGGGGGGTTATACGTTATCTCCTTAAGCGTGTAGTCACTATACCTAGCGCTTAACATTCTAGGGTGCTGACTTATTGCCGCCCTTTCGGGCAAGGACTCGATAATTACTAAAGGCCGTTCAACATTCCAAGTGATGCTATGTTCTAAATAACGGTGGGTGTCACCCAAAAACGCATCACCCAAAAACGCACCTACCTAAGTATCGGCAGCAACCCAAAAATCAACATGGAACAGGCGATTAGTGACAATAGTGACCCAATACGTACCAGAATCTTCACAGTGACTTCGGTTGTGATGTTTGCCGAAAACCCAGCACCGGCGATTGGCAGCGCTTTACTTGCACCAGTCACTGACGAAAGGGTTATTCCCAGCCAAATAAGTATGAATCCAACTGCAGAACCATAGGCAGTAAAAAGCGCCCAAAATAAAGGCAGCTTAACCAGCGACCAGATAACACCAAAGAGCGCCACAGCCATACCACATTGGACAGCCGTCAGGTGACCAGAAAGCGCCATCCGGGAGTTTTTTACAGCGGGAATCAAGGCTCCTTGTACCAGGCCAACAAGAAAAAAAGCAATACCGATAAATATGAGGTGTGCACCTGTTTGTGTTAGTTCCATCATTGGCCCCCTTGTGTCTGTAGGGCGCCAGGCTCTGTAATGCTAAAGGCATTCCAGGTAATGCATAACGTGGCACTTTGACCAGGTTGACTTTTAAGCTTTTGAAAAATATTCATTGTTAATCTCCAGTGAAAAAACACATGGTAAACAACGAAATATGAGAGTTCATTCACCTAGATTCATATTTTAATTTACTCAAAGTCTGGGGCGCGACACCAAGATAAGAAGCGATATGGTATGACTTAACTTGCTTAAATATAAAAGGGTATTCGTCCAGTAATCGCTCGTACCTTTGGGCTGCAGTCTCTGACATGAGAGAAAGGACGCGTTTGTACGTCGCCGAGTAATAGGTGTTGTGTAACCATATACGAGCCAAAAGTCCCCACTTTTTGTCTTGTGCTAAAAACTTATCAAGCTTTTCCAGAGACGTTACGTAAAAAACTGAATCTTCGAGAATTTCAAAGTTCAGCATTGACCCTGTCTTTTCATAAAAGCTGACACTGTCGTCCATAAAGTGGTTTAAGCCATGCTTACTTTTTCCGCGAAAATAGAGTTGCCAGGTATGCTCTTTGCCGTTCATATCAATGAAATATGATCTGGCTAGCCCGCTTTTAATAAACCATATTTCACTAAACACATCACCAGCACAATGTACCGTCGTTCCTTTTTTGATATATATTCTCTCTAAGATACTACAAGCAGAACTCCACTCGTCATCATTGACTGGAATATACTGCTCAATCATTTTTCTAAAATATTTCATATGGTTACAGTTGACAGTTTTTTATTTAACGCTCGTTCAGAGAAATTCCAAAATACTTTTTTGAACTCAATATAATGAAAACGCACAGTGTTGCTCTATCCAATTCAGTTCATCAACATTCAACTTGATAACAAAGTCATAAGTGATTGCTTTCCCTTTCCGTAGACATCCACCTTAAAACTTGTGCGCTCTGCTCGCACCGACTACGCTTGTAGGCGACTCCAAGGATTAGGACGACCATTATGCCAATAGCACGCAAAAACCAAGTCAGTTTAGTGGATACTAAATACTATCATTGCATCTCTCGCTGTGTTAGACGAGCCTTTCTGTGCGGTGAAGATAAATTAACAGGCAAGTCTTATGAACATCGTCGCGAGTGGGTTGAAGACAAGCTACTTACACTGGCCGCTGTTTTTTGCATAGATATCTGCGCTTACGCTGTTATGAGCAATCATACCCATATCGTTTTATATGTGGACGATAAAAAGGCCAAACGATTGTCTGACAAGGCCATTGTTATACGATGGCATAAGTTATTTAAAGGAAACTGGCTGACACACAAATTCATTGAGGGAAGTGAGCTTAATCATTCTGAGCTCATCATGCTCAACAGTATCATTGAGCAATACAGAGAAAGGCTCGCAAGTATCAGTTGGTTTATGCGTGTGCTGAACGAAGATATTGCTCGCCGGGCAAACAAAGAAGATGGCTGCACAGGTCGATTCTGGGAAGGTCGATTTAAGTCACAGGCATTACTTGACGAAGCGGCTCTGGCAGCCTGTATGGCTTATGTTGACCTGAATCCAATCCGAGCCAAAGTTGCTGAAACACCAGAAACTTCTGACTACACCAGCATCAAAAAACGCATTGAACATGCACATAACGGCAAGCAACCAAAGCATCTTCTGCGCTTTGCTGGTAACCCAAGGCAAAGCATGCCTAAAGGATTGCCATTTGAGCTTAAATACTACATTGAACTGGTTGAGCTCACAGGTCGATGCGTTCGTGCAGACAAACGCGGTCACATCTGCGAGGCCCAACCTATCCTTGCCCGACTACAAATCGAGCCCGAGAATTGGCTAAAGCTCACCACCCGATTTACCAAAGTATTCCATGGTGCAGCTGGCAGACGTCACGCTATGACTGAATACTGTACGCACCTGCAAAAAAGGCGACGTACCAACCTGGCCAACTGCGAGCGCTTGCTGGGATAAAAAGGCTCATACCTGACTTTCGGATTAACACTGTAGCGACAGCAGGGCTTAACCGTGCCATTCGGTTAAAATTTGCCATGTTATAGCTGAAATCTTACTCACCAATGCCGTTCATTAGTACTTTTCTATTTCAATTTAAAACTTAGCCACTTTAGAAAAGTATTTTAAATGGCTGTCCTAGTTAATTTTTCTGTGGGCGTCAGTGAATTTCATCTCTAGCACTTCAATTTAGAACATAGCCATGCTCTCGATTGGCTATTTTAAATGGCTGTCTTAGTTAATTCCTCGAATGGCCACTTTAAATGGCTGTCCTAGTTAATTCGGTCTTCTTAAATAGCTTTCCTAGTTAATTTGAGTGAATTTCTTAAAGGAAGCTAATCCGATTTAGATCGAACCAAAAACTCATTCACCCAATCCAATTAAAAAATTTGCTGGAAAGCGCATCACTTCCCAGCAGACGTTTTTTATTAGTTTGAAACAACTACATGGTTGTGCCTTGTTAACACTGGGCAATCCCACAAGTGTGTTCTTGTGAATTTATTTGGCGTTGGTGCATCCACACAGCGAGATGGTTGCAGTACGGTTTTTAATTGACCATTGATATATTCAAACTGTTGTGTTGGGCTGGTATTACAATCCCAAATCATCAGTTTTTCGCCGTTGTTTGTTGCTCCATTTCTATAATCTAAGCACTTGTTATAGTCTACTTTACTTCTCACTTTTCCATCGTTGGTGAATAACCATTTTTGGTTTGCACCATTGTGACAGTCATGCAACATGATGTCTTGGCCATTGCTTGGATGATACCCTGCAATATCTAAACACATATCGAATATTTTCATTTCAACATGCTTTTCAATGCCTAAGTAATTGTCGTTCCAAGTATGTGGATCTGCGGCTTCAAGCCATCTTACCGTATTTTTCATACTTCCTTTACCAGCGCTACTCCAGGATAATAGATAGTCTGAGTCATTAGGTAAACATAGATAATTGTCTTGCCATGTATGCGGGTCTGCCAACTCAATGATCTGCGTACAGCGCATGCCATCGATTGGGCCTGCAAAGGACCATTTCATCCCAAGGTCTTCGGATGAACAGAAATAGTTGTCGTGCCATGTATGCGGATCTGCGGGTTCCACTGTTTGCACACAGTACATACCATCTACTTTGCCAAATGATTTAAAGGTAAATGATACCCCACCAAGGGCTGTGTGCTGGTCCATGGCGTGGACACCAGTCAGTGCACTGATAGACAAATCTTGTTGATTACAATCAACACCGTTCGCTTGTAATCTGCCGTTTTGACATTCTTTGAAAACAACTTGCCTTGATGTGCTACCGGCTTGCAAGCTGATTGGATTTGCACTGACACCAACAGCGGTCATTTTATGTTGGTTTCGCAAAGCTTGTACATCAACCAGAGCAAGGAAGTCACTACTATTCAGCGATGCAAATGCAAGGCTGACTTTCATCTTCTTAACCGTACTTGATAGGCTTAGGCTATTTCCTGATACCTGCAAAGGAGGATTTTTATGGTAGCCAACAGAGAACTTTAATTGGTTATTAGGCGTTCCTGGATTCACAGCCTGAACAAAAAAGCTCATAATTGGTTCGTGGCGGTTAGAATGATGACCATACTTGATGCGTTCAAGCTCGTTAACGTCAACTGCGACTCCTACTCCTAGGTTACCTTTATTCACCATAAACATCAGAGACTGTGCGCCATCATATGTCTTTACCTGATCTACGACGAGCTTTAACGTATCGTAATCAATGTCTTTTATCAGGCTGTGCACGATGTTTTTTGCAAGTTCTACGTTGTTTTCATTGACGCCATCGACCAATGCTTCTAATTGACTCAAGTGGTGTGCGTTAGTCACAGCAACAGTCGCAAAGTGCTCAAGTGCAGCGAGCTTTTGTTGTTGATCAGTTACAAATGTTCCCATGTTGTCTAAAGTGGCCATTTGCTGGGCGAGTGATATTGCTTTATCAGTAATAGCTGAGGAGTCAACACCGACCAAGTTAGTTGCGTCATTCACAACATTTGCACCATGCCTAAGAGTGTCAATTGCAATATTTGTCACTGGACTGGTAACATGCCTAACCACTTGTGCTACCTGTGTAACGGCACCGCCAACGGTTCCAATCGGATCTTTAAAGAAGTCACCTATACTACCCCAACCAAAAGCATTTGCTTGGCTAGTCATGATCAAAGAGCCTGCCACCACAGAGGCGACCGCAGCTGAATTTACGATCCCTTTTCGTGAACCCATTATTTACTCCAAATTTTTATTGTTTAATTACACGACGCTTAAAAGCATTAATACTGGCCTTCAATTCGTTTTGTAAATTACATTGATGAACCAAGCTTATCCATTACGCTTTATTACATATGTAAAATAGATGTCACTTTTGTGACTTTAGGTTTTGGGAAAGACAATAGAAAAGTGGTCGATTATCACCCTGCTTTTTGAAGGAGAAATCGCTTTTTAGGTATTTGATACTTTTATCTGGCTGGCAAATTTCTAAATGCTATGTAGAGACATGATTTCTGACGTGATTTCCACTAAAAAAGGTACAGACAATAGTGGATGTCTTCCAAAATTTTCCAAAATTTGGATATGGGTGGGTGTCTCCCAGAATTTCTTCTCCCAGAATTTCTCTGGGTGGCCGCCACCAGGTTAGGACTATTTTATATATGGCTATGATGTCAGCCATCCAATCCAACCCTGTTTTCAAGGCGCAATATCAAAAGCTGGTCACATCAGGAAAACCGAAAAAAGTGGCCTTAATTGCCTGTGTTCGAAAGATGGTCGTTACCTTGAACTCGATGCTCAGAGACGGAACAATGTGGGAAGCGCCAATTGCTGAAATTTAGTTATTGACGCCATAGTCTCTTGTTATACCCAATTAACCATTGAGGAAAAGTAGCTTAATAAACCGCAATATGCAGCCACTAAACAAAGGACTTTTCCATAGAAAACAAAATACGCAAATGTATTGATCCACTTAGATGCATATAACTCGGTTTCCTCTGTGATTTCCTTTTTACCGAGTCTTTTCTCTTCAATCCTAAACTTAATGTGCCACGCAATACTTCTATATACATGCTGCCCGAAATCAAGAGCTAATGCGATTACAACTAGAATCAATGGTACTAGCAAGTCATTAGGAATTTCATATACCCCGCCATTTTGATTTTTGAATAACCATACAATACCCACGGCTGATAACGCCAAAGTTCGAGTGTTATCTGATACTTTTACTGTTGCGTCATAATGATATTGACGAAATTTATCTAATACCGGCATGTTTTAATCCTTTTTGATTCCTGGGCCACCACCACCGGTTCGATCATCTCCGACAGCCATCTTGAGAGCTTTTGCGGGTCTGAATGCGGGCACTTTAGCAGAAGCTATAGAAATTGGCTCTCCAGTTTTGGGGTTTCGTCCCTTTCTTGATGCTCGCTCTCTTACTGTAAATGTTCCAAAGCCAAAGAGAGAGACATCCTCTCCGTTATGCAATTCTTCTGCCACAGCCTCAAGCAGCGCATTCACCGCTTTAGCCGCTTTTTCCTTTGAAATATCAGCCTGAGCAGCTACCACCTCGATTAATTCTGTTTTATTCACTTATAGTCCTCCTTGATATTGTTTCCGGGGTATAACGCCGCAAATAAACGGCAAAAATTAGTTGGCTAAAATTTGTGAGGTACGAACAAAGCCAACTGATTTTTGTCCGCCCTTTTTAATTTGCTTTGTTATAAGCCCTATGAAAGAAGGCCATTTTGGTAATGATAATGCTCTTGGCTAGCTGTGGTAAACCCAGCAATAAAATTGGGCTGTTTACTTTTTTCAGCTAATTTTTCGGGCTTAATATTATGCATGTCATTTTCTACAGCCCAGTCAAATACACCTTGATCAAGCGGGTATTTAGTTAGTATCCCAGTTAGTGAGTTTTCTTTTATCCAACTTTCAGCTAATTCGAGTTCACTGAAAACACCGCCAGAAAAGTCTGCATTGCTTTTATTGAATATCCATACTGACTTCATTCACTAAAACTCCAAAGGGCTTATAACAATTTATTCTACCCCAAAATGTCGGAACATAAACCGACAAAACGGGCTGTATTACATGCCCTCATAGTCCCACGGAACAAACTCAAAGTAAACAATCGGTTGCAACCTGCCAAAACACATTTGTGTAAAAATTGGACAAAACGGCATGTAATAATGTTATTGGACAACAGCCCAATCACTGTCTATATATCCAGTATCAACCTTACCAAATGGAACGTTCATGAAATCACCTTTTCTACTCATGCTGCAAGAGCAGATGTACCTACGACGTTATGCTAAACGTACCATTGAAGCGTACCTAAAATGGACTGCTGCATTTATTCGCTTTAACAATATGCGACACCCTACAACTATGGGGGATAAAGAAGTTGAGCAATTTCTTAACCACCTGGTAAATGAACAAAATGTTGCTCAAGGCACACAAGCGCAGGCATTAAACGCCTTATGTTTTTTGTATAAAGAGATACTTAAAAAGCCATTGTCCTTGCGACTAAACTTTACCAAAAGCCAACGTCCTCGCAAGTTACCGGTTGTGTTAACAAAAGAAGAAGTTAGTTCATTACTCACTATGTGTAGCGCTCGTCATTACCTGTCATGCGCCCTACTTTATGGCAGTGGCCTAAGATTGATGGAGGCAATGAGGCTTCGAGTTAAAGATATCGATTTTGATTATCTCTGTCTTCGAATATGGGACGGTAAAGGCGGAAAAAACAGAGTTGTGACGCTGGCTAAAGAGTTAATTCCCTTACTAAGAAGCCAAATCCTCCAAGTAGAAAATTATCTGCAACTTGACCGACATAATCCTCAGTACTGTGGCGTATGGCTACCCCACAGACTAAGACACAAATACAATGGTCACGAAAAGCAGTAGATGTGGCAGTATATATTTCCTTCTCACAAGCTAAGTATTGACCCAGAAACAAAACAACTCAGACGACACCATATTGATGAGAAGCAGGCTCAAAGAGCTGTAAAAAAAGCAGCGTATTTGGCTGGTATCACTAAGCAGGTAACACCGCATACATTACGGCACTCTTTTGCGACACATCTGCTGCAAAATGGCGCTGATATAAAAACAATACAAACTCAACTTGGCCATAGTAACATCCGGACAACTCAGATTTACACGCATATTATCCAGCAAGGAGGCCAAAGGGTGGTAAGTCCAATCTCATACCCCCCACAGCGAATCAAATAACAGACAATAAAAAACCGCCTCAATCTCTTAAGGCGGTTTTCAAAAATCTAAGTCGGGGATTAGCCCGACTCAAAGATTCACTTACTCAGCATAAGTCTCTACAGCAGGGCAAGAACAAATAAGGTTACGGTCGCCGTATACGTCGTCGATACGGGTTACCGTTGGCCAGAACTTGTCTTTCGCTACTGATGCAACCGGGAAGGCTGCATAGAAGCGGTCGTAGGCACGATCCCACTCGTTGCCCAGTACGTCTGCCTGGGTGTGTGGTGCGAACACCAGTGGGTTGTTTTCTACTGACCATTCGCCGTTTTCTACTTTGGCGATTTCAGCGCGGATAGAGATCATGGCTTCGATGAAGCGGTCGATTTCTACCTTAGACTCAGATTCCGTTGGCTCGATCATCAGCGTGCCGGCAACCGGGAATGACATAGTCGGTGCGTGGAAACCGTAGTCCATCAGGCGCTTAGCTACATCCATTTCTGTGATGCCAGAGGCTTCTTTCAGTGGGCGCAGGTCGATAATACACTCGTGGGCAACGCGGTCGTTGCGGCCACGGTAAAGTACCGGGTAATGCTTGCTCAGTTGCTCTGTCAGGTAGTTGGCGTTCACGATGGCCATTTCAGTGGCCTGCTTCAGACCTTCGCTGCCCATCATGGCAATATACGCCCATGAGATTGGCAGGATGGCTGCTGAGCCGTAAGGTGCCGCAGAAACTGCGCCGTTACCTTCGTTGGTACCCGCTACTTTGATCACGCTGTGGTTAGGCATAAATGGCGCAAGGTGCGATTTAACACCGATAGGACCAACACCTGGGCCACCACCGCCGTGCGGGATACAGAATGTTTTGTGCAGGTTCAGGTGCGATACGTCAGAACCGATTGAGCCCGGGCTGGTTACGCCAACCTGTGCGTTCATGTTCGCGCCGTCCATGTAAACCTGGCCGCCGTGCTGGTGAACAATGTCACACACTTCACGGATGGCTTCTTCATATACACCGTGAGTAGACGGGTAAGTAACCATGATACAAGACAGGTTTTCAGATACGTCTTCTGCCTTCGCGCGCAGGTCGTCCAGGTCGATGTTACCGTCGCTGTCACAACCAACCACAACCACTTTCATGCTGGCCATTTGCGCCGACGCCGGGTTAGTACCGTGCGCAGAGCTTGGGATCAGACACACGTTACGGTGACCTTCGCCGCGTGACTCGTGGTATTTACGAATCGCGATAAGACCCGCGTATTCACCCTGAGCACCTGAGTTAGGTTGCAGTGATACTGCGTCGTAGCCTGTGATGTTAACCAGCCAGTCGTGCAGCTCAGTCATCATCACCTGATAACCCTGTGCCTGCTCTAGTGGGCAGAATGGGTGTAGTTCAGCGAACTCAGGCCAGGTGACCGGGATCATCTCAGCCGTTGCGTTCAGCTTCATGGTACAAGAACCCAGAGAGATCATAGAGTGGTTCAGTGCCAAGTCTTTGTTCTCAAGACGCTTGATGTAACGCAGCATCTCGGTTTCGCTGTGATAGCTGTTGAAGTTGTCGTGCGTCAGTACTTCGTCATCACGTACCAGACTCGCCGGAATACCTGTGATGTTGTTTGCAGCAACTTCGCTGTCCAGTGCTGCTACATCTAAACCATGGCCTTCGCCCAGGATGATGTCGAACAGTTCTGCAATGTCACCGCGGGTCGTCGTTTCATTCAATGCAATTGAGTACTCGCCAGCGTGGTTGATGGCAAAGTTTACTTCGTTTGCAACGGCGCGCGCGACGACTGCGTCTTTGTCTGCGTCGCCCGCAACCACTGTGATGGTGTCAAACCAGGTATCGTGCTTCAGTGCTACGCCTTTGGCTTTCAGGCCGGTTGCCAGAATGCTGGCGAAACGGTTAATGCGCTCGGCAATGGTTTTCAGGCCCTGAGGACCGTGGTACACCGCATAGAATGCAGCCATGTTGGCCAGCAGTACCTGCGCTGTACAAATGTTTGAGTTGGCTTTTTCGCGGCGGATGTGCTGCTCGCGCGTTTGCATTGCCATACGCAGCGCATCGTTACCTAAACGGTCTTTCGATACACCAATGATACGGCCAGGCAGTGAACGCTTGTAGGCATCGCGTGTTGCAAAGAACGCAGCGTGTGGACCACCGTAACCCATAGGAACACCAAAGCGCTGTGCAGAGCCCAGTACCACGTCTGCGCCCAGTTTACCTGGTGCTTTCAGTAGCATTAAGCTCATGATGTCGGCAGCCACACAGGCAATCGCTTTTTTGCTTTGTACTTGTGCGATGATGTCTGTGATGTCGACCACTTCACCTGACGTCGTTGGATACTGGAATAGGGCACCGAAGATCTCGTGATTTGCCGCATCGCTTGCAGGACCAACTACCACTTCAAAACCAAACTGCTCGGCACGGGTTGTGACGACGTCGATGGTTTGTGTGTGTACGTCTTCAGCGATAAAGAACAGGTTCGCTTTTTTCGCTTTAGACACACGCTTAGCCAGCGCCATGGCTTCGGCTGCTGCGGTTGATTCGTCAAGCAGTGACGCACTGGCCAGGTCAAGGCCGGTGATGTCCATGGTCATAGTCTGGAAGTTAAGCAAAGACTCAAGACGGCCTTGTGCAATCTCTGGTTGATACGGCGTATACGCTGTATACCAGCCTGGGTTTTCCAGTACGTTACGCAAGATAACGTTAGGCACGTGTGTCGGGTGGTAACCCTGACCGATGTAAGATTTGAAGACTTTGTTTTTGCTTGCTACTGATTTCAGGTAGCTCAGCGTTTCTACTTCGGTACGGCTTTCACCAATTTGCAGGCCTTGCTCTAAACGGATTGAGCTAGGTACTGTCTGACCGATCAGCTCTTCAACACTCGATACTCCAAGCGCAGCAAGCATGTCACTCACCTGAGCCGGGCTCGGGCCGATATGGCGACGAATAAAGTCTTGCTTTTGCTCTAGTTGTTCAAGAGATTTGGCGTTTGACATGTGTCCAGATTCCTATGATCCAAGTAAAAATGGGGGTGTCACTGTTGCTCGACGACCTGCACCTTAATGCGCAGTGCGACGAAAATACCTTGGTAACAGTCACAGAGTTTAACAGTGTTGCCACGCCTTATACCAATTTGCTTAATTAAGTGTTCTATTTTGAGGCGAGAAAATATGTTCGATAACCAGGCAAAAATTTTGCTATTTAGTTGTTCTAAATGAGAAATTTTTAACACAGTTAGCGTCATATTTGCTCCGTCAAATTGAACAGGTATTAAGTGAAATTGGTATTATACCGGGCGCAACTATAAAAGCCCCACGCAGGGGGCTTTTGTGATATCTACAACGAATTAGTCTTCGTCGATGTTGGCTTCGTAGCCTTCTGCGTCAAGCAGGTTTTCAAGTTCGCTTTCGTCAGACGCTTTAACACGGAACAACCAGCCGTCACCGTAAGGGTCGTTGTTGACTGATTCCGGAGAGTCTTCAAGCTCTTCGTTGATAGCCACGATCTCGCCACCGATTGGTGCGTAGATGTCAGAAGCGGCTTTTACAGACTCAGCAACCGCGCAGTCTTCACCAGCGTCAACTTCGTCACCTACGTCAGGCAGGTCAACGAATACCATGTCACCCAAAAGTTCCTGCGCATGCTCAGTGATGCCGACAGTGTAAGTGCCGTCGCCTTCAGCGCGAACCCACTCGTGAGACGTTGCGTACTTTAACTCGCTAGGAATGTTGCTCATTTTTTTGTTCCTTTGGTCGATTTATGTGGGCCATCGCCCGTTATTCTATTGTGCTCTGTGCGTTACAGAACCGACTTACCATTGCGTACAAAGCAAGGTTTAACCACTTTAACGTCTACCAGCTTTTTGCGCATTTCAACCTGAGCTGTGTCACCCGTAGAGCGAGGTACACGGGCCAAAGCTACGCTAAAGCCTAACGTCGGCGAGAATGTACCAGAAGTGATAACACCTTCGCCACCTTCTACGATAACTTTAGAGCCACCGCGCAGCACGCCTTTGCTCTCAAGTACCAGGCCAACCAGCTTGTCAGTGCTCTTGTCAGCACGTTGCTGCTCAATCACTTTACGACCGATAAAGTCACGCTCTGCCGGCTCCCACGCAATGGTCCACGCCATGTTAGCAGCCAGTGGAGAAACGCTTTCATCCATATCTGAGCCGTAAAGGTTCATGCCCGCTTCTAAACGTAGCGTATCACGTGCACCTAGGCCAGCCGGACGGACGCCCGCGTCTAATAATTTTTGCCACAGTTGCGCTGCGTCATCGTTGTGCACAACGATTTCATAGCCGTCTTCCCCTGTGTAGCCCGTGGTTGCAATGAACAGCTCTTCAGCTTGCACGCCAAAGAACGGCTTCATGCCTTCTACTGCGGCGTTTTGTGCATCGCTCAGGATAGTGGCTGTTTTGGCTTTGGCATTTGGACCCTGTACCGCAATCATCGCGTACTCAGGACGCTCTGTGATGACCACATCAAAGTCGGCTGCAACCGCGTTCATGTGTGCTAAGTCTTTTTCGCGCGTTGCAGAGTTTACAACCAGACGATACTCAGTTTCTGTGAAGAAGTAGATGATCAAATCATCAATCACACCGCCCTGCTCGTTCAGCATGCCAGTGTAAAGCGCTTTACCTGCTACTTTCAGTTTTGCCACATCATTGGCAACCAGTTTGCGCAAGAATGCCTGAGCATCCGCACCTTTTACATCGACTATGGTCATGTGAGACACGTCGAACATACCTGCGTCTTCACGCACGGCGTTGTGCTCTTCGATTTGCGAGCCATAGTTGATTGGCATTTCCCAACCGTGGAAATCGACCATTTTCGCGCCAGCTTCTAGGTGCTTGGCATGCAGTACTGTTTTAGAAGTCATACTCTTCCTTCACTTTATTGTCATCACCCACCCGGTCATTTCCGGATGCGTGTTCACCGGTGCAACACCGGTGAGTGGGGTTAATTTGGGACGTGTTCGTCTGAGTGAGCAAAACCCTGCTCAGCCAGTCGGGCCTGCCACAGGCTCAGTGTGTCTTGTTGTGCGATCAGCTGATACTGCTGCTGGTCCTGCTGGACTAACGTGGTGACGAACACCTCGCCGCTTTGTTTACCATAGCACGCCTGCAAGTCTGAAATTTGCAGACCCGGTGTCAGTGAAAAGCTGCTAAGTACCGTCTCAAGCGCAGCCTGACCGCTCAGTTGCGTAATGGCTAAGTCGCTGCGACGTACCAGTTCAATGTCGTAGTCGCTGTCATGTTTGCTTACCAGTGCTGAGAGCGCTTGAGCAGCGTCTTCGCTCAGCACGAAACGGTAGGCTGTTTCGCTAAAGTAATACACAGCAAATGACTGGCCGCCTGCCAGCTGACCTTGCACACCCAGGCCGGGTGCCATCAGTTTTTTGAGGTTCAGCCCCAGCTCCTGATTCAGAAAAGGTGTGGTTTCAAATCCGCTGAAATCCAGTACAACCAGATCCTGTGGCGAAAAAATCCGATTTTCCGCCGCCACCGTACCCTGACGGTGCTTAGCGAAGATGATTGGCGTGCTCATCATGCGACTATCCTGATGAAATTAAGATGGAGAAAAGTATAGGGATCCGTCTGCGCAACAACAAATTGTATTTATTTATCGTTTGATAAATAATATTAATGTATTTAGGTTTTATAAATTGATTTTATTAATATGAAAAACTTATCGATTGATGGCCTGCGCACCCTGGTAACTGTGGTTGAAGTAGGTGGTTTTGCCAAGGCCGGCGAGCTGCTGGGCCTGTCTCAGCCAGCAGTGAGCTTGCAGATAAAACGCCTTGAAGAGCAGCTGGGCTGTAAACTGTTTAAAAAGCAGGGCCAGCGACAGGTGCTTAACCAGTATGGCGAGCTTTTGCTGCCTCAGGCCAAGCAAATGCTGCAATTCAACGATGGGATCATTCAGCAATTTACCTCAGAGAGCGTCACCGGCCGGGTGCGTTTGGGCATTCCCAGTGAGTTTGCCGCACGCATATTGCCCGCCATCATCGGCGACTTTGTATCTTTGTATCCAGACGTGGCGCTGGAAGTGAAATCCCGGCTCAGTAAACATCTGTTGTCGGTTTCTCGGCAGGATCAGTTCGATTTGGTGCTGGCACTGAACGAAGATTTGAATTCGTCTAACTATCCGGTGTTTATGCAGGACCAGCTGGTATGGGTGGGCGACCTGTCTTTGGCACAACAGCAGATTGTTACTCTGGTCACCGCGCCGGAGGGCTGTATTTATCGTCGCCGTGCCATCGAGGCTCTGCAACAAGCCGGGCTGCAATACCGTATTGTGTATAGTAACGCCGATTTAACGGGGCTGACGGCCGCGCTTAAAGAAGGCCTGGGCATTACAGTACTGGCCAAAAGCACCGTGCCGGCTACGCTCAGTTACCAGGCACAAACGCCCTTTTTGCCCGAACTGGGCCAGATTGGGATCAGCCTGGTTAAAAACACTCAGGAATCTGCCCACGCGGTGAATAAGCTGGCCGAGTTTATTGCACTGCGCTTGGGGTAGACGTTGCTTTTGAGACCTGCGGGATGACAGGGATGGGTGTTGTTGGTGTCACTCCTGAGTCGCCTGTTAGTAGATCCCGCATCGAGTGCGGGATGACTAGGGTTTAGGTGCGAGAGTTGGTGCTTACAGGCAGTATTGAGTCGCCTGCCCCCTCTATTATCACTCCTAATCGACATTCCTACACGCCGTCATCCCGGCCCCCGAGCCGGGAACTATTTGAATTCAGCGTAAGCGTATTTTTAGTCACCAGGTCGCCTGTTGGTAAATCCCGCATCAAGTGCGGGATGACTGTTTGATGCCAACTCCAGTCGCCTGTTGGTAGTTCCCGCATCAAGTGCGGGATGACTGGAGTGTATGCTGGATGACTGGAGGTGTATGCCGGATTACTGGAGGTGGGTGCTGGATAACGGTGAATAAATACACGATAAAACATACTGGACTTGCTCGCCTGATGCTTACCCTGCAGGTGTAAGCCGGCTGCTTGTTTGGCACAAAGCAGCCCTTACGCCACCACTATTCGCCGATGGCCTGCTGTACAAATAAGTCTTTAATGGGGCCGAGGTTGTCTACCACATTCAGACCCACACCACGGACTAATTTTTTCAGCGGGTGACTGCCGCTGAACAGCTCTTTTAATCCCTGCATCATGGCAATGTGTTTTTGTGCATCGAGTTTGCGGCTGCGCTCGTACTCACGCAGTGTACGGTGAGCGGCAAACTCCTCACTGTCTTCGCTAAGTGCGCTGATCAGATGTGCAGCATCTTTTAGGCCCAAATTCATGCCCAGTCCGGCAAGCGGGTGGATGGTGTGTGCGGCATCGCCCATTAACACCACTTTGCCGGTCAGCCACTGCTGTGCGTAGCGCATGGTAAGCGGGAACACCGCTCGCTCGCCCTGCACAGTACACAGACCGCATTGCAGGTCGCTGGCCGCGCTTAAGGCTTTATTGAAGCTTTGCTCGTCCATGGCCATCAGCTCGCTGGCATGCTCAGGTGCGGTGGACCAGACGATAGATTGGGTGTGGGGGTCAGACAAAGGCAGCAATGCCAGCGGACCATCCGGCAAAAACACCTGACGCGCTGTGGCATCGTGCGGTTGCTCGGTTTTGATGGTGGCGACAATGGCGTGGTGATCGTAATCCCAGAAGCTGATCGGCAGATTAAACTGACTGCGTACCCCTGAGTTTGCACCGTCTGCGGCAACCAGTAATTTGGCCATCACCGGCGTGCCCTGCTCCAGGGTGATCAGCACATCGCTGTCGCTCTGGTGGATAGACTGGTAACGACTACCAAACAGTAAACTCGCCTGGCTGTGCTGTTGTAAAGCCTGATACAGGGCAAAACGGATAGCGTCGTTTTCGATAATATGGCCCAGTTCAGGCAAGGCCAGCTGCTGTGCGTTAAACTGAATACTGCCAAAGCTATCGGCGTCGCACACCGACATTTTACGATAGGCCGTGGCTCGCTGCGCCTTAATGGCATCCCACACGCCTAACGACTCAAACAGGCTCTGGCTGGCCAAACTGATGGCACTGACCCGCGCGCCATAGGCCTCGCTCAGTGCTTGAGGTTCAGGACCGGCATCCAGCACCATCACCGAGATATTGTTCTTTGCCAGGCCCAGCGCTAAAGCCAGACCAACACACCCACCACCGACTATGCACACTTGTACTTGCTGCATGATTATTCCTTACAGGGTTCGTCCCATGAGTTGTCGCGCCAATGGCGCTTTCAGTTGTGAGAACAGGCTCATCGACAGCAGGCCACAACTGCGCCCCAATGCCAGCATACGGGAATCATTGGAAAACAGTCTGACCAGAGAATCGGTCAGCGTCATGACACGGTTTATGTCTGACTCGCGCGCGGTTTTGTAGCTCTGTGTGAACGCATGACTGCCCCACTGCTCGCGGTCTGTCTGTTGCAGCTGCGCAACCAGCGCCTGAATGTCGCGCAATCCCAGGTTAAAGCCCTGACCTGCAATAGGGTGAATGGCATGCGCGGCATTGCCAATGAGCACACAGCGATGATGCACCAGCTGCTCAACGCGGCCTAACACCAGCGGATAACTGGTGCGCCTGCCAACCCGTTCAAACATCCCGGCGCGATAGCCAAACGCGCTTTGCAAACGCGCCAGAAATTCCGCCTCATCGCTTTCTCGCAACATATCAAGGTCCTGCTGCGGCATACACCACACCAGAGAGTAGCGGTTGTTGCTCATTGGCAGCAGGGCCATCGGACCATGCTCGGTAAAACGCTCGAACGCCTGCCCCTGATGCTTATCGCTTATCTGCACATTGGCTATCAGGGCGCCCTGTTCATAAGCCACACTGTCAAAGCCAATATTCAGCTTGCTGCGAGTCGGCGATTGCGCGCCGTCAGCCACCACTAGCAGTTTACCCGACAGGGTTTCGCCGCTGTCGAGCTCTACATCGACCTGTGTTTGCTGCTGATGCAAACGGGTAATTTTGGCCGGGCAATACAGCGCAATATCCAGCTTGCTCAGTTGCTGATGCAAATACGCGCCGTAAGGATTCACTTCAACCACATAACCCAGCGCCTCAACCGCGAACTCATCACAGGTGATGGTGGTTTTGCCAAAGTGGCCGCGGTCTGAAACATGCACCTGAGTGATTGGCTCTGCAAAATCCCAGTGCGGGTCAAACAACCCGAGTGTACGCAAGTAAGAGACCGACTGCTCAGCCAGTGCCAGACTGCGGTCGTCAAAACTGGGGTGATGAGCTGTTTTGGGCTCAAAGGCTTCAATCACCGCGATGCGGCTGTCGGGAAGCTGTTTTTTGATCGTGACGGCAGCGGTGGCACCGGCCATGCCCCCCCCCACGATTAACACATCAAAGTGTTGCAAGTGTTGCTCCTGCTTGTATTTATTCGCCTGAGCGCATTAAGGCTTCAATCTCAGCAATGGTTTTTGGCACCCCAGCGGTGAGGTTTTCAAAGCCATCCGCGGTGATCAGCAAGTCATCTTCAATGCGCACGCCAATGCCCTTAAATTGTTCAGGTACTTCGGCATCTTCGTCAAAGTACAAGCCCGGCTCTATGGTCAGCACCATGCCCGGCTCAAAGGGTCTGTCGGCTTCATCCAGTTTGTATTCGCCCACATCGTGCACATCCAGCCCCAGCCAGTGGCCCAGGCCATGCATATAAAAGGCTTTACAGGCTTGCTTGTCGAGTAACTCGTCGACTTCGCCGGCCAGAATACCCAGCTCAATCAGCCCTTCAGTCATCACCCGCATTGCGGCTTCATTGGCTTTGACCAAAGTGCCGCCTGGTTTAACCTGTTCAAAGGCGGCTTGTTGAGAGGCCAGTACCAGCTCATACACGGCTTTTTGCGGCGCGCTAAAGCGACCATTTACCGGGAAAGTACGCGTAATGTCGGCAGCATACCCTTCCAATTCACAGCCTGAGTCGATCAGGATCAAATCGCCATCGGTTAATACGTCACAATTGTCGGTATAGTGCAAAATATTGGCGTTATTACCCGAGCCCACTATGGTGCCATAGGCCGGATGACGGGCGCCATTCATGGCGTAATGGTGGTGAATTTCGGCTTCCAGCTGGAATTCGGTGGCACCCGGCTTGGCAAACTGCATGGCACGTTTGTGGGCATCCGCACTGATCTCACCTGCTTTGCGCATCACCGCAATTTCAGCGTCTGACTTGAACAGACGCATCTCGTGTAGTAACGGGCGCACATCTTTGATGATTTCTGGTGCCCGGTAGCCTTTTTTCGGCGCGCCACGCAAAGTGCCCAGTAGGGCCCAAACTTTATCGTCAAACGCGGTGTATGTGCCCTGACCGTAGTAAAGTGCCTTACGGCCATTGACCAGGTTTAGCAATTCCTCATCCAGTTCACTCAGAGGAAAGGTTTGGTCCAGCTCTAAGGCGGTTTTGGCTTTGTCATGGCCCATACGGCGGCCGTGCCAGATCTCGGCCAGCTTGTCTTTATTACGACAAAACAGCGTTTGCTGTGTGGTGCCGTCTTTGTGTTTACAAAGCACCAGTACCGCATCGGGCTCTTTAAACCCGGTCAGGTAGAAAAAGTCACTGTCCTGGCGAAACGGATACTCAGTATCACGGCTGCGGGTCAATTCAACGGCAGCAGGAATCACCGCCACCGCATTGTTATCCATTTGCGCCAGCAGCTCGGTGCGGCGCGCTACAAATTCCTGGTTGGCTATCATCATAATTAATGCACTGTTTTAGAGGTCGGTGAAGCGGCGTCTTTGCCTAGCTCAGCAAAACATAACAGGGCCGACACACGGATGTATTCAATCACCTCATGCAGTGCCTGTTTGTCTTCTTCACTTTCGTCGAAATGGGTATCTAGTTTAGTGATTTCGCTAAAGTCACCAATCACTTCCTTTACGTCGGCCGAAAACTTACCATAGTCTTTTTGCTTCAGGCCAAAGCCCAGTAAAAACCCAGACACCCAGGCCACCAAGGCATTGGCCTGATCGCTCAGGCTTTCTTCCATGGGTAAATACAGTTCAAACAGATGCTCTGGATCATTAAAATGCGCAACGACCAGTTTATATAGCTCGGCAAAAAATTCTTTCAGTGGCGCCGCAAACTTCTGACCATCGTTAAAGACATCGCTCAGCAGCCCCAGGTACTCCTGCTCTTCGATATTCAGACCACATGCCAGTAAACCGCTGATGGTACCGTGCACCTCCGCCGGGGCAATGTAGATATCGTGTTGTTCCAGCAGTAGCTGCGCTTGCTGATAATCTCTTAATTCACTCATGGATAATGTTCTCGTTTGCTTTGTTCTGCTTAGTTAATGCTACCACCCGAAGTATAGCAACAGCAATGACTTGTCGGTTTGAGTATAAATAATCTACACACTTTTTGGGGTTGTTCAGAAGCCATACAAAAAGTGCATAAATCACCGCCAGTCGGACGACTTTTTACGGATATTTGCCGATAAAGGTTTCTAGATGCGGTTTGGTCTTATATACTGAAATCGTTCCCTAGCACGTTGGACAGTGGATGATGTCCCTGAGCCGATAACTTTTTCTTAGGAACGCAGTTTGCTTACTATTGCGCAGGCTCGGCAGGTACCGAGAAGCCTACGGTAGGCTGTTGCTTTCCGCCTTGAACCTTAGGGTTCAAGGACTGACATCTGCATCCGCGTTGCCGGGGACACCTTTTCCTTTTGCTGCAAAAGCACCCCCACTCCTTGCACCATCAATCAAATTTTAAAACAGCCAGGCATAAAAAAACGCCCCGAAAGGCGCTTTAGATTATACCAATTTGCTTAATTAAGTGTTCTATTTCGATGCGAGAAAATATGTTCGATAACAAGGCAAAAATTTTGCTATTTAGTTATTCTAAATAAGAAATTTTTAACGCCGTTAGCGTCATATTTGCTCCGTCAAATTGAACAGGTATTAGGTGAAATTGGTATCATTACTGAGACAACTTGCGTTTGGCGGGCTGCGCGTAGATGGATAGCACCAGCTGGCGTAACTCTTCAGGTACTTGCTCCAGCGCTTCCATAAAACGGTTTTTCTCCAGCTCACTGCTCTGACTTTCATCGCCGGCGGCCAGGTAATTGCTCGAATGCAGATAATAGTTGCTGACGATCTGCTGATCGATGATTTCGGCCAGCTGCTCTGGCGTTTCAAACTCTTCGTCTATGGGGGAGCCAAACGCCACATGTACATGGCCCTTATCGCTGCTGAACCCTTCGATGATGCTGCTGATGTCTTCACCTTCGGCTTTCACATATTCACCGAACTGCTGTTTATGGTAAAGCTCGCGGGCTTTTGACACGGCGCAGGGCTCATACTGATAAGAAATCGACACAGGGACAATCTTGAGCTGGCGCACATATTCCGCAAATGGCAGTTTTAGCTTACGCCCATTCAACTGCAACATTTTCAGCAATGCCGGATCGGTAAAGTCGACGCCATCTTTGGCACGGCCTTCTTTTTGTGCAATCCAGATTGAATTGCCCTCATCCAGCGAATCATAAATATACGCTGACAGCTGAGATAAGGCTCGGAGCATTTCTTTTGGCGCCTTGGCTGAGCGCTTAACTATAAAGCTCTTGTTCAGACGCATCAGCTCTGTGATATAAGGCACCTGAAGCAGGTTATCGCCTATGGCGATGCGCACAGTTTGCATTTTTTGCTGGTGCAAACCCCAATTGACCAGTGCCGGGTCCAGCACTATGTCTCTGTGGTTGGAGATAAACAGATAGGCACCCTGCTTGTCGAGCTTGTCCAGGCCAGAATAGGTGACTTTGCTGGTGGTACGTTCAATCAACATAGACAGATAACCGGCTACTTCATTCTGAACCGCTTCAACGTTGGTGACTGACTGCCACTTTTTCTTCAACCGGCTGCGCACCAGTGGCCGGGATATCAGGTCCCATCCTGCCAGCCATTTCGGCAGGTTATGCTCCGCAATCACATCAATAAACTGATCATCATCCAGTAAACGCTGCAAAGCTGCGGGGACTTCATCGTCATTGTAAGGTCTGATATCTGCGTATTTATCCACTAAACTACTCTTTTATTATTGGTGGTTGTCATCAAAACGTCTTATTCTATCGTGCCACCAAATGGGAAGCTAAGAATATCAAGTCTGACCAGAAGTGCCTGCACTACTTGTTTCATCGTGCGGGCACCTGAGGTTAAGCCGAAGCCTGAGTTGGTGCAAAGCGTTGTTTAATACCCAACAACATCAACCTTACCATCAGCAGGGCCAGTACCACGCCTGACCCCAGCGTCAGCCAGTAAGGCAACACTTCATGGTCGTGCCCCATCATAGGCGCCACCGTAAAGCCAAACTGAGCCACCAGCCAGTCGGTTAAAAACCCGAATACAATTGCCACACCAATGACCGCGCCCAGATAAGCAAATACGGCGCGACGGCCCAGCTCTTTAGCGACCACGCCTATGGTGGCAACGTTGGTGGCAGGACCTGCCAGCATAAAGACCAGCACGGCACCAGGAGAGACACCCGCCAACAATAAGCCGGCCGCAATGGGCGTTGAGGCTGTGGCACAAATGTACATTGGAATGCTGACCAGAATAACCACTATCATGGCCAGAATGCCATTACCCCACTGAGCCAAAAAGGCTTCGGGAACATAGGTTTGTACTAAGGCCGCAAAGAATAGACCAATCAGTAGCCATTGCATAGTATCGGCTAATAATTTGTTACAGCTAAATTGTACGGCAGACATTAACTTTTGCCACAGCCCGGGCTTTGCCTGTTTGGATGCACAACAAGACGAGACCTTTTCAGTGGGCTTTTGCACAGGTTGACTATCGCAACAGCTGCTTTGCGGCGCCGGTTTAGGCTCAGTGGCACAACAACTGCTTTTTTCCGCTGCTACTTTTTTAACTTTACTGCCACAGCACCCACTGTCTGACGCATCTGACCTGATGGGCTGTGTGTTGCTTTCGTCTTTACCAACCAGCACACCGGCGGTGATCGCACTGGCAACCGCGGCAATGGGCCGGATCACGGCCATAAAGGGTCCAAGCAGTGCGTAAGAAACCGAGATAGAGTCGACCCCCGTTTCAGGTGTGGATACCAAAAAGGCCGTAGTGGCACTTTTGGACCCACCGGCACGACGCAACCCGATGGCGGCCGGGATTACACCACAAGAACACAACGGCATAGGCGCACCTATCAGCGCCGCTTTAATGGTCGTCCAGAGCCCCTCTTTACCCAGGTGCTTTTGTAAAAAATCTTTGGGTATAAATACGTTAAGCAACCCCGCAAGTAACAGGCCCAGCATCAGCCAGGGCGCTGAAACCAAAAAGAGTTGCCAAAAATTATCAAGCAGAGCCATCTACATCCTCCAACGCGGTCAAAATGGAACAATCATCAGCACTTTCTTCGCCGCCACAACACCGTTCGGCCAGCACGCTCAGTGAGCGCTCGAATTTCAGTAACTCTTCAATTCTTTGCCGGGTTTGTGTCAGCTTCTGTAACGTCAGTGATTTCACTTCTTCACAGCTGTGATTGTGTTTATCAATTTTAATGGTCAGCAGTTCCTGAATATCTTTAAGACTGAAGCCCACCGCCTTTGCCCGCACAATAAAACGCATCTGCTCAAGCGCGCTATCGTCATATAACCGGTAACCTGCCGGGCTGCGAACACTGGCCTGCAACAGACCCTGACGCTCATAATAACGCAGTGTGTCGGTAGACACATTCAATTGTTTTGCAATATGGCCAATCTTGTACATAGTCAGTTTTGCCGTCCTTTGTGAATCTGATCACAGTATAAACCTTAGAGTTGAGTTCAAGGTCAAGCACAAAGATAAACTTTGGCAATAAAAATGATACACTCGGCGCCATCTGTTAGTAAGGAATGTTTGCTCACCATGAATATTGTTGTTTTAGATGCCGCCACGCTGGCGGGTGTTAACCTGAACCCGCTAAGAAAATTTGGCACAGTCACAGAGTACGATACCACCTCAGCTGAACAGCTGATGTCACGTATACAGAGCGCAGAGGTGGTGGTGACCAACAAGGTGGTGCTCAATGCCGATACACTGAGCCAGCTGCCCAATCTCAGATTGATCTGTGTAGCCGCAACCGGCACCAATAATATCGACCTGGAGGCGGCGCGTGCCCACAATATCGCAGTGACTAATGTGGCTGGCTATTCTACGCCATCTGTGGTTTTGCACACTTTTACCCTGCTTGGCAATTTAATGAGTAATATTCATCGCTACGCACAGGATTGTGCCAATGGTGCCTGGCAACGCAGCGAACTGTTCTGCCGTCTGGACTACCCTATCCATGATTTGTCGGGCAAACGCTTTGTGATAGTCGGCTATGGTAACCTTGGCCAGGCGGTTGCTAAAGTCGCCAGCGCCTTTGGGGCCGAAGTCGTGATTGCAGAGCGCCCGGGGCAAGAGACGGTACGTGCCGAACGCGTTGAATTTACCCAAGCGCTGCGTAGTGCCGATATTGTCTCTATTCATTGCCCTTTGACCGACACCACCCGCGACTTATTCGATGCCGACACACTGGCGCTGCTTCCGGCGCATGCCATCTTGCTGAATACGGCACGCGGTGGCATTGTCAATGAACAGGCACTGGCGGATGCGCTGGCTAACCAGCAGCTACTCGGAGCCGGGGTGGATGTACTCAGCGTAGAACCGGCGGCAGCGGATAACCCGCTGGTGCAGTATCAGGGTAATAACTTGTTACTGACCCCACACACGGCCTGGGCCAGTCAGGAGTCTATCACTCGCCTGATCCAGGGTATTGCCAAGAATATTGATAGCTTTTTACAGGGGCGTGAGCACAACCGACTGGTGTAATAGTGTTGCTCCTGATTCGCCTCTAAGCTGTTCCCGAATCAAGTGCGGGATGATGGCCGGCGTATGCGGGAATGGGTGTCATTGGCATCACTCCTGAGTCGCCTTTAAGTATCTCCTGCATCAAGTGCGGGATGACAGTCTGTGTATGGGTGTATGGTGATAAGTTCGTGCTTTTAACCAACTATTGGTTAATTCATTCAAAATATAGCATTTCATAATTATCACCTCCTTATCGAAAACCATAAGATATTGATTTATAATAACTTAAAAACTGGCAAACTCTTTGCTGTATTCAAATCAAAGAAAATAAAAACGGCTAAGCCTGGGATATCACAATGAAAAAATTACTAATTGCTACTGCGTTATTAAGTTCAACCGCACTGACAGGCTGTGTAGTCGCAGTCACGGATGGCGAATACAATGGTCACAGTAGTTGGAAAAAAGAACAAAAGCAGAACCGTGAAAAAATCAGTCAACTCAAAATGGGCACTGAATATCAGCGTGTTCTGAGCAAACTGGGGACTCCTGAATTTACAGACATGGTGTCTAAAGACGATACGGTTTATCAGATACTGTACTTTGCAACCAACAGCAAGCATTCCGACGGCGTTGTTACAAAAGACGAGTGCACACCTTTGCTTTTCAAAGATAATAAGTTGGTCGGTTTTGGTGACACAGCTCTGGCACACCTGCTATAGGCTGTAGATTGTAGCCTGACGGGATCAGAGTATGCTGCTCTGGACCCGTTACACCACATTCAATACCGCTTTTTGCTGGCGTTCACGCGCATCATTAAGCGCCATGGCAGCCTGATCTAACGGCTCGTTGTGGTCTCTGGTAAAATCGGCTTTGGTATAACAAATCCCCACGCTCACCGTCACATGTGCGCAAGTTGGTGACGCAGGATGCCGGATGGCTAACGCTGCCACTGCTTTGTGCATCGCTTCGGACACTTCAAGCGCTTCCACCTCGCTGATATCACGCAGTAACGCAACAAAACGTCCGCCATCGTGTCGCGCCGTAAACCCATCCATATTGGTTATCAAACCGGAGACCACTTGGGCAATTTTACAGAGGCATTCATCGCCACTCGCATGACCAAATAACTGGTTGTAACGCTCAAAATGATCGATCCCCAACACAAACACCGCCAAAGGCCGCACGCCCGACGCACACTGTCGCCAGTAAGTTGTTAAAGTTTCATTCAGTGCACGGCGATTGGGCAGCGACGTCATACTATCGATTAGAACCTGTTGAGACAGTTGATCGTTTCGCTGTTTGTTACTGAGGTGGATTTTTACCCTGGCTTTCACAATGTTAGGGTTAAACGGCTTGGTAATGTAATCGACCGCGCCTTGCTGAAGGCTGTCTGCTTCATCCAAAAAACTGGCACTGGCGGAAATCACAATAACAGGTAACTGTGCGGTTTCTGTATTTGCTTTCAAGGCTTGCAGAAAGGGTTCTGTAGCGCCGTTGAATTGTTGATTGTCCATGATGATCAGATCAATACCGCTTGTTTTCAGTAACCCCAGCGCCTGCTCCTGAGATGAACTCAGCGTTACGAAGTAAGTTTCTTCCAGAGTATTTTGTAGTACCACCCGATTAAGGGGATCCGGGTCTAACACCAGAATATGGGCCGATTTGTGCATTTTCTTATCCTTTTAGCCATAACGAAATAAAACACAAAGTTTGTTCTACAGCCGTATAGAGTTGCTCACATAGCTGCTCAGATAATTGATCAAAAGTTACTTCATCCGTTTGCTTTGCCAGCGCTTCGCATTGCCGCGCCAGATCTGCCAGACGGCGTAAACCAAGACCTGCAGCCGATCCTTTAATAGTATGTGCCAGGCTCACCAGTTCCGTAGCACTTTCAACACCCTGCAAACTCGTCATATACTCTTCACAAAGCTTAGCAAACTTTTCTAGCATAGTGCGTAGCAGCGCCACTTTATTCATCATTTGTGTCAGTGCGAACGGATAATCAAACACAACCTCGCCCGTCGGTACATACTCCAGCAGTGCCGCACACAGATCCGCGGGTGTGATCGGCTTCACTAAAAACCCATTGAGTCCAGTCGCTATCGCTTGCTGTTTTTCCTGCTCATGCGCGTTCGCAGTCAGTGCAACAATAGGCAGTACCTGACTGTTGAACTGCCGTCGTAGTTGCCTGCTGGCTTCATAGCCGTCAATATTCGGCATATAAAGATCCATCAATACCACATCCGGGCGCAGCTTCTGACAAATGGTCACTATATTCTCCGCATTGTTTAGCGCAATTACAGTTGCCCCACGCTGCTCCAATACAGTTCTGCTAATATCCAGATTGACCGGATTATCATCCACCACGACGCACAGCAAAGGCGTTAAGGTATCGGTGTCTGATAACGCTGTGACCGACCTTTCCAGTGAACACACACTCAGGCTCTGGTAAAACAATGGCGCAGATAGCCTGATGACATCAGACTCTGCCGGAAGTATCTTGGTAAATGCATCGGTATCAGGCACCAGCCAGTGTACATTCTGTCCAAGCTCCGTCTGACTCAACATGCGAAAACGCTCTGCGTTGTCACAGGCCAGATATGTCACTGCGCCAGATGTATAGTGTGTCTTCAGTTCTGCTTCGCCTCCCTGGTGTATGCCCTGATGAGCAAGGTAAGGCAGAGGTGCCTGCTGCTCCAACATAAGAAACAAAGATTTACGATTGTCATCATCATCGAGTGCCGCTCGCTCTAACCGTAAAATAAACTCAAACCGGCTGCCTACCTGTGGCTTGCTCGAAAGCGTGACTTCTCCTCCAAGTAATTGAATAACCTGCTTCACTATCGCCAGCCCCAGTCCAATCCCCTCATGTGGGCGTGAGCTACTTTCATTACCCTGAGTAAAAGCATCGAACAATCGCGCCTGATCTTCTTCACTAATTCCCGGACCCGTATCCCACACACAAAACCTTACAGCCTGTGCCGGACCATGGCTGTCCTGCTGAAGAGACATAGTCAACCCGACCCGACCATGCTCAGTAAACTTCACTGCGTTCCCCAGCAGGTTCATCAGCACGAGCTTTATACGTGCCTCATCGCCAATTAACCTGGGCCAGATAAAAGGATCAACCTCTACCTCAAATTCCAGCTGCTTGGCACTGCTCAAAGGCGTAATTAAGCTACTCAAATTGGTGATAAGCTCAACAATACAAAACGGCTGGTTGTTTGATTTTCCCTGCCCACTTTCAAGCCGGGCAAAATTGAGGATGTCGTTTAGCATCGCCAATAGCTGCTGGGCAGCACTTTCAATTTGCGCCAGCTTCTGTTGCTCCTCCCCTGCATCCAATGCAGGCTTAAGGATACTTACCAGCCCCAGAATGGCATTAATCGGTGTACGGATCTCATGACTGATATTGGCAATAAAACGGCTTTTGGCGTGATTGGCCCGTTCAGCATCAAGTCGGGCACGAATAAGCGCCGTGACATTTTGCACGTGGATTACGAAGTATTTTGGGTTTTTCTGCTTGTCCCAGACTAAAGAGACACTCAGGTGCAGCCAGCGTTTTGGATCTTGCTGAGCCAGACTCAGTTCACTGGCTCCTTGACGCTCATGTAGACAGTGATCCAGTACATCATTTAACGCTTCAACGTCTGCATCTTCAAACACACTGTACAGACTGCTGCCAATATCTACCCGATCGAATAATTTGCGCGCTGTCCGATTGAGCTCTAACACCAGCCGGTCAATAGACAACAAGATCACACCATTTGGCGCATATTCAATTGCGGCTTTAAAATTTTGCTCCGATGCCCTGAGTGCGGTCAGCGCCTGCTGTTGTTCACTGATGTCCCGGGCAACCCCTAAGGTGCCGATCCGCTTGCGCAGATCGTTATACAAAGGAGAAACCGTGATTAAATAGCTGCTGCCCTCAAGTACCAAAGTATCCGTCAGGCTTTGCCCCTGGCGATTCATTGCAAGTTCCAGGTCCAGCAAGGCCAGATGTCGTTCGGTCACTTCCTGATGTTCGCGCGCAACCAAGTCAACCTGCTCTGCTCCGATAAACCGCTCAAACGCCTCATTACAACCAATAAAAGAGCCATCGATGTTCTTGTAATAAACCAGATCAGGCACTGAATTTAGTACGGTTTTCAGTAAGGCTGCCTGGCGCTCCTTAGCTTCGAGGCTTCGCGAGAGTGCTTTTTTCTGCTGCTGGACCTGTTCATCAAGCTTTGAATTATTTTTTTGCAACTGCTGTAACGCATTGCGCTTTTGTGTAACAACCCGTTTGATTTCAATAAACCATGGCTGCCAGTCTTTCGGGACCGCATAATTCATTGTCGTTTCCGGGGTATTTTCCTGGTAGGTCAGATACTTTACAAAATGTTTAAGAGGACGAATAAAGACCTGAGCGTTAAGCCATACATATGCGGCAAAGGTGGATACAATGAACAAGATCAGGAAACCTAATTCAAGTAATGCTTCATATCGAGCCGGTGCAGAAAAGCTTGCTTCACTTTGAACAAAACGCAGTGTAAAAGGCTGAGCTGGGGGCTGATAACTAAATCGCACACCACCTTCCCAAGGTAGCTTATCATTGTGTGAAGGTCCCGTTTCGGACTCCCTATACCCTTTGCTGGTAGCCAGCGTTATACCGGGCTGAGTGCCCTTTAACGCCAGCTCCCCTCCACCAAATGTCATCTGTTGTAATCGCCCAGCCAGTTTATCCACATCGTAAATCAACAGTATCTGTGACAGAGAACCACTCGCCAGGCGCTGCCCTAGCGCAAAATAATGCTTGCCAAATACTCGAGTTGGCATACTGGTGGCTGTAATTCCCTGACTGAATTGTGGTGTAAAACGCGACTCCACTATGGCTGTCAATAGGTTGCTCTGGCTGGTATCGCGTCGTTTCACAAAAGCAAAGCCATTGTCCTGAATAAATACGACGGCTTCGAGCTCATCAATCAGTGCCAATGCAGTATCAAAACTTGGACCCAAAGCCATTACTTGTTGCCACTGTTCAATAAGAGCGCCTGTGGGAACAAACCTACCCAGCCCGACAACTTCGCCTCCGTTGTCGGGAAGCTGCCGATAAAAGTACCCCGCCTGCTGACGAATATTTTGTTGCCAGTTTTCATCCAGCTGGTAGCGAATAGGCTCAGCCAGGCTATGGCGGATACTGGTTATGACGGTTTGCGCGGCCAGCGTTTCTTGCTCTACTTGCCCTGCTAGTACAAAAAACTGGGCCTGATACACCTGATATTGACGTTCAAGTTTGATCTGATATAGATGAAAACAGAGCACCACCGCCAGCAGCATAGGCACCAGCAAAGCAATGCTGATAGCCTTACGGTAGTTCTTAAGAGGGAGAAATTCCGGCACGCGGCGGCTCGATGTTAGTTCCTTGTTTTAGCAAGAGTAACTAGCACATACTAATCTTTCAAGTGGATATGGTGCCTGCCGGGCGCCTCTAACCGTTTTATCAGCGTCTAATAGCCTTTGCGCTGGACAGATAAACACATGGCTGCAGCTGCGCCGATAAAGGTAAGGCCAATACACCGGGACATAGCTGACAACACTTTATCTGATAGCTTATTCGTTACCTTCTCTCCCCACTTCGCATAACAACTGAGACATATAAACGAGCAGATCAGCAAAGTGGACACCAGAATCATAAACTGAGGTGCCAGCGGCTGATCTGCCATCACAAATTGAGGAAACAAAGCCGTTGTGAATACGATGGCTTTAGGGTTAGTCAGAGAAATGAGAATTCCCTGTCCAAAATAGCTCTTTTCGCTCTTTTGTGTGTTTTTAGCATTGGGATAGGCAAGCCCTTTGCGCCAAAGTCTGAGACCCAAATACAGTAAATACGCAGCACCTAATACTTTTACCACGGAAAATAACAATGAAGAACTCACAATGATCGCGCTAACCCCCAACACGGAGCACAAACTCATCACAAATAATCCGGTGACATTGCCCACAATGGTATAAGAGGCCTGACGCCAGCCAGCTGTCACAGAATGACTAACCACTAAAAATACAGCTGGGCCGGGCGTTATCGTCGCAACCACTGCAATAGATAAAAACGCAAGCCAGTTTGCTATTTCCATAGTAAGTCCTTATACCCTTTTTAATGTTTAATTCGGCACCTTATCTTAGCAGTAATCATTGTTAATTTTGTATACAAACATGACTCATGTCTCACCGAAGAAACGGGGTTAAACATAGCGAAACGGGTATTGAACCGACACCATGACGAGCCAAAGATCAGCAAGATAGCGAGGGGTAAAAGATCAGCCATATCCATGGCTGATCTGTTGGTTTAGCTATAAGTTTTGCTCGGCAAAAGAGGCCAAACGGCTTCTGACCACGCCATTGAGGTTAATGGTGGCGGAGCCTTCAAAGTCCTTAAAGCGCTCCACAATATAGGTCAGCCCTGAGGTAACCGGGGTAAGGTAGTTACTGTCAATCTGGGCCAGGTTGCCGGTACAAATAAGTTTAGTACCTTCACCACAGCGGGTAATAATGGTTTTCAGCTGCGAGGCTGTCAGATTCTGGCTTTCGTCCAGGATCACCACCGCATTCTGAATACTGCGCCCGCGCATAAAGTTGACAGACTTAAACTGAATGTTGGCCTTTTCCATGATGTAGTTACGACTCGAAATGGGGCTCTCGTCGTGTTTGTGCAGTACCTCCAGGGTGTCTGTGATCGCAGCCAGCCATGGGGCCATTTTTTCTTCTTCCGTGCCCGGTAAAAAGCCGATGCTCTCCGCAATTTCCGGCGTATTTCGCGTCACAATCACTTTGTCATACACGCCCTTCTCGATGATCATCTCCAGTGCACTGGCCAGCGCCAGCAAGGTTTTACCGCAGCCCGCCGGACCGGTCAGGATCACCAGTTCAATGTTGGGGTCCAGCAGCGCATCAAGTGCCATGCCCTGATACACATTCTTAGGAGAAACACCCCAGGCCTGCTGGTGCATCAGACGCTCTACACTGATGTCTTTTAGTGTGACATGCTCGGAGTCATACCCAGTCACACGAGCAGCAAAGTGCTCTCCCTCGTCTATCAGGTATTCATTAACAAATACTTCGGGCATCAGTTTTGCGGGCACCTGGTGCAAGGTATAACGCCCCTGTTGCTCGGTCTGACACTCGCCTACATTGGCCCAAAAGTCGCCGCTAAACTTGTTATACCCTGAGGTCAGCAGGTTAATGTCGTCGATCAACTGATCGGTGCGGTAATCTTCGACAAACTTGAGACCGGCACCTTTGGCCTTCAGGCGCATGTTGATGTCTTTGGTGACCAGCACCACTTTTTTGTCTGAGTATTGCTTTTGTAACTGAATGGCGCAGTTAATAATGCGGTGGTCGTTTTCGTTGCCAGGTAATCCAGAGATGCTGTCCGGGTACAAGTGATCATTGATGACAATGAGCTTGCCACTGCTGGCGGGTTTATGGGTGTCGCGCTGCACTTTGGGCAAGGCAACACCTTCGAGCATTTGCTCAGGTGATGCATTGCGTAACACGTCGTCAAGACTACGAATGGCCACCCTGGCATCGCTGCTGACATCGCGTTTTCTGTCTTTTATATGGTCCAGTTCTTCCAGAACTGTCATGGGGATTACTACGTCGTGTTCCTGAAATGAAAAGAAAGCGAGGGGTTCGTGAAGGAGTACGTTGGTATCTAACACATACATTTTCCGGTCGAGGTCATCATTTCCCATAGTGCGTTCCTATTTAGTGAAAACTACTACTGAACAAAGACTTGGTCGCCACGCAAGCCTGTGTCCTTACCTTAAGTTTAGTCTATTTGTCACAAAAGTCGTTTTTATGACAGCGAGGTTAAGTGCCGGGCGGAACAAGTCAGGTTAAATACCTCAATTTTGAGCAACTGAGCTATGCTTATTTTTTGTCGTGAGGACGTAAACGCCACAGCCCGAAATAACGCCAAACAGGACAACAAATAGTCCCAGCTCCTGCGACGGCTCAGGTCAAGAGCATAAAGTGAAAAAAATCACAGTTTATGTACGTTTATCCATGCCTCACAACCTTGAACAAGGCGGTGCTTCTCGGTACCATGGCCGCCTTTTTTCCGCGAGACGAGACAAGCATGAATTTTTCCTTAGGTCAGCGCTGGATCAGTGATACTGAATCAGATTTAGGATTGGGCACCATAGTGGCACTGGAAGGGCGCCAGGTGACCATATTGTTTCCTGCCAGCGGTGAAAACCGCGTGTATTCTGTGCAGGAAGCCCCGGTTACCCGTGTGATTTTTAATCCCGGTGATGTGATCCGCTGTGTTGACGAATGGGAAATGCGTGTTGAGAAGGTCGAAGAACAGGGCGACTTGTTATGCTACCACGGCGAACGTCTGGATAACGAAGAACCCGTCACGCTGAAAGAAACCTTTTTGGATCACTTTATTAAGTTTAATAAGCCGCAGGACCGCCTGTTTGCAGGCCAGGTTGACCGCTTCGACCGCTACACCCTGCGTTACCAAACCTGGCAGCACCAGTTCAGTCGCCAGCAGTCTCATTTAAAAGGGTTAATAGGTCAGCGCGCAAGCCTGATCCCACACCAGCTTTATATAGCCGACGAAGTGGGTAAACGTTTCGCGCCACGGGTATTGCTGTCAGACGAAGTGGGCCTGGGTAAAACCATTGAAGCGGGCATGATTTTACATCAGCAGATCCTCACCGGTCGCGCCAGCCGCGTGTTGATTGTGGTACCTGAAAGCCTGCAACACCAATGGCTGGTTGAGATGTTACGTCGTTTTAACCTGCACTTCTCTATCTTTGATGAAGACCGTTGTGACGAAGCCTTTGCAGATTCGCCAAACGTGTTTGAAACCGAGCAGCTGGTGTTGGTGAGCCTGGAATTTATCACCAAGAAACGCCGCTGGTTTGAGCAGGCCACACTGGCAGACTGGGATCTGTTAGTCGTGGATGAAGCCCACCACCTGACGGTAGAAAAAGATAAGCCAAGCACAGAATACCAGCGCATCGCGGAACTGAGTCAGGACATTGCTGGCCTTATCCTGCTTACGGCCACACCAGACCAGCTTGGTCATCGCAGCCACTTTGCCCGTTTGCAATTGCTGGACCCGGACAGATTCTACGATTACGACGCCTTCGTAGAAGAAGAAAGCCACTATAAAGAAGTGGCTGATGCCGCCAATAAACTGCTTCAGGATGCTCAGCTTGACGATAAAGCCAAAGCAACCCTGACTGAACTATTGAAAGAAACCGATATCAGCGACCTGCTGAGTCAGGTTGAACAAGGCGAAGAGACTGCAAAACAGACGCTGCTGAACAACCTGTTAGACAGACACGGTACGGGCCGCATTTTGTTCCGTAACAGCCGCAGTGGTATCGACGGCTACCCAAGCCGTAAATTACATGCCTGCCCGGTAGACATGCCAAAGCAGTACAAAACAGCTATCTCCGTAATGGGCAACATTGGCGGTATTCAGAGTGCCGAAAAGAGCGCACTGCGCGCCCTGTTCCCGGAAAAAATATTCCAGGAATTTGAAGGCGAAAGCGCCAGCTGGACGCAGTTTGACCCGCGCGTTGCCTGGCTGATCGACAAGCTCAAAGAGTTGAAACAGCAAAAAGTATTGCTGATCTGTGCCGAAGCACAAACCGCCATCAGCCTGGAGCAAACCCTGCGCGAGCGCGAAGGTATTAAATCAGCGGTATTCCACGAGGGCATGTCGATTATCGAACGTGACCGCGCTGCAGCCTACTTTGCTGACGAATATGACTCTGCTCAGGTACTACTGTGTTCAGAGATTGGTTCGGAAGGTCGTAACTTCCAGTTTGCTCATCACCTGGTGCTGTTTGATTTGCCACTCAACCCGGATCTGCTGGAGCAACGTATTGGCCGTCTGGACCGTATTGGTCAGCAACAGGATGTGAATATTCATGTGCCTTACTTTGCCAACACTGCGCAGGAAGTGTTACTGCGTTGGTACGACGAGGCACTGGATGCGTTCGAAACCACCAGCACCACCGGCCAGTTACTATACAAAGAATTCTCAGATGACTTGCTGGAACTGGTAGCAGCGCATAACTGCGACGAAGAAGAGCTGGACCCGCTACTTGAGCAAGTCGCCAAACAGAATACTGTGCTGCGCGCTAAAATGGAGCAAGGCCGTGACCGCCTGCTGGAGCTGCACTCAAGCGGCATGGGTAAAGCAGACACGATTGTCGAAGAAATCGAAACGCTGGATGACGACGTGGTACTGCCAACTTACATGATCAATGTATTCGACATCTTTGGGGTTAATCAGGAAGACAAAGGCGAAAACACCATTATCCTGAAGCCCACAGAGCATATGCTGAACCCGTCGTTCCCCTGCCTGAAAGACGATGGCATTACCGTGACCTTTGACCGTGGCACCTCGCTGTCACAGGAAGATGCACAGTTTATCAGCTGGGATCACCCTATGGTTGAAGGCGTGATGGACATGATCTGTGACGACGACTTTGGCTGTGCATCCGTTGCTTTGTTGAAAAACAACAAGCTGCCGGTGGGTACTTTCTTTGTTGAGCTGATCTTTGTGGCCGAAACTTCAGCGCCTAAATCTTTGCAGATTGGACGCTTCCTGCCACCAACGCCTATCCGAGTACTGATGGACAAAAGCGGCAACGATCTGGCGCAAAATGTCGCCTTTGACGCCTTTAACAACCAGCTTTCTGCGGTTGGTCGCCAGACCGCCAGCAAGCTGGCCAACGCCCTGCAATCTGGCATTCACCCACTGATCAGCAAAGCCGAAGAGCAGGCCAAAGCACAGATGGTTGAGCTGCAACAGGCGGCGCAGGCACAAATGGAAACTCGTCTGGGTGACGAACAGACACGCCTGCAGGCTCTGAAAGCCGTTAACCCGAATATCCGCGACGAAGAAATTCAGGTATTCGACAAACAGCGCAGTGCGCTGAGCGAGCACATCAGCAAAGCACAGGTTAAACTGGACGCCATTCGCCTGATAGTGGTAGCGCACTAAGCAACATCGCAGGTAAACAGGGGACGTCATTGATGTGCCCTGTTTACCTTGACTAACTATACGACTCTTGTCAGCCGCCTTCACATGCTTCCCTCTTCTAACAGGGCCATTGGGATCTAACCAATCTTCATACCAAATGGCTTAAAGGCTTTATTAAATACTTCCGTTGTATCGTTTTCACAGTCATTTTCTATATCACAGAGCATTTTGCGAAAGATGTTTACCCTGCATGCGTAAACCTCCAGTTTTAAGCCCGGTACATTGATACACAGCGCTTTCAATGCCTGCCCCTGAGTAAGCTTTCCAAATAACACACGTCAAATTATCTGGCAGGTGATACCTTTGCACTCACTGAGGTAGTGATTTTTGAGAGAGTTTTAGAGTATGCTCAAACCCAATTGCAGGGCATGGCCAAAATTTGCTGCTCAGGATGAGATAGAGGAGCGTCATTTCTGAATCACTACGCTGCGCTCAGAAACACAAAGCAGGCCAGTAAACTGGCCTACGATCAACAACATTGTCTAGCAAGAAACTAAATATATAACCTCTCAGGTCGCCCCGATCCGGTCATAAAATAGCAATTAAGCGCACTGCCAGGTTTGCGGGCACTGCATGGTTCTCAGACACATCAGTGTGTCCAGGTTAGTACCACCGGCAACCTGTGGAGTTTGCTGTGGGTTTAGTTTAGCAGAAGAGGTGTTAAGGTTTTTAACGGTCTTTTTGCTTAGTTTAAGTAACATCTTAATTTCCTTTGGTTAGTTACATAAGTCGCAGTAACAGTATCAGGTTTTTATAGTCGCAAAAAGCCCAAATAGATGAAATATTTATTTAAATCAAACCAAGATTAATAAATAATCATTCATTAAAAAACTTTTATAAAAATAGCTCATGTTTTGATCAAACCGTTTTCCTGGGCGCATTATTTCCCAATTGGGAACATTTATACCCACTTAAACTTTAACCTTTATTTAACCCACAAAACGTTAGCTTAATTCCTGACCGGCTTCGTCCGCACAAATAAGCAACTGTAGTGAAAGGAAGATCAACATGAGAAAGGTTAAAACTGGTGCCACTGCACTTTTGCTGGGCGGCGCGTTTAATGTGTACGCGCTGCCCATGCCTGATGACTTAGATCAGGCACTCACTGAGCTCATTGCTCAGCATGGCCTGACAGGCAAGCCCGATACCGGCTTTGAGTTACCCGGCGTCGATGACCCAGAAGTCAAACTAGGTAAGCTGCTGTTTTTTAGCAAAGCACTCAGTGGCGATAAACAAGTCGCCTGCGCCAGCTGTCATCACCCCTATCTCGGTGGCGGTGATGGTCTCTCCCTGCCCGTGGGTACACTCGCGCAAGACCCGGATGTACTCGGGCCAGGCCGTAAAACCACCACAGGGCAATTTTATGTGCCACGCAACTCGCCCAGTATTTTCAATGCCTGGATACATAAACGCAGTTTGTTTCGTGATGCCCGGGTGGAGTTTCTGGACTGGCTGAACCCCGAGCAGGGAATAAGCACGCCGGATGTACCTCATGGTGAAGCCGACCCCAATGCGGGTGACTCTTTGTTGGCGGCACAAGCACGCTTTCCGGTCGTAACCCCCTCAGAAATGCAGGGCTTTGAGTTTATGAAAGGCGCACCCAATGAAGCCGTCAGGGCCCACCTGGCAGCGCGTATCGGCAACTATGGCAGTGCCCGGGGCGAGCTGTTTCGCAACCAGTGGCGGGATTATTTTGCCGCAGTCTATGGTGATAAAAGCGCTGAAGAAATCGTGACTTTTGATAATATCACCCGTGCTCTGGCGGCCTATCAGCAGTCGATGAACTTTACCGACAACCCCTGGAACCGCTACGTTCAGGGCGATAAAAACGCGCTGAGTGAATCCGAAAAACGCGGGGCCTACTTGTATCTCTACATGCCTCCCCCACCATCAGATGGTGGCAGCGAGCCTGACTTTTTGCCCACCCAGTGCATTGGCTGTCACAACACCGACAGCTTTAGTCAGACTAAAGGCACCAACCACCACCGCCTGGCTTTTCCACAAATTGGGCCTGGTATCGGTGAGCCAGGTGATGAAAGCAATGATCGCGGCCGTATGCTGCGCAACCAGAACCTGGATGACATCTACAGCTTTCGCTCCACGACTCTGCTGAACGTCGAGGTCACCGGCCCCTATGGGCATGCGGGCAGCTACGATACGCTGGAAGAAGTGGTTGAGCATTACGATGATTACCATGCGGTATTAGATAACTACATAGACAATCAGGGCTGGTGCAGACAGCCACAGTTCAAAGACATAGAAAATTGTGTCGACTTGTTCGCCGATACTCGCCAGCACACCGACGCCGCCGCTAAAATCATTGACGATGAAATTGCCGACGGTGCCCCGGTACTGCGTAAACTCGAGCTGAGCACCCAGGAAAAAGCGGATCTGGTCAATTTTATGAAGGCCCTGACCGATTCATGTGTAAAGCAAGCTGAGTGCCTCATGGCCTGGCTGCCGCAACCACAGGAAGGCGATCCGGATGGCCTGCAACTGTTTGCCAAAAACTATCAGGGTGTGCCCTTGTATCTGCCCGCAGACTGCCGTCAGGGCGATACGGCGGTCACTGGCAGCAGCTTGTTGCCGGCGCAGGGTGAGTGTATTTCGGGCAAAGCCCATTATTTTTATGTGGATGTCGCGCAGGATAACACCACCTTATACTTCAGCAGCCGTGGTGGCGCAGGACGCCCTCGCCTGTTTTACAACGCCGACCAATGGGCCGACCCGGCCAATGCTCAGGCAATATCGCGTGGCACAGGCACCGAGCAGGTGCTGAAAGTGACCGTGAATCGTGGCCGCCACTTTGTCTCTGTACTGGCTCCTCAGGGCTATGAAGGACTGACCATTGCAGCGGGTATCGACAGCGCCCTGCGTGAGCCCGGTGAGCAGCCCCGCGATATCGTCAATGCCTGTGAGCAGGGCCAGCCCAGTGGCTATGCTGAGCTTATGCCTGGCCGCGCCCAATGTGCATCCTATGGTGATAGTTACTTTTTTGTCAAAGTGACTGAACCGGGTAGCACGCTGGAAATTCGCACCCGGCACGGCGCTGGCAACAGCGATCTGTTTGCTGGTACTTTCTGGCCCAGTACCAGTATGTATACCTTTGCCTCACGCTCAGCAGATAACACTGAGTTTCTGCGCATCGACGGCGCATCCCCCGGCTGGTACTACTTTTTGCTCTCAGGTGATGGCCAGAATGCGGGCGTGAGTATTCAGGTCGACTTCATTCGCCCTGACCGCCCAAAAGAACACAAACGGAACCACAAGCCAAACTAGCGTCCTCGCTCTGTTTTGCCCACAAGATATCAGAAACCGTGATATCACCCCCCAAAGCCGCAGAAAACACCCTGCGGCTTTTTTCTTCTTCACAGTCTAATCAAAGACTTGTAGTGACCTACAACCTCTTTAACCCGCCTTTAACCACACGCTCACTAGACTGGTGGTTGCTTTTTACCCGCACGAAAATCGGCGGGCAAACCTAAGTGCTTATTCAGAGAATTCATCATGACGTTACTCAACAACCGTTTACTCATTACCCAGCTGGCTTTTTGTGGCCTGTGTGCTGCCATTGTCTTTGCAATCCCCTCTCTGGGTGGTGCCGAAGCACAAGCCCAGCCTCAGCCTGGCTCTGAGCAACGCAAACAAACGGGCACAGCCCTCAGCCTGCCTCAGGTTACGGTCACCCCGGTGCAGGCGGCCAGTTACACTCGGGTCATTACCGCCCATGGCACAGTCAAGGCTACCCACGCACTGACGCTCAGTAGCGAGGTGGGCGGCCGGGTGACTCAGCTCCACCCAGACTTTAAGCAAGGCGCACGCCTGTCGGCTGGGGCTGTACTGGCACGCATTGACGACACCCAGTTGCAACAGGCGCTGGCCAGTGCCGAAGTATCGCTGGCACAAGCCAAACTGGATGCGGAAGAAGAAAAGCTACAAAGCTCGCCAAACAAGGCGCAGTGGCGCCAGCTGGCCAGCACCGATAGCAATGGGATCTTGTCGCCTTTACGTGCTCCTCAGCAAGACGTGGTGGCCACGCAGCTAAGTTTAGCGAAAGCGGAACTAGAGAGTGCCCGATATAACCTGGCCGCCAGCCAGTTTGCCCTGCCCTTTGATGCCACCATAGTCACGCGCTCGGTACAGCCTGGCAGTTATGTCCAACCGGGCAGCCCCATTGCCACACTTTACAGCACAGCGCAGGCCGAAGTATCCGTTGAACTCAGCGCCGAGCAATGGCAGCACCTGCCCACTCAGGCAATGCCCGAAGGTGGCTGGTCGGTTACTCTCAACGATGCCACCCGCGATACCGCAGACACACAATGGCACGGCCGGGTGACGCGCCTGAGTCAGCATATTGACCCTCAGTCGCGCCAGCGCCTGGCCATTGTCAGTGTAGACAACCCCCTAGATCAGGCTCAGCCGCTGTACTTTGGCAGCTATGTGGAGGTACACATTGAGGGCGCGGAGCAAAACGACCTGTGGCGCATTCCCGCGTCAGCCCTGTCGCAGCAAAATCATATCTGGTATGTCGATGAGGAAAATCGCCTGGCGCACTTTACCCCGCAGATCCAGTTTCGCCAGCACGACGCCGTTTATATCAAGGCCCGTGAAGACATGCACCAGGCCAATATCGTGCTACGCCCGCTCAGTGCCTACCTGGATGGCATGAAGGTCACCCCAGTGACAGAGGAGCGCGCCCATGACTGAACGTTTTTCAATCATTGCCTGGTTTGCCAAAAATCCGGTCGCAGCCAACCTGCTTATGCTGGCGGTGATCCTGCTGGGGCTAAGCAGCGCCGGTAGTCTGCGCAAAGAAGGCTTTCCGCAACAAGACCCTGACACAGTACAGATCAGCGTGGCCTACCCTAGCGGCAGTGCCGCTCAGGCTGAGCAGGGCATTGCAATCGCCATAGAAAATGCCCTGGAATCCGTCAAAGGGATCAAACGCGTTACCACCACAGCCAGCGCCAATAATGTGCAGGTATTGGTAGAAAAAACCTCGCAACATGACCTGGATACCTTACAAAGAGACATAAAAAACCAGGTTGATGCCATCTACAACCTGCCAGAAGACGCCGAGAAACCCGTGATCACCACGGCTCAGCGGGAGCAGGAAGTGATTCGGGTGCAACTGTTTGGCGAGTTGTCGACTCAGACACTGCAAACCCTCGGCAGCCAGCTTGCCGACGACCTACTGGCTCAGCCCAATATCGCCACACTCAACCAAAACGATCACCGCGATCCGCTGGTGGCCATTGAAATCGACGAGGCACGCCTGCAGGCCTATCAGCTCAGTTTCAGCGACGTGGCCGAGGCCATTAATCAGTACTCCGGCACGGCACTGACCACCAGCCTGCGTAACCCGGATAAGGTACTGCGCCTCAAAGCCGCCGAGCAGGCGCTTTATGCCAGTGACTTTGCCTCGATTGTGGTCGCGACCACCGCTGCGGGCAAAAGCATTCGACTCAGTGACGTTGCCACATTACAAGACACCTTTGCCGACGACAGCTTTCATCTGGCCCGGTTTAACGGTCATCCCACCTACGGCATTACCATAGTGATGGACGAATACGGCGACATGAGTAAAAGTGTGACGCAGGCCAAAGCCGTGGTGGCCAAGTGGCAAAGCAAGCTGCCTGAAGGCGCTTCGCTTATCACCTGGTACGACAATTCTAAGCTGATCACCGAGCGCCTGAGCCTGCTGAGCCTGAACGCACTGAGCGGTATTGCCCTAGTGTTTATGGTTCTGGCGCTATTTTTAAACCTGAAAGTGGCTTTCTGGGTTGCTGCGGGCCTGCCTTTTGTGTTCTTTGGCAGCCTGTATTTTATGACTGAGCCCTACACGGGAATGACCCTCAACGAAATGACCACCTTTGGTTTTATTATGGCGCTGGGCATAGTCGTGGACGATGCCGTGGTGGTGGGTGAAAGTATTTACACCACCCGAAAACGCCTTGGCGACACCCTCAGTAACACCATCAAAGGCACCCATCTGGTCGCGGTCCCTACCCTGTTTGGCGTGTTAACGACCGTTGCAGCCTTTGCGGCACTGGCCAATATCTCGGGCGGGCTGGGCGTTCTGTATGCGCAGTTTGGCACTGTGGTCACCTTATGTTTGTTGCTGTCTGTGGTGGAATCTAAACTGATCTTACCGGCGCACCTGGCACACATTCGCAGCCGACAAAAATCCCAAAAGCAGCCAAACCGTATCGCACTACTGTGGCATCGTGTGCAACAAGGGGCTGATGGTTTACTGACCGGCTTTAATCAACGCCTGTACAAGCCGGCACTGGAGCGCGTGATGCACTTTCGCTACGCCGCACTGATGGGATTTGTTGCGCTGTTTTTTCTGGCCATCAGCCTGATCACCCAAGGCATGGTCAGAGTGGGCTTTTTCCCCGGACTGCCAGCGGATACCATCACCGCCACCATGACACTCTATAACGACGCCAGTTTTGGCCAGACTGCCCGCAATCTGGATCAGCTCGAAGCCCAGCTATATCAGGCCGAGCAGCAATTGCTGGAACAGCAAAACATCAGCCACATCGCCAGTGTGTCAGTCAGTGCCACCGGCGATCAGAGCGGTACACTCAATGTGGAGCTGGCCGGTACTCAGCCCTATACCCTGAGCGAACTGGCGAAACGCTGGCGCGCCATCGCAGGCACCCCGGAGGCCAGTAAAACCTTACACATTCAGGCGCAACTGGCGCGTGTTTCCAACTTTAAGGTGGAGCTAAAAAGTACCAGCGACGAAACATTAGAGGCCGCCGAAGCGACCTTGCAGCAGGCGCTGCGCGAAATCAGTGGCGTACACAGCATCGACAGCTCGCTGGCTCCGGGCGAAGCGACGATGCGTTTTGAAGTGACCGAAGAGGGCGAAATGCGCGGCTTTACCACTCAGTTACTGGCACGCCAGCTGTTACAAGCCTTTGGCGGAGAAGTGGTACAACGCTATATGCGCAATAAGGATGAAGTGAAAGTAAGGGTTCGCTACCCGCTGGCTGAGCGCAGCGAACAAGGGGATGTGCTTTCAGCCCGGGTGCGTGCCCCGGACGGGCGAACTGTGCCGCTGGGCAACGTTGCTAACGTAATTTACACCAGCGAAGTGCAGTCCATTACCCGTATCAATGGCGTCAGAGCGGTCACTGTGTCCGCTGCGGTGAATAAAACCCAGCTGACCCCCACTGAATTAGTGGCCAAACTGGAGCAAAACGTGGTCCCAGCGCTGCGTGCTCAGTACCCGGATCTGACGCTGCACTTTGCAGGAGAAGCCGAGCACCAAAAAGAAGCCACCGACTCCATGAGCTCGGCTTACCTGCTGGCACTGCTGGCCATCTATGCGCTGCTGGCTATCCCTCTGAAGTCCTACTGGCAGCCGCTGATCATCATGTCGGTGATCCCGTTTGGCTTTGTGGGCGCGATTTTAGGACACTGGGGCTTAGGTTTAACGCTCAGTATTCTATCCTTAAATGGCATACTGGCGCTCAGTGGCGTGGTGATCAACGACAGCCTGCTGCTGGTCAGCCAGTTTAACCGCTATCGCAATGAGGGGAAAACCATGCAAAATGCGCTACTTGAAGCCTGTACGGGTCGCCTGCGCGCAATACTGCTGACGTCACTGACCACCTTTGCCGGACTGTATCCTATTTTGGGCGAAACCTCGCAGCAGGCACAGTTTCTGATCCCCGCCGCGGCATCGCTGGGCTATGGCATCTTGTTTGCCACTGCCATCACCTTGTTTTTAATTCCTGTTTTGCTGCTGATCAGCCACGATATTGCTAACCTGATGAGCCGATTCAGCCCCATTCGTACGGAGCATCTCCCCCATGATCAACGTCATTTTAGTTGAGGATGACCTGGCACTGGCCGGCAACATCATTGATTACTTTGAGCTGGAAAACATCATCTGCGACCACGCAGCCAACGGAGTCGCCGCACTCAACCTGATCCGCAACAACCACTATCAGGTGATCATTCTGGATTTGAATCTGCCGCGAATGGATGGCCTGCAGATCTGTCAGGCACTGCGCGACGAAGGCAACGATACCTCAGTGATCATGCTCACGGCACGAGATCAGCTTGAAGACAAACTGGCCGGTTTTGCCACTGGCTGCGACGATTACCTGGTCAAACCTTTTGCCATGGCGGAGCTGGTGGTCAGGGTAAAAACCCTGGCCAAGCGTAAAAGCGGCGAAATAAAACGGCTGGAGCTGGCCGGATTATGCCTGGATATAGATGGCCGTGACGCCACGTATCATGGCAGCCGACTTAAGCTCAGCCCAACCGGCATGGTAATACTCGAAACCCTGCTGCGCGCCCACCCCAACCTGGTTACCCGGCAGGTGCTGCTACAGGCCATCTGGGGCGATGAACAACCCGACAGCAACGCGCTTAAAGTGCATATTCACCACCTGCGTAAAGCGTTGGCGGTATGCACAACCCATATCACAGTTGATGCCATACCCAGGCAAGGCTTTAAACTGCACTGTCTTCAGGAGGAGAATTAATGGCCCCCATACATATGAGCCTGCGCCGCTATATTCTTGCCGCATTGCTGGTACTGGCTACTTTGGTGATCAGCTTGTTGTCGGTGCTCTGGACCAACAGCTTTTTTACCGGGCTCGATGACATGATGAAAGGCACTATGCTGAATATGGCTCAGGCCCACCATCCCAAGCCCGGTAAGCCGGTTCAGGCGCACAACTTTGTGGTGGCCAGTCAATGGCAGGATTTACCCGAACCCATCCGCGCGGCGTTTTCCCGTCAGGATATAGAAACCAATACATTACACAAACTGGTTACCCGGGATAATATGCTGACCAGGCCCAGCGAAGCCCGCTTTGTGATGTTTTTTGAAACGCCCGATGGCCAGTCCGGCTTTGTGGCACATCATTTTAGCGCCCCAAAAACACCGCCCAAAGCCTGGTTTCAGGGGCCTGAAATGTTGGGAATACTCTTTGCGCTGGGCACGCTCGCATTGTTTGCTGCGATCCTGGTGATGCTGATGCGCACCGTGACCCGGCCCGTCGCAGAGCTGCACGCATGGGCGGCCGAGCTGGATCATCACTCGCTCGACGAGCCGCCACCGGTATTCAGGTATCGCGAGCTGACCACACTGGCGGAACTTATCCAGCAAAGCCTGCAGCAGGTTAAACAAAGCCTGGACCGGGAGCAGGCGTTTGTCAGCTACGCCAGTCACGAGCTACGCACACCTATAGCCGTGATCCGCAGCAGCGTAGAACTACTACAACGCCTTGACAACGCGCAATGTGAAAAAAGCGACAAGGCATTAAAGCGCATTGACCACGCGAGTCAGGCAATGGTCGCATTAACTGAAACTCTGTTGTGGCTAAGTCGCAAGGGACAACCACTGAGAGATTTAAAGACCGTAAAACTGGCCGGGATGGTGGAGTCACTGATGCAGGACCTGGCTTATCTGAAGCAGGGGAAACACATAGACATACGGCTTGAAACCGACGATTATCGCTGCGAGTTGCCTCATTCCGGCGCCACTATCGTCATTGGCAACCTGTTGCGAAATGCCATTCAGCATACCCATCAGGGTGCCATATCTATACACCAGACTCAGCATATACTGGAAATTGAAAATCACGAATACATAGGCTCAGAGCCACCCGCAGAGCACGGTGCACTCCACAATACTGCGGGCTACGGCTTAGGTCTGGATCTGGCGCAAAAACTATGTGACGAACTGGGCTGGCAGTTGAGCTTTCGCCACGACGCGCACCGCTTTTGTGTTACGCTGGTTTTGTCACCGCCATATTAGACAGCGGGGTGAGCTAAAAACGTGCCGAACCTGCTTAGATTCAGGCACGTGCTCACTGAACAATGAAGTCTGCTCCACAGAATCTATGTGCGTTATTAGACTCTATTTCAGCCTGTCCCTGCGCAACTTCATTAACCATGATGATTTGTTTTTTTCTGCGTCATAAAATACCGCAATGGTAAAGAAAAACATCAGAAAAAGAACAATGTGTGCAGCCAGGCTGATCCCAAACACGATCATACTGCCTAGATAGGTAGCAAAAGCAAAGCTCCACAGGCAGGCGAGCACGGTCATTATGTGGAAGCGACTGACAGGGTCCGGTATATGCCGAAGCGGATTTCTGGTTGAGTCGAAAATATACTTGTAAAAATCGTATATTCTGAGTGCAAGCTGTTTCATATCTACCTCACAGCCAATTGAAAGGTCGAAAAATTGTACGAAAGAAACTGCGTATTAGATCTCAAAGGAGGTAGGGGTTGGAAGCGTATAACCATGGGTGCGCTCTGTTTCTCTCCTTTGATCTAGTGCCGGTATACGGAGCCAATACAGGCGGAACACGCTCAATTGAGCAATACACTTTTTAGTGGTAGCTTTTTACTTTGATTGAACTCTGTGCATATGGCCTTAATATGAAACATGACTACGGCGAATATCAGGCAAAGTTAGAGCGTATGATTGATTTACTGTACTCTCATAATGAGCTGCACTGGGCTAATTACTTTAAAAAGTCTGCGGAATTTCTGAGTAAAGGCCAGCCCCAAAAAAGTATTTATCACTCGCTTGGAGCCTATGGCGGCATGAGCAGTATTAATGACTGTTTGGCCTTCACTGGTGCCTCAGAGCAGGACTTGAAGCTAGGGTTTCAATTGCGCCACGAGCTATGGCTCATCTGTAAATCCAAGCAAAGTATGCTCAAACGTATTTTGGAATTTTAGCCCCACCACCCAGCGCTAGCCTGTGCCAACCGTTTAAAATGATTAAATACGTGTTTGCACTGCAAGTACTCCGAGCGTTACTCTGTTTACAGCTCCTCAGAGCAGCTATCATCACTGCTGATGGGCTTGTCTCTTGGTTTCAGACCAGACAGATATGCCGCTTTATGCTGCATAAGTTATATATTTGGCTTAAAATTAAAGGCCACAGATGGCAAACCTGCATTTCCCCTAAGCTGGGGCGCATGAAAAGATGCAACGAATTTGAGACATTATGGTGTTTTTGATTAATGGAATATGGGCAATGATGCCATTCCTTATAATTATCCCTTTGGTATATTTTTCGGGGACTTATCCCTGGTTATCCACAAAGGTGTTCGTTGGTGTTGCCACACTGCTTAGCTTAATGGGTGTTGCTGTTTCTCCCCTGCCCTTATGCAACAGTGCGTGCAACCAGCTCACTGCCAGTATAGTGACTGCATTCCTGTTCAACGGTTTCATTCTGTCTGGCACTGTGCTGGCAAAGTATCTGGTATATAGAATGAAAATTTGAGCATAATGGCTTTTGACAGGCTTAGTTTCCACCCCATTGGTTACGCTAACTTAGGGCCTGATCTGCACACTAAAAATACGCTCCGTTTAAAATGAACAAAACCCATACAAAAGCCTCAAAAAAATCAGGCAAACCTCTGATTTAATAATAAAATATTATTGAACTTAGGCAGAACTCTGTCATCATGCAGCCGTTATTTGTAAACAAGGAGAATAGACATCATGTCTAAAATAACAGCGCTACTTCTGGCGGCCTTATCTGGCCACGCTACTGCAAATGTACAATGGGACCTGGTTACAGACTCACATTTAGATGGTGTGTTGGCAACGAGCGGAACCCAGCTGCAACAGCTAACGATGCAAATGCACGCCAATAAATTCAACGCAACTGATGCTCAGGCACCTGAAGCTTCCCTTATCCAGGGTGAGTTTGAACTTCCAAAAACCTTTGAAATTGGCTCGGGCCTGAAACAACGTGTGCAATTTAGCATTGCAAAAGACGGGGCACGTTTTTACTTCCTGGGTCAGGGCTCTGAGCAAGATGGATATCAGGGAACCTGGTATGGTCCAAATAATGACTCTGGCGATTTTACGCTGACGACTCAAACAGCGATTGAAGTACTCCCCGCCAGCTGTGCACAGATCCTGAGTGAAAACCCGGACGCCCAGTCAGGGGTTTACAACATAGATCCAGATGGCAGTGGCTCACACCCAGGCTTTGACGCTTATTGTGATATGGACACTGACGAAGGTGGCTGGACACTGATTGGCACTTACAGCAAATCAGAGCCAGGCGGAAAGAAATATATCAGTGAGTACAATCCGCAGCCGGATGTGACTGCCATAAGTCCGACGGTAACAGGGCTTTACCAGGGTCCGCTGAGTGCATTCAGAGATGTCCGCGAGCAAGTTTCTTGTGATTACGCAAGTTGCCGAACGGTTTACCAAAGTTCAATGAGCCAGGCTGAACTGGAAATGGTGCGTTATACCTGGGGATATGAAGATCAACAGGCACATCAGAAAGATACACCACTACCTAGCTGTCGTACCGCTTACGTTACGAATGAAGAACCAATCGAAAACTGTCTTTATGTAAAAGATGGTCAGAATAGAAACAATACCAATGTTGTTGGCTGGCAACGTGATGTACACCCTGGATACAGCGCATGCTGGTTAGCACATGGTGTATACAGTCCAGATTCACTAGGCTCACCTCGATGCAGTGGCACGCTCAAAGGTAACGCCACCCGTTGGGGCCTATTGTGGGCTCGATAATATAACTCATTTAAAAAGGCGCTCAACAAGCGCCTTTTACTCTACTGGGTAAACCCGGCTGACATTTACTTATACGAATAATTTAACGTCACCCCATTGTAGCTGTTATATCCATACAAGCTAATATGCCAGGTACCGGCACTTGGATTAGTAAATGAACACTGCTCCTCGTTACCATCTTTCCATGGCCGACAGGTGTAGTTGTTTGCATCTGGTTGCGCATTGTATCTCACATACAGATCCGCATCCCCCGTGCCACCTGTGATACTCAGGTTCATCTCTTTTACGCCCTGAGGAATATCCCAGGTGTAGTGCGTCCAGCCACTTTGATTACCCTGAAGGTTTGGCAAAGAACCGTTAACCGGTGTCACGCCACCCGGGTCGCCGCCACCCTGACAACCATTTGCACCGATATAATCCGATGCAGCTTTGGCCTGAACAATACCATGACCATAGTAGTTATCCCGACCTGCGGCACCTTTGTCTTTGGCTGTTGCGTTCAATGCAGCCCGGATCTCCTGGTTATTACATTGGGTATTATGGCTCCATACCAAAGCAGCGACACCAGCCACATGAGGCGAGGCCATTGAAGTACCACTCAGGCTGCGATAAGTATTGGTTGGATAGGTAGAGTTAACACTAGAACCCGGGCCTGCCAGTTCAACCTGATCATTATACTGAGAAAATGAAGAGCGGCTTTCGCTCGATGTTACCGATGCGACGGAAATAACGGCATTATAGGACGCCGGATAAGACTTAGAGCTGTTACCATCATTACCCGCCGCAGCCACCAGCATCATGCCACCATCAACAAAGTTTTGCATGGCGGTATTTTCGCTGTTGGAATAATTACCTCCACCCAGGCTCATATTAACAACATGCGCACCGGCATCTTTACATTGCTGGATTGCCTTGACCAAATCAGATGCATAGGTCCACTGCCCGTTATCGTTAAAGATTTTAACAATATGCAGGTCCATACCAGGATAAACACCAATTACACCCTGGTTATTATCCTCAGCAGCTATGGTGCCGGCAACGTGCGTACCATGGCCGTTACCATCATTGTTCCACTGACCTACAGCACTGTTATTCGCAATCCCCGTTACATTACCGTAGGGTAAATCAGGGTGGCCCAGGTTGTAGCCTGTGTCGATCACACAGGCTTTTCTCGCTGAAGTGTTAGATTGTGGCAGCAAATGACCCTGCACCATGGTAATACCATATGGTGTACTCTGTGCAAACGGCATAATTTGATTGTTAGATTTTGCCAGAGGCAGAATATAACGCTTGGGATCTATTTCAATTGACTCAACAGATGAAAAGCTACGCAGTGTTTCAAGACTGTAATCATCCAGCTCCGCGACCATCGATTGTTGACCGTTAAGTGCGAACAGAGGCTCTGCACCCGCAGTAAACAGATAGTTGAGTGCTATAAAATTATTAAAGCTGTTTTTACCGCCTGACAATGCTTCATTAAAGCGAATGATGTAGCGGTTTTTTTCGCTCTTTTTGGACTTAATTTCCAGTTTATAATCTTCTGTCTGCCCTTGATAAACAGGGGCTTCAGCCAGTGCTGGCAAACTCATTGCTGACAGCATTAAAGTGGAAATAGCCGATAGTTTAAAACGCTTAGTACTCATGTCTTCTCCTTGTTGTATTATCACTTTTTTATAACTGACAATGCACTTAAACAGCCGCTTTGAAACTCAAAGCGTACAAGTGGTTTAACTACTTGTACCTATACAACAAGGTCGCCTACCGCGATAAACATATCAGTATTGTGTTGTAAAACTGTTAACAAAGGTAGCAACTGGAACGGTCCAGTTGCAACATGAATATGATAAAAGTGTTATAACATTTCTTTTGGTCAAGTGTTAAAAATGACATATATATTGATATTTAATGTAAAAATGATGATCTTTTTTGTATTCATACTTGACCTGAAGTGATGGAGAGCAGACCCTTTAGGTGATATCAGGCCAGTAAATTGCAGATTTCAGCACCTTGAGTGTGAAAATTTCTCAACCTGAAAACAGTGCTGCGAAACTCTGAAGACTCATCGAAATGCGTTTTTATCTGAGATTAAACACTCTTTTCAAAACTATAAGCGCAAAGCTACAGTACCAACTTTTGCTTTATGCCTGAGTGTGGATACCGGTATATCCACTGAGCCTCAAACAAGTGCACTCACAAAAATGCCTGCATGTTAAATAATGACTGGATTTTAAAACTAAGGTTGTGCGACCCTTTAACAGGAAACTCTATAATCTACATAATAATAAGGAAACTTTATGAAACAGGTTTGGTTGCTTCTTTCAATTTTGATACTCAGCGGCTGTGCGACTACTCACTCACCTATCCCCGACAACTACAATGGCCCAACGTCCACCATCGGAAGCACAGATAAGCGACACTCTGCGAGTAAAGCGGACATGTTTTTTCTCTATAAAGTCAACGGCAAACTGATCGACAATAGCCTGGGAGCAAGCCGTTCAGCCACTTATGGGCAAGGTTTTTCCTTGACTACTTCTCATATCACAACCGCAGTTCCCTCTTCTGAACCGATTACTTTAACGCTTATGGGCAGAACCGTGTATGCAGCCCCGGTTCAAACTCTCTCGGGAACTGTATATGAAATTACGGGAGACCTCACTTTTACACCGGCCCCTGACGTCAGGTACGTTGTAAAAGGCACTTTGGGCGCAGACTACTCTGCCGTCTGGGTAGAAGAAATAGAAACAGGTAAAATCATCAAGAGCAAAATTGAAACATACGAAAATACCGAATTAGGCTTTTTTGAAAAATAACGTCTATAGGACAGAACAAACTCCAGTCAGTATATTCCATGACAATGCAATAACTGGAGTTTCTGGCTCAAACAACCCGTTGCTTATCGCACTCCTTGTCGTGAGTGCGATTCAATTCGTGGAACTAGCTTAAGCTCCGTTAAATATGACTTAAAAACCGGATTGTTGCGGTGATCTTGCCCGCCTCTACCCGCAGAGTGTAATGCCAGTTTTGCTGGTGACAAATGCGCTCAACAATTATTTTCCCTAATCCAAAACCCTGCTCAACGCCAGAGAAAAGCTCGACACTGTGCTGTTGAGTATCCTGTAGTGTATTGGTTATCCTGAACGCGTTATCTGCCACACAGAGCTCAATATCCGCACCTGTTGAGTGCTGAATCGCATTTCTGACCAGGTTTCCCATGACTATCAAACCATTCACACGTGAAATTTTCTCACTCTTATGTGATGTCATATGCAGTGATAAAGCTTTACCGTTTTTCTCAGTCTGCTCTTGAAATGCCAGCATGATCTCCTCAACAATCAGGGCTATGGTCGCCTGCTCAGTGTCCCCCGCATTGCCCTCCCTTGCCAGTTCAAGCAGCACAGCTATCATATCTTCCGAGTGAGTCTCGCAGTGTAATTTCAGTAGTTCGTTCACGCCTTTAATCACCGTGACAGGCGTACGCAACTCGTGACTGGCAAAACTCGTAAACTCGCACTCTCACTGAACAAAGGCCTCAATTCGTTGTGCATGCTCAATCAACGTCTTGTTAAGCAGTCCAATTTCATCATCCTGATATTTGTAGTCACTAACAAAGCGCGCGCCGGGTGCGTCGCCATTTTTTTTCACCTGTTCAATCAAGGTAAACATGGGTGCCATGGAGCGTTTGAGTACGAGGTGAAAAACCATGAAAAACCATGAAAAACAGCACGATAAACAGCGTAAAACTAGCACGGGTAACGTAAATAACGCACAAAAAAGGAAAATGGTGCGTTGTTTCATCGTTCAGTCACCCTGTCGGTCGATTAGGCTCACTCTGACACACAAAATGTCAATAAAATGTCGACCACTGAGTGACACTGCATCGGCATTTAAATGGGCACGCTGTGCACCCCATTAACCCATAGAGCTCGTACCTATGACGCCTATCTTTATTCTGCTTTCTTTCAGTATATTGGCGATATAAAAAGTGTGTTCGTTTGCTACTTGTACCAAATTTACCAGGCGACCAATCTGGTCCTTTTTATCGGTTGTTTACACGACTAACGCCCATACTTAGCCGAGCCAGGACACTCAGGTAGAGCAAATCTGGGCTATATTACCCATTAAAATGGTTGGTCAATTTCAGCCTGGCAAGCCCCCCTGTTATTCATCTTCTGACTGAAGATACAGATATTAGCAGCACTGGTGGGATAGTTCTTTTTCGTAGTGCCCATGCAGAACGGTCAGTTGTGAAAACGCACCAGTGGTCATCGACCTCTGTAGCCCATTACCACTATTTCACCCACACCTTTCCCCCTATTATTTTATACGCAGGCGTGCCTCTGATCAGAGTATCTCGAGCGAATACAGTGCCACAGCCAGGACAGGTGCCCTCTTGAGCGGTAAAATCCGTCACGATCCGCTCTTTAAAGCATTTTACGAGTGCCCCTTTGCCGCCCTTGCGATATTTGTATAGCGGTGTTTTGCATTTTGCACAATAGATATCGACGGTTTTAACGGGGCCTTTTTTGTTGGGTTTAGCCATCTTAAATCACATGAGTTTACTGCACGATGTGCGTGACAAACGAATATGCGGCAGTTTAAAGGGTTTTCTGACGTGATAAAAGCTACCACAGACACACCACTTTTACGTTTAAGTGACCACATCTAATACTGATTGGGTGATAAACAAGTCAACTCTGGGTTTAAGCCTTCGTGATACATAGATGCGCTGTAGTTTAATTTGCTTCTTCTACTTGCTACTAATCAGATTATTCGCAGCTAAAGCAACTACAACTCTCAACTCAAGCAGATGGGTAGTACTCGAAATCACGGTTTTACAAAAGTTTACATGCTAAAGGCCGAGCTGTTAGTTAAGTTAATACTCTCTCCATTACTGATAAAGGAAGCATCAATGAAGTTCTACTTGGCATATTATACCGTGAAGATTACGTTATTAAGCCTGGTGCTGCTTAACAGCATTTCAACCCAAGCGTCAGAGGTTGAGAAGTTCATGGCGCAACATACTATTTAGAACCAACAACAATGAAGTTCAGGTATTTGGTGCACCAACCAGTTCTGAGCAGTCTGAAAAAACCATTCAGCATATTACTGAAAAATTTCCGAATAAAAAAATTACTTCTGTTTATGTCACCCATCTACATGGTGACCACATTGCAGGTCTGGGATCTTATGCCAAGATCGGCGCCTTGATCCGTGCCGATGCATACACCATCGAAGCAATAAAAGAATACCCTCCTTTTTCAGACCAGATACATACGTTCAAATTTCACACGATAAAGCATGAACAATCGATTGATGGGGTCAGTTTTTACGTGCTGGAAAATGCGCATTCGAAACGACAGAGCTTTGCTTTTTTCAACGAAAGCGGGCTCATATATCAAGCCGATTTCCTGCAGATCCCATTTGACAATACGCTAACAAAGGTGCTGCCCGCCCATACCGGAGTATTCATAGATTTTGTAAGAAGTAAGCAGCTTCCCGTAAGACGAATTGTCGGCCACCACTTCAATTACAATATCTCTCTAAAGGTGATGGACAAAGCCTCTCAAGCTAATATGATGTAAAACAAAGTAAGCCTCTCTGTCACTTTGTTTCTTGAGAGGCTCGATCATCCGTACTGAAGGTGCCCTGAGGCTCCTAAAGACTGCAGGTTTAACAATTTACCCATCTAATAATGCCAGGAAACATTCGTATAACCATGGCAATAAATCCAAAACCAGCTTGTTCAACAAGACTTACCTTTATATAGAGACTATGCAAACAGATATTCTTGCTTTCAAGTTTCTTTCCACGTATTTTTATGATTCCAAAAAACGATGTGTACAGGTTATGCAAAAACGAGATTTAGTCGATACTGTGCTGGCGCAGTGGCATAAAGAAAGGCCAGATATAGACCCTGCTCCTATGGCCGTCATGGGCCGTTTGATTAGAACAGATGCAATTTTTAGTAAGGAACTACATACAGTATTCAGCCGCTTTGGACTCAATGGCGGTGAATTCGACGTACTTGCTACATTACGACGTTCAGGCAAACCTTACACGTTAACACCCAATCAGCTCTTGCAAACACTGATGCTGACTTCTGGCTCCATGACTAACCGTATCGATAAACTGGAAAATAAGGGCTTAGTCACCCGAAACCCCGACCCCAACGACAGGCGCGGCGTCATGGTGGCTATTACCGAGCAGGGATTAACACTGATCGACGAAGTGATTTCGGAACATGTTGCCAAAGGCGAAGAGCTGCTTTCACCGCTTGCACCTGAAGAGCGGGCGCAATTGGCTGGCCTGTTAAAAAAGTTACTGATTCACTTTAACCACTAATTTTTCAAGGCCTGCGACACCTTTGCGCGTCGCAGCCTGCAAACCCGTTTACATGGCCATTTTATCTTGTGCCAGTGTGTACAGATGCTCGGCTTTCGCCATCTCGATGTTCAACAAGAACTTCTGCTGTAATATCGATTGCAGTTGCGACGCAGACGTCACGTCAATGTGTGTGCTGATCTGACTCGCTTCATGTAACTCACCATAAAGTAAATTGCGTAGCGTGTACCGTTTGCCATTGGTAATGCGTGCCAGCACCAGGTTATTCGCAAAATACGAGTCCGGGTGCTGATGGCTATAGTAGTGCACAACTTCAAAGTCTTTTTCAGTCACCCTGCTTAAATCGGCGCTGTAAAGGCCCACTTCTTCCGGATGCACAATTTCGACACGGATGGTATCTGCCGATCGGATAATTTTGTAGCGATAACTCTCTACGTCAACATAACCAGACTTTGACACTGGCAGTGGGGCACTGAGTGACTTGGAACCAAAACCGACATCAACCAGATAGCTCTCTTCTCCAAGGTGAACCAAGGTGATGCGATGGGTTCTGGGGTTGTCTTCCAGGCCGTTCACCAACACTCTTGCCAACAGAGGCTGCACTTCATACCCCAGCTCGGCAAGGGCAAGATAAGCCAGTTTATTGTGTTCAAAGCAGTAACCTCCCTGCTTATTTTCAATTAATCGCGTTAGCAGTGCCTCCACATCCAGAGACAAAATCTCTTCGCCCATCGCATTAATGCTAGAAAAGCTATACAAATCAAGATGCTTAGTTTGAAATTCTGCGAGCTGCTCAAACGATACCTGATTGTGTGTGAGCGCTAATGACTGAATGTAGTCTTGGATGGTCATACTCTTTCCTTCGTCCTTCAAGTTAACTTAATGTTAAAACCTTGCCTGTAAAAGATAAACCCCCAACCTAGGTTGAGGTCAAGCAATTCATTCAATTAGTAATTAAAAATAGCGGTAGCTGAAAGGTTACATGAAATTATCGTAAAGCCACCTGTCCAGGTGGCGAGGCGTTTCACTATTTTGACGAGGTATGTACTCAATGATTTATTTGTTTGCCGTAATGGGATTACGCCAGTCAGAGAAGAGTCTGCTGCCAAGTTGCAGGACACAAAAGTAATCAGGCCGCGAATTGCGGCCTGAACAGCTACTAAGCTTTTTTCTGATATATGATACCGGGGTTACAGCGCAGCATGTCAAAGTCATTATTCAGGCCCGCCATAGACTCAGACGCACCAAGAAACAGGTATCCCTTCGGGTTGAGCGCCTGTGCAAACTGGCTAATGATCTTGGCTTTCACATCCGGCGAAAAATAAATCAGCACATTACGACAAAAAATGACGTCAAATTTTCCTAATAAGGCATAAGAGTCCAATAAGTTTAAGTGTCGAAAGTTAACCATTCTGCGGATAGGTTCATTCACTTTCGCCATGCCGTTGCCGCTGTCGGTAAAGAACTTCTTTTTACGTTCTGGCGACAAACCCCGGGCTAATGCCAACGCGTCATACTCTGCATTCTTACACATATCCAGCATAGTGTTTGAAATGTCTGTACCAACGATCTGCGCGCCCATCTTCAATGCGCCAGGGCTTGACGTTTGATATTCATTAGCAGACATCGCAATAGAATAGGGCTCTTGACCCGACGAGCTTGCTGCCGACCAAATCTTAACGGGTCGGCGCAGATCTTTAAATTCCGGAAAGATCTTGGTCTTGAGTAGTTCAAATGGATACTGATCCCGAAACCACAAGGTTTCATTGGTTGTCATCGCATCAACTACAGCGGCACGCAATTGCCGCTCATGTGGACTCAAAGTCTTGCTCACCAAAGCAGACAAGGAGTCAACGCCAAAACGAGACATCAGAGGCGCAAGCCGGCTTTTAACCAGATATAACTTGTTATCACCCAGCACAATACCGCACTGCTGCTCTAAGAAAGTGCGAAACTGATCATACTCGCTTTGTTCTAAGTGTTTATTTTCCAAAGTATTACCGCCACTAATTAATCGCAATGAACCCATTTTTTCACGGCTGTTGCCAATTCATCGGGGTTAAATTTAGCAATAAAATCATCAGCACCGACCTTTTCGATCATTGCGTGATTAAAGACGCCACTCAATGAAGTATGTAAAATAACGTGCAAAGGCGCCAGCTTAGGATCTGCTTTAATCTCAGCGGTGAGTGTGTAGCCGTCCATTTCTGGCATTTCAACATCTGAGATCAGCAGGCCTACGCGCTCAGTGACATCATTCTGACAATCCATCTCCGCGATTTCTTTTAAGCGAAGCAGTGCTTCTTTACCATTTTTGGCAAGTTCAGTTTGCACACCAAGTGGCTCAAGCGCACGCTTTACCTGATTACGGGCAACCGCAGAGTCATCGGCGATAAACACAATACGCTCTCCCAGATCGCGTTGCATTTCACCGTCGGCGACGATCTCCTGACTTACTTCAGTATTAATTGGGCAGATCTCATTGAGGATCTTCTCTACGTCGAGGATCTCCACCAACTCATTTTCGATCTCTGTCACCGCAGTTAAATAGGAATACCGCCCTGCGCCTGAAGGCGGAGGCATGATTTTTTCCCAGTTCATATTCACTATTCGTTCAACCGCACCAACCAAAAAGCCCTGCACTGAACGGTTATACTCGGCAATAATAATAAAGCAGTCTTTAATATTTTCGATAGGGGGTCCACCGACAGCCAGAGACATGTCGATAACGGAAATGGTTTGCCCGCGAATGTGTGCGACCCCTCTGATAAAGGCGTTAGATTTAGGCATCGCCGTTAGGGGTGGACACTGAAGTACTTCTCTTACTTTGAATACATTGATCCCAAAGCGTTGACGCCCTCTGAGGCGAAATAGTAAAAGTTCAAGTCGGTTTTGACCCACCAACTGCGTTCGTTGGTTTACTGAGTCCAAAATACCTGCCATGTCATTCTCCTGCTATAAAACTGCTTATCGGAACAATGTTTGCTTGTACTCTACCATTCAAAGTCGCCCTTGAAGCGGTGAGGCAAATCACGCAAAATCTTTATACCTTGTTTCACCCCATAAGCATAGTCGAAACATCATGAGTTTGTTAAAAATTACATTATCCGCTTATTTCTTTCCCATAGTGGCATATTTTTTAGCCACGTCATTTGCTTATGGTCAAACCTATGAGTCAAAAGATATTGAAAAAATAGCAATAGATTTCATCTCGGAACAGCTCCCGGCCCCAACCCAGGCAGAAGAGCAACAACAGGTGTCAGCTTTGCCATTAGATACTCGCCTGCCTCAGCGCCAGTGTCAGCAACCATTGCAAGTCAGTAGTAAGTCCAGCCCGCCTTTTAATCGCCAGGTTACTGTGATGGTGCGCTGCGAAGACCTTGAATCCTGGGTTCAGTTTGTTCATGTGAAAATCGAAACACTGTTACCTGTGATAGTCAGCACCCGAATGTTAGACAAGGGCGTTTTGTTAACTGCAGATGATTTAACAATCGAAATGCGCCCCAAACACTTTGTTCGTGCGGCTAATATCGACAACATGAGGCTACTCGTTGGCAGCAAAACCAAACGCCGTATTCAACAGGGTAAACCAATCAGCATGTTTCAGATTTGCATGATTTGCAAGGGGGATAACGTGACAATTCTGGCCAGTGATGGCACACTAATGATTAAAACAAGTGGTATTGCCTTGCAGGACGGGAACTTAGGAGAGCAAATCCGAGTCAAAAATGCGAGGTCAGGTAAAACGGTGCTTGCACGGGTGAAAGATGTTGATTCAGTAGCAGTCAAAATCTGATTTTTTTGCTAAAGTAAGCGAAAGGCTTGCCGATATAAAGGCTGAAGCAATTTAACTAACGGGTCATCATCATGGTAAACAACATTAACGGTCAAAATCAGCCGAACAATGTTGCAACAAATGCAAAGCAACAACGTGCTGAATTACAAAGAAATGAAGCAAGTAATACCGCTGCTAAACCACAAACTCAGGTCAAAGCCGCAGCGGATTCAGTGAGCCTGACACCACAAGCACAGCAACTGAAAGGGCTTCAGGAAAAAGCGCAACAGGCGCCCTCTTTCGACAGTAAAAAAGTCGAAGAACTGAAAAAAGCCATTGCTGAAGGCAAATATCAGGTTGATAGTGAAAAGCTGGCAAAAAATATTGCCGCCTTTGAGTTCGATTTATTTGGATAGAGTATAAGTGGACGACCAAACGGCACTGTGTGCCCATCAGCTAACAGCGCAGATTAATCTTCTGGAAGCTCTGACCCAGCTTCTGGACGATGAATTAGAGGCGCTTGCCTCTCGCAATGGCGACAACCTCAAAGAGATTGCACGCACTAAGCTCAATACACTCAACCAGCTTCAAAAGCTAGATAAAGACCTGTCTAAGTACCCGCAAAGCACCTTCAGCAATGATGAGATCACCCCGTTAACCGAGCAAGTTAAAGACCTGTTGTATCGCTGCAAGAAACAAAATGACGTTAACGCACAGGCAGCACACCAGGCACAACTCACGGTGCGTGAACTCAAAGATATTTTGATTGGTGCACCGACCTCTATGACCTATGGGCAAGATGGCAGTGTTGTTTCAAATATGGGTGAGTTGGTTAAAAATCTTAAAGCCTGAGTGCTCAGGCTAAATCTACTCGGCTTTGGTGGGAAACAGGTTTTTGGTGATCACCAGGATCACACCGAACACCTCAGCCAGCGTTCCCGCCATGTATAAGTTCAGTGTCCATTCTTCAAAATGCAACTTATCCATACCCACCAGTACGAGCACTAAGTTCATAATCAAAAGTTGTACGGCAAGAATAACGATAAACCACAAAGCATAACGTTGTTTCAGGCCACGGTCTGACTCGGCATCTTTGACCTTCTGCGCCTGCATGGGGTCAACATTGGTGAATTTGTTCTCTTTGACGTTATGTTTAATTTGCGCAACAAACGATGACTGCTCGGCCTTACTATCTTCCCTGTTTTGCGTCATTACAACAGCTCCAGCGCATTGAGCTTATATTTGAGGGCTTCAACAGACACGCCAAAATGCAGCGCCATTTCAAAGTGGGCCATTTTCTTACGATGAAGCTTTTTCACTTCTTCATTGGGCATTAATAAGTTGGCAGCAAACTGGTTGGCGAACACTTCTTCCTCGTCTTCGCCGGTAGACGCGCTGGGGCCTCTGAGGTCGATATATTCGTATTCTTTGTCTGTATTGTCAGACTCAATACGGGAAATATAATGGCCAAGCTCATGGGCACAGCTAAAACGCTTGCGATTTAGGTGGTCGTCCTGATGTAACACGATAACCGGATCGGCACCCGCCTCTTTGATCAGCGCACCCGACACCTTATCTGGTAGCGCCATTTCTACAACGTCCAGACCAAGCGACTTACAAATAGTCACAGGATCAACCGGAAACTGACTGTCACACCACAAACGTTTAAGCACCTTTTGCGCTTCATTTCTCGGATCAAGCACCGACAAATCTCCCATTAACCTTACTCTGCACCTCAATATCGCTGAAGTGACGTGTATATTTAAACAGTATAAATTGAAGGCTCAATGAAAGCAAAGGACATAATTTACCGCCCTAACCCGTCAGCTCGCTCAGTAATACGTGACGCGTTCAACTTTGCGTGGTTTAACTTCACCGATATACAAATCGTGAACCCGCTTCATATCCAGCTCCAGCTCTGTGGTATAAATATCCCCAACCGCATAGCTTTTCATTACCTTGGCACCGCGGATCAAGCCCTGCACCTGGCTGCGTAGCCCATCATTCTGTGCCACTGCGCCCTGCACTGTGGTGCTGGCGCTCAATCTGTGACCGTACACCTGCTCAGCAAGCTCACGATAGGCTTCAAGCTTTGAGACCTTAATGGCCATCAGCATTTTTTCACTGTCACTGCTGCCTGGCTGAGAGCTCAATGGGGCATAGCCAACCGCTTTAAGTACAGGATAAGAGTCGGGTTTGACATAGCTGTATTCAACATGCTTATCTATGATAGAGCTACATCCCGCCAGACCCAGTGCCGTTGCAATAACACAGGACTTGAGCAGGCTGACTACCCGTTGATGCCAAAGCGCTCTAAACTGATTCATAGGGTAACTCCTCTGTGTGGCCCATTTGCCATATCATTAAGTATCAAATCTTTATGCACAAACCTTGCCAAAACCATTGGCACGGGACTTGCTCAGCTATTTCAGAGATTTGCTAAAAGTTCGGTAATAAAGTCATGAAATTGTCGCGTATTATGAGTGTGTTACTGGCCACCGCCAGCTTTGGGGCCAGTGCAGAGTGGTTTGAGGTAACGGGCTACGCCAATGCACACACAGAAGATCTGGCCGAAGCACGCCAGGAAGCCGTACAGGATGCTATTACTCAGGCGTTGATCTTCTCTGGCGCCACAGTATCTAGCGTCACCACACTGGCCGACGGGGTATTGACGCAAGATCAAATCAAAATAAAAAGCCATGGCGAGATCCAGCAAATCAACCTGGTTTCCGAACAAAAGCAAGATGGGATCGTCAGTGTCACGCTGCATCTGGATATTTTTCCCAAGCTGGAGCAGTGCGCACAGGCTGCGGTTGCAAAACAAGTCACCATTACACAAAGCCAGCTGATCCAGCCTCATCAGGCCAGACTGGGTCAAATTTTTGACATCGCCAAAGCCAGTAGTGAGCGGCTTTATCACACACTGGCAGAGCGTAATCTCACCGTAAAGCCAATTCCTTACCTGGATCATGCAATCAATGCGCGGCCGTTTTTTACCCAACGTTTTGAATACGATGGACAGCTGATTGACTCTTTGACCTCGCTCAGCAACAGTCAGTATGTGCTAATGAGCCAGATCACCGACATTGCAGCGGGAGATAAAACCAACGATGACTACGCATTCTGGCAGGATGAAGAATACGTGCGCAGCTTTAAAATCGACTTTGTTGCATTTGATGCCCTGACCCGTGACAAGGTCTGGCAAAAACACTATGCCGTCAGTGGTGTCTGGCCTTTTGAAAAAACCAAGATTGTTGATGTCTACAGCGATACCTTTTGGCGTACCAACTATGCCAAGCAGATCCAGAGCGTCTTTAACAGCGTAGCGCAGGATCTGGACTCTGCACTATCATGCTTGCCCAGCAGAGGTAAAATATTACATCGCGAGCAAGGCAAGTTGGTGATTAATCTTGGCCGTAATCACGGCATTGAAGCAGGACAACTGCTCACCATTTCTCATCGACGAGATATGCAGGGCACGACCAATCAGTTTTTCCCACAAAGTATCAAAACCCTCAACCAGGTGCGTATCATTCAGGTCAATGCGCAAAATGCCATTGCAGAAAACATCTCAGAGCGGCCGCTGAATAATATTCAGATCAATGATTTAGTCGAAGTCATGGTGCAGAAACAAGAAGACTTTGCGCTGTAAGCGCTCTACTTCGACAAAACACACAGTGAGGATTAATAATCCCACCAATAATTTGGGTTACCTATACCATTTTTGGTCGTTTCTACTGAGGTGTGATTGCTATATCAGAATTGATTTATAAGAGAAAAACGCTGGCGGCCCCTGCAGGAATCGAACCTGCAACTATCCCTTAGGAGGGGACTGTTATATCCATTTAACTAAGAGGCCGTATCGCTTTGAAAAATACTAAGCGTTTTCGGCTAATTGGTCAACCAATTGATTCTTAATAAAATTTAAACGGTGGATTCACTAGGAGAGAAACGGCAAAGGGCCAGCACTTTGCCGCTCAACGATCAACGTGATGCGGTTGCACCGGGATCCAAGACAAAATACGGAATAGTTACCATACAGCTGGCAACCACCAATCGGCTTTCAAAATCCAGTAACCGTGCATTGACTTCCACACCTCGATCACGATAGATCATAGTACCAGACAGCACGTGACTCGGATCCGGTTTACCGGGTAAGGCCCTGCTGTCCCGAGAAAACACAAAGTCCCCACCTCGGGTCACCTGGATCTGTTGCTGTGATTTGAAATCAAGGGCTGCATAGCCCAGTTTTTGAAATGCGTGTATCAGGTTTTCAGCCAGTTGATTACCCAGCTGATTGCTACTTCTGAGCGTATCGTCAAAGCTGACAAAGCTGGTGACAGCCACAGAATGGGGGTGAACCCCCAGTAATGAATCAGACAACTCCAGCGCTATCTGAGAGGCATAGTTTGCCACCTGTTTTCGATGACGTTCGCTCACAAACCCAGGGTCAACAGGGTGTTCGGCGTCAGGCGCCTGCTCCTCCAATGCTTCATACAGCACTTCTATTTCACGAAATTTGGCCACTTTAGGTGCCATAGGTGTTGTGGTCACTGTCTGCGGGGCTGGTTGTGATCCCATCATCTGACAGCCACTTATCAGCAACACCGACACCGTTAACCCGCTCAGAATGTGTGTTTTCATGATCACTCACCCGCTCGTTGTAACCGGATCCCTTCATGGATCGCGCCATCTCTGAGCGCATTCACGACGGCCTGAGGCAGGAACCCTTGTGCAGTACCCACCACAACTTTACTTTGCATACCCACGATTCGGGCATTTACTAAGATCCCACCCTGATGATGGGTCAAGGTACCTGCCAATACGTATTTAAATGGCAGCTCATCAGAGAGCTCTAAAAAGTCACGACTGAAGATAAAATCCCCGTGCTTGGTGACGCGCATAAAGTCCGTCGTCTTAAAATCGATCACCGGCACACCAAAGTTGTGCAGCTCATGAATAAAGCTTTCGGCAATCTGGTTGCCCAATAACGTAGCATGATTAAAGTCTTCATCCAGAAAGACAAAGCTGGATACGGCTACAGGCGTCTGATCATTAATGTATTTAACATTGCTCACCATGTCCTGCATCAGCTTCTGCACATAGTGAGTCACATTTTTAGCCGCCATGCGCTGCGAGACTGTCATTTGTTGCACGCCTCTTGGATGGGCCTGAAACTGCTCCGACGCATTGAACTGACCTGGCGCTGACGTCGTTTCCTGATGCTTTGTCATACCCAGTTGTGCGCACCCAAACAGGGACAGGGTTGGTAACATAAGCGCTATCACAGATTTTTTCATCTTTGTCTCCACTAATACTGGCCGCGATGCAACTTGCCATCTCGCATTTGGGCTTTTTCATTGCCCCACAAAACTGCTTTGGGCACAGATATGGTCGCAGCGGATGCAGTGCGACTATCAAGCATAGTGATCAATCTGGCATTGATCGTGTAATGGTTATGGCTTTCGCTGATGGTGCCCGTCAAAGCCAGGTCAAATTTATGACGCTCGCGCAGCAGGGCAATATCGCGGTTTAATAAGTTATCGGCACTATCCGACAAAGTTAAAGTGCGCTGGAGCCGAAACTCCACCACTTCCAGGCCCATTTGCGTCACATAACTGATCAAGCTTTCCTGTACCTGAGTACTGAGACCACTGCCCTGATTGCTTGCTACGGCATTGCCAAGTTGATCCGCCAGATAAAAACTCGTGACGGCAACCGTAGCACCGGGCTTCAATGGGCGGCTATGCTCCCCCAGTGCGGCAGCAAGTTGCCCCATGTATTGATGCAATGTCGGCAAGGGTGGCGTTTGTTCCACCTTCTTTTGTTGCTGCGTCTTCATGATTCCGGCGCAGCCACTGAGCAGCACCGACAGGGCCAGTGCGGCTATCACAGCAGGAAATTGCATAATGATCACCTCTTTCTATTTGTCGAAACAAATGCAAAAAGCGATCCACAATGCTAATAATAGCCACTATAACGTGATTGGATTGTCTGTGTAATGACTCAGCAGACACTGGGGGTGAAATGGTTTTAGCTTGTCGCACAGTGCCTGACCCTGCGCTTTATTTTCAAACGCACCGAGTTTCAGGCGAAAGTATCGTTGCCCTCGAATTTCGACTTGCTCAACGTTCACCGGTTGTTCCTGTAACGGCGGATAACTTTTGATCAGCCGCTGATGAACCGTTTTAAGCTGACTTTGCTTTCTGGTTGATGCCAGCTGAACTGCAAACTCTGCTTTGTCTGTTTTGGCAGGTAACTCTGTTTTCACATCACGCGCTTCTGTCGTCGCTTCTTTGTTTTCGCCAAATGCAGGTTGTACAGCAAGACCGCCATAACTGCTCTGCGGTTGTTCAACAATACTGGGTGACTTTGCCACTGTTGCAACCATAACATCCCCGGAGGGCTGAGCCGGTGGTGCCAATGCCAGCTGTAACTGTGTGGTCAGTAAATTCAGATCCTGCTCAATACTTAGCAATTCACTGACCTGAGGCGCAACCTGCTGCCACTGCTCGACACTGCGCTTGATTTGTTCAACGTCGGTATGCAACTGAGCCAGTTGCTGCTCAAGTTGGGCAAGACGCTGCTCATCCTGGCCTGTACTGGCACAGCCACTGAGCACAACCAGCAAGGGCCATACCAGATAAGAATATAACTTCATCGCTCACTCCTCTTATAACTTCAGTTCTGTGTCTTCAAGCTGACAGGGAACGCCAGCGCTTTGCAATGACTCGCAACGTTGCTGCAGCTGTGTGGTATCTGCACCCTGGTAAATGAACGCAATCCCCAACACATAGGACTTGGCTTTTTCATCAAAAACATAAAATGGAGGCTCTGATATCAGGCTACTATGACGTTGACGGAGCAACAGCGCATAAGTTTTTAAGACTGCCAGTGATGTAAAACGCCCGGCAGAAAGAACTGTGACGGCTTTAGTTGACTGTGGTGCCAACTGCAAATCGACTTCAACCAGCACATCCCCCTGCTCCGACAGGACCACCTCAACCTGATCGCTATGTGTCAGACCACGCCTTGCAGCACTTGTCACTTTTGCCTGATAGCGGCCAGGCTTAACGCCCGTAAATACATAGTACCCATCGTATGCCGCCTCTGTTCTGGCAGCCTCCTGTCCATGCTCATCAATCAAAGTCACTTCTGCATAAGGCAGGGGCGCATTATCGGTGTCCGTTTGTTGGTACACAACCCCTTCTATTTCGCTGGTGTTCACGAGGGGAAATTCAAGATACTCCACAAAGCCTTGCCGTGGCGTGATTGCAACCCCTTCGCTTGCGGGAACAACAAAAGGCATTTCTAGACTCTGAGTATCAATCACCATGTCTGTTTTTTGGTTAACAGGCATACCACTGAGCAAAACCAGCCCCTGCTCATCGGTTTTGCCCTGCATATAATTTTGCAGCGCCCGGATCCGCACATCAGGCACCACTTCGTCATCCGCATCAAATACCCCATTGGCATTATGATCCAGATAGACTTTAACCAGTACAGCCCCATTGCTCGCCAGTCGCCGCTGACTCACTAACAATTGTTCGCTCTCGTTGTGATACCCGAAACTGAACTGACCATTGACTCCCAGCTCCCACTCATCATCACTGTCGTAGCTCAACTGACTGTTAAGGCGTATTTTATCACCCAGCCAGTTCAGTCCTAATTCACTCTTTTGGTAGTCGGTATCAAGTGTTTCCCGAAAGCTCAGCTCAACATTGAACTGCTCGTTCAGGCTACGGTAGAACCTTGTTTCATATGCCGTTAGCTCGCTGTATGGATGTAAGTCATAGTCTAAAATCAGCCGGCCAAAGACGCGGCCTAAACGGGTTTGAAATCGCAGCTGACCAGCGGTTGCATGCTCTGTAGAAGAACTGCTGGATTGACGTTGCAGCTGATTGCTGATGTTCACACGGCCAAACGACATACCCACCCGATTGGTCAATACTGTGTATTCGTTGTCCTGATCGGTACGATTCCACTGTATCTGATTCTGATAAGACAGTGGCTTATCAAATACATCAACCGACCCCGACATCACCATATTCATACCCTGACTATGACGGTATTCTTCGCCCGTTTGTCCACTCGTGAGCTGCCGTCGTTGTGTTTGCCAGCTGGCACTAATGGCCTGCCCGGCCCACTCTGTTCTGGCACTGAGTTGCGCCTGGTGCTGAGCGTCACTGTCGTGGGATAAGTCCAGATTTAGCAGCATTTTTTTCCACAGACTCAACGTACCACCAGCCGTCAGGACGCGCTCTGTCTGCGGCTCATTCGTCAAAGCCTGTGAGATACCCGCATATACCGACATAACTTCGGAAATACCGAGATCGTAACGGCCATCAAACTGCCAACCAGAACGAGACGTTGGTGCGGAGTCATTGTTAAACACCGATCCACCCACATCGGTTACTGACACATCAAAATAACCCTGGCCGCTGTCCAGTCCAGTCCCTTCCACAAAATAGCTGCGCTGTTCACGCTCGACTTGCCCCTGGGGACCATATTTGACCAACTCAAACTGATTGCTGCCAAAATACAGGGGGATACGGTCAAAATCATAGCGACCCGTTTGGATCTGAAGCTGCTGTGCGACTAACAGGCCATTATGATACAGTTCAACGTCCCAGCCAGCTTGAACTGAACCACTGATCTGTACACTTTGCTCCTGAGTTTCATTATGCAGAGGCTTATCGGCAACACGCACCCCGACACCTTGTCCTGAGGGTTGCCCGGCGCCAATGTGTGTCGCGAGAATATCGCCTACCTCAACCTGGGTGGCTTTAAGCTCGCCTAACAGGCGGCCTTTTCCATCTTCGCGCTTGCCTTTGAGGCGTCCCTGATCGACAACATCGCCGTCGGTGCCTGAAACAAAATACTCGACATTCCAGAACGCCAGGTCATGTGCCCCAAGCATAGAGTAGTAATTAGTATCCTCTTTGTTGTCGCGACGATAGCCAAACTGAACATCCATCAGTGGTGACGATAACATCTGATAAGCATTCGGTTTCCAGGTTAGTCTGGAGGCTGCATGACCTTGATGCTGGGCCAAACGGCGATTCGCCCGAGCCTGACGCTCGAGTGCTGGCAATGGCTCAGGACTCTGCACACTGAGCCTTTGATCTGTATAATTGAACTGTAAATCGAGCCCAAACCAATCAGCAATTAAGGCTGACTCGACAAACACCTCTCCCTGCGTATGTAATACATCCTGTTGCACAACAGCGTACTGCTGTTCGTTGACCAGCACCATCCCTTGCGCACTATCAAATGAAAAAGTGCGTTCCGGGCTAAGATACCAGCCAGAGAAATGATCGGCTTTTTCATCATCACTGATGGCAAAATCCAGTACGGCAAATAAGCTGCGCAATTCAATTTTGGCATCTCGCTGGCTTTTGACCGCAAACACTTCACCCAGATAGACATTGTCGGCATATACAGACAAAAACAAATCTTCCCCTTCCGGGATACCTGTTTGTTTTGGCTGATTGCTGACCGTCAGGCTGGCTTTAGACTGTGTTAGCTTAGCTTGTATACGTTGCAGCGTACTGAGCGCCTTGGAGAGATCCTGCTGCTGAGCGCCGTAGACAGGCATGGCGCTTCCCAACACCAGCCCAAGTAACAGAGTCAGAACAAATCTCACCATTTAATTGCCAGAGATCAGCGTAAAGTGACAGAGAAAGTGCGCTCTGCGAATGACAGTCCCTGATATTCGCCACTGCCGGTGTACACGACTTTTAATTCCCCTGAGCGCCCCCCCTGCACTATGCTCGGGTCTATCAGTTTTAACTGTAAGTGCGACTGACTGACCTCAGGATAAATGCTGTAACTGCTCACTATGGCGGCTTCTTTCCACTTAGCTTTACTGTGCCCGCGCCAAAATACACTGACCTGGCCAAACGTACTTGCATCACCCTGACGTGACAGCGCCAGGCTAACAGTGTCGTAACGACCGCTTTCTCCACGGCTCACCTTGGCATCATCAATGGTCACACGAGGCACAGATGCCGATTGGCGGTAAATCACGGGAATACTGTAACTCATGATCATGTTAAGCCTGATCCCAACTCCCTGTTGTGCAGAGTCTTTTTTCTCAGGCAATGCCTGAAAGAACAGATGTGAGCGGTACTCACCCGCAGCCATGTCTTTTTTTCGGCGCAAAGCGAGTTTTACGACCTGACGCTCACCTGGTGCAAGGCGCACCTGCTTGGGTGTCATTCTGAGCAAGCCACTTAAACGTTTCGGGTTTTCCTGCTCGGACACATCTTTATACCCCCCCTCTGGCAGCGCCAGCTTTTCTTTAAAACTCAGGCGGTAAGTTTTGTACTCCTGACTATTGTTGATCAGAAATACTTTGGCATTTCGCTGGCGCTCATCAAACACGACACGGGTGGGTGAAATCAGTAGGTTAGCCTGAGACTGCGCGGCACAAAACAACAGCACCAACAGCACGATGTGAGTAATATATTTCATTGGATTTTGCCTATTCTACTTCTAACGGCGATGAATATGAGTCTGTGCTTACTAAATAACTTAATAGCTTACTTCGACGCTGATGGTTGTCTCATACTGCCCATCCAGGTAGCTGCCTGCATTGGGCATGCTCTGCAATGTGCCACCTATCACAAGCCGGGCGCGACCATATCGATCGGTGAAGACCCTGGCAGAATGATGGAGCTGTATTACACGTAATTTGCCCTGGCTGATAAGTTGAGTATGCGCCAGCTCATCATCGAGTATGTCTGTTGATATATTCAGATAGACACCAATGGGAAAGGATTCCAGTATCAGCTCAGCTGGATGCCCTTTTTCGACCACATGAATACTGCCTGAGGAGCTTGTTCCGCCGCCCCGTGACACAGTTACAGTGCCGACCACACTGGGGTCTGCTACAATAACAGTACCAAAATTAAGGTCAGCATTGAGTATAATACTCGCCTGACAGCACATACTGCCTATCAAACTGACGAGTAATAAAAGCGCCTTCATATGAAACTGGCGGGCTATTCAATCACCCGCCATAGCCGATTAGTAGCTCAGCTCAACACTGAACGTACCTTCGTACTCACCGTCAATATAGTTTCCTGCAGCGGCACTGGTTGTTGTCAGTGTTGCACCTACATTAAACGCAATTTTACCGTCAGCATCAGCCTGTACGGTAGTTGTTGCCGGGGCTGGCGATGTGCCTGAAGTCACATAGTAGGTGAAAGTACCTAGCTTAAAGCCGGGAGTTGTTGGCGGCAAATCTTTCGGTAAAACATCGGTTTCTGTTGGATCGGTAATCGTCAGCGTCGCATAGGGTGAAATACCCTCAACGGTAAATTTCGCTGGCGTACCGGGTTCCAGAATTGCAATCTCTGCTTTTGTCACATCGGTTGAGTCAGCCCGAGGCGCAGTATTGGGGTTTGCAGCGATAATCAGAGTCGCCGTTTCTACACCACCCGTGTCGCCACTGGCACGTATCGTACCGAAGCTAAGTGGCTCGGCATTTTCAAAGGTGAAGATATTTCTTACTGTTACGGATGCTTTGAATTCCGCAGGCTGCGCTGCAGCCAGTAAAGGCATTGCAGCCAGAATTGAGAGTAGAGAGTACTTGTTCATTAACTTTTCCATCAGCTAATCCTTTTCATTAAATAGCCGCTTCCATATCCGGCCAAACCACACGTGCAGCGCTTTGCACTGAACGCAAAACTAAGACTTTATAATGATTTTATCAATTCATTCGAGTGCCCTTGGGTAGAAAGGTGCTCAATTTGAATAAAAACACTACTCAGACTTCTTTTATATCGTACCTAAATACAAAATCTTTAATATTATTTCAATGTTTTTTAGCTAGTTAACCAATTTACAAGGTTGACCACTGGCTTGAATAAGACGGCAAAATACGACACTTTCTTGCACAGACATGAACCCCCAAGCCTGGGAAAGGTAAAACTGAGTGCCATTCACAGCCGGCGTTTGTAAATATACAGATACAGAGCTGAACATCTCTGGATAGTAACTTTGTATGAGAGACAAAGACGCTCTGATCCGTTCATTTTGTGCCTGAGCCCGAGTATTCAAAAGGTGGCGACCAAACTGTACGACAATGGAACCTTCGCTTGGTGTATTGAACTGCTTGCTGGCGGAGTCCGGTGTCACTTGATGAGTGACAACCTCTTTCTCTGGCTGAGCAATTTTCTCTTCAATCGGTTTGATATCACTGGCAGAAGACAATAAGGCCAGTAACTGTGACAAGTCCTGCTCCATCGCGGCAACACGCTCAATACCTGCTTTGTGCTCATTGTAAGTTTTGATCAACTCAGCCCTGGCAAGCGCTTCCGCCTCCTCGTCGACTGATGGCTTTGAGCTGCACGCGGACAACAGTCCGACTGCGGCCAGTAGCGCGGTCCACTTACCAACGCGCTGATAAGACAATAGCTGAGTCACTTCATAATGGATAGACATATGTCTTTCTCCTTCTACAACAAGCGGCCTTCACTGGCCGCCTACTACCTACCTGGAACAGCCTATGATCAAATAGCAACAGGCGCTTTGATATTGGGATCGGCGTTGTAGCCTTCGATGGCAAAATCTTCAAAGCGATAGTCATAAATAGATTCTGGCTTGCGTAAAATGTTTAACGTGGGCAGGCCCTTAGGTTCACGTTGTAATTGCTGCTCAATCTGTTCCATGTGGTTTGAATAAGCATGTAAATCGCCAAAGCTGACAATCACTTCGCCAGGTTCAAGGTCGCATTGTTGCGCCAACATATGCACCAGCAAAGACAAACTGGCGATGTTATACGGCAGCCCCAGGAAAATATCTGAGCTGCGAATATATAACTGTCCGGATAACTTACCGTCTGCGACATAAAACTGATACAGCAAGTGACACGGAGGTAAGGCCATGCGACCAGCCTCAACATTCTCTTGCGGGCTCATCGACTCGTCCGGCAGGTACTCAACGTTCCAGCCATGGAATAGAATACGACGACTATTGGGGTTGTTTTTTAACGTATCAACCACATAGTCGATCTGGTTAATTTCACCACCGTCTTTGGTCGGCCAGGCCGTCCACTGTTTACCGTATATTGGACCCAGTTCACCATCTTCCAGCGCCCACTCATCCCAGATTTTAACGCCGTTTTCATTGAGCCAGGTTTTATTGGTGTCGCCTTTAAGAAACCAGATCAACTCATTAGCAATACTCTTGAAGTGTAGCTTTTTGGTGGTCAGCAAAGGAAAGCCATCTTTGAGGTTATGGCGGATTTGACGGCCAAACACGGAGCGCGTCCCTGTACCAGTGCGGTCCCCTTTCTGGGTGCCGTTTTCTAATACATCTCGCAATAACTCCAAATACACTTTCATGCTTTACTCCTCACAATGATCTCACTATTGACCCTGCTCAAGGGCTTTGTATAGCACGAAAGTATACTACGTTCGCAGGCTCGGGTAACTAATTCAAGGCAGGATTTATTGGCAAGTAAAACGGGACCCCAAGATTAGGGTCCCGGTGTGGTTTAAGCGCGTGCTGTCACAGTGCGTTTGTGGCTCCAGATCATCAGGCCCAGGCCACCGATGACCATAGGTAAAGACAAAATCTGCCCCTGAGAAATCATCCCGGCATACAAACCGATATGGGCATCCGGTTCACGGAAATACTCAACGATGAAACGGAAAGTACCATATCCAAGCAGGAACAAACCTGCTACGCTGCCGGCCGGCCGTGACTGCTTTCTGTACCAGATCAGCATGATAAACAACACTAGCCCTTCCAGGAATGCCTCATAAAGTTGCGATGGGTGACGGGCAACCGGGCCGCCCGTCGGGAAAACAACCGCCCATGGGACATCCGTTGCTCGACCCCATAACTCTCCATTGATAAAGTTACCTATACGTCCTGCAAGTAAACCAACCGGTACCATGGGCACGACGAAGTCGCCCACAGCCAGCGGAGATTTCTTAAACCGCCAGGCAAAAATAAAGATGCCCGCGATCACACCAAGCGCACCACCATGGAATGACATGCCACCCTGATCGATACGCAGCAGATACATTGGGTTCTCGAGGAAGTGGCTGAACTGATAAAACAACACATAGCCAATTCGCCCGCCCAGGATCACGCCGAGCATACCGTAAAACAGCAGATCACTGACCTCATCTTTAGTCCAGCCAGAATTGGGCTTATCAGCCTCTTTGTTTGCCCACCACATAGCAAACGCAAAACCGATTAAATACATCACGCCATACCAGCGCACACTTAGGGGTCCAATCGAGAATATGATTGGATCGATTTCTGGAAACTGCAAAGCCATCGCTTTCCCTCAATAAAATAACATTTTTCCCGCAATCACCACGAGCAGTAACGCGAACACTTTCTTAATCACTGGCACTGGCAGATAGTGCGTTGCTTTGGCCCCGATAGGAGCGACAAACCAAGAAGTCAGCACAATACCAAATAACGCCGGCAAATACACAAAACCGGCAAATCCATCGGTCAATTTCAATGTCTGACCACCCGAGACCACGTAACCTACGGAGCCAAACAGCGCAATCACGATGCCACCAACTGCGGCACAGCCAATTGCTTTTCGCATATCGACAGAAAAATAACTGAGCAGCGGCACAATTAACACGCCCCCGCCGATGCCAATCATGGCAGACAATGCGCCCATTAAGGTCGTGATGCTTGCCAAAACAGGGCCGGACGGCAAACTGCGCGGCTTTTCTGGGGTATTTGATTGTGAACTGAATACCATTTTAGCGGCAATTAGCAACACAGAAATGACAAACGTCCATTTTACCCACTGCACCGGGATAAGGGCGACCATAAAGCCACTGATCAAAGCCCCTACCGCGACGCCTGCCATTATCCAGGGGGCAATATCCCAGGGCACATTATGATTGCGATGATGTGCTAGCGCAGAAGAAGTTGAGGTAAACAAGATTGAAGCCAGCGAAGTCGCTATCGCAACAACAATCACATGGTCACTGGCCAGCACATCGAAGTACAACAGAATTGCCGACAATACAGGTACAATGATCAACCCTCCGCCAATACCGAGTAACCCGGCGAGAAAGCCAACAACGCAGCCAAGTAAGGCACAGCATAGAATGAGTAACACACTGATTGTCATAAAGACACTCTTATTATTATGGGCGCGTTATAGTAGCGTATCTGCGTACGCGCCTCCAGTCGCGGTTCAGGCTGTATCACTTTTGGTATAAAGTAGCTCGCTCAGCCCATGCGCTATCAGAAACTCACGCAACAGGCGATGAACCTGCTTGGCACTGGATGCCATGAGGCATTGATTCAATAAAGCTTCCATATCTTTGACGGCCAGACGGCGTAATGTCCATTTTATTTTGTTTAAAGATGAAATGTTCATACTGAGGCGGCGAAATCCCATCGCAACAAGTAAAATAGCACCTTCCGGCTCTCCCCCAAGCTCCCCGCATAGACTAAAGGGCAGCTCCAACTGCTGACAATCATCGGCTATTTTTTTTAGCACGCGCAAGACACTCGGGTGATAGGGCTCAAACAGTTCCGCTACCTGCGCATTAGCGCGGTCAACAGCCAACAGATATTGGGTCAGGTCGTTGCTACCCACGGAGCAAAAATCGACCTTTTCTGCCCACTCTGGCAGTAAAAAGATACTCGATGGCACTTCCAACATCACGCCAATATCGGGCTTGTCTATGGTATAAAACTGATCCGCCCACTCTTCCTGTAATTCAAAGTATGCCTGCTCCAGCAGCGCCAGTGCTTCATCAACCTCCTCAGTGTGGCTGACCATAGGCAACATAATTCGCAAATTACCTAATCCCGCATTGGCTTTAAGCATAGCTTTGAGCTGATCTAAAAATAACTCTGGATGGTCCAGAGTCACTCTGATCCCTCGCCAGCCTAAAAATGGGTTGTCTTCACTGATATTAAAGTAATCCAGTACTTTATCACCGCCAATATCCAGCGTGCGCATAATCACAGGTTCAGGGTGATAACGCGCCAGTACGTCCCGATACCAACTCTCCTGCTCCGCCTGCGAAGGAAATTGTCCTCGCTGCATAAACCAGGCTTCAGTCCGATACAAACCCACACCATCACAGTATCTGGCACTGAGGTGTTCAGTAGATAAATCCAGGCCCGCGTTCAGCAACAAACTTATCCGTTCACCATCTGCGGTAACGGAAGACAAATGATGCTCGGCTTCAAATTTATCGTGTAACTGGCCTTCTTTGAGCTTCAGTGCAGCGTATTCATTGCGCAGCACATCCGAAGGCGAAATATAGACTCGGCCGGCATAGGCGTCGAGGATCATGTCTTTGCCATCGAATTGCAGCAAGGGAATATCTTCAATCCCCCAGATGGCTGGGATCCCCATTGCCCGAGTCAGAATCGAGGCATGAGAATTTGCTGAGCCATGAACGCTGATGACCCCTTTGAGCTTGTCTTTCGGTACTTCGGCCAGCATTGCCGGTGTCAGCTCATTGGCGATTAAGATGGTATTGTCCGGATAGCTTTTTACCATGCTCTCAGTGCTAACCAGATGGTGTAATACCCTCAGTCCCAAATCTCTGACATCAACCGCCCGCTCCCGAATATATGGATCAGACATAGCTTCAAATTGTGTCACTAGCTCAACAATCACGTGCTTTAACGCTGATTTTGCATTCCAGCCTTGCTCCAGCTGTTGCTCTACACGCTGCCCCAGGCTTCGTGCATCCAGTAGTTGCTGATACACTTCAAAGACAGCCAGAGCTTCTTTGGGCAATGAATCACTGAGGGTATTTTTTAGGACATGAAACTCTTGTCGGGTAGCAGCCACCGCTTGTTGGAATAATTGCCGTTGCTGATGGACTTGTTCACATTGCTGAGATTCAATACTGGCAAAGTCGAGTTTGGGGATCACCACAAAGGCTTCACCCAGTGCAATACCTGGCGCACTTGCAACGCCTTTAAGTACCGATGTTTTGTGGCTGGATGCATCCTGCTTGAGCACCGACTGCAACTCAACCTGTGCAAGCTGTGAGGCCAGCTGTGCGGACAGCGTAATTAAAAAAGACTCTTCGTCGTGACTAAAGACCCGCTCCTCACGCTGTTGAACAACGATCACGCCCAATACTTTGCGCTGGTGCACAACCGGCACAGACAAGAAGGCATTGTAGCCTTCCTCGTGCACTTCTGCATGCAGCTTAAACCTGGGGTGGCTTTGCGCATGAGCAATATTGATGGGCTCTTCTCGCTGAGCAACCAGCCCAACCAGCCCCTCGGTGAAGCCAACCCTAAATTGCCCGACGACATCTGGGTTGAGGCCATCGCTGGCCATCAGTACAAAGTTATCCTGACTATAATCGGCAAAATAAACGGAACAACACTCTGTGTGCATTGCTTCCTTTACCATCATCACAAAGCGGGATAAAGCTGTTTCGAGGTTATCCTGCTGTGAGACCACCTCTGCGATAGTCCGTAATGTTGCTAACACACCTGACTCCTAAATTGGTAGAAATCGCTCTGTACTGCTCATTTACTCTTTCTGTTTTTTCGAACCTTTGTGCTGCCCGGGTACATGCTGCTCATTTATTGTTAACGGCGACGCCAGTGATCTTTATGCGAATGCTCTTTGCGATTGAACGGCATTGCAAACGGCGCAAACTCTTTCATTACCCGACGATACACATCGCGTTTAAATGAGACCACCTGACGTACAGGGTACCAATAGCTAACCCAGCGCCAATCATCAAACTCGGGGTGATGAGTACGCATCAAGTCTACATCTTCATCTTTGCACTTGAGTTTCAGTAGAAACCACTTTTGCTTCTGGCCAATACAGACTGGGCTCGAATCTTTGCGGATCAGTCGCTTTGGCAATTTATAGCGTAACCAATGTTTTGAGCTTGCAACGATTTCTACATCTTCTGGCCGTAACCCAACTTCCTCATGCAGTTCTCGGTACATGGTTTGTTCTGGCGTTTCTCCTTCATCCACACCACCTTGTGGAAACTGCCATGAATGCTGACCATAGCGGCGCGCCCAAAATACCTGCCCCTGATTGTTACAAATAACAATACCTACATTGGCACGAAATCCTTCGGCATCAATCACCTTAAGTGCCTCGTATACTTTTTTATATGAATTTGATTGTTCCACAACTCAGGGCACTGGGCAAATTTAATTCCTGCTTTTACGCAACTTACCCACAACTTGTGCATAAGTTTAATGATTCATGATGATTTTACAAACAAATCCACAATATGATGGTAAATTTAGTATTTTCTCCACAGAATCTGTGGATAATTATGTTTATATGCTTGTATTTATCCAAAGCATGGCTGTTTTTAAAACATATACTTATTGTTTCAATTTAAAAAAAACCATATAAATCATAACATTAATAAGTTAAATCGATAAAGCCACAGCTTAAAGAGTAACCCACAACGAAGACGTTCAAAAAACACACAAAGATATTTTAATCCACATCGATGATTTGATTTTGGTACCATACACCCCCACCAAAACAAAGAGAGCCAGACTGTGCAAAAACCGACTCCCCCACGCTCAATTGCTGAACTCATGACTCGTGTTGATGCCATTGCCGGACAAACTCTGGGAGAATTAGCCGCGCAGTTTCATTTTAAGACCCCAGAGGATCTTAACCGCGAAAAAGGCTGGCCAGGCCAGCTGATTGAATATGTGCTTGGCGCCAGTGCGGGCTCGAAACCTGTGCCCGACTTTGAATTTATCGGTGTCGAGCTAAAAACCTTACCCATTGGGTATAATGGAAAACCGCTCGAAACCACTTATGTGTCTGTGGTACCACTGACCAACCTGACTGGATTACGCTGGCAGGACAGCACCGTTAAGAAAAAACTGAATCACGTATTGTGGCTACCTATTTTAGCTGAGCGAGATATTCCCCCTGTAAATAGAACAATCGGCACGGGCTTTCTGTGGCAGCCAAATAAAGTGCAGGAATACCAGTTGCAGCGAGACTGGGAAGAACAGATAGAATTGATCGCACTTGGCCGCATCGATGAGATCAGTGGCAAGCTAGGCGAGGTCATGCAGATCCGACCAAAAGCGGCCAACAGTAAAGCCCTGACCGATGCCATTGGTCCTCAGGGCAAATTAATCAAAACCCTGCCCCGCGGTTTTTACCTGAAAATGCAGTTTACCCAGGGTATTCTGGCTGAGCAGTTTGTCGGGTAAATAAACCAACAATAACAAGCACAAAAAAAGCCGCGTAAATTACGCGGCTTTTTCAGTCAGGTACTAGGGATTACTGACCTTTGATCTCACTACGACCTTTATAGATAGCCTTGTCGCCCAGCGCTTCTTCGATGCGTAGCAACTGGTTGTACTTAGCAACACGGTCAGAGCGGCACAGTGAGCCAGTCTTGATTTGGCCAGCCGCAGTACCCACTGCTAAATCAGCGATGGTTGCGTCTTCTGTTTCACCTGAACGGTGAGAGATAACCGCAGTGAAACCTGCATCCTGTGCCATCTTGATTGCGTCCAGAGTTTCAGACAGTGAACCAATTTGGTTGAACTTGATCAGGATTGAGTTACCGATCTGCTCATCGATACCACGCTTAAGGATCTTAGTGTTAGTAACGAACAGGTCATCACCCACCAGCTGTACTTTGTCACCGATCTTATCTGTCAGGATCTTCCAGCCAGCCCAGTCACTTTCGTCCAGACCGTCTTCGATAGACACGATTGGGTAACGTGCCGCCAAGTCAGCCAGGAAACCAGCGAACCCTTCAGAATCGAATGCTTTGCCTTCACCCTGCAGGTCGTATTTGCCGTCTTTGTAGAACTCAGACGCTGCACAGTCCAGTGCCAGCGTGACGTCTTTGTTCATTTCGTAGCCAGCAGCGGCAACCGCTTCAACGATCACTTCCAGTGCTTCTTCGTTTGATTTAAGGTCTGGTGCAAAACCACCTTCATCACCTACTGCAGTATTAAGACCACGTGATTTCAATACTTTCTTCAGGCTGTGGAAGATTTCTGCACCCATGCGCAGTGCTTCACGGAAGCTTTTCGCGCCCACTGGCTGAACCATGAACTCCTGGATATCAACGTTGTTGTCAGCGTGCTCGCCGCCGTTCAGGATGTTCATCATAGGTACTGGCATAGAGTACTGGCCTGCTGTGCCATTGATGTCAGCAATGTGCTCGTACAGTGCAACGCCTTTTTCTTGTGCTGCCGCTTTAGCCGTTGCTAAAGACACAGCCAGAATCGCATTTGCACCGAGCTTTTCTTTGTTTTCAGTGCCGTCTAAATCCAGCATCAGCTGGTCAATTGCGCGTTGTTCCAGGGCATTGTGTCCGTTCAGGGCTGCTGCGATTTCGTTGTTAACATAGTTTACCGCGGTCAGTACACCTTTACCCAGGTAACGAGCTTTATCACCGTCACGTAATTCAAGTGCTTCGCGAGTTCCTGTTGATGCACCAGATGGTGCACATGCGCGGCCCCATGCGCCCGACTCTAAATGAACATCGGCTTCAACGGTAGGGTTACCACGTGAGTCCATAACTTCACGGCCAATCACTTTTACGATTTTTGACATCTTGATTCCTCTTTTCCCAAAGTGGTGAGTATGTTGTGTGTCTGCTTTCGCATTGCTATATACCCGCTGATGCAGATACATAGCAATACGCTGTGTTATTACGGTGATTAAAAAAGCCGTGCACTGAGGCACGGCTTTTCATTATTAAGAGTCAGCTTTTTGATAGCTGAACGCAGCTGCAACGAACCCTTCAAATAAAGGGTGGCCGTCACGTGGCGTTGAAGTAAACTCAGGGTGGAACTGAGCAGCAATAAACCAGGGGTGATCTTTATTTTCAATGATCTCAACCAGTTTCTTGTCTTCCGACAGACCCGTGAATGCAAGACCCGCCTGCTCAAGGCGCTCAACGTAATGATTGTTTACCTCATAGCGGTGACGGTGACGTTCGGTGATCTCTGCATTGCCGTACACGTCTCGTACTTTTGAGCCTTCTTTAAGGTGACACAGCTGAGCACCCAGACGCATCGTACCACCCAGGTCTGACTCTTCAGTACGGGTCTCAACGTTACCATCAGCATCCAACCACTCTGTGATCAGACCAACAACCGGATGAGGCGATTTAGCATCGAACTCAGTTGAGTTAGCACCTTCCAGGCCCGCCACGTTGCGCGCGTATTCAATCAGCGCAACCTGCATGCCCAAACAGATCCCCAGGTAAGGCACTTTATTTTCACGTGCGTACTTGGCAGCCAAAATCTTACCTTCAACACCCCGGTTACCAAAGCCGCCCGGCACCAAAATCGCATCCAGGTGGTCAAGTAGTTCAGTACCTTTACTCTCGATATCCTGTGAATCGACATACTCGATGTTTACAGTCACTCGATTCTTCAGACCTGCGTGCTTAAGGGCTTCGTTGACTGACTTGTAGGCGTCTGGCAATTCAATGTACTTACCAACCATACCAATGGTCACTTCACCTGTTGGGTTTGATTCCTGATATAACACCTGTTCCCACTCAGCCAAGTCTGCTTCTGGTACATCCAGGTAGAAACGACGACAAACCAGGTCATCCAGTTCTTGTGACTTAAGCAGTGCCGGGATTTTGTAGATGCTGTCTACATCTTGCAATGAGATTACGGCTTTTTCTTCTACGTTGGTGAACAGTGCAATCTTGGCACGCTCGTTAGCTGGCAGTTTGCAGTTTGAACGACACACCAGGATATCTGGCTGAATACCAATTGAACGCAGCTCTTTCACTGAATGCTGAGTTGGCTTGGTTTTTACTTCGCCCGCAGCGCCCAGGAAAGGTACTAAGGTCAGGTGCATAAATAAGGCATGCTCACGGCCCAGCTCTGTACCCAGCTGACGGATGGCTTCAAGGAAAGGTTGTGACTCAATGTCACCTACAGTACCACCGATCTCCACAATAGCGATATCATGGCCTTCAGCACCTTCCAGTACACGACGTTTAATGTCGTTCGTGATGTGTGGGATCACCTGAATGGTCGCGCCCAGGTATTCACCTTTACGCTCGCGACGCAATACATCTTCAAAAACACGACCCTGCGTGAAGTTGTTGCGGCTGGTCATTTTGGTGCGGATGAAACGCTCGTAGTGACCTAAGTCCAGATCAGTCTCTGCGCCGTCTTCCGTCACAAAGACTTCACCATGTTGGATCGGGCTCATTGTGCCAGGGTCAACATTGATATAAGGATCCAGCTTAAGGATAGTGACGTTTAAACCACGCGCTTCTAATATCGCAGCCAATGAAGCAGCTGCAATACCTTTACCCAAGGAGGAAACAACTCCGCCCGTTACGAAGATAAATTTTGTACTCATGCGAACCCTAGAATATCAGGAAAAATGGAATTTAAATAAGAATCAAGACGGGGCAATAGTATAGCAAAAGCGCAAGGGGCAATCCAGCGAAAAATCACCCCCTTTAATTATTCTCACCTGAACGCTGACGTCGTTTGACTTCTTCCCAGGCCTCATCCATTTGCACCAAGCTGGCATCCGACAAGGCAATATCCCGCTCCGCCAGAATGCCCTCGATGGCGCTAAAGCGGGCGATAAATTTGTCACTGGCGCGGCGTAGCAACTGCTCCGGATCGCGTTTAATATGGCGCGCCACATTCACGGTGGCAAACAACAAATCTCCCAGCTCTTCGGCACTGTGCTCCGAGTAAAGATCTTCACTCAGTGCTTCCTGTACCTCCGTCACTTCCTCTGCAACTTTATCCATTGCGCCATGATAACTTGGCCAGTCAAATCCTAAAGAAGCAGCGCGCTTTTGAATTTTCGCAGCGCGGGATAAAGCGGGCAGGTTCAAAGGCACATCGTCGCCAAATCGGGCTGACTCTGCACCGCGCTCCTGATCTTTGATGGCCTGCCACTGCGCATGTAATTCTGCATCGCTCAAAGTACTGGTCGGTGTCTCAAAGACATGCGGATGACGGCGCACCAGCTTATCATTAAGCCCCTGTACTATGTCATCAAACTCGAAGAGCCCGGCTTCTTTGCCTAATTGCGCGTAAAATATTACCTGAAATAATAAATCGCCCAGTTCATCTTTGAGCCCGACAAAATCCTTCTGCTCTATGCTGTCGGCCACTTCATAGGCTTCTTCCAGTGTATGCGGCACTATAGTTTCAAAGGTTTGCTGTTGATCCCAGGCGCAACCCTTTTGCGGGTCGCGCAGGGTCGCCATAATCTCGAGTAATTGCTGCAACGAGGCGCTCATAATCAGTGTTGTCTCCGGGCTTCAAATACGCCTTCTATTTGCATCAGCTTGGTCAGTAAGCGGTTCATGGCGGATAAGTCGCCCACTTCGAGTTTCATGGTGAAAATGGCAATGTGCTTATCATCCTGCGTATTGACGTTCATATTCATCACATTGAGTTTTTCGTTGGCCAGTACCGAGCTGATATCGCGGATCAGGCCGTGGCGGTCATTGGCCTCAATATGCAAGGTCACGGCATAACAGGCGCGTACTTCATCTGACCAGCTAACCGCAATTTCCCGCTCAGGATGCTGCTCGCATATATGTGCGAAGGAATCACAATCGGCGCGATGCACAGCAATGCCCCGCCCTTGTGTAATATAACCCACAATCTCATCCCCCGGAACCGGCTGACAACACTTGGCAACATGGCTCATCAGGTTGCCAACGCCTTCAACCACAATGCCATTGCTATCGCCTTTGTGCTTTTTCGGCGTGCTCATTTTAAGCTTAGGCACAGGGTCTGGCTTGTCCTGAACATAATTCAGGAACTGATTGATACGGATATCTCCCGCCCCAATAGCCACCATCAAGTCATCGAGCTCTTTAAAGTTAAAGCGTTCAATGGCTGAATCCAGATCTTTGTAAGTTAAATCCAGCTTTTGTAAGTGACCATCGAGGATCTCTTTACCCGCCTGCAGGTTTTTATCTCTGTCTTGTTGCTTAAACCAATGATGGATCTTGCTGCGCGCTCTGGATGAGTGCACATAGCCCAGTGACGGGCTGAGCCAGTCTCGACTTGGTGAGGGATTTTTCTGGGTCAGAATCTCAACCTGATCGCCGGTCGATAATTTATGGGTAAAGGGCACGATTTTGCCAAATACCTTTGCACCGATGCAGCGATGGCCAACATTGGAATGAATGTAGTAGGCAAAATCCAGTGGCGTAGCACCCAATGGCAAATCAAAAATATCGCCTTTGGGGGTAAAGACATACACTCTGTCTTCTACAACCTGGTTTTTCAGCTCTTCGGCCAGCTCGCTGCCATCGACCACTTCTTCTTGCCATTGCAGCAGTTTTCTCAGCCAGCTGATCTTTTGCTCATACCCTGAACCACGGCCCGGCAGAGCCCCTTCTTTGTACATCCAGTGCGCCGCCACGCCCAGCTCGGCATCCTGATGCATGGCCTGGGTGCGAATTTGGATCTCAACGGTTTTGCCTTCAGGACCAAACACCACAGTATGGATAGACTGATAACCATTTTGCTTTGGTGTGGCAACATAGTCATCAAATTCTTTATGCAGATGACGCCAGTTGGTGTGCACTATGCCCAGCGCGCCGTAACAGTCCTGAATTTCATTGACCACCACCCGCATCGCGCGGATATCAAAGAGCTGATCGAATTCATAATTCTTCTGCATCATTTTTTTATAGATGCTGTAGATGTGTTTGGGACGGCCATACACTTCTGCCTCAATACCCGCTTCCTTGAGCTTACTCTGGACCAGGTCGACCATATTGGTCATATAGGCTTCACGATCAAGACGTTTATCCGACAGCTGCTTTGCGATGCTCTTATAGGTTTTTGGGTGTAAATAGCGAAATGAGAGATCTTCGAGCTCCCACTTAAGCTGTCCGATCCCCAGCCGGTTCGCCAGTGGCGCAAAAATGTTGGCCGTAGCTTTAGCTGCCACCACCCGCTCTTCCTCAGAGGCATTTTTAACGGCCCGCAGGTAACAGATCTGCTCTGCCAGCTTGATCACCACAGCACGAACATCTTCCACCATGGCCAATAACATGCGCCGGATTTTGTCTATTTGCAGGCTGCCTTTGCCCTGATGTGCCAGGGTGCTGATTGAGGCCATCTGCTCAACCCCTCTGAGCAATAAGGCAACATTTTCGCCTTGTGCTTGTTCTATCGCATCTATTTCAACCTGGCCGGATAAAAAGTAGGGCGTCAGGAATGCGCCGGCCAGTGACTCTGAATCGAAATTCAGTTCCGCCAGGATCTCTACCATCTCTATGGCTTTGGCCAGGGTCGTTGTCGCTTCTTCTTCCGGACACAAGGCATAGACCTGATCCAGCCTGTCTCGCTTTTCCTGCGATAAGTTGAGCAGTGCAAGCCGGGCATGAAAGTCTGCCGGAAGACCGGATTGATGAGACTGGCGAGTCGCAACCATATGACTACCTCCTTTGAAACAACGCCATGGTTTCTATATGTCCAGTGTGCGGGAACATATTCATTAAACACACTTTATCGATCACAAAGCCAGCTTCCAGTAACAGCGCTGCATCTCTGGCCATAGTCACCGGATCGCAGGACACATATAAAATCTGTTTAAATTGCGTCAATGGTAACTGACGTAATATCTCATATGCCCCGGTACGTGAAGGGTCCAGCACTAAAACATCCAGCGACGAGTGAAGCCAGTCGGCTTCAGTCAGTGGCTGGGTGAGGTCGAACTGATGAAAGCTAACCGTGTCGATGTGGTTAGTGTGCGCATTTTGGCGTGCCATTGCAACCGAGGCTGCGACCCCTTCGACTGCGACCACTTGGTTTGCATGTTTTGCCAGCAATAAAGAGAAATTGCCAATTCCACAGAACAGGTCCAACACTTGTTCGTCGCCAGTAAGTTCAAGCCACTCTAACGCCCTGTGAAGCATTTGCTCATTGATATCGCGGTTAACCTGAATAAAGTTATCGAGTTTAAACTCAAACGTCACCCCGGCACTTTCATAGGCAGGTAATAACGCATACTCAGGCTGCGACTTTCCATCATCCCAGACAAACTCCCAGTTCTGAGCAGCAAGGCGCTCTGCAAATTGTGCTTTCACCTGAGCGCTGATTGAACGGGTATGACGCAACAACACAAATGCGCCATTATCCGCTGCACAAAACTGGATATGGCTGACACTACGCAGCTCCGGATGCGCATTTAAACTCTGCCGTAATGCTTCAAAGCCACCAGCAAAGACATCGACCATGACCCCGCAGTGATCAATTTCTACAATCTTCTTTGACCCGGCAGCACGAAATCCCAGTTTGAGCTGGTTATTTTGTTTGTCATAGATGCAGGCAATGCGCCCGGCGCGGCGATAGTGGCGTTCAGGCCCTGTCAGTGGTGGTAGCCAGGGCAACTCAGTTACTTTGGCGAATTTGTCAAATAAGGCCGAAACCGCCTGCTGTTTGTGCACCAACTGAGCACTGGCATTCAGGTGTTGTAAAGCACAGCCGCCACATTGCTGATAGTATTCACAAAACGGCGTAACCCGCTCCTCACTTGGTTCAAGCACTGTCAGGGTATACGCTTCGAAAACACGACTTTTTTGTGCCTTGATACGTGCTTTAACCCGCTCTGAGGCCAGTGCGCCGCCCACAAAGCCGACTTTACCCTGATGCCTGCACACGCCCCGCCCCTGATGATCCAGCGAGTCGATTGTCAGCTCAACTGTTTCTGCTTGTTTACTGCGTTGTTTAGAAGATTTTCCAGCACGAAATATTTGTGCCATATTGCCGCCCCTATAAGATTGCTAAACACCTGTTAACTCGATACTCTAGGACTCAGACTACTTACTGTTTTACATCCAATTTATGTCTAAATTGAGTTTGCGCGACAGCGTATTAGTGTTGACCCTGATCCCAACGGTGTTAATCGGCTTGGTACTTGGCGGCTATTTTACTATAAATCGCTACGTTGAGCTTGAACAAATCCTCAAGCAACAAGGCACCAGCCTGGCCAACACCCTGGCAATGACGGTGGAGCAGCCCCTGGCAGAACGAGATAAAGCCAGGTTGCACCGGGTGATCACCACCACCCACAATCAACATGGCAACTTCGTCAATAGCATCGCGCTGTTCAATGAAGATAATCAACTGCTGCTGACCAGCAATTATCACAACGATTTTGACCAACTGCATTATCGCGGCAACGTAACAGAGTTACACGCCACAGAAATCGTGCAGTATCTCGACAGATACATCATTTTTGCGCCAGTTAAGCTACAGCAGCAACCTGCCGCTGACTGGCAAAATGCCCATACCCGCACCACCGCAGTACTTATGATTGAGCTCAGCAAAGATCAGGCAATCATTGGACAGCAACAAGCCCTGCTGTTCAGTGGTGCAATTATTATGGTGGCATTGTTGCTCAGTGCCTTTGTTTCGACCCGACTCAGTCGCATGTTCTCTACTCCCCTGTCTCACCTGTTACTGGCTACAGATAAACTGCTCGAGGGCAAAACCAAAATTGGCGTAGATCAGCCCATGCAAGGGGAGTTTGACTTACTCCGAGAGGGGCTGATCACCATTAGTAAAAAAATGGTGTTGCAACGCGACGAAATGCAAAAGCACATAGATCAGGCCACCTGCGACTACCGTGAAACCCTTGAACAATACGAAACCCAGAACATTCAGCTTAATATCGCCAAAAAAGAAGCCCAGGTCGCCAACCGGGTTAAGTCAGACTTCCTTGCCAAAATGAGTCATGAATTAAGAACACCGCTAAATGGCGTCATTGGTTTCACCCGACAGCTCTATAAAACGCCCCTTAACAAGCACCAAAAAGATTATCTGGATACCATTGAATTATCGGCCAACAGCTTACTGACCATCATCAGTGACATACTGGATTTCTCCAAACTGGAAGCCGGTGCCATGGAACTTGAGAGTATTCAGTTCCAACTCAGGGATGCGGTAAATGAAGTGATGACTCTGCTTGCTCCGAGTGCTTATGAGAAGCAACTTGAGCTGTCGATTGCTATTAATCGTCAGGTACCGGATAACCTGGTTGGCGACCCCACCCGCTTTAAACAAGTGCTGATCAACCTGATCAGTAACGCCATCAAGTTCACCGAAAAGGGCTCGGTTAAAGTCGATATCAGCCACAGATTAAAAGGTGATAGTCAGACATCACTGCTTATTTCAGTCAGTGATACCGGACTGGGCATTGCACAGGAAAAGCAGGACACCCTGTTTACCCCGTTTGCTCAGGCTGATTCCAGCATAACCCGTAAGTTTGGTGGTACAGGTCTGGGTTTGATCATCACCAAGCATATCGTGGAAGCCATGAGTGGCCGCATTACGCTAAACTCTGCGCCGGGTAATGGTTCGTGTTTTACCTTTAATGCTATTTTTAATCTGCCAAGCCGCTTGTTTGACGACGACCTGCCTACCAAACCCCTGGAAAACAAGCGCGTACTTTACTTTGAGCCGCAAGAGCACACCCGTAATGCGGTTCAGGCTCAGCTGGAAGATTGGGCTATGCAGGTAACTTGCTGTAAGAACGAAGAAGCATTCTTCGAAGCTCTGGATCAGGAGTTTAAGTACGACATCTGTCTGATCGGTAACATGGCAACCGTAGACGATATGCAAACGGTTAAGGCCTATATTACCCAAGCCAGAGAAATGGCAGACTACCTGTATCTGATGGTTAATACCATCTCTCATAATATGCGCGAATCCTTGATTGGTAGCGGGGCCGATGCCTGTATTAGCAAACCTATGCACCACCGTAAACTGTGCGATATGCTGGCGGCGCCTTACCGTTTAGATCACCCAAGTGTCTCGATTGACGACACAGACTTAGCACATCTGCCACTCAAAGTGCTGATAGCCGATGATAATGATGCCAATTTAAAGCTGCTTTATACATTGCTTGAAGAGCAGGTCGATACCATTGATACTGCACACAATGGTGCACAAGCCGTTAGCTTATGTAAATCGCAAAAGTATGACCTGATCTTTATGGATATTCAGATGCCGATTATGGATGGCATCACCGCATGTAGAATGATTAAAGAGTCTTCCTTAAATGACGATACCCCAATCATTGCGGTCACAGCTCACGCACTGACAGGCGAGAAGGAGCAATTGATCAAAGATGGCTTCAACGGCTATATGACGAAACCCATAGATGAAGACATGCTACGCCAGATTATTTGCGACTACAGTCCGTCATTACCGCCGGAGAAACAAAAAGCACAACAGCCTCAGGTCGCCAGCATTGCCCCATTTGAAAGCCACTTACTGGATTGGGAACTTGCGCTGCAACGCGCAGGCAATAAGCCAGAGCTAGCCCTGGAGATGTTAGATATGTTGTTGCAAAGCGTTCCCGAAACCCTCAGCCAGCTGAATGAGTCGGCGCAACAGGAAGATACCCAAACGCTGCTGACGGTGATCCACAAGTTTCATGGCGCCTGCTGTTATACCGGTGTGCCGACGCTCAAAAACCTGGCCGAAACGCTGGAAACGGCTTTAAAACAATCCCGTGACTTTGATTATATTGAGCCGGAGTTGCTCGAATTAATTGATGAGCTGCAACATTTAGAGCGAGATTCACAAGTCGTATCGGGACCAGCGCTTACGCATTAGCGAACGTAAAGAGGGTGTTCGTATGGTTCAACAATCCTACAGGCATTAAAAAAGGCGCTGATGCGCCTTTTTTTAATTTAACTTGCTCTTACAGTGCGGCAAAGATCTCGTCTGTTTTCGCCGCGCAGATAAAGTCATTTTTGTGCAGGCCTTTGATAGAGTGGCTCCACCAGGTTACTGTCACTTTGCCCCACTCGGTCAACAGACCCGGGTGGTGGCCTTCATCTTCTGCCATGTCGCCCACTTTATTGGTGAATGCAATGGCTTGCTTAAAGTTTTTAAACTTATAAACACGCTCAAGCTGCATAATACCGTCACGTACTTCTGGCACCCAATCCGGGATCAGCTTGATCAGTTCAGCTAATTCGGCATCTGACACTTTAGGCGCATCCGCACGACACGCTTCACATTTTTGTGCACTTAAATCAGACATCAATAAATCCTTAACTTGCTAGTTTGTTTTTAGGTGGGAACTTAGGCTCAAACAGACCCAGTTCTTTGGCCTTACGTACCTGCGCCATAATATCCATTTGTGAGATATCAAACAAATCGTCAATGGCGTTAATGGTGTAGTACAAAGGCTGCATAATATCAATTCGATACGGTGTGCGAAGCACATCAAGTACTTCTAACGGGTTGATCTCTGGCTCACCACTGTAAACGTACTGAGTTTCACCCGGGCTTGATAAGATCCCGCCGCCATAAATGCGCAGGCCGTCTTTGGTTTGCATCAAGCCAAACTCAACGGTAAACCAGTACAAACGGGCCAGGTATACGCGGTCTTTTTTCTCTGCGGCATAGCCCAGTTGACCGTACTTGTGCGTAAACTCCGCAAATGCAGGGTTGGTCAGCATCGCACAGTGACCAAATATTTCGTGGAAGATATCCGGCTCCTGCAGGTAATCAAATTCCTCGCGACTGCGGATAAAAGTCGCAACCGGGAACTGCTTGTTAGCCAGCAGGCGGAAAAACTCATCAAAATCGATTAGTGCCGGTACTGGCGCGACCTGCCAGCCCGTTTCACGCTCCAGTACCTCATTCAGCTCGTGTAGCTGCGGGATACGGTCGTGGGGTAAATTGATTTTTTGCAGGCCTTCGAGATATTCATCACACGCTTTGCCTTTGATGCACTCAAGCTGTCTGGCAACCAGTTCAGACCAGATCTGATTTTCTTCTTCTGTCCATTCGATCAGGCCCTGCTCGTTGGGCTGTTTAGACGTGTATTTACTCGATTTAGCCATAGTAACCTTCTTGGTAATGCGTCGCATTTGAACAAAAACAACGCGTCAAAGTGTTATCCGGATACTATGTAAAAGTGAGGAAAAGTTTAATAGCCAGGCCTGAAATCGGCCTGGCCAGAAAGGTCAATTTTGTACAACATGATTTACACCATTGACCACTAAATAACACACCCTATATAAATAAAGCCTTACACGGACACTCAGTGTAAACATTTAAATACACAAAAACGCTTTATCCAGGTCTTCGATGATATCTTCGACGGCCTCAAGCCCAACGGATATACGGATCAGGCCATCCGAGATCCCGGCTGCCTGACGCTCTTCAGGCGTATAAGGCGAATGTGTCATAGATGCCGGATGCTGGATCAGTGTTTCTGGATCGCCCAAACTTACTGCCAGGGTGCACAGCTCAGTCGCATTAATGAACTTTTCGCCTTCACTGACCCCGCCTTTAATTTCGAATGCAATCACACCACCGGCGCCTTTCATCTGCTCTCCGAGGAAACGGTAGCCAGGGTGAGATGGCAAACCAGGGTAGTAAACGGTGTCGACCTTAGGATGATTATCGAGAAACTCGGCCACCTTCTGCGCATTTTCACAGTGCCTTGCAACGCGCACATGTAAGGTTTTAAGACCTCGGTTGATAAGCCAGGCATCGTGTGGGCTGATAGTTGCGCCGATGTCTTTTAGTACGGTGAGCTTGATTGTTTCTATATGTTCAGCACTGCCACAGACAATACCGGCTACGACGTCACCATGGCCATTGAGGTACTTGGTCGCACTGTGGATCACGATATCGATACCAAAGTGTTTGGGCTTTTGCAGTAAGGGGGTCATAAAGGTGTTGTCGACCACGCTGATCAACTTGTGTTGCTGAGCAAACTGTCCCAGCATGGCTAAATCCAGTACCGTCATATTAGGGTTGATCGGTGTTTCGGCAAACAACATCTTACTGTTAGGCTGCAGCGCATCGGCCAGTGCTTGCGGGTCCGTCATGTCGACAAAAGTCACCTCAATGCCGAACTTAGGTAACATATGTGCAAACAAAGCAAAGCTACACCCATACAGGGCTTTAGAAGCTATTAAATGATCGCCCTGCTGTAAAAAACTCAGCACGGAGGCAGATACTGCACCCATGCCTGTCGCCGTAGCGGCAGCATCTTCCATTTCTTCGAGCTGCGCCAGCTTTTCTTCCAACTCACGGGTGGTCGGGTTGCCAAGGCGGGTATAAATATAGCCGGCTTCTTCTCCAGCAAAACGCGCAGCGCCTTGCGCCGCATCCTTAAACTTAAACGTCGAACTCTGATACAGAGGTGCTGTCAGGGCACCATGTGGATCATCAAAGTGGTGTGGACCATGAATACAATTGGTCTGATCATGTAACTTCTTCATTGCTTGCCTATTTTTGTTATTCGGACGAATACCAATTAGATATTCCAAGACACCGCAATGTACAAGCGTGCCGGACGCGCAGATGGCTAACCCGGGCCGGTTAAATTAACCCGAGTGTACACATAAGTTGTCAAAGGGCAGAAGGATATAAGTCAAAACTCAGACGATTCAGGAGCAAAAACAAAAGTAAGTATTTACACGCTACCTTCTAGCTTTCTCATCGGACCTGTCAGTAGACTGACGGATTAACAGGTTCGCCAGTTTACGTGCCGTCTGTGATAAGTAGCCAGAAGCAGGCGCACTGGCGGGAATAGGTCGACATAAGGCCATGGCTTTGTATCCCAGTCGAGCGGTGAAAACGCCAGCACTGAGCCCCTGCGCAGAACGCGCTGACAGTTTACCCAACAATTCGGCACCCAGGCTGGTGGCTGCCAGATCGCTCAGTAATTCACTGGCCCCGACAAAGATGATCTGCTTGAGCAGCAAACGGTAAAGTTCAATGCGGCTGCGATAACCCAGTTTAATTCCGTATAACTGGCTGATCTTCTCTATTAAAACAACGCCTCTCCACAACACGGCCAGCATATCTGTAATGGCCATCGGGCTTATCGCCACCATCAAGGCAGATGTACTGGCAAATTGCGCAATGAGTGTCCGGGCACGCTCATCTACATCCTGAAGTAAGGTTTTGTCGTACAGTGCCAGTACTTCCCTATCAGTAAAATGAGGCTGTATAGTGGCCATAAACTGGCTGACCTGCTGCTGGTCGTGTTGCTTCAGAAGTGGCTTTAACCAGGTTTGTGCCTCTCCAATTTGGTTGCTGCTCAACAACCTTTGTGCCCCGACGCGTTGCTGCTCGAGCTTTTTTAACCTGCCAAGGGCGCGGACTTCAGACCAGCCGAACTTAGCCAGCACAACCAGTGCGCTGACAATCACCAGTCCATATAATCCGGCCAAAACCCAGCTGCGGTTAAGTGCATCGAGCAATGTCAAGGTCATTTCTACCGGGATCAGAACAGCCAGGCCCAGCAGCAATAACTTACGCCAGGTCAGCCCAGATTGGGCCGGTTGTACAACAGGCTCCAAGGGGATCGCTTGCAACTCAGTATCAAGCGCTTGCTCACGCCCATCAGACTTGCTCATATCAGCCTGCTCTGCGCCTTGTTCAACGCGCCGCGCCTGTTGTTCGGCCTGTGGAGCTGTCGTTGATTGTGGCGCCTCGGGGGCCGCTTCAACATGGATCCGTCGTCCGCGATGTGACTGGGCAGGCTCACTCATTGAAGTTTATCTCCCAATAAAAACTGTAATACATGATCGAGACGTATATGCTCAATTTGCCCCTGGTAGGCAGGGAAAGGTTCAAAAGACAAAAATTCGTATCCTTGTTTTGGCCAGTGCTGCACGCCAGGCAAATGTTCTGGCGGGATCGGCGGCAGGTAGCTGATATAATTCGATTCGCCGACTGGCTTGCCATAAACACAGGATAAAGTTTCCCCCTGTTCGGTCACCTGCTTTGGCTGCGTGCTTTTCACCGACGAAATTGCCATAGTATCGATTTCTACGCCTGAGAATTTTAATTCGTTTTCGCTGGGTAAGAGCAAAGAATGCAATAAACGTGTCAATTTATCCTGATCGGCCAGCGCCACACTGTCGCATTTGTTCGCCGCAAACAACACCTTATCTATGCTGGGACGAAATAGCCGTGACAAGATCCCACTTTTACCATGACGAAACATTGCCAGCGTATCACTTAATGCACTTTGCGTTTCCGTCAGCGTGGTATAGCCATCGTTAAGTGCACTGAGCAAGTCCACCAGTACAAGCTGGCGGTCAAAGCGGCAAAAGTGCTCTCGATAAAAAGGCGTGATCACTTGTTTTTTGTACGCCTCGAAGCGCTGTTCAAGGTGATGATACTGAGTCTGCTCCGCCGTATTACCCGGGGCGGTTAATGGGAAAAACTGTAAAATCGGCGCACCATCAAGCTCTCCGGGGATCAGCATACGCCCGGGCTGCAACTGCGCCAGCCGGGTCTGAGCCTTGAGCTGCTTTAAGACATCCGCGTAAACGCTTGCCATTGCCGCCAGCTCGCTTTCGTTGACCGTTGCGTGCGCATCAAATTGAGCCAGTAGCTGTAAAAAAGGCGCGCTTGCCTGCGCGTAATCAGGTTGAGCCAGCCTCCTGAGCTGTTGCTCGCTCCACTGAGCAAAACTTTGATTGAGCATAGGTAAATCCATTAACCATTCACCCGGATAATCAATCAGTTCAAGATAGACGGTGTGGGTTTCGCTCAGATGCTGCCTGACGCCTTTTCCGGATCGAAATTTCAATGCCAGTGTGAGCGTATTGATCCGCTGTGTTGAAGGCGGCCAGCTGGGGGGATCAGCTAATAAATGACTTACCGCATTATGGTATTCAAAACTGGGAATATCCAGCGCACTTTGTGGCACCTGTTTGCAGGCTACCAGGCGCTGTTCTCGCACTACCTCCAAAAAAGGCAGGTTTTGTGCCGTAGCCTGAGTGGTTAAGTGTTTTACCAAAGCCGTGATGAAAGCGGTTTTACCGCTACCACTGAAACCAGTTACAGCCAGTTTGACATGTCTGTCCAGACTTCGGGTAAGGGTTTTATGGGTAGTTTGCTGTAATTTTTGCAGCGCTCTGGCAGTGAGGCCCGATACACTCATAAAGGCACACATTCCTTATTCTGTGAGCAAAGGTGGCTGAGCTGCCGACGCCCGGGCAGCGCCCCTTTGCGTATCTGTCAGTTACTATAATTTATTGATTTCGCGTTTTACCGTGTACTCGCTCGACGTCACATACGTTTCCATGTGCTGGATACGACCATCAAGACGCGTTAAGCGCTCTTTCAGGTCAAACAGCGCCTGACGTGGCGGCTCGCCTTTTTGCCAGACTTTAAACTTTACCGACACAGGATCTTCGTCTTTACTTGAGTAGTTGCTGTCTGCACCTGGCGCCTGTGGTGTCTCTGCTTTTTTATCAAGAATAAACCAACAGGCGATGTAGACTACAATAAACAGCGGCCCACCGGATAACAGTACCGCAGTTACAAACAAGATCCTGACCAGCCATAGCTCCATATCAAAGTAGTCGCTCAGCCCCGCACACACGCCCGCTAATTTGCCCCTTTTTGGGTCACGGTATAATTCTCGTCTACGTTTACTCATACTTTGCGTCTCCACTCTGGTGACTCTTGATCAAGCAGGGCCTCCAGCGTTTCAACGCGTTGCGCCATTTTCTCTGCTTTGTGTGCCAACTCTACCAGCTGGCGGTGTTCATGCTCGCTCAGCCCCTGACTGACCTGCTTTTTGCTACGATAGTGCAGGATCAACCATAGCGGTGCCACAACAATCATAAAGATGATGATCGGGGCGACTAAAATCTCTGCATCAAACATATTCCTCTCCTGTCTAACCTGGGCACGTTGTTCTTTTCATTATTGCACCTACCTTAACAGCAGGTGCAGTCAAATTCACTTATCGGCTAATTTTTTCTTCAATGCCGCAAGTTCGTCATCCACTTTCTCATTCTTCTGCAGATCGGCAATTTCATCTGCCAATGATTTTTTGCCTAAGTCGTAAGACTCAACCTGAGATTCCAGACCATCGATTTTGCTCTCATAACGCTCAAAGCGATTCAGAGCATCTTCAACTTTACTGCTATCCAGTGCCTTCTTGACATCCAGACGAGACTCGGCTGACCGCTGGCGTAATACAATGGCTTTTTGACGCGCTTTTGCATCAGCCAACTTTTCCTGCAATGTGGTGACTTCCTGTTGCAGCTTCTCAATATGCGACTCAACATGTGCCAACTCTTGTGTCACGCTGTCTGCCGCATCGGTGGCTTTTTGCTTTTCAAGCAAGGCCGCACGTGCCAGGTCTTCACGGTCTTTAGTCAGTGCCAGTTCTGCTTTTTGCTGCCAGTCATCTGCCTGAGTACGTAACTGCTCAACGCGACGCTCCAGCTCCTTTTTCTCTGCCAGCGTTTTTGCCGACGTCGAGCGCACTTCCACTAAGGTGTCTTCCATTTCCTGAATGATCAAACGGACCATTTTTTCTGGATCTTCCGCTTTATCCAGAATCGCATTGATATTAGAATTAACAATATCAGCAAAACGTGAAAAGATTCCCATAATCTATTACCTCTTTGGTTAGTAATTTAGTTTGCTGATTAGATATATCAATTAGCTTGCCAACTTTTCGATAAATTTAATTTATTTAAATCAACAAGTTATAATAATAGAAAAATACTTTCGCTTCATCTTTTTTTAAAATACACTAGATGTTAGTCAAAAATACTAAGAGTTAGGCAATATGAGTCAGTTTCGCCAACAGGATAATTTACTCGGCCAGTCGGATAGCTTCCTTGCTGTCTTGGATCAGGTATCTCAGCTTGCTCCGCTGGAAAAGCCGGTGCTAATCATCGGTGAGCGGGGAACCGGTAAAGAGTTAATCGCGGCCCGTTTACACTATTTATCCGAGCGATGGGACCAGAATTATGTCAAGCTCAACTGTGCTGCACTAAACGAAAACCTGCTGGAAAGCGAACTGTTTGGTCACGAAAGTGGCGCATTCACCGGCGCCAGTAAACGGCATGAAGGTCGCTTTGAGCGTGCCAACGGCGGCACCCTGTTCCTTGATGAGCTGGCCAATACCTCGGCCATGGTGCAGGAAAAACTCCTGCGGGTCATAGAGTATGGCGAATTTGAGCGAGTTGGCGGGAAACAAACGGTCAAAGTAGATACCCGGCTTGTCTGCGCGACCAATGAAGACTTACCAACCCTTGCTGATAATGGCGAGTTTCGCCACGACTTGCTCGACCGTTTAGCTTTTGACGTTATTACGTTGCCGCCATTGCGCGAACGTAAAGAAGATATCCTGCTGCTGGCCGAACACTTTGCTATTAACATGGCCCGTGATTTAGGCTGGTCTTTATTCAGTGGTTTTACTCGTAGTGCCACAGAGTTGCTACTTGATTACCCCTGGCCGGGCAACATTCGTGAACTAAAAAATGTGGTAGAACGAAGTTTGTATCGTCATGGCAGCGAACAATTGGCAGTACACCAGATTGTATTCGACCCGTTTGCCAGCCCCTACAGACCTACACAAAGAATCAAAAAAGCCGCAGATATATCGGCTCAGGCCACTACGACAGCTCCCATTGCCATGGCAGAAACGCCGCAAACTAAACCAGCTGTCTCCTCGTTTCCGTGCGACCTGAAGTCACTCTCTAATGAATTTGAAATAGACCTGCTGCGCAATGCGCTAGAGCATAGCCAGTTTAACCAGAAAAAAACCGCTCAGAATCTGGGGCTGACCTATCATCAGCTGCGTGGTTACCTGAAGAAGTACAACCTACTGGACTCGCAACAAGAGGCTTAGCCGTGGCTAACAGAGCAACTGACAAACCACCCACCCAGACGCCCAGCGCCCTGCAACAGTACAGGTACTTAGCTAGTTACTGGCTATTACCCATGACAGCCCTGCTTAGTGCACTGCTCGCTGGCTGTAGTGACAACACAGCACAGGCCCAACGCAAAATCCAGGGGATAGTTTATTGCGCCGAAGCCAACCCGGTGTCATTCAATCCGCAGGTGACTACGACCGGATCGACTATCGATATTATCGCCAACCAGTTATATAACACGCTAATTAGTATTGATCCCCTAACGGCTGAGTTCCGTCCTGAGCTTGCAACCAGCTGGGAAATCAGTGAGGATGGCAAGCAAATCACCTTTACGCTGCGCAAAGGCGTCACTTTTCACACCACAGACTATTTTACCCCGACCCGCACTATGACCGCTGATGACGTGGTGTTTTCTTTTAACCGCCTGTTCGATGTGTACAATCCATTCCACTTTGTGGGCGATGCAAATTACCCTTATTTTCAAAGTGTGGGCATGGATCAGCTGATCCGCCAGATAGTCAAAGTAGATGATTATACTGTGCGATTTGAGCTGTTCAGCAGTGAAAGTAGCTTTTTATCAAACATCGCCACAGACTTTGCTGTGATCCTTTCGCATGAGTATGCTATGCAGCTGGTCGAACTGGAACGCAAACAAGATTTCGATATCTTGCCTGTGGGTACAGGTCCCTACAAATACAAGGGTTTTTTGCGTGACAACCTGATCCGCTACCACAAGCATCCAGGCTACTGGAAGCACGACTTGGCCATGGATCAGCTGGTGTATGATATCACCACCAACAATACCAGTCGCATCGCTAAAATGCTGACTAAAGAGTGTGATATTACAGCCCACCCCAGTGCTACTCAACTTGAAACCCTGGCAGCGCGCAAGGACATCCGAGTTGATAAAGCCGTCAACCTGAATGTTGGTTACTGGGCGTTTAACACCGAGAAACCACCTTTTGATAATGTTCTGGTGCGTAAGGCACTGGCGCACAGTATCGATTTTCAGAAAATCATGAAAGCAGTATTCTATGGCAACGGGATCCAGGCTCGCTCGATTTTGCCACCTTCATCCTGGGCTTTTCAAACTCAGGCTATGCCCAGCTATGACCCGGAGCGTGCCCGAGAGTTTTTGACACAGGCTGGGTATCCAGATGGCTTTGAAATGGATTTGTGGGCAATGCCGGTTTCTCGAATTTATAATCCCAATGCACGAAAAATGGCCGAACTTATTCAGAGCGATCTGCGCGAAATTGGCATCCGTGCGACCATAGTTGAGTACGAGTGGAACACCTTTTTGGAGCGGGTTGGCCAACACGAACACGACAGTGTACTGCTCGGCTGGGCAGCAGATACGCCAGATCCGGACAACTTTTTCAGCCCCTTGTTAAGCTGCACGGCAACATTCAGTGGTAAAAACCCCGCAAACTGGTGTAACCCGGAGTTCGACTTATTACTGACTCAGGCACTCGATACCAGTGATCTGCAGGAGCGTAAACAGTTTTATCAGCAAGCTCAGCAAATGTTAATTACAGAGCTGCCCGTGGTACCGATTGCGCATGGTATGCGTTTTCAGGCAAGTAATACCAGTGTGATGGGCATAGAGCTACGTCCTTTTGGTGGTATTTCTTTGGCTAACGCGAGGAAAAACTGATTATGTTTGCAGACTTTTTGCTTCGCCGCCTCAGCCTGTTGCTATTCATGCTGTTTGCGCTTACTGCGTTTACCTTTGCACTGAATTATCTGTTTCCGGGAGATCTGCTCACCAACTTCAGTGGTGAACTGAATGCCAATTTTAGCCAGACACAAATTTTGCAGCAGAAATACCATATCGATGACAGTCTTCTGGTCCAGTACCAGGCCTTTCTGATCCGCCTCTTTCAAGGTGATTGGGGGTTGTCTTTATCTTCCGGCCAGGAGGTATTCGGTCATGTAAAACAGCTGTTTCCGGCCACCATAGAATTGTGTGTCTACGCATTGATTGTCGCGCTATGCCTTGGTATTCCCGCGGGAGTGATTGCCAGTGCTTATCACAATAAGTGGCCAGATAAAGTGATCAGCTCGCTGACTTTGCTTGGCTTTTCAATACCGGTCTTCTGGCTGGCGCTGTTACTGATCATGATCTTTTGTCTCAGTTTTGGCTGGTTTCCAATGTCAGGTCGTATTGGTCTGCTCTACGAAATACCGCCTGTCACTAACTTTATATTGTTGGACATCTGGCTGCACGACTTTCCCTATGGCGGGCAAGCCTTTGCAGATGCGCTGCATCACCTGACGCTGCCGACGGTAGTATTGGCCATGTACCCTACCACAGTTCTGGTGCGCTTTACCCGCGACTCGATGCTCACTGTACTGGAGCAAAACTATATTAAAACAGCGCGGGCCAAAGGCCTTAACCGTCGGCAGTTGATCCTTGACCATGCATTACGCAACGCTTTATTACCGGTGATCAAGCAAGTAGGCCTGCAATTTAGTACGCTGATCACGCTGGCGATGGTAACTGAAGTGATTTTTTCCTGGCCAGGGATCGGTCGCTGGATGATAGAGAGCATTTATCAGCGAGACTATCCGGCCATTCAAGGCGGTCTGCTGGCAGTCTCTTTTTTTGTTATTTTCGCGAATATGCTGGCAGATGTGATCCACACACTCCTTGACCCGCTAGCCAGGAATCAGGCTCATGGCAAAGTTTAATCTCTTTACAGAGGAGTCTAACCGCTCTCCGCTATCCCGGCTGTGGCGTAAGTTTAAAGCGAACCACCCGGCACTCGTTGGGCTGTGGCTATTTATTGCATTGACGCTGTTAGCTCTGTTGGCACCATTGTTGGCCCCTTATGGTATTGACCAGCAGCATGCCGATGCCTTATTACTTCCCCCCTCGTGGCACGATGAGGGGAATGTTAACTTTATTCTGGGTACTGATGATTTGGGGCGTGATGTTTTGTCTCGCCTTATGCGAGGTGCCACTTATACCTTTGGTCTATCAATCGTCGCAGCGCTGTTAACGACTCTGATGGGCGTTGTCCTGGGCACCTTAGCTGGATGTAGTCAGGGCTTTAAGTCTAGCTTGCTCAACCACCTGCTGGATATTACCCTGGCCATTCCGTCACTGCTACTGGCTATCATCATTATCGCCATCTTAGGTCCCGGCCTGTTTAATACTGTATGGGCGATTATTTTCGCGCTGCTACCTCAGTATATTCATTCAATCCGTAATCTGGTGGTTGAAGAACTTAATAAAGATTACATCAGTGCGTTCAGACTGGATGGCGCAAGCCGCTGGCAATTAATCATTCGAGGTGTGCTGCCTAATATTTATGAGCATATCGTGGTTATTTTCACCCTGGCACTGTCGACTGCCATTCTGGATATCGCGGCCCTGGGGTTCTTGAAGCTCGGAGCCCAACCCCCCACCACTGAGTGGGGAGCAATGCTCGCAGAGAACTTGGGGCTGATTTATCTGGCCCCCTGGACTGTGGGTCTGCCCGGAGCACTGTTGTTTTTATCCGTGCTTGCGACTAACCTTGTCGGTGACGGTCTACGCGACGCATTGCAGGCGAGAAAGGCAGATTAATGCAGTTACTTGATATTAAAAATCTCACCATCGAGTTACCTACTGACAATGGCGTGATCCGTGCTGTTGACAGAGTTAGCCTGAGCCTTAAGGAGGGTGAGGTACATGCCCTGGTCGGTGAATCAGGATCTGGCAAAAGTTTGATAGCAAAAGCCATTGTTGGGGTTCTAAATAACCGTTGGCGCGTAACTGCTGACCGAATGCACTGGCAAGGGGTAGACCTGATGCGCCTGAGCCCGGAAAAACGCCGTAAACTGGTGAGCCGGGATATTGCCATGATCTATCAGGAACCAAGCCGAAGTCTGGATCCAACTGCCAAAATTTTTGAGCAAGTGGCAGAATCACTGCCCGATAGCTGTTTTAAAGGCGGCTTTTTTAGTCGCCGCAGTGAACGCAGGGAAAAAGTAAAAGCCTTGCTGCACAAAGTCGGGATCCGGGATCACCGCCGTGTATCGAGCAGCTATCCCCACGAGCTTTCTGAGGGTGTTTGTCAGAAGGTGATGATCGCTATGGCCATCGCCAGAAGTCCCAAACTCTTAATTGCCGACGAGCCGACTACAGCTCTGGAAACCACTACCCGGGCGCAGGTTTTTCGCTTATTAAAAAGTCTTAATCAGCTTAAAAATATGTCAATTTTGATGATCACCCATGAGCTGGAGGAGATCGCGGACTGGTCGCATGCCATGCATGTACTGTACTGTGGCCAGATGGTCGAAGCAGGGCCCACAACCAAAGTATTTTGTCACCCCTACCATCCCTATACACAGGCGCTTGTGAAATCACTGCCTGACTACGCCCACGGGATTGGCCACAAAGCGTCTTTCTTTGCACTTAAAGGCACCATACCACCGTTACAACACTTACCAATTGGTTGCCGGCTGGGGCCTCGTTGCCCCCAAGCACAGCGTGAGTGTGTCGTTACACCAGATCAGGTTAAGTCGCACGGTCATGCTTATGCCTGTCACTTTCCATTGCTCCAGGAGAAGAAAAAATGCAACCCGTGTTAAAGGTGCAATCACTGAATAAGACTTTTAACACGCGCGCTGGCCTGTTCAAAAGAAAGCGCGTCAAAGTACTTAAAGACGTTTCCTTCGCAGTTGCTCCTGGTGAAACGCTGGCGGTTATTGGTGAAACGGGGTCTGGCAAAAGTACTCTGGCTCGTGTGCTGGCAGGCGCCGAACATGCTGACTCAGGGCAGATCTTACTAAACGGTGAAATGATTGAAGACAACGGCCAGCAAAACCATGACTGTCGCCATATTCGCCTTATCTTTCAGGATCCAACTCGCTCACTCAACCCCGGCCTGACTATTGGCGATATGCTGGACGACTGTCTGAGATTGAACACTCAGCTGACCAAACACCAGCGTGACAAAAAAATCGTCGCCACGCTATCTCGGGTTGGGTTGCTCTCCGAGCACTATGACTATTATCCGCATATGTTCAGTGGCGGACAATTGCAGCGGGTCGCACTCGCCAGAGCATTAATTCTGGACCCCAAAGTCGTGGTGTTAGATGAAGCGCTGTCATCGCTCGACCCCTCAGTCCGTGCTCAGACCGTCAACCTGTTGCTGGAGTTACAACGTGATTCCGGGCTCAGCTACATTTTGATCACCCACCACCTGAGTCTGGTACGCCATATGAGTGACAAGTTACTCGTACTGAGCCGGGGTAGAAGCGTAGAGTATGGTAACAGCGAGTCTATCTTTCGCGCGCCCAAATCTAAAGTCATGCAAAAGCTTCTGGCTGTATAAACCAACTAACGCATTATCCAGACATAAAAAAACGCCGGACAATGCCGGCGTTTTTTATTCAATACCTTGTATTATTGAACTTCGTCGCTGAACTGAAGCGTCGGGCGAACCACATCAGCGTCAGACTCCAGCGCATTCAATAGCGCCAGGAAGTTCTTATTCACGACCGACATCGTAATGTTCTGCTTCTGTTGCGGTTCAACATCACCTGTAACAGCAGCGGTAGTTACGCCTTTCAGTACCAACAGTGCCGCGTCACCGCTATTTAGCTCAACTAGTGCAGGCAGTGTCTGGTCACTCTCAGGGTGTGCCAATTTAAATGCCTGCTGGACAATCTCAGGAGCAACTGCAAAGCTTTGTCTCTTCAGCGCAGCTTCGCTTTTAACCTCGGCAGACTCCGCAGCCGCGATATCGCTCAGTGCTTTGCCGTCTTCCAGCTGTGCAAATAAAGTTTTCGCTTTCTCTTTGATAAGCTCTGAAGCCTTTTCATTCTCCAGACGCGTTTTGATCTGTGCGGTCACTTCCTCAAGCGGCTTTACTGTTGCAGGCTTGTGGTCCAACACACGCACGACAACAATGTGCTCGTTACCCGCTTCTAATACTTCTGAGTTTACTCGGTCTTCGATCAGCTCAGGAGTAAAAATTGCATTCGCGACTGTCGGGTCGTTAAGCGGTGCAGGCAACGCCATGCGCGATACCAGCTCAGTGCTTTTCAGCTCAATGTCAGCCACAGCTGCTGCATCTTCAAGAGAGTCTGCAACTTCAAAAGCGATTTCAGCGATCTGCGATTGCTTCTCATAAAAGGCATTTGCCTTCGCTGTGCTTTCTAACTCTGCCCGTAAGTCTGCTGCTACATCTTCGAATGCTTTAGACTGCTGCGCCTGAAGGTCTGTCAGCTTAATGATATGGAAACCAAATTCAGTTTCTACTACCGGAGAGATATCTCCGACGTTTGCGAGTGCAAATGCTGCCTCTTCAAACTCAGGTTCCATCATATCACGCTCGATCCAATCCAGATCGCCGCCCACTTCAGCAGACGCAATATCATCTGACTCAGTAGATGCAAGCTCCGCAAAGTCTTTACCACCTTGCAACTGCTGGTAAAGCGACTCCGCTTTTTGTTTCGCCGCGTCAGCGTCTTCAGCACTCTCAATCAGAATGTGTGACACACGACGACGCTCTTCTTCCAAATACTGTGCCTGGTTTTCTTCATAGTACGCACGCACTTCTTCGTCAGTGATAGGTTTATCCAGAGTAATATCTTCAGATTTAAGCTCGAGATATTGCAATGCAATTTGCTCAGGCGCCTGGAATTGCTCCTGGTTCAGCTGATAGTAGTCTGAGATCTCTTCCTCAGTAACAGCAACGTCCTGCTTCACAGAGTCTTTGCTCAGCGTCATGTAGTCAATGTCACGGGTCTGCTGCTGCAAGGCCAAGGTGTGCTTAAGCTCGTTGTCCAGCACAAAATCAGAACCAGCCACAGCTGAAACCAATTGATTACGGGTCATCTCTTCGCGCATATATTCACGGAAAGTATCCGGTTGGAAGTTCATCTGACGGATCAGCTGTAGATATCTGTCGTTGCTAAACTCACCGCCAAGCTGGAAGTAAGGCAGCTCAAAAATTGCCTGCTTCACTTGCTCATCGCTTACTCTGAGCCCCAGCTCTACCGCCAACTGGTTTTGTAATTCTTGTTGTACCAGGCGGTCAACGACCCCACTGCGGACCTGAGCCATGTATGCCGGATCAGCAGAGATTTGCGTAAAATATTCACCAAACTGACGTTCCAGACGCGCACGTTCGTTTTCAAAGGCACGTGAGAATTCCATTTGTGTGATCTTTACCCCATTGACTTCTGCTACGGCCTGCTCTGTGGTTTGACCTAGGTAACCACCGATCCCTGCCAACGCAAAAGACAAGATCACCACACCAAGAATAATTTTGGCTGCCAGGCCTTGTGAGCCTTCTCTAATCTTTTCTAGCATTTATTCTATCTCTTATCTAAGTCAAAGCACGTTCAGTACTTTGGGTTTATCGCATATCCAAGTCTGTTGTGCGTGTCACATCAGTACTTGTCTTGTCTCTGTACCTATTTATATGGATTAGTGCTGCGATTGCAAGCTTATTCATGCGGCCTGTCAGCAAGCCACTGACACTACGGTATGATTAGCTCAGTCCAGAATGGAACAAACCAATATGCGGCATCATCCAGATGGTATAAAAAAAGCGTATCTTAGCAGATACGCTTTTTATCTTGAAGCTTATCTCGTCCAATTACACTATCTTAACATAGGTAGTTCGACAGATTGAGCTGAATCTGCTTAGTTTACCGCGTCTTTCAGAGCTTTACCGGCTTTGAAAGAAGGGATGTTAGCTGCAGCGATTTCGATTGCAGCGCCAGTTTGTGGGTTACGACCAGTACGTGCTGCACGCTCGCGTACTGAGAAAGTACCAAAACCGACTAGGGCAACTGAGTCACCGTCTTTTAGCGCACCAGTTACTGACTCAATGAATGAATCCAGAGCACGACCAGCAGCCGCTTTAGAAATATCAGCATCAGCTGCGATTTGATCGATTAATTGAGATTTATTCACAATATCATCCTCTTACATTGTTATTATCAAGAGCGATGAGGGCTTACCACTAACATCACTTTTGTAGTTAACTCAGAGAAATCTGACGATTCTCTATTTCATCTAATGTCTCAAAGCCTAGTAACTACGGGGGTTTGTGAGCTACCAGGCTAAATACAGTGCTTAAGTTAGCATACCATTTAGATTTGAAAACCCTTTTTACGCACTTTTATGTACTTTTTCTGTTTTACCCAGCCGACTTTTGCGACTCAATGGTAAAACTGTCTACCGGATGAGCAAGTGCCAGTGATAAAACGTCATCAATCCAGCTCACCGGATGAATTTCAAGACCTTCCAGAACATTTTGCGGGATCTCTTTGAGATCGCGCTCGTTCTTTTTAGGAATGACAACGGTTTTGATGCCACCTCGGTGTGCCGCCAACAGTTTTTCTTTTAACCCACCAATTGGTAACACTTCACCACGCAACGTGATTTCGCCAGTCATCGCCACATCGCTACGCACGGGATTGCCAGTCAGGCTTGAGACCAGGGCTGTCACCATTGCGATCCCCGCACTTGGCCCGTCTTTGGGTGTCGCACCTTCAGGCACATGCACATGGATATCACGCTTCTCGTAAAAGTCGTCATTAATTCTGAGCTTGTCAGCACGGTTGCGTACAACCGTCGTTGCAGCCTGAATCGACTCTTGCATAACATCGCCCAACGAGCCGGTATAAGCAAGTTTGCCTTTACCTGGCACCGCTGCACACTCGATAGTCAGTAAATCGCCACCCACTTCTGTCCAAGCCAGACCGGTCACTAATCCAACGCGGTCGCCATCTTCAGCTTTACCGTAATCAAAGCGTTGAACACCCAAATAGCTTTCCAGGTTGTCGGCATTGATCACCACTTTGTCTTTAGACTTACTTAGCAGAATACTCTTAACCGCTTTGCGACACAGCTTTGACATTTCACGCTCCAGGTTACGTACGCCTGCTTCACGTGTGTAGTAGCGGATAGTATCAATAATGGCACTATCTTCAATCTCAATCTCGTGCTCCTTCAATCCGTTACGCTTGATTTGCTTCGGGATCAAATGCTGCTTAGAGATGTTGAGCTTTTCGTCTTCGGTGTAGCCTGACAAGCGGATCACTTCCATTCGGTCAAGCAGTGGCCCCGGAATATTAAAGCTATTGGATGTAGCAACAAACATGACGTCAGACAGGTCATACTCTACTTCCAGATAGTGATCGGCAAAGCTGCTGTTTTGTTCAGGATCCAGTACTTCGAGCAATGCTGAAGCTGGATCGCCACGCATATCAGAAGACATTTTGTCGATTTCATCCAGCAAGAACAATGGATTCTTTACACCCACTTTGGTCATACTCTGGATCAGCTTACCTGGCATAGAGCCAATGTAGGTACGTCTGTGGCCTCGGATCTCAGCCTCATCGCGCACGCCCCCCAGTGCCATGCGCACATACTTACGGCCCGTTGAACGAGCAATAGATTGTCCCAAACTGGTTTTACCTACCCCTGGCGGACCGACTAAACATAGAATAGGTCCTTTCAACTTATTGGTGCGCTGTTGAACCGCCAGATATTCGATAATGCGCTCTTTGACTTTCTCAAGTCCATAGTGGTCTGCGTCGAGGATTTTTTGCGCATTCGCAAGGTCCTTTTTGACCTTTGAACGTTTTTTCCACGGCACCCCTATCAAAGTATCAATGTAGGAACGTACCACAGTCGCCTCAGCCGACATCGGCGACATCATCTTAAGCTTGTTTAGCTCCGAAGTCGCTTTTTCTTCCGCTTCTTTAGGCATCTGAGCTTCAGCAATGCGTTTTTTCAATGCTTCAAACTCGTCTGGCACATCATCGAGCTCACCCAGCTCTTTTTGGATGGCTTTCATTTGCTCATTGAGATAGTACTCACGTTGAGACTTTTCCATCTGCTTTTTGACGCGCGAACGGATTTTTTTCTCAACCTGCAGCAGGTCAATCTCACCTTCCATCAGTGCCATCAGGTACTCTAGACGTTCAGTGACGTTGTAAAGCTCCAGTACTTTTTGTTTCTCCGGCACTTTAATCGGCATGTGGGCCGCCATGGTATCTGCTAGGCGTGCCGTTTCATCAATACCAGAAACAGAAGTCAGTACTTCTGGCGGAATTTTCTTATTGAGCTTTACATACCCTTCAAACTGACTAATGGCACTGCGAATAAAGATATCCTGCTCCGGGCCTTCAATGTTTTCGGAGGCAATAAACTGCGCTTCTGCTAAAAAGTAATCGTCAGTGACCAGAAACTTTTCAATTTTCGCTCGCTGAGTGCCTTCTACCAGTACTTTGACCGTACCGTCAGGCAGCTTTAGTAATTGCAAGACAGTGGCGACAGTACCGACCTGATAAATATCATCAGTGTCGGGATCATCAATAGATGCCTCTTTTTGTGCCACTAAAAAAATTTGCTTGTCATTTTCCATCGCAGCTTCGAGGCATTTTATTGATTTTTCTCTGCCTACAAACAGCGGGATCACCATATGAGGGTATACGACCACATCACGCAGTGCCAATACGGGTATTTCGACTCGATCCATTCTCTCAAGCGTCATTATATTCTCTTCGCACTTCATTAATTTCAAGGATTAGGGTGGTATATGGGGATTGTCTTCAAAAAGTTCAACCTATCTACCAACCCGTATCGATTTCTAGTTTGAGTTTATACCAATTTGCTTAATTAAGTGTTCTATTTTGAGGCGAGAAAATAGGCTCGGTAACAAGGCAAAAATTTTGCTATTTAGTTGTTCTAAATGAGAAATTTTTAACGCTGTTAGCGTCATATTTGCTCCGTCAAATTGAACAGGTATTAAGTAAAATTGGTATTATAGATTGCTGGTACTAACAAACTGTAGACAAAAAAAGGAGCCTGAGGCTCCTTTTGCGATAAAACGAGGCCGTTACTCCGACGCTGCTTTATCCTGATTGTTATTTTCGTATATTAAAATTGGGTCTGACTCACCTTTAATGACGGTTTCGTCTACCACAACTTTACTCACATCTTCTATCGAAGGTAGTTCGTACATGGTGTCAAGTAGCACACCTTCCACGATGGAACGTAATCCACGAGCACCCGTTTTTCTTTCCATGGCCTTATGCGCAATTGCTTTGAGCGCATCTTCGCGGAACTCAAGCTCGACCCCTTCCATCTTGAACAACGCACCGTACTGTTTAGTTAATGCATTTTTAGGTTCATTGAGGATTTGGATCAGAGCGTCTTCATCCAGCTCAGCTAAAGTAGCAACTACAGGTAATCGACCAATGAACTCAGGGATTAGGCCATACTTGACCAAGTCTTCAGGCTCTACATCTTTGAAGGTTTCACTCAAAGATCGTTCACTGTCCGAAGATTTAACCTGAGCACCAAATCCGATCCCTGTGTTAGTGTGACTGCGCTGTTCAATCACCTTGTCCAGGCCAGCAAATGCCCCACCACAGATAAATAAGATTTTTGATGTGTCGACTTGCAAAAACTCTTGCTGAGGGTGTTTGCGTCCACCTTGCGGTGGAACGGATGCAACCGTACCTTCGATCAATTTTAGTAATGCTTGTTGCACACCCTCACCAGAAACATCACGTGTGATCGACGGGTTATCTGACTTACGTGAAATTTTGTCTATTTCATCGATATAGACAATACCACGTTGTGCTTTCTCTACATCGTAGTCACATTTCTGTAAGAGCTTTTGGATAATATTTTCAACATCCTCACCCACATAGCCAGCTTCAGTCAACGTGGTAGCGTCTGCCATAGTGAAGGGGACGTCTAGCAAGCGAGCTAATGTTTCTGCAAGGAGCGTTTTACCACTACCTGTTGGGCCGATCAGCAAAATGTTACTCTTGCCTAGTTCAACATCACCTTTCAGCCCCTGATTTTTTAGACGCTTGTAATGATTGTATACCGCAACCGAAAGCACTTTCTTAGCATGCTCCTGGCCGATTACATAGTCATCAAGGTGATTACGGATCTCTCTAGGTACCGGCAATTTATCAGACGAATCATGTTGCGGCGCTATATCCTTGATTTCTTCTCTAATGATGTCGTTACACAGTTCGACGCATTCATCACAAATGTACACTGACGGACCAGCGATCAACTTGCGTACTTCATGTTGGCTCTTACCACAAAATGAGCAGTATAAGAGCTTACTATTCTTGTCGCCGTCTGTAGGAGTGTCTGACATTCAGCTACCTCTTAAATTTGGTCAGTTATCAATTTAGATAACACAATACATATTTTAACTATACCAAAGAAATTTGTCTTTAGCATAGCCGGGCCAGTTGCATTTATCTAACGAATCTCAGATTGCCCCTGACCCAAATAGATTACTTGATGTTTCTGCTGCTGTGAACGGCATCAACCAGGCCATAATCTACGGCTTGTTCTGCATTCATAAAGTTGTCACGATCGGTATCATTCGCAACCACCTCATAGGGCTGACCCGTATGCTCAGCCATCAGACGATTAAGCTTTTCTTTGATCGTCAGGATTTCTTTCGCATGAATTTCAAAGTCGGACGCCTGGCCCTGAAAGCCACCAAGAGGTTGGTGGATCATCACACGTGAATTTGGCAAGCAGTAACGCTTGCCTTTCGCGCCACCAGACAGCAAAAATGCGCCCATACTTGCGGCTTGCCCTACACACACAGTGCTAACGTCTGGCTTAATAAAATTCATCGTATCATAGATAGACATACCCGCAGTAACAGAGCCACCCGGAGAGTTAATGTAAAGGTAGATGTCTTTTTCGGGGCTTTCTGATTCCAAGAACAGCAGCTGAGCAACGATCAAGTTTGCCATATGGTCCTCAACCTGACCGGTCAAGAAAATGATCCGCTCTTTAAGCAAACGAGAATAGATGTCATACGAACGCTCACCTTTTGCTGTTTGTTCAACAACCATCGGGACTAAAGCGTTTAGAGGATCAAACATACCGTCATTCATTTTATAGATTCCTTATAAACAGGGAAGTGCACTGCAAAACCTGGCCACCTGTCAGTCTCATCGGGAAGACAAGCGAAATTCGTTTACTCAATTGACTGGGAGTTTATAGACATAAGTTTATACATGAGATGCTGATAAACAAAAGTATACACACCACCGTGTTGCTTTGAGCAAATAAACAAAAATGGCTCGCAGCACTGCAAAACACAGAGCAATACGAGCCATTTAAACGTTAGCTTAACAGTAAGTCAATAATTTCGTCTTTGACGAGATCAAAAGGGCTTACTGAGCCGCCTGTTGTGGGTTCATGATGTCGTCAAAAGACTTCTCAACATCAGCAACCTGAGCAGCTGCCAGAATCGCATCTACTGCCTGCTCTTCCATTGCAACGTTACGCATTTGCTGCATTAGCTGGTCGTTGCCTTTATAGTAAGCAACAACTTCACTTGGATCTTCATAAGCAGAAGCAACTGTCTCGATTAACTCTTCAACTTTTGCATCGTCTACTTTAATGTCGTTCGCCTTGATCACTTCACCTAGCAGAAGACCCGTTTTAACGCGTGTTACTGCTTGTTCGTGGAACAGCTCAGCCGGAAGCTCTGGCATGTTCTTAGCATCGCCACCGAAACGCTGTGCAGCTTGCTGACGTAGCGCGTCAATTTCTTGGTCGATCAGTGCTTTAGGCACGTCAACTTCGTTAGTCTCTAGCAGACCTTTGATAGCTTGATCTTTGATCTGAGCTTTTACAGCCTGACCAAGTTCACGCGTCATGTTTTTCTTCACTTCTTCTTTCAGTGCGTCAACGCCACCTTCAGCTACACCGAACTTAGTTGCAAACTCGTCAGTCAATTCAGGCAGTTCCTGAACTTCAACTTTCTTCACAGTGATTTTAAACTGTGCTGCTTTGCCTTTCAGGTTTTCAGCGTGGTACTCTTCAGGGAAAGTCACGTCAGCAACCACTTCTTCGCCTGCTTTCTTACCGATGATGCCATCTTCGAAACCAGGGATCATGCGGCCTTGGCCTAGCTCTAGTGGGAAGTCTTCAGCTTTACCGCCTTCGAACTCTTCACCTTCAACAGTGCCCAGGAAGTCGATTGTTACACGGTCTTTTTCACCCGCTGCAGCATCGCTTTCAGTCCAGCTTGCGTGCTGTTTACGCAGCGTTTCCAGCATGTTAGCCAAGTCATCTTCAGTCACGTCAACAACAGGCTTCTCAACTGAAATCTTTTCAAGGTCTTTCAGTTCAACTTCTGGATAAACTTCAAAAGTCGCATCAAATTCAAGGTCCTTACCTGCTTCTAATGATTTAGGAGCAAAAGTAGGTGCACCAGCAGGATTGATCTTCTCAGAAACAATCGCCTCGATGTAGTTACGCTGCATCAGTTCACCTGCAACTTCTTGCATTACCGCTGCACCGTAGCGCTTTTTGATAACAGATACTGGTACTTTACCCGGACGGAAGCCGTCGATACGCTGTGTTTTAGCCAGTTGTTGTAAGCGTTTTTTTACTTCAGTCTCAACGTTCTCAGCTGGAACTGTGATAGTCAGACGGCGCTCAAGACCTTGAGTCGTCTCAACAGAAACTTGCATGATATAACCTCAATTTTCATTTTTGGCGACTACGCGCCTTCCTTACAAACAAGCCGACTTTTTATCAGATCAGATGACAGCAGAGCATCATATCTACGCAATCTCGATTGAGCAGACCACCGCAAAAAACACCCCTACATTTGATGTTTAGAATCAGTGCTGATCCCCGTCAGACTTGCTGCCTGCCCAGACAGGGCGCTATGTTAAATAATAGACGCGGCATTATAACCTATAAAACGGGAGAGTCGAGTAATCACAGCAAATAATTGATATAGCAAAGGGCAAAAATAAAGAGATAAAACAATATTTGGATGAATTTAAGAAGAGAAGAGATGGTCGGCGATGCAGGATTTGAACCTGCGACCCCTTGGACCCAAACCAAGTGCGCTACCAAGCTGCGCTAATCGCCGAATTTTAACTTTTTGAAGATGGTCGGCGATGCAGGATTTGAACCTGCGACCCCTTGGACCCAAACCAAGTGCGCTACCAAGCTGCGCTAATCGCCGAACATATAGATTTTGTAGATGGGGCGACTGACGAGGCTTGAACTCGCGACAACCGGAATCACAATCCGGGGCTCTACCAACTGAGCTACAGCCGCCACTACAATGTGGATATAAAATGGCGCACCCGGAAGGATTCGAACCTTCGACCGACGGCTTAGAAGGCCGTTGCTCTATCCAACTGAGCTACGGGCGCGGCGCAAAGAATGCTTCTTCGTGCATACCACCAACTTTCGTTGATTTACTTTACCCTTAGAGAGTAAAGTGGTCGGCGATGCAGGATTTGAACCTGCGACCCCTTGGACCCAAACCAAGTGCGCTACCAAGCTGCGCTAATCGCCGATTGTGTTATTTTCTGAGTTTCTCTTGCGAGCCCCTCGTTGACAACGGGGTGCATAATAGTGATTTGCCTGGGTGAGGTCAAACATTTTTTTTAGAAATCATGCCAACTGACTATTTTTACTGCAAAACGTTTAATTTATATAACAAGGCGACTGGTTTTTCAGCAATTTTGCCTTTCACCGAGACAATAAAGTTGCCCAGCGTCGGATCCAGCTTGGCTATTTGGGGGATTTTTGCGAAAATAGTAGCGGCTTCCTAAGTTTTTCGGTACTCAGTCCTGAGCAAGCCCTCACGCTGATACAGATGACTCAGTGAACCCCAATAATAGAGTACCCCCTTTAATACACTCTATAATCGTTCAAGTAATTAACCCTTAAATTTAAAGGTCAGTCATGACGGCAAACATCATCGACGGTAAAGTCATTGCGAAACAAGTTCGCAGTACCGTAGCCAACCGCGTTGCAGCGCGGATCAATCAGGGGCTCAGAGCACCAGGACTCGCAGTTGTACTCGTTGGCCAGGACCCCGCCAGCCAGGTATACGTAGGCTCAAAGCGCAAGGCGTGTGAAGAAGTAGGCTTCGTATCTAAGTCATATGATCTTCCCGCAGACACAAGTGAAGCGCAATTACTGGAGTTGGTGGACACGCTTAACCAGGATCCAAATGTTGATGGTATCCTTGTTCAGTTGCCATTGCCTGATGGATTAGATGCCGAGAAAGTGCTGGAACGTATCCACCCTCACAAAGATGTTGATGGTTTTCACCCTTATAATGTCGGACGACTGGCGCAACGTATGCCAGCACTACGCCCCTGTACTCCAAAAGGGATCATTACGTTACTGGACTCTACCGGTGTCAGGTATAAAGGCATGCATGCTGTCGTGGTTGGTGCATCGAACATTGTCGGTCGCCCAATGTCATTAGAGTTGTTGCTGGCAGGCTGCACGACGACTGTTTGTCATAAATTTACCCAGGATCTGGAAGCACATGTGAGACGCGCGGACCTGTTAGTTGTTGCCGTGGGCAAGCCAGAGTTTATTCCGGGTGAGTGGATTAAAGAAGGCGCCATGGTCATTGATGTAGGTATCAACCGTTTAGAATCTGGCAAGCTAGTTGGCGATGTACAATATGATGTAGCCGAGCAACGCGCCAGCTTCATCACGCCAGTGCCTGGTGGTGTGGGTCCTATGACAGTCGCAAGCTTGATTGAGAACACACTTGAGGCCTGCGAAAACTACCATAGCTAAAGCCTTCATTGCAGGTGCACACTGCGCCTGCATTCCCCCACTTTCTCGTCAATTCAAACTGGAAGAAAATCTAGCGTGTTTTTATTTATGGGCTAATATTGAGCAGTCATTGCTCTCAATAAAGGATCATAATGACAGCTTTCATCCAACCACAACCGCAAGCCTATTCACTGCAGTGCTATGCACCGGGCAAACTTAGCGATACAGACAGGCATAGACTGGGCCGGTTTCGCAGTAAAGTATGGCGCGAGCAAGGCCATACCATCAGCCACTGTTCAACATCCGATTCCTGGCTCGAGCGCGCAGATATTGAGGCATATATCTGGCTGGCAGAGCATCAGGGAAATATCATCGCCACAGCCAGAATGAACCTTTGCACTGACCTGACACATTTACCTGAAAAACAACTTTACCAATCGCTGGGTCACCAACTGGCCACGCCACTGGCAACCTGGGGACGGCTCGCCGTCGCTACGCAGTGGCGTAATCAAGGGTTGGCAAATCAACTGATTAAATCGCGCCTGATGCATGCTAACGAACTGGGCTGTCGTAATATCGTGTTAGATTGCCCGGTTTCACGGGTCGCAGCTATGCGGTCACATCGCTTTGAGGTGCTGCTACCACCCCAGGCTGGCATTTTATTCCCCGAGCTTCAATTTGTCGTCATGGGCCGCGCGCTTTAGGACGTCAGCCTGATTTAATCGGGAGGGGCTAAGCAACTCACAATAAAGCTGTGAGGGTGCAAGTCTGAAAAAGTGATCACATCACCCAAGTTAAGCACTCTATCTGTATCGGGCGATATCTTGAGCTGGTTCACAAACACACCATTTTTACTGATATCTCTGAGCGCCCAATGCTGACCTGTCCATGCAATAACAGCATGGTGACGCGATATTTCGATTCCTAACACCTGAGTATCAACCTCACTCTCTGCCCGACCAAAACGGTGCTCAGGTTTAAGAAGGATGTGATCATTGGTTTGTGCTAATAAAAGATGTGCCATGCCTGTGCCTATCTGAGTGTCCTGACGTCGAATCTTACAACAGCGGGTATCCTGGGAAGGAGGCATACCCCACTGCTGGGCATGAGAGTGTAATCGTTACTCCATAATGATGACATTACGCCGCCTTACACTTTGTAAAGCTTGCATGAATAATTCTGTATGTAAATCCAATACTGGCATATGGACAGATATTATCTAAAGTTAGAATAAGATTTCCCGCTGGACATATAGCTGTGTCAGAAGTAGTTAAAGCGAGACAATGCAGGAACCTGTATCGCGAGTATTCAGTATATACACACGCGGTGCGATTGCTCGTGTTATGTGGTTTTTTTGCCAGTGCCCTTGCACGTGCCGCAAGCCCGATCCCAGTCACTATTTTAGCTGACGACAGCTACCCCCCTTATTCTTATGTTCAGGATGGAAAACTGGTCGGGATATACCCGACCCTAATTCAGGAGGCCGCGAAGCTCATAAAAGAGGAGTATTTGGTTGAGTTACGTCCCATTCCATGGAAAAGAGGCGTTGCGGCCCTCGAACATGGTGAAGCATTCGCTCTGATGCCACCTTATATTCATCTAGACACACGCCCCTATATCTGGCCCTACTCTGTCGCGCTGAAACAAGAAGAAGTTGTGGCGTTTTGCAACCCCGGTGTCACTTTACAAAATATCACTCAGCGTGATAGCGATAAGGCACCGATTAATATCGGCTTGAATGCAGGCTTTCTTATCCTGGACGATGCACTCAAACAAGCAAGAGAAACCGGACATATTGTTGTTTGGGAAAACAAGAACACCCGCGCTAACATCATCAAGCTATTTAAAAAAAGGATCGACTGCTACATTAACGACAGGCTCTCAACTTTAATTGGAATTAGTGATCTTCAGGAACAATTACCCGGATTATCAGCAAAATCATTTATCGAAGACCGTGTAGTCCTGAGCCGCAGTGCCCATATCGGTTACTTAAAAGGGTACGAAGGAAAATATCCCTTCAAAACTGATTTTATCGCAAAAATGGATGAAGCCTTGAACACCGTTTTACAAAAAGCAACGCCCCCCTGACTTTTGATTAAATCGCACGGCATCAAATTGTACAAAAAAGGCAGCCGAGGCTGCCTTGTCATATATGATCTCGTGTTTATTCAGCGACGACCAACCAGTCTACGCTTGCACCCGCCTTAATTGGCACAACCTGAGTATCGCCCAGTGGATAAGACTCTGGTACTTGCCAGCTGGTTTTTTCCAGTGTGATAGTATCTGTATTGCGTGGTAAGCCATAAAAATCCGGGCCAAAGTGACTCGCAAAACCTTCTAGCTTATCCAGCGCGTCAGCCTCTTCGAATGCTTCTGCATACAGCTCAATGGCTGCATGGGCAGTATAAGCACCAGCACATCCACAAGCCGCTTCCTTTTTATCTTTGGCATGAGGCGCAGAATCCGTACCCAAAAAGAACTTTTTACTGCCACTGGTCGCGGCACGCAATAGCGCTTGCTGATGTGTATTTCGCTTCAGTATCGGCAAACAGTAGTAATGGGGACGGATACCGCCTGCTAGCATATGATTGCGGTTATATAGCAAGTGGTGAGCAGTAATTGTCGCTGCGACATTATCCGGTGCCGACTCAACAAACTCAACCGCATCCTGAGTGGTAATATGCTCTAGCACGATTTTTAGTTTGGGAAACGCATCGACGACTTTTTTAAGTTTTGTATCAATAAACACCTTTTCACGATCAAAAATATCGATCGAAGAATCCGTCACTTCACCGTGCACGAGCAATAACATACCCACTTCTTGCATCACTTCAAGGATAGGGTAAATATTTTCAACGTCAGTCACACCGGAGTCTGAATTGGTAGTTGCACCAGCAGGGTAAAGCTTTGCGGCAACTATATGTCCACTGGCTTTTGCAGCTCGGATCTCTTCAGCGCTGGTATTATCCGTCAGATACAACACCATCAGCGGCTCAAATTGCGCTTTCGGTTGTGCTGCAAGAATACGCTCCCGATAAGCCAGTGCGCTTTGCGTACAAGTCGCCGGAGGCACCAGGTTAGGCATAATGATAGCGCGCCCCATGTAGCGACTGATGTCGCGCACAGTGTCAACGAGTACCGCACCATCACGAAGATGCACATGCCAGTCGTCTGGACGAGTGATTGTTAAGGTCTGTTTACTTGTCATTGCTCTTTCCCACTACTGAATTTGCCCGATCATAGGCCGAGCCAGCAGGTTAGTAAAGTTTTTCAGTCCAACCCGACACGCTTTGGAGCCACAATGTCGTAAAAGTGTCATCAGGTTTACAGCGAATAGCAATTTAATTGCAACATTGACTGTAACGCATGATTTAAGAGCGTTAACATGGTAGAAGATTAAGTAATCAGGCCTATGCTATGCCAATACTGTCAGAAACAAAACTAGAATCAAAAACCGAACAGTTAAGCATCATTAACCAGTTTTCATTATCGCTATTGCAGATCACACACCTGGATGAACTCTTTGAGTATGTCACCAGTCAGGTAGTAAGCCGACTAGGGTTTGTTGATTGCGTTATTTATCTGAGCGACCCTGCGAATCAATTTCTGGACGTCGTCGCCAGTATGGGGGTTGCACACAAAGACATTGTCCATGAAGTACGCCAGCAACGTATCCCTATCGCTGCTGGGATCACGGGGCATGTTGCCCGTACTAAGCAACCTTTTCTCTCTGGTAACGTTGCCCTTGAACCTATGTACATAGCCGACGCCCGACCTGCGCTGTCGGAGCTATGTGTGCCATTGGTTTATGAAAACACGTTACTAGGCGTAATTGACTGTGAGCACCCTGAGCCGGACTATTTCACACAGGGACATTTACAGATCCTCTCCACAGTTGCTCACTTACTCAGTGCTAAAATTCATCAGGTTCGAACACTGGACCACCTCACAGCCACTGTAGATCAGCTGCATCAGGCACAACAACTGGAAAAGTGCTTGCTAAAAATCGCGAATATCACATACCAGTCACGCAACTTAGACGCTTTTTATGATGAGCTGTACAGCATCATTTGTTCACAATTACCGGCGGAAAACTGCTTTATCGGGCTATATGACACCCAGCTTGACGTTCTGGAGATCGACTATCTGATTGAGGCAGGCGTAAAGTGCAGTGCCCATCAAAAAGTCTCCAAAGAGCAGATCAAACACACTGCCTCTTATTACATCATCAAACAACAAAAACCCTTGTTGTGTGACCACCAGCAGTTTTTAACGCATATTAAGCAGCAGAATTTTAAGATGGTCGGTCGCTCACCGCGCTCCTGGCTCGGTGTTCCTTTTGTCGTCAATGACCAGTATCAGGGCGTCGTTGTCCTGCAAAGCTATGACAACGACCAGGCATTTAGCCAACACCATAAAGCTATTTTAACCTACATCAGCCGTCAGCTCAGCATGGCTATCGACCGACGCCTTGCCCGCCAGGCACTGGAGCACAGAGCACTACACGATGACTTGACCGGGCTGGCGAATCGTTACCTAATGCTGGAGCGTATCAAACATGCCATTTTATCTTTAGGGCGAAGTCAGTCCGCACTCCAGCATTGTTTGTTATATCTTGACCTGGATCGCTTTAAAAGCATCAATGACGCGCTGGGGCACGATGTCGGCGATCACTTTTTAGTGGCCATTGTTGATCTTATCCGTGGCTGCATTCGCAAAACGGACACCTTTGCACGTCTGGGAGGTGATGAATTCGCCATCTTCATGGAAAATATTAGTGACAAACACCAAGTCGAACTTGCCTTGGAACGCATCACAGGAGCCATCGCGAAACCCATTCATATCGACGGTCACCTGCTGCAAGCTTCAAGCAGCATTGGTGTCGCCTTTACCTCCAGCGACTCTGACAACGCCATAACCCTGCTGCAACAGGCTGATGCCGCTATGTACGAAGCTAAATCAGCGGGGCGCAGTCAGATCCGCTATTTCAATAATGAGATGCGAAAAAAGCTAAAACAGCAGGCCGACATAGAAAATGACCTACAAAATGGGATTAAAAACGGAGAATTTGAGCTTTATTATCAGCCCATTTTCACTCTCACTCATCCTAAGGTCGTCAGTTTCGAATCTCTGGTTCGCTGGCATCACCCTAAAAATGGCCTGGTCACACCTGATGACTTTATTCCCATCGCCGAGCAGACAGGCCAGATTATTGAGCTCGATTTACACTTACTTGAATTGGCAGCAAAACAAGTCGCGAAATGGCAGAGCGCCGGGTTTCAGGACATCAGCCTGACCGTCAATGTCTCTTCGCGTCACTTTGCCAGTTTGGAATTTGTAGAGCAGATCGCAGCTTTATACCGTACCTACCAACTGAGTAATGGGGCACTCAGCCTTGAAATCACGGAATCCGGGCTGATTGAAAACCTCAGCCTGGCGACTAAAGTAATTAATGGTCTGTCACCCTTTGGCGTGAAGCTGTATCTCGACGACTTTGGTACCGGATATTCGGCCCTTGGTTACCTTCACCAGTTGCCTATTCATGTACTTAAAATCGACAAGAGTTTTATTAATCAACTCACAGATGAAGAAAACCCGCTGGTTGACGCGATTTTGTCGCTCGCCAAGTCACTGGACCTGGAAGTAGTAGCAGAAGGCATAGAAACTCTGCAACAGTTTCAGCTGCTGAGCACAAAATCATGTCAGTATGGGCAAGGGTTTTTAATTTCTCACCCCCTTAAAGCTTCGCAGGCACTGGCTTTTTTACAGACAGAGCAGATTAAGGCCAAAACGAAAAATGCCCCCTGAGGGGGCATCGGGTAACTGGCTTACACACATTAAGCCAGTGTGGCTCTCAATGCTTTGCTCCATGTTAAATCGATTATGTGACTCACCGCCCAGTAAGACTGGTCCTGTAAACTCTACTCCGAGAGCGGACCCAGGCTAAGTCATTGATCAAAATAAATGCATTTCATTATCCTCGATTAGCTGCCATAAAGGCTCTGCAACTCATGTTGTAATGATTGCCCGCTAAATAGTTTTAAATATATGAGTAAATACGGCTTGAACTACACGTAGGCCTGTGAATATGTCGTATCAGCACACCAAACACCGTTTGACAGTCTAGATGACTAAAACCCACATCTCAGCCCTCATTTTCACAACTGATTCTTTCTCAAAATCAACTTGAGTAAAATTAAATTGTAATTTTTTAAAAAAAAGTCAAATAAAGAATGACAACGCTGTCAAAAATAATGCTATAGTAATTTTGTAAATATTTAGTCAATCGCTGCTGGATTTATAGACGTCTAGACGTTGAATAGCTTGGATTCACAGCGTAGTATGGGTGTAATCTGAGTTTTACTCACGTTTAGAATGAGATTTGTTGATGATGATAGATATAAAGCACTTAAAAACCATAGCGACCCTGAAAGAAACCGGATCACTGGTCAATACAGCGCGTGAGTTATTCCTCACTCAGTCAGCACTTTCTCACCAAATCAAAGATCTGGAAAACAAACTGGATTGCCAATTGTTTGAGCGCAAGACGCAGCCCGTTCGCTTTACCCCACAGGGCATGCTTTTACTAGAACTTGCGAATGACGTTTTACCTAAGGTCGAAGCCACCAAGTGCCGTCTCAAAGAAAGTCTCAATCAACCTATCTCACAGTTGAGGCTCAGTGTTGAATGCCATGCCTGTTTTCACTGGTTGCTGCCGACCATTAAAGAGTTCAATAACTTCTGGCCAGACATAAAGGTGGATTATGAACGCGGCTTTAGCTACGACGCGATCCCCGAACTACTCAGTGATGAACTAGACCTGGTCCTGACCTCGGATATTCGCGAGCCTGAGCACGTAGAGTATGCACATATTTTTGACTTTAAACTGAAGCTCATTGTCGCACCTGATCACGAGCTCGCGAAAAAAGCCTATGTCACCGCACTCGACCTGAAAGACGAAACCATTATTTCTTACCCCATCCCTAAAGAGCGCCAGGATATCTTCAAACACTTCATCCAGAATGCCCGATTTGACGGCACTTTGAAAACCGTGGACCAGGGGCTACTGATATTTCAGTTGGTCAGTGCCGGTATGGGCGTTGCGGCGCTACCCGATTGGTTAGTTACTCCCTATGAAAGTCAGGGATTGATCAAGTCTATACCGTTAGGTGCATTAGGCTTGAATCGCCCCATGTATCTTGCAATGAAAAAGAATATGAAGGATAACCCGGTTTACCGCCATTTCCTGAATACCTGCAAACAATCCGTAAATCGCTAAACAAGAAATCAGCAGAATTACCCACGTATTTGAGAGAGAATAAAGGTAAACTAAGCAGACTAATATAAACGGACTATTTTTATGTTTGAGGTAAAAAAGGTGATTGGGTCTTTGCTGATGCCCTTGCCTATCACCCTGCTGTTAGTTGCTCTGTGCTTGCTGTTTATCGCCAGGATAAATGTCAAATCTTACCTCGTAAGCTGGCTGTTAGTTGTCAGCTTATGGGCAATCAGTACCCCTTTCTTTGCAGACGTACTTATAACGCCTTCAGAGAAAAGGTTAGCTCCATTTTTAACGAACAAGCACCAAAATGTAGACTATGTCGTCGTACTGGGATGTGGCGTGAGGCCAGCCTCTCGATTGCCGGCCAACCTGCAACTATCAGGCTGTGCGCTCTCTCGCCTGACCGAAGGGCTCAGACTACTTCATGCTTACCCAAATGCGCAGCTTATTGTGTCGGGTGCCGGACATGGTAAAGCAACAAGCAGCGCCATGATGGCCAATACCGCAGTTGCCCTTGGCATTCCTGTGCACAAAATAATTCAAAACTCAAAGGCCAGGGATACAGCCGAAGAGGCTTTATTGCTTGCAACCAGACTTGTTGACAGTAAAGTTGCCCTGGTCACCTCAGCCAGCCACATGACTCGTGCACAAGATTTATTCTCTGCACAGGGAGTGGATACCATAGCTGCACCTGTACAATTTTACAGTTACGGCAATGCGCAGGGCTTTCGGCGCTTTATCGCCAGTGCATCCGTATTAAACGCAGTAACGACTTATGCCCATGAATTGATAGGACGACAATGGATAGCGCTGCGCCGAATGATTGACCCACAAGCTTTGTAATACCAAGTTCACTTAACACCGGGTCAATTTGAAGGAGCAAATAGGGCGCTAACGGCGTTAAAAGTTTCTTATTTAGGACAACTAAATAGCAAAATTTTTACCTCGCCTGTATGGATGTAGGTGCCTCAGCGATAGCAGGACGCGAGAGCGGTGTTATCGACCCTATTTTCTCGCCTCAAAACAGAACACTTAATTAAGCAAATTGGTATAAATTAATCCAAAAGTTGGATATATCCCCCTTGAGTAGGGACTGATTTGCGATGAATCAGAGCTTAAAAACGCAAAAAATTGAAAAATTACTCAAAAATAGGTATAAATATCGTTTAATCTTAACCTGCGTATCCGCGTATAACACGACTGGGATTTACGATGAGTAAACTAGATAAAACTGAAGTTTTAAGTGCATTTGAAGCCGCATATGAAGCCGCAAACGGCAAAAAGCCAGAGATCACCACTAAACCAGGCTGGTACAGCATTGACGGTGGTAAAAATATGCGTCTGGCAGATGTAGCAGCTTTAACCGAAGAGCTAACTTCAGGAGCAGCCGCGACAGAACAACCTGCGCCAAAGAAAAAAGCAACAACCAAGGCAGCAGCGCCAGCGGTTAAAAAAGCAGCCCCGTTCACGGTTGTCAAAGCAAATGAAGATGGCTACACCGCAGAAGAAGCCTGGATCATTGAGCTGGCAGAAAAGGACCATGACTGCCGCCTACCACGCGGAGTTGTTTAATTCTCTGCATATGAGCCAGCACTCACGCTGGCTCACCCTCCTTCTATAGCAACGCGATTTCAACTACCTGCCACACTAAAACTTTGCCTTACACAGGCACTTTCAGCTATGCTTTTGTGCAATAAAAAACCACTTGAGCCATCCGGGTTATGCGCCTACTCTATCGCTGCTATCACTTTTTACTGAAATGCATTGTCAGATTTATTGGTATTCCGGCACCAAAGCTTTACCAAGGGTTAACGGGGCTTAACAGCGCGATTCAAGATCTGACTTTACCACATGACGCTCAGGTCTTGCTGGTAACAGACAAAGTCCTGAATGAGCTAAGCGTCATTTCACCCGTCATTACCGCACTGGAGGCTCAAAACCTGCGCCCTGTCGTTTATGATCAAGTTCAGGCTAACCCCACGGTAGAAAACATAGAACAAGGCTATCAAACCTACCTTTCAAATAAGTGCAAGGCGATTATCAGTGTCGGGGGTGGCTCGGTACTGGATGCGGCAAAGCTCATTGGTGCTCGGACTGCTCGGCCAAAACGCTCCGTTGACGCCTTTTCGGGTTTGTTTAAGGTGCTTAAACCACTGCCCCCTAACATTGCAATACCAACCACAGCTGGCACGGGGTCTGAAACAACGGTTGCAGCTGTGTTCAATGACGAAAAAAGGGGTAAGAAGCTCGCTGCCGCAGACTTTTGTCTGGTTCCACAGCGCGCTGTTCTGCTGAGTCAACTCACAACCAGTTTGCCGGCCGGAATAACGGCAACTACCGCTATCGATGCATTGACTCACGCCATCGAAGCCATCTTAAGCATAAATGCGACTAAGCTGACGAATGACAAAGCACTCGAGGCATGTGAGCTTATCTTCTGCCACCTGCCCATTGCTTACTCTGATGGTCAAAACTTGCAAGCAAGAGAAAAGCTGCTCTATGCCTCTTTCTTAGCGGGACAAGCATTTACACGAACATCGGTGGGCTATGTACATGCTATTTCACACCAGCTCACAGCTAAATATGGCACCCCACACGGCCTGGCAAACGCAGTATTGCTGTTACCAGTTCTGCATTGGTATGGGAGCAGAATACACCATCAGTTGGCCACGATAGCCCGTTATTGTAATCTGACTTCTTTGGATTACCCTGTTGAACGACAAGCGCAAGATCTCATCACACACATCACGCAATTGCTGGCGCAGCTCAACATTCAGGCTCACCTCAGTGAAGTAATCAGTGACGATATTAGGTCACTGGCAGTCCTGGCACTTGAAGAGGCACACCCAGATTACCCAGTGCCACACTTTATGGCGCTGCCAGACTGCCAGCACATCCTGACACAGATACGCGCCTGACAGCCTAACTCAGTTAGACGATGACATATCGTATCTGAATCGCTGGCGCATCACTGTGCCCCAGTATGGGTCATGGTAGGTGTCTTCTTCCATCTCTTCTATGCCGGCTTGAGCAATTGCACGACGCCAGAATTGCGTTGCATAGTCGGCACCAGCAATCTGCTTAATGGTCCACAGACCCGGAGAGTTCGCCCAGATAGCGCGAGCAAACCGAGCGCCGAGCCCAGCTTTGCGAAAACGAGGTACTATATAAAACTCACAAACTTCAAACTCTCTTTCCTGATGCTGCGCTATCGCTGCCAATCCTACCGGGGTTTTGTTGACATAACATAAATATCCCCTCACGTTATCGTCCAGCAAAGTATCTAATGCAAATACGCCGTCAGGGCCAGGGCTTTTATCTGTAAGAGGAGAAAATTCAGCCTCATAAGCCTGCGCCAGATTATGATAGATGGTTTGATTATGGGAGGTAACTGGGGTCAGCATTAGACATATCCATTATTGATCAACATACAACAATAAGTATATTACCCAAATAAGGACACAGTATGCAGATAACCCCGATATTAATACCTGCGCCTTACATTAGTCACTTGGAATGCCAGCTTCATCACTTGGTACTATATCCTGCTCAAGCAGCGCGTCTGCGCGCCACCTCTGAATGGCAGGGCAAGTAAGTACTTTTTCCATATACGCACTTGCTTCTGGTCCAGGCTCAATGCCATAAGTTAGAAATCGCATTACAACCGGTGCAAACATTGCGTCGACAATACTCCAGTCACCAAATAGCCAACCCCCCTGCTGGCCAAATTCCTGCAATTGTTCTCGCCAAATTTGTGTAATCCTTTCTATGTCTTTTTGCGCTGCCGCAGATAAGTTCACATGACGTTTCGCCCGAATATTCATTGGCATTTCCGATCTGAGCGCCAAAAAGCCGCTGTGCATTTCACTACTGAGTGAACGTGCACGGGCACGTAGCTCAGGATTCGCAGGCCAGGCCCTCCCCGAAAGATAAGTCTCGTTGATGTATTCGCAGATTGCCAGAGACTCCCAGACAACCACATCTCCATCAATAAGAAGCGGTACTTTGTTGGTTGGGCTAACACCAGACAAGGCCTGATAAAACGCGTCTGTCTCTAGTTTTAACAAGGTTTCCTGGAAATTTAAACCCGATTTTTCAAGTAATAACCAAGCCCTCAAAGACCAGGTAGAGTAATTTTTGTTGCCGATATAAAGCTTCATAGTCTTCCTTATTTCGATAGCGATAATTTTTGCAGCTTCCACTTTAAGTTGCTTTATTAACCGAAACCAACGGATAATTCTAATATCAAACATCAAGAAATCTTATGGGTATGGACATAGAATCATTGCGAAGCTTTATCGCTTGCGTCGAAAACGACAGCTTTACTCGTGCAGCTAACCAGCTACACCGTACTCAATCAGCCATTAGTATGCAGATGAAAAAACTTCAGGAAGATGTAGGTAAGCCTCTGTTTGAAAAATCAGGCCGTAAGCTGCACCTGACACAGGATGGGCATACCTTAATGCGTTACGCAAAACAATTGGTTAGATTGCACGATGATACTCTGGCATATATGCGTCAAAGTGAGCGACCTACACTTATCAGACTGGGTTGCCCTGACGATTATGCTGACACCATTTTGCCTTCACTCACCGCTCAGCTGCATCAACTATGGCAGAACCTCGAGCTTGATATTCACTGCATGTCCAGCAATCGGATAAAAGACGCGCTGGATCAGGGTGAACTGGATTTGGGTGTGATCACTCGAAGCCCTGACTCCGAGGAAGGATTATTCCTATACCATGATCAAGGGGTATGGGTTGGCACTTGGCATCCAGAAACATCTTTTTCGCTCGCCGTATTTCAACGAGACTGTCGCTTCCATCAGGCCGCCATCGAGGGTTTAATGAAGCAGGAGCGCACATTTAAGGTCATTGCAAACTGCCAAAGTGCCTCAGCATTACGCGCTCTGGTTAAAGCCGGGTTAGCAATTGGCGCACTGGCCCATAGTAGCGCAGAGGGCCTTCCGCTCCTGAATGTTCAGGGTTTACCCCCCTTACCTGCGATAGACATTGTTCTGATCAGAAGCAATACGCCCTCAAACCCTGTTAAGGAGGCAGATCTGCAACAAATCAGCCGTGGTTTTCACCGTGCCGACTAACCGATCCATATGTACGTACAGCTATCATACAAGCGCTTACACTTTATGACACCCCACAAACAGACTCTCACAAGGAGTCTGAATAAACTTGTCAGCAAGTTAATCAAACGGAATGACAGCAATGAAATCTTTATCTCTCCTCTCACTGGTTTTTGCAGTTTCAGCCTCTTTTGCATCACAGGCTGCACAGCATGATGAACAGCACCGCATAGGTGCACAACTATTTGGCGGCAGTGCCTCTTACAATAGCTCAGATCAGGATGGTGATGGTGTTACACATGTATACTTTTACTACAACTATCAATATGATTCGACCTGGGCGCTGGAAGCTGCTTACAACACAGGTATGGAAGCGGATGAATGGGAATGTAAGGACGATAGCGATGATAAGTTCACTTGTACACGCAACGATAAAGCCTTGTTTGGCCTTGGTGCAAACGAGTTAGACTATGACAACTTTGTCTTGGCTGTGAAAGGTCAGTACCAGCTTACTGATAATAATTATCTGTATGCGAAGCTCGGCGCGCATTATTACGACTATGAAATTGGCTACAAAGGCAAAACCATGGTTGAAGAAGATGGCATAAGCTTCCTGACAGAAGCCGGCTGGCAATACGATTGGGATAATGGGATGTCGGTTAACGCCAGTATTCAATACCTGGATATGGGTGACCTGGACACAACAAACTTAGGTTTAGGTGTCAGCTACCGTTTCTAAATAAAACAGTTAAAAGCGCAGCACTTGCTGCGCTTTAATGTATTAGCTTTTCAGCAACTGTTGCTGCAACAGGTGGACTTCATCCCGTATCGCAGCGGCCTTCTCGAACTCCAGCTCACGTGCGTGTTGCATCATCTGAGACTCTAGCTGTTTTATCTGCTCAGTCAATTCAGCGACACTATGTGTTTGCTTAGAAGGTGCTGTCTTTTTCGACACTTTCGGCATTGCTTTAGACTGCTCTGCCGAGACTTCTTCACCCAGATCCATCACATCAGTGATTTTCTTCACCAAGGCTTGTGGTTTTAAACCATGCTTTTCATTGTAAGCATGTTGAATGGCCCGACGTCGCTCCGTTTCATCAATTGCCTGACGCATAGATTTGGTGATCGAATCCCCATATAAGATGGCTTTACCATTGATGTGTCGCGCGGCCCGACCAATTGTCTGAATCAGTGACCGTGTTGAGCGCAAGAAGCCCTCTTTATCCGCATCCAAAATCGCGACCAGTGAAACCTCTGGCATATCCAGACCCTCACGCAGTAAGTTAATACCAACTAATACGTCAAATACACCTTTACGCAGGTCCCGGATAATTTCCATCCGTTCGACAGTATCAATGTCAGAATGTAAATAACGAACCCGGACATCATGATCATTGAGGTAATCGGTAAGGTCTTCTGCCATGCGCTTGGTCAGTGTTGTGACCAGAACACGCTCCTTGAGCTCGACTCGTCGATAGATTTCAGATAAGAGATCATCAACCTGAGTCGCAACGGGGCGCACTTCCAGTTCAGGGTCTAACAGCCCTGTAGGACGGATCACCTGCTCGGCGACTTCACCACTGGACCTAGTGAGTTCATAATCTCCCGGCGTAGCAGAAACATAAATCGTCTGTGGTGCAATCGCTTCAAACTCTTCAAACTTCAGTGGACGGTTATCCATGGCAGAAGGTAGCCTGAATCCGTACTCAACTAAGTTCTCTTTGCGGCTGCGATCTCCCTTATACATGGCGCCAATCTGTGAAACGGTGACATGAGATTCGTCGATGATCATCAGAGCATCATCTGGCAAATAGTCCAGCAATGTCGGGGGTGGCTCGCCAGGTGCACGCCCGGATAAGTATCGGCTGTAGTTTTCGATGCCTGAGCAATAACCCAGCTCGGTCATCATTTCGATATCATATTGCGTGCGCTGCGCGACTCTTTGCTCTTCTATCAAGCGATTATCTGTCAACAACTTATTGCGACGCTCTTTGAGCTCTAATTTGATTTTTTCAATCGCATCAAGGATTTTTTCGCGCGGTGTAACATAGTGGGTTTTGGGATAAATGGTGGCCCGCACTAAGTGCTTTTCTACCGCGCCGGTGAGGGGATCAAACATGCTAATGCGTTCGATCTCTTCATCGAACATTTCCACTCTGATAGCATAGGTGTCTGATTCTGCGGGGAAGATATCAATTACCTCGCCTCTGACCCGATATGTGCCGCGGCTAAAATCCATATCGTTTCGAGTGTACTGAAGTTCAGCCAAACGCCTGAGCATTGCGCGCTGTTCCATGGTTTCGCCCACTTTAAGCAACAACATCATCTTCATATATGAATCTGGATCGCCCAAACCATAAATGGCAGAGACAGATGCAACAATTATCGTATCCCGACGCTCCAGCAGAGCTTTTGTCGCTGACAAGCGCATCTGCTCGATGTGCTCATTGATTGACGCATCTTTCTCTATAAAGGTATCACTGGCCACCACATAAGCTTCTGGCTGGTAATAATCATAGTAAGAGACAAAATATTCAACCGCGTTATTAGGGAAAAATTCTTTCATCTCACCATATAACTGCGCCGCTAGTGTTTTATTATGGGCCATGATGATGGTAGGCCGATTCAGGGTATGGATAATATTAGCCATGGTAAACGTTTTACCAGTCCCGGTTGCCCCCAGCAGAGTCTGGTGGGCCAGACCCGCTTCTAGCCCATCACAGAGCTGAGCTATTGCCGTCGGCTGATCACCGCTGGGTGAAAAGTCCGAAACCAGGTCAAACACATCACTCATACCACTTCCTCCTGTCGTGTGCACTGCTGCATTGCCGAAAGCGTACTGGTGAACCATTTATACGCCAATATGGCAGTAAATAGATTACCAAATGCAGCACCGATAAAAAGCCCCTGAATTCCTGCAAAGTGAGACCCCAGATAGGCACAGGGTATATAGAAGACAAACAACCTAACCACACTTAATACCAGTGCACGCATTGGCTTGTGCAATGCATTGAATGATGAGTTGGTCAGGATAATGACCCCTTGCAAGCCGTAACTTAAGGGTAAGGTGTAGATAAATAGCTTAATAATTTCGACGACTTGTGGCTCATCACCAAAGGCCTGACTTATCCAATGAGCAGCCGCTATGAGCAGTACATAGATGCCAAATTGCCAGGCCATAACAAACTTCAGGGTGGTACGGTATGCGTCTTCAACTCGCTGATATTTCTGTGCACCGAAATTTTGACTGACAAAAGGAGGCAGAGTCATAGACAATGCTAGCACCACCAAACTGGCGATGGATTCGATACGGCTGCCAACACCAAAAGCGGCCACAGCTTCTGCACCATAGGTAGCAATGATAGCCGTCATGACAGCCATCGCTATTGGCGTGAGCATGTTAGCCCCTGCAGCTGGCAATCCAATCTTCAATATTTTACTGGTCGCCTGGGTGATGCTTTGCTGCGGACTGCTAATTTGTAGTAAGCGCTTTTTAACTGCCAGCAAATATAAAATAAATACGACGCCTACGCTCCAGGCAATTACGCTGGCAATCGCCGCCCCTTTGACACCTAACTCAGGAAATGGACCATAGCCAAAAATCAGCAAGGGATCCAAAATGGCATTGATCAGTCCGCCCAGACCCATAATCAGACTGGGCGTTTTAGTATCACCGCTGGCTCTGAGGATAGAGTTACCAATCATGGGCATAATCAGAAACACAGCGCCCGCAAACCAGATTGAAATATAGTCATAGATATAAGGCATGGTTTGCGCACTGGCACCCAGCAAGGTAAAAATAGGCTCTATTGATGCGTAACCGATGGCTGATAAAATTGCCACCATCACCGCGGATACCAGCAGTGCAACAAAGCCATCGAATTTAGCTTCTTCCATGTTGTTAGCACCTAAGGCTTTTGCAATGACCGCAGATGTGCCAATACCCAGCCCGATGGCAAGACTAATAACAGTAAAAGTAACAGGGAAAGTAAAACTCACCGCCGCGAGAGGCTCAGTACCGAGTAAGCTGATAAAAAAAGTGTCGATTAAGTTAAAACTCATCAGAGTGATCATGCCAAAAATCATAGGAACGGTCATACGTCTGAGCGTTTCCACGATTGACCCATTGAGAATATCACTACCGGGATTTGATTGACGAACTGCGGACATAGTTTGCTTTACCTCATTTGGAAGCGAGTATTCTAATGGATCACTTTGGATGATGCACTTAATTAAACATCCAGCCTGTACGGATAAAACAGCTGTTATGTATTACGTTTAGTACTGCCACCTGGGTTTAGCCCAAAGCGGCGCTTTACACGACGATATCGTTTTTTAACGACAAACGAGTGAACCGGTTAAGTTCGCGGGTGCTAGGCAGCACATTAAAAATTGTTTTATTGGGGTATTTCACTCCAACTCAAACATTTTTAGGAAAAAGTTGGTTTTTTAGAAAAACAGAGCTTGATTCGGGTCACTTTTTGCACATCAATGGGGCGAGGACGAAATAAATCCGTCATATTGTGCATTTCTCGTTCCAGTATGGTGCAAATTTCACAACTCATTGAAATATAATAACTAATTATTTTTCATCAAAACGCTTGCATCGTCGCTATGCCGCGGAATATATGGCGTTGTAGCACTTTTTAAAGTTTAATAAACAATGTTATCCACAGATTCCGTGGATAACTTATCACAGCCTTTAAAAATAAAGGCCTAGCTTGCGATCCGATTGAAGGATCGCCCCCTTGCACCTGATCATCTAACTATTCGATCGGGATCGAGTCGCTTTTCTAGGAAAGATCCAGCGCGACTAGACCAATATCAAAATATTGCAAATTCGGAGCAACGACCCCAAAAAACAAGTAAACAACTGATAATTAAGAAATTTATATATTTTAGAACATTTATATGCAATAAATCTGTATATATTGGGTAATTTTTGTGCAATAAATTCCAATTATACTGGATTGTTATTCGATCATTTTCAGGATCTTCACGGGATCTCGAACCGACGACAAATCGGATCTCTGTTAAAGTGCAAAAAAAGTTCGCTTCGAACAAAATAACGACACAAGCATCAAAAATTATACGTTTCGTGATTTTGACACTATTAGGGACATACTCCCCTTGCCTCATCACATAGTGTCGAAGTCGCTTAAAGGCAGCTAAAAAAGGCGCAAATCGAGCATTAATTCAACGAACGAGCTGCTTTTTTACAATTCAATGATTTTTATTGTTGACACCTTGCCTAGCGGTCATTAATATTTCGCCCCGTTGAGAGACACGCTTCCCCCTTAGCTCAGTTGGT
>NZ_PNCJ01000158.1 GCF_005887115.1 Pseudoalteromonas rubra | reverse complement strand
CTGGATAGGTAGCACTGTACTCATTGATATTGCTTTGTCTAATCTGATATGGGGCTAGTTTATACTAACCCATTCAAAAAAGTGACTCATTCAAAGCAAGTTGCATGACCGGTGCCCTCAGTAAAGCGCAACTTTGACCTGAAAAAGTGGACAGCCAGCTATTTGAGTGAAATGATCCCTGCTACCTAACACCCCGCACTATAGACAAGTTATAC
>NZ_PNCJ01000157.1 GCF_005887115.1 Pseudoalteromonas rubra | reverse complement strand
GGTGAGCACCAAGTCCGCACTGATTTGGTTAATTATCGGGATGGCGATGCTGCCCATCAGTTCGCATTTTATTGTCGACTCAGCAGTGGATATAGCCCAGTATTTTGGCCTTTCTGATTTAGTCATTGGGCTTACCATCATTGCCATTGGCACTAGTTTACCGGAACTTGCTGCTTGTGTGGCTGGGGTGCTGAAAAATGAAGACGACTTAGCACTGGGCAACATTGTCGGCTCGAATCTATTTAATATTCTCGCTGTCCTATCCATCGCCGGTATTTTAAACCCATCGGTTATCGACCCCTCT
>NZ_PNCJ01000156.1 GCF_005887115.1 Pseudoalteromonas rubra | reverse complement strand
CGACCACCCTGGAGTACGCACTGGCGACAGACATAAACCCATGAATATGGGCTTTTTAAATGGCACCACAGAAGGGAAAGATGTCTTCATTCCACTTGAGTGGATTATCGGTGGTGAAGTGCAAGCAGGCAACGGTTGGCGCATGCTAGTGGAATGTTTAAGTGCTGGGCGCGGTATTTCATTGCCAGCGTTGAGCACGGCAACCGGGCACTTGAGTGCGCGCACCAGTGGCGCTTACGCGGCGCTAAGGCAACAATTTGGTGTCGCGATTGGCGAATTTGAGGGAATACAAGAAGCCCTCGCTCGCATCGGCGGATTAACCTACCAATTAGAAGCTACGCGGGTCTTGACCGCAACGGCGATAGACCAAAAATTAAGCCCCTCGGTGATCACAG
>NZ_PNCJ01000155.1 GCF_005887115.1 Pseudoalteromonas rubra | reverse complement strand
CCTGGTCAGGCGGTACAAGAGCTGATTGTAGACGCCGTAGCTAAGGCATTAACTAAACTACCTATCCCTAAACCTATGCGTTGGGGAGCTAACAAGACTCAGTTTATTCGCCCGGTACACACCGCGACCATTTTCTACGGTGCAAGCTTAGTTCAAGGTGAAATTCTTGGTAAAGCGATCGGTAACGAGCTTCAGGGGCATCGCTTCCATCACCCAGAGAAAGTCGCGATTCATCACGCCGATGAGGCGCTAGTTAAGCTGAAGGAAGCCTACGTTGTCGC
>NZ_PNCJ01000154.1 GCF_005887115.1 Pseudoalteromonas rubra | reverse complement strand
CTATTGCTGCATTGAGCGCTAAGAGATTGGTTTGCTCCGCGATACTACTGATCACTTCGAGTACTTTACCCACTTCAAGAGTTTGTGCTTGAAGCTGAGAAACTTGTTCTGCAGCTTGCCTTACATCTTGTGCTAATTGGTTGATACTTTGCTCAGTATGATTAGCAACAGCCATGCTTTCCTCTGCGAGGTGATTGCTGCTATCCGACTTTTCTGATGCAAAGTGGGTGGTATTTTTTACTTCACTTGAAGAGCTTTCAAGCTCATTAATCGCGGCTGCAACAGAGT
>NZ_PNCJ01000153.1 GCF_005887115.1 Pseudoalteromonas rubra | reverse complement strand
TGCTTTTCACTGTTGTCACCACTGCGCGAGGAGTAATGGTTGCGCCGGTGAACTGATCAAACATGCCGCCATCTTTTTTCACTGCCCAACGCTCATCGTCTGTGCCTTGCACTTGCTTATTGGCAAAAGAGTAAATCCAATCACTGCGTTTAGTTTCTACTTTATCGCCAAGCCCTGGGGTTTCGTTGTGTTTGGTAACTCGCACTCCACTGACGGTGCCGTCAGGATAAACAGCACTGATCATATCTATATTGCCACTGTAGCCATTTGCGGCGGTACTTTGTAGCACTAAGGCGATGACCTTGCCTTGTCTGCGAGCACGATACACTGTGTAGCTCTCACGCGGGCCTAACTGCGGGGTATTGACGGTGGTGCAGTCTAAATAAAGGTCGTTGTCATATTGCGATGCCGGCAACACTTGTTGTAACAAGCCTTGCAATTGTTTTTTCTCTTGGATCGCAATTTTGGGCGCGGTGTATTGCTGCACTAAGGTCACAGCACCTGTAGTAATAAGTGCGAATGCAGCTAAAATCCCACCATTTTTCGCCATCGAAGAA
>NZ_PNCJ01000152.1 GCF_005887115.1 Pseudoalteromonas rubra | reverse complement strand
TCTTGCCTTAACGGGCTGTGACCGCCTTACCATAAGCCCTGCATTGCTCGAGGAATTAGCCGAGTTGCCAGCTAATACAGATTACTTGTTAAGCGGTGCAAACGATGTACAGCCTAAGCCTGAAGCACTCACAGAGAGTGAATTCCGCTGGTTGCATAACGAAGACGCGATGGCGACTGAAAAGCTCGCCGTGGTATTTCGTGTTTTTGCTAAAGCTCAGCAAGATTTAGAGGCTCGTTTTAAACAACTCTAACTCCATTCGGCGGCCCACAAGGCCGCCATTTCTCTGCCCTTTCCGCTCGTAATAGAATTATCACTTTTCTGTAACCTTGGTTAAA
>NZ_PNCJ01000151.1 GCF_005887115.1 Pseudoalteromonas rubra | reverse complement strand
CACACTAATGTGGTGTATCAACCTCCCTACAACAGTAACTACTACTCGGGGATTAACCCTTACGCCTTAGGGTTTAACATGATGACGGATATTCGCCGAATCTGCGAAAACCCAACGGATGAGGATAAACAATGGTTTCCGGAGTATGCTGGCAGTGACTGGCTGGAGACCCTGCACTTTGCCATGCAAAACTTCAAAGATGAGAG
>NZ_PNCJ01000150.1 GCF_005887115.1 Pseudoalteromonas rubra | reverse complement strand
CAGAAAAGCACTATACCGCCAGCACCCAAGGCGACCCGGGTAAATCCAGTTACACGCCAACAGATAATGACGGCTTTAGCTTCGCTAAACTTGGTTTGGCGATTGACTCGGCGGTCCTCGGTGCATTGCAAAAGCCAACGCCGAGTAAAAGCAATAAAGAGTGTAAGAAACTGTCTGACACTATTACTGAGTGTGATTTAGTTGCGCCCATGCAATCAAGTGCGCCTAGCGAACCGCAAAGCGAGTTAGAGGCCATCGAGCGCCGCCATCATGAATAAGGGGTAGGTGATGATGAGCAGCATGGCATATATGCACGCTACT
>NZ_PNCJ01000149.1 GCF_005887115.1 Pseudoalteromonas rubra | reverse complement strand
GATGTATTAATGTTTCCCATCCATGAGTACTGGCTTGATATAGGCCGGATGGACGATTTCAATCGCGCTCAGGTGGATATTCGTAGTCTGGGAATGGGTTAATGCAAAGCGTAGCCGTTATTGGTTTAGGTAATATCTCTCATCGCCATAGAAAGAATTTGAAGGCTCTAAAACCCGACGCTCGAGTTATAGCCATGCCAGCAAGCAATCGACAATTAACAACTTTGCCGGCCCATGCCGATGTCTGTGTAACGCAACTTAATGAGCTGATTGAATTGCGACCTGAGTACGTCATTGTCGCGTCACCTGCGAATCTACATACAAGCCATGGTAAGTCGCTGCTAGAGGCAGGAATTCCATGCCTTATAGAGAAACCACTGGGTGCAAGCCTAGACCAAGCTCAGGAATTGTTGAGAT
>NZ_PNCJ01000015.1 GCF_005887115.1 Pseudoalteromonas rubra | reverse complement strand
ACCGCCGTCAGTATCACCGCTTGTACTACCTTTGTTGGCAGCGTTTTGGTTGCCTGATGCCGTATTGCCGGACGATGGGTTATCTGAGCCTCCGCCACCACCACAGGCCGTCAATACCAGGCTAAGGCACAAAATCGAAATAAAACGTATCATAATGGCTTCCTTACAGCGCAACAACACGGATATAGTGACCCAACTCACTCATATCCGGGAACTCATCCATTCTGTCGCCTTTTGTGATCCACTCGGCATTATCAGTCAGATCGTAATCGCCTGGTTGAATTTCAGCTTGTCCTTCATCTAAACGTTTGCTATCACCTACCCAAAAACTGAAACAGGTATAGTTACCAATCTTGATGTCTACACTGACACTTCCATTGGTGCCGTAGTACCGAGTTTCTAACTCACCACTACTAAAGTTATAGTTGCGGTAGTCGTTGTAACGGATTGAGAAAATCGCCTTTGCACCACCTCCTATATCAACCGATGGCTGATGCTTGAAGGTTTGGCAATTGTGATTTGTATTCAAGTTTGCGTAATATCTAGGGCCACCCAGAGGAAGATCGATACCATATTTCCGGTTGGTTTCCATGTCTATAACTGGAAGCCTAAACATTCTATACTGCCGATCACCCACTGTTATTTCCTGTCCAAGAGAAGCCGGTCGATAGTTATAGACAAATTCATGCTCGGGTTTATGAGGGTCAATCATCTCATCATAGGTTGGGTATGGCTCAGGCTCTTTTTCCAACTCAGTGAGCCGGGCACTGTGCTGTGTCATGGTATTTTGCACCGAATCAACTGATGTTTTCATAGACGCAACGGCGCTGGTGTTGCTGTTAACGGCGTTGCTTAGGTCCATAACACCGGTGTCCAGTGCGCTCAGATCCTGATCCAGTTTTTGCTGCTTAGCTGACAGCGCTGATTGTTCAGCCGTCAAGGCCGTCAACGAGGTTGAGTGGCTGGCTGTTGTATTTTCCAGCTCTGCAACGATTGCCAGCTGAGTTGCAGCTTCTAAGGACAGTTGACTAATTTGCCCGGTATTTATCGTGACCTGGTTTTCTGCCTTGGCCACTTGTGTATTCAGGTCACCCAATTGTGCATTGAGCGCACTCATCTGGGTAGTGGTCGCCTGATTGAGCGTACTCTGAGTGGTGTTGAAAGTAGACACCTGATCTTTTAGTTGAGTTAAGCGCGCACTTTGCTCGGTTTGTTGGGCGTTCAGCTGGGTGATCTGGTTGGTGTTGTTGGCAAGTGATGTGCCCTGGCTTGTCAGTAACTCACCATGGGCACGGACTGTACCTTGAGTTGAGCTTAATTGAGAGTTGGTTGTTTGCAAACCTGCTTGCAGGTCGCTCAGCTGGCTACTGAGTCCATTGAGGCTGCTGCTTTGGGCTGCCAGGGCACTCGCCAGCTCGCCGTAATAGACCGTGTGGTTAGCCGAGGCTGTTTGTAACTGAGTGAGCTGCTCAGATTGCGTGTTGCTTAGCGACTGCAGCATGCTGATGTTGCCACCGTGCGTTGTGAGCGTATTGCTGGTTGCTGTCAGTGTCTGGCCTTGTTGTTCTAAGCTTTGCCCCAGCAGTGTTAGCGTGCCACTGATTATGCCAATTTGCGTTTGAGCATCGTCATCCGCGGTGGTGATTGCCTGTAACAGGTAGTTGAAGTTTTCATTGACCTCCGCGGCTTTAGCCGGAGTATTTGCCTGGAATGTGTGTGGGAGTTGTTGTTCGTTGGCCTTGGCACCAAACGTTGCGGCGATAACACAGGGTAAAAGTAGCTTTTTCATTGTTTTCCTTAATAAATGTGCTCCTGTCTGGCCGGATTTTACCTGTTATAGAAATAAAAAAACAACGCTAAAATTTTACTCATTTTCCTCAGTTGGCCGTTTGTTTACCTGGGGTTGCCTTAAGGCGAGTCTAGCGCTCGCCACCGTGTGTCATTTTAAGTAAAGTTCGATCACGTTTTACAAAGTGATGGTAAAGCGCTGCAGCGGCATGGCCTAAGATCAGCATCCAAATCAACCAGGCACCCAGAATTTCCTTGTGAATAAAATCGATGGGTTGCTCAAATTCGGCAAATGACAGTCCCATGCCATGCTCGACGAGTACCGTAAATGCCGCGGTACTCTCAAACTTAGGAATGTCGAACAGAAAGAAAAATTCGGTGTCCACGCCCGTGCCGATATATCCCGTGAGTGGCGCAATGATCATCACGGCATATAAGGCGTAATGGCCAAGATGAGCTGCCAGGTGCTCTATGGGGGGTCCCGGCTCGGCCGCAGGTGAGGTATTTAACCATCGCCAGATAACTCTGAGTGTGACGATCACCGCAATCGAAATACCAAAAGACAAGTGCAGTTGCAGTGCGGTCCAGTTTTGTGCAGTTTGGGCGTCGGTAAACCACTGACGATAATAGACGCTCACATAGGCCGCCAGAAATAACAGTGCTGTGCCCCAGTGCAGCCATTTTGCTATTGTGCCATAGTCACGCGCGGTATTTTTAATGCCCATGATAATGTTACTCCAAAGTGATTTTTGTACTGCCGAAGATGGTAACAGCTTAACGTTAGGGCGGATGCCACAAAGATCCGAATAAAGCATTCTGATTTTGAGAACACTCTTTTAGTTATCTGAAATGTTTATGATTTTTATGGAGATGATAACTGGAGACTGTGCGCCTTGATCCGGCTACTCACGATTTGCCCTGCTATACTGCAAACGAACACCAGCAGCAATTACCCGGAGGGCACTTGCGTACTTTAACCTTAGTTTCTTTGTCGGGATGGCCCGACATCATCAACCGTATCGGCCAGTCCACAGCGCAGAAAGTGTGGCATGCGTTGGTCGCTTTACTGTCTCAGAATCAACAAGCAGGGCTGAAGCAAGACATTTTTGAGTTGGGCGAGTTGTGGTTCGAATCCGCGCAATTTGATACGCGGGAACAAGCTGAACGAGTGTGCAGTCAGTGCGTTGCACAGCACCTATTGAAAGAATTGGATAATCAGCTTGTCCATGAGGCTGAGATTCAGATTAGTTCAGCTGTTGTGACGGAGCAACCACAGGAAGAGCAGGTTATTCGTGCTGGGGCAGCCTGCGCACTAAATGAGCTTTACCCGGATAGTAAAGAAGCGCTGCTGAGGGTTTTTGCCAACAAAAACCTGCTCCCGTATTGGCAGTCAATTCAGTTAGTGCAAAGCGAGGGCATATTTGGCTATGAAGCCCTGATCCGGGGCCCGAAAGAGTCACAATTACATCGGGCGGATAAACTATTTGGTGCCGCGATGGCACAGGGACGGCAATTTGATATGGAAAAGCTCGCGCTTATGACACATTTTTCTGCGCACCAGCAGCATTGTGATTGTGCGCCCCTGGACGGTCATTCTAACAGGCTCACTGTTAATCTGTCTCCGGGATTACTGTTTGATGCAGAGGTATCGGATACGCTGTGTTGTTATCCATATGCTCATCTGATCTGCATCGAATTAACAGAACATCTGCCCGTCGAGGACTGGGCTCCCATCAAACAAAAAATGACTGAACTGCGGCAGCTGGGTTATACCTTCTGGTTAGATGATGTTGGCTGCGGCTTTTTCGAGCTGGCACTGATCAATGCCGTGAAGCCCGACGTTGCAAAGCTCTGTATTACCATTATCAGTCGGCTCGATTATGGTGCTGAGATTATTGAGGAGATCAAACAGGTTGTTGATACGGTACACCTGTATGGCGGTAAGGTACTGGCCGAAGGGATTGAAACTCAACAGCAACTGGATATTGCCCGTGACCTGGGGGTGGATTATGCGCAAGGCTACTTTTTTGATAAACCAAAGGAATTCGGCACTTAATGCTTGGATTTTGCAAACCTGGACACAAAAAGTATACTATTTTGCTCTGTGGCTCGGTAATGAGTACAGCGATTGCAAGAAGATTGGAGTTTAAATATGCAGTGTCCCAGAACTTTACACCCACTGAAAAAGGTCAAAGTGGGTGGTATTGAGGTGTTTATATCTGAACAAAGTGGCGGCGTCTTTTTTGACAATCAGGTATTGGCTAATTTCACCAATCCAGCTGAATTGCGTGCAGAGGTGCTGGCCAAGCACTTACGCCAGTTTTCAGCTCCACTGGCCGATGAAAGTAACCGAGTCAACTGCCCTAAATGTCCGGATATTGTGATGATGCGCCGTTATTTCAGTCCACTACGTGTCGTTGAGATTGACGAGTGTCCGGGCTGTGGCGGTATCTGGCTTGATACAGGTGAGCTGGACAAATTACACGAGAATCACCTGAGTGCAAAAGAGCGTGAGATGTTAAGGATCAAAATGCTGGAGGAGCACCGGGCTTTTCATATTGATAGTCCCAGTCGCTATAAATTGTCCGGGCAAGATGGCCGCAGCAACCTGGAAAAAGCGTTTGAAATCGCCGCGGAAATGATAAGTGATTGAGCTATAAACGGCAAATGACTGAACTGTGAAGTCTGTGTATTTAAACAACTAATGCTATTGAATGGAACAGCAGCATGGCTGACTGAATCCCAATACAACACCAAAATACGCAGGCAGAAATGACATACCATGTATGTCGTCGTTGCTTGAATTCAGGCTTGTCAGGATACTTGTAATCAGGCGGACCAACATACATGGGCAGACCCAGTTTATAGTCATTCATTAGGATCACAAAGGTGAGTCCCACTAACAGGTTTAGCGTTGCCAGGCTGAAAAATTGCTCTGCAGAGTAGCTAAAGTAATTCAAAGCAGACACGACCACAAGACAGGCCCAGCAACGAGACAATGCATACTGCGCAGACAAAAAGTGCAATAGCGGCACTGTGGCTGTCCTTAAAAAATCGAGCACCTGGATTGAGTTGGCTCCGCTGCTGTCTAACTGTTGATATCCAGTAGCATCCCTACTGCCACGCCGATTGCGATGCCCAGAGCCACACCATTGGCAATATTTTCCGATGAAACACCAATGGCCGTACCGACGGCTAAGCCCGTTACCATGCCAATACCTATTTTGCTGGCGGTTTTTTTACGGGTCTCTTTACTTGCCTTCATGATTTCGCTCCTTAAAACTCACGTTAGACTGTGGCTAATTTTACACCAATTGATTTCCTATTCCAGCAATTTTATCTAAAGTGCATCGTTAAACGCCAAGTCAGGGAAAGTGATATATGAACCGGAATGCGTGTGACGGGGTTTGGCAATAACAAGCCACTGTAAACGGGGTTTACAGTGGCTTAGGCAAAGCGGTTATCCGCGATTGTGCGGCTGTGTGTAGTCTATGTCCGGGCCGACAGGGACGACCTGGGTTGGATTGATCATGGTGTGGCTAAAATAGTAGTGACGCTTAATATGGTAAAAATCCACTGTTTCGGCCACGTTCGGCCACTGATATAGCTCACGAATATACCCAGCAAGATTCGGGTAGTCCTCGATTTGTTTCAGGTTACATTTAAAGTGGCCATGGTACACGCTGTCGAAACGGATCAGTGTGGTAAACAAGCGCCAGTCTGCTTCGGTGAGTGTATCGCCCACCAGGTAGCGCTGCTTGCTCAGTCGTTGTTCCAACTGTTCAAGGGCTTCAAACAAGGCCGTTACGGCTTCTTCGTAGGCTGCTTGTTCTGTCGCAAACCCTGCTTTATATACTCCGTTATTGATTTTGTGATATACAAACTCGTTGATTTCATCAATGTCCTGACGCAATGCTTCGGGGTAGTAATCATCGGTATTGCCCGTCAGTTCATTGAAAGCCGAATTGAACATGCGAATAATTTCGCTCGACTCATTGCTGACAATTCGGTTGGTGTGCTTGTCCCAGAGGACAGGCACAGTCACACGACCAGAGTAGTCTGTTTTATTACGGGTATATAGCTGGTGCATATAGCTTTGCTCAAATAGCGTGTCGCCACTGCTAAGCGTCTCTTTATCAAAGGTCCAGCCGTGCTCCAGCATGTCCGGGCTAACTACTGATATGTCGATATGGGTCTCAAGTTGCTTTAGCTTTCTGAAGATCAGGGTTCTATGTGCCCAGGGACATGCCAGCGACACATATAAGTGATAGCGGCCAGACTCAGCTTTGAAGCCGCTGTCTCCACTCGGTCCTGCACTGCCATCGGCGGTTACCCAATTGCGTAACTGGGCGTCTTCACGTTGAAACTTGCCCTGGTTACTTTTAGTGTCGTACCAGACATCATGCCATTTACCTTCAATCAATCGTCCCATTGTCTTGTCCTCTCAATTTGGTTAATTCTGACTCTGCGTTAAATGCTACCGAATTTACCGGCATGATAGTCACGCACGGCCTGATGTAGCTCTTCCTGTGTATTCATAACAAACGGCCCCATATGGGCAATTTTCTCCCCGATTGGCTGGCCTGCCAGCACCAGCATGCCAGCTCCTTGCTCGCCACTTTGCAGCTCTACAGGATGAGATGGGTCAAGCTCCAGCTGGTAGGTGGCGCTCAGGCGTGCATCGGCCAGGCTACCCGTGTGAATGTAGATCAGCACTTTGCCAAAACCCGACATATCCAGCGAGATCTGTTGCTGAGGGGGTAAAACCACATCTGCAATGGCGCCATTACCTGCTAAGTCATTTATCGGTGAGCTGGCTGTTTGCCCTTCAAGTTGCCAGTCTCCTGCCAGTGCCTTGAGTTCAGCGCCAGAGTGGGTGACTATGACGGGAGCCTTGTGCTCTGTCGTATCCTGATAACGGGGAGCGCGCATTTTTTCTTTGGCAGGCATATTGAGCCAGATCTGAAAACCGTGCATACCCTGTTCGGCATCACTCAGTGGCATTTCCGAATGGATCACGCCGCGTCCGGTACTCATCCATTGCACATCTCCGGCACGAATGGCTTTCTTGTTGCCCATCTGATCCTGATGTTCAAAGCCGCCCTTACGAATGTAGGTAAAAGTTTCAATACCTCGATGTGGATGGGGTGGAAAACCAGCCATATAGTCACTGCTGTTGTCTGATTTCAGTTCATCGATCATCAAAAAGGGATCCAAACTTTTACCATCAAAGCCCGCAATCCGGGTGATGTTTACGCCTGCACCATCCTGCGTAGCCTGCGCTTTATTGATACGAATAATTTGCATAAAAACCTCGTTGCCTGCGCCATCAGTTAAAGTTAGTCCAATGCGCTGTGTTTGCCTGTTGAAGTCACTTTAGCAATGGTATCAAGAGAATGATATTTGCAAATATTGAAGGTTTTGTTCGATTAAATAGAATCTACATCGTTCATGGACCGCTCAGTTTACCGATTGGATACTGGCGGCGTATAATTATAAGGTACGCTTAATCGCGACTAACAGCGATAGACATTATAAGGAAAGCATAATGAATAAAATCGGATTACTTGCCGCTATGGTGAGTGTTGTTTTACACACTCCCTTATCTGCGCAGGCGTCGGAACCAAGCTGGCACTGTAACGAGCAAGCGCTGGTGTTTAGGAATAAAGCGGAGGACAACTTACATGCTTACCTGAGTTTTCTGGCGCGCAACCCCAGTGTGTTTCCTCGCGGACTCAATGACCAAGATCAGCAAAAATGGCATGCCGCCATTGAGCAGTATCGTTTACTAACAAGCCAACCCAGATATCACCCTTTGTTCAGCGACTCGGAATTAAGTGAACTGACTCAGCATCTTTTGGATCCCAATAATGTTATGACCGATTTGCCAGTCAACAACCTGACGCGTGACTATTTCGCGGTGATGAGCAGCTATCGGGACGAGATATGGCCACAACATCAAGCTCAGAATATGGCCTGGACTGAGCAGAGCATCGCACTACTCAATGAGTATGGCGACGGTGTTTGCTCGCGGTTGAGTGACATATTTGGAACAGACGTGATTGTGGTGGAGCAACATCAGGTTTCTACCGTTGCCCGGCCTTTTGCGCACGCTGGCGCATTTACCTCAGGTAGGAACTATTTTACGTTTATCAATACATTTCAGGAGGGTTATAAAGACTGGTTTGCGCTTGAAATGGTATTTCATGAGGTGGCGCATACCAGCTTCCCTGATTCTCCTTTATATCAGACGTTAAAACGTCAGGCTAAACTGCAGGGCAAGCAAGAAGCCTTTAAGTCACTGTGGCACCCCATGTTGTTTTATATTGTCGGTGAGGTAACTCGGCAATCACTGGCCGCTCAGGGCCATAACTTTGTGCCCTATGTCGCCTGGAAAGGGTTATATAAAAAGCGCCAGGACCAGCTGACGAAGTTAGCGCGATATTTGCAGCCCTACATAGATGGCCAAGTATCGCAGGAACTAGCGATTAAAAATCTGATAGATGCCTTGTAAAAGGCAAATATAGTAGCCTGCAGCCTTGACCGATACCAAAATGTGGCATTTAATTTAGTCGGCTCTGCGGGCTGAATCGCGTAGATTGTTGCAACGGATTGTTTCAGTTACACTACGGCATGAAAGTAGGCAGATAAAGCCTTTTTAGCTTTTGGTGAGCGTCTTGCTGGCTGTCAGAGTCAGTAGTCAATAGAGTAATAAATATGTTAGAACAAATGCTGCTGAGCAACCTGAACAATAAAGCAGAACTCGATGATGAGTCTTTTGAGTACAAGAGTATCTTTTTAAGCTCTGTTGTTCCGGATCCCACCAATGGCCGGTTTTTACCTTCTATATGTATTGATGATGAAGATGCGCGCCTGTTTGTGGCCCGTAAATTAAGCAAGGCACAACTCACAAAGCTTTATCAGGGCGAAAACCACGTCCTGATTGGCAAATCTATCATTATTAACTGTCTGGAACACGGCTCGGAAGACTGGAAGCGTGCTTCTCAGACCATAGATTCGATCATCGAGTTGGGTGACAACATTTCTGTGTCGGAGATGATCCAGGCACCCACTTTGTATCCTCTGGAGGACGGCCGCTTCCAAATTCTAACCGGCCACCGTCGCTTTTTTGCACTGGTATATGCAAAAGGGTATGGCGCTGCGGCCCAGTTTAAAGTCTATGATAGTAAGCCCTTGCTTACTAAAGTGAAGCAGTTTCAGGAAAATGCCAGCCGTGAAGACTTGCCTCAGTATGGTAAGTTACAGGCATTTTCAAATGCGCTGACTGAGATCGAACAGTTAAATAAAGCACGTTTACAATCCGGTTTGTCGCGTCTCACAGTACGAGAAATAGTCCCTAAGCTTGGCATTTCAATGGGGGCGTATGATAACTACAAGGTGCTATCTCGCTACCCTGTGGTGATGTCAGCCTATGAAAGGGGCTGTAGTTACTCTTTTATAAAAATGAAGCGGCTGATTTTATCATTGGAATCCCAGTATAAAGAAGCGCACAATAAGTCGACCCTGAATGCCATGGACAAACGTGCAGTTTCAGAGCTGATTGAACAGCAATTACAGGGGATTAAAAAGCAGCCTGCGAAAAGCAAATCTTCCTTTATCACCACGTCGTTTGCATCACATACGGCCTTGCAAAGACTACTCACGCAAGATGTGACGCAACTGGCCTGTGGAGTGGATTGGCCAACACTGGACTGGCAAGATAAGAAAGCCGTCTCAGCGGCGTTGGAATGTGTTATTGCTTACCTAGAACAAGAGTCATAAGCTGAAAAACGGCGATTATGTCAGTATTTTATCGTATGTATCAGTGATAATAGCGGCATAATCGCACCAACTCAGTCCCGTTGTTTGATGGCTTATTATTGCACCTTGCGACGTATCGCTATCAGTATTATCCGCACAATTATAGCTTACAGACAGGCATTTTCTTATTAATTTCGTGCACTTTTTGGGTATTTTTATCTGAATAATCTGGCATGTAAACAGGGCCTAAAGTTGTCATATCCCAGAGTCACATTACCTTCTCTGATGCAGGGGGAGCTATATTTCAGTTTTGCAATTCTGCAAATAAAGGACGCTTTTTTCATACTGAGACAGTCAAGAGCCATCAAATTATGGTAATTTTCTTTCCCAATTCATAAAAACAAAATCTATAAATTAATCATAATAGTAGACGTCAATAGTACAGAAAATCTGTGTGTTGGAGCTAGTTGATACAGTTCCTTTCGGTACATTTTGAAACATATAATTCCTCAAATCGTCATGTTATTGTCCCGATGTGTGGGGTATAAATAAACCCATTGAAGATGATTGAGATGGCTGTAACGTTGAGTGCCAGGCGGGGAGTCTGTATAAAACCAATGCGTAGAGAATGATTCTTCCTGGTTCCAATGTTAACCGATGTTTTTTTTGTTAAATTTTTGATTGGTCGATGGTTGTCTGGGGGTGAGGGGGCTTTATGGGTAGGTTGGTGGAAGTGAGGGGTAAAATAAAATCAATAAAAATATAGGTTTATTGATCTGTTTTATGAAATTTATAATTTTTAGAAACAAAAGTGTAGAAAAAAAATGCAGATTACATAATAATGCGTTTGCGTGAAACATTTAACACTTTGCAATACTTTTTAACATGGACTGATAAGATGAAAAATGACGCATTGACAGAGTTGGGTATCAATCTGAACATTCACAATATGAATTCAGACGCTGTAGATGTGCAGCTGCTCCATCATATCTTCAAACTGGCCTATGACTTTGGCTATAAAGACGGTTGCAGCGGTGTATATGTGTGCCCGGCTTCTTCACTACGTTCATTAAACGGCAGTGAGCTTGACGCGTAAGTCAGGCTATGAATTTATACATATCTTAGCACTGCGACCGGACATATCAGCGCGGTGCAATAGCAACATAACAATGAAGAGCTGGGTGTGTTCGCATGTTGTTCTTCGTATCCCAATTCGCTTAATTAGGTGAGCTATTTTGTAGCGGAGAAATCGAGTTTTCGCATGACGCATTATCTATGCGCTTTGATTGTGTAAAAATTCTGGATAAATACGGTCAAAATCGGATTTTTCTCGCTGATAGTACAAGGGTTATGGCTGATTGGATTTGTGTGCACCTGGCGACCTCAAATGATGACATGTCTGCCAGTGTTTTCTTTATCATCAACTTGATTGCAAAAGCGAAAATATGAAACAGTTCTTTTTACAGCTCAGTGAAAAAGGGATCAAACTCACTGTCGATGAACAGGGTAAGTTGCTCGTCAGGGGTAAGTTAAAAGCCCTGACTACAGAAGAAAAAGATTTTCTAAAAAACAATAAAGCGCAGATCATAGAGTGTATTCTGGCACACCAAAAGGTGTCGGATGTTTCACCCATTGTTGCAGCAAAGCCTGAGTTACCGACTGAGTCTGTCTTGTCCTTTTCCCAGCGTCGTTTGTGGTTTATCGATAAGCTCAATGGAGGCTCCCGTGAATATAATATGCCAATGGCGTTTGAGGTGCACGGACAGCTAAACATCGATAGGGTAGAGAAGGCCCTGAACGAGATAATACAGCGACATGAAGTATTAAGAACGGTTTTTTATGAGCGCGATGGCGAGCCTAGCCAGACAGTGCTGGACAATACGTCGTTAACTATCACAGTGCAGGATATGAGCGGGCACCAAGATCCTCATGGTGCTGCTGAAGCCTATCTTATTCGTGACGCTGCCAGAACATTTGATTTGAGCAAGGACCTGATGGTGCGGGCCAGTTATTTGCAGCTGACGCATGATGACAGTGCTGCCTGCCAGGCCATTTTAAGTTTCAACATGCATCATATTGCCTCTGACGGTTGGTCGATGGATGTGCTGACCAAAGAGTTTTTTGCTATCTATCAGGCGCTTGAGCAAGGCATGCCAGGTACACTGACGCCGCTACCTATCCAGTATCGTGACTTTGCCTGCTGGCAACAGCAAGCCTTGGCGGGGGAAGGACTAAACAAACAATTAGATTACTGGCAACAGCAGTTAGAGAATTTGCCAGCACTGCATCAGCTGCCATTAGATGCAAGCCGACCTGCTGAAAAACAGTATCAGGGAGAACTGGTCACGGCACAGCTAAGCGGTACTATTGCTACTCAGTTACTGGAGCTGGCCAGAGCCTTTCAGTTAACTCCATTTATGCTGTTACATGGTGCTCTGGCGTTAGTGTTAAGCCGACACAGTAACACTAAAGACATTGTGATAGGCAGCCCGGTCGCTAACCGCCAGGATCCGGCTTTGGCACCTTTAATCGGTTTCTTTGTCAACACTTTGGTGTTCAGAGTCAGTACTGCACATGACACCCTGAGCGATTATCTGGGCCATGTCAGAGCTGTGCACCTGGGGGCACAGAGCAACCAGGATGTACCATTTGAGCAGCTGGTTGAAGTGCTTAATGTGCCTCGAAATAACGCTTACAGTCCATTATTTCAGATCTTACTGACCACGGATAATCACTATGGAACAGCCTCGTCTGACGCGCAGGGAGTAAAGCTTGGGGCTGCCACGTTGCAGGCCATGCAGGAAGTCGCGCTGACCACCAAGTTTGATTTGGACATTCATATGTCAATGAATGAAGCGGGTGTGTCCATGGGTTGGACTTATGATGTTACCCTGTTCAGCAAAGCACATATCAGTCAGTTGAGTAAGCACTTGTGCAATGTATTGACCTCTTTGGCTGAGTTGGCCAAAGCAGGTGATTGGTCTGTCAGGCTGGCTGCAATAGTGATGGAGAGTGAGCAAGAGCAGCAACACGCGTTAGCGCTAGGCTGCGGCCGTGCAGTTGATCCCCAGTACTCTGCTGTACATCACTTGCTTGAACATCAGGCGCAGGTCAACCCTGATGCCGTCGCGCTGGAAACACAGGAAGCACAGGTCACTTTTGCTCAGTTAAATGCACGTGCCGATGCACTGGCCAAGCGGCTGCTGACAGAGCATAAATTGACTGTGGGCCAGCCGGTGGGCATTGTAGCGCAGCGCTGCATTGACACTTTGTGTGGGATTGTCGCGATACTGAAAGCAGGTGGCGCTTATGTGCCACTTGACCCCCAGGCACCTGCAGACCGATTAAACTATATTGTCGGCGAACTCTCACTGTCGTTGATATTATCTCATTCGCTGGATTCTTTTGCCGGACTGTCGTGCGTAAAGCTGGATGATCCTGTACTGTGGCAACCCCCTGAACAGCCAGCTCGACTCCCTGAGGTGGCAGCCGACAATCCGGCTTATATTCTGTATACCTCAGGCTCGACAGGCAGGCCAAAAGGTGTCAGCCAGCGCCACAGTACGCTGGTTAATCTATGCATGCATCAGGCACATGTTGACGGCATTACACAACCCTATCGGACACTGCAATTTACGCCACTGACATTTGATGTCTCTGCTCAGGAGTTAGCAACAAGCTGGTATACCGGGTCTCCTCTGGTGCTGATGTCACAGCAGCAAAAAGACCAGTTACAGGACTTATTCGATCTGGTTGCACAACAGAGTATTGAGCGCTTATTCTTGCCACCAGCCGTGTTTGACCTAATGGCTGAACAGGCTAATCAGCATCCGGATATACCTAGGGCGGCACTTAAGCAAGTGTGTGTTGCCGGAGATGTGCTGAAGATCACCCCCAGCATTCGCGAATTTATGGCGCAGTACCCGCAGTGTGATTTATATAACCATTATGGTCCGACAGAGACGCATGTCGCCACCACCTATCATGTACAGAACCTAAACGAAGAAGAGGTCAGTATAGGCCAGACAATTGTCAATACGACTTGTCTGATCCTGGACGCCGATTTAGCACCTGTACCTGTGGGCTGTGTGGGCGAGCTTTATGTTGCCGGGCCTGGTGTGGCGTTGGGTTACCACAACAACCCAAGCCTGACTGAAGCGCGTTTTCTTGACGCATCGCAGTTGCAGGTACCACAGACGGATATCGCGTGCGTCTACAAAACGGGCGACTTGGTACGCATGACGTCACAGGGCAACTTGCAGTATCTGGGCCGCAGTGACGAACAAATAAAAATTCGAGGTTTCCGTATCGAGCCGAGTGAGATAAGTGCGGTGCTTGAATCTTGCCCTGAGGTGGAATCGGCGCTGGTGCTTGCCACTGGAGAAGCTGACAATAAACAGCTGATTGCGTATGTGCGTCCTTGTATCACGTGTGAGACAAAAGAGGCTCAGCAGCGCCTGAACACTGATTTACAGGCTCAACTAAAGGATCTGTTACCCGCTTACATGGTGCCTGCCGCCATTGTTGTGGTGGACCAATGGCCGCTGACCCGTAACGGTAAAATTGACCGACGTGCATTGCCTGTCATCGACTTGACTCAAACGCAGTGTCAGGGAGAGGCGCCACAAACTGCGACCGAACAGACATTGGCACGGATCTGGTCAACCCTGTTAGGATGTGAGGCTGATACGCTGACCCGAGATGCCGATTTCTTCGCGCTGGGTGGTCATTCGTTGCTGGCAGTCAGGTTAGTTTCTTTGATCCGCAGTGAGTTTGAGATTGAAATTGCGGTAAAACAGATTTTTTCAGCGAGCACGTTACTGACTCTGGCGGCTCTGATTGAGTCTGGTACTAAAGCCACTCGGCCACCCATTGAGCCACAGGAGAGAAATACAGATCGCTTTGCGTTATCTTATGCTCAGCAACGCCTGTGGTTTATCGACCAGTTCCAGGGCAGCTCCGCACAGTACAACATGCCGATGGCCTTTGAAATAGACGGTCCATTCGACCTGACTCTGGCCCAGCAGGCACTAACGGCGATAGTGGAACGTCATGAGGTCTTACGAACTGTCTATCAGGAAGGGCAACACGGACCTGTGCAAGTTATCATGGCGGTGCAACCGGTTGTGATACGACATCTGGAACTCAGTCACCTGGACGGTGCGCACACACACCAACTTGACCAGCTGTTGGCGGAAGATGCGCATGCGGCCTTCGATTTAGCCTCCGACCTGATGCTACGTGCCAGCTATATTAGCCTGGGCACGCAGCGGGGTGTGCTACTCCTTAATATGCATCATATTGCCTCCGATGGCTGGTCATTAAACCTGTTCAGAGAAGAATTTTTCACGCTTTATCGTGCATTCACTGCAGGTCAGGACAACCCGCTGCCTGCACTGAAAATTCAGTATGCCGATTTTGCCCAGTGGCAACGTAACTGGCTGCAAGGTGAGGTGCTGCAACAGCAGCTAGAATACTGGCAGGCACAACTGAGTGAAGCGCCGGGCGTACATAGTATTCCACTGGATAACCCAAGACCTGCCGACAAACAGTATGACGGCGCTATGGTGTCGGGCAAAGCGTCAGCACAGCTGGCTACACAGTTGTGTGATATGGCCGCGCACTACCAGATGACGCCATTTATGCTTTTGCATGCGGCACTGGCATTGACCATCAGCCGTTACAGCAACAGTCTGGATGTGGTGATTGGTACGCCTGTTGCGAATCGGATGCAAGCGGAAGTTGAGCCGCTAATCGGTTTTTTTGTTAATATTCTTGCGCTGCGGGTCAACACAGAACAGCCCTCTTTGGACTGTTATCTGCAACATGTCAGAGCCGTTCATCTGGATGCACAGAGTCATCAGGACTTACCATTTGAGCAGCTGGTTGATGCGTTACAGATCCCCCGGGGTGATGCCCATGCGCCGCTTTGTCAGATCATGACCTCATTTAACAGCACTCAGGCACAGGCAGGCTCAACACAGAGTGCACCAGAGGGCTTGGTGATCACGCCCGTTATGCAGGCCGGTTGTGTAGCAAAATTTGATCTCGAAGTGGAGTTTTCCATGAGTGAGTCCGGACTGCAGGCCAACTGGATTTATGATACTTCACTGTTTACTGAGTCGCATATCATTGAATTGAGTGAGCATCTGATGCTGTTACTGGAGCGCCTGGTGCAAACTGAGATGACACAAAATCTGAATCATTCTCCCGGACAGCTGAGTGTGCTGGCGAACGAACAAAGCCAGTATTTGGTTAATGCCCTCAATGACAATTACCATGACTATGATCGATCGTTATGTATTCATCAGGCATTTGAACAACAGGTAGCGCGTAATCCAGCGCATATTGCGCTGATCTTTGCCGATCAACAACTGAGTTATGCTCAGCTAAATGGCAAAGCCAACCAGCTTGCACACTATCTGCGCGAGCGCGGTGCCATACAGTCGGACACTTTGATAGGTGTGGCACTTGAGCGTTCACTGGAAATGATCGTCGCCACACTTGCGGTGTTGAAAGCGGGTGGCGCTTACGTACCGCTGGATCCGGCCTATCCGCCAGCACGACTGAGCTATATGCTCGAAGATGCTGGCATCAAAACCATTATCAGCAATGAGACCATTAGCGAAGCCGTACGTCTCTCGGGGTATGACCTTATCACTGTAGACGGTCTGCTGAGTGATGATGCGCTGGGGCCTTTCAGTTATTGCAGTGAGGAGAACCTGGACAGCAGAGCACTTGGGCTACTGCCCACCAGTTTGGCGTATGAAATCTATACCTCAGGGTCAACCGGTCAGCCAAAAGGCGTGTTGCTTGAGCATCAGGGGATCGTGAACCTGGCGGATAATCAGCGCCGGGCATTTGCCATCACCCCACGCAGCAGAATCCTGCATTTTGCTTCCATGAGTTTTGATGCTGGTACCTGGGAATACGCCATGGCGCTGCTAAATGGCGCGACTTTGGTGATTGCACAGAGCGAGCAAAGACGCTCGCCCGAGGCCATTACGGCGCTGCTGGCAGAGCAACAGATCAGCCATGTCACTTTGCCACCCGCATTCCTGGCCATGATGCCACTCGATACAACCTTGGCTTTACAGGCTCTGATTGTGGCCGGTGAAGCGTGTGAACCTGAACTGGTTAATCAGTGGTCGGCACATTATCCTTTCTTTAATGCCTATGGCCCAACGGAAGCCTCCGTGTGTGCGTCCTATCAGCGGCTCTATCCGGGTGCGCCAATCACCATAGGTAAACCCCTGAACAATGTCAGCCTGTATGTATTGGATAAACAGATGAACCTGGTGCCACCGGGTGTGATCGGAGAGTTGCACATTGGCGGTGATGGTCTGGCTCGTGGCTATCATCAACGTCCCCAGCTGAGCGCTGAGAAGTTCGTCGATAACCCGTTTTATTATTGCCCGGCTCATCGTGACAGCACACGCTTGTATAAGACGGGAGATCTGGCCCGGGTTCTGCCCGATGGCAGTATCGACTTTGTGGGTCGTCTGGATGCTCAGGTTAAAATCAGGGGCTTTCGGATTGAGCTGAGCGAAATTGAAGCGCAATTAAATCGCTGTCCGCAACTGGATTCGGCCGTGGTGTTAGTGAAACAAGCCAGTAACGGGGCAGATATGCTGGTCGCATACATCCAGCCACACACTGAGGCTGAAAACACCACAGAGACTATACAAAGCGTTGAGCAGGATATGTATGAGCAACTACCGGAATATATGGTGCCGAGCCGATTTGTGGTGGTTATGCAATGGCCACTGACTCCTAACGGTAAGATTGATAAAAAAGCCCTGCCTGACATATCCGCAGAAGACTCTGAGCAGCCTTATGTGGCGCCACAGACTGAAACTGAGCTGGCGCTGACCCAGGTCTGGTCCGATTTACTGGGTATAGATGCGGCTCTGATCAGCAGCCATGCGCGTTTCTTTGAGCAAGGGGGGAACTCCATTTTGGTCACCCGGCTTGAGACTCAGATCCGGCATCGTTTTGCGGTGGAGTTTTCAGTCAAAGAGCTGTTTGCCCAACCTCAGCTTAAAGAGCAGGCACTATATATTGATTATCTGCTCAGCCGCCAGAGCGACCTGCAGACCCAAGATGATACTGAGCTGGAGGAAATGGACTGGTAAAGATGGCGGCGGGTTACACAATTCGCCCGCTCAACATGAGAAAAGGTACCAATAAGCACGTATAAACCTGCCAGCCTAAGTATTCAACCAGGCTGGCTTTAAGTCGTAGAGGCTAAGCCGGTGTCGGGGCTTTGTTCGGATAGATGAACAGCACACCTGTTGCGGGCGCAGCGCTTTTGCAGTTAACACAGATATGAGTTAGTCAGTCATTATGGAAAATATCAAACAGCTACTCGTTCAGCTTGAGCTGGCGGGGATCCGGCTATTTCTGCAGGACGGGGCATTGAAGTCTAAGGCCAAAAAAGGGGCCATAACGCCCGAGATTGCTAAGCAGATCAAACAACATAAAAGTGCAATTATTGAGGCGCTGACACACTATAGCGATGCCCCGCTGGTAAACCCGGTGACCCCGCGTGAAGACCTCAGCCATTATCCAATATCGTTTGCACAGCAACGCCTGTATACGTTGGACCAAATTCAGGGTGGCTCCGCTGAGTATCATATGCCGATGGTCTTCAGGCTCAGTGGACAGATAGATGTGGCATTGATAGAGCGCGTGTTTCGCGAGATTGTTTCCCGCCATGAGGTACTCAGAGCCGTTTTCCGGCAATCCGCACAAGGTGTGCAGCAATCCCTGCTTGAGCCGCAAGACTTTGTCGTTGAGCTGTCACACCTGACAAGTCAGGACGAGGCAAGTGATATTGAGCGCTTTATTCGCGAGGCTGCTGAGCTGCCGTTTAATCTGGCTGAGGATTTTATGCTGCGCGTGCATTTTGCGACTCTGCCTGCGGGTGAAGCGGGCGTGTTGTTTATTAATATGCACCATATCGCTACCGACGGCTGGTCTATGGATATCCTGCTTCGGGAATTCTTTGCCCTGTTCCATGCCTTTGGTTATGGTCAGCCCAATCCACTGCCTGAACTTTCCATTCAGTATGCCGACTATGCACAATGGCAACGTGACTGGCTGCAAGGTGAGGTGCTGGATACCCAGCTCAGTTACTGGCAGCAGCAACTGGCCGAACTGCCCCGGGTTCATGCTCTGGGGCTCGACTTTCCAAGGCCTGAGGTGAAAACATATCAGGGCGAGGTTGTATCACAGACTTTGAGTGCACCGTTATGTCAGCAGCTGGCGGCCGTTGCCCGTCGCTATGGGTTAACCCCGTTTATGCTGATCCATGGGGCGCTGGCGCTGGTACTGTCTCGCAACAGTAATCACCATGATATTGTCGTCGGCACGCCTGTGGCCAACCGCCGTCAGGTGGAGCTCGAATCGCTGATCGGCTTCTTTGTTAATACACTCATCCTCAGAGTGAATACGCAGGCGCAACCTCTGGGTGACTATCTGGCTCAGCTCAGGCAGGTACACCTGGACGCCCAGTCTCATCAGGATCTGCCTTTTGAAAAACTCGTTGAAGTGCTGAAAGTGCCACGTAGCACTGCCCATAGTCCGCTGTTCCAGATCATGCTGACCACAAACTCAGAATTCGGTGTGCGTGATGCGCATGCTGATACCACTGAGCTGGCGGGTCTGTCCATCAGCCCGTTACAGAGTAATGGCGTAACGACCAAGTTTGATCTGGACATCAATGCCTCGATAAGTGATGACGGCGGCGCGATCGAATGGACCTATGATGTGGCACTGTTCACGCGCGAGCGCATCGAAATCCTGGCGCAGCACCTCAACAACACACTGGCTTTTCTGGCACAGCTCAATGCCGACAGTACGCTGAGCACCGCTGCTATCCCTATGCTGACTGATGCCGAGATTGCACAGCTCAGCGCGTTTAACGACAACGCCATTGAGTATCCACAACAGCGCTGTATACACGAGCTGTTTGAAGCACAGGCGGAGCAAACACCTGAACGCATTGCTGTGCAGTGTGGCGATGTTGCTGTGAGTTATGGTGAGCTGAATGCCAGAGCCAATCAGCTGGCTCACTATTTGCGGTTTGAGCACCACATTGCTCCGGATTGTCCGGTCGGGATATGCCTGGAGCGTGGCGTGGAAATGGTGATTGCTATGCTGGCCATCCTCAAAGCGGGTGGCGCTTATGTTCCGCTCGACCCGGCTTATCCTGAGGAGCGCCTGGCTTATTTGATTGACGATGCCAGCCTGAAAGTGGTCCTGACTCAGCAAACACTCACCGACACAGTGTCATTGCCCGGCACACAGGCGGTAATGCTGGACGACCTGATTGCGCAGCCCGGCTGTGCGTTCTCGCATTATTCCACAGCAAATATCGGGCGCTGCGAAAGTGGCGTGACCGAGCAGCACCTGGCCTATCTGATCTATACCTCGGGATCGACTGGTAAACCCAAGGGGGTGATGATCGAACATCGCAACACAGTCGCAATGCTTTACTGGGCCAGAGCAGCTTTTAGTGATCAGGCTCTGCGCCGGGTACTGGCCTCTACGTCACTGAACTTTGACTTATCGGTGTATGAAATCTTCTTACCTTTAAGCTTTGGATTCGAGGTGGTCGTGGTAAAAAATGCCCTGGCATTGGCGGATCAGCAGCTGGATATCAGCCTGATCAATACCGTGCCATCCGCGATGAAAGCGTTGCTGGATGTGGGCGCATTACCCGCAAGTCTGACCACAGTGAATCTGGCCGGTGAACCACTGACAGCACAACAGGTAAACCAAATTTTTGCAGCCTTGCCCGAGGCTGAGGTGTGTAATCTGTATGGACCGTCGGAAGATACCACCTACTCAACCTGTGCGCGTTTTTCCACACAGCTAGAGTCGGTGCCAGACATAGGTTATGTCATTGCCAACAGTCAGGCCTATGTGCTGGGTGACGCGATGGAGCGACTGCCGGTTGGCTGTGTTGGAGAGCTCTATCTTGGCGGTGCCGGTGTTGCCCGTGGTTATCTCAATCGGCCTGAACTGACCGAAGAACGCTTTATCGCCAACCCTTATCACGAGACACACAACACGGATTGCAGCCCTCGCCTCTATCGCACAGGAGACTTGGTGCGTTACCGTCAGGACGGACGACTGGAGTTTATTGGTCGCAGCGATGATCAGGTGAAAATCCGTGGTTTTCGTATCGAGCTGGGTGAGGTTGAGCATCGCCTGAACCAACTCGATGATGTTGCATTGTCGCAGGTACTGGCGCGCACAGTGGCGGATGGTCAGCAGCAATTGGTGGCTTATGTCCAGCCTTGTATCACGTGTGAGACAGCTCAGGGTGAGACGCAACAGGCAGGCTGGATCAGCGATATCAAACTACGTCTGGGACAACAATTACCGGCCCATATGGTACCCGGCCTGTTTGTGGTTATGCCACAGTGGCCGTTGACACCAAATGGTAAAATTGACAAAAAAGCCCTGCCAGTGCCGGATGCGTTACAACAAAGTAGTGCACAATATGTGGCACCTGAGACTGGGCTTGCCCAATTACTTGCCAGCCTGTGGGCCGAACTGCTGGGGCTGGAGCAGGATAAAATCAGTGCCACCGCTAACTTCTTTGAGCTGGGCGGCCACTCGTTGCTGATTATGCAGTTACTGGCCAAACTGCAGCAGCATAATCTGAGTTGCAGCGCCCAGCAGCTGTTCCAGGCCGTTGATCTGGCAGCTATGGCGAAGGTTATCTGCGAGGCCGACGACACCTTTGCCATTCCTGAGAATAAAATACCGCCTCAGTGTGATGCCATTACGCCCGACATGCTGACGCTGGCGACGCTTGAACAGTCTGAGATTGATGCTATCGCCGCGGCAACATCCGGCGGGATGCGCAATATTCAGGACATTTACCCACTGGCGCCTCTGCAAGAGGGTGTACTCTTCGTTCATACGCTGAATCCAGAACATGACCCTTATGTCACTACCGCCAGTTTTGAGTTCACATCCGCGGGTAAATTGTCCGGGTTTGTGACTCAGCTGAACTGGCTGATCCAGCGCCATGATGTGCTGCGTACCGCGATTTTCTGGCGTGGTCGTCAGCAGGCGATGCAGGTAGTCATGCGTGAAGCCAGGCTGCCGGTCACTGAACTGGCGTTCCGTGAGGGCAACATTGAGGCGCAGTTTACTGAGTTCGTGGCAAGCGGGCCACATGGGTTTGATCTGGAGTCTGCACCGCTGATCCAACTGGTGGTCACGCCAGAGGATGAACAAGGGCGGGTATTCGCCATGCTCAAATTCCATCATCTCATTACCGATCATGTGTCATTAGAGATCCTGATGAGTGAACTCGAAGCCGACAATGTGTTGGCACTGCCAGCGCCTCTGCCTTACCGGGAATTTATCGCTCGTTCAATGGCGCAAAGCGCTGAGCTGGACACTGAAGCCTTCTTCACCGAGCAACTGGGCGACATAGATACACCCACCTTGCCGTTTGATTTGGCTCAGGTCACCGGGGATGGTAACTCGGTAGTTGAATATCACTCGACGCTCAGCGACACGCAGTCTCAGCTGATCCGCACTTTATGTAAACGCCACCAGTGCAGCCCGGCGGCTTTGTTTCATCTTGCCTGGGCGCAAGTACTCAGTGCCTGTTGTGGCCGTGATGACGTTGTGTTTGGCACTGTGATGTCTGGCCGGATGAATGGTATGGCGGGCATAGAGCGTATGATGGGTATGCTTATCAATACCTTGCCATTGCGCGTGTCATTAGGTCATCAGGCAGCTCATGTTGCACTTAAGGAAGTGAATGATGCCTTGCAGGCGCTGTTACCCTATGAGCAGATATCTCTGGCCGAAGCGCAAAGTTACAGTGGGATAGACGGCAATACGCCGCTGTTCAGTGCCATTGTGAATTATCGCCACTCGGCAACACAGTCGGACCCTGCGGATGAACAGGATACGTCGCCCGGCGTGGCGCTGCTTAGCACGCGTGAGCGCACCAATTATCCATTCGATTTATCGGTGAATGATCTGGGAGAGGGCGATAGTTTTAGTCTGGACTATCAGATTGAACAAAGCGTCAGTGCAGCACGGATCGCTGAGCTAATGCACACAGCGTTAGACGCGCTGGTGGAGGCATTGGGTGAACACAGTGAGCAGCCGGTTGCGACACTGGCGGTACTGAGTGAGCCTGAGCTGACACAACTCAGTCAGGGGCAAAGTGGTGAAGCAAGTTATCCTCGCAGTGCCTGTATTCATGAGGTGTTTGAGCTTCATGCGAAGGCTACACCGGACAGCATCGCCTTACAGCTGAATGAGCAGATGCTCAGTTATGATGAGCTAAACGCTAAAGCCAACCAGTTAGCGCGTTATTTACGCGAAGCGCATCAGGTTAGCTCCGGAACTTTAGTGGGTCTGTGTATAGGCCGCTCTGTAGAGATGATAGTGGCCAGTTTGGCGATTCTGAAAGCCGGTGGTGCGTATGTCCCGCTGGACCCTAACTATCCGCAATCACGACTGGCCTATATGTTAGAAGATACTCAGTTGAGTGTGATCCTGACCGAGCGTTCGCAACAAGAGACTCTGGCTTTCAGTCAGGTGACAAAACTGATGCTGGATGACGCAGGCACGCCCTGGTCAGCCCTGAGTAAAGACAATCTGACCCGGGCAGATGCGCTGACACCGCAATCGCTGGCCTATGTGATTTACACCTCTGGCTCCACGGGCACACCTAAAGGCGTAATGACCCCACACCGTGCCGTCAATCGCCTGGTACATGCGCCTAATTTTATGGCTCTGGATAGCCAAACGGTATTTCTGCAAAGTGCCAACATTGCCTTCGATGCCGCGACGCTCGAAATCTGGGGACCCTTACTGAATGGCGGGCGCTGTGTGTTATATCCGGACAGCCTGATCACACTGGATGGGCTGAATCGGGTATTGCGTACTCAGGAGATCACGGCACTGTGGCTGACCTCGGGGCTGTTTACCGAGTGGAGCAAAGTGTGTAATGAACTGGCAGCTGACACACTGGCGTTGCAAAACGTGCTGGCCGGTGGAGACGTGCTCAATCCGCAGGCGGTTGTCGCCGTACAACAGGCACTGCCGGAGGTCACTGTGATCAACGGTTATGGACCAACGGAAAACACCACTTTTACTTGCTGTTACCCGGTGCCGCAACACAGTGACTTAAGCTCAGGCGTACCAATTGGTCGCGCAGTGCAAGGCGATCAGCTGCTGATCTTAACGCCGCATGGTCGTCGGGTACCACAAGGGGTGGTTGGTGAGCTGTGCGTTGGCGGTGATGGTCTGGCATTGGGTTATCTTAATCAGCCTGCACTGAGCAAAGAGCGTTTTATTCGCAATCCGTATCAGACTCTGGGCGACCAGCCTGAAATTTTGTATCGTACCGGCGATCTGGTGCGCTGCAATACTGAAGGGCTGATTGAATATGCAGGCCGGGTAGATGATCAAATTAAAATTCGTGGCTTTCGGGTTGAGCTGGGTGAAATTGAACGCCAGCTGGAAGCGCTGGACGATGTTGCCGCGGCTCTGATCACCATTAAAACGCGCACCGGGGCGGACAAACAGCTGGTGGCCTACGTGGAATTAAAGTGTGGTGGCAAACAGGAGGATCAAGGTGGGCACATTCAGGGGCTGGCTCAGGCACTGGCCGCCCAGTTACCTGCCTATATGATCCCCGCGGCCTTTGTACTGGTGCAAGACTGGCCGTTAACACCGAATGGAAAAATCGACAGGAGCGCTTTACCAGAGGCAGATTTCAGTCTCATGCAGGCCGAATATGTGGCACCGGCCAGCGAGCTGGAAACACAGCTGGTTGCATTGTGGTCGGAGTTACTGGACCTGCCAGCGGAGCAGATCAGTACACAGGCCAACTTTTTTGAGCTGGGTGGCCATTCACTGTTGGTCATGAAGTTGCTTCAGGCGCTTAACCAGCACCTTGAAATTGAACTGCAAATCGCCGACCTGTATCGCTGCGAAAATATTCAGCAGATTGCCGGGTTTATTGAGTCGGTTCAGGCCATTCATGACCAGACGCTGCCAGCGCAGCAAGACAACAATGAATTTGAGGATTTTGAGCTATGAGTGTTGAGTTGCTCTTTCAACAACTACAACAGGCGGGTGTTATTTTCCAGTCTCAGGACGAAAAAATCACCCTCAAGCTACCCAAAGAAATGGACAGCCAGTTGAAACGTCAGCTGGCCGAAAACAAGGACGCGCTCAAGGCATTTTTACACCAGCTTTATGCTCGCAGTCACAAACGCCCGACGCTTAAACAGATGCCGGGTTGCAGCGCACCTTTATCTTTTGCACAGCAACGCTTGTGGATGCTCAATGAGCTGCACGGAGGCAGTGCGCACTATAATATGCCGCAGATCTATCGTGTCGAAGGTCAGCTGAAGCCTGCACTGGTGGAACAGGCGCTCGCACAAATTGTGCAGCGTCACCAGGTATTGCGTACAGTGTACCAGTCTCAACAGGGCAAAGCAGTGCAGGTTGTGCGCGATGAAGTGGGTTTCTCACTAACTTGTGTGGATCTGAGTGCGCAGGCACCTGAGGCAGCACAACAGGCTTTGGATGCGTTGCTGCAAGAAGATGCTCAGACACCCTTTGACCTGAGCCAGGATCTGATGATCCGTGCAACCTGGGTGAGCATGAGTCATACGGCTCCGGGCCAGGTAGTGGGATACTTGTTATTAAACATGCACCATATTGCTTCTGATGGCTGGTCGATGGCGATTCTGAGCCAGGAGTTCTTTGCGATTTATGCCAGCCTGGTGCAGGGCAATGCGTGTCCGCTGCCTGCGCTGGCTTTGCAATACAAAGATTATGCGCACTGGCAGCGTGAGTGGCTGAGCGAAGAGGTGCTTGCATCCGCTTTGCAATACTGGCAGCAGACACTGACCGACTTACCCGCATTGCATAGCCTGCCGCTGAGCTATCCAAGACCCGCACAAAAAGGGTATCTGGGCGCCAGGCATGACGCCTCGCTGGGGGCACCTGTTGCCACCGCGCTTACTCAGCTGGGTGAGCAACATCAGCTCACCCCGTTTATGCTCATGCATGGGGCGCTGGCACTGACCTTGTCACGGTTTAGCGGCAACTCAGATGTGGTGATTGGCACCCCGGTTGCAAATCGCAGCGATGCCCAGCTTAAAGACCTGATTGGTTTTTTTGTCAATTCTCTGGTGCTCAGAGCAAGCACAGAGCACGACACGCTGGCAGACTTTTTAGCCCATATTCGCCACGTCAACCAGCAGGCTCAATCCCATCAGGATGTGCCGTTTGAACAGATTGTCGAGGCATTGAATATAGAGCGTGACAGCGCTCATACGCCTCTATTTCAGATAGTTTTGACCACTAACTCTGATTATGGTGTGGCCAGTGAGCAGGCGCACAGTGTGGCGCTGCCCGAGCTGAGCATGACACCGCTGAGTGGCGACGAGCCTATCTGTAAGTTTGATCTGGAGATCAATCTGAGTCTGGATGAGCAAGGTGTTCATATTAGCTGGTTATATGACAAAGCCTTATTCAGCCCGGCGCTCATTGCACGTTTCAACGCCCAGTTGATGGCAGTTATCGAAAGACTGGCAGGCGCCGCGGTGAGTGCCAGTCAGCCAATGTTGAGTGACATTTCGGCGCTTAATGCAACAGAGCAGGCGCAGCTGGCGGCGCTGATGACCCCCAGTGAGCTGCCAGAGGCGGCGCATCAGACGGTGACAGAGTTGTTCAGCCGCAGTGTCGCACTTGCGCCCCAGCATACCGCACTAGTGTGTGGCCAGCGTCAGCTTAGCTATGGTGAACTCGACAATGCGTCCAATCGCCTAGCCCGTTATTTGATAGCACAAGGTCGCCAGGCGCATATCGGCTTGTTACTGCCGCGTGGTATCGAGATGATAGTGGCGATGCTGGCTGTGCTCAAAAGTGGCGCGACCTATGTGCCGCTGAACCCAGATTATCCGCAGTCTCGTATCGATCATATTGTCGCAGATGCTGATCTTAAAATGGTGATCACCTGTGCTGAACACCGCCCGATACTACAAAGCGGTAATATACAGGCGCTTGAACTGACCCCTGATTTCACCATTGAGGGATGTGATGCGTTTATGCGTTTTGGCTCTGCACAGTTTACTGAGCATTCACCTGAACCAGACAGCCCAGCCTATGTGATTTATACATCGGGCTCGACCGGGTTACCTAAAGGGGTTGCGGTGCCACATCGGGCCATCAGTCGACTGGTGGTGTCGCCCAACTTTATGAGTTTGGACCGGGATACCGTGTTTTTGCAGGCTGCGAATGTGGCGTTTGATGCGGCAACGCTGGAAATTTGGGGCCCGCTACTCAATGGTGGTTGCTGCGTGATCTATCCGCAAGCCCATATCACGCTGGAGACACTGAATCAGGTGATTGAGACGCATCGGGTTAATGCGATGTGGTTAACCGCCGGACTGTTTAGTGAGTGGAGTAAGGTGAGCACGCAGGCACAGACACAGCTGAGCTCGCTGCGCACTGTGCTGGCTGGTGGTGATGTGTTAGACCCGCAGGCTGTGGCCCGGGTGCAACACGCTTTGCCAGCAGTGCAAGTGGTCAATGGTTACGGTCCGACCGAAAACACTACCTTTACCTGTTGTTATCCGGTGCCTGCGGACTTTGATCCCGCAAACGCGGTGCCGATTGGTCGTGCACTGCAGGGCGACAGTGTGATGGTGCTCAGCGGCAATCAACTGGTACCGCTGGGGAGTGTGGGTGAGCTGTGTGTCAGCGGGCCTGGGCTGGCGCTCGGCTATTTAAACCTTGCTGAGCTGAGCGCAGAGAAATTCACCGCTAACCCTTTCTATGACGATGCTCAAAGTGATGCCTATCGACGCCTTTATCGTACCGGTGACTTAGTACGTGTTCAGGCTGATGGCGTCATTGACTATGTGGGTCGTACCGACAACCAGATCAAGATCCGCGGTTTCCGGGTTGAGCTGGGTGAAATCGAGCAACAAATCACGCAGCTGGAGAGCGTGGCCAGTGCGCTGGTGGTGGTAAAAGGCGAAGTGAGTAAACGCCTGGTGGCTTACATTGAGCTAACCTGTGCAGCACGGGAGGCCGGGGTCGTGGATAGCACTCAACTGAGCCAGGCACTGGCACAGCGGTTACCTGGCTATATGGTCCCGGATACGTTGGTCCTGATTGAGCACTGGCCGTTAACCAGCAACGGAAAAATCGACCGCCGTGCGCTACCGGAACCGGCACTGACAGAGGCTGGTGCAGCATACACGGCCCCCGCCTCTGAAGCGGAACAGGTAGTGGTTGACGTGTGTGGTGACTTGCTTGAACGCGACCCGGCAGAGCTCAGCACAACGGCAAATTTCTTTGCGCTGGGTGGTCACTCGTTGCTGATGATACAGCTTATTGCTGCACTCAAAGAGCGGGGGTATCAGGTTGATAGTCAGGCCCTGTTTACCAGCAGCACACTGGCGCAGATGGCGACTCAATTGAGTGAGGATGCAGAACAGGGCTTTGTGGTGCCGCAAAATCGGATCCCTCCTGAGTGTACTGAAATTACGCCTGAACTGCTGGATCTGGTGAGCCTTACGCAAGACGAGATCAATGAGATAACGGCACAGGTTCCGGGTGGAGCTAGAAACATTCAGGATATCTATCCTCTGGCGCCGTTGCAGCAGGGGATCCTGGCGATGCATACACTCAGTGATGGCCGCGACCCCTATGTCACAACCATGGCGTTTTCATTCTCTCAGCGAGCATTATTATCGCTGTTGGAGGCGCAGCTCAATGCGCTGATCGCCCGTCATGATGTATTGCGCACCGCGATTTTGTGGCGTGGCCGGACAGAGCCCGTCCAGGTGGTGCTGCGTGAGGCGCAGATAGCGGCGCAATGGCTGCCGGTCAACGCCGGGCAGGAGGTGCAAGCGGTATTCGAAAACTATGTCGCACATGGCGCACATCGCCTTGAGCTAGAATCGGCACCTATGATGCAGTTACAGGCGATGGAGGATAAACAATCCCAGCAAATCTATGTTGTGCTTAAAGTGCACCACTTGCTGATTGACCATGTCTCGCTGGATATTCTGATGGCTGAGCTGGCCCGGATAGAAAGCGAAGGCGCAGCCAGTTTACCTGCTGTGACACCCTATCGTCATTTTATCGCTCGTGTACTACACGACCAGCAGCACCACGACGCTCAGCAATACTTTAAAGCGCAACTAGGAGACTTTGACCAGCCGGCCTACCCGTTTGGGCTGAGTGAAGTAAACGGCGATGGTGGTCAAATTGACGAGTTTAAACAGCGCATTCCGGCTGAGCTTGCCAGTAAAGTGAGAGACTATGCCAAAAGCCAGGCAATGAGTCCGGCTGCGTTATTTCATCTGGCCTGGGGGCGAGTAGTGGCCGCTTGTTCGGGTCAGCAGGATGTGGTGTTTGGCACTGTGTTATCGGGGCGAATGCAGGGCGGTCCTGAAATGGCAAACATGCTGGGCATGATGATTAATACCTTGCCTGTGCGTGTCAAACTAGACCTGCGCAGTGCACAGGAGGCTTTGCACGATGTGCATGCGGCCCTGCAGTCGCTGCTCCCTCATGAGCAGGCGCCGCTTTCTGAGGCCATGCAGGCTTCGGGCGTCGAGGGCAATATGCCATTGTTCAGTGCGGTACTTAATTATCGTCATTCTCACGATGTGAGTGCGCCCGATGAAGCGGCGGAGCTGAAACTATTGGGCGTGAAAGAGCGTACTAACTACCCGTGTGTGATGTCGGTCGACGATCTGGGCAATGATTTTTCACTAACGCTGCAAATCGACAACAAGGTGAATGGCCAACGGATTAATGCGTATCTGGTTACCGCGCTGACTCAGTTACTGGATGCGCTGCAAAGCGATTCACTCCAGCCAGTTGCTGCGCTGCCAGTGTTGCCGGATGACGAGCAACATCGTTATCTGGAACAGTGGAATGACACTGAGCAAAGTTATGCGCGTGAGGCCTGTGTGCATCAGCTGTTTGAACAACAGGTCGCAGCGACCCCCGGGAATATTGCACTGCGCTTCGAGGCGCAGACCCTCACTTATACCGCGCTGAACAGTAAGGCCAATCAGCTGGCACACTATTTACGCAACACTCATAGCATTGGCCCGGACTCACTGGTTGGACTGTGTGTTGAACGTTCTTTCGAAATGGTGATTGGCATCTGGGGCATTCTCAAAGCCGGTGGTGCTTATGTGCCGCTGGACCCTGAGCTACCTGCCGCCCGACTCAACTATCTGGTTGAGAATGCCAGTGCCGATGTGGTGCTCAGCACCCGCGCTGTGGCCAATCGCGTTGAACTGGGCGACGCTACTGTAGTGGCGCTGGATGAGTTTGATTATGACGCCCATGACGAGCGAAATATTGCCGTCGATGAAATCGGCCTGACGTCGCAGCATCTGGCTTATATGATCTATACCTCAGGCTCAACGGGCAAACCCAAAGGTGTACTGCTTGAGCATCAGGCGTTGCATAACCGCATCGACTGGATGGACAAAGAATATGGCTGTGATACGTCAGATAAAATTCTGCAAAAAACCCCTTACAGCTTTGATGTATCAGTGTGGGAGTTCGTCTGGCCTATGCTCAAAGGCGCCGAGCTGGTGATTGCTAAGCCCGGTGGACACAAAGACCCAACCTATCTGAGCGAGTTAGTTGTGGCCACCGGTGTCACTAAGCTGCACTTTGTGCCCTCGATGCTGGGGGTGATGCTGGAACAGGGCGATCTGGGCCGCTGCACCTCGATACAACAGGTGTTTTGTAGTGGTGAGGCATTACAGATAAGTCATGTCGAACAGTTTAAGGCCAGCTTACCAACTGCGCAGTTACATAACCTGTATGGCCCGACGGAAGCCGCCATCGACGTGAGCTACTGGGACTGTGCGCAGCCCTATGGCAGCAGTGTGCCGATAGGCAAGCCTATTCAGAATATTCAGCTTCTGATCCTCGATGAAGCACTGAACCTGCTACCGCAAGGGGCGTGCGGTGAGTTACACATTGGCGGTGAAGGCCTGGCCCGCGGCTATCTGAATCGCCCGGAGCTGACTGACGAGCGCTTTATCGCTAACCCGTTTTTCGATGCCAGTGCAGCAAACAGCAGCCAGCGGTTGTACAAAACCGGCGACCTGGTACGCTATCGCGAAGACGGCAACATTGAATACATGGGCCGACTGGATCATCAGGTGAAGATCCGTGGTTTGCGTATCGAGCTGGGCGAAATTGAATTCTATATCGGTGAGCACAGCGACGTAGACTCGGCACTGGTGATGGCTTTAACGGATGAGCATGGCAGTCAGCGTCTGGTGGCTTATGTGAAGCCGCTGGCTGAATATGATGAGCAGGCACTGACGACTGCCATCAGAGCACAGCTTAGCGAGGTACTGGCCGAGTACATGGTGCCCGATAGCTTTATCTATATTAGCCAGTGGCCACAGACGCCAAACGGAAAAATTGACCGCAAGGCGCTGCCTGCGCCAGAGTTATCCGCCCTGGCTGGCGGTTATGAGGCACCGACAGGAGATACTGAAGTGATGCTCGCTCAGGTGTGGGCCGATGTGCTTAAACTGCCCGCCGAACAGATCAGCCGTGACGCCAACTTCTTTGCACTGGGTGGCCACTCGTTGTTGGTAATGAAGCTGGTGCAGAATATTGATCAGGTTTTCAAAACCCACGGAATTGCTATCAACAAAGTGGTAGAGCGACCCACACTCAGCGCTATGGCCGAGTGCATTGCTCATCATAATGACCAGCAATGGCAGGCAATTCGCCCCGTGTTGTCACTGGATTTTGACCCGGCAGTAACGATTTATCTGGCGCCCGGAGCGGGCATGACCAGCGGTGGCTACATGGACCTGGCACGGGCGTTACCGCAGGTGCAGATCATGAGTCTGGAGCCTGTAGGCATGAGCGAGCAGGACCCGGTTATCGACAGCTGGGATGAACTTATCAGTTGCTATGCAGATGCCATTGTCAGTGAGCGCAATGCGCGTGGCGCAGAGGCGGAACCGGCTGTACTGATGGGTCATAGTTCAGGGGGAGCCGTGGCATTTGCAACCGCACTGAAACTGGAGTCATTAGGATGTAAAACACAACTGCTACTGTGCGAGTGTTTAGTGGCAACCGATGATGAAGCCCAGTTCGAGATCAGCGATGCTGAAAAGCAGGAGTTAATGCTGTCCTATGCCAAAGCGCTTAAACCTGAAGACAGCGAAGAGCAGTTGTTGTCCTGGCTCAGTCTGGCTATGACTCAGCGCCTGTTCAATGTGTATTTCCAGCAGGTGGACTGGTCAAGACGCTATCAGCCCGAAGCCAGCCTCAATGGTACGCTAAGCATGATAGTGACTCCTGAGCTGGGAGAAGCATACTGGCAGCAAAAACAGACCCAGTTGCAGGCATATGTCAGCACACAGGTAGAGACCATCCACACAGAAGGCAAGCATGTCACTATGGTGAAAAGTCCTTATGTCAGTGGCCTGGCAGACAAACTCATGGCGCTACTGGCCTGAGTAAACAAAGAGTAAAACGGGTTATCTGACCCAAGCAGGCAGGCTGGAGAAAATTAGTTCAAGCCTGCCTAATACCTATTTTAGAATTAGTAACCATTACAAGGCTGTTTTATGTTATATCGGCTAGTTTTATCTCATAAGAAACTCCTCATACTTGCCACGCTTTTGAGTGTTGTCAGTGCGCTTTCAGGCATCGGCATCATCTCACTGGTCAATGCTGAGATAGAAAATGTGTCTAACCCGGACTCTGACGTACTCAAAGCACTGGGCATTTTTTTCGCCGCACTGGCAGGGTTTCTAACCTTTAGTGTGATTTCTCAGTACATACTGACTAAGTTATCCGTTCAGATCATGGTAAGTATTCGTGAGAATCTGGTTCAGCGTGTTCTGTCGACCAGTTATGAACAGATCGAGCGCGTAGGGGGGCATCGTATTTTTGCCACTTTGACCAAAGACATTGAATCACTCACCGCTACCCTGAGTGCCGTACCGCATGTGGCCTATAACCTGGCTACCGTGTTGCTGTGTTTTGCTTATATGAGCTATCAGTCCTGGCAGCTGTTTTTGTTTGTCGGTGGCGTGTTGTTGCTAGCTATGCTGGTCGCTCAGCTGCTTATGAGCCTGGGCATTCAGCGCTTTCAGGCTGTACGGGAACTGGATGACAGCCTGTTTAAGAACTTTCGTGCCCTGATTGACGGTGGTAAAGAACTGAATATTAACTTCAACCGTAAGCGCTTCTTTTACAAAGAGGTGGTGACGCCAAATATTCAGGAAATTAAAAAGTCGACAATTTCAGCGCACATTATATTTATCATTCTGAGCAACTGGACCAATCTGATTCTGTTCCTCGCGCTGGGGTCTGTGGTTTTTATGTCACAACTGTTTTTGAGCGGCATAGCCACTGAGGTGGTGGTGAGCTTTGTGCTGACGCTGGTCTATGTGATAGGTCCACTGACGGTGTTAATTAACACCTACTCTGTGGTTGCTGAGGGCATAGTGTCGAGCCAGAAAATAGAAAAGCTGCAACTATCGGAAGAGATTTTGACTGATCAGCTGGACAACACGCTGCACCCTGAGCATAACTGGCACACTTTGGACATCGAGGCCATCGAATATGAATACCGTCGTGATGACAGCGACGACTACCACTTCTCCATCGGGCCCATCAGTACGCACATCCAGCGTGGCGAAATCGTTTTCCTGATTGGCGGCAATGGCTGTGGTAAATCCACCTTCGCCAAAGTGTTATGTGGTTTGTATACCCCAACTCGCGGCAGTATCCGCCTGGATGGTCGGGATGCCGCGCATGCAATGGACTGGTACCGTTGCCACTTTAGCACCATCTTCTCTGACTTCTACCTGTTTGAGCAAGTAATTGATGCCAACGGCATGCTGGCCGATGACAACAAAATTCGACAGTATCTGAGCAAGCTGAAACTGGATCAGAAAGTCACGGTAGAAAAAGGCATTTTATCGACCACTGAGCTTTCTCAGGGTCAGAAGAAACGTCTGGGCTTATTGCTGTCGTACATGGAAGATACACCGCTTTATATTTTTGATGAATGGGCAGCCGATCAGGACCCGTATTTCAGAAACTTCTTTTATCGCGAACTCTTACCTGAGCTTAAGTCTTTGGGTAAGACCGTATTCGTGATCAGTCACGACGAACATTACTTCTCACTGTCTGACCGCATTCTCAAATTTGAAGCTGGTCAGATGGAAGACGTAACCACGTCATTTGCATCTGCAGAACCTGTTGCTGAACAGCCTGTAGCGCTGGCCTAAAAGCCAGATAGCGGGCTTTCGGCCCGCCACGTTTTGTGCCTTACGGTTATGCCTTATGGCCTGAGTATTATCAAGGTCCCCGCGCATCGGGGCCAGTGAGTATGGATAGACCAAGAATGAATAATAGACGTTACCCCCTGACATCATCTCAGCAACCAGTCTGGATGGAGCAAGTATTCAAGAGTGAATCCCCACTGTACAACGTTGGGGGTCGGTTTGTATTAACAGGGGCACTGGACCCGATACGCTTTAAGCATGCACTGGATCACGTCGTGGCACATACCGACGCGTATCGTATCAATCTGGTACTGGAAGACACCCAGCCCTGGCAAATCATCAATGATGATCTGCAACTGGACTGGAAGTGTATTGACCTCAGTGGCTATGCGGATGCGCATCAGCGTGCCGCGGACTATTGCCAGACTCAGATGTCTACCCCTTTTGATATTTATGGACCTTGTTTATGGCGCATTCACTGGTTAAAAATCTCCGAGCAGGAGAGTGCCATGTGTATGGTGTTCCACCATCTGATAGTGGATGGTATCGCGGGCAGCCTGTTCCTTGAATACCTCAGTGAAACGTATCTGGCGATGAATGCACAGGGTCAGTTCATCAAAGAAGTGCCTGAACGCCCGTCGTACAGCGAGTTTATTGAAAAAGATCTGGCCTATCGACAAAGCAGCCGGTTCGAAAAAGACCGGGCTTTCTGGCAGGAAAAGTTTAAGACCCTACCCGATCCACTGCTGCTGAAGAAAACCAACCAGTTTGATGACCAGCCGTTTGCTCGCCGCGAGTATGAATTTACCCAGCAGCAGTACAATCAAATCGGCGCGGTTGCCGCGCGTTATGGCTGCTCAGCAACGCACTTTTTCACCACTTTGGTCGCGGTGTATTTTTCGCAGATGAATGATAAGCGTGATCTGGTCCACATCGGGATGCCCGTCCACAACCGCAGCTCGGCTAAATTACGCCAGACGATAGGTATGATGGCGTCAGTGATCCCCGTTGGCGTGGCCTTTTCGCGTACCGATAGCTTTGCTGACACTTTCAAAGCCGTGGCCGCCGAGCTCAAACGCAGCTATAAATATCAAAAGTACCCGCTGCATGAAATGATCCGCGACCTCAGGCCAATGAATGAGGGTGAGGGCCAGTTGTTTGATATTCAGTTATCGGTAGAAGATCACCCGTCCGATACCCAGTTTGGTGAAGTGTCCAGTTACAAGGCGGTACTGAACAGTGGCTTTAGCTCATACCCTTTGTCTATTTATGTGCGCAGCCATGATAATATTAATAACGTCCATGTTGAGTTTAACTTTGACCGAAATTTCTTCAACGAAGATGAGATTGATGGCCATGTCAGTCGTCTGACGACCATGATCACCGATGTAGTAACTAACCCAACCATGCTGATTGGCGATTACACGTTAGCCACTGAGCAGGAAATTGAGCAGCAGCTGTTCGACTGGAATGGCAACCAGGTGGACTATGCGTCTCAGTTAACGATACAGCAAGTGTTTGAGCAGCAAGTTGCTGCCACGCCTAACCACTGCGCTTTGGTGTTTGGTGAGACGTCCCTGAGCTACCAGGCACTGAATGAACGGGCCAATCAGCTGGCGCATTATATGGCGCAACAAGGCGTTATGCCGGGCAGCTATGTGGGTGTGTGTATCAACCGCTCCATCGAAATGATGATAGCCATCCTGGCGACTCTAAAAGCGGGGGGGGTTTACGTGCCTCTGGATCCCAATTACCCGGCGGAGCGCCTGGCTTACATGATGGAAGACTCCGCAGTCAGTGTGATCCTGACCAATGAGCGATGTCGTGAGTCGCTGGCATTTGCTGCTGACAAAGTGATCTCGCTGGACACCCAGGCTGGACGATGGGCTCAGCATGGCCTGCACAACCTCAGCACAGAGATACAGCAGCACAGCGATGAGCTGGCTTACCTGATTTATACGTCGGGTTCGACGGGCAAACCTAAGGGCGTGATGTGTACCCACCGTGGTATTGTCAATCTGGCCCAGAATCAGCAAGCCCGATTTGCCATCACGCCACAAAGCCGGGTATTACATTACGCGTCAATCAGCTTTGATGCGGGCACCTGGGACTGGGTGATGGCGCTGCTGAACGGCGCAACTCTGGTGATAAGCAGCGATGAAGCACGTCTTGAGCCTGGCAAAGTGGCCGAGTTGTTCACCCATCAGCAGATCACTCATGTGACCTTGCCACCGGCGTTTTTGGCGACCATGGAATATCGCGAAGACTATGCCCTGCAATGTCTGATTGTGGCGGGTGAGGCCTGCGAGCAAGAACTGATGGACTTATGGTCTGCACGTTATAGTTTTTATAATGCCTACGGTCCGTCTGAGGCATCGGTGTGTGCCACTGTGTGTCAATTGATGCCGGGTAATGCGGTTCGCATCGGTAAGGCGCTCGATAATGTGTCTTTGTTTGTCCTGGATGAATATCAAAAAATGCTACCGGTTGGCTCAATTGGTGAGTTGTATATCGGTGGTGCCGGATTGGCGCAAGGCTATCTGAATCGCCCTGAATTAAGCGAAGAGAAGTTTGTCGCTAATCCCTTTTATCAGCAAAACCCGCAAACCGGAGCGCGTCTGTATCGCAGTGGCGACCTGGTTCGTTATTTGCCGGATGGTGAGCTGGAGTTTGTCGGGCGTGCTGACGATCAGGTTAAAGTGCGCGGGTTCCGCGTCGAGCTGGGAGAAATTGAGCACGGCCTGAATAAACTCTCGGCCGTGCACTCCTGTGTGGTGCTGGCAAAGCGCCAGGGTGGCACCAATCAGTTACTGGCCTGTGTGATTCCGGAGCAGCCGGTGGCAGAGTCGGAGCAGGCTGAGTTTGTCTTTGCGCTGCAACGAGAGCTTGAGCAGGAGTTGCCTGCACATATGGTGCCTGGGCATTTCACTTTGCTGACTCAGTGGCCACTGACCCCGAACGGTAAAATTGATAAGAAAGCCCTGTTAGCGTGCACAACCATTGCGTTGCAGGGGGAATACCTTGCACCACAAACGGAGACCGAAATGACGTTGGCGGCCTTATGGTCTGAGTTACTCAAAGTCGATGATGTAAGCGCGACCGCCAACTTCTTCCAGCTGGGTGGTCATTCCCTGTTGCTGATGCAACTGGCCAGTCAGCTGCAAAGTCGTGGCTGGCAGGCGCGGGTTCACGATCTGTTTGCTACCGCGTCGTTGCGGGAAATGGCAGAACTGCTAGACAGGCAGGGTAAAGATGGCAGCACGTTTGAAGTGCCCAAAAATGGCATCCCGGCTGACTGTCACTATGTGACGCCCGAGATGCTGGATCTGGTTGAGTTGAGCCAGCATGAAATTGATGAAATTGCCGCAAAAATACCGGGTACGCATCGTAATATTGCCGATATATACCCACTGGCACCCCTTCAGGAAGGTGTGCTATTTGTTCATACCTTAAATACCCAGGCTGACCCTTATGTCACCACGGCGGCGTTTGAGTTTACCAGCCCGGCACAGCTGACTAATTTCCAGCAGGCGCTGCAACGCATGCTGACAACCCACGATGTGCTGCGTACTGCTGTGATGTGGCGTGAGCGAGAAACCGCGGTACAAGTGGTGATGCGTGAAGCAAAACTGAGCGTATCGCATCTGGTGTTTGATACTGAACAACCGATCAAAGCCGCATTTGAAGCCTATGTGGCTGAGCATCAGCACACTCTTGACCTTGAACAAGCACCGCTTATCAAGCTGGCTGTTACAGAAGCCTGCGAACAGGGCAAATGCTACGCACTATTGACTTTCCATCACCTCACAACGGATCACGTGTCACTGGGTATTCTGGTATCCCAGTTACAGCAGCTATGTGATGATCCCGATTCGGCATTGCCCACGCCCTTGCCTTATCGTGCCTTTATCGCGCATACGCTTGAACACAATCGAGGGCTTGACGTAGCCGGATTCTTCTCGGCGCAATTGGGCGATATAGAAACCCCCACACTGCCTTTTGGTCTGAGTGAGGTGACAGGCAGTGGTGAGACTATCGTTGACCACCATGACACATTACCGATTGAGTTGAGTGACGCAATCCGCACCCTGGCCCGGCGTGAAAGTCTGAGTCCTGCAGCCTTGTTCCATCTGGCCTGGGCGCAGGTGATAGCCGCCTGTTGTGGGTCGCAGGAGGTGGTGTTTGGCAGTGTGATGTCTGGCCGGATGAATGGCATGGCGGGCATTGAGACCATGATGGGGATGATGATCAATACCCTGCCGCTGCGGGTTTCACTGGATGAGGCTCCTGTGCTGACTCAGCTTAAGCGGGTCGATCAGAGCCTCAAAGCCTTGTTGCCTTACGAGCAGGTATCGCTGGCCGAAGCACAAAAATACAGTGGACTGGCCAGCGGCGCAACCCTGTTCAGCGCCATGCTGAACTATCGCCATTCTGCTGCGCAGGATGATATAACTGCGCTGCACGACAGCAATGCTGCCTGGACTTTACTGAGTGCCAAAGAGCGCACCAATTATCCGTTTGGCGTGTCGGTAAATGATTTAGGACAAGGCTTCTCGCTGGAGTATCAGATTGACCAACAGGTTGATGTAAAGCAGGTAGCGGCTTATCTGGCCAATGCGCTGACAAACCTGGTGACAGCATTAAATGAGACACCGGAGCAGCCTGTTTCTTGCAGTATACTGCCTGATCAGGCACAGCAGCATCAGTTGTTGCAGTGGCAGGCGGATGTGCCCTGGTATCGCAGTGACATGCAGATCCAACAGGTGTTTGAAGCACAAGCTGCAAAGACACCAGACGCCATTGCATTGCAACTTGATGAGCAGACACTCAGCTATGGCGAGCTCAACGCGCAGGCTAACCAGCTGGCCCATTACTTACGTGAGCAACATAGCGTGACTGATGGTACTTTAGTGGGTTTGTGTATCGGTCGCTCAGTTCAAATGGTTGTTGCGACTCTGGCTATTCTTAAAGCGGGTGGTGCTTACCTGCCACTGGAGCCAACTTATCCGCAAACCCGCCTCGAATATATGCTGGCAGACTGCGGCGCCCACTTAGTACTGACTGAATCTGCACTTTGTGAGCGACTTTCTTTCAGCAACGCTCATTTGTTGGCCGTAGATAATGACAGTGCCCGGTTTGCCCACTATGGGACGGAAAACCCTGCAGCGGGTGGCGCTCAGTCACCTGAGTCTCTTGCCTATGTAATTTATACTTCAGGTTCAACAGGCAACCCTAAAGGGGTTATGACGCCGCACCGTGCGGTTGTGCGTTTGGTGGATAATCCTGACTTTATTCAGCTTGGTGATGAAACCGTTTTCTTACAGTGTGCCAACATCGCTTTTGATGCTGCGACCATAGAAATTTGGGGACCGCTGCTCAATGGAGGTCGTTGTGTACTGTTCCCCGACGAGTTCTTAACTGTGTCTCGTTTGGATGAGGTGATAGACGAGCAACAGATCACTGATATGTTCCTGACAACCGGGCTATTTGATGAATGGAGTCGCACGCAGGTTAAGCAACCATCGTTAAAATGTGTGATTTCCGGTGGTGAGGCGGCCCGACTGAATGGCCTTAAACGTGCTATGGCGACCAACCCTCACTGTACTTTTGTAAATGGCTATGGACCTACTGAAAACACCACATTTACTACATGGCACGCGTTTACCAGTGAAGATCTGGCGTGCGGAATATTACCGATAGGGACCGGCATCTGTGGTGATCGATGCTTTATTCTCTCGCAACAACAACAACTTTTGCCCGTTGGTGCTATCGGAGAGTTATATGTCGGTGGTGCCGGATTGGCACTGGGTTATCTGAATCGTCCAGATTTGACCACTGAGAAATTCATCCCTAATCCATTTTCCACTGACCCCGAACAGCCTTCGATGTTGTATCGAACTGGCGATCTGGTGCGATATGACGAACAGGGCCAGATTGTGTACGTTGGTCGGGTAGACGACCAGATTAAGATCCGGGGTTTTCGCGTCGAGTTAGGTGAGATTGAACACACACTCAATGCATTGGAGCAGGTTGAGCAGGCACTGGTCGTTGCCCGTAAAGACCTCAGCAATAATGCCTTGATAGTGGCCTATGTGGAACCTGCAACTCAGGTGCCTGAGGGCCAGACGCTGGGTCACTGGTTAAGTGAGGCACTGGGCGATAGTTTACCGGCCTACATGGTTCCGGGTGCGTTTGTAGCAATGACGCAATGGCCACTCAATGCCAATGGTAAAATTGATAAACGCGCGCTGCCGGAACCCGATATGGTCGCAGGGCAGGGACACTATGAAGCGCCCGAGTCGGATACGGAAATTCTGCTCAGTGAGATATGGTCGCAGTTGCTCGGTATTGAAGCGAGCAACATCAGCCGCACGGCGAACTTCTTTGAGCTGGGCGGACACTCACTGCTGGTGATGAAGATCCATGCCCGGCTTAAGCAAGCTGGGTTTACGGCAGAAGCGGCGGCTATTTTTAAGGCCCAGACCCTGGCTGAGATGGCCACCACTGTGACTAAGCAGGACGAAGAAGCGCTGAGCTGGCAAGTACCCGAGAATGGGATAATGGCTGATACCACTATTATCACGCCACAAATGCTGCCATTGATTGCGCTGACCCAAAGTGAAATCGATTCAGTCTGTGCGCAGATCCCTGGCGGTGTGCAAAACATTCAGGATATTTATCCGCTGGCGCCACTGCAGGAAGGCATTTTATTTGCGCACTCTCTACAGCAGGAATTCGACCCTTATGTGATTTCTGCGGCACTGACCTTTGCTGATGATGACAAGTTTGGGCGCTTCGTTAATGCATTGGAGCAGGTTGTCGCGCGCCATGATATCTTGCGTAGCGTGATCCTCTGGCGTGGCCGGGACAAAGCGATTCAGGTGGTGCAAAGAGAGGTTGGCAGTCTGGTTGAGTGGCTGGACTTTGCTGCACAGCAAGATGTGCTGGTGGCATTTAATGACTTTGTTGAGCACGGCAATCATAAAATAGATGTTGAGCAGGCCCCGCTGGTACGCATGCAGGTTGTTCGGGACGAGGCCAGTGGCAAAGTCCATGCTTTGTTTAAGCATCATCACCTGATCACCGACCATGTCTCCGTCGAGCTGATCCTCGAAGAGCTTGCCATGTGTGTGGCGGGTGAGCAGGCCAGTTTGCCACCTCAGGTGCCGTATCGCGAGTTCGTTGCCAAATCACAGCACATTGCCAAAACCCTCGACAGCGCAGCCTTTTTCTCGGCGCGTCTGGGTGATGTTGATACGCCAACGTTACCTTTTGGCCTGGCAGATACGCTGGGTGATGGGTCGAATTCGCAGGAGCTTAGCTATGCGCTGGTACCTGAGCTGAATGAACGAATTCGTCAGTTGTCGCGGCAGTTACAAATGGGCCCCGCAGTGCTGTTCCATGCAGCCTGGGCACAGGTGCTGAGCCACTGCTGTAATATGCAGGATGTGGTGTTTGGTACTGTCCTCTCCGGACGCATGAGTGGAGAGGCGGGTGTAGACCGTATGCTGGGCATGTTGATCAATACCTTGCCGGTGCGTGTAACGCTTGCGGATGTGGATGCCAGAACCTTGCTGACTCAGGTCCATGAGCAGCTGCAGGGATTGATCCCCTACGAGCAGGTAGCACTGGCCGAGGCACAGCGCCATTCGCAGGTGGATGCCAGTTCGCCCCTGTTCAGCACCACGCTGAATTTCCGCCACTCTGAAAACCTCGATGAGCAACAAAGCAGCCTATATGATATTGCTGCAGTGCGTGAGCGCAGTAACTATCCATTGGACTTGTCGGTCAATGACTTTGGTGATGCATTCACCCTCGACTTTCAGGCAGATGCGCGTGTGCCGCTGGCGCTGGTAGCAGATCTGATGAATACTGCCATCGACAACTTATTACATCACGCTATGCGCGATTCTGAGGAATCTCCGTCTCAGTGGACGGCCTATTCTGCTGAGCAGCGTCAGGTATTACTGAGTGCACAGCTGGGGCCGGTTGTGGATTTACCACAAGTTTCAGTGCACCAGCTGTTTGAGCAGCAGGCCACTAAAACCATGGACAGAGTGGCCGTCAGCTATGACGATGATATCCTGACCTACCATTTACTCAATGAGCGTGCCAATCAGCTGGCGCATTATTTACGCGCCGAGCATCAGGTGGGCCCGGATACGCTAGTTGGCCTGTGTGTGGGCCGCTCGCTGGAAATGATGGTCGCCGTACTGGCCATCCTTAAAGCAGGCGGGGCCTATGTGCCGCTGGACCCGGATTATCCGCAGGAACGTCTGGCGTACATGGTCGAAGACACCGGCCTGTCTGTGGTGCTGACCCAGCAAAAGGTCGCCGGGATCCTGAACGACTTTAACGTCACGCCAGTGCTGCTGGACGATGCCAGCCAGTTTGCAAGCTACCCAATCAGCAACCCGGATGTGGCGCTGACTCCTGAGAGCCTGGCCTATGTGATGTATACCTCAGGCTCAACCGGTAATCCTAAGGGCGTGATGATAAGCCATCATAACCTGATCAACTTTGCCGCGAACTGTGAGCAGCGCTACGAAATCACCGAAGCGGATAACGTGCTGCAGTTCTCAACTATGAACTTCGATATTTTCGTCGAGGAATGGCTGGCAACGTTGACTCAGGGCGCCACTTTGGTGCTGCGCGATGAAGAGGTGTCGCTGAGCCGCGAGGCCTTTATTGCCTTCTGTGACAGCCATGCCATCAGCGTGGCCAGCCTGCCAACGGCGTTCTGGCATATGCTGGCGCTGAGCGAAGCAGAGCTTGAATCTCTGGCGCTGCGCCTGGTAATTGTGGGCGGTGAAGCACTGGATAAACAATCGGTGGCCGCGCTTAAACCGGGCTTTGTGCTGCTCAATACCTATGGCCCGACCGAGACCACAGTCACCGCATCCGGCTATGCCATCCGCGGCCGGTACGATGACCCGCGCGCGGTGCCCATTGGCCGCGCCAACGTCAATACCGCGACGCTGGTACTCAGCGAGCAGCTGACCTTATGCCCGCCGGGTGTAGTGGGTGAGCTGTACATCAGTGGTCAGTGTCTGGCCAGCGGTTATCTGCATCAAAGCGAACTCACCGCCGAGCGATTTATTGATAACCCGTATTGTGACCCGGCTAATCCTGCACTGAGCGCCCGTTTATACAAAACCGGTGACCTGGTGCGCATAGGGGCAGATGGCGAAATCGAGTTTGTCGGGCGCAGCGACGATCAGGTCAAGATCCGTGGTTTCCGGGTTGAACTGGGTGAGATAGAAAGCCAGCTGATGAGTCACCCTGAGGTGGAGTCGGCGGTGGTACTGGCTGAGGCCGGTCAGCAAGGTGGCAAGGTACTGCGCGCTTTCATTCAAAGTGCGCAAGACAGCAGCCTGATTGACGCACTGCAACAGCACCTGAGCGGCAATCTGCCGGATTACATGGTGGCGTCGGCTTACAGTTTTGTGGCGCAGTGGCCGCTGACTGCCAATGGCAAGCTGGACAAGCGCGCGCTGCTGGCTCTGCCTGCGAAAACGGTCGAGCAACCTTATCAGGCACCACACACCGAGGCCGAGAAAATGGTGGTCGAGATTGTCGCGTCGCTGTTGTCTCTGGACGTCGATAAGGTGGGTGTCCACGCTAATTTCTTTGCGCTGGGGGGCCACTCGCTACTGATTATGCAGCTGGTCAGTCAGCTGCGCGCACGTCAGTATCAGGCGGACGTGCAGGCCTTGTTCAGGGCACACACGCTACAGGACATGGCGCGCCAGGTTCGGGCACTTGGGAGTGAGGAATCAAGTTGTGTGCCCGCCAATTTAATCCCGACAGACTGCAGTAAAATTACCCCGGAGATGGTGACGCTCACCGAGCTGGATGCGCAACAACTCGACGACATTGCGGCAACCATCCCCGGTGGCATGGCCAATATTCAGGACATCTACCCACTGGCACCGCTGCAAGAAGGCGTGTTGTTTGTGCACACCATGAGTGAAGGGCAGGACCCGTATGTTACCAGCACCACCTTTGAGTTCGACAGCACGGAGTCCCTTGAGCGCTTTAAATGGGCACTGAATACGCTGATTGCCCGTCACGATGTGCTGCGCACCGCCATATTATGGCGCAACCGCACCACTGCACTTCAGGTGGTGCAGCGCGAGGTGGAGCTGCCCGTGACTGAGCTGGACTTCAGCGGGGAAGCGGATGTCCGGGCCGCGTTCAGTACGCATGTGGCTGAGCAGCCGCTATGGATTGAGCTGGAAAATGCGCCGCTTTTACAACTGAGCGTGTGCGAAGACGCCGCGCAGGGCAAGCATTATGCGCTGTTGTGCGAGCATCACCTGATCTCAGATCACGTGTCGCTGGAAATTCTGGTGCACGAGCTGACGGCGCTGCTGAATGGCAATGAAGCCAGTCTGGCTGAGCCGGTGCCGTACCGGGAGTTTGTCGGTCGCACACTGGCACGCACCGCGAGTCTGGACACCGAAGCCTTCTTCACACAGATGTTGGGGGATGTTAGCGAACCCACCTTGCCTTATGGTCTGACGGACGTACTGAATGACGGCTCAGGCATTGAAACCGTGCATGTTACGCTGGATGAGGCACAGGCGCAGCGCATTCGCCGTCTGACCCGCCAGTATCACAGCAGCCCGGCGGCGTTGTTCCATCTGGTGTGGGCCAAAGTGCTGGGGGTGTGTAGCGGTCAGTCGGAGGTGGTGTTCGGTACTGTGTTATCGGGCCGCATGAGCGATGATGGCCTGAGCAGCCAGCTGATGGGCATGATGATCAACACGCTGCCGCTGCGCGTGTCGTTGAGCGGGCAGGATGCGATGAGTCTGCTGGCACAAATTAACGACGACCTGCATGCACTGATGCCGTACGAGCAGGTCTCTCTGGCCGAGGCGCAGCGCTGTAGCGGCGTGAGCGCTCAGCTGCCCCTGTTCAGCGCGATGCTGAACTATCGTCACTCGGCGACGCAGGAGTCTCAGCTGGAACAGGATGCCGGGTTTAAAGTGCTGGCCACCGAGGAGCGGACCAACTATCCGTTTAATCTGTCGGTGGATGACTTCGGCGATGGTTTTGGCTTTGAGCTTCAGGTGGATAAACGTGCCCCGGCGGCGCGCATAGCACAGTACCTGCAAGTGACTTTGACTCAGGTGCTGGATTTACTGGACAGCCAGAGTTGTACAGCGGTGCAGAGCCTGTGTGTGCTGGATGAAGCGGAGCGTCAGCAGCAACTGCACAGCTGGAATGACACAACGCTGGATTACCCGCGCGAGCTGTGTATTCACGAGCTGTTTGAGCAGCAGGCAGCGGCGATGCCGGAGCAGATTGCGCTGCGCTTTGGAGAGCAGACTCTGAGCTATGGTGAACTCAATGCCAGAGCCAACCAGCTGGCTCATTATCTGCGTGCAGAGCACAATATCGGACCGGATTCGTTAGTGGGCTTATGTGTTGAGCGTTCACTGGAGATGGTCATCGGGATTTGGGGCATTCTCAAGGCCGGTGGGGCTTATGTGCCATTGGATCCTAACTACCCGCAGTCTCGTCTGGCCTACCTGATTGAGGATGCAAGTCTAAATGTTGTATTAAGTCAACAGAATGTTGCAGAAGAGGTAACGCTGGGGTATGCTAACGTCGTTTTACTGGACGCACCAGAATCTCATAATCACGACATATTTTCGGCTTATCCTGCACACAATTTGACGCGAGCAGAAACGGGTGTGTGTGCCCGGAGCCTGGCTTATCTGATCTACACGTCGGGGTCGACCGGTAAGCCAAAAGGGGTGATGATTGAGCATCGCAATACTGTGGCTATGTTGCAGTGGGCGAAACAGGCCTACAGCGATGCTGAGCTGGATAAAGTGCTGGCATCGACGTCACTAAACTTTGACTTGTCGATTTATGAATTGTTCTTACCGTTGTGCTTTGGTTATCAAAGTGTGATTGTGAACAATGCCATGGCACTGGCCGAACAGCAGCTTGATATCAGCATGATCAATACCGTGCCGTCTGCAATGAAAGCCTTGCTGGAAGTGGGGGCGGTGCCGCAAGGGGTTAAAGTGATTAATCTGGCTGGTGAGCCTCTGACCGCTCAGCAGGTAAATCAGATTTTAGAAGCGTGCCCTGGGGTGGTCGTATGTAACCTTTATGGTCCATCGGAAGACACCACTTATTCGACGGCAGCGCGCTTTACGTCTGCCTTGAGTCAGGTGCCGGATATTGGTCGGGTGATTGCGAACAGTCAGGCGTATGTACTTGGCAGCGCACAAGAATTGTTGCCGACAGGCAGTGTCGGTGAGCTGTATCTGGGTGGTGCCGGTGTCGCGCGGGGGTATTTGAACCGTCCTGAACTGACGGCCGAGCGTTTTATTGACAACCCTTACTATGAAGCGGCGGGAGTTAATAACAGCAAACGCTTATATCGCACTGGTGATTTGGTTCGCTATTGCGAAGATGGTCGAATTGAGTTTATTGGCCGGATAGATGATCAGGTCAAGATCCGCGGTTTCAGGATTGAGTTGGGTGAAATTGAGCACCGACTTAATAGCCTTACTGAGGTTTCAACGTCTCTGGTGATGGCACAAGAGCACAGTGGTGGCGGACAATACTTGGTGGCGTATCTGCAGCCTTGTCTCACGTGTGATACAAGAGAAGAAACACAGCAACAAGTCTGGTTGAGTGATGTTAAGAGCGCGCTGGCAGGTGAGTTACCGGCACATATGATCCCGAGCCAGTTTGTCCTGATAGACGAATGGCCACTGACGCCAAACGGAAAAGTAGATAAAAAAGCCCTGCCAGCGCCGCAAGGTATGTTGGCAGGGCAAGAGTATATTGCACCACAGAGTGAGACAGAACATGCCTTGGTGGCAATTTGGGCTGAGTTGCTTGGCCTGGATCCACAGCAGATCAGTACCTGCGCTAACTTCTTCGAGTTGGGCGGGCATTCTCTGTATCTAATCAAGCTGGCAGGTGCAGTTAAAACCCAGTTCGAAATCGAGCTGACATTACGGGAAATTTACGACGCTGCAGAATTAGCGGTCCTTTCGCAGGTAATTGAGAGCAAGCAGGCACAAAAATATCTCGAAGACAAAAAAGCCAATGAATCGGTAATGATGAGTGGAACACTATAATGATTGCACAACTAGTTAAATCGGCAGCAGATCAAGGCGTTTATCTGTATGCCAAAGAGGGCGCGTTACATTTTGACCTGACGGTGGCTGAATTCCCGGCCGCACTGAAGCAGGACATCATCGCAAATAAGGCAGAGATCATCGCATTTCTGTCTCATGCCCAAAGCGCAGGCAGCGAGTCACAAGGACCGCAACCCGGAGAGTATCCGGATGGCTGCGTGCTCTCTTATACCCAGCAGCGCTTCTGGCTGCTGGAGCAAATGCAATCAGGCCAGAGTCAGTACAACATGCCTGTCGCGTTGAATGTTGAAGGCGCACTTGAACTGACTTTGGTTGAAAAGGTGCTCAGCACTATTGTGGCACGCCATCAGATCCTGCGTACCGTTTATCGTGAGCAGGATGATGAAGTGCGTCAGCATGTTTTGCAAGACAGCGAGTTTACTCTGAGTTTTGTCGATCTCAGTGACAGTGAAGGTGAGCAACAGCAGGCGCAGTTGTCTCAGTGTCTGCTTGAAGAAGCGCAACGTCCTTTTGATTTGACCCGGCAACTTTCAATCCGGGGTCAGTACCTCAAGCTTCATGGAGCCGGCCATGCCCAGCAAGGCGTGTTATTGCTGACGCTGCATCACATTGCTTCTGATGGCTGGTCGATGGATGTATTGATCAATGAGTTTGTGACTTTGTATCGGGCCTATTCTGCTCAGCAGGTTAACCCGTTACCTGAGCTGGCACTGCAATACGCCGACTTTGCCGTGTGGCAAAGAGACAAAATGCAGGGCGGCGAATTTGAGAAGCAACTGACATACTGGCAGCAGGCGCTGGAAGATGCGCCATTGACACACAGTCTGCCGACCCAGCATCATCGCCCGGAAGTAAAACAGACACGGGGCGCGCATGTCACGACGTCGTTGCCTGCATATGTGGCACAGCAATTGGAGCTCGTTGCCAGGCAGGCACAGCTGAGTCCGTTCATGTTAATGCATGCTGTGTTGGGAGTGGTCATCAGTCGTCACAGTAATCAGTCGGATATTGTAATAGGCACACCGGTGGCAAACCGCGCCGATGAGGGACTTAGCCCGTTAATTGGTTGTTTTGTTAATACTTTAGCACTGCGTCTGAATACCTGTCATAGCACACTGGCCGAGTACTTGGATCATGTTCGTCAGGTACATATGAACGCCCAGGTTAATCAGGACGTGCCGTTCGAGCAGCTCATAGATGCCCTTAACCTGCCTCGCACTTCTTCCTATACACCTTTGGTGCAGATCATGCTGACCACCAATGACAAGTTTACCGATGGCGCTGATGAATCGTCTTTACTGAACCTGCCAGACCTGAGGCTGTCTCCATTGCAAGGCAGTCATCCGGCCATAAAATTCGATATGGAAATTGCGCTGAATATCAGCGATAAGCACATTGAGACTACATGGAATTATGACGTGGCCTTGTTCGACGCTGAGTTTGTCGAACAGCTCAGTGAACACTTTAACAATGCCTTGATATCATTGGCAGATATGACTGCTCAGACACGTAGCACCTTACCTTTGAATCGTTTGTCTATTCTGGGTGACAAGCTCGAATCGTATCTGATCGATGGTCTGAATAACAATGCCGCGGATTATCCGGTCGATCAGTGTATTCATGAGGTCTTCGAGCAGCAGGCGATGCAAACGCCTGAGCAGATCGCCGTTAAGTTTGGCAGTAAACAGCTGACCTATCGTGAGCTTAATGAGCGTGCCAACCAGCTGGCCCACTTCCTGACTCGTGAATACCAGGTTACCCCGGATTCCTTTATCGGCTTGTGTGTTGAGCGTTCGCTGGAAATGATCATAGGTACTCTGGCCATCCTCAAAGCCGGTGCAGCATACGTACCACTGGATCCGGCTTATCCGCGTCAGCGTGTCACCTATATGATGGAAAATTCCGGCGTTAAAATCATCCTTTCAACGCACTTTATCATTGAGCAACTGGATTTAACCGATTACCACAGCATTTGTATTGACGGACTTGGCAATGCGCAAGTGGTTCAGACTTTTGTTGATTACCCTACCTACAACCCAAGTGAGTTGGTAAAAGGGCTGACATCGTCAAATCTGGCCTATGCCATTTACACCTCGGGCTCAACCGGCAAACCTAAGGGCGTGCTGCTAGAGCATAAGGGAATAGTCAATATTGCGTTTAACCACCGCCACTATCTGAAAGTGGATGGGCAAAGCAAGGTCTTACACTTTGCTTCTATGAGCTTTGACGCAGGGACCTGGGAATATGTGATGGCGTTGTTGAGCGGCGCCACTTTGGTCATTGCTGACAGTGTTCAGCGTTTGTCTCCGGAGAGCATTACTCAGTTACTTCACAGCGAAGCCATTACCCATGTGCTGTTGCCACCGGCATTTCTGGCCATGATGGAGTTTCGTGATGACTTAGCACTCAAAGCGCTAGCTGTGGGTGGAGAAGCCTGTGATCAGGAAGTGGTTGAGCAGTGGGGGGGCACCTACCGGATGGTCAATGCCTACGGCCCGACTGAGATCTCTATCTGTGCAACCTGGGCTGAATTGCGTCCCGGGCAGAAAGTCACCATAGGTAAGCCCCTGAAAAATACCAGTGCCTTTGTGCTGGACAGTAATCAGGCCTTGCTATCGCCGGGGGTAGTCGGTGAGCTGTACATCAGTGGTGTTGGTCTGGCGCGGGGGTATCACCAGTTACCTGAGCAAACCGCAGAGCGATTTGTGTCGAACCCTTATTTCGATGGCCACAATAAATGTGTAACCGAAACCTTGTATAAAACAGGGGACCTGGTCCGATATTTACCCGATGGCGAGCTGGAATACCTGGGTCGGATTGACCAGCAGGTCAAGATCCGGGGCTTCAGAATCGAAATCAGTGAAATAGAAGGCTTACTGAGTGAGTGTCTTGATGTGGATGCCGCGGTGGTCACTGTTGCGACCAGTGCAACGGGTGCCAAACACTTAGTGGCCTATGTGCAGCTTAGTAATCAAACCGCTGTTAATAGTGCCTCTGGCCATGAAAATATTAATGACAGTCAGGCTGCGATCCAGCGGATCAAAACAGAGTTGGCAGACAGACTCCCCGATTACATGGTACCCGGGATGTTTGTACCAGTATCGCAGTGGCCTTTGACCAGTAACGGCAAGATAGACAAACGTGCGTTGCCAGAGCCGGACATGACCGCGGTTGAAGGGGAATACATCGCGCCCGAAACCAACAGTGAAAAACGTTTGGTGATCATCTGGGCGCAGCTACTGCATTTGCAGGAGAGTGAGATAAGCACTTCTGCTAACTTTTTTGCGTTGGGTGGTCACTCACTGCTGGTCAGCAAGTTGGTCAGAGCAGTCACATCGGACCCGGAATTACAGCTACAACAGATAGACATGCAGGACATTTTTACGGCGCAGTCGCTGGCCCAGCTGGCTCAGCACATTGATCTGCTGCGTATGCAACAGCTTAATGCACAGGCGGCAGACAGTATCTGCGATCAGGATTTAGTTGAGGATGGTGAGATTTAATGAATGTACATCAGGCTTTCGAGTTAGCGATATCACAGGGCGTTCATCTGTATGTCGAGCAGGGCAAACTCAAGTTTAAAGCAGCAAAAGGCAGTATGACTGATGAGCTGAAAAGCGCACTCAAGGAAAACAAAGCTCAGCTTATTGAGTTGTTGAGCCAGCAAGCAGTAAAACCAAATGCGTTCACCCAGTCCGCAGGCGCGATCCCCGCCCTGGGGTTAACGCAAAGCGTGTTGTCTTTCTCACAGCAGCGTTTATGGTTTTTAGAGCAGCTACGAGGGCCATCGGCCGAGTACAATATCCCCCTTGCACTGGATGTGCAGGGCTGTGTGGATTTGGCGGCCGTAGAAGATGCATTCAACGACATAATGGTGCGCCACACTGTTTTGCGCTCCGGTTACTATGATTCTGAGGATGGACCAAGGCAGACGACACGCGAGGATGTGGCGCTCAATATCCACCAAATTGATTTGTGTGATAGCGACGACCTGGCGACAGAGCTGGCTGCATACATAGAGCGCGATACCCTCAAGCCGTTTGATTTGACTAAAGATGTGCTGTTCAGAGTGACCTACCTGTGTACTCACCAGCACAATGATGGCACCCAGCAGGGCGTGTTACTGCTCAATATGCATCATATTGTATCGGATGGCTGGTCGATGGAAATTCTGACCCGTGAGTTTGTCCAGGCCTATCAGGCCAGAGTTACCGGACAGGTCCCCGGCTGGACGCCATTGCCGCTGCAATATGCGGATTATGCACACTGGCAACGTGAACACCTGACTAAAGAGGCGCTTGCTGAGCAGCTATCATACTGGCAACAAAGTTTAGCCGACGCACCTGCGGTGCACGGGATCATACCGGACTTTGAACGACCAGCTACTAAGCAGCTGCACGGTGATCTGGTGCGCAGTGAGCTGGGATCCGCTGAAGCACAAGCGCTGCAAAACTTAGCCCGACAGCACCAGTTAACGCCCTTTATGCTCATCCACAGTGCACTGGCCTATGTATTATCGCGTCACAGCAACAGCAATGATATTGTCATCGGCACGCCCATCGCCAACCGGGGCCACGCAGAGTTAGAGGGCTTGATTGGTTACTTTGCCAATACCCTGGTGCTGCGAGTCAATACCGGGCAGTCCAGTATTGGCGATTATTTTACCCATGTTAAATCGGTGCATCTAGGCGCTCAGGCCAATCAGGATGTGCCTTTTGAGCAGCTGGTCGAAAAGCTTAACGTTCCTCGCAGCGGCGCCCATGCGCCGCTGTTTCAGATCATGCTGACCACCAATTCTGACTATGGTGTCAGAGATCAGCAATTAGCACTGGATGGCCTGCATATTTCACAACGCCGTGCCAGCAGTGTGACGACTAAGTTTGATTTGGAAATTGAAGTCGCGCTGAACGAGCAGGGCGTGGCGATAGAAATCACCTATGATACAGCCTTGTATCGTGCACACCGTGTGGCCGCCATCGCCCAGCACCTGAATACGGTGCTTACGCAGCTGGCAAGGCTGACACCCGCTGACGTGTCTGGAAAGCTAAGCGCATTGTCATTGCTGTCTGACGCCGAACGTAAGCAGCAACTTGCTGACTGGAATGATACACAGCTTGCCTACCCTCGCCAGTTGTGTGTCCATGAATTATTTGAACAGCAAGCCAAAGCCACGCCGGATGCTATCGCCTTGCGCTTTGGCGGACTTACCATGAGCTATGAGTCACTCAATACCAAAGCGAATCAGCTGGCGCATTGTCTGCGTACTGAGTATAACATCGGCCCAGATACCCTGGTTGGCTTATGCACAGAGCGCTCATTTGAGATGGTGATTGGCATCTGGGGAATATTGAAGGCCGGTGGGGCGTATGTGCCGTTGGATCCTGAATTACCATCAGGTCGGCTGAATTATTTAATCGAAGATGCCAGCGTCAATGTAGTGTTGAGTACCCAAAAAGTGATTGAACAGGTGTCACTGGGCGATGCTGCCGTGATCTCGCTGGATAGCTTCGATTTCGATGCATATGCGAGCGGCAATATACCGGTTGGTGACGTCGGCCTGACAGCCAATCATCTTGCTTATGCCATTTATACTTCGGGCTCCACAGGTAAACCCAAGGGCGTGTTGCTGGAGCATCAGGCGCTGCATAACCGCATTGACTGGATGGACAATGAATACGGATGTGAGCCACAGGATAAAATCTTACAAAAAACGCCTTACAGTTTTGATGTCTCGGTATGGGAATTTGTCTGGCCTATGCTCAAGGGGGCACAGCTTGTTATTGCCAAACCCGGTGGTCACAAAGATCCTGCTTATCTGAGTGAGCTGATTGAGAAAACGGGCGTAACTAAACTGCACTTTGTGCCCTCTATGCTGGGTGTGATGCTGGAGCATGGCGACCTGGCCAGGTGCGGCACGATTAAACAGGTGTTCTGTAGTGGTGAAGCCCTGCAGGTAAGCCATGTCGAGCAGTTTAAAGTCCGGCTGCCTGAGGCGCAGCTGCATAACCTCTATGGTCCGACGGAAGCAGCCATCGATGTCAGCTACTGGGATTGTGCTTTGCCTCATGGCAGCAGCATCCCTATCGGTAAACCCATCCAGAATATTCAGCTATATATACTGGACGATACACTTGACCTATTGCCACAAGGCGCTTGTGGTGAGTTACATATTGGCGGTGAGGGGTTAGCAAGGGGCTATCATAACCGCCCTGAGTTGACCGAAGAGCGCTTTATCACTAATCCATTTTATCCGCAAAACCCCAGTAAGCGTTTATATAAAACCGGCGATCTGGTGCGTTTTCGTGAAGACGGCAATATCGAATATATGGGTCGTCTGGACCATCAGGTCAAGATCCGGGGGCAGCGCATCGAGCTGGGTGAAATCGAATATCACATTGGCGAGCATGAACTGGTTGATTCTGCGCTGGTGATGGCAATGAGTGATGATAAAGGCAATCAGCGACTGATTGCCTACGTTAAGCCTTGCATTGAATTGACTGAAGACACACAGCAGGCGCTGATCGCTTCCGTTCAGGCGCTGCTGGGTGAGTCGCTTGCCGATTATATGATCCCGGCAAACTTCGTTTTATTAAACGAATGGCCACAAACGCCAAACGGTAAAATTGACCGCAAAGCGCTGCCGGTGCCACAAAACCTTGGTTATGAAGTGGCATATGAGGCCCCAGTCACCGAGCAGGAAAAGGTGTTGGCCGAGTTATGTGCTGAGCTGTTAACCCTTGAACTTGCCGAAGTTAGCATGGCCGCCAACTTCTTTGAGTTAGGCGGGCATTCACTGATGGTGATGGAGCTGGTCAGTCGGTTGAAAAAGCAAGGCTGGTGCACCTCGGTACAGGCGCTGTTTAATGCCAGGGTATTGGGCGAAATGGCCAAAACCATCAAGGATGGCACACAGCAGAGCGCCCCTGAACTACCGCAAAATGGCATCCCGGCGCAATGCACACGGATCACCCCAGACATGGTAACGCTGGCCTCGGTGACTCAGAGCGAACTGGATTCGCTGGCACAGCGTATTCCCGGCGGGGCCGCCAATATCGCGGATATCTATCCGCTTGCTCCTTTGCAGGAGAGTATTTTCCTGGTTCATAGTGCGACGGAAAAAACCGACCCTTATGTGACCACCATCACGCTGGAGTTTGGCTGCAAAGATGAAATTGACCGGTTTGTCACACGCTTCAATCAGATCATTGCACGCTATGATGTGCTGCGTACATTGGTTGCGTGGCGAGAGCGTCAAGCCCCTTTACAGCTGGTATTACGCCATTGTGAATTGCTGCCAACCTGGTTGTCATTCTCTGGTCAGCAAGACGCCAGACAAAAACTCGATGCTTACGTGGCACAAGGCACACACCGTATGGATCTGGAGCTGGCGCCTTTGGTGCAACTGGAGCTGGCCCATGACCCCATCACAGATAAATACTGTGGCGTGCTCAAAGAGCACCACATTTTGCTCGACCATATCTCAGTTGAAATGATCATGACTGAGCTGGCAATGGATGAGCAAACCTTCCGGCAATTGCCGGAACCACTGGCGTATCGACAATTTATAGCTCACACACTGCACAATGCCGAGCAGCTGAATACCCGTGACTATTTTACCGAACAGCTGGGCGATATCGACACGCCCTGCCATCCGTTTGGGCTGGACAGCATCCAAGCCGATGAGTTGCATTGCAACGATTTGCATGTTGAGCTGACTCTGGAACACTCGCAACAGATCCGCACTCAGATGCAACAACGTGGCATGAGCCCGGCGGCATTTTTCCATCTGGCCTGGGCCATGGTGGTATCGGCCTGTAGCCAGAGCCGGGATGTGGTATTTGGTACAGTATTGTCGGGCCGCATGAGCGCTCAGCAGGGCATTGAACAGATGATGGGTATGATGATCAATACCCTGCCTTTGCGTGTTGATCTGGCTGACAAAACGGCAGCAGCGCTGTTGGAGCAGGTCGATAAGTCCCTGCTCGGGTTAATGCCTTACGAGCAGGCGTCGCTAACCGAAGCGCTGGCATGCAGCGGAGTCAGCACACAAACACCGTTATTCAGCGCCATTTTCAATTACCGTCATTCACGTCTGGCAGAGTCCTCAGCGCAGGGGGGCGCGCAGGCCACAGCCGCCAGAGAGCGCACTAACTATCCATTTAACTTATGTGTTGATGACTGGGGTGAGGGTTTTTCTTTCAACCTGCAGGTTGAGCGCTCTGTCGACATTAACGCGGTGGGTGACTACGTGGCATGCGCCATCGAACAGTTACTGAGTGCACTGAATAAAGAGTCAGACACACCAGTGGCACAGCTGGCGGTACTGACTGAGGCGCAACAGGATGTCCTGATGCAGGCGAATGTCGGCGAAGTGGTGAACATAGATAGCGTCAGCAGTATTCAGGCCCGCTTCGAGCGCCAGGTGGCCAGAGTTGGTGAGCGCGTTGCACTGGTGTATCAACAAGAGTCGCTAACCTATCATGAACTGAACGCGCGGGCGAATGCACTGGCACACTATCTGGTTGATGCACACGATATCCGTCCGGACACGTTGGTAGGCTTGTGTGTCGGTCGCGGTGTCAACATGATTGTGGGCATACTGGCGATACTTAAAGCCGGTGGTGCGTATGTGCCGCTTGATCCCAATTATCCGCAAGAGCGTCTCGATTTTATCTGTCAGGATGCTGGCGTGACACTGGTACTAAGCGAAGATCAGGTGGCTGATGCGTTAGCGATACAAGACACGCCTGTTATCGACCTGAACCAGCTGACACTAATCGACTACAGCACCGATAATGTGCAGCTGACAGGGCTTACATCTGACAATCTGGCCTATGTCATTTACACCTCAGGCTCCACGGGCAAACCAAAAGGGGTGCTGCAAACCCACCGTAATGTCGGTCGTCTGTTTGATGTGACTCAGCCTGATTTTAACTTCAGTGAAGACGATTGCTGGTGTGTGTTTCATTCCTTTGCCTTCGATTTCAGTGTCTGGGAGATCTGGGGCGCCTTGTTGTTTGGCGGCAAACTGCTGATGCCGAGCCTGGATGAAGTCAAAGACAGTCAGTTGTTCGTAGAACTGTGTCAGCGCAATGCACTGACTATTCTTAACCAGACGCCGAGTGCATTTAAACAACTCACCGAATATCTGGTTACGGCTCAGCTGGCGCTGCCCTCATTGCGTAGCATCGTATTTGGTGGGGAAGGGCTGACGCCAAGCCATGTAACTCAGTGGTGGACGCATTTTGCGAGTCAGCCAACTGAGCTGATTAATATGTATGGGATCACAGAAACCACTGTGCATGTGACCTACAAACGTATTGAGCCAGGTGCGCCGATCAATATCGGCAGACCGTTGCGCGACCAGCATATTGTATTGCTGGACGACGCGTTAAAGCTGGTACCTAAAGGCTGTGCGGGCGAAATCTATGTCGGTGGAGCAGGCTTAGCACTGGGCTACCTCAACCGCGAAGCACTCAGTGCAGAACGTTTTATTGACAATCCGTTCGACAGAGGACGTTACCCCTGGTTGGGTGAGCGCTTGTACCGTGCTGGAGATTTAGCGCGTTATGACGAGCAGGGCGAGCTACATTATCTGGGCCGTCAGGATGACCAGGTGAAAATTCGCGGTCATCGCATTGAACTAGGCGAAGTTGAGAATCGCATTGCTGAGCTGACATTGGTTGACTCTGCTCTGGTGTTGGCTTTGCCTGCTGTGGATGGCACGCTACAACTGGTTGCTTATGTCAAAAGTGCACAGGACAGTGCTGATGAGCACTGGCTGAGCAACTTAAAAGTGGCACTTGGCGAGCAGTTACCTGCATACATGCTACCGGGCGCTATCGTCACTGTGCAGCAGTGGCCGCTGACCGCCAATGGCAAGGTCGACAGGCGCGCTTTACCTGCGCCAGATAGTGGACTGTCTCAGCAAGTGTATGTCGCCCCACGCGATGACGTCGAATACACCCTGGTTGGGATCTGGGCCGAGTTGCTTAAGCTTGAGCACAGTCAGGTTAGTGTCGAGGCGAACTTCTTCGAGCTTGGCGGGCACTCTTTACTCCTTATGAAGCTGCTTGCAGGTATTCGCGAGCAGCTCAATTGTGAGCTGAGCGTGAAGGATATCTTTGCCGCCACCACCATTACACAACAAGCGCAGCGGGTCGCGCAGCAGGCAGATAACGTGGTGCGGCCGCCTATTGCCGCACAACCACGTGAAGCAAATGCCCACCTGCCATTATCGTTTGCCCAGCAGCGTCTGTGGTTTATCGATAAACTCAATGGTAGCAGCGCCGAGTACAATATGCCTGTAGCGTTTGATGTTGATGGCGTATTGGACCTGAATGCGGCAGAAGCTGCGTTGAATCGCCTGATTGCCCGACATGAAGCGTTACGTACAGTGTATCTGGAACAGGGGGCGGAGCCTGTTCAGCTGATCCGTAGTGAAGCGCAGCTGACGCTGACCCTGCATGACTTAAGCGACCTGAATGAGCACAGTAAAGCAGAGCGACTTAGTCAGTTGCTAAGTGAAGATGCACGAACGCCATTTAAGCTGGATAGCGACCTGATGCTGCGTGCTCAGTATATCCTGCTGAATTATGCCGATCAGAGCGAGGCACAGCGTGGTGTGCTGGCGTTCAATATGCACCATATTGCCTCGGATGGTTGGTCAGTCGAGCTGATGTCGAATGAGTTTATGGCGCTTTACGAAGCCGCCATTGTGGGCACTGTGGCTTCCTTGTCGCCTTTAACTATCCAGTATGCCGATTATGCCTTGTGGCAACGCGACTGGCTGAGTCAGGCACAAGGGGGAGCAAAAGCGCTGGAAACACAACTCAATTACTGGCGTGAGACACTGGCCGATGCGCCGGCGGTGCATGGTCTGCAACTGGATAAAGCTCGCCCGGAAGAAAAAGCATTCAATGCCAATGGCTTCACCAGTTTATTGCCAGGCTCGCTGAGTCAGGGTCTCAAAGCGTTTGCTGAAGCGGCAGGGATCACGCCATTTATGCTGGTGCACAGCGCGCTGGCCTATATTTTGTCGCGGCACAGTAATCAGCAGGATATTGTGATAGGCACGCCGGTGGCGAATCGTGCCCAGCCAGAAGTGGCCGGTCTTATCGGATACTTTGCCAATACCCTGGTACTGCGCGTGAACACCCATCATTCTAGCCTTGGTGACTATCTTGCTCATGTGAAAGACGCCCATATTGGTGCACAATCGCATCAGGATGTGCCGTTTGAACAGCTGGTCGATGCCTTACAGATCCCCCGTTCAACGGCTTATAGTCCGGTGTTCCAGATAATGCTGACAACCAACTCAGAATTTGCCCTAGCAGAACAACCTGAGCAGGGACTGGCAGGACTGACGTTTACTCCAAGACTGCCACAGGCCTGTTCGACCAAGTTTGATATTGAAATTAACATCGATCTCGATGAGGCCGGACTGACCGTTAACTGGTTGTATGATTGTGGTCTGTTTACAGAGCAACACATAGCAGCGCTGGATAAACATCTGCAAGGCGTACTCAGATATCTGGCGCGACTGACTCAGGCTCAGCTAGCCAATCCTCTGGATACGCTCCCGTTGCTATCTGAACAGGAACGTTATGAGCAGTTGCACCAATGGAATGATACGGCGCGGGAATATGATCACACGCTGTGTGTCCACGAATTGTTTGAGCAACAGGTTGTAAAATCGCCCAATCAGACAGCCTTACGTTTTGGCGCTCAGTCCATGAGCTATCGTGAACTCAATACCAGAGCGAACCAGCTTGCACATTATCTGCGCAGTGAACACGGCGTCGGACCTGACACTCTGGTGGGACTATGTGTAGAACGCTCATTTGAAATGGTGATTGGGATCTGGGGCATTTTGAAGGCCGGCGGGGCTTATGTGCCGCTGGATCCTGAGTTGCCCAGCGCCAGGCTGAACTATCTGGTTGCCGATGCCAGTGCCAGCGTCGTGCTCAGCACGCAAGAGGTCGCCGCACGTGTCGTGCTGGGCGAGGCCTGTGTTGTTGAGCTTGATGGCTTTAATTATGACGCGTTCAGCGAAGCCAATATTGCACCGAACGACATTGGTCTGAGTGCCCGAAATCTGGCCTATACCATTTACACCTCGGGCTCTACGGGTATGCCAAAAGGTGTGCTGCTTGAGCATCAGGCGCTGCATAACCGCATCGACTGGATGGACAATGAATACCATTGCGGACCTGACGACAAGATCCTACAGAAAACGCCGTACAGCTTTGATGTGTCGGTATGGGAATTTGTCTGGCCGATGCTCAAAGGTGCTGAGCTGGTGATTGCTAAGCCGGGCGGCCACAAAGACCCGGGCTACCTGAGCGACCTGATTGTTGAGACGGGCATCACCAAATTGCACTTTGTGCCGTCTATGCTGGGCGTTATGCTGGAGCATGGTGACCTGAGCCGCTGTACGTCAATCCAGCAGGTCTTCTGTAGTGGTGAAGCCTTGCAGATCAGCCATGTTGAGCAATTCCAAAGCGTGCTGCCAGCGGCGCAGCTTCATAACCTCTATGGCCCAACTGAAGCGGCCATTGACGTCAGCTATTGGGATTGCGTGCAACCACATGGCAGCAGCGTACCCATTGGTCAGCCAATCCAGAATATCCAGTTATACATCCTTGATGAGGCGCTGAACCTGTTGCCACAGGGCGCCTGCGGCGAGTTACACATAGGCGGAGAGGGTCTGGCACGCGGGTATCACAATCGCGCTGATCTGACTGAAGAACGCTTTATCGCCAACCCGTTTTACGATGACAGCCAGGCAGGCAGCAGTCAGCGTCTGTATAAAACCGGCGATCTGGTCCGTTATCGCGCTGATGGCATTATTGAATACATGGGTCGTATTGACCATCAGGTAAAGATCCGCGGGTTGCGTATCGAGCTGGGCGAGATTGAGTATCACATCGGTGAGCACAGTGAAGTGGACTCCGCCTTGGTGATGGCGCTCGATGACACGCAAGGTAATCAGCACCTGGTGGCCTATGTGAAGCCGCATACGTTGGGCGATGAAGCGTCTCAACAGGTACTGATCGACACTATCAAGTCACAACTCGGTGACGCCTTGGTTGAGTATATGATCCCCGCCAGCTTTGTGCTGCTGGAAGAATGGCCACAAACGCCCAACGGCAAAATTGATCGTAAAGCCCTGCCAGCTCCGGAGCACGCCGGGCTCGGTGGTGAATACGTTGCGCCTGACAGCGACACCGAGCGGACTCTGGTGACTATCTGGTCGCAGGTACTTGGCCTGGATGAAGCGCATATCAGCACGCAGGCGAGTTTCTTCTCACTGGGTGGTCAGTCTTTGCTGGTCGTCAAACTGATGAAAGAAATAGAGGCCAAGTTTGACTGCGCGCTGACCATCAAACAGTTATTTAAGTACACCTCGGTGGCTGAACAAGCCTTGCAGTTAGACGAGCTGCACGCTGCTCAGGCTCTGAAAGACAAGTTAGAACAATCAGATAATGTAGAAAGGATTGTGTTTTAATGAAACCGCAACAGTTAGTCAGTCTGCTTCAGGACAAGTTGATTTTGGTGAGTGTCTCTGACGGGTCGCTCGTAGTCGAAGCTGAAAAGGGCGCAGTCACCGCAGAGATTGCGCAACTGATCAGAGATAATAAAACACAATTGCTGGCTTATTTGAGTGACAGCGAAGCACAACCTAAGCGTGAGGCCGTTACGCCGCGTCCTGAACAATATCAGACCTTAGCACCGCTGTCGTTTTCACAGCGTCGATTATGGTTTATCGACCAGCTGCAACAGGGCTCGGCACACTATAATATGCCAGCCCTGATGACCGTCACCGGGGAGCTGGATCTGGCGGTGGCTGAACGTGCCTGTCAAACCATTATCCGCCGTCATGAAGTACTGCGCACCGTGGTGCTTGAGGGCGAAAACGGGGCCCAGCAGCATATTCGTGATGAGGTGACGTTTGCTATCGCCCACAGCGATTTGACCACACTGGAGGCAAGTGCTCGTGCGGCGCAGCTCGACACCCTGATTGATGAGGAGCTGAATACCCCGTTTGATCTGACTCAGGATGTGATGATGCGGGCACGTTATATTTTGCTTGCCAATCCGGGTAGCGCGCAGCAAGACGGGGTGTTGCTGTTCAATATGCATCATATTGCGTCTGATGGCTGGTCAATTGAATTGCTCAGTCAGGAGTTTCTGACTTTATACCGCGCGTTTGCGCAAGGGGCAGAGAATCCTTTGCCTGAACTGGCGATTCAGTACGCTGATTATGCGCTGTGGCAGCAAACCTGGTTGCAGGAAAATGTGCTGGAATCACAGTTATCGTACTGGCAGGAAACCTTAGCCGACGCGCCCTCGGTCCATAGCCTGCCGTTGAAACAACCGCGCCCGGAAGAAAAACAAAACGCAGCCGGGTGCCAGAGCTTTGTCCTTGACAGCGCTCTCAGTCAGCAGCTGAGCACAGCGGCACAGCGCAATGACATGTCGCCCTTTATGCTGGTCCACAGTGCACTGAGCTGGGTGCTGGCACAACACAGTAATCAGCAGGATATTCTAATTGGCACGCCGGTTGCCAACCGATTGCAAAGTGAACTGGAACCGCTGATCGGCTTTTTCGTTAATAACCTGGTGCTCAGAACTCAGGCCAGACATGCCAAGCTGGGCGATTATTTTGCCCATGTACGCGATGTGCATCGCAATGCGCAGGCCAATCAGGATGTGCCGTTTGAACAACTGGTTGAACGTCTTAATGTGGAGCGCAGCTTGTCTCACGATCCGCTGTTTCAGATCATGTTGTCCATGGACAGCGAGTTTGGTGTTAGCGACCAGGCCGATGCTGGACTGGACGGACTGCGCTTTGGTCGATATGAACGCGAGATAGTGTCGCTGAAGTACGACATAGATATCGATATTACCCCACAGGACGGAGGCTACGTACTGCGCTGGACCTATGATCTGGCGTTGTTTGATGCCGACTATATTGCAACTCTGAATCGTCATCTGATCCGGGCAATACACCTGTTCAGTGAAAGTGCTGCCAGCACGGCCCTGACTCAATTGAGTTTGATGGACACACAAGAGCAACAAGCCTATCTGGCAGATTTATGTGGGCCAAGCGTGGCTTTGTCTGCGATGCCCGTACATCAGCTCATTGAAACACGCGCCGCACAAAACGACGCGCGCATTGCCGTTAAGAGCAATGGGGGCACACTGAGTTATCAGCAGTTGAACGAACGCGCCAATCAGCTGGCGCATTATTTACGGGCCGAGCATCAGGTGGGCCCGGATACCCTGGTGGGCCTGTGTGTGGGCCGCTCGCTGGAAATGATGGTCGCCGTACTGGCCATCCTTAAAGCAGGCGGGGCCTATGTGCCGCTGGACCCGGATTACCCGCAGGAACGTTTAGCGTACATGGTCGAAGACACCGGCCTGTCTGTGGTGCTGACTCAGCAAAAGGTCGCCGCTATGCTGAACGACTTTAACGTCATGCCAGTGCTGCTGGACGATGCCAGCCAGTTTGCAAGCTACCCAATCAGCAACCCGGATGTGGCGCTGACTCCTGAGAGCCTGGCCTATGTGATGTATACCTCAGGCTCAACCGGTAATCCCAAGGGCGTGATGATAAGCCATCATAACCTGATCAACTTTGCCGCGAACTGTGAGCAGCGTTACGAAATCACCGAAGCGGATAACGTGCTGCAGTTCTCAACTATGAACTTCGATATTTTCGTCGAAGAATGGCTGGCAACGTTGACTCAGGGCGCCACTTTGGTGCTGCGCGATGAAGAGGTGTCGCTGAGTCGCGAGGCCTTTATTGCCTTCTGCGACAGCCATGCCATCAGCGTGGCCAGCTTACCTACGGCGTTCTGGCATATGCTGGCGCTGAGCGAGGCAGAGCTTGAATCTCTGGCATTGCGCCTGGTGATTGTCGGTGGTGAAGCGCTGGATAAACAGTCGGTAGCGTCGCTTAAACCGGGCTTTGTGCTGCTTAATACCTATGGCCCGACCGAGACCACAGTCACCGCATCCGGCTATGCCATCCGCGGTGGATACGATGACCCCCGCGCGGTGCCCATTGGCCGCGCCAACGTCAATACCGCGACGCTGGTACTCAGCGAGCAGCTGACCTTATGCCCGCCGGGTGTAGTGGGTGAGCTGTACATCAGTGGTCAGTGTCTGGCCAGCGGCTATCTGCATCAGAATGAACTCACCGCCGAGCGATTTATTGATAACCCGTATTTTGACCCAGCTAATCCTGCACTGAGCGCCCGTTTATACAAAACCGGTGACTTAGTGCGCATGGGCGCAGATGGCGAAATCGAGTTTGTCGGGCGCAGCGACGATCAGGTCAAGATCCGTGGTTTCCGGGTCGAACTGGGGGAGATAGAAAGCCAGCTGATGAGTCACCCTGAGGTGGAGTCGGCGGTGGTACTGGCTGAGGCCGGTAAGCAAGGTGGCAAGGTACTGCGCGCTTTCATTCAAAGTGAGCAAGACAGCAGCCTGATTGACGCACTGCAACAGCACCTGAGCGGCAATCTGCCGGATTACATGGTGGCGTCGGCTTACAGTTTTGTGGCGCAGTGGCCGCTGACGGCCAATGGTAAGCTGGACAAGCGCGCGCTGCTGGCTCTGCCTGCGAAAACGGTCGAGCAGCCTTATCAGGCACCACACACCGAGGCCGAGAAAATGGTAGTCGAGATTGTCGCGTCGCTGTTGTCGCTGGACGTCGATAAGGTGGGTGTCCACGCTAATTTCTTCGCGCTGGGGGGCCACTCGCTACTGATTATGCAGCTGGTCAGTCAGCTGCGCGCACGTCAGTATCAGGCGGACGTGCAGGCCTTGTTCAGGGCACACACGCTACAGGACATGGCACGCCAGGTTCGGGCACTTGGGAGTGAGGAATCAAGTTGTGTGCCCGCCAATTTAATCCCGACGGACTGCAGCAGAATCACCCCGGAGATGGTGACGCTCACCGAGCTGGATGCGCAACAGCTCGACGACATTGCGGCAACCGTTCCCGGTGGCATGGCCAATATTCAGGACATCTACCCGCTGGCACCGCTGCAAGAAGGCGTGCTGTTTGTGCACACCATGAGTGAAGGGCAGGACCCGTATGTTACCAGCACCACCTTTGAGTTCGACAGCCGCGAGTCCCTTGAGCGCTTTAAATGGGCACTGAATACGCTGATTGCCCGTCACGATGTGCTGCGCACCGCCATATTATGGCGTAACCGCACCACTGCACTTCAGGTGGTGCAGCGCGAGGTAACGCTGCCCGTGACTGAGCTGGACTTCAGCGGGGAAGCGGATGTCCGGGCTGCGTTCAGTACGTATGTGGCTGAGCAGCCGCTGTGGATTGAGCTGGAAAATGCGCCGCTTTTACAACTGAGCGTGTGCGAAGACGCCGCGCAGGGCAAGTATTATGCGCTGTTGTGCGAGCATCACCTGATCTCAGATCACGTCTCGCTGGAAATTCTGGTCCATGAATTAACGGCGCTGCTGAATGGCAATGAAGCCCGTCTGGCTGAGCCGGTGCCGTACCGGGAATTTGTTGGTCGCACCCTGGCACGCACCGCGAGTCTGGATACCGAAACCTTCTTCACTCAGATGCTGGGGGACGTTAGCGAACCCACTCTGCCTTATGGTCTGACGGATGTGCTCAATGATGGCTCGGGCATTGAAACCGTGCATGTCACGCTGGATGAGGCACAGGCGCAGCGCATTCGCCGTCTGACCCGCCAGTATCACAGCAGCCCGGCGGCGCTGTTCCACCTGGTGTGGGCCAAAGTGCTGGGCGTATGCAGTGGTCAGTCCGAGGTGGTGTTTGGTACTGTGTTATCGGGCCGCATGAGCGATGATGGCCTGAGCAGCCAGCTGATGGGCATGATGATCAACACGCTGCCGCTGCGCGTGTCGTTGAGCGGGCAGGATGCAATGCGCCTGCTGGCACAAATTAACGACGACCTGCATGCACTGATGCCGTACGAGCAGGTCTCCCTGGCCGAGGCGCAGCGCTGTAGCGGCGTAAGTGGCCAGCTGCCCCTGTTCAGCGCGATGCTGAACTATCGTCACTCTGCGACGCAGGAGTCTCAGCTGGAACAGGATGCCGGATTCAAGGTGATTGCCAGTGAAGAGCGCACCAACTATCCGTTTAATCTGTCGGTGGATGACTTCGGTGATGGCTTTGGCTTTGAGCTTCAGGTAGACAAACGCGCCCCGGCGGCGCGCATTGCCGAGTATCTGCAAGTGACCCTGACTCAGGTGCTGGATTTACTGGACAGCCAGAGCAGTACAGCGGTTCAAAGTCTGTGTGTACTGGATGAAGCAGAGCGTCAGCAGCAACTGCACAGCTGGAATGACACGGCGTTGGATTACCCGCGTGAGCTGTGTATTCACGAGCTGTTTGAGCAGCAGGCGGCGGCGACGCCGGAGCAGGTTGCATTGCGCTTTGGAGAGCAGACTCTGAGCTATGGTGAACTCAATGCCAGAGCCAATCAGCTGGCTCATTATCTGCGCGCAGAGCACAATATCGGACCGGATTCGTTAGTGGGCTTATGTGTTGAGCGCTCGCTGGAGATGGTCATCGGAATTTGGGGCATTCTCAAAGCCGGTGGGGCTTATGTGCCATTGGACCCCGAGCTGCCACCGGCGCGCCTGAGCTATCTGGTTGAAGATGCGAATGCTACGGCAGTGCTGAGCACAACCTCAGTGGCCGAGCGAGTTAGCCTTGGCGAAGCCCGTATTACCCGACTGGATGAGTTCGATTTTGGCGCATATCCGGATACCAATATTGCAGTGGACGATGTCGGTGTGAGTGCGCACAACCTGGCCTATGCCATTTACACGTCAGGTTCCACCGGGCTACCTAAAGGCGTGCTGGTTGAGCATCAGGCGTTGCATAACCGTATTGACTGGATGGACAACGAATACGGCTGTGGCCCGGACGACAGAATTTTGCAAAAGACGCCTTACAGTTTTGATGTCTCCGTGTGGGAATTCGTCTGGCCTATGCTCAAAGGCGCGGAGCTGGTGATTGCCAAACCGGGTGGTCATAAAGAGCCGGAATACCTCAGTGAGCTGATTGTCGCGACCGGGATCACCAAATTACACTTTGTCCCCTCTATGCTGGGTGTGATGCTGGAGCATGGCGACCTGGCTCGTTGTACGTCTATTAATCAGGTGTTCTGTAGCGGTGAAGCATTGCAAATCAGCCACGTTGAACAGTTCAGAGCGAGTTTACCTTCGGCACAACTGCACAACTTATATGGCCCGACAGAAGCGGCCATTGATGTCAGCTACTGGGATTGCCGTCAGCCACACGGCAGCAGTGTACCTATTGGTAAACCCATTCAGAATATTCAGCTGGTGATTTTGGACGAGTCACTGAATTTATTACCGCAAGGTGCCTGTGGTGAGTTGCACATCGGCGGTGAAGGTCTGGCGCGTGGTTATCATAACCGCCCTGAGCTGACGGCCGAGCGCTTTATCGACAACCCGTTTAAAGATGAGTTACCAAGCGCACGACTTTATAAAACCGGCGATCTGGTGCGTTTTCGTGATGACGGCAGCATAGAATATATGGGCCGGATGGACCATCAGGTGAAAATTCGTGGCTTACGCATCGAACTGGGTGAGATCGAATATCATATTGGCGAGCATCATGAAGTGGATTCGGCACTGGTAATGGCCTTGTCTGATCCGCAAGGCAACCAGCGTTTGGTGGCCTACGTTAAGCCGCTCACTGAGCAGCCGGATACGGCAAAGCAGGTGTTGATTGAGTCGATTGTCACCGAGTTGAGCCAGTCACTGGCAGAGTATATGGTGCCGACCAGTTTTGTATTGATGGATGAATGGCCACAGACACCAAATGGTAAAATTGACCGTAAGGCCCTGCCTGCGCCCGAACAGGCTGATTTAAATAGCGACTATGTGCCGCCGCGGAGCGACACAGAGCGCACGCTGGCGGTAATCTGGGCCGACGTACTTACTCTGCCCGTTAAGCAAGTTAGCCGCGATGCCAACTTCTTTGCGCTGGGTGGTCACTCCTTATTGGTGATGCAGCTGCTTACCCGGGTTAAACAGCTAGGCTATCAATGTCAGGCACAGGCCCTGTTTAAGGCCAGCAGTCTGAGTGCAATGGCCGCGCATCTCGATGCACAACCTCAGGTTGAGTGTGAATTCATAGTGCCGCAAAACCTCATTCCAGCGCAGGCAAGCACCATTTCGCCAGAGATGTTGCCTCTGATTGAACTAACGCAAGACAGTATTGATGCGATTATTACGCAGGTGCCCGGTGGTACTGCGAATGTGCAGGATATGTACCCGCTTGCGCCACTGCAGGAAGGGGTGTTGTTTGTTCATACCATGAATCAGCAGCACGATCCGTATGTTAGTACTATGGCGTTTGAGCTGGACAGCGAACAACAGCTGGCTCAGCTTAAAGAAGAGTTGAACTTTGTGATTAAGCGCCATGACGTGCTGCGTACCGCTATTTTCTGGCGCGGCCGCGAGCAGGCTGTGCAGGTGGTATTACGTGACGCTGAGTTGCCCGTGACATTGCTGTCATTTGAGCCGACAAGGGTTAAGGTACAATTTGAAGAGTATGTGGCAAATGCCTCTCATGGCTTTGATCTTGAATCTGCGCCGCTGATCCAGTTAATGGTTTCGCCGCAGGATGAACAGGGCAAAGTCTATGCGCTACTGAAATTTCACCACCTGATCACCGACCATGTGTCACTGGAAATTCTGCTGGCAGAACTCGGTGCCCAGAACAAGGCTGATTTGCCCGCTCCTTTGCCTTATCGTGAGTTTATTGCCCGCTCCATGGCGCAAAGCGCTAAGCTGAACACCGCGGCGTTTTTCTCTGCGCAGCTTGGTGATATCGATACGCCAACCCTGCCATTTGGCCTGGCTCAGGTGACCGGCAATGGAAATGCGGTGGTAGAGTACGCTACGGAGCTAAGCCCGGCGTTGTCACAACAGATCCGCGCTTTGTCCAGACGTCTGCAATGCAGTCCGGCAGCGTTGTTCCACCTGGCCTGGGCACAAGTGTTGAGCGCCAGTACGGGCCGCGATGAGGTGGTATTTGGTACTGTGATGTCGGGGCGGATGAACGGTATGCCGGGCATTGAGCGTATGATGGGTATGCTGATCAATACCTTACCGCTAAAAGTTAAGCTAGGACAGCAATCGGCACAGGCGGCGCTCCATGAAGTCAACGATGCGCTCCAGTCGTTACTGCCTTATGAACAAGTCTCACTGGCCGAAGCGCAAAGTCATAGTGCCATCAGTGGCAATACGCCTTTATTCAGTGCCATTCTCAATTATCGCCATACTGAGCAGTCTCAGGCGTCTCCTGAGGGAGGTGCCAACCTATTAAGTACCCGTGAGAGAACCAACTATCCGTTTGACTTGTCTGTCAATGATCTGGGCGAGCAGGCCAACTTTACGCTGGACTTCCAGATTGACCAAAGTATTGCAGCAACCCGGATTGCGGCATTAATGGATACGGCGCTGAAGGCACTGGTCGTGGCGTTAGAAAGCCACAGTACGCAGCCAATTGCCACTCTGGCGGTGTTACCGGCAACCGAGCAAGCGCAGCAAAGTGCGTGGCAAAGTAATGCGGCAAACTATCCACGGACTGCATGTATTCATGAGTTATTTGAACAACAAGTTGTGGCACATCCACAGCAGATTGCCGTGCAGCTCAACGAGCAGGTCCTCAGCTATGGTGAGCTAAATGCGCGAGCCAACCAGCTGGCCGGATATCTGCGTGACGAATATCAGGTAGGCGCAGGGTCTTTAGTTGGACTGTGTCTGGGTCGCTCTCTCGATTTACTGGTAGCAACCCTGGCTATTTTAAAAGCGGGTGGGGCGTATGTACCGCTGGATCCGAGTTACCCTGAATCACGCCTGGCATATATGCTTGAAGATACTCAGCTGTCAGTTGTGCTGACAAGTACAGCAGAGCGCGACGTGTTGGCGTTTAGCTCGGTTGCTAAAGTTACGCTGGATGAGGGCAGTGTGCGCTGGTCTACTCTCAGCCCCCAAAATCTGGCTCGCCCTGAAGGACTAACGGCGCAGTCACTGGCCTATGTTATTTATACATCAGGCTCCACCGGCACGCCCAAAGGGGTTATGACCCCGCACCGGGCAGTCAATCGTCTGGTGTGTGACCCCAACTTTATGACACTCAATTCAGAGACGGTCTTTTTACAAAGCGCCAATATTGCCTTTGATGCGGCAACTCTGGAAATGTGGGGGCCATTGCTCAATGGCGGGCGTTGTGTACTCTATCCTGAAGCCTACATCTCACTGGCTGGGATCAACAAAGTGTTGGCAACTCAGGGGATTACGGCTATGTGGCTAACCTCGGGATTGTTCACCGAATGGAGCAAGGCCTGTGCTGAACTCGATACCGGGTCACTGGCACTGCAGAGTGTGCTGGCTGGCGGAGATGTGCTCAACCCGCAGGCTGTGATGGCAGTGCAGTCGGCACTCCCTAATGTGACTGTGATCAATGGCTATGGTCCGACCGAAAATACCACCTTTACCTGCTGCTATCCGGTACCTGCGGAGCGGGATATCAGTGCAGGAGTGCCCATCGGGCACGGCGTTCAGGGCGATCAAATTTTGATCCTGAGTCCGCAGGGACGCAAAGTGTCTAACACTGTCGTTGGTGAGTTATGCGTAGGCGGCGATGGTCTGGCGCTGGGCTACCTCAATCAGCCTGAGCTGAGTAAAGCGCGGTTTATCGATAACCCGTATGCGGCTGAGCTGGGGCAGCCATCGCACTTATACCTAACTGGCGATTTGGTACGCTTTAACACTGAGGGGCTGATCGAATATGTCGGGCGGGTAGATGATCAAATCAAGATCCGTGGTTTTCGGGTGGAACTGGGCGAAATCGAAAACGCCCTGAATGCAGATGAACGGGTCGCGCAATCTCTGGTGGCTGTCAATAAAGAAAAAGGCGTTATTGTGGCCTATGTTGAGCCCGTTTCTGAGGTGTATCAAGACACGTTAACCGCGCAATTAACGGCAAGCTTATCAGCAAGTCTGCCTCCATACATGGTGCCCTCAGCCTGGAAACTGGTCGATACCTGGCCACTTACCGCGAATGGCAAAATTGACAGAAAGGCATTACCAGAAGTTGAGCTGACAGCCCTGGCCGCTGAGTACGTTGCACCGCAAAACGAGCTTGAGCAACAGCTGGTCGAGATTGTGGCACGTTTGCTGGGCGTAGACGCGGGTGATATCAGTATGTCAGCCAACTTCTTTGATCTTGGGGGACATTCCCTGTTGATGATGCGACTGTTGAGTGAGGTGAACACACACTGGCAGATTGAGTTGAGTGTTGGGGATGTCTTTGAATGCCAGTATCTTGCTCAGGTGGCGGAGCTTATTCATAGCGAAGTTGCCTTGTTATCGGCCTTTGATGACAGTGACATTGATGAGGATGAAGAAGTCCTTGAGATCTGAGCCTATAAAAGCAACTCGATAGCACATTTTCGGGTTGCTTTTATTTTTTACTAAATTGTGATTTTTTTGTCTTTTAAGCTGAGATTAACTTGCCAATCATATCCTGATACAGGTGTTTGTAAGATGCCTGGGTCACGCCTTTGTTAAATGTTGACTTAATCTTTTTATAGGGAATCTAGTGATTGATTTTTATTGTTTTTCTTAGCTCTTGTATAAGCTGGTTGAAGTATATGACAGCGTTGTCATTTGTCTTACAAAATTAAACAATTGTGCACATTTACCAACCTTGGCGTAGGTAATAAATATGTTAATATTTGCGCGTAAAAAACATAGTTAGACGCAGGTGAACAACACCGTCGGGTGCCGCCGTAGGTTGGGGCCGGATGACACTTATGATTTGTTTCAGGCCCAATGATGCCTGGCAGAATGACTTTTATTGTATGGATTTATGGAGATGAGTATGAACAATGGCAACAAGGGATTAGGGTTTGCGTTAGTGCTGGGTTTATCAGCGGCTCTGACAGGATGTGGCGAAGGTAGTGAAGAGCTAAAAGAGCAATTGAACCACGACGCGAAGATGTCTTTCATTAATTCACTGGACTACATGGCGGATTTTCATGCTAAAAAGCGCTCTATCAGTTCAGGATATAGTGGCCTGTTTGATAGCGGCAGTGTGGTGTCGGCGGATGTACCTGCAAAAGAAGTCGGTCAGACCTACAGCTACAGCTATAAAGCCATCAACAATATGATCAACCTGGGCGTTAAGGACAGCAACAGCGGCGAAAAACAGGATCGCATGAACACCACGCTAAAAGATGGCGCCAACTTATGGGTGATTGCCTGGGAAGCGGACGGGGAGCGCGCTTTATCTGTGGTAGGTAAAAAGCAAGACAATAAAGCGGATGTCTTTAACGTGCGTTTGTTTGCCAACGGTAGCTACGAGGTAATGGTCGATGGCGCTGCAGTCGCGCCAACCGAGAAAGGCAAAGTAACTGATTACTATGCTGTCAGCAGCTGCGCTGATGGCTTACAGGTTGCTGACAACGCGATTGACCTGTGTAACGGTGACTTTGGCAAGTCTTATTTGCTGGTCGTTGATGCCAATGGCAAGCGTGTTATGGCGACAGAATAATACCGAAAACGCGCAGTGACCAAAGTCACTGCGCGTTGTTAATCATGGTAAACTGACGGCTTAAGCTAGTTTTCCTTTTACCAGTGACTGAGATGCCATTACTTTGTGGTCGATACTGAATTTCCCCGCACCGTGTGCCGCTAGCGCCAGGAAGCCTCCCGCCATAGCGACGTTTTTGAAGAACATAATAAACTGCATCTGATCCGCCAGGTCGAAGTGGAACAGCAATGCACTGATCAGACTAAACCCTGCAAATGCAATGGCCGTCAGACGAGTCAACAGGCCTCCGAGTATCATCAGGCCACCAATGAGCTCAAATGCGATGACCAGAGGGAGCAACTCACCAGGCAAACCACTTGATGCCATATACTGGGCATTGCCCTCAAAGTATTGAATTTTGTTCATTGCAGCGAGAATAAAGATGGCTGACAGGCCAACTCGTGCCAATAAAGCCGCAAGATGAGACAAAGATGTGTTTTGGTCGAATAGTTGAATTAGTTTAGTCATTACCGTTTCCTCAAGTTTGTAGAATCAAAGTCAGGGCTTGCGGGAAACGCCCTTAGTTGTTTTCCCCTCAGCCGATATGAAACAGTATAAATTCGTTTTTTAATTTTAAAATTTCTTAAAATCGCACTCTTCGTTCTATAAAAAAGAACTTAACTCGTAAACAAAGATTCCGAGAGCAGAAAGTCAATCACGGCACGAGTGCGCTGAGGTACCTGTCTTCTGGAGGGGTAAACTAAAGAAAAGACCAGTGGCTCACTGTGTAGTTGTTCAAAAATGCGTATCAGTTTGCCCTGTTCAACCTCTTGACGTACGGTGGAAGGGAGCAAGGTAGCCACGCCAAGCCCGCAGGCGACCATTTGCTGTAACAGGTAAGGTGAGTTACAGCTGTGATGCCGCTGTGGGCGGAGGAGTACTGGTTCATCATTGCAATACAGTATCTGCGCCCCCTGCTCAGCCGTTTGCTTTAGCTCCAGCCAGGGCATGGCTTCCAATTCGTTCAGGCTGTTCGGCATGCCATACTGCTCTAATAGCGCGGGGCTGGCGAACAAAGCAAAGCGCTCCTGATGTAAAATACGGGCAACCAGAGATTCATCCCTTACAAAGCCTATACGAATGGCCAGGTCAATCTGTTGCTCAATCAAATCGAGCGGGTCATCATCGACAATGAGGTCCAGGCTTATTTGCGGGTAGCGCTGCGACAGTTTATCAAGCTTGGGCAAAATGAATTTATGTGCAATGTCATGATTCATCGTCAGCGTGACCCGGCCACTGGGTTCTGGATCTGTCAGCTGGGCCTCAATATGTTGCAAAATGCCGTTGAGCTGCCGGGCATGTTGCAGCACTTTTTCTCCTTCCTGCGTCAGTTTTAACTGGCGGGTACTGCGTTGCAGCAGGCGTACATTTAATTGCGACTCTAATTGAGAAACCTGCTCACTGATGCGTGAGCGACTGGAATGCAGGCGCCTAGCGGCAGCCGCAAAGCTACCACTGTCTATGACTGTAGCGAAGATAGCTAAAAGTTTCAGGGAGTTATGATTTATTGTAATCAATTATAGAACACTCCATTTTGAAATAACCATCTTATGATAACAATGTTTATGCCAGACAATAAGCCCATCGACAGTAATCACACTAAGTGGAGATAAAATATGATTGCAGTAACAGGAGCAAATGGGCAGTTGGGTCGTCAGGTAATCGATGCATTATTGAAGCGTGTAGCGGCTTCGCAGATTGTTGCCTTAGTACGCACACCAGAGCAGGCAGATGATTTGGCCCAGCTGGGGGTTGAACTCAGACATGCTGACTATGACAAGCCAGAAACCCTAGATAATGCACTTGAAGGTGTAAGTAAGTTATTACTTATATCCGGTAATATGATTGGCGAGCGAGTACGACAGCACAAAGCCGTCATTAGCGCAGCGCAGCAAGCGGGTGTCACTTTGCTGGCTTACACCAGTATTTTACATGCCGATAGGTCGCCTTTGCTGCTGAGTGAAGAGCATAAAGTCACCGAGCAGCTAATCACACAGTCGGGCTTGCCCTATGTGCTGCTGCGCAACGGTTGGTACAACGAAAATTACAGCGACGGGATTGCCGGTAGTCTTGCCGCCGGAGCCATCACAGGTGCCATGCATGAAGGGCGTATTGCCAGCGCAGCCCGCGCAGATTACGCAGAAGCGGCGGCTGTGGTACTGACGGAGCCCGGTCATGCAGGTAAAACTTATGAACTGGCGGGCGATCAGAGCTTTTCTTTGCAGACGCTGGCTGAGCAGGTGGCAGAACTCAGTGGTAAAATCTTGCTAACCAATTTTGTCTCTGAGCAGCAGTATGCTGAGTTTCTGACTCAGGTAGGCGTACCGGCCGGGTTTGCTGCACTGCTTGCTGATGCAGAAATCCAGGCCAATAGGGGATGGCTGAATGAGCAAAGTGGCACACTGAGTACCTTAATTGGCCGACCAACCACGCCTATGCGTGAGAGCCTGACACAGCAGCTTACTGCCTGATCAGCCCGTTACGGCTGTTCTTCTAATAAACTGAGCGACATGCTGGCGACTTTTACACAGTTTCGTCCAGCATGTTTGGCTTCGTACAGAGCACTGTCGGCCTGGTTTTGTGTCGTTTCGAACCCTTGTTGACTGATCTCCCGGCTGCAAGCTATGCCAACACTGATGGTCAACGGGGTATCATCTAGCCCAAGTGTCAGGCTTTGCTGTGCAAAGGCGTGCTGCAGTTTATTTGCGCAGGTTACAGCCATGTCTGGTTGCATATCAAATAGCACCAGGCAAAACTCTTCGCCACCCCAGCGTGCTAACAGATCGGCACTGCGAAACTGCTTTTTAAGTACCTCGGCAATGCAGCGAATGGCACGGTCGCCACTTTGATGCCCATACAGATCATTGACGCGCTTGAAGTGGTCCATATCTATCATCATGACGGTGAGGGAATCGCACTTTCTTTTACTTAGGGGCAATAGTTCATTTAATTGCCTGGCAAGCCCACGACGATTCAACAGGCCGGTCAGCAGGTCATGATTGGCCGCAAACTCCAGTTGCTTTACGAAGCGCCCTGCACTGAGCAGCAGCAAGATAGGGGCGCCTGCCAGGATCCCTAGTAGTGCCGCAACCCAAGTGTATCCGGCTACCCAGTTAAAAGCCTCGCCAATCTGTGGCAGGTTCCCCAGTGCACCTTGTAGCGTGTATAACACAGTAAATGATACTTCCAGCAATACCACGCCTGCGGTTATTTGTGCAGCCAGAAACTCGTTTTTGTCTTGCCGCGCATGTTTGTAAAGTACCCAGGCGTAATGACACCGTACGGCTATCAGCCAGATACCAATGATCGTAATGCGTAGCTCTCGTTCAGGGTAAACTGTGGCGGTCAGCCAGGAAGCAAGCAAAACCGGTAAAATAAGCGCGGCAATTTTCCGTTTTGATGGGGTACGCTGAACAAATTGCCAGGTGCCTATCAGCCAGGCAGAGTGACCTAATATAAGAAAACTATTGAAGGTTAAAACCCGCCACTGCACGTCGAGGTTTTGCATACTCAGCTGAGCTAAATAAGCGAATGAAAGTAGCAACATGGCCAGCGACCAGAATCGAGTGCCGGATATAGTCTGAGTCATTTTGGAAATTACAAATAGCACTGTTGCACCCGCAAGTGATGCAATCCATAGCGACAACATCAATGTAAGATCATGAACCTGCATTAAATCGACCTATTGTTCTTCTACTAGCTGCCCGTGCCTTTGAGGTTAGTTTTGTAGCGCGAGCCAGGGATCTTCAAGATTCAAGCATAGCATTGTCATACTCAGATGAGCAGATATTGTTCGAATTACAGCCTTTTATCAACATATTGAGGCTACCTTCATTCTGGGTAATGTAAACAAAGGTAAATAATGTTTCTCTTTTAACATATTGATATTAGATTATTTATATCTCGGACGAGTGCAGATGGGCGGTGTCTCAATTAATCTCACTTGATAAAAAATGGCAGAGCAATTAATGTTCCCATAAGTACTTTATTTGTTAATTTTTTGATATGTTGAAAGTGTTCACTTACATATTGATGGGCGTCTTTACGTGGTCGTCACTCGCTTTATTGCTGTTTTATGGCAATGTAAGCGCATACTTCGATGCGCAAGAGGTGTCGGGCGAACAGGTGAGTGCCTCTTTTAATGTATCCGAGTTGCAGCAGGCGATGACCCATGAACCTGAGTTGATGGCTTCGGGTCTGCAAACTAGTTCGGTCCGACTACCGCAGCATGAATTACAGAGCACCTATTACACTATCAACAAAGAGTCTCAACACGCCAGAGCCTTCTTTAAATCAGGTACTACGGTACCTTATGAGCTGCATAACGAAGCCTACCTTGAATTAGATGTCAAAAGTATTCGTGAGTTGGATATGGGTGATAGCTTTGAGTTTCTGATCCCTCAGACTCAGGAAAAAGTGTGCGCAGAAATCGTTGAGGTAACATTAAACGAACGAGAAAAACGCTTGATCGGGCAGGTAAGTAAGCAGCCGGACGACCACTATCAGGTGCACCTGACTCTGACGGATGAGGTGATTTATGGCCAAATCCAGCTGCCCAGTGGCAACTACGTTTTTGAGTCCTACGAGCAGTATGCCTGGGTGGCTGCAAAACGAAATATTCACTCGACTCCGACTCGGGTAAAAGGGCTGGCAGCCCAAAGCCTGGCACCCAAAACAAGTGGTGCAGACCATGTCGCGAAACCACTAAAACCTCAAACCGTTCCCACCAGTTTATGATCTTGATCACACCTTGTTGTTAATTTGTTTGTTAATGTGAAAAGTTTGCGTTAATAAAAATGTAATCTAGAGTATATATTCTTGCCTCGAATTTAACGACGGGAGTATGTATGAAGTTATCAAGGTTGACTCATATCACAGCTAAAACGGTTGCCGCTGTAGCCATTGCATGGTCTGTTGGTGCGCAGGCGCTGCCACAATGTCCAGATCCAAGCTGGATTGAGCAAAATTATGCCAAACCTGAGGTACCCAGTGCCGGGTATCGCAATGGTCTTAATCGGTTTATTACCTGGCTGCCAAGCTTTCATATGGTCCATGACGAGGTTGTGGCTGAGGGTCATAGTGTCAAAGTGACTGCAAAGTTTGATTATGGCGCGATTGCACACAAAGATCTGGAATTTGAAACTGTGCGCTTTTACCTGCGCGGACAACAAGACAGTGACTGGCACTATCTGGGTGATGCTGTGACCAACAGTGATGGCAAAGCCAGCGTCACTTTACCGGCCATGAATGCAGGTCAGTACCGTATTTATGCCGCTGTCCCTGCTGATGGAACCGGTGCCGAAGGGTTTGTGACTGTGGTTCAGCCAAACACACCCGCCGTGCTTTTTGATATTGATGGCACCTTGACCGAATCAGACGCTGAGCAAATAGGCGACTACACCGGCATTGATCGTGCCGATCAAAAAGAAGGTGCTTACACTCTGGTACGTCGTTATCTGGACTTGGGGTACCAGCCTGTCTATCTGACCGCTCGTGTCTACTGGTATGCCAAAGGAACACGCGACTGGCTAAACTGGATGGGCCTGCCAAGGGGCTTCCTACGCACTTCACTCAGTAATGAAACCAGCTTATTTAGAACGGCTGAGTATAAAATTGAGCAGATCCAACAGCTACAATCACAGGGCCTGAACATAGTGCGGGCGTACGGTAACGCAAAAACCGATGCTGAAGCATTTATCCGTGCTGGCCTGGGTGCACAGAACAGCTTCACAATTGGCCCGGATGCCGGACATTACGGCACCACGGCGATTACCAATAATAACTATTATTCACATATTACCAATGAGGTAGATACCTACCCGGCTGCACAATGTGAGTAACATGTTAGCTGCGGGGCTTATGCGAGAGTAAGCCCCCGAACCCTTCAAAATTGAGTAATACCAATTTGCTTAATTAAGTGTCCTATTTTGAAGCGAGAGGATGTGGTCGATAACACCGCTCCCGCGTCCTGCAATCGCAGCGGCACTTATATCCATACAGGCGAGGCGAAAATCTGCCAACTCATACCTTAGAGACAAGTTCTAAACGAGAAATTTCTAATCTCGTTAGTGTCTTATTTGTTCCTCCAAATTGAACGGGAATTAGGTGAAATTGGTAATGTATAATCCCCAATTAGCCTGTTTCTTATACATTTATTGCGGTGAGTCTATACATTTTAAAACAAATATCTATAATGCCGCATCGATATTAGGGTCAATACAGGCCCGGTAGTCAGTATTTTTTGAGATAGAATTATAAGGAATACAATGAAGCAGTTATCTCTTGTGGCTGGATTGGCCACGCTTTTGGCAGGTGCACCTGCTGCGGCTCACACTATTAACTTTGATAAAGTAGAGGTGGGTTATAAACGTTTTAGTGATAGCGATGATGATGAGGGTGGTTATGATGCGTTTACCGGTGTAAACGTGGCAGCAAGTAAACGCTTTGATAACTATTATGTTGAAGGTCGTTATTACAGTGTCAGTGATTCATATAGCTTTGGTAATATCGATTCTCAATATGCTAGCGCTTACACCTTCCGTGAAACGCTTGAACTAGAAATTAACCAGTTTACACTTGGCGCGGGCTACATTCACGAACTAGATGAGCACTCATTATTAGATGTGAGTTTTCACGTTGGCCGATTGTCACTGAAAGGTAAAGCCGAAGTGGTTGAAAAAACACCATCTGGGTATTTTCGGCAAAACAGCTCTGGGTCTATTGGCGAAAACATCTATCGCCTGCGCGGCCAATATCAGACTCGCGTGATGAACGATATTGAACTCAGAGCCGGCCTGGGTTTGGAAAGAGTGAGTGACGAAGACAGCGATACCGAAGCGTTGTTCTTTGTTGGTGCAGGCTATCACTTTAACAGTATGTTCTCTGTGCATACCGAATATCGCCACATTGATGACTACAACACCTTAGACGTCAACTTTAGATACAGCTTCTAATCGCGTATTGAGTTATAAGCACAAGGCCAGTAATTTCGACTGGCCTCACAGTAACCCATTTCGACTGTCCCTAACAATTTCCCCAATCTGTATACATTGTCAGATGACACATCTATAATCCCGCGCGATTTTGCGCGCTAACAGGTAACGATGATCAGCTGATGGCGCGACTAATTTTTAAGGTACATATTTAAAAAGGATAAATATGAAGCAGTTACCTATTGTGGCAGGTATGATCTCTGCGCTTGTAGGCGCACCAACCATGGCACACAGCATCAATTTCGATAAAGTTGAAGTGGGTTATAAACGCTTTAGCATCGACGGTAGTGCCGCGGAAAGTTATGATACATTTACCGGTGTAAATCTGGCAGCAAGTAAACGCTTTGAGCACTATTATGTTGAGGGGCGTTACTACAGTGTAAGTGAAACAGATAATGACAGTCGTCAATATGGCGACTATCGCTCTGTTAAATCTAGCTTCGAGCTGGATATTAGCCAGTTTACATTTGGCCTGGGTTACGTCCACGAATTGGACGAGGCCTCATTGGTTGATGTGAGCTTTCACCTTGGCCAGGTAGATCTGAAAAGTAAGCTCCACGTCACGGAGTCATACCGAACAAGCGATTATCAGTATAGTAACTCTGATTCTGATGATGTCACCATCTATCGCTTGCGTGGTCAATATCAGACACGTTTGCTGGAAAATATTGAATTAAAAGCAGGACTTGGCTACGAAAAAACCGACGAAGAAGGCAGTAATAGTGAGCCGCTTTTCTTTGTTGGTGCAGGCTACCACTTTAGCGACATGTTCTCGATAAATGCAGAATACCGCGATGTTGATGACTACAATACGCTGGACATTAACTTTAGATACAGTTTCTAACCGCGTATTAAAGTATAAGCAGAGGGCCGGTCATTTGACTGGCCTTTTTTGTCCTTCATAATTACGTACTCAACCTTGTTTTAATTGCACCCCCTTACTTATTCCACTAATATTGGAAGAAATCCGGAAATTTTTTGGAGTAATTATGGCAGACAGTAAAAAAACTGAAGTACGCTTTTCCGTCGATGCAGATTATTTGGCTCAGTTACAGCAGCGTTTAGGGTTAAAAAAATCCAGCGATCTGACCAAAGTAGCACTGACTTTACTAGATTGGGCCTCAGACGAGGTGGTTCATGACAGAGCCATTTTATCTGCAGATAAGCAAGGAAAAGATGTACATAGATTAGTGATGCCTGAACTCAATAACATCAGCAAATCAAAGCCGAGCGCACAACATTAGGTAAACAGGATGACGGGGAACGCACAGGACAGCGACCAAAACAACACTCAGACACCATGGCAAAACCTGGACTTAAGCATAGCCAGGGATTCATCACCCATGGAAGCCCCGGTATCCGATCCAGAACCACTCACGGGCAAAGAAAAAGCCGGTGTAAACCTCACTTGGGGGATCATCGCGGTCTTAATCGGTTTTCTGCTCATTATTCTCAGTATTTTTGTCTGGGGCGAAATCCGCTTTTTTAACGCCATCACCGCCAACCCAAACAACACATTAACCGCCGAACAAATGCAGGCCAAACTTGAGCTGCTCGCCACCCAGCGCGCCACCTTCCGCGCCTTCTGGTTCGACACTCTCCAGTTGATCATTCTCAACGTACTCTTCCCAACCCTCACCGCACTACTGGGGTATGTATTCGGCACCAGCAGGAACAATGGGGGGTAAAGAACGGCCCGGTTCCTTGGTTAATATGTTTGCCATTATCTATATTTTATTGCTAAAAAACCTGAAAAAGTGAAATGGAGCGCTAGTCCTTAGTTCTCATAAAAAACCTGAGAGGTTAGCGCTCTTATATGTTCTTTAAAAATAAGGATATTTTTACAGCTACTTAGTTTGGTGATGGTTTTATATGCTATTTCCACAGAGGTTAGCGCAAAACCTGAACTTTTGTTAAGCTGGTTGCGCCTTAACTATAAGGCTGTCGCGTCCTTCACGGGCGCGTGGATTGAAACTGCACAGGACTTGTTCAGACCGTACTACAAGCATGTCGCGTCCTTCACGGGCGCGTGGATTGAAACATTTGCTGGCGTGGGAGCGGGATATTACGCCGCTGTCGCGTCCTTCACGGGCGCGTGGATTGAAACTTGGTTTCTGAGATGGCCTTTTGAATAGCTCTAACGTCGCGTCCTTCACGGGCGCGTGGATTGAAACATCAGTATTAACCACAGACGACGCATTACAATCGTCGCGTCCTTCACGGGCGCGTGGATTGAAACTTGATTTGGCCTGCGATTGCAGGTGTAGGGGGGGTCGCGTCCTTCACGGGCGCGTGGATTGAAACAGCAGGGACAACATGAGGGACTATAAATGTCTGGTCGCGTCCTTCACGGGCGCGTGGATTGAAACATAATACAGCTGCTGGAAAAACTGCTCTATATCGTCGCGTCCTTCACGGGCGCGTGGATTGAAACGGTCGATTGTCTGCTGGCGGCGGTCTATTCACGGGTCGCGTCCTTCACGGGCGCGTGGATTGAAACTCCAGCATTTTATATATATTTTCATTACCGGAGGTCGCGTCCTTCACGGGCGCGTGGATTGAAACTTCGCGTATTCCAAGACGGTGACGTTGCAGTAAGGTCGCGTCCTTCACGGGCGCGTGGATTGAAACGTATCAGGGTTGCTTTTGCTTGTTGAAACGGTTGGTCGCGTCCTTCACGGGCGCGTGGATTGAAACATGATGTTGAATTTCTTTTTGGGACAGGCATAACGTCGCGTCCTTCACGGGCGCGTGGATTGAAACTCATATATCCCCAGCTGCTCGTTCCAGACGACAGGTCGCATCCTTCACGGGCGCGTGGATTGAAACCGCCTCGTCGGTATTAGACGTCAGTCCGCTGGCGGTCGCGTCCTTCACGGGCGCGTGGATTGAAACAAGAGCCACAACCCGGGTTGTTAGATTGGATATGGTTGCGTCCTTCACGGGCGCGTGGATTGAAACACTCCACCAAGTAAGCTAAACATAGACGGCCTCAAGTCGCGTCCTTCACGGGCGCGTGGATTGAAACTGAATTAAATGCATCACTCCTTGATGCAATAGGGTCGCGTCCTTCACGGGCGCGTGGATTGAAACCCCGAAATGGCGCAAGGGATATTGAAAAACTACGTCGCGTCCTTCACGGGCGCGTGGATTGAAACAATATGCCAGCGTCTGAAATGGGCCGTATGGCTGTTGCGTCTTTCACGGGCGCGTGGATTGAAACTTTTAGAAACCTTGGGCCTGTTGTTCAAGATAATCGAGATTGCTATTTGGGCGGTTCTGAACGTAGCAACTGTTCAGCCAATGACCACACAGTGCCAAGCGTTATTAAGATCAGGCCAGCAATAAAAATAGTCAAACTTATTAGCAGAGTAAAAATAGCCGCCAGAATCGGCGCACCTAACATAGCACTAAGCCAGTCGTTTTGTACGGTAAGGTAAGCCCAACAGCATAACAAACACCAAGGGAACAAAGTGCCAGGCTCCAACAAGCTTGTGACCCAGCTATCCAGTTTGATTAGAAACTTTCCAAGTGCCATCGCCATTGTTTTAGATCACATTTTAATTTAAAAATTTATTCATTTAATTTACATTCTTGTCTGCATAGGCAAAATAAACAATAAATTAAGCGCTAAAAAGGAGTTTTATGCCATTCATTGCCCACCCCGCAGCAACAGGAAGTGAACATCAAAGCGTCCTTACTCATTTACGCGAAGTTAAAGTACTGGCTGAAGCCCTTGCCGAAAAATTTGGTTATGCGCAAGCAGGTGCCTTGATTGGTCTGTTACACGACTTTGGTAAGTATAGCGCTGCTTTTCAGGGTTATATGGACGATATTATTACCTTAAAGCAGGCTCATGCTAACCCCGATCTGGATGAGGATATTGAATCCCTGGCAAGAACGGTGAAGGGACAAAAAGGCACAATCAATCACTCCACCGCGGGTGCGCAATGGTTGGTTGACCACTTGATGCAGATTGCCCCTGTGATTTTTAAAGAAGACAGTTCATTGAGCCAGTACTGCATGGTCGTTGTGCAGGGGCTGGCTTTATGTATTGTGTCTCACCACAGTGGGTTGATCAATTGCCTGGCCGAACCAAGTGGTGGTTTGCGGAATAGGTTAGATCAAGGGGAAGAAGCTACGCACCTTAATGAATGTACTCAAAATGCGAACCCTGAAGTACTGAACGAAGCCCGCAAGCTGGCCGGTTATGACTTTTTAAAATCGGCCGCACAGGCGCTTAAAACCAGTCTTAGCCCTTATCGTTCAAACAAAACAGAGCATGACTTTTATCTGGGCATATTTGTTAAACTGTGGTTTAGCTGCTTAATTGATGCAGACAGAACAAACAGCGCCGACTTTGAAACACCCGGCAATGAACCCACACGCAATACACAAGCAGACTGGCATATGGCTTGTGCGCTTTTGGAGTCAAAAATTGCTGGATTTGATACAGAGGGTATTAACCAGATCCGCGCGGCTATCTCAGCTAATTGCCAACAAAAGGCGTTAGGTCAGCAAGGCATATACAGCCTTACCGTGCCGACGGGGGGAGGAAAAAACCTCGCCAGTCTCAGGTTTGCCTTACACCATGCTAAACAACACCAGCTCGACCGTATAATTTATGTGATCCCTTACACCTCAATTATTGAGCAAAATGCTCAGGCAGTGAGGGACGTCTTTGGTGATGAGCTGGGTGAGCAATGGGTGCTTGAACATCATTCAAATCTGGAGCCCGAAGTGCAAACCTGGCGCACCAAACTGGCCTGCGAGAACTGGGATAAACCCATTGTGTTTACCACTATGGTGCAGTTTCTTGAGAGCCTGTTTGGTGGCGGCACACGTGGCGTAAGACGTTTGCACCAGCTGAGCAAGGCGGTGCTGATCTTCGATGAGATCCAAACCTTACCGATTAATTGTGTTCATCTGTTTAATAACGCCGTGAACTTTTTGACCCGGCATTGCCATACCACAGCCGTGATGTGCACCGCGACACAGCCACTACTGAACAAACTACCCGAGCGGGTAAGGCCGCGGGGTGAGCTGGCACTCACAGGTGACAATGAGCTGACTCCGGATATTTCAAAGCTCTATCAGGCACTGGAGCGTGTTACGGTTCGCAACCTTGTGCGGCCTCGGGGCTGGGATGAAAGTGAACTCACAGCGCTTATCGCACAGCAGCTTGAATCTAATACCAGTTGCCTGGTTATTGTGAATACCAAACACTGGGCTAAAGCCTTGTATCACGCACTCAATGAACACTTAGCCTGGCCGGATGGTATTTTTCATCTCAGCACAGATATGTGCGCGGCGCACCGCAAAGCAAAACTTGACGAAATAAGGTCGCGCCTGGATGACGGCTTGCCCACCTTGTGCCTGTCAACCGCGCTAATCGAAGCCGGCGTTGACGTTGATTTTAATACCGTAGTGCGATTTTTGGCGGGCCTGGATTCCATTGCCCAGGCAGCCGGGCGTTGTAACCGCCATGGCAGACAACAAGGCATGGGCGAAGTCTTGGTGGTGAATCCGCACAAAGAAAACCTCAATATGCTGACGGATATCAAACAGGGCGTTGCAGCAACAAAGTACATCCTGGATGCGGATGACTTTGATGAGGCCAAGCTGCTGTCGCCCGAATACACCACACGTTACTTCGATAAATACTTTTATGAGCGCTGCGATGAAATGGGTTACCCGACAGGCACGCATGGATTGACCCAAGGCCAAAGCCAGTTGGTTGACTTGCTCAGCAGCAACGAAAAGAACATTGAAAAGTCGCCTATTGCGATCAGGCAGGCATTTATGGTTGCGGGTAAAGCGTTTAAGGCAATCAACGCGCCCACGCAGGGGGTGATAGTCCCGTATGACAATACAGCCAAAACGCTGATCAGCGCGCTGCTGGCGCTCGATAAACGCTTCGATGCGGCGCAGTACCGTAAATTGTTACAACAGGCACAAAAGTACAGTGTGAATGTGTTTACCCACAAGTTAAAGCAGTTGCTGGATAGTGAGGCGGCCTACCCGATAGCAGAGGATGAGCCGGTGTACTACCTGCGGGATGAGCATTACAGCAGCGAGTTTGGATTGAGTTTAGAAATCTGTGGTGAGCAGGAAGGTTTAGTCCTCTAGCGCAACATGGAAAAACGGAACAAGGAGATAGAATGAAAAACAGTATCAGTTTTCGCTTATGGGGGCGGCACGCGTTGTTTTCCGATCCCATTACCCGGGTGGGTGGCGAAAAGTGTTCTTACCATATCCCCACCTACGAGGCCATTAAGGGCGTACTAAAGTCCATTTACTGGAAGCCCACGCTGGTCTGGCATGTTGATAAGGTACGGGTAATTAAGCCCCTGAGAACACAAACCCGGGGCACCAAGCCACTGAACTGGGGTGGTGGTAACAGTCTGGCCTATTACACGTTTTTGCACGACGTTGAATACCAGGTTCTGGCCCACTTTGAATGGAATGAACACCGTCCTGAGCTTGCTCAGGATCGTGTTGATGGTAAACACTTTGCCATTGCTAAGCGGATGCTGAACAAAGGCGGACGCCAGGATATTTTTCTGGGAACTCGTGACTGCCAGGGCTATGTGGAACCTTGCGAGTTTGGCGAAGGCAAAGGCGCATTTGACGACACAGACGAACTGGGCTTTGGTCTGATGTTTCATGGCTTCGATTATCCGGATGAAACCGGCAAAGATGAATTACGAACCCGTTTTTGGCATGCCGTGATGAAAAACGGTGTGATCGATTACCCAACGCCCAAAGAATGCCCGGTAAATCGTTACGTGCGTGATATGAAGGCCAAAGCATTTGAGCTGGATAACAATATGCAACCAGTGGCGAGTACGGAGGAAAGCCTATGAGCTGGCTTGCAAAACTATACAACACCTACGAGCAGGCACAGCAAAGATTTGCCGATGCGCCGCTGGATGAGCAGATCATGCCCATCAGCCACACACCGCAAACGGCCCATATTCATGTGCGTCTGAACGGAGAAGGAGAGTTTTTAGGAGCAGAAGTTGACAAGCAGATACTGGTTTTGCCTGCAACAGAAAAGTCAGCCGGAAGAGCTAGTGGCCTAGCAGCTCATGCTTTGGCAGATAAAATCCAGTATGTCGCAGGTGACTATGAAGCGTTTGGCGGTATTAAAAAACCAGGATTCGATTTATACCTGACCCAGCTTAAAACTTGGGCAGACTCGGAATTTTGTAAACCCCCCTTACAAGCGATATTGCGTTATGTAGAAAAAAGAACGCTGGTTGCTGATTTAGTAGAGCAGGGCGTATTGCATGCGCAAGACGGCGTGCTCCTGACTGAGTGGTCAGGGGAGGGCGACACTCCTGCATTACTCAAACTGCTGCCAAAGCAGCAGGGAAAAATTGACCAAGGCGCTGCGCTGGTTTGCTGGAGTGTCGAGCAACCGGACGAGCTGCAAAGTAAAACCTGGCTGGATCCTGAATTGCAACAAAGCTGGATTGCGTTTGATGCACAAAACGGCGGCAACGCAGCACTGTGTATGGTGACTGGCGAGGAGTTACCTGCGTCTGATAATCATCCTGCTAAGCTCAGGCACAGCGGCGACAAGGCCAAACTGATCTCTTCAAATGATAGCAGTGGCTATACCTACAGAGGACGCTTTAGCAGCGGACAGGAAGCCAGTTCGGTCAGTTTTGAAGCCACCCAGAAAGCGCACAATGCGCTGCGCTGGTTACTGGCAAGGCAGGGTCACAGAACCGGTGAACAGGTTTATTTGGCCTGGGCGATATCAGGTAAAGCCGTACCGGACCCGGCTGAACAGGACTGGTTAAACTGGCAGACAGCCAAACCTGAAGTAGATCACACCGTGGACCTGGGTGAGCGTTATGCCAATAACCTGAACCATTACTTTAATGGCCTGACAGGGCCTGAGCAGCTCGATAAAAACGAGCAAATTGCCATGATAGGGATTGATTCAGCAACCCCCGGACGCATGGGGATCTTGTACTATCGAGAAACGGTGGCGGAAGATTTTCTTGCCCGGCTAAAACAATGGCAGCTGGACTTAGGCTGGTGGCAGCGGGTTAAGCTGGATGACAAAAACAGCGGCTGGCGGATCTGTGCCCCGTCGTTATACAGGACACTCGATGCCACTTATGGGGATGTGCTGAAATCCTCTGAAAGCCTGAAGAAAAACCTGGTGGCCCGACTCTACCCCTGCATTGTCGAAGGGAACCCAATCCCCAGAGACATTATGAACAATGCATTTCATCGCGCAGTTAATCGGGTGGCTTATAAGAACGATCAGAACTGGCTGTGGGCGCAAAACCTGGGGGTCGCCTGTGCGCTGATCCGGGCTTACTACAAGCGTACAAAAATCAAATCTGAACAAAAGGATTACGAGATGGCACTTCAAGAAGACTACAAATCACGCGACTACTTATTTGGTCGCTTGCTGGCAGTGGCCAACAAGATTGAACAAATTGCATTGTCGATAGGCGACAGCAAGCGAATGACCACAGCAGAGCGATATATGAACCGCTTTGTGAATAAACCCAGTTCAACCTGGCTGACCATAGTATCGGCTTTGGTGCCCTATCAGCAGCGTATTTTTGCTCATTATGGTGAATCGTTCGAACGGGCATACACACTCAAGCTGGCGCAAATTACAGATTTATTTGCTGAGGTTGAGCATTACAACTCAGACAAAAAACTATCGCCGGAATTCTTGCTTGGTTTTCATAGTCAGATGATGTGGCTGGAGCAGCACTCGCCAGTAAAAGGTCAGTGGCAGCCCAAAGCAACCAACAAAACCGAACCATCCTCACCACAAACCGAATCAGTTTAATTTTAAAAGGAATGAACCATGAGCTTAACCAACAAAATTGACTTTGCCCTGATCTTTACCGTTAAAAATGCTAATCCCAACGGCGATCCGCTGAATGGCAACCGCCCAAGAACGGACTACGATGGTTTTGGTGAGATCACCGACGTGTGCCTTAAACGCAAAATTCGCGACCGTTTACAAGAAGCGGGTGAAAGTATCTTTGTTCAGTCGGACGAAAAGAAATCCGACGGTATGCCGAGCCTGAGAAGCCGCGCTGAATCAGACGAATTTGGGGTAGGCAAAGACACCTTTAACAGCAAAAAAACGTCGGTCGATACCGCGGCTAAAATTTGCTGCGAAAAGTGGCTGGACGTGCGCGCGTTTGGACAGGTCTTTGCTTACAAAGGCAGTGGCAGCGATGGTGTATCCATTCCGGTGCGTGGTCCGGTGACGATACAAAGTGCATTCAGCCTGGAGCCGGTGAGTATTTCCAGTACCCAGATCACCAAAAGTGTGAGCGGTGAAGGCGATGGTAAAAAGAAAAGCTCAGATACCATGGGCATGAAGCACCGGGTTGATAACGCAACGTATGTTGCCTTTGGTGCGATGACGCCTCAGTTAGCTGAAAAAACCGGCTTCAGTGATGACGATGCCGACAAGCTAAAGGCTGTGTTACCTCGCCTGTTTGAAGGCGATGCCTCCTCGGCACGCCCGGAAGGCTCTATGGCCGTTTCTCACCTTATCTGGTGGCAGCATAACAGTAAGTCGGGCCAGTATTCTTCTGCCAAAGTACACCAGACACTGCGCAGCCATATTGAACATGGTGAATCGCTTGATACGTCGGCACTGAACGACGCCTTGCTCAGTGCACTGGAAGGGTTAGAGCCGCAAGTGATCGAAGGGTTTTGATCATGCACTCGGACGTAGCTGATCGTCGCTCAGTGGCGATCTCTGCGTTGCAGCACTATCTATTTTGCCCCCGGCAATGTGCGCTGATCCACTTGGAACAGGTATGGCAGGAAAATTTTCTGACGGCCCATGGCCGTCAGTTACATGAGCGAGTAGATAGTGGTGCGCCGGAGTCGCGCAAAGGCGTGCGGTTTGAGCGGGGTATCACCGTGAATGCGCCCAAGCTTGGCTTGCATGGTCAGCTCGATTTGCTGGAGTATCACACCACAAGTAGTACCTACTTGCCGGTTGAGTATAAGCGGGGCAAACCCAAAGCCACCAATGTGGATAAAGTGCAGTTGTGTGCTCAGGCACTTTGCCTGGAAGAAATGATGGCGACTCAGGTAGAAGTGGGCGCGTTGTGGTACTGGCAAACGCGTAAACGTTTAGAAGTTGAAATTGATGCCGCATTGCGCACTCAGACCCTGGCATTGCTTGAGCAAATCCAAAACCTGTTCAGGCAAGGCCGAACACCCCAACCCGAGTATGGCAAACACTGTAAAGCCTGCTCTTTGTATGAATTATGCCAGCCCAAGCTGATGCAAGGGGACAGATCAAGTGCCTATGTATCGGCCATGTTCAACCTGGATGAAAAATGAAGAAACTCCAAAACAGTCTGTATATCACCAAAGAGGGTGTTTATTTGCATAAACAGCGAGAAACCCTGCTGATTGAGCAACGTACCGAAGGAGTCAAAGAAAAGCTGATGCAGCTCCCTATTCACTCTATTGGTAGTATTTTTTGCTTTGGTAATATTATGGTTTCTCCCCAGCTGTTGGGGTTTTGCGGTGAGAGCGGCACGCACCTGAGCTTTTTTGATATGCAGGGACGGTTTCTGGCAAATGTGGTGGGTAAACAAACCGGCAATGTGCTGCTGCGCCGCCAGCAATATCGGGTGGTCGATCAGGCATCGACTGAGATTGCCAGGCTGGTAGTCAGCGCGAAAGTGCGTTCAAGCCGTACTTTTTTACAGCGCCACCGTCGCAATCATGGCGACAGTGAAAAGCTGAATAAAGCCATCAATCGGCTCAGACAGATCTTAGAACAGCTGGAAGTACAGCTTGATTATGAGCAAGTGCTGGGCATGGAAGGGGAAGCCGCTGCACATTACTTTGCCGCTTTTGCTGATGTGATTAAAGCGAATCAAAATGGCAAGTTATTCAATGGCCGTAGCCGAAGGCCACCTAAAGATCCCGTTAATGCAGTGCTCTCGTTACTTTACTCAGTACTTGGGCAGGAAATAAGTGGCGCATTGCAAGGTGTTGGCCTGGACCCGCAAGTGGGGTTCTTACATAAGGAGCGACCGGGGCGCGATAGTCTGGCACTGGATCTGCTAGAAGAATTTCGGGCATCGCTGATAGATACCCTGGTGGTGACTTTATTCAACCGTGGACAGCTTTCAGAGTCTGACTTCACAACCGATAGCGTAGGTGGTGTAACGCTAAAAGATGAAGCCAGAAAGCGAGTTTTTCAGGCTTATCAGAGTAAAAAGCAAGAAGAGATCCGGCATGAGTTTTTACAGGAAAAAATTCAGTTGGGGTTACTACCGCACGTGCAGGCCATGCTGCTGGCTCGACATATTCGGGGCGACCTAGAGTGCTACCCGCCTTTTTACCTGAAAAAGTAAGGATATACACTATGATGGTATTGGTGACTTATGATGTTTCTTTTGAGAGCGAAGACGGACAAAAACGCTTACGTAACCTTGCCAAGGTGTGCCTGGATCATGGAGTTCGTGTACAGTACTCAGTATTTGAGTGCGAAGTAGACTCGGCGCAGTGGGTGAGCTTTAAGGCTAAACTATTAAAAATCTATGACCCACAAGTCGACAGTTTGAGATTCTATAAGTTAGGCAAAAACTGGCACAATAAAGTGGAACATCACGGCGCCAAAACGGCCATTGATATTTTTCGTGATCCACTCATTCTTTGATCCCCAATTTGAATACCTCAGCGCTAACCCCTGGTTCTCATAAAAACCCTGGAGGTTAGCGCTTATGTATGTTCTTTAAAAATAAGGCTATTTTAAATTACCGCCAGCTTGGCTGTGTGTTTGACAAAGATTTTTGTCGAGGTTAGCGCAAATCAAGCATTTTTGCTAAGCTGGCTGGGCCTTGGTAACAAGGCAGTCGCGTCCTGCACGGGCGCGTGGATTGAAACAGCATGTCAGCAGCAGTATTGGAGATGTCCGCGTCGCGTCCTGCACGGGCGCGTGGATTGAAACAACTCAGCAAAAAAGATCCTCAAAGAAATTTATAGTCGCGTCCTGCACGGGCGCGTGGATTGAAACCCGGTACCGGCGAAACCCGGAGCCTTTACGAACGTCGCGTCCTGCACGGGCGCGTGGATTGAAACAGCACAATCCAGTGGTCACGTGCCTGGGTCAGGGGTCGCGTCCTGCACGGGCGCGTGGATTGAAACGATTTTCTGTGGCACAGAGCGGTATTCTGCCAGGTCGCGTCCTGCACGGGCGCGTGGATTGAAACATTAGGCCTGCGGTGTTTATAGACACGCTTTGAGTCGCGTCCTGCACGGGCGCGTGGATTGAAACTTCGACTAGCTTTATGCAGTCTTGACGAGTTAGACGTCGCGTCCTGCACGGGCGCGTGGATTGAAACAACGGCGCTTTTTTGGCAAAAATGCCTAATGATGTCGCGTCCTGCACGGGCGCGTGGATTGAAACAATACCCAAACCTTACCACTCATGCTGAATGCAGTCGCGTCCTGCACGGGCGCGTGGATTGAAACACATGATGTATGTCTACCAAGCGCAAAACTTATAGTCGCGTCCTGCACGGGCGCGTGGATTGAAACCATTGGCGCGATGCTGACCAATCTAATCAGCAGTGTCGCGTCCTGCACGGGCGCGTGGATTGAAACCATGACGCCCTGGCTGATCGCCTGCTGGAGTTCGTCGCGTCCTGCACGGGCGCGTGGATTGAAACTGAGCCAGCAAAGCCACCCACGGCTGCGCCTATGGTCGCGTCCTGCACGGGCGCGTGGATTGAAACATGCACTTATGGCCCGACTTTGTACGTGAGGGTGTCGCGTCCTGCACGGGCGCGTGGATTGAAACATTACTAAAGCGTGTAAGATGGTAGTTGACTGGGTCGCGTCCTGCACGGGCGCGTGGATTGAAACACCCGTCGGCACAGCGTAAATCTCCCTTGGAAGGTCGCGTCCTGCACGGGCGCGTGGATTGAAACTAACTATGGGGGCTTAGCCCCCTTTCGAGGTTTTGTCGCGTCCTGCACGGGCGCGTGGATTGAAACACGAAAAAGAGAAATGACCAGAAAAAACAATGCGTCGCGTCCTGCACGGGCGCGTGGATTGAAACAGACAATCGAAAACTGGCCGGACGAGAGCATAAAGTCGCGTCCTGCACGGGCGCGTGGATTGAAACATCTTCCGGACGCATAAACAGCAAAACATGCCAAGTCGCGTCCTGCACGGGCGCGTGGATTGAAACGCCGAATAGATAAAGCGGCCTCTAAACGATTGACGTCGCGTCCTGCACGGGCGCGTGGATTGAAACCAGTTTCAGGGCTCGCCAAGTGTGACGGTGTATCGTCGCGTCCTGCACGGGCGCGTGGATTGAAACGCCTTTTTTCGATGCTCTCCATCCCTCTTAAAAGTCGCGTCCTGCACGGGCGCGTGGATTGAAACAGGCAGTGCTATCTGGATAAACACCGTGGAGTGGTCGCGTCCTGCACGGGCGCGTGGATTGAAACTGCGAAATCGTAAAGGGCTTTGGTAATGGCAAGCGTCGCGTCCTGCACGGGCGCGTGGATTGAAACACCATAGTTTGTTATTTCGATTTCAGCACCAGCGTCGCGTCCTGCACGGGCGCGTGGATTGAAACATCGCACCTCATGGATGACGGCGTTAGACCACAAGTCGCGTCCTGCACGGGCGCGTGGATTGAAACCGGCAACAAGCACATTAACCAAAATCAGCCAGCTGTCGCGTCCTGCACGGGCGCGTGGATTGAAACTGATTTAGGTTGCAGCGTCTGCTTTTTAGGTGGAGTCGCGTCCTGCACGGGCGCGTGGATTGAAACTCAGATGAGGATAAGCGGCATTACTCGCAATCCAGTCGCGTCCTGCACGGGCGCGTGGATTGAAACCACCACTCATGACCGTTTGCCTCCATGATTGATGGTCGCGTCCTGCACGGGCGCGTGGATTGAAACAAAGAAAAAACCAATGAGCAAGAAAGGTCCAATGGTCGCGTCCTGCACGGGCGCGTGGATTGAAACTGACAGGTCAACAAACTCTACGACCATTTCGTTGGTCGCGTCCTGCACGGGCGCGTGGATTGAAACCTCATAATACAGGCGTTGAAAAAACTGCTCTATGGTCGCGTCCTGCACGGGCGCGTGGATTGAAACACCCCGTTTTAAGCTGCTTTTTTAAAGTGATGCGTCGCGCCCTGCACGGGCGCGTGGATTGAAACCGAAGTAACAAAGCAGATGCTGAAAAAGCGATTAAGGTCGCGTCCTGCACGGGCGCGTGGATTGAAACAAATCCCAGGCGCATCATATTTTCTGGGGCGGTTGTCGCGTCCTGCACGGGCGCGTGGATTGAAACCTTTTGTGTGCATGGTTGAGTGGTTCGTTTATGAGTCGCGTCCTGCACGGGCGCGTGGATTGAAACCCCGCTCTGTACATCATTGGGCACATGCAAATTATGTCGCGTCCTGCACGGGCGCCTGGATTGAAACGATCAAGTGGGCGATTTGCCTACAGCAGTATAAGGGTCGCGTCCTACACGGACGCGTGGATTGAAACAGAGATGGAACGTCCGGCGCTTAGGGCTGGACACGTCGCGTCCTGCACGGGCGAATGGTTTGGTTTAGCTGCTGGTTCAACGGTGTTGCTGTTCATATTGCTAATATATTGATAGCAATGGAGTATTTTTTGTTAAACCATTATGCGGCAGAGAGGGGATCTGGCTTGCAATATGATTTGCGATACGACATAGTGCGGCCTTAAAAATATGAATAATAACAATATTAAGGATAGTAGGATGAAAAAGAGCGCGTTGGTGTTGTCTGTGTCGGCGGCGTTGGCCATGTTGGGGGGATGCTCTCAGCATGTGAACCCAAGTGATAATAGTGAGCATGCTCAGGTGCAACAAAGCCTTAAGTCTGGAGTTGAGTTACACAACTTTGACATGAGCGTCAGGCCACAGGACGACTTTTATCAGCACGTCAATGGTAAATGGTTAAACACGACAGAAATTCCGGCAGAACGCTCGTCGTGGGGCAGTTTTGACAAGCTGCGTTACGAGTCGGATGAAGCGGTTAAAGCGCTGATCCAGCAAGCGCAGCAACAACCGGGTGCTCAGGGGAGTAGTGAGCAAAAAATTGGTGACTTTTATGCCAGTTTTATGGATACACAACGCGTGGAACAGCTCGGGCTTAAACCGCTCAGTCCCCTGTTGGCTGAAATTGACGCTGTGCAGAGCTATGACCAGCTAAGCACATTAATTGGTAAACTGACAACACTCGGGGTAACTACGCCATTGATGGCGTTTGCTGTGCCAGATGGCAAAAACTCATCTTACAATGCGTTGTACCTTATGCAAGATGGTACGGGAATGCCAGCCAAAGAGCATTATCTTAGCGATGATGAAAAGACTGCTCAGATCCGCCACCAGTATCTTCAACATGTAACGACTCTGCTGCGTCTGAGCGGTGAGCCTCAGCCGCAAGCACGTGCTCAGGCTATACTTGAGCTGGAGACCAAAATGGCCGCAGTCAAGTTAAGCCGCTCTCAGTCACGTCAGCTCAGTCTTACTTACAATCCGCATACGCCCGAACAGTTGCAAGTTATGCTGGGAAAACTGAACTGGGAAAAAACCGCACAGGCTATGACGTTACCGGCAATGGATAAAGTGATCCTGATGCAACCAGACTTTGTTGCCGGGCTCGGTGAGTTATTTGGTCAGGTGTCGGTGCAGGAATGGCGGACTTATCTCAGGTTTCATACTCTCAATCACTTTGCACCACAACTGAGCGAGCCATTTGTCACAGCACACTTCGATTTTTACAAGCGCACGCTGCGCGGTGTTGAAAAGATGGAGCCTCGCTGGCAGCGGGGTGTGGGGCTTGTCAGCGACAATTTGGGCGAAGAGGTGGGCAAGTTGTATGTCGAAGCACATTTTTCACCTCAGGCAAAAGCAAAAATGGAAGAAATGGTCCGCAATCTAATGGCGGCCTATCGTGATAGCATTAATGAACTGACCTGGATGAGCGATGAGACCAAAGCCGCAGCGCAGGAAAAGCTGGCCAAAGTTCGCTACAAGATTGGTTACCCGGATGTCTGGCGTAGTTACAACTTTGAGATCCGCCGCGATGATCTGATTGGTAATGTCATGCGGGCCCATCAGTACAATTTTAAACATGAGATGGCACAAATCAATCAACCGGTTGACAGTCAGCAATGGGAAATGACGCCGCAAACAGTCAACGCTTACTATCATCCACTGAAAAATGAGATTGTTTTCCCTGCCGCGAGGTTACAGCCGCCATCGTTCGATTTGTCAGCTGACGACGCCGTTAATTACGGTGCGATTGGTTCTGTTATTGGTCATGAGTTGAGCCATGGGTTTGATGATCAGGGGGCTCAGTTTGACGGTGACGGGAACATTCGAAACTGGTGGGCAGAGCCCGACCTGGCTGAATTTAAAGCCCGTGGCGATGCATTGGTTGCGCAGTTTAATCGTTATCGTCCTTTTGAAGATGTTGCTATCGATGGACGTTTAACTCTGGGTGAAAACATCGGAGATCTGGGAGGCATCACATTGGCATACAAGGCCTATATGCTGTCTTTGCAGGGTAAAGAAAAAACGCTGCTTGATGGTTATACGCCAGAGCAACGTTTTTTTATTGGCTATGCGCAAAAATGGCGGACTAAAAAGCACGAAGTAGCGTTACGTCAACGCCTGGTAACGGATGTGCATGCTCCGGTAGCATTCCGCGCTAATGGTCCTTTATCTAACTTTACGCCTTTCTATGAGGCATTTGCTGTCAAAGAAGGCGATAAGCTTTATCGTCCACAAAGCGAGCGCGTTAAAATCTGGTAGCGCATCACTTCTTTGCAACAATCTAAACAACAACCGCAGGCAATGAGCCTGCGGTTGTTGTTTCAAGGTACCTGACAGCATATGAGGTGTGTATAGCCAAGGAATATGCCCTGCACTTACTTTATACAAAGGTAAAAGTAAACTCAGCTCTACCCAAAACCGACTATTCCATACCCCATCTAAATCAGTAATATGGTTCATATAAGCATTGCGAGGTAGATATGGAAAAGGAATTAGAGCGGGAGCAAATGAGCCAGGCAGATAAGGTCACAAAGCTTGAAGGTGACGATGCAATCCTGTTGTGGCTAAAAGGCAAAGACGCCTGGAATAATTGGATGAAAGACAACCCGGGAGCTGAAGTGAGCTTTGAGGGGGTGGATTTTGACTATGCTGCGCTAAAAAAACGTTTTCCGAATAACAAAGACTTAGAAGTATTAATTGCAAAACAGCCGGTTGAGCAACCGATTTTTAGCTTTGAGGGGTATAAATTTAGCGGTGTAGCAGACTTCGGCAAAGCAACTTTTAGAGGTACTGCGTACTTTCGCGAAGCGACTTTCGTTTTGGATGTGTGCTTTCGTGATGCAAGTTTCAGTAAAAAAGTAGACTTCCGAAGTGCTATTTTCTGCAAACCGGTGGATTTTGAAGGTGCAACCTTCGACGATGACGCAAGTTTTAGCTATTCAGTTTTCAACAGTATAGTGAACTTTCGTGAAGTAGCTTTTAACGGAAATGCGAACTTTGGGTGTGCAACTTTCAACTGTGGTGCTCTATTTAGGAAGGTAACCTTTGGTAGTAAGGTAAGTTTCTTGGCAACAAACATTTCAGAGGTTCTGGAATTTACGAGTTCTTTGTTTGAATCCAGTTTTGAATTCTCACCAGCTAAAGCTGAAAAGATAACCGTGCTTGACTTCACAGGGGCGTCCTTTGAAAAGCTATTCATTCTGTCTGGTTATTACAAATGTATCCCCGACCTTCGACAAACCAAAACAATTCACCATATAGATTTAAGCCAATTTATTATTAAGCCAAAAAGAGGTCTGGTTATAGGCTTAGGTTACACAAAGTACTTTATATCCGATGATGTAGAGCGCCTTTGTCGGTTAAAGGAAATTGCTTCATCCAACAAAGACCATAAAAGAATGTTAGCATTTAACGCGGATGAGCTTAGGCATAGCCGCTGGATTGAAGGCAACCCACTGAAGTATATTTTAAACCTGCTCTATAGCATTACTAGCAATTACGGACAAAGTGTTTTTAGACCAATGCTGCTATTGATCCTCTCAATCATAATGTTTGCGCATTTTACCTTTATTGAAGCAAAGCTATTAAAGAGTGAGCTTTCGACTGAAGTTATTGAGATACCTCTTGAACAAAATAGTGCTTCGCTTGTCGGTAGGCACTTGGATGAAAAGGCAGCACTCACTGTCTCGATAGCGACTGTGGCACCATTCATTTCTATATCAAAAGGGGCACGGGAAAGAGCACTCACAGAGCTTTTTGGTGACAAACTCCCCAGTAGTTATGATCTGTACAGCTACCTCCATGCATTTATGTCTTTCATTTTTATATTTTTAATCGGCCTTGGCCTGAGAAACCGGTTCAGAATTTAACTTATATTCTGGAACTAAACATTCTGGGACTAAACAAACCTCGCAACAGCGGGGTTTTTTTATGTTTAAGCAAAGGAGGCCCGGGTGCTTACCCTGTCTTTTTTGTAACATTTTTTCTGTTAGGTTTTTTCAACTTGCTGATATTAAATAAAAAAGATATTTGAAACGATAAATGCGTACATACAGAAACATCTTTGGCTTGTGTATTTTACGCTGCTGGGTGATATTTTTGCCCGCTAACACACAATAATAAGAGGGAAACGCATGAAAAAAACAACATTAGTGATTGCTATGGCAGCTGCGTTGGCGGCTCTGAGTGGGTGTTCATCACAAGGTGAGCACGGTACTCAGGTAGCAGCCTCGCAGAAGGTACAGTCGCTTAAATCGGGTATAGATCCAAGCCATTTCGATACGACTGTCAGGCCACAGGATGACTTTTTTCAGTATGTAAATGGTCGCTGGCTGGCGAACACGGATATTCCGGCGGATAAGGCGTCCTGGGGCAGCTTCGACCGGTTACGCTATGAGTCGGATGAGGCGGTAAAAACGTTGATCCATGAAGCGCAACAACAGTCGGGTAAAGCGGGCAGCAGTGAGCAGAAAATCGGTGACCTGTACGCAAGCTTTATGAATGAACAGGCGCTTGAGCAGCTTGGTCACAAACCACTGCAGCCGCTGCTGGAAGACATTGCCGCGATTGATTCGTACGATCAGCTCAGTACGCTGATGGGTAAACTACAAAGACATCATATTGCCATGCCTTTAGGTTTATTTGTGATACCAGATGGCAAAGACGCGCGCTTTAATGCCTTGTATGCGGCGCAGGATGGCATAGGTATGCCAGACAAAGACTATTACACTAAAGATGATGATAAATCAGTACAGCTAAGGGCCGACTATCAGAACATGGTTGTGACTATGTTACGTTTGATAGGAGAGCCAAACCCCGAAGCGCAGGCCAGGGCCGTGCTCGCTATTGAAACTAAGTTGGCTGATATCATGTGGAGCCGCACCAAAAGTCGTGAAATAAGCTTGATCTACAACCCCCATAGCGCTGCTGAGTTGGATTCAAAACTGGGCAAGCTTAACTGGAACAATGTATCAGCCGGGCTGGGCCTGCCAGCGCAAGATAAAATCATTGTTATGCAGCCAAGTTACTTCGAAGAATTAGGCGCGCTATTCGACCAAATCTCCCTGGCGGATTGGCAAACTTATCTGAAGTTTCACACAGTCAACAGTTTTGCAGAATTGCTGAGTGCGCCCTTTGCTGATGCCCGGTTTGCGTTTTACAGCGCAGCATTGCGAGGGGTGACGGAACAGCAACCAAGGTGGCAACGTGGTGTGGCCATGACCAACGGCATGTTGGGCGAAGAAGTTGGCAAGCTTTATGTGGCCAGGCACTTCTCTCCTGCGGCAAAGGCGCGTATGGAAACCTTGGTACAAAACCTGATTGCGGCGTACCGTGTGAGTATCGACAATCTGGACTGGATGACTGACGAAACCAAAGCCGCAGCTCAGGATAAGCTCACCAAAGTCAGCTACAAAATTGGTTATCCCGATCACTGGCGTAGTTACGATTTTGAAATCAAAGCAGACGATCTGGTTGGCAATGTGATCCGCGCCAGACAACATGAGGTGGACTACCACTTGGAGCAGATTGGCCAGCCTGTTGATCAGACTAAGTGGGAAATGACACCGCAAACAGTGAATGCCTATTATCACCCATTGAAGAACGAAATAGTGTTTCCTGCCGCGATATTGCAGCCGCCATTTTTTGATATGAGCGTGGATGATTCCGTCAATTACGGCGCCATTGGTGCGGTGATTGGGCATGAACTGGGACACGGGTTTGATGATCAGGGTGCGCAGTTTGATGGTGATGGCAATATTCGTAACTGGTGGCAGGACGCCGATCTGGACCAGTTTAAACAACGTACAGATGCTCTGGTTGCGCAGTTTGATAGCTATAAGCCGTTTGAAGATGCCGCAGTAAATGGGCGCATGACGCTGGGCGAGAACATTGGTGACTTAGGTGGTCTGACTGTGGCGTACAAAGCGTATCTGCTCTCACTGTCGGGCAAGGACAAAGAAATCATTGACGGGTATACGCCCGAGCAGCGCTTTTTTATTGGCTTTGCGCAAAGCTGGAGAACCAAAAAGCGTGAAGCGGCGGCGCGTCAGCGTTTGATCACGGATGTCCACTCTCCGGCGCAGTATCGAGCCAATGGTCCTTTATCTAACTTTACGCCTTTCTATGAGGCATTTGCTGTGAAAGAAGGCGATAAGCTTTTCCGACCACAAAGCGAGCGCGTTAAGATCTGGTAGTCAGTTGGCCCTAACTCGGTTGTTTCCCCGGGCAGCACAGCCGTGCTCGCCTGAGGGAATCACTGCCTAGCCTGGCTCTGTGCAGAGCTTATATCGCGATGGCCAAGTTCCCGATTCCGGTTGTGCTATCGGCATGAATAAAAACAGGGCGCCACTTAACGGGCGCCCTGTTTTTTATGTCGCGTATTGCTGATGTAGAGTTTAGGTCAGTTCAGCTTCTGCCAACTGACATAGCTCATGCAGTACTGTGACATAAGCGTGTGCCAGCCCTTCAATGGTCTCCCGACGGTGAATGGCATGACTGAAAGACCAGTGGAAGCTGATCTGTCCCTGGTTCACAAAACAGTCGATCCCCAGCAAGGCAGAGCGGTGGGCTTTCGGGCTGTGTAGCGGCCCGATGGCGTCATCGCTTATCACCATCTTGGGCGACGCATTGCCCTGACTGACAAACTGACCAAGATAGTTAAACTCTATTTGCGGCTTAGGCAAGTGTTGCAGCTGCTCAGCCTGATCACTGGCGTATTTCAGTACCCCGTAGCCCATCCCTTTGTTTGGCACTGCGTCCAGCTGCGACTGAATGCTTTGCAGGCCGCTCACCAGATCCGCATGCTGGTCAAGCTGTAATACCACAGGGTAGATTTTAGTAAACCAACCCAGAGTGCGGCTGATGTCGACACTGTCCACGCCGGGCAGTTCATCCCGTCCGTGACCTTCAAGGCTCACGGCAAGGTGGTCGGCGCCATGCCACTGGGCCATTACCCGATGCAAAGCAGTCAGTAACAGTGCATTGATCTGGGTTGAAAACGCCTGTGGAATGGTCCGCAATAATGTATCGGTGCGGGTTTCATCCAGCGCAACTGAAACCACTTCGGCACACGCTTCGGTGTTGTCCTGCACAGCAAAATCCTGAGGCAGGGCCGGCACTTTGTCGAAGGGCAGGTTGCGCCAGTAATTCAGCTCATCTCGGTACACATCTGCATGTTCTGCCAGGTGATGACCCCACTCAATGTACGACAAAGTCGTGGGCAGCAATGTCTCGGCTTGTGGCTCGGCACTTTCAATCAGCTGATACAGGTCCTCAAAAATGGCGCGCCAGCCCATCATATCAATCGCCAGGTGGTGCATAATAAACACCAGCTTCTGAGGTCGGTGCTGGCCACAATCGAATAATAAGACCTTGCTGATCGGCCCCAGTTGCAGATCCAGACTGGCCTGAGCATCTCCGGCAATGAGCTGGAGCTGCTCTGCCATCAGGCTGTCGTCATGCTGGCTTAAATCATGATACTCAAGCACCAGACCGGTGCCTGTCTGGTCTATCCTTTGTTGCCATTGTCCTTCCTGACGGTCAAAGCGTAAACGGAAGATCTCATGGTGCTTGTCCAGCTGGGTAACTACCTCAGCAATAAAATCTGGCGACTGAGGCTGCAGTAAAGTGAAGGCAAAAGCCTGATTCCAGTGGTGTTGCTCGGCAAATTCTTGCTCGAAGAAACGTGCCTGAATAGGCACCAGCGGACCAGACAGGCGGGCTTCAACCGGCGCCTGTTCACAGTCGGTGAGTGCCGTGCAGCAGGCCGCCACCTGGCTCAGGGTTTGCTGCGCCAGCAGATCCTTCACCTGCAGGCGCCAGCCGTCGCGTTTCAGACGGGCACCAAGCTGAATGGCAATCAGTGAATCGCCACCCAAAGAGAAGTAGTTATCTGCAAGCGAAATCTGCGCTGTTTCCAGACTCAGTAACTCGGCCAGTGCCACTACCAGTGCGTATTCTGCCTCACTTTGCGGTGCGACGCGTTGTGCTTCCCCTGTTTTTATCAGGTTGAGCTCGGGCAGCTTTTTACGGTCTACCTTAAGACTTGGCAGGCGCGGCAGCGCTGTGAGCTGCTGATATACGCCAGGTCTGTGGGTTTGCGGTAAATGGGCCTCTGCATGGGCTCTGAGTGCGCTTTGCAGATCATCATCTGTGTCTTCGCGCGCCACCCAATAGGCGACCAGCACGGGTTTGTTGTTTTGTGAGGCCAAGGGTTTGACTGCCACACACAGCTCTTTTACGCCAGCCAGTGTTGCCAGCTGGTTTTCAATCTCTTCAGGCTCCAGACGCACCCCGTTCAGCTTCACCTGATGGTCGCGGCGTCCTGCATAAAGGTATTCGCCCTGTTGATCCCGCCAGACCAAATCACCACTGCGATAGTAGCGCTGGCCGTTCAGGGTAACAAAGGCGCGACGGGTTAACTCGCTGTCGTTGCAGTAGCCCTGTGCCAGTTTGAGCCCGCTGAGCAGCAGCTCGCCAGTCACGCCATCGGGAACAGGGTTAAGATTGTGATCGACCACCACGGCGGCGATTGGACCGGCCGGGTTGCCTATTTTGACTGCCTGTTCAGGGCCAAAGGTTCGCGGCGCGCGCCAGAACAGACTGTCGACACAACATTCAGTCGGGCCATACAGGTTAATTAACTCGCTGCCGGGCAGGGCCTGATAAAATGCTGTGACGGTTGACGCTTTCAGAGCCTCACCGCCTGCTTTGACATACCTCAGGTCATCCAGGGTGGCAAACTCGGGCTGTTGCAACAAAATGTCCAGCATACTGGGGACCAGGTGCAACTGACTGATATGGTTATCTCTGAGCAGGGTTATGAGCCGGTCCGGTTCATTGTGCACGTCGGCAGGGGCCAGATACAAACTGCTGCCACAGGCCATAAAGGGCAACAGGGCATTGATTGAGGCGTCGAACACCACAGGTGTGATCAACAAACAGCTATCCTGAGGCTGCAAGTCAAATTCACTGACATGCCAGCGAATATGCTCAGCCAGCGCCTGGTGGCTGATCTCAACCCCTTTAGGCTGACCCGTTGATCCCGAAGTAAAGAGCACATAGGCCAGCGCACTGGGTCCGGGTAACTCGCACGCCGGGTGAATTGTACTGGCAAGGGCCGCAGGCGTGTTGATGCAGCACTGTGGCACGCTGAGTGCCTGGCAGCTGTCCAGTAAGGATTCCTCACAGATCAGGACCTTAGCCTTGACCTTATTGGCGATGTACTCGATACGTTCCGCCGGAAAACCCGGGTCTACAGGCACATAGACACCACCGGCATACCAGATGGCCAGCAGTGCGCGTATTAAGTCCACCGAACGTGGCAGCGCCAGAACTACGGCATCGCCCGGGCAGCAACCCTGTGCAATCAGGCCGTGTGCCAGCGCTTTTGCATTGGCTTCCAGCTCAGCAAAGCTAACGTCCTGTGTGCCATCGGTCAGGGCCGTTGCCTGTGCTCTGAGCGCAACCTGCCGGCTGAACTCATCCAGTAGGGTGGTGTTTTGCGCAGCGTGCATGGGGGCAGTACAGATCAATGCCGTTTCAGATAGTTGCAGCGGCTGGTGTGCGTCTTCAGTCAGTCGGTTCAGGTTGGCACACAGGCTGTCGAGCAGTGTCTGGATCCCTGCACGGTTGTACCTGGCGGTTTTATAACCCAGGTTCAGGCTGAGCGTATCGCCCGGGCAAACGCTCAGGGTCAGGCCAAAGGCGGTATTTTCTCTTGCGTGTAAATCACAGATAGCCAGACCGTCACCACGCATCATGTCTTCGTCAACCGGGTAGTTTTCAAACACCAGTATGCTCTCGTACAGGTCGTCTTCGGCGTCAATCTGTGCCCATTTCTTGATCTCCTGAGCAGAGCTGAATTGCCAGCTCATCAGGGCGCTTTGACAGTCGCCGATCTGCTGAACCAGCTCGCTACCCGTTTGTCGAGGCTGACAGTCCACTATCATAGGCAGGGTATTGATAAACAAGCCTGTCATATCCAACACGCCGGTCATGTCGGTGGGGCGGCCAGAAACCGTTACCCCAAAGACCACCTGATTGCTATGACATACTGCGCTGAGAGTCAGTGCCCAGGCCGCCTGTACCAGGTTGTTTAGTGTGGTGCCTTGTTGCTCTGCATGCTCACGCAGCCTGGTAAACTGCTCATCGCTCAGCGTCTCGCTCAGCATATCGAAACTCTGCGTTTCATCTGGTGTAGGTGGCGCCAGCAATAATTTACGCTGCTCAGGCAAGGCTGCTAAATAGGTTTGCCAGAACTGCTGCTGAGCCTGTTGATCTCGTCCGGCAACCAAATCAACATACTCGCGATAAGGCGTCAGGGAGCGCATTTGGGTGCCCGGCTTTAATGCCGCAGACAGCTGTTGCAACAGATTGGCCTGAGACCAGCCATCGAGGATGATATGGTGATAGGTCCAGCAAAACAGGGTGCGTTGCTCGCTGAGGCGGATCAGTTGCAGGCGAAATTGCCCTGGCTGTGCCAGGTTGAATTCCTGGTAGCGGCTGTTCGTGAGTGCCAGATCTATTTGTTCAGCCTGTTGCACTGAGCCAGTGAGATCGAGGTGCTCTAGCGGTGGGGCCATTTGTGTATGGACCACCTGAGCGTGCTCGCCTGAGGATAAAAAGTGGAAGCTGGTACGCAAAATCGGGTTGTGGTCTATCAGAGTTTGCCACGCACCAATAAAGGCTTCCTCATCCAGCGTCTCGGTAAAGGTCCAGTAAAGCTGGCAAATGTACACGCCCTTGCCCGGATCAGCCAGAGTATCAAACGCAATACCTTGCTGCACTGGTGTCAGCGGATAAACATCGGCGACGTTATTTAGTGTCAGTTGCTGCTCGGTCAGGGCCTGTGTCAGTTCACCCATGGCTTCCTGGTTGAGCCGGTTGGCAGAGAAATCGCTCGGCCACAGGTGTGCGTCATCGCTGCTTTGTGGCGCTTCTAAAGTCTGCCACAGAGTATTTGCCAGATTATTCAAAGGACCCGCCAGCAAATCCGGGTTCACGATTAAGCGGCTGTGTAGCTGTCCCTGATCAAGCCAGAAAATCACTTCCAGTAAATAAGGACGGTTATTTTCCGGTGCCGCGTTGTCACCCAGCGGCAGGTGATGTAACGGTGCACTCAGCAGCGCGTCTGGCGTATCCTCGGCGCTAAAATCACCGAGGAAATTAAAGCTTAGCCAGGCCTTTGGCAGCGCACTCAATTGCTCGCGCAGGGCCGAATCAAAACTTAAGTAGCGTGCCAGATTATAGCTTAACCCCTGCTCGGGCACGGCGCGGAGCTGTTCTTTGATACAGCCGACCAGATCCGTTTGCTGCGCTTTACCCTGAAGCAGAACCGGATAAATGCTGGTAAACCAACCTGCTGTGGCCGAAACATCCAGCTGCTCGTCATAACTGTGGCGGCCATGGCTTTCTAAGTCCAGAACCAGCGCGTCTGTGTCCAACAGCCCGGTCAGTGACTGATACAGCCGGGCAATCAGGTATTCCTCCAGTGTACACCGCATGCGCTGACATGCATTATGCAGTGCCTGAGTTGCTGCGCTGCTCAGGGTGTGTTTCACGGTGGTGGCATCACCATACAGGTTCTCTTCATAGTTGCTTTGCAAGGCGTCATCGACCCCGCTGATGTGCCATTTGGGTGACAACCAGTAGGCGGTGATCTCACTGACGACTTCTGGCTTTTGAGCCTGCTCAACCAGGTGCTCAGCCCACTGCCGGTAACCGGATTGTGGGGCGGTTAGTTTGGTGTCTGGGTTTGCCAGTGCATCTGCCAGATCTTTCATCAGCAGACGCCAGGAAACACCGTCAATTAATAAGTGGTGACACGCCACCAGCAGGTATTGCTGTGGTTGTTCATTGTGCGTTGCACAGATGCGGGCAAAGACCAGGTTACAACCTTGCCAGGGGTCGACCATTTGGTGCACCTGATTAGCAAATTCATGCAATACCTGAGTCCGGGCTTCTTCATCCTGCCAGTGTAGTTCAGCGTCAATCACCTGATAGAGCGGCGCGTGGTTTTGCTGCTTGTCATACAGCCACTGCATTTGCTGACCCTGTTGCTCACTAAAGCGGGTATGGAACAGGTCGTAAACCTCAGCCAGTCTGGCCACCGCGGCATTCAACTCGCTTTGCCCGATACTCAAATCCAGCGCAAAGATGGCACTTTGGTCCCAGCCAGCGGGGGTGGCAAATTGCTGAGCAAAGAACCATTGCTGGATTGGCGTCAGCGGCACTTGCCCGTAATTTTGTACCGCGTGGTTGTGGCTGGTGACAAGCTGATCGCTTAATGGCGCCAGAGCCGCCAGCGTTGGGTTGCTCATAAATTGTTTGGCAGTGAGTTTAATGCCCTGTTTGGCAGCTGCGGCAACCACTTCCAGCGCCGAGATCGAATCCCCACCGAGTGTGAAGAAGTTGTCTGTGTCACTGAAGTCGTTGCGCTTTAGTACTCTGGCCCAGATAGTGCGCAGCGGACTGAGGGCATCAGGTACTGCTTTGCTATGGTGTGTCGTCATGGCATTCGGTGCCGGACGCGCCAGTTTGTCTTGCAACTGTTGTAGCAGGGCTTTTTTGTCGGCTTTGCCGTTACTGGTGAGCGGGAAGTCATTCACCGCATGCAAATACGCTGGGATCATATAAGCAGGTAAGCGGCCCTGTACCTTAGCCTTGAAAGCCGCTTCGTCGATATTGGCATCGGCGGTAGCTGCCATTTTCAGGCAGGCAACAATGCAGGGGTCGCCTGCATCTCGTTGCCATACCATAGCTTCACAGGCTTCGACCAGTGGCAAAGCGGAAAACGCCGCCTCAATCTCACCCAGCTCGATACGAAAACCCCGGATCTTCACCTGATTGTCTTTGCGCCCGCGATAGACCAGCTCGCCACTGGGGTGCCATTTGGCAACGTCGCCACTGCGGTAAAGGCGTTGCTCGCGCCCATCCAGCTGTTTTGTCACAAAGCGCTCCGCGTTAAGCTCTGGCCGGTGTAAATAGCCCAGCGTAACACCGTCACCACCAACAAACATTTCACCGTATACGCCCAGCGGTTGTGGTTCACCTTGTTCGTTCAGTACCCAGATAGACAGGTCATCGAATTGACGACCGATCACATTGCCCACGCCTGAGGTTAAGTCTGCGGCTGTGATCTCCCGGTAAGTGTTATGCACCGTGGTTTCTGTGATGCCATACATATTGATCAGGCGGTGCTGTCGCTTGGGGTAGCGCTCAAACCACGGTCGCAGCTGCATGATATCCAGCTTTTCACCGGCAAAAATCACATAGCGCAGTGCGTCATACCGGAACTGATTATGACTCAGGTGCGCGCGCATCAGCGCCAGAAATGCCGTGGGTGTCTGGCTTAATATGGTGACCTGCTGATCGTGAATAAAGCGGTCAAACTGCTCTGGTGCACGACACACCCATTGTGGCACCAGGGCAATGCGGCCACCATATAACAGCGCTCCCCACATTTCCCAGACCGATACATCAAATCCGTAGGAGTGGAACAGGCTGAACACATCCTGCTCGCTGAAGTGATAATTTTGTTCATTGGACTTGAGCAGGCGCACCACGTTCCTATGATTGACCACCACGCCTTTGGGGCGTCCGGTTGAGCCAGAAGTAAAGATCACATAACAGGGTAGTTCGGAGTCACGCCGCGCCAGTATCTCTGCCCGGTCATAGTCAGCGGCTTCACCTTTTTGCAGCTCACTCAGTGCCAGCCAGGGCGCACCACTGGCGGCGACTATCTCGCTGGGTGTCTGATCGACAATAAAGGCGGCAACACTGACGTCTTCCAGTATGGTGGCGATCCTGTCTTGCGGTACATGGGTATCGAGCGGGATATAGGCCGCGCCCAGCTTGAGCACCGCGATGATGGAGGCGATTAAATCCAGTGAGCGCTCGACGTTAATGGCAACAAAGTCTCCGGCAGCAATATTCAATGCCAGTAAAGACGCAGACACTTGCTCAGCACGCAGGTTGAGTTCGCGATAGCTCAACGCTTCGCCCTGATAATTGACGGCAATGCGATCACCAAAACGCGCAGCTGTTTGTTCAAAAGCAGTCGCCAAGTCGGTCACAGGGTATTGGGTTTGCGCCGCACTGAACCGGGCAATCTGCGCCTGCTCCTGGGGCGCCACCACAGATACCTCGGCCAGTGCGCTATGCTCCAGCAGCTGAGTCATGACGCCTTGCAGATTGGCGCCAAAGCGCGCTATGGTGTCGCGTTCAAAGCGTTGTGTGTTGTATTCAATGGCCAGCCCCAGTCCCTGCTCATCTTCAACCAGGGTAAAGGTGGCGTCAAATTTAGCGCTATGCATGTCCAGCGGTAATGCTCTGAACACGCTGCCCTGTTGCTCGGTATTGGTTTCAATGCCGTGCATCTGGCTGTCGAATACCACTCGCACTAAGGGGGTTTCACCCTCGACACGTTCAACGCCCAGTGCATCGACAATACGGTCAAAGGGGGCGTGCTGGTATTGTATGGCAGATGTAAAGCGCTGACTGATCTGTGCCAGCAGTTGCGCGGTGTTGTCTGCCTCATCCAGGTCGACTACGAAGGGCAACATGTTGACAAAAAAACCTATCTGCGACTGGCTTTGTGGTACCTGACGGTTTGCGAACGGTGTGCCAATAATGACTTTGTCACTGTTGTTGTAGCGCCCCAGTAACAAGGCCATGGCAGCCAGGCCGAACTGGTAAGGCGTGGTGCTGTATTGCTTACAGCAGGTGTTGATTGCCTCACTGAGCTTGCTATCTAAGCTCAGTCGGAAGATTTCTCCCTGATGACGATTCTCGCCGCTCTCTTCATAGTCGTAGGGTAATACAGAGTGCTTTGGCTCGCTGCCGATTAAAGTTTGCCAGTATGAAACGGCGTCATTCACCGCGCTGTGGTTGCTGTCATGGCGCTCCCAGTAGGCAAGATCTTTCACCTGTAAAGGTAAAGTGGCTAACGTCGCCTGGGTCGCCCGACAATGGCTTTCATATAGCTCAGCCAGCTCCTGTTGTAGTATCCGTACCGACCAGCCGTCAGCAATAATATGGTGAAAGTTAAATAACAGTATCTGACGTTCTTCGGCGCAATTTAGCAGGGTAACCCGAAACAGCGGAAGCTGGCTCAGATCAAACGGTGTCCGTGCCAGGTGACGCAGTGTCAGAGTGAGCTCATCGTCACTGTGTGTTCGGCAATCCTGCTCTTCAATGGCGACTGTAAAGGGGCTTAACACCTGCTGCACCGGCCGACCTGCCAGGCGTTTAAACACGGTACGCAGGCTACAGTGGCGCAAGACCAAATCGCTCAATGCGGCGCTGAAGGCGGTTTTATCGAAACTGCCGTGGATTTCTAAAGCAAAGGGGATGTTATAGCCCGGATCCTGGCTTTGCAGTTGGTTGATAACCCATAATCTTTCCTGCGCATAACTGAGAGGATAGCAGTCTTGCGGATCAAAATGGACTGACAGCGCCTGGTTGCTTTGCTTAGTGGCCTCTGAGGCAATAGCGGTTAAAAAGTCACCCAGTTTAGGGTTGGCAAATAAGGTTGCAACCGGGACCGAAAGTTCGAGTGCCTGATTAATTTGATGCAATAAACGCATAGCCAGGATGGACTGACCGCCGAGTGCAAAGAAGTCGCTATTGCGGTCGGCCTGTGGCACGCCCAGTAGCTGCTGCCAGTGAGAGACTACGATATTTTCCCAGTCATCAAACGGACGTTCATCAAGCGGAGCCGGATCGTCGCTTGCCTTGACTTGTGGCTCTGTCAGCGCCCGGTAGTCGAGCTTACCGTTGGCGGTCAGCGGCAGTTCTGAAAGGCATTCATATACCCCGGGCTGTGCATAGGCCGGGAGTTCACCTGCCAGCTCTGCGGTGATCTGTGACAGGTCGATGCCAGTGTCGGGTCCGGCAACCAGATAAGCCGCCAGATACAATTCGCCCTGACGGTCATTAAACGCGCGTACCGCAGCATTGGCTACGTTCGGGCAATGACGCAAACAGGCCTCAACTTCTGCCGGCTCGACCCGGAATCCACGGATCTTGAGCTGATTGTCCAGCCTGCCGCCAAATTCCAGATTACCGTCTGGCAGATAACGCACCCGGTCGCCACTGGCGTACAGACGTTCAGTGCCGACCTCTGGCAGCGTCAGTTCCGTAAACTTCTCGGCATTGAGTTGCGCACTGTCGAGGTACCCTGAAGTTAGTCCCATACCGGCAATATACAGCTGGCCCCAGCTGCCGTCAGCCACGACCTGTAATTGCTCATCCAGTACGTACAAACGCGTATTGTTCAGCGCCTTACCCAGGGGGGCATGGGCGGTGTGATAACGGGTTGCCGTAAAGTCGCCATGATTGGCCGGGCAATAGCTGCTGACATAGAAGGTTGATTCCGTGGGTCCGTAGCCATTCACAATCTGTAGTGGTTGATGACAGGCATCCAGCACCGCGTGCATCAGTTTGAGGTCACCAGCCTGGCCTCCGGTTAACAGGGTTTGCAGACCCTCAAATACCTCCGGGCATTGACGTGCCAACTCATGGAACAAGGCCGTCGTCAGGAACATATGGCTGATCCTGCGTGCACTGATGTACTGGCGCAGCGTATCCGGGGCCAGTGCCGCTTCGCGTGGCACCACGGTCAGTTCACCACCGTGTAGCCAGGCACCCCAGAGTTCAAACAGGGCGGCATCAAAGGAGATATTTGCTATTTGCGAGATCACCGACTGACAGCTCAGTTCGGTGTAGTTGTTGTTACAAACCGTACGCAGTATGGCGCCATGAGAGACAGGCACTGCTTTTGGCAAACCGGTTGACCCTGAGGTAAATAATATACACAGCGGATCCGCTAAGGTGCCCTCACACTCTGGCAAAGTAACGTCTTTGGGTGTTGGGGTCTCATTCAAATTCAGGCACGGACAGGCAAGTTCAGCGTCCAGTACCTCCTTCACATCACTCAGTAACACTTTTGCGTCACTGGCCTCTAGCAGGTGTTTGATACGTGACAGAGGATAATCCACAGAAACGGGCACATACACGGCACCCAGGCGTACTGTGGCCAAAATTGCGATAAGTCCCTCGCTGCCCTGCTGATAGCACAGCGCGACTTTATCGCCTGCGATGATGCCTTGCTGGTGCAACTGCTGTGCTATCTGCTCTGTTTGCTGCTGTAGTGAGGCATAATCCAGGCTTTGCTTGTCGCAGCTTAAGGCGGTGCGTTCGCCGTGAAGCTGCACCTGTTCACGGAAGTAAGTATAAACATTCCTGGTTTTTGGCAGCGCCACTTCTGTGTTGTTGCGCTCGCACAGGATCTCGGTGCGCTTGTGTGCAGATACGCAGTTTAGTTTGCCTACGCGCTTGCTGCTGTCCTTTACCAGATCTTCGCACAGAGTGAGCCAGTTATCGATAAAGTCGTTGGCATAGACTGAGTCCATCGCTTTAAGTGCGTACTCAAAGCACAGTTCAACCCGGTCATTGCTGGCCAGTACATTCATAGTCAGCGGGAATTTTGCTTGCTGTGCATCCACGGCAAACGGTGCCATATCGAGTCCGGGCAACTGAATGTCAGGCTGAGCCTGCACCCAGGAAAACAATACCTGCACCAGGTCGCGTTTAGCGCCGGTCGCTGCGCCTTCGCTGCTTTGCAGGATATGATGATAGGGCAGTTCGGCGTGCTCCAGTACACTCAGACAGTGCTCTTTTACCTGCCCGGCCAGCGCAGTGAAGCTTTGCTGCGGGTCAATTTCGGCCAGCAGCGGCAAGGTATTAATGAAAAAACCAAGCGTATATTGTTGTGCTTCTTTGCGCTCCGACGCAGGCAGGCCAATGACAAACCGTGACTGGCGGCTGTAATGCCATAAAAGCACCTGAAAACTGGCCAGATACAGCATGTTCTCAGACACCTGCAAGCGCACTGCCAGTTGTTTCATAGCTGTGCTCAGCGGGATTGGGATTTCGCGGCGCACTGTGCCCGCCTTATCGTCAGCATCTATCACTCCCGCGACGGGAAACGCCAGTGCCTGTGCTTCATTTAAGTAGTCGTGCCAGAAGGTTTGCTGTCTTGCACAGGCCGGACTTTGCAGCCATGCGTGCTGCATTCTGGCATAGTCGCTGTAACGACCTGCCTGCGGCCAGTGTGTTGTTTGCAGATCTGGTTGCTGCCAAAGCTCGGTGAGTTCGCGTAAAAATAAGGCGCCAGAGCTGGCATCTGCAACGATATGGTGAAACACCAGCGCCAGCACGTGGTCCTCGTTGCCCAACTCAATAAGCGCACAGCGTAGTAGTGGTGGCTGAGACAGATCGAAGCAGGTCGTCAGTAATTGCGACTGATACACATCAGCAGCAGCTTTCAGTCGTTGGGCCTCATCATCGTACTCAGTTACGCACAAATGCTCGACTTGCAGTTTTGGTGGAGTAACCAGATGGGTGGTTAATTCACCCTCTTCTATGCGAAAAGCGGTATGCAAGATCTCATGACGAGCCGCAACCTGGTTCAGACAGGCGGTGAGTTTCTCGCTGTCCAGTGCGCCCTGAATGCGCAGTGCTATGGGAATATTATAGCGGGCGTGTGCGCCCTCGTGTTGCTCGACAAACCATAAGCGCTCGGCACTGAGTGACGGCTGGGTAAAGCGCTGAGCGTCAGTGGTGGGCGCGGACCAGCTGCTGGTTTCCCCCTGGCCGGGTTGTGCCAGGAGCAGTGCGGTTTGCTGAGCTATGCTGGTGGCCTGATAAAAGTCTTTAATGCCAGCCACACTATTGAGTGCCTGACAAGCCTGACGATGCGCCTGGCTTAGTTGCAGTGAGTCAACTCCGAGCTCAAACAGATTGGTATCCAGTGCGACGGGGTGACCCAGCAGCGCCTGCCAGATTGCCTGTATGGTGTGCTCTTGCTCGCTTCCTGCTCTGTCGGCAATCTGTGGCTGAGACACCTCAGCCTGTACGGATTCGCTCAGGCGTTGCTTATCAATTTTGCCGCTGACATTGAGTGGTAATACTTCTCGCTCGCTCCAGCGGGTCGGCACCATGTAATAGGGGAGTCGCTCAGCCAGATAAGATTGCAGTGTTTGTGCGCTTATTTCGCAATCGGGCTCGGCCACATAACAGGCATGCAGGTAAGTTTTCCCGGACTGTTGCAGCGCCAGAATACACGACTGCCTGACCTGAGGGTGGAGCGTGAGATGCTGGGCGATTTCCTCGGGCTCAATGCGAAAACCGCGTACTTTAACCTGCTGATCAATACGACCGGCAATTTCCAGTTCACCGTTGGGCAGCAAGCGAGCTTTGTCACCCGTTCTGTAGTAGCGCAGGGTGGGCTCATCCGGCTGTTCAATAAAAGCGTTGGCTGTTGCTTCGGGCTGGCCAATATACCCCAGTGCCAGACCCGCTGAGCTGACACACAGCTCGCCCCAGCACATGTCGGGTACTTGTCTGCCCAAAGGCGTGAGGATCTGCACCTGCATCCCCGTGATGGGCCGGCCAATATTATTGCTGTGTAACGCTTCGGGCTTTGCCAGCTGCGCCGAGGTGATTACTTTGGCCGACACGCATACGGTACATTCAGTCGGGCCGTAGGCATTCACAAATCTCAGATGCTGAGGCCACAGTTGGAGCAGTTTTTTCGGACAGGCTTCACCTGCGCTGATCAAGGTTTTCAGCTGCGGAACCAGGCCGGGCTGTAGTAGCTGGATCAGGCTCGGCGGCAAAGTCACTGAAGTGATAGCCAGATCGTTAAGCAGTGCTAACAGCGTCTGATGAGAGAAAGTGTCTGCTTGTTTGGCCATGACCAGGGTCGCACCGGCGGCCAGCGTTACCACGATTTCCGAAATAGCGGCATCAAAGGACAAAGAAGCAAACTGCAATACTCTGTCGTCAGGCGAGACGTTGAATAAGGCTTGCTGGGCGCGGGCCAGCGGCATCAGTCCGGCATGGCTGACCAGTACGCCTTTGGGTTTACCTGAGGTGCCCGAAGTGAAGATCACATAGGCCGCAGCTGTGGCATTGAGTTCCGCTATTGATGTGGTCAGCGCCTGTTGCGGTGGGCTCAGTTGTGCGGGCACCAAAGTGCGACAAGGCATATCCATATTGGTTTCCTGGCTGAGTAGCAGCAAGCTCAATCCTGGCTGATCCAGGCATGCCAGCAGTCGTTCTTTCGGCCAGGCAATGTCGCAATGTAAGGACACGGCCTCCAGGCGCCACAGGGCTAAAATCGTGACCAGGCTATCGAGAGATTTGTCGAGACAGACGGCAACCTGCATGCCCTTGCTGACACCTTGTTCGCTGAGCTGGGCGGCGCGCCGTTCCAGTGCCTGCATCAATTCAGTGTAGCTCAGTGCAGTGTGCTCATCTTCAACTGCGCATAACGTCCCTTGCTGCTGTGTCAGCTGGTGGAGGTGTTGCAAAATGTGCGTGTGCGGCTGTTCGGGTAAAGAGACAAACCCCCTGTCAGATGTTAAAAGGTTCGCGATGGTTTGCGGCTGAGTTGGGGTCAGTGTTGTCAGGGCGCAGCTAAACAATTCGGCCAGATGGGCCAGCTCCTGCTGATCGAAATAATTCGCCCGGCCAATCAGCTTAGTGTGCAGTGCATCATTCACTTCAAACAAAGTCAGTTCCAGATCAACCTGAGCAATGGCACTGTCTTGCGCGTTACTCAGGCACAGTCCGTGACACTGCGCCTGGCCATTTGCGAGGCTTAACGGGGTGGATTGTACGCCCGACAGTAATCCCATCAGACCCGGGCGAAAGCCACGGATCTTGAGCTGTGGCAGGTAGTTACAGATCACATTATGTTTGTGCCCTTGCGGATCGGCCGCTGGTGAGCGCAATGCGGTCATGGTTTGTTGCTCCAGCTTACCCAGCAACTCCTGAATACTGAGGCTGTCGATGGCGGTGATACTGACAGGTTGCAGGTCGACAAAATGGCCCAGATGGTAGCGATTTTTACGGCTGCGCCTTGCTACCGGAATACTGATAGTCAGATCTGTCTGACCGCTGTGGCGATATAAGGCCAGGAACCAGCATGCCAGTAGCACGGAGAATCGACTGACCCCATATTCGCCGGCCAATTCAGCCAGTCGCGTGTACTCATCGTTGAGGGTGTCGAACTCACCTAATCCGCTGAACTTATTGTGTGCCTGTTGCAGTCCGGTATCGCTAAAGTCGAGGGCGTGATCAGGCTGGTATAAGGGCTCATCATCGGTGTTTTGTTCACTGACCGAGGTATAATCAAGCGGCTCTAAAGTCGCATCTCTATGCTCCAGTATGGATTCTAAAGACGCGAGGAAGTCATTCACCAAGACCTGCAAGGACCACTGATCACAAATCACATGATGAAGCTTGAACAGCACCAGATATCCGGCTTCACAGGCTTTGATCCGGCAGTCGTACAGTTTGCCCTCCAGGCTGATGGCGCTAGCTACTTGCGCCCGGCACCAGCCTCGCAGGTCTTCACTCAACTCGGGATCGTAGCTGAATAGTTCGTCAGGCTCATGAGCGTCTGTGCAGGTCACCAGATTGTCGCTGCCTGCCTGCCAGCGACAATTGAAGAGCGGGTGGCGCACTAGCAGCTGGCGTCCGGCCTCCTGTAATTGCTGGCTTGTCAGGCCCTTAACCAAAAAGCCCGTGTACACGTTATACACTGGGCTTAGCGGATGCAGCTGTTGATCTTGGAGTAAATGAACTTGTCTAGGTGAGAGCTCGATAACCAGGTTGGTTTGTTGATTACGCGTATTCACTGGGACTTCCTGTTATTTTATTCGTTATTTTAAACACTGCACAGGCGCGCCCGGGGCAACCCCGGGGGCCGGATAAAGCTTGGGTAATACTGCTCAGGCACGACAGCTGAAGCCGCCGTCTACATATAAGGTACTGCCGGTGCTCCAACGGTTTTGCTGCAATAAGTACAGCACCGCATCGCTGATATCCCCGGGTTGGCCAAAGCCGAGCGGGTGTTTGTTCTCGATTGCACTGATGGCTTCTGCGGCAACTTCGGCATAGCCGTTATTGAGCGGGGTTTTGATCATTCCGGCGGCAATGCAATTGACCAGCACGTGATCTTTTGCCAGTTCGAGCGCTGCACTACGACATAGCGCAGCCATCGCCGCTTTACTCGCGGCGTAGCCAGACACGGCTGGCTCTGCCTGAGACTGGCTCACCGAGGACAGCAACACCACAGAAGTCGGGACACCGGCTGCGCGCACTTTTTTACGGGTAAAAGCCCTTAGCAATGCCAGGGCACCGCCGGTATTGATGCGAAACATGCGCTCAAAGTCGGCGTAGCAGGTGGAACGCAATGGCGTCATCTGATGCACGCCGGCGCATTGCACCGCGCCCTGAAAAGGGCCATGGGCCGTGGCGTTGGCAATGATGTGCTCGGTCAGGCTATCTGGTTCGTTGAGGTCAACCTGCGCGACCTGGTGTTCGCCGGGTAAGGTGCCGCGGATCTGTTCCAGTAGTGCCAGGTTGCGCCCCAATAACAGCAGGTTGTAGCCGTTGTTGCTCAACCGCTGACAAATATCCTGGCCCAGCTCTGAGCTGGCACCACAGACAACAACCCGGGCAGAGCTGGCTGCCTGATTGTCGTTACCTTGCTTAAACTCCATGATTAACTCCTTGCAAAGTGCCTTGATTAGGGCGCTGGCGCGTTTGTGCAATGACCGCGGAAATATCGTGGTCGATTTGCGCACATACCTCGGCGCTGTGCTCTTCAAGGTAAAAGTGCCGCCCCGCATATTGGTGGCTGCACAGGGAAAAGTGAGAAAAGTCCTGCCAGGGGGTCAGCTCTGTCGTGTTCACGATTTCATCATCAGTGGCGCTGAAGACACTGAGGGCACAAGCGAGCGGACTGGGCTTGCGCAGTGGTGCACATTCGGCGAGATAAAAGTCGTCGCGTACCTGCGCCAGCAGACGTTGCCGGACTTCAGGGTGGGTGAGTCTCTGGGCTGGGAACTGTTGCAAACGCTGCAGCTGCTCGGCCAGCGGCTCATCCGCCAGTGTGTGGACCTGGGTTCGGCTGGGCAGTGAAGGTGCCCGGCAGGCGGACACGCCCAGCCACAGTGGCAAAGGCTGGCCCGACTTTTGAAGTGCCAGAGCCAGCTCAAAAGCGACTCTGGCTCCCAGACTGTGTCCGAAAAAAGCAAACGGAGTCTGGCATTGGTCTAGTTCACTCAGTAGCTGCGCTGTCAGTTCTGACCAGTCACGACAGCCTGCCATCGCCAGTTTGTCGCCACGACCGGGCAAGTCGGGACAAACCACGCGCCAGTGAGCGGGCAACAACTGCGACCAGGCACGAAAATAGCGTCCCGACCCGCCGGCATGGTGAAAGCAAAACAAGGTGATCGGTTTCACAGCATGGGTCATAGCTTAATATCCATCGCCGGACGCAACGCCAGGGTCTGGCCGGTTTGCCAGCCCGGATCACTGGCCTGACGCCATATTTCGGCCAGCACTTGCTCGCGCAGCATGACCGCAGGCTTAGCACCGTATATCGAATTGCGCATGGCCCGTTTTAGTGTCTTGCGTTCGGTGTCATCACTGGCGCACAGCGGCAATGCCAGGCTATTTACCCGCACAGGATAGCCACACCATTCTTTGGCCAGGCTTTTCTGCAGCGCATCTATGCCATAGCAGGTGATGCTATCATGGCCATGCGGGTAACCTTGCTCCTGAACATAAGCATAAGCATCCGACAGTAACGGATAACACAGACTGCCTTCAAATTCGCGCAACACACCACAGCAATATTTGGCGGTCAGAAACGCCGCTTCGATGTGCGCCTGGCTGACCGTTGCATCGACTGTTGCGGCGCTATCCGCAATGCCACCGATGGCATGCAGCACAACCAGGCCGGTGTCTTTGCTTTGTGCACTGAGCTGTTGAAACAGCACCGCGTCTGGTTCATCGGCTTGTGCCAGCGCTTCTATTGTCAGCGTTGCTAAAGCCGGAAAGCGCGCGGTTATCTCTGCTGTCGGCGCGAGCAATAGGGGTGACTTGCCCTGAGCTTGCAAATAGTCGAGCAGTGCGCGGTCCCAGTCGCTGTGGGCAAACGCGTAGATGACTCTGCTCATAGTAAAAACCCTCCGTCCAGTTTGAGCACCTGGCCGTTGCAATATCCTGCTCGGGGGGTGGCAAGAAACAGCACCCAATCGGCCACTTCTGATACGTGTCCGACCCGCCCGAGCGAGGTATGTGCAAGCACAGGCCTGGCCTTGTTTTGTGGCATGGCATCAGCCATTTCAGTGGCTATCAATGCAGGCGCCAGCGCATTGCAATAAATGCCTGACTCACCATAACGTCGTGCCAGCATGCGGGTCATGCCAATCACGGCTCCCTTAGAGGCCGCATAGTTGGCCTGGCCTTCTCGTCCTGATACACCGCTGAGCGATACCAGATTGACGATCCGCCCCTGACCCTCGGCTTGCATGTGTGGCAGTACGGCCTGGCACAGGGCAAAAGTGCCGACAAAATTCACCCGCATCACGGCGTTAAAATCGTCCCGGCTCATGGTCTGTAACAGGCTATCCCGGGTTACCCCGGCATTATTGACCAGCACATCAATACGCTGATGCTGGGCAATAATCCTGGCTACTGTTTCCTCGACGAATTCAGGGTCGTCCACTGAACCACTGAATTGGACATAGTTTGGCTGCGCCAATTCTTCAGCCACTTCTTTACTGCGGCACAGCCCGAAGACCCTGGCACCCTGTGCCAGAAAAGCCTGCGCCAGCCCCAGTCCTATTCCGCGGGACGTGCCTGTGATCAAGACCACCTTATCTTGCAATTGCAGATCCATATCAGGCCTCCGACGACACAGGCTGACTGAAATGGATAGATACCTTGGCCCGGGCGACTTCTTCTTCGCCGACATAAGCGATGGCCTGAAAGAGCGCCATATCCTCCAGACGGGTTAATAATTGCGACTTAATCACCAGAATATCGCCAGGTACGACGGGACGCAGAAACTTGGCTTTGTCGATGCTCGACAACATGCCTGCGCTGTACTCGCTAAAACACAGGCCACTGATCTGTGCCATTGTCTCGATGATCAGCACACCCGGAAAGATTGGCTGATCGGGAAAGTGGCCCTGCAAGCTTGGTTCGTTGTGGCTAATAAACTTGTGCCCTTCGATATATTCGCCCGCTTCAAGACGCACAATGCGGTCGGCAAATTTAAACGGTGCCCTGTGGGGCAGCCGTTCACTCAAAGTGCTTAGGTTGTCTGTAAGCTCAGTGTTGCTCATCCGTTGTCTCCCCAGTCAAAGCTCAGATAGATAGCGATAAACAACACCACCGAGGTGCCTGCGAGTATTGTTAGTTGTGGTGCAACCTGCTGTAATCCAGCGGCTTCGTTGGCCACCAGACGGAAGGCATCGAGGAAAGCGGTGGACGGTAGCCACTGCACAAAGGCTTCAAAAACGTCCGGGAAATAACTGGTTTGGAAATAAATGCCGGACAAGAACATCAGCGGAAAATACAGCATATTGGCGATGCCGGTAGAGACTTCGACCCGGGTGCTGCGGGCGCCGATCAAGACACCTAACAGGCACAGACAGGCAGATCCACAAAACAGCACAACGGCGATATTGGCCCAGTTGCCGGGCGGCTTAAAGTCGAACATAAAGTAGAAAATGGCCAGCAGTAATAATAGCTGGAAGCTCAGTAAAAACAGTCGAGCCAGCACCACGCCCATAATGTAATCCGATTTCTTAAAAGGTGATAACTTGAGGCGTTTAAAAAAGCCCTGCTGGCGATCTGAGACCAGGCCATTGGAGATGGAGAACAGCGCCAGACCAAGGATCTGCAGCACGATTATCCCGGGGATCAACCAGTCGACATAGCGATAGCCGACGATGCTGAGCTGCTGACTACTCAGGGGGTTGCCCGATAATCCGCTTTTCAGCTGCATCAGGTAGTTGATTGCCTTATCGTTAAATTGGTCTGAGTCCCCTGTGGTATAGATTTGTCCCTGATTTAAAATCAACAAGGAGTCATACTGAGCCAGCAAGTTTTGCAATGGACCTGAAGGTTGGATCTCCTGTTGCGCATCGGCCAAAGAGGCCAGAAGCTGTTCGGTTTGCTCCTGACTAAGCGTGATCAGGTTGACCTGCAGGTCGTCTCGCATCAACTCGCGCCAGCGCTTGTCTGGTGCCTCATTGTAGGTCACTGCAACATTGATTTCCTGCAACTGGGTGCTGCCGGAAAAGGCTTTGACCATTAACAGTGCAATCAACACCGGCAATGCAAAGGTCCATAGCATAGCCGCCGGCTCGCGAAAAAAGGGTCTGACATTGAGGAGCATTAATTGCCAGAATGGGTAAAGCTTAGGGCTGATTGTGTGGCTCATGCCATGCCTCCCGAAAGGTCAAATCCGGTTAATTTTAAAAACACGTCGTTCAGGGTCGCCTTGCGTGGCTCTTTGATGACCGGCTCGGCAAAAGTGCGATGGATAATGTCCTGAGGTGAACCCGACTCGATAATGGTGCCCTTGTCGATGATCGCCAGGGTATCGCACAAAAACTCCACTTCATCCATATAATGAGAAGTCAGTATCAGGGTGACACCATCGGCTTTGAGTTTGTTGAGGATCTCCCAGAATTCCTGGCGGCTGGTGGGATCCAGTCCGGTGGTGGGCTCATCGAGAAAGATGATCTCGGGTTTGCCGACCACTGCCATCGCCAAAAAGACCCGCTGACGTTGTCCACCACTGAGCTCGCACAGCCAGTTGTTGCGCTGTGGCGTAAGATTAAACTGCTCCAGCACCTCGTCGATGGCCTGATAGTCCGGGTAAAAGCTGGCGAACAATCTAACCGCTTCCACTACCTTAAGGCGCGCATACATCTCATTTTCCTGCAGCACACCGGCAATGCGACGGCGAAGTTTTTTCTCGTTACCCTGCCACGGCATGCCAAATAATTCTATGCTCCCGGCTGAGGGCTTTTTCAGGCCCTGTAACATTTCCAGTGTGGTGGATTTGCCTGCCCCGTTAGGCCCGATAAAACCAAAACATTGGCCGCGTTCAACCTCAAAGGACACGCCCGCAACGGCCGTTTTTTGTGTTCTGTCATAGACCTTTTTCAGATCTTTGACGGCAATAACCTGTTCCATCCTTAACTCCTTGGTGCCGATGCGACACTATGTAACACACAGCCATGCATTATCTGCTCGGCATTAACAGACACCACCAGCACACGGCACAATGGTGCTTCGCTTGTCTGACTGGACATCTCATCAAGCCCCTGGATCAGGGCCTTTAAACCTTGACTTGCAATGCACAAATGGTTGTCGACCAACGGAGTGACGCTTTGTGCTTGCGGGCATAATTCGCTGAGCAGGTGCTGAGCATGCTGTAGCTCATGTTGGCGAGTTGCCGCAACGACCACATGGTCCACTTCCTCTAAGCTGACCATTTCGGGCAATTGCTTCCCTTGTGCTGTGGAAATGGTAAAGCACGTCACCACTTCGGCCAGCGGTTGGGTGTTTGTCGCGAGCCCGGATTCATTGACCATGACTAGTGCCGCGGCATTCGCCTGTTGGGTGTCTGCTGCATCCACCGCCTGGGCTTGCCAGATCTGTTTACTGCTGTTGCTGCTGTCTTCGCCAGCCACCACCAGTGCCCGCTCAACCCGGTCGGCGCGCAGGTCGTAAAAGGCCTGCCACAAGGCTTGTAAACCCTCGTTACCACAGTCGCTGAAGTTTGCTGCTGTACCCCGGATCGAGTGGGCAATCGCCAGGCTCCCCAAAGAGGCATTCAGCACGGTATCGGTAAACAGGGTGCTCTTGATATTGTTAGCGCCCAGCTTTGCCAGATCATCGTAGTTACGCTCTTGTACTTCACTGCAACCCAGTGCCGTGGCGAAATAGCCGCCGCAGCGAGTCGGGTCGTTTGTTTCACGCTCTAACCCACTGGCCGCCAGTGCAAACTCGGCAGCGCCAATGGCATACTGGGACAAACAACTCATCCGGCGTCGGTACAGTGCCGGGAAATGCGCCTTGAGACTAAAGCCGGCCTCGTCAAGCTTGGCGCTTATGGCTGTTTTATCAGCAGCTGTGCGGATCTGGCTATCGATTCGGGCATGTGCCGCGATAAAAACGCGCTGGTGGGGTGCTGGTTTCTTTGGCGTGAGTACAACCTCTCCACTGGCCAGCACTAAGCTGGTGTTGTGGCCACCAAATGCCGAGTTGGTACTGGCAAACCAGTCAACCTGGTGTTCTGCCAGGCGCTCTCGGATCAGGGCATATCCCTGACAATCCTCACGCACGTCGTTGACGCCCAGAGTCGCTGGCAGGTAACCGTGACGTTGTGCGGCAAGTACAGAGATAAGCTCCAGTGCACCAGCGGCGCCCAGGGCGTGGCCGAAATAGGATTTGGAGCTCGACACTTTTGCTGTCATTGGCTGCTCACCATTGAGGGCTCTGCGGATCCCCTGTAGCTCGGCACCGTCATTAGCCGGTGTCCCGGTGCCGTGGCTATTCACATAGTTTATCTGTGTGCCCGACACGCCCGCATCCGCCAGCGCCATACTGAGTGACCGCGATACGCCCCGACCTTCTGGTTCTGGTGCTGTGGCATGATAGGCATCCAGGCTGGAACCGCTGCCACGTAGCTGAGCAAGTATATTTGCTGCGCGCTGCTGTGCAGCTTCTGCCGTTTCCATCACCACAAACCCCGCGCCTTCTCCCAGGCTCAATCCGGTATCCACGCCATAGGGCGAACAGACGCCGGCAGAGACTGAGCGCAGTGAATGAAAACCGGCATACACCAGTCTGGCCAGCGAGTCGCTGCCTCCTGCGAGCACTATGTCGGCCTTGTTATCGCGCAGTAACTCGCGACCAAAGCTGATGGCGCTGCTACTGGCGGTACACGCTGAGGTAAAACAAAACAGTGGACCGTTCAGGTTGAAATGACTGTGCACATTAGCGGCCTGCCGATAAGCCGGGTATTGTTTGATTTTTTCATTGTCTTGCTGCGCCATTCCTTCAAGCAAAATGTCGGTACCGGAATTGGCATTACCAAAACACAGCGCAACGCGCTTATCGGCCAGTTGTTCGAGGCTTAAACCGGCATCTGCCAACGCTTGTTCCACCGCAGAAATGGCAAACAGGGTAGCAAAGTCGAACTGGTCTGAGCGTGCTTTATGGCTGGTCCTAAACTCGTTGAGCAGGGCGGCATGATGGCTTTCCAGCTGCAACTGAGCAAAATCAGCCTGGGCTCTGACGCCTGAATGTCCGGCAGCCATACTGGCAAACAAGGTTTGGTTGTTGCCGATGGCTGATTCCAGGCCATAGCCGGTGATCACCGCCATGGCGTTGTCATTATGGTTATTGCTTTGCATGAGTTACTTCCAATAGTGAGCTAAGGGTCGTTTTTCCCATTTGATTGAGCGGAAAAGACGGTAGCAGGGCGATATTAGGCACAGGGTAATCGCGAAAGGCGTCCCTGAGTGCCTGCTCGCACGGGTGCTGCTGGCTTTGGGTTTCGACAAAAGCCAGCAGCTGTCCGCCGCGTTTGTCATTGTCGTCTTCGACAAAAAACAGTTTTAATGGCGCCGTACCAAAAAACACCTGTAAACGTTGTTTTGCCTCTTCCAGTGACAAACGTTTTCCTTTGTATTTAAAGACCTTGTCTTTGCGTCCGAGGTGACGTATACGACCATCGCTAAGTAAGGCAATCCTATCCATCATGACGAACTCTGGGTGGTCGCTCAGCAGATAGGGTGAGTGCAATATGGCCGTACCCTGGTCATCCAGCCGCAGTCGGACTTCGGAAAATAAAGTGAAGGTAGCGATACAATCCTGGGCGATTGTCCGAAATCCGATCCCACCAGTTTCGGTACTGCCAAGGACTTCAACCCCACTTAATTGGGGGACTGTTTTCTGTAGCGTGGCAAATTCAGCTTCGCGCCGTGCGCCGAAAGGTGCGCCCGAGCTGATCACCGCGCTGCCCGGAGTCAGGTTTTCATGGGCCAGTAAATCCCAGACACTGGGGACCAGGATATTCAACATGCTGAGCTCGCCACAGGGCGTTGCATCGATATATTGGGCGTCCTGATAGAAAACAGGCTTGTTTAATCGTATCGGTATCAACCAGGTCCAGATAAACCCATACATATGTTGCGGACTGATCAGCGCATTGATAAGCGCATAGCCAGAGAGATCCAGGCTCTGACAAATCCCTTCAGCTTCGGACCACATACTATGCAGTGATTTAAAAAACAAATTTGGCTTTCCGGTACTGCCTGAGGTGAGAAAGCCCACCCTGGCGTTACCTAGCCGGTGCATCAGACTGGCATCTAACCCTGTGCAATGTGGAGTAGCCGGCTCACCGTTATCGGTCCCGGCACACAATTGCTGCCAGCTCAGTCCGTCATTACCGCCAAGCACGGGTGTGCGGCCACTTAGCAGCAAACTAAAGACCGTTAGCATCAGCGCAATGGCATTTTGCTGTGCAACCTGCACTTCCTCTGTTTTACTCAGACGAGCCAACTCAGGACTGAAACTGAGCACCCGATTGAGCAGCTCAACCAGCCCGGCTTCGTCATAATGGCTGCCATCGCTTGCCATAAAACGGTGCAAGTGCTGCTGCGCTACCTGTGTCTGTCCCAGTTGTGAGATGATCAGAGTGGCCAGATCGGCAACGCAATTACGTAATGTATGGCGCTGCGGATAAAGCTTGATGCAGTAGTGGCGCTCGCAATCCGCGATAAGCTGCAACATATCAATAGAGTCTAGAAACAAAGGGGCACCAAGCAGATCGGCCTGATTATCCAGCTCTGCCAGTTCGCTTACTTCTATTTCCAATGAGTGCTGCATCAGCACGCGGATCTGCGCGACAACTTGCTGATGTCTCATACCCGGGGCTCCTGTGCAGTTTCCGTGTTATCTAAGCTGCGTAAACGCTCGGCAAGCCGTTTTTTGCTCGCCGCTTTGGGTGGTAAAACCACTGCCTTACCATCGCTGACCAGTTCGCCTCGCTGGTTGTGCCAGCTGAGTGTTAGTTCAACCTGGCGAGTGTCTGCGAATTTGGCACTGACTTCGGCTTTGGCAAAAATGGTGTCACCGATATAAATAGGCGCGTGAAACCCTATCTCCATCGACAGCACCATTGAGCCAACCCCGGGCAGTTTCATGCCAATAACCGGAGCTATCATGGCGGGCGCTATACCGGCATGAGCTATGCGTCCCTGTAAGCCGAAAGAGTGTGCAAACACCTCATCAACATGCACCGGATTGAAGTCTCCTGTGATGCCAGCGAAGTTATACACATCCGTTTCGGCAATGGTCTTGCTGTGCCCTGCCTGCTCACCTATGGTCAGCTCTCTGAAGGTTTTACCTAGCGTGTACACAATGGCGACCTCAGGCTCTGGCTTCTTCGCTGACAAATTGTGCCAGAGCATTGATTGATGCCATTTTTTCCTTGATCACTTCATTGCCGTAGTTGCTAAACTTCATGCCATACTTTTTCTCGATTGAGACCACGAGCTCAAGCACTTCAATACTGTCCAGTTCCAGGCCGTCGCTTACCAGTCCCTGTTCGTCGTCCAGTTCGTCGATGGAATCCACCACCTCCAGGTTATCTACGATGATGTCCTGTTTGATAAAAGTTCTGATCTGGTCGAAATCAGCCATGTGAAAACTCCTTATTTTATTAGTTATGTAATTGATATTCCGGGAACAGCTTCTTAACCATAGTGTCAATGTCACGGTCCATCGGGCGGTCCTGGATCACTGGGGTGAAGTAGTCGCGTAGTTGCTCAAAGAAACGCATGGATTCGGTATTGAGCTTGTCTGCACTACCATCTTTATCGAGTACGTAAAAAGCCTGACGGATTGCCATAGCGTGGATGGCTATCACAGGTTTCACCAAAGAAAGAATGTGTTTTAAGTCGCGGGCTGCAATGGTGCCCATGCTGACGATATCCTGGTTAAGTGCCTCGGTGGTGCGGGAAAATACGCTCATCGGTGACGCATTCTTCAGTGCTTCAGCGGTCAGTGCCGAGGCGGTGATTTGTACAGCCTTAAAGCCATGGTTGATCCAGGACTCATCCCCTAAGTCGTCAATGGCGACCAGGTTGTTTGGGATCCCGCCGTTCAACCTGTCATCAACTAAAATGCCCAGCTCGCGCTCCAAAAGGGCTGCAAGGTTAGCCAGTTGTGGTTTTAGTGCGTCGCAGACAGCAGCAACATGCCCACCATAAAAGTGCCCGGCGTTGAGGATCAGATCTTTTTGATTGTCGAACAATGGATTGTCATTAACAGAATTAATCTCTGTGGTGATCACCCGTTTGGCCCAGTCCAGGGTATCCAGCAGTGGCCCTATGACCTGAGGCGAACAACGAATGGAGTAGCTGTCCTGTAATCTGAACTGCTCTTTTTTTCCTGCCCCAAATTCATCGTCACTGCGCAGGCGGCGTCCCAGACGCTGCTCCGGGTTTGATAAGCGTTCGTAGATCATCGCAGCGCATTTGATCTGGCCCGGATGTGGCTTGAGGTTGTGTACCTGAGGGTGAAAAGGTGAAGCACGACCGTCTATCAGCTCAACGAACAGTGCCACTTGTTGGCAGCTTAGTTCGATAGCACGTTCAATTTCCAAAAATGACATGACGGCTATACCACACATCACCGATGTCCCATTCATGATGGCCAACCCTTCTTTGGGCTTAAGGCGGTATGGGGTGATATCTAACTCAGCAAATACCTCATTGGTGGGGCGGATCTCTCCACGATAATAGACGTGACGCTTACCGGCCAGTGCCGCGCCTATGTATGACAAAGGCGTTAAATCGCCACTTGCACCAACCGACCCCATAGCCGGGATAGCTGGGAAAATGCGGTGATTTAACAGACATTCCATTTGTTTGAGCAGTTCCCAACTTACGCCAGAAAAGCCTTTGGCATTACAGTTGAGGCGGATCAGTAAGGTCGCTGCACAGATTTGTTCAGGCAGGTAATCCCCGACACCACATCCATGGTAGGCGATTAAATTCTCTTGTAGACTGGCGGCAAGTTCTGGCGATATACGGTTGCTGGCAGAGTTGCCAAATCCTGTAGTAACACCATATATATCTTCACGATTTTCTATTTTATCATCAAGATAATCACGATTTTCTCTGATGATTTTCTCTAATGCAGTATTCAGAGATATATCCACATTAGGGTTGGTTACAAACGAACCTACATCATCGATAAGTAATTCATAGTCGCCCCCGATTTCAAGGGTTAGGTGGTCTGAATTTCTGCTCGTTGATTTTGATACCAAGTCTTTGTCAAATATGTTTTCCATAGTTTATACGCCAATATAATTATTAAGATTACCCATGTGACCTGCACTGTCTGACAAATCCCTTTTCAGATTTTACGCATGCCAAAATAGACTCGCCTTTTAAAAAAGAGAGGTTTAAATTAAAGGGGTGTTTTAAGACGCTTCCTTTTCTTTTACTAATTACTCAAATTACGATAATCCAGAGTATTTATTTAAAAGCGCCCACCTAAGTGGACGCTAAAAAAGCGACTTATTGACAAAGGTCAGTGCGGATTGAGCTTGCAAAGCTCTGACTGACATTGTGTTGAGTCGTTGCGCCAAGGTGCAGGCTAGTGCCGAAAGACAGGTAACCAGACACCGCAGTGGCGTGACACAGTTCGGCGTGGCTGCCGAATTCCAGGCTGAGGTCAACGCTGTCAATGACAAAGTTACCGTCTCTGGCTGTGAAGTTACCGCCCTGAAGCAAGGCCAGATTCAAATGTTCGGTTTGACCTGCAAGGCTAATGTCGGTGCCAACCGTACCTGTAACTGAAACTTGAGACGTATTCACTGCGCAAGATGCAACATCCAGCTTTACGCCAACATAGTTTTCAAAGTTTGAGATAGGTTGATTGGTGTAGATGGCAAGTGCTAAGCGGTTGTCTTTGTTCCACCACTCACGCTCGCTGTAAGCTTCGTTGCTGACACTGAGTTCACCGTTTTGAGATACCAGTTCAAGCACATCAAGAACATGACTTTGTGCTGTCGCGACTACTTTTGGCTCGTTATCACAGTACACGGTTGCTTCGATGCCTTTTTTCAGGGTGAGTTGATCGAACGCCGCTACATTGAATGACTCTTCAGCAGAATGTGCCAAAGAAGCACCTAGTACGCCTGTCGCTAAAACCAGGCTATTTATTGCCGTTTTCATTTAAAACTCCATCTATGAGTAATAAAAAATTAAATCCGTTTATTTGACTTAAACAATAAATTATTACTATCTGTAAAACAGATAAAGCGTAATATACAACATACATTAAAACCAAATAAATATAGAGATATCCAATTTATTGCATGTAAAAAACACAACATTCCAAGGAATTAAATAGCGTGTTGTGTCGGCAAATATAATAACCATAAAAAATGCATGGTCAAGCCATTGTGCAACAGCTTTTTAACCGCTTGTAAGCAAGTGATTATCGAATGGTAAGGGTGGAAAATTAAAAAATAATTACAGAAAACGGTATTTTGAATTGTTCACAACATTAATTAAAAATCTAATATTGGTCAAATAGCAATAATACCAATTGCTGTAGAGTAAAAGCTTTATTTTCAGGTTTCAGATTATTCAATGTGGAATTTGTGTACAATTTCGCGACAAATGTCGGGAACTTGTGTAAAAGTTGTCCCTAAAATGAATTGGTCAAAATAGCGCCACTTAGTAGCGCGCAGGTGTTGGAATTTCCCTGCGGTTGTCGGACCCATTGCTATCACTGCACAATACACAATAAAAAAATGAACCAAAAAAAAGAGAAAAAAATTTCACAGCCAGGTGTATTAAGTTATTCAGTCTGCATACGGAGCTTGTACTGGAGGTCTATTACTCCCCGGCTGGGGGGGATCATGATGGGTTTTATTGGGCCTTATTTGTGACTGGGAGCGTTGAATAACTAAAACTGTAAGTTGCAGCTTACTAAAATTGGTTATGGTAGTGGGCCTGAAAGTTACTGAGCACCACAAAATAACATGGCCACCTCTATTGATGAGCAATCGAATCAGTATTTCTAGTCAATGGGTAGAGCTAATTTGGGTACCTTGGCCGGCTTAGTCGACCTGTTTATTCATCACTATCTCACTGCCGAGGCCCATTTACACTGATATGATACCTATTGGGCACCTTTAGCGCTCGTTTTCGTTGCGTTAAATAGCCGCGATAGGGCGTCATAGCAGCTCAGAAAATACGCTGTAAAATAAGCTTTGAACGAATGTTTGCGCTGACAATAGGCGTCGAAATCACGGAAGAGGGGCTTTGTCTGTTCAGTCATCTGCAACGGAGTGTGCTCAGTGCTTTATTTAGCAGCCTAACTAATGTTGCAGCAATACAGAGTGTCCTAAACATCTTATCTTGTCTTGTGCAGCCGACAGGGGCACCAATACTGATATGTGCTTTGCTCGGCGAGTGTAATCAGCAACAGCTTGGCGCCAAAAAAACCAACTGACTGCACCAGCGCAAGCAATAAAGATAGCGTTACAGCCCGCTTATCTTATTAAGATGAGTTGCCAGTGTCAGATGTACTTCACTGCCTGGCGTCTGAACTGTTATCAAGGCGTCTTCAAAGTCGCCTTTACTAAAGGTGTCATAAATATTATTCGACAGAGCGTAGGGCTCGCTGGGCATACCTAAAAAAGGAAACACCATGCGATCCAGCCCGCCGTCTTTATCCTCGTCATGTACTACATTGATAGCGTAACGGCCTGAGGGGATCCCTTCAAACGTGACGGTTGTGCTCGGCATACTGGGTGAAACCACCTGGCTGCGGAAGTATCTGCTGTCTGTGTCGTTGATGTTATCGTCTGAATGAAAGCTCTCACTGTTGTCGTGTAAGGTCACGATCAACTGCCCTTGTTCGCTGGTGACATTGTCTATCACAACAGTCAAATTGGCCGGCGCGGCATCAGCCGAATTAATACTCTGCGAGCTGGTCGACTGGCATCCGGACAACACCAAAGTGAGTGCTGCGACTAAATAAAGTGGTTTCATAGCAAATCCTGGCTGTAGTTTTTCACGAATACTACCTTAATGTGTTTTCAAAAATATTAACACTGGTTAACACTGATTGCAGTTGTTATTTTTTTAGGAACGACGGGTGTTTTGCTGAGGCCCATGTTTGTACTCATTGTTTGGACCTGATGGCGTTTCTTATATATGTCGCGAAGTCGGCATGATACAACAGCAGGCGTAAACCCTGCTGTTGTGTGCGTCAGAGTTACTTGAGGTCTACCTGAACTTCTATCCAGGCATCGGGTGTTCCGGGCGTACCGCCTTTTTGAGTAGGTGTAATGGTGAATCCGCCCCAATGATCGGTGTAGCTTTTGCCAATGACCAGCTCTGAGTCAGTTTGGTCATCGCCCCACCAGCCAGGTGTTTTCGAACCTGGTGTCATGTCCAGCAAATAAGAGGTGGTTTTCCAAAAACGCTCGTCGCTTTCATTTTCAAAATAGCCTTGCAGGTTGATAAGTACACCGTTTAGCGTTTTGGTGTAGCGATCGTGAGAGGTACGATATTCCAGCCAGTATGTGTATTTGCCGTCACCAGACTTTAGTCTAAGGCCAATGTAGCCGCGGTTATTCGCACCCTGATCAAAGGCGTAAATTCGATAGGTACCCGAGGCGTTGATGACGGGTACTTCACTGTCATTCAGCCAGCCAAAATAGTGTTTATACAAGAGGTTGTAAGCCTGTAAAGAGTGTGCGCCCATGCCCATCATGCTGTACACATTGCCATAATTCAGACTTTCTGTGTCGTAATCACCGACACCAATCACTTTACCCGGACCTGCTTCAATGGCTTTTGCGTGACGCAGCCCCAATGCATGTCCCAACTCATGAGCAACTACCCCAGTTGTGTGGTGGTACAGAGAAATGCTCGGGGGCGCGGCGCTGGAGTTAAAGTTGCCGACCTGAGGGGCAACCATCATTACAACTTGTGCGTTGCCGGGTGCATCCGGATCGATACCCAGGGCCCGGATCTTACTTTTCCACATGGCAGTCCAGCCATGAAAGTCGTTATCGTACGTGCTCTTTGGTTGGTTAATATTTATGACAGGTGTGCTGGTGTCATAGGTGACATTGAAACGCCCATAGGATTGCTGGTCGTAGTAAGTGGTCACCCCCTGCATATCGCTTTCCATAGTCGGCCAATCTAATGGTGTGTCGCTAAACTGAAAGCGATACACCTGAATATTGACGTGATCATACGGATACCCGTCGTTGCCACCGGGTGGCTCCGTTGGAGGCTCTGTGGTATCGGCAGTGCGGCAGGACGTGGCACCTAAGTCGACCACAATAGAGCTGCCGCTGTGATTGCCATCCAGTGTAATGTAGCCCCAATAAGATGCAGGGCGACTTAATACGATACACTGAGCATTACCGGGGGCAGTGGAGCTGGGGTCGCTGCCATCCAGTCTTGGCCAGCCGCCACTTCTGGCGTACAAGTTCAAATCACCAGTGCCATAACCCGTGCTGATGGCAACGCTATCATAACGATTGACATTTGCTACGCTCAGGTAACTGCGTGAGCCTGCTGGCACACAGACTGTCTCTCCATTTTGCAAGGTTCTGCCTGTAAAAGGGGCCGATGAGGCACATTTGTCTTCAAGCTGAGCCGCGAGGGCCGGGCCAGTAAGTAAGGCAAGCAGTGGTATGCACCAACTGTGCTTAATCAGATTCATAGTTGTTTCCTTTACATATGTTGTATTAGCGCTCATGTGAGCGATGGTGTCTTTGTCCGTCGACGGTGGGATGTAATGCGCATTTATCTCTATAAAACAGAAGGATAAATACTCTGTATACTGCATCCTGTGTATCGAGCAGAGCACCTCTGTATAAAAAACAACCAGAGGCAACTTTAATTTAATATATTTTATACAATATTCAAGTTGGGCTGGTGAATTATCCCCGGCGTAGTCTGTAACAAAGAAATTCAAAAAGTGCTTTACCACAACTTAACTTGAGGTTTTATCTTGGCTGCACATCATAAGAAGGAGCCAGGTTATGCCAGTATCCATATTCACCCCCACGCCATTTACGGCGAAGTTATTACGTATTTTCAATGCCACCATGAGTGTTAAATAAGGAGACGTTTTATGTATCTTGAACATGTAAATTTAGTTGTCGATGACATCGAACAGGCCCTGCACTTTTATCAGGCGGCTTTTCCCCATTGGCGTGTGCGCAGTGAAGGGCAGGGAAGCTGGCATGGTAAACCCAGAAACTGGCTGCATTTTGGCGACGATTACCATTACATTGCTTTTAGCGACCACGGTGAGGGTGTCAACCGGGAACTAACGGGTCATTCAGTGGGGCTGGCGCATTTTGCTTATGTAGTACAGTCCATTGACGCGGTGATTACTCGATTGAATCAGGCCGGGTACCCCGTTGATAAAGACGGTGCGCAACACCCCCATCGTAAGAATGTTTATTTTATTGACCCTGCCGGGTTTGAGGTGGAATTTGTTGAATATCTGAGTGATTTGCCCGCCGAACGAAATAGCGATGCATAGAGAGGCAATCGGTACGAGACTTCACAAAAAGTTTACTTTATTATCTGTTTCCAGAGAGGGTTCTATCAGAGGCTGCCGGGATGGCGACAGTCAACATTATTGCTAAACCAGATTGGGTTCTAAATCATCAGCATCAGCAGTTGTACAGTGGTCAGCGAGTTGTCTCGCTAGATGATAAACAGTATGCGCTGCTGATGTTACTGATGGACAATGCCAACACGGATGTGACTAAAGAACAGATCTTTACTACTTTATGGCCGGGCAGAGTGGTCAGTGAAGATGCCATCTATGTCACTGTCACTGGCCTGCGTAAACTATTGGGCGATAATGTTAAACAGCCCAGCTATATCAAAACCATTACAGGTGTTGGCTATCGCTGGGTTGGTCCACAAATAGGCGCAGATAAGTCCGTTTTTTCAAGTTCTCTGATGCTGTGTAGCGCAATATTATTACTGGGGGCCGCTTTGCTTGGCAGTCAGTTTAACATGCTCTCTGATCCCGTTCCTATGTCACCTGAGCAATCTGAAAACTTTCAAAAGGCTCGCTACTTACTGAATAATCAGGCCGAATCTATTGGGCAGAGTATTGCTTTATTGCAGCAATTAACGCTGACCCGCTCAGATTTGATTGAGCCTAAAGTCTGGCTGGCTGATGCGTATTTACGTCAGTTGCAGGAAGACCCGCAGCGCAATCCACATCATCGCAGCCGTGCCCACACATTGTTACAGTCCGTATTGGCCAAAACACCGGAGCACTTAAAAGCTAATTTGTTGATGGCGCAATTATACTTATTGATAGACTTTGAGCCGCAGGCTGCCCGGCGCTATTTCAAAGCTGCCTTGGGACATGCGGAGGGGCACCTCTGGTTTGGTCAGTTTTTAATGGCGACGGGGGATTTTCAGGGCGCGCTTGAACATATTGAGCAATACAGATTGCTGGATCCGAATGGTTATTCCAGTGAGAGTGTCGCCTGGGTCTATACCATGAGTCAGCGCCATGAAGCAGCGCTGGAAGCTTTGCTTAAGTTACAGCCGTATAGCGACACCAGCCGTTTTTATCATACCTGTTTGCGCACGGTTTACGAGCAGCTGGGCGAATACGATAAAGCATTTGCCCAGATGCAGTGGGTGATGCAGGATGCAGGTTACAGCCCATCCCTAATGGCGCAGGTTGAGTCTGCATTTGCCCGCGATGGCTTATCCGGTGTATATCGCTGGTTGTTGCATGAAGATCCATTGCGCGCAGAGATTGGCCATTACACGCCGCCTATGTCACTGGCGCGTTATGCGGTAATGGCGGGCGAGCCCCAGATGGCTGTTGCTTATCTTGAGCAGGCGTTAGACCGGCGTCAGCAGGCTGTGGTGTGGTCGGCGGTAGACCCGGTTTTTACCCCTTTGTACCAGTATCCGTCTTATCAGCATTTTGTTCGACGGTTGGGTATTATTGCCCGATAAAATTAAAAAGGCGCCTTTTTGCGCCTTTTTACATAGTCAGAACCGAGTTAATGCACCCGTCTGAAACGATTGCGCTTTGGCAACAGCAGCGTCATTGCCATCAGTAGCCAGGCCATGCTACCGCCTGACCCACCATCGTTTTTGGCGGTGTTACTGGTGTTGGTTGTGCTCTTTGTGTTGCCCGTGTTTGAACTTGTATTACCATCGGTTGTCGTCTCTGTATCTCCACCGTTACTACTATCCTGTGCGCCAACGTCAGGTTCTTTTTCAGAGTCAGAATTAGAGTTGCCTGTTTGTTTTGAAACGTTAAATTTCAGCACATGGGTGGCTACGGCGCCATGCACGTTGACTGCACTGAAAGGAAGTTGATATAAGCCGGGTTCATAGAAAGTTATTGTGATTGTTGAGCCTGACAAGGTCATGTCTCCTTCAGCGTGGTTGACCGTCACAGCCAATGCATCTGCGACCAGTGTTTTCAGGTCTACCGTGTAAGATTCATTCTGAGTCATCTCAATAAGCAGGCTGTCTTTGGCTTCGGGACCTGGCATAAAGGTATTATGCACTGAAAAGGTTGCAGTTCGCTGATGACCATCGAGCACATTAACCGTGATATTGGTGTCATACGTAACTGTGCCGTCAAAGCGCATCAGGCCTTGTGCCGACAGGGTGAGACCGGCTGGTAAATTTTCTGCTGAAAACGTTAGCTTGCCATGTAAAGAGGCGTTAAACAGCTCGTTGAGGTCAAACTCCGCTTTAACCCCTTGCAAGGTGGTGATGTCCAGTGTGTCGGTAATGGGTTGCAGGACTTTACTGACAAAGACACTGCCCTGGCCATAAAAATGCAGTAGTTGACCCTTTGGTGTATAACTGCCCTTGTAACCGTTGTAGTCACCCAATTCAATCAGGGAGTCATCAACTGATGAGTCAAACACAAAGATCTTGTCGTCACCCTGGTCGGTTAAAAGCATCATCTGTGTTCCACTGAGTGCGTGCGGCGGCGCAAGCAATGTGCCCGGCAAACTGTCTTCTTCAATGAGGGTGTTTTTTTCGATTCTAAATATTTTGATCGCCCGGATGTACTGGTAACCGCGCTGAGTTTCAACAATCAGGCGATCATTGAGCATATAAGTCGACAAGTTTCTGTCGAAGATATCTCCGGAGTCGAGTGGACCAAAAGGTATGGTCGTGTCGTATGTGAGCTCATCGCCTGTGTAGTTATAGCGCACCAGTTGCTTGTTGTCTCTGTCGAACAAATTCAACTGGTTATTTTGGTATAAAAAGTCGACGTCGGTATAGCCGTAATAATCAAACTCAATATCAATGTTTTGAGTGAATTTATGGACATACCCTGTCTGGGTTTTAGTAAAGACAGACAGGGAATTGCCGTCAGTCAGCATGAATTCTGTCTCGTTCAATGCAATGGCTTTGAACCAAATACCCAGAGACCCACTGTTGCTCAAAGTGAGTGTACCACTGAGTGTGCTTAGTGTTTCCTCTTCATCGCTTACACTGTAACGGGTAAACTGGTCGTTATGCAATGCCACCACTTCTTTACCCAAGGTCAGCCATGCTTTGCATTGGTATCTACATTCGGGGGTGAGTGGACTCTCTAGCGGGCTGTCAGATACAAAGGTTTGGCCTTGCTCAGGCGTTAAATGGCTGTGGGTGAGTAAGGTGCCATTGTAACTTAGGCTGCTGTGTTCCCCCAAAGGAAGATTCATTTGGCTGTTACCCGGTGATTTGATGCGCCCCTGCTCTAGCGGCCGGGTTATCCTTTTAATATCATTAATATTTTTAATATCAACGACATTAAGACCCCTGTTAGGCATAAGTAACTTGCTACCGTCCGCGCTGATATCACTGATATTGTAGACCGATGGATTACATTCCAATTCTGTAGCGGTATAGGTATTGGTGTCGTTTAAGCTTAGTGTATGTAAGCAGCCCAGAGTCTGAGCGATTAAACGATCCGCTGTCTGGTGTAAATTATGCACGGTGATGTCAAGCCCAAACAAAGACTCATGGGGCAGTGTAGTGACTGCTGTGACGCTGTTGTTTGTGTCCAGCTCTAACGTGATGGTTTCTTTCCAGTAATGTACCAATAAACGGTTATTGATGGTGTCCAATTTGGTTACAATACGGTTATGGCTGAAAAACTCAAAACCCTGTTCCAGCTTAAGTTCAAACCCCTGGCCACTTTCCTGATACAGGTAGAGTGTTTCTGGAGAGACTGCGACCATCAGCCCCTGTTCTGGATAGCTGTGAAATTCAAGCTCATGAGACGGGGTTGCGTTATTGAAGGTTAAACGGCTGTGCTGTGAAAAGCGATTGTTAGCTTGATCCCAGGCAAATACTTTGCGGACAAAGGTGCCATCTTCTCTCTGGCCGTACAAAATATAATGACCATCCTGAAAGGCTTCGTCGACAAATCTCATTTCCTCAGGCGGCTTGTTAAAGCCAATCTCAGATAATAACTCTAACGAAAAGTCGGCATTGATCTGCCAGATTTTTGCAACTTCATTGGCTTTGTCAATCGAGAGCAGCTTTTTACCATCGTCAGATAGCTCGTACTCCATAATAATGTTTGTCGGTTCAACAAAATGCGACTTAGGATACTGGCGTTTAAAAGTGATGTCCTGGCTATCAACATGATAGAGGGTGTTGCCTTCTCTGCCTTCCCTAAATAGGGTGTTCCCTGCAATTTTTGATACCCCGCCCGAGGCCTCATAATTTATATATTCATGCTCAGCAACTTTGTAGACGCTGAGCTGGCTGACATCTACTTGTGCTTGGGCCTGCTTCATTACGCCCATTATAAAAAGCATGCCAATAATCAGATACTGCATTCAAATTCTCCATGAAAAATCCGGCGACATTCTACAGGATGACGAAAAAGCACTCAACAAAATAGGTACAGGATGTGCTGTCCGCGGACTGTCCGGTGTCCGTCCGGTTGGATTAGGTTTGTTTGTATCTTGTTGATTGTTATTGGTTTATTTTTGGCATGCAAACTGCTCTGTATATGAAAGTGAATATGAGTGACCGCAAAACAAAAACCATAGCGCAAAGGATACAGACATGAACTTTAATACTTCTTACTTCTCGACTCAGGTAGTTAAACCTAAGAGCGAAACATTGAGCAGCTCGCTGAAACGCTTGCTTGGAACGTCACTAGCCGGTGCCCTGATGGTGCTTTGTGGAACGCAAGCTGCAAAAGCAGATGAAACACTCGGGCATTTCTCTGCAGTGTACAGTGCAGAAGCAATCCAGGCCGACATCAATCAGTGGGTTCACTGGGTACATACTACGCACCCGGATCTGACGCACAGTATTCAGGATATTGACGGATTCTATGAGCGAATCGATACATTGCGTGACAGGCTGAATAAACCGATGACTGGCGAGCAGATATGGCGTGAGTTTGCCAGCCTCAATAGCATGATGGCAGATGGCCACCTGAGTATTGGTGACGGTACCAATACGCAATGGCGACAATGGGTGGCGCAGGGCGCTAAATTGTTTCCTTTTGAAGTTGCGTTAAGTGACCGGGGGCTCAAAGTGGTGAGTGAATTGGGTGGGGCACCGTCTGCTCATGATGGCAAATACATTCAAGAGATCAATGGGATTCCTGTAACTGAGGTGGTTGCGACTTTGCTGCAGCGCATAGAGGGCGACAATGTTGCTTTTCGCAGCGCATTACTGACTCGTCGCTTTGCCATGACGTATCGTTTAATGTACGGCATAAAAAACGCATTTACGCTAAAGTTTCAAACAGACGGAGCAGGTGAGTCTGTGCGTGTTGCTGCACTCAACAAGGCACCAGTAAGCATTAAGCAGCGCACCTTCGACGATAATTTTAATCTTAAGTTGCTCGACAATCAGCAGGCTTTGCTGACCATCAAGCAGTTTGGCTGGGATGAACCGGATGCATATTTCCAATTTATGGCTGAGACATTCGAACGACTGAATAAAGCACAGACTAAGCACCTGATGATTGATATTTCTGACAATACTGGCGGAGATGATGTGTACTGGAAACAGGGCATTTTGAAGTATATTGCTACCACTCCATATCGTCATGGCTCGACTTATCAGGTCAGGATTTTGGAAAAATACCGCGACCCGGGTGAGGTCGTCGGCTCAGTGTTATCAGGGGAACTGACAAAAATGACTGAGCCTGAAACGGATCCTGGTTTGTTGTTTAACGGTAAGGTCAGTGTATTGACGGGTCCCCTGACTTATTCATCTTCAGTGTTGTTTGCCAATACTATTCAGGACTATAGTTTTGCAACCCTGGTGGGCACTCCGACAGGCGGGCGTAGCTCGCAAAGTGGGGGGATCCAATTTCTGACGCTCAAACACACAGGTATCCGCGCCGTTACACCTCGCTTTATTCTGGACCGTCCGTCTGGCAAGCAACAAATGACGCCGGTACAGCCAGACATTGTCATCAGTCAGCAAGGTCTGAACAAAGCAGAATTTATTGCCAAAGCATTGAGCGCAACTTACTCGCTGTAATGTGCTTGCTTATACTGAATGATTCCCAACCAGTGCGGCTTTGATGGCCGCATTTTTTGTGTATGGCTGTGTTGCTGTGTGAATTTATTATTGTTTGCACAATCTTGCGCGATGATATGATGAAATTAAGTGTATAACAGACAAGGTTAAGCTTGACCTAAACTTAACTTGAGGAATTAGTCTGGCCATCACAAAAAGAACGATAATAGGGAAAAGTATGGATATAAGTAGTTTACCAGCTCAGCTATCGCGATTCACGCCACTGGTCTGGGTGATGTTGATCGGCAATTTCTTTGTGCGGGCCAGTTATTATATGGTGTGGCCGTTTCTGGCAGTGATGTTGTACGAAAGTTATGGATTGAGTGCCACTGAAGTTGGGTTGTTGCTGACTGGTTCAGCGACTTTGGCGGTCTTCTTAGGGTTTTACACGGGCAATCTGGCGGATCGCTTTGGCCGTACCAAGATGCTTTATATTGCTGTGGTTGTTGGGGTGATTTCCTTTGCAATGCTGGCACTGGCCAATTCATTGTGGTTATTCTCTGTGGCGGTGTTTCTGGCTTGTCTGCCTCGCACCTTGTGGGAAGCCCCCAGCAAAGCTTTGTTAACCGAAGAGCTAGTAAATCCTAAAGATCGGGAGCTGGCGCTACATTTACTGTATTTTCTGGTCAATGTAGGCGCGGCGTTAGGACCGCTTTATGGCTTATGGGCAGGCCTCAATGGAGAGCAGTTTAGCTTTATTTATACCGCGATATCATATCTGGGTTTGTTGGTGGCACTGCTGTATTTCCGGCCCTCAAAGCCAGTCTCTTCGACGACACCCCAATCAGTACCTAACTTTTCTAACTGGCTGAAAATACTCAATAAAGATCGGGCTTTTCTGGTGGTACTGTTGGCTACAACTTTAGTGTACTTTGTGTATGCGCAATGCGATACCAGCCTGGTACAGTATCTTACCCGAGCAGAAGTCCCTGAACTTGCCTGGTTGATCTCTGCCGTGATCATTACCAATTCGTGCGTCATTATTGTATGTCAGTTTCCGCTGCTGCATATCATGAGAAACTGGCGTCTGGAATATCGTCTATATCTGGGTGGCGCCATTTTGGTGGTATCACAAATAATGATGGCCTTTAATGATGTCCACAATACTTGGGGCTGGATCACAGCAATGATAGTGCTTAGCTTGAGCGAGGCGATTATGTTCAGTAATATCAATGTGTATATAGACAGGCTGGCCCCCGATAATCTCAAAGCCAGTTATTTCGGAGCAGCAGGCCTGTGCTCGCTAGGCTACGCTTTCGCGCCCATTTTAGGAGGAATGGTACTGGACCTGTCGAGCGGCGTGATGCTGTTTGTGCTGACCACGCTGACATCGTTTGCGGCTCTGGCCTTTTATAAAATTGCTGAGGGTCAACTGAAAGCAACAACCAGAGTGGTACATGAGGTTTAAGTTACCAGCGTGGGCAGCTTGAATGACCACGCCTGCAACAGTTCAATTTTAATGAGCAGTGCGCCCGGCGTGAAAGCCGGGCTGATTAATGATGGGAGTTGTAGAGCCAAGGGCTGCGGAGTGGGTTAGGCTATCTAGGCTACTCCCCATAGCGTTTCAGTGGCGCCTTTTGCTCAGTGATACTCAGTAACTCAGAAAAGCCGGTTATCATGCTTGATATCATAGTGTCGGACAAAGCACCTTCCACGTAGTGCCAGTTCATGACCAGGTTTTCGCCCGATTGCACTGCGACGATATTCAGCGGCACCCGACGTGAGACCCCCATGTTTTTGATCACATCTTCCTGATCGCCATGATCTTCGGGTTGTAGCGTAAAACCATCAAAGTCGAGCGCCAGTAGCTGATTGCTATTGGTAATGTAATTGAGCTTAAAGTAGGGTAAATATTCGCTTAGCGACGACTGTGCAATAACCTGAGTGAACTCAGGCACACATTCATTATAGATTTTGGCCACCCCCGAGGCGACGGACGCTTTAAAGTCATGTGCCTCATCGGGTTTGACCAACAACGGAGCCACTTTGTAAAGCGGGCCTATCATATCGCGTGTTTCTCTTGAAGTCCGTCCGGTAAAGGTGACCGCCATGAGGATCTCGGGTGTCATCAGGTAACCTGAAAAGACCTGACATATTGCGCCTACCAGGGATTGGATCTGACTTACGCCCGTATGCACAGCTGATTGGCTAAAGAAATCTACCAGGGTACAGGATTGCGTCCGATACAGCGACGGTGTCCAGAGTGCACCATTCAAATGCCGGAATTTAGGGTAGGGTGAATACTGCGCCAGCGCTTTTTGGTAGTCGCTGACAATCTGCTTACCTTCAGCGGCACCGAAGAAACGTTGCTCTTCCCAGGCATAATCAAAGAAGTCTACCAATTGCGTGTGTGGTGTCTGTTCTGCTTGTTGATCATAGTATCGCTTTAGCGCGCTGATGATATTAATGTTTGAGACCGCATCGGTAATGATGTGATGAATATTCAGCAGCAGATATTGCTGATTATTTGGCAGAGTAAGGAGTTGCACATGGATCAGCTCGCCCTGCTCCAATGCAAAGCGATGGCTTTTTTGTTCACTACAGCGCAACTCGAGCATATTCTGGGCCGCTTGTGAGCTGAGGTGGCTCAGGTCGATGTGCTCGAACGGATTTAATACGTCGGTGCCATTGTTGCAACACCACAGGGTATCGCCACGCATTTCAAAGCGGCTATTAAACAGTTGGGTGCTCTCGACCAGCTGCGCAAAGGCCAGGTGCATTCGCTTTGGGCATACTGTGCCCTGAACGGCAAAACACTGAAACATATTGTACAGGTTGCCCTGTTGCCACTGACGAAAAATGTTTGTCTGAGTGAAGGTTGCCGGTGCATGATCTTTGCCCAACTTTTTGACCTTTTGACCCGGTGCAACAGAGGTTGGCGAGGTGACCCGGGCTGTTTGAATATAGGCAGAGATAGTTGCCACACTTGGGTTGGCGATAAAGTCATCGGTATTAAGTTGCAGCCCAAAGGTCTCCGACAAATGGGTCAGATAGATGATGATACTGAGCGAATCCATGCCACAGGTGCGCAAGTCTTCCTCAAGGGTACGTGGGTGAACACTGCATTTTTGTGCCAGTACGGCCAGCACTTGTTGCTCAATGAGACTTTTCTGGCTGGACTGCTCTGTGTCAGTCGAAGTCAGAGCGTGTTGTTTGTTTTCAAACTCGGCCAGCAAACGCCTGGTATCGACCTTGCCATTAGCGGTTCTGGGGAAAGTGCCAGTGGGCACTAAGGTATCTGGCACCAGCCAGTTTGGTGCGCTATCAAGGAGTTTTTGGCGAATACTCAAAGATGACAGGTCGTGCTCATTGCCGGTAGAGGTCACAAAGGCAATCAGCCTCATCACACCATGACTACGGTAAGTGGTCGCGCAGGCATCGGCGACATCTGCTATGGCCATGAGTCGTTTTTCCACCGTTTTAAGGTTTACAAAACGGCCGCGTACTTTAACCGAGTCGTCCTCCCGGCCGCTGAATAATAGTCTGTCCCCTGACAATCTGATAACACGATCCCGGCTATTAAAAAACAGCGATGCGTGTGCAGGTGCGGGCAAGTGGACAAATCGCTCGGCGCTGAGCTGAGGAGCCTGGATATATTCAAGTGCTACACTGGGACCGCCGATGTACAATACTCCCTGATTGTCGCTGTTCAGGTTGCTGCTTCGATGCATCGCCAGTCTGACATTACAAATAGGTCGACCTATGGGCACCGCATCGCCGTTGGCCAGCGAGGCCAAATCATAGAGGCTGTGCTGAGTAACCACGTGGGTTTCGGCGGGCCCGTATTGATTGATTAAAGTGGCGCCAGAATTCTGTAAGAAGGTACGTACCTGCTCGCTCATCACCATTTGTTCGCCGGATACAATGATCTGATTCAGCATGTTAAATGGGTTTTCATTAAAGGTCGCCTGAGCAGCCAGTATATGCAGCAAACTGGGGGTGACTATCAGTCTGGAGATCTGATTGTTGACGACATTATCGAGAATATTGGCCGCTTCTTTGCGCACATTTGAGGTGGTGAGATGCAAAGTGCCCCCACAGCACAGTGTAGTGAGTATGGTCTGGATGGCGACATCAAAACCGAGAGCTGTGGTGTTCAGCACGTGTGCTGGAGCAGACAAGTTGGGATCAAGACGGTGATGCAGGCACAGATTTGCCAGTGTGCGCTGTGCCAGCATAATACCTTTGGGCACACCGGTGGTACCGGAGCTAAAGACCAGATAAGCAAGTGAATCCAGACACACAGCGTGATTATGTAACTGAGCGCCTGCGCTGTTTTGCTGCTCGCAGACAGACTCTATGGTGGCAACGTTAAACTGGCTAAGTGCGCTCGCCCAGTGTGGGTTGTCCACAATTGCACACGCTGCTTTGGCACGGGTAAGTATGTCTTCGACATAGCTGACCTCAGCATCGGCGTTAACCGGCACTATCACCCGGCCCGTGTTCAGGCAGGCGAGCATGGTTGCAACCATATCGGCAGTATGCTCCATAACCACAGCGACGTTTTGCTGGGCTAACGTATTGGCAAGCAACCAATGGGCAATCTTTTGTTGGCGTGAATGAAGCCATTGATAGTTATACTGTTTGCCATGATGGTCGCGGATCGCCACGGCCTCTGGCGTATTGTTTGCAGTACAGCGGATCACCCGACCAGGCAAATCAGAAACGCTCAACGGGTGACGTTTGCCACGTATAAATTGCCATTCATTCAGCGCTGGGATTTCATGGGATTGACCAAATTGCAGTGCCTGCTGTGCGCCCTGACGCAGTGCTTTTTCCAGTAGTACGCTCAGTTTCTGCAGGTGTGCTGGTGTCACGTAAGCTGGATTGGCACTGAGCATGACTTCCATGCCACTGTGCTCGTTATATACTAAGTTAACAGACACCGGATGAGTGTGATCGGATTGCACCAGCATTTCACTGTTAAGCTCGACCCCGTCTATATCATCCAGCAAAGCGCCGGGGTTGAGGTAGTTGATCATGACATCAAACACTAAATTGCGGGCACTGGCCGATACAGCAGCACAGTGATTGATTTCACCAATCGGTACCTGACTTTTACGAAACAGCTGGTTAAAGTCGGATTGTAGCGACTTGACAGAATCGATAAAGTTTTGCCCGGCTGGCGGCACTATCTGTGGTAGTACTTTGGATGACATGCCATAGCTGTGCTGGTCTCGGCGCTGATTATTGAGCGCATACCCAACCACCACGGACTGCTTAAAATGATGCTGATAGAATTCACCCAGCAGATGGGCAATGTAAACATGAAAGCCCACATTGTGTTGCTGACACAGACTTTGCAGCGCATGTATCTGGGTATTGGGCACCGAAAAGTGTGCGCTTAGTGTCTGTGTGCCTGCCTGCGATGGCGGAGTATAGTCAAACATAAAATCGGGTAAGTCTTGCAGGTATGTCTGCCAGAATGCCAGATGGTGGGCCGAGTACTTGTGCGTATTATGATAACGCATCTGAGCCAGTTCGGTGGTGATCTCGTCAACCGACATAGATAGCATCGCCAGCGCTTTGCAAAACAGCCGGTAAAGGCTGAGCCCGTCGAGTAGAATATGGTGGGCAACCAACACCAAAAAGTAGCCTCCCTGTGCCGCGCGTCTCAGTGCAATGCGTACCAGTGCTCCATGCGTTAGTTCAAACGGGCATTGTTTAAATTGCTCAGCAAATGCCCGGGCCTGTGCCTGATCGGCAAGTGTCTGTGTCATATCCAGATCCAGCTCGCTTTCGCCACACAGGTGGTTAAACACTAAAGTAACCTGTTTGACCAGGTCTTGTGCGCAAAGATCTCCTTGCAGATGAAACAAGCCCCCAATGTGGTATTTCAGGGTGTCGGGATTCAGTACACTGTCGTTCGCAATTTGCAATTGCTCATGAACCAGCTCGTGGCAGCCCAGTTGTGAGATAACACGTGATTTAAACGCATTCAGTGTATGTTGTTTGGTTGTTAAATCGTTCATTTCAATATTCCTTCTGTGGCGTTGCCCGTTTTAGTACTGCTCCCAGAACTCTGTTCACAGGTCTGATGTGTCGTGAAACGGTGCCAAAATGTACTCAAAGCAGCTGGCTGCTTCGCTGTTTTTAAAGCTAGAAAGGAAATGCGCAAAGAATGTGAAGTTGTATAAATAATTTCATATTTTTGTCATTGATAAGTGGTTTGGAGCTGTAGAATAAAAATTAAAAGTATTAAAAACAGTGACCTAACATTATTTCGTTAGTCAGTTTGAAAACTAAATAATTAGGGTTAAGGATCCTTAAGAATGTTTCAGAGTACTTTCAGGACTTTCGTACGTGCTGTGTTCCAGTGTGACTGCAAACCACATAAGGAGAACACCATGAACTCAGTAAAAACACTTCAACAATTTGGACTGGCCAGTTTACTGCTTGCCGGGCTCAGCCATGATGTCGCTCAGACTGCACTTGCTGCCAGTGGCGATTATCTGTTTAGTTATCAGGTGAAAGGAGAAAACTGGGGGGGCATTACGCTGCGCGACCACACCGCATATTTTGGTAGTGATGATGGCCACCTTTATGCCCTGAATATTGACCGACCCAAACTCGCCTGGTCGTTTAAAACGGGTGGCCTGGTGCGTTCAAAGCCGACTATAAAAAATCATCAGATCTTTGTAAGCAGCGATGATGGTTATCTTTATGCGCTCAATCGCTGGCAGGGGAAGTTATTATGGCGCACCAGCTTAAATGATGCGGATGTAGAGCGCATTTTACCGGCTAATCATGCGCCATGGGAGTTTGACTATACCAAGTCCAGTGCGCTGGTCCACGGCGATAAAGTCTTTATTGGTAGTGGCGATGGTCAGCTTTATGCGCTTTCGCGATTTTCTGGTGAGGTCCTTTGGCACTTTAAAACCCAGGGTAAAATTCGTACCACACCAGCACATTACAACGGCTTAGTGTTTGTCAGCAGCTGGGATGGCTCGGTGTATGCCCTGAACGCACAAAGTGGTGAACGGGTTTGGCAATATGAAACCAAGGGGGCACTGACTTCCAGCCCACTGGTGGTGGACGATGTGCTGGTGATAGGCTCTCGGGACACCCATCTGTATGGACTGGACCCAAACAGTGGTGCGCTGCTATGGCAACAAGCGTATCCGGGCGGTTCCTGGGTTGAGTCATCGGCAACAGCCGCCGCAGATGGTGAACACTTTTATATCGGCAGCTCAGATTCCAACTTACTCAATAAGTTTCATGCCCGAAGTGGTAACCTGATCTGGCAATTTGAAACCGGAGGCTGGAGTTGGGGGCAGCCGGTTGTGAGCAATGGCACTGTGTATATCGGTGCGACAGGCCATGATGAACCCGGCTGGTATGAGACCAAGCGCGGCTTCTTTGCTGTAGATGGTCAGACCGGCCAGCAGCAATGGCAGTATCAGCCCAAAGCTATTGACGGGTTTGTGCACGGTGGCGTCTATGGTGCACCAGCGGTTGGCTATGGCAAAGTGATTGTGCCGGACCTGGATGGTTATGTGCATGTTTTTGAAGAGTAAGCTGCTATTGCAATCTTGAGTTTCAGGCCCTGAACCGCCTTGTTCAGGGCTCAATTCTGTGAAGGCAGCGGAGATAAGGCCACTGTCTGGTTGTGTTTATACCTGTATTTCAGTTTGGTGTATTAAACCATTGATAAAACCAATGCTGGACCTGTTTTGGGTTTTCTTTATAATCCACTGAATTGTAGAAAAACAGAATACGCAGAGGATGCAATATGAGTGTGGGTGTTTTCAGGACGATAGTACTTGTGAGTTGGTTGACCCTGGTTATTACCCTCATTCAGGCAATTCTGAGTCCGCAAGATTTACCTCCATTGCTAGCCGAATATGAGGCGCATACTCAGAAAACAGCATTGACGTCACTTGACTGGATTGCCAGTGTGCTTGCTGTTGCAGGATTAGCTGCTAGTGTGTCTTTACTTATCTTTTCTAACATTGGACGTTGGGTTTACGCTGTTAGTATGCCCGCAGTGTACTTACTCGGGTTCTTTGGTACAGACTTTTTTGTGTCATCCAGTGCTCAAAACGCACTGTTTGCGGTTGAAGCCATGTTGACTGGCATGATCCTGTGCCTGTGCTTTTTCTCCGATGTAAGCCAAAATTTTACCCGCAGTGCTTAAACTATGTTATTGAGTAAACAGGTGAGGTGAGTACACAAGGCAGCAATATGGAAAAGTTAATTGCACAGGAAATAGCGTTACACCAGTATGAAACAAGGCAAAACCGCGCAGCCATAGAGCGCCTGTTACATGTCGATTTTTCTGAGGTGGGTATGTCGGGCACCTGTTACAACTTAGATTCTATTGTTGCCATGATGGGCAGCGAAACGCCGTCAAAGTTGAGCGTGCATTCGCAAAATTATCACTGCAATGAATTGGCTCCGGGCGTACATTTATTACGTTACCAATCTGCGCTGGTCGATAAAGCGGGCAAGGCGTCTGATTTTGCGCAGCGTTGCTCGGTCTGGGTGTTAGAGGGTGATAAATGGCAGCTGAAATATCACCAGGGCACAGCCTGTGCGCCCTTTGAATTGGTTTAGCTGAACCTTCCAAAAGAGCGCTGTCTGCTAAATCACAGACAGCGTCATATTGCTATCTTCCTTCTTCTATCCAGCCCTTGACCCAGGTGCCTGCTTCTTTGAGCTGGCTGTCGACAAAGTTCTGAGTGTTACAGGTTCCTTTTTGCCAAACTGCGCCACTGCGAAAATCATCGGAATAGTTCCAGTTGGTCCAGCTGATCTTTTTGCGTTTCATCAGGTCTATGTACTTTTGTGAGCTGACTGGGTCGTTCGGGCCGTCACCATCGTAGTTTTGTGTGCCCCACTCACTGACAAAAACAGGTAATACATCTGATGCCTGATCTAACACGGAGCGGTGGTAGTCTTTATGCGATGCCGCGTAAAAGTGGAAAGTGTACATGATGTTGTCAAAAGGTACTGGATCATTAATTACATCCTGTACGCTCCCTCCCGTTGAAGCGCCAAAGGTTGACCAACCATGTGTCCCTATCAGGATCAGTGCATCGGGCTGAATGGCTCGGATCACCGGGATTATTTGCTCACTGTAATGGCGAACCTCAGGCCAGCTGACGTCATTGGGCTCATTGGCGATATCGTAAATCACATTATTCCGGTTTTTGTTGGCACTGACGATGTCGGTGAAGAACTGTTTGGCCAGCGCCAGGTTATAGTTAGGGTCGCCCGGGTTGAGTTGGTGCCAGTCAACCAGTACATATAAGCCGCGCTGGCTGGCCATATCAATCAGGGTATTCATTTGCTGAGTGAATCCAACCGGGTCAGTTTCATAGCCGCCTTCTTGTACGTACAAGCTGAGACGCACGATATCTGCCTGCCAGTCTTGTGCCAGTACATCCAGGGAGGCATCGGTCAGGCACTTATTAAGCCCATACCATTGCAGACCATGGCTGCTCATGCCACGCAGCTGGATCTTTTCTTGCTGTTCACTACACAGGCCGGTCCCGCAGACACTCAGCTTGCCATATCGTTCAACGGGCGTAATGCGATTACCCGAATCGCAGCGACCCAGGTATTGCCAGGCTGAGCTGGTGCCCGGCTCCGAGCGGGTCCACCAGTTTGCACGATAGAGTTTGTTCTGATGTTGCATTTTGTCATTGGTATTGGCATGGCTGGGGTTGCCTTGCCAGTCTGTTTGCGTCCAGTCTGGATAGGTATTAACGCCCTGGCAGCTTGCTGCATGCGCCTGGCTGAATGCCAACCCGGCTGTGAGTGAAATTGCGATCAAATGTTGATAACTCATAATAATGCTCCTTTACATGTGTTGGGTCTGCCGGGATCTGCTGCGTATCAGAATAGATGCAGGTATTAAATCGCCAGCGGACCTTATCCAACATAACTGAGATTGAGCGCACTGAGATTAGACTTTGGTCTAGGTTTGATCGTTAAGTATTGCAATTAGATAGATGTGTGTTATCCGGCCACCAATATGCAGCGCTACCGGCAATCTGGGCATTGGTCCCGTGGCAGAATCAGCAAGGCGATGTTTTGATATTAATTGATGGACCTCTATAGGGTATGGCTATAATCTTGTATCCTCTTGGCATAGAGAATTAAAACAAAAAGGCAATGGGGTGGTACGGATATACAAAAATCGAATGAAGCAGACAATGAACCGGGTCATTATCAAGCGCAATATTGCGCTATATATCAGCCTTGTCTTGATGACGATTCTTCTGGGGCTTCTTTCTCGTGCTTCATTTGTTGAGTTGCCCAGCCTGCTTGCACTTTATGCAGGAGATATATTGTGGGCCATGATGGTGTTCTGGTTATTCTGCTGTGTTCAGCCCGCGGCGCGCACTCGGGTCATTACCTGCCTGGCTTTGGCATTTTCTTTTTCCATTGAATTATCGCAGCTATATCAGGCGCAGTGGCTCAATGATATCCGCCATACCCGACTTGGTGCTCTGGTGCTGGGTTTTGGCTTTAAACTCAGTGACCTGGTGTGTTACTCGGTGGGCATTTTAGGAGCAGCGGGCTTGGATTGGTGGTGCTTTCGCAGGCAAGTACCATCGACCTGAAACAAAGCCGCTTTTCCTGCTTAAGGTTTGGACTGATACTGGCCCGAGCGCTCGGGTTTTCGGTGCCGTTACAGTGACAGGTAGTCACAAATGGTGATTTGTTTATGCTGATGAAAGTAAAGGCAGATTGAAAGTTGCCACATTGTGCTTATATCGGCACGTATTTTCGAATTTCCTCTGTCTCGCTTAATCATTTCTTCACTTTTTCTGATATAGTTTTGCGCTTACGATAGAGCCAAGACCGATTCAAAAAGGCAAATTTAAATGAATGAAGCTCAATATGACTACCTGATTGTTGGTGCAGGCCTGTTTGGTGCTGTATTTGCAAGAGAAGCAACTGATCAGGGTAAGAAAGTTCTGGTGATTGATAAGCGTGATCACACTGGCGGAAACATCTACTGCGAACAGGTAGAAGGGATCAATGTACATAAGTATGGTGCGCATATCTTTCATACCAGTAATCAGCAGGTATGGGATTATGTCAATCGTTTTGTGTCGTTTAACCATTACGTCAACTCGCCTGTCGCAAGACACGAAGATAAGCTCTATAACCTGCCTTTTAATATGAATACGTTTTACCAGTTGTGGGGGGTGACCACACCACAGCAGGCAAAAGACAAAATTGCTCAAGAGCGTGCGCCGTATGCCGATTTGTCGCCTAAAAACCTGGAAGAGCAGGCGTTATTTTTAGGCGGTCGTGACCTCTATGAAAAGCTGATTAAAGGCTATACAGAAAAGCAATGGGGCCGCCCGGCAACGGAGATACCTGCTTTTATTATTAAGCGACTTCCTTTTAGATTCACTTTCGACAACAACTATTTCAACGACCGCTATCAGGGGATCCCGATTGGGGGCTACAATGCTCTGACTGATGCGCTGCTTGACGGGGTAGAAGTTAAAACGGGTGTCAATTACTTTGAAGATGCCGAGAAATACAACCAAATGGCAGATAAAGTATTGTACACAGGTAAAATTGATGAGTTCTTTGAGTGTCAGTTTGGCAAGCTGGAATATCGTAGTTTGCATTTCGAAACAGAAGTGCTGGACGAAGAAAACTACCAGGGTAATGCCGTAGTCAACTACACTGAGCGCGACGTACCTTACACACGTATCCTGGAGCACAAGCACTTTGAATTTGGTACTCAGGAAAAAACCGTGGTCACCAAAGAATACCCGCATGAGTTCAGTAAAGACAATGAGCCTTACTACCCAATCAACGACGAAACTAACAATGCCCTGTTAGCTCGTTATCAGGAACTGGCAAAGACAGCGCCGTATGCAGACAAGTTTATTTTCGGCGGCCGTCTGGCGGACTACAAATATTATGATATGGATGACACCATTGAGGCGGCACTCGCGCTAACCAGTAAGGAATTGGCATAACATCATGAGTCGTAAAGTTTATATCGCAAGAAACTATCGTTCCAAGTTTGATGCAGCGGGTAAAGCCAAGATGGATTGCGAAACCATCCTGGAAAACAATGGCTGGAAAAACATAGGCTTCAAACAAACCTGGATTTCAAACTCGGTGCTGGGTACCTTGATCAGTGCGCTGGGTGTCAGCTGGGCCTTGTTGAGACTGAAGTCGGGCAGTACCGTGTGCCTTCAGTATCCGTTTAACAAGTTCTATGGCTATTGTTTGTGGGGCGCCAAACTTAAAAATAGCAAAGTGTTGACGCTGGTACACGATGTGCGCAGCCTCAAAGGCAAATATGGTCACTCTGAAAAAGAGATCAATATGCTCAATAAGTCGGATCAGCTGATTGTGCACAACGACAAGATGCGCGCCTGGTTTGAAGAGCAGAATATTCAGAGTGAGATCACCAATATTGAAGCATTTGATTATCTGCACACGGATAATCCGGATGCGCAGCGCACACCTACGGACTATGACAAAATTCGTGTGGTCTTTGCCGGTAATATGGGGCCGTTTGTTTATGAGCTGGATGCCCTGGAGCGTGGTAACTTTAAATTCGATCTGTATGGTGTTGGTTATGATGAGAAGAAAGTTAAAAACATCAACAATACCATGCTGGACTACAAGGGGTGTTTCCCATCAGATAAAGTGATCGATCATATTGATGGAGACTTTGGTCTGGTTTGGTATGGTAACACACTGGATACCTGTGATGGTGTCACGGGTCAGTACCTTAAGTACAATAACCCGCATAAACTGTCGCTGTATTTGCTGTGTGAAATGCCGATCATCATCTGGGATAAAGCGGCTATGGCCGATTTTGTCGAAGAGCAAGGCATAGGCTTCAAAGTAAGCTCACTGCGTGACATTAAAACCCGTCTTGCAGAGCTGACACCGGAGCAAATTGACCAGATGAAGCAAAATGTGCAGCGAGTTAAGGCGGATGTACAGTCCGGGCAATATCTAACGCGTGCACTGGAAAGACTGTCCTAAGCAGGGCTGTCTTATATGAATCATGGCCAGCGCATTTTTATGCTGCTGGCCATTTCTTCGATTAACGGCGGCGTCTTCTGCCGAATAATAACAGGGCACTTAGCATCGCCCAGGGGCCGAATGAGCCTGAATCGTCATCGTCTTTGTCACCCCCGCCGTTGTCCGGATTGGGGTTGTCTTTTACTGTCACCGTAACGGTCGCAAAATCGCTGCCACCTTGTCCATCCTCAATATCGTATCGAAAGGTCTCGGTGCCTGAAAACCCTGCTGCCGGGGTATAGACCAAAGCACTGCCACTGATAGTCACCTGACCTTTACCCCGATAGTCGACGTTGCTGATCTTCAGTACATCACCGTCTGTATCCTGGTCATTGTCCAGTACAGCCAGCGAATTATTCTTAGATTCAAAGTCAAGGGTATAGGTATCGTTTTGCGCTTCAGGTGCATCGTTGACAGGTGTTACCGTGACCGTGAGTGTAAACGAGGCACTGGTCAACGAACCACTAGAGACTTTCACTGGCACGTTTAGTTCGCCATGAAAGTTGCTCGCCGGTGTAATGGTAGTACCCGTTATCTGATAGTTTTGCCCGCCAGACAGGGTGAGGGTATCTATTTTCATAGCCTGGGCTAATATCAGGTCGTCGGGTTTTACTTGTATGCTGCTATCTTCTGTGAGGCTTAGGGGCTTGTGTCCGGTTATCACCGGTGCAACATCACCAGATGCGTCAGCATTGACGCTAAAGTTGCCTGAGTTGACCGCAAAAAAGATGTTGTCGTGGCATTTTACCTGAATTCGCGCCTGCTCAGTGCTGATGTTGCTAAGCTTTACCTCTGACTGGCCAGAGTTGGGAATACGTTTGGCCAGTTCAATGTCAAATGTCTTACCGCCGTCTTTGGAAAGCAATATATCGACATTTTCACAGGAAACGGGCGCACGCTCAGTGCCTGCTGTGTGCCACTTTACCAGTTGCGTATTACCGCGCCACTGGCTTGAGCTGTCAGGTAAGGTGACGGCAAAACCTTGTTCATTGCCAACCACAGAGACTTGCATTGCATCATCACTGACCCCTCCCTGACCATCTCTGACAACCAGCCTAAAGTCGAGTTTACGGGTTGTGGTTGCATAGGCTTCACCAAAGCTGGGCTGGCCAGACAATACGTCTGCCATTTTTGGTAGTGTCCGTTGTGGCGCACTGTGCGGATTAAAGGCTCTGAACAGAGGACGCTTACCATCATCAATGCTGTCATCTGCTTTACTGGCTGACGCTCCGCCCAGGTTAAACTGTTGCCAGCTGTAGCTGAGTGTGTCCTGTGTGTTGCTTGTTGCGCTGCCGGTGAGGGTAAAGGGTGTACGGGCCGGAATGGTGTAGTTGGCACCTGCGTTCACTTCGGGGCGTGAATTGCCGCGCTCCGTATGCACACCACAGTTTTTGCCTGATGACATTCTGGCGTAACGATTCATCTGATCCAAAGAATGAATATGAAAATAAGGGTCTGAATTGGGCTGGAGATCCTGCTCGTCACAAATGCCGGTATAGCCCATGATGGTAGAGCCACTGCCCGGTTCATAGGCACTGTTTTCAGCCCGGTTACCGCCGCACGCGCCGGCTTCGCCATTAAAGGTATGATCTGCCCCCAGCTGATGGCCTATCTCGTGGGCAACATAATCTATATGAAAGGCATCGTTGGTTGGCGTTTCGCTACCCGTTATCCCCTCGGCCTTCAGTTCAGTACAGACCACTTCGAACCCAGCAAGACCGCCACCACCAGTCCCCACCAGATGGCCTATGTCATAGTTATCGGCACCAATTCGGGTATTAATTTGTTCACTGATCTTGTCGATGTCTTCATCAGTGTTAGCGAATGGGTCTGTATCGGGGTCGAGAAAAAGTAACTTGTCATTGTCGGCAACCAGCTCAAACTTAATGGCCAGGTCACGTTCATAAACATCATTGATTCGATTGAGCATAGTGACCACGGCGGCTAGTGTTTTTTCTTTAGTGCCGCCATGAAAGCGAGCGTATTCGCCAGTGGTAGCAACGGCTATGCGGTAAGTGATCTGTGTGTTTGGTATGGCTTGTGGTGTGTTGTTCAGGGCGGCTTGTTCGAGCAGATTGCGCTGATGCAAGTCACTCTTGTGTTTTCTGGGGGCGTGCTGTTTGAACGCTTTTTTACTCAGAGCCTGGCTGTTGTCATGATAGCTGCGGTAATGGTGTTCGCCCGATTGGGGTTGCGGGTCCAGATACACCTGCTGCCCCTGATGGTTAAAGACACCATAGAAGCCGTGTGGTCCGAAATCGAAACGACCAGAATGAGCAGGATTGCCTTTCTCATGTCCACGGAAAGTTTTAATCCCCGGATACTTACCAGCCAGCTCCGGTGCCATAACCTGACTTGGTCTCACAATAAACTCAACCAGTTCACCGTTAGGTAAGGGGAGCATCAGCTCAATAGTCTGCGCTTGAGTCAGCTTTTCAAGCTGCGATGAAAGTGCATGATGATCCAACTGATAGTGACGCTGGGCGCTTTGTGTCTTTGTCCGCTGCTGATCCAGAGTGTGCCACATAGTGGGTGAGGCCAGTGCCGAAGTACACATAAACTGTGACAAGGCCAGTGCAATAAGGTGTTTTTTCATAATTGTATCCCATTGATATGCTTCAATAGAACTGTAACTGGTTAGATGGGGTTACTGGGTATCAGATTGTCTGGCTTTTGTAGCGGTACTGATACATATTGAGCTGCGCTATTCGTTTACTCTTAAAGAGCGTATCAGAGCATGCTCTCCCCCTGAGAAACCGCTTGGCGCAATTATCGGGATTTCTTTAAGTTTGGCGTGGCAGGGACGTTAATTAAACGAATTTAATGGACACATCCAGGGTTGAATGCGAAGGCCGCTTTTCGTGTTGAAAAGCAGCCCGTTGAGTCTTCAGAGCAAAGCGCGATGCCGAATTTTCGGCGAAGTTAATTTACTCCAAATTGGTATCGGTTTAGCTTAGTAAACCGTTACATAGTTCACGTTGACTGCGCCTTCGTGGAACAGCTGGTTGAACTGATGGTAGTCCACGTCAATCTTGACCATGGCATAATCTGTTTCCAGTGAGTAATCTCCGCCAACGGAGCGAGAGTAAGTACATTCAGCTTGTGCATAGAAGTAAACAGGCGAAGCGGGTTGCACAAAGTAGTTGATCACATGCTGATTACACCCTTGCAGACGGTATCCTGATTCCAGTAGCTGAGCTTTAATCTCCTGATACTGTCGGCCATATTCAATGACCTCGTTGACACTGGCATATCCCGCTCTGACAGGCGCGTGCTCCGCTGGTGCGACCGCGGCAATTGCTGTAGTGCTTGCAAGTGAGAGTAATGTAACAAGTAACGCGTTTTTCATGGTTAAATTTCCTTTTTGATAGATATAAATCAACCCGTTTCTTGTGCGTTATTCGCTCACACGCACAATGAAACAGCCTGATACAAGTCACTGTAGTCAGGCAGACATCTGTTTTTACCTTGCCCTACCACAGCTGAAGAAAACCAATGGGGTATCTGCCCCTGTGTCTTTCTTAGGACCAATGTTGGTACATTATCATGAAACTTATGTTTCTATAAATAGACGAATTAAAGAAAGTTTTATTTATTTAATTTTATTTTAGTGCAAAAATCATTCAAATTAACCTCGATTGTTGATTTTTATGTTTTGTATGTATGTACTTACTTATGGTGTGGGTTTGTCTAATGAATATTTTCATATTTAAACTTGGTTCGCCTTATGCAGATAACCTCAATACCCAATGTTTGTATTACATTTTATTTATAAAATTTTGCCTAAGCGCGTTGCTTAACTAAGCTTAAGATCTGTCTTGTGCAAAATTAAGTGCCTATTGTCATGCTTATATTTCGAAACCTTCGGGTTTGCTTCGCTTGAGCACGTTCCAATGCGTGCAGTAACCCAAAACGCGGTGCACTATTTGCTACTGGTGTTGGCCTTATTGTCGGCAAGTGTTCAGGCCGAGCGTTTCTCTGTTCTGGTCTATCATGGTGCCAATCCACCTTATAATTATCTCGAACAGGGAGAGCAGGCCGGGATCTTCAAGGATATTTTTGATCGAATCGGCGAATTAACCGGCCATGAGTTTGAGTTTGTTCTGCTATCCGTTGCCCGGGGACATAAATCATTTGAGTCTGGTGAAATTGATATTGAGCCTGGTGTGAATCCTAGCTGGCGTCAAAGTTCGAGAGTGCCTGGTATTTACAGTATTGATTATGCCTTCTCCCGAGAAGTTGTATTAGGCCGGAAAGAGGCGAACCCTACACGACAACCCGAGTCATTTTATGGCAAGGTTATGGGGCGCGTGCGTGGCTATCGCTATGGATCATTTGAGCGGCATTTTGGCCCCGGAAAAATAGCGGTATATGACAATATCTCGGAAAGAGAATTGTTAGTTCAGTTGGCACACACCCGCCTTGATTACATCATGATCGGCGATGTTACTGCCGCTTACTACATCGCAAACTATCCTGCTTATAGTGGTTTTAGGGAAGTCTATGAAATAAGTAAGTTACCTGTATCTATGCGCATTCAGCCCAAAAGAGCAGAACTAAAACGAGAAGTCGATCAGGCATTAAGACATATGCTGGAACAAGGTGAGATAACTCAGATTTACCACAAATATGGCATTATTATGCCTCCTCTTTGACTCACGTCTGCCCGCCAAAGATTGCAGCTCTTGGTTTGCTTAGCTATTTCTGAGAGGTTTTTCTTTCAGTTAAGGGCGGTTTAAGTGCTTGTAAATTAAAACGTTCCAAATTCTTTAACTGTCATTTCGAAGAAATTATTGTGCAATCAATTCTACGTAACACTGTAAAATTCTTGTTACATTTAAGTGTTTAAAATACAAACTAATGATCAGCGAGTAACTAAATTTTCCACTGGTCGTGCCAGTTGTTTTTTTCACCATGATTATTGATTTTTATGTGTATCTCAGATTATTTCTAGATTGCTTTTTGAGCAATAACCTTACAAGGATACAACATGAAAATTACAATTTTGGCCGCAGCAGTCATGTCACTGTCAGCGGGCTATGTCTCTGCAAATACGCAACAGTCAGGCCTGCCTGATATTACTCCATCTGTCGTTGGAGGAATTGAAACCCCAGCTTATTCAAGACCATATCAGGTTGCTTTGTTGATGAATGGACGCCAGGGCTGTGGTGGTACCTTGCTGAGTGAAAACTGGGTACTTACTGCTGCACACTGTTTAGATAATGCTTCTACGGCTAGCCTGACGGTACGTGTTGGTGCCCATTCAATCAGTCGTGGGGATGGTGATACACTGAGGGTATCTCAGATTATCATGCATGAAAATTGGCGCGGTGCGAACGGGATCCGTTCAGGCTATGATATTGCCGTATTACGCTTGGCTAGTCCGGCGGCAAGCAAGTATACCCCTGCAAAGCTACCCACTCAGTCCATTGCCGATCAGTATGCCGGTATTGGTGATTATCCAACGGTTTCTGGTTGGGGGCTGACCTCCAACCGCGGCCGTCCCAGCGATGTACTTCGCGAAGCGCAGCTGCCAGTGATTTCAAATGCCAGTTGTAGTAGCCAGCTGAACTTTAATATCCCGGGCTCAGTCATTTGTGGCGGAGGCGAGGGCGGTCGTTCAGCGTGTAACGGCGACAGCGGTGGCCCTTATGCTGTGCGCGTCGGGAATGATTTCTACAGTATCGGTACCGTCAGTTGGGGCATTGCCTGTTCAGGTGCGACTGCGTTCACCAGAACGACCAGTTATCTCAACTGGATCGAGCAAAAGACAGGTCTTACACCGGATAATCCAACAGATGCTAAACCAGTTGCTGATTTCAGTTCATCGGTATCAGGCATGACGGTTAGCTTTGCCAACCGCGCAACCGATGATAAAGGGATCACAGCATATGACTGGAACTTCGGTGACGGTAACCGATCCAGCGCTGCGAACCCAAGTCATACCTATGCGACTGATGGCGATTACAACGTCACTCTAACAGTGACAGATACCGCACAGCAGACAGCCAGCGTATCGAAGGTAGTCTCTGTTGGTGAGCCACCGGTATGTGATGTTGAAGCCTGGAACCGTGCAGTGTCATACGCGTTAGGCGACAAGGTATCTTATCAGGGCAGTATCTACGAGGCTATTTGGTGGTCTGCGGGTGCACAGCCAGACTTGTATCCTAATGTCTGGAAGAAGTTAGATAACTGCAACGGCTCAGGCGACCCTGCTCCTGTGGCTGGCTTTACTGTGGCTCAGTCAGGCCTGACTGTCACCCTGACTAATACCAGTACAGATAACGGCCAGATAGTGTCAAGCCAGTGGCAATTTGGGGATGGTCAGAGTGCTTCACAGCCTTCTGTGACTCATACTTATGGCGCAGCAGGGCGCTACACCATTCGTCTGACGGTAACTGATGATCAGGGCCAAAGCAGCACCCTGGCTAAAGAAGTGGTTATTGGTGGGGATGATAACTGTCAGGGTCTGCCTGCCTGGAATGCGAGCACGATATACAATACCGGCGACCGGGTTGCCAAAAGTGGTGTAGTGTACGAAGCGCAATGGTGGGTGCAGGGTGAGGATCCGGCTCAGTCAGGTCCTTGGGGCCCATGGAAGTCTGTAGGCAACTGTAACTAGTCGCTTTTTTGCTCAGTCCTAGGTAATCTATCAACTATGAGACGTAAAGTTAGAAGACCATGGGACTGAGTAACCAGGCACACAGTGAACTACGCAGATTGGGTGAGCGCGTTAAAAAAGTGCTCACCGCTATCATGCGGGCATTACCTCCACAGGCACAGACCATTGGCGGTTTTGCCCGCCACATAGGGTGTCACCGTTCAACCAGCCAGCGATTATTTAATGCCAACAAAGCCAAGTCTGGTGAACAAGTCCTTTACCATTTACCCGGGCTACAGGCTTTGAACGCACTGGGCAATCAGCTGCAAGACCACATTCCGGATAACCTGGTGGCGCAGTGGTGTCAGGTCAGCCAACGTTTTGCTGCTACCATGCCCCAATACGCCAGAAGTCATGCCGAGTTAAAACGCTTACTGGCGGGTGATGAAGAGAATAAAGTGAAAACACCCGATGACAATATGTCAGGTCAGGATAAGCGTGCCCAACTCTACTATGCAGCTAAGTCTTTGCTGGGCATGAGTATGGATGAAATTTTTTGCGCTTATGTGTTAACCCGTGGACGAGGTCGGGAAGGGTTTTTACAAGAAGTGGCCATGATCAGCAAATCGCAAGTGACGCGAGAAATCGGCGCAGCGCCATTTGTGCAGTTCTACACTCATCCTCACAGCGATGATTTCATAGCGCCGCTGGACATTGATGCGCATAGCAGGCTCGATTCCAAGCGATTTAGCATTGGCATCGCACAAGAGTTATCGACCCCGGGCTTACTGACTGCGTTTGCCAGTTACTCCCCCGGAAATAGCGGGTTAGTATTTGACCCTATTCCAGGTTATGAACGCTTTGATGCAACGTTTATTTTCAATAATCCGGATGAATTAGTTGACCCTTTAAGCCACGCCAGCAAATGCAGCTCTACCAGTATTTCAATTAAGAACCCGGCCAAAAAATTGCGGTTACTGGTATTGATCGAAAAGCAGTTAGACCGTCACAGCTGTGTCAATGTCGGTTGTTATCACGGCAATCAGAAAGTTGAGGAAGGAAAGCTCAGTGTAGAAGATATGTGGACAGAGCGATTACCTGAATTTCCGGAACTGCGTTTAATTGATTTGGCTGCTGGCGCTCAGGCGTTGCATGGCGACACGACGCAACAGAAAAAGCTTGATTATTTGTTCCGTTATGCCGAACTGGACCCTGCTAACTATCGCTGCTATTTGATGGAAGTAGATTACCCCATTTGGTCGACCACGTATCGTATTTACTTCGAACACCAGTGAGTGACTTTGAACAATTTTGCCGTGCAATCTATAGTTTCAAAGGGTAAGTAATCGCGGATCTAATGATGTTGAAAGCAATTATAGGGCTGTGGATGATGCTGATACCGCTGACTATATGGGCTGCGACACCATCACAGATCATAGACAAACTGCAAGAAGCCGAAGATTACCTCACTGTTGACCCCGCCACGACACTTTCATTGTTGGCGCAGATTGACGAAGTAGAAGGCCTACCTACTTCTTTGTTTTTACGTTGGCACTTGATCCGTTTACGAGCTGCCGTACCCACCCATCAAATGAAAATGATGGAATATTCGCTGGAGGCCATTTTTACGCATCACACCCACCCTTACTTTATCGAAAAGCTGCCTACCGCCATGAGTGCGCTGGGGATCTGGTTACGCCGTCATGATTATCTGAATGATGCCAGACTGAGCCTGGAGTGTGCCTACAAACATGCGCAATCAGACCAACAAAGGCTGATCCTGACAAACAGTCTGGCGCTGGTGTCACGACAACTGGGTGATTATGAGAAAGCTCAGCGTCTGTATGGAAGAGCAAACAGCATTGCCGATAAGGCGGGTATCACCTCTAAAAATGGCATCATCGCCAATAATTTGGGGATTATTGCACTGGAACTCGGAAACGTGGCTGAGGCAGAGCGCCAGTTTCGAAAAGCACTGGCCAGTTATCAGGAGATAGATAAGCGCTCCGGGCAGATCTCCGCGGGCGTCAATTTACTGTTTGCTTTTATTATTCAGGAACAATTATTGAACTATCAGCGCTTGTACGGACCTACGTCCAGGCTGACCGAATCTTTCCCCAATGAGACCAAACAAGCAATGTTACTGTGGGTCAATGCTCGCTTTATGCAACTGGAGGGTTATTCCGTGAGTCAACAGACCAAAGCCAGTCTCAAACTGGCATATGCGCAGCTGCAGGATGATAATATTCGAAGGCTGGTATTTCAGCACCTTGCAAAACCGCTGGGCGTTGATGTTCTGCTACCAAAACCTGTGATAGTCAGACAATTTGAACGCAGCTGGTACAAAGCGGCCAAAACCTGTGACTGGCCAAAAGCCAGTTAGTGCTCTGTGGCGTATTTGTAGCCCACGCCATACACCGATTCAATGAGACTTTTTTCAGGCGCGATAAGGCTGAGCTTCTTTCGTATGTTTTTTACATGGGTATCAATGTTGCGATCCACAATGTCCTCGCTATCGGGGTAAATCTGCTCAATGAGCTGAGTGCGCGAAAAGACTTGCTGTGGGTGACTAAGCAATATGGTCAGCAATTTAAATTCACTGGGCGTGAGGTCCAGTGGCTGTGTCTGATAGCTGGCGGTAAACTGTGAAGGGTTGACAATAAAACCACCGACTTTCAGTTCGTCGCTATGACTGGGCGTAAAGCGACGCAGAACGGTTTTAACTCTGGCCATCACCTCGCGAGGACTAAAAGGCTTGCAAATGTAGTCGTCGGCACCGAGTTCGAGTCCAAGCAGGCGGTCTATTTCATCTTTTTTGGCCGTGATCATGATCATGGGCACATCGCTGAATTGGCGGATCCGTCGACAGATACTGAGCCCATCTTCACCCGGTAGCATGAGGTCTAAGAGGATTAAATCGACCCGGTTGTTTTGCAGGTAATCAACCACCTCATCACCACGCACCATATGTGTGGTGCTATATCCCGCTGCCCGGGCATAAGCAATGAGCACTTCTGCAATATTGGCCTCATCCTCGACAATAAGTAGTTGTTGCTTGGTCATTTTGCGTTCTCTTGTTGGCGATATGGGAGACAGACAGTGACACACAATCCACCGAGTGAGGAATCTGTCAACGTGATGGTGCCCTGATGGGCCTCGACTATGGTTTTGCACAGGGAAAGCCCCAGTCCGCTACCGCCATAACTGCGACTTCTGGAAGGCTCGACTCTGTAAAAGCGTTCAAATAACCGGGCTTTTTCGTCTTCAGAGACACCCGGCGCAGAATCTTCGATACGAATAATCATTCGCCTGGTCTCGTGGGCAATGACAACCCTGAGCTGACCACCTTCGTCAGTGTAACGCCTGGCGTTCTCAATCAGGTTGCTGAATAGTTGATGCAGGCGCGCACTATCGGCAACAATACATCGTGGCGTCAGGGTCTGGGCATGAGTCAGTGAAGTTAAATCCAAAGCGATTGAACGCTCGGAAAATTTACTTTCAAACCCCTGAATAAGCTGCATAAGTAGTGGCAAAGGGTCGACTTCAGTCATGGTATAACGGTAGTTACCTACATCGGCACTGGTCAGTTGATACAGGTCGTCCACCAGTCGACTGAGGTTGTCGACTTCGCTGAGCAGTAAGGCTGTTTTACTGGCATCCATGGTAAATACGCCATCTTCAATGGCAGTAAGCTGGGTCTTGAGTACGGTCAGCGGTGTCCGCAGTTCATGGGAGGTGTCCGACATCCATTGCCGGCGATTTTTTGCGTTGTCTTCCAGGATTTGTGCCAGTTGGTCAACGCGCCCGGCCAGAACACCAAGTTCATCACGCCCACTGTGGCCAACACGGCTGCTGTAATCCCCTTGCATGAGTTTGTCCGTGCACTGCATTAGTCTGCCAATGGGTTTGCTCAGCAGTTTGGATATCACCCAGGCCATCAGTAATGCTAACAACAAGGCTGACAGTGCGATCCACAGGTAATTGGTCAGTTGCTGGCTGATAAAGGCGTCATTGCTGGTTTGTCTTGTTTCGCCAGGGTCGCGCACTCGCGCGGGATCCCAGCCAAGCCAGCCAATGAGTTCACCGTCAAGCTCCAGGGCTTGCTGATAACGATTACTTTGTAATCTGGGCTTACCTTCAATGCGCTGTTTGTTGCTGTCGTACAGGCTGATCCGTTTGCCTGTATCAAAGTAACGACGTTCGCTGTGCTGCTGCGAGTTAAACGCGCTATCCCGGCGGACAGGACGGCTGTGTTGGCCAGGTTGTGGTTGCATCAACTGCTGCCATAGCAGCCGGTTGTGTCGTAACTTTTGCCAGCTTCCTTCCCTTTGATAAAAAGCCAGCAAGCGCGCACGGGTTTGTTCCACATGGCTTTGCTCACTGTGCTGTACTAAGGTCGCAAAATCATTGGTCAGGCTGCCAGCAGTGAGGCCAAGCTGGATCGCAATGATTGCCGTATTGGTGAGCACAATGGCCAGAAACAGTTTGGCAAATAGATTCAAATGTGACTCCTGTGCTCGTTGCCATGAAAAAGAGAGTGTACCGGTCGCACTGCCCATATTTCTCTATTTGAAAGAGATATGCGCCGTTTTTCCTGCGCTCAGCATACGATATTGTGGCCGCGTCACACTGAGGTGCACGGCCCCCAGTGACGGCGGTAACGTCAGACTAACCTGTTCGATCGCTTGCCCTGCGTGAGTGTGTTCTCCGAGCAGGAGTAACTCGGCCTGTTCAGGATGATGCTTCGAAGTGTGCAAGCTTTTCAGCTGCAAGGCAACCATGGTGTTATTGAGGTGCAGTTTTGTCATGGTTTCAAGCAGGTGAGTAATAAAGCTATGCACCTCCTGAGGGTTCTGGTTGTGAGGCATAACCGTGGTGGTGTCTCCTAACAACCAGGCTTGCGGGTTTTGCAGCGTGTGCTGCCAGTGCTGCATATTGACCTGTAAACGCAGCTCGGCCTGACCGTCACGCAGGGTCAGCCTGGCTTTATTACTCTCTAATACATGCGCTTTAGCCGCGCTTAAGTTGAATAAGACACTGAGCAACAAGATACTTATCAGATATTTCATCTCATTCCTCCTTGCTTATCTGCAGAATGTGCCGGTTTCAACAATGCCACCATTGCTGACTGTTTTCTGCTCAAACTGATAGCAATTGTCCTGATCGGTTATTGGCGTGTAGTTGACATAATATTGCGTGCCCTGATGGGTATACGTCATGCTGCGTGTGCCATCTGACAAAATGGTATGCGTCAGGTTGCTTACACCGCCCTGAGGCGGAGTCAGATTGGCACGCATCTGGGGATTGTCGCCTGTCATCGGCGCGACGCGTGGCAGGATTTGTGTATTCACTTCTCCCATTAAGCACTGAAAGACATAAGGTGCCTGTTCGGACGTATGATATCGATAGCCATATTCACTATCGGACTGGCCGTTACATAAATCCAATGTGCCAGAGGCAATGGCGCTGCCGTCGGGGTTATTATTGCCGTACAAGGGGTAGCCATCATAGCCCCAGCCAAGAATTGCGTCATCTCCCTGGTTGGTCATGGCAGCTATCATGCAAGTTGGTGCGGCATGGTAGTGATAATCGTCTCCGCGCCCGGCATGGCCTCCGCAATTATCAAGCTGGCCCAGGGCTTTGGTATCAACTGCTGGGTCATACTGGTAAAGATCCAGCTCTCCTTGTGCAGAATAATCATAGATAGGTACACCATTGACGGCGACACCCAGTGCTGCGTCGATACTTGTCGGGGTGCTGCTGAGCTGTCGGTCGAGCCGGATCGGGGCTGCGTAACCGGGGGCCGGTACCGGGATTTGTTCATTGGTTCCCGTTATACCGTTCATCAGGTCGTGGTCTGGGTATGTATCGGATGTGACGTATGCATAGTCACTATCGCAAGTAACGGCGACATCACTGAACCCTGCATTGCTCACTGACAGCTGCACCTGCTCACAGGCACTGAGCGCAACATCTGGAAAGCGGTTTACACTGACAGTTAACGCGGTGCTGTTCAGAGTAAGTGGGTTGATTGCAGCCATAAAAGTGGCTCTGTCCACCACCGCATTCTGATCAAGCGAAGGGCGCTCTGATAACGCATAAAGGGTAAATGTATAGTAGTGTGTGCCGGGGCTTTCAGGGCAGGGGGGCGCGTAGGCTTGCTCGCCATTGACACTGTTGTTGCCGAGCACACCGGACGAGTCTCCTGCAACAATTGCCTGTACATCGTTATCTATATGATAAACTAACCAGTGTAGCGTTTGCGTACTGGTTTCCATACTGAGGGCAAACTCTTGGGTTGCCTCTGGCGCGCCTTGCCAGCTTAATGGGGGGGATAAATTGTCACCATCACAGGTATAGCTGACAGGTAGGGCTGCCTGATGGGCAAATGCCGGGCTACTCAGGACAAATGTAGATGATTGAGATGTATCCTGATTGGTGTCTCCTGAGCTATTGCCTGAGTTGTCCTGGGCATTATTATCGGTATCCGAGGTGACATTAGTCTGATCTGTGGTTGCAGAGTCGGATCCTGAGCCACAGGCACACAGTACAGTACACAGGGTAATTAAGAGTAGTTGTTTCATATAGACCTCGAAAGCTGCGGTTGTCTTATTATTTAGTCTAGACGGCAATTGTGGGGATAAAATAGTCAAGGTCCAAATCTATTAACTTATATTAATTAGTGACTTAGAGAGTTTGCTGCATAAATCTGGTGCAATTGTGTGGAAATTGTGTGGGTTATTAAAAAGATATCAGTGTGCACACCATTGAATATCAGCTGTGCACAACGCCAAGATCAGGCGCGTATTTTGTCAAAATGTGCCGATAGCAGGTCAATAAAGTGTCGCACTTTTGGAGAGAGATGACGGCGACTTGGATAAACGACATAGACGTTGACGTCTGGCTGTGGGAAGTCAGGGAACAGGGGCACCAGTTGCTGTTGCGCCAGTAAGGTGTCGACATAAAAGGCGGGCAGGCGTGCAATACCAATCCCATCGCGCGCCATCGCAGTTTGCATATGACCATTGTTACACAAGATCCGTTGTCGTACCTCAACATGAAAAATACCGCCCTGCTTATCTTTGAACTCCCAGCGGTCCGGCGTTTTGAGATTGCTATAGCAAATACTATGATGCTTTTGCAGCTCCTTTGGGTGATGTGGCTGCCCGAAACGATCGAGGTATTGCGGGCTGGCAACAACGTATGTTTTGCAATGATAAACCCGTTTGCAGATCAGACTGGACTCTTCCAGTTGCGGGGTTGCCCGTACAGCCAAGTCGTAGCCGTCAGCAATCACGTCAACGGCTTTGTCTTCCAGATCCCACTCCAGTGAAACATTCGGGTAGCGATTCAGGTAGTCTGCTAGTACCGGTTGTAAATAATCGGCGCTAAAAGCCACCGGACAGGTGATCTTAAGGGTGCCCCTTGGAATATCGTCGGTCACATTCAAGCGCTGTTGTGCCGCCTGAGCATCCTGGATCAGTTGGGCACAGTTTTGGTAATACGACTCTCCTTCTGGCGTCAGTGCCAGTGTTCGTGTGGTTCTGTTCAACAGTCTAACACCCAGACGTTCTTCCAGCTTGGCAATCACTTTGCTGACATGTGACGGAGAATGCCCCAGCTTCTGGGCTGTAGCAATAAAGCTTTTGTTTTCGACGACCTCGGCAAAGATCTCAATGCCTTCAAATAGATTGTTATTCATTTAGAAATAGTGACTTTACTTTTGCCTTATTAATTATTATTAAAACCTAATATACACTGGTTGTCATCAGCTTGAGGTGAATACAAATCAAGTCATCACCCTGAGTAAACACCATTTTTGATTTATTTTGAGAGGGTAATACCATGAAAGTTTTAGTATTTGCAGCCAGTAACAGCCGTCAGTCAATTAACCAGCAATTAGCCAGCTATGCAGCTTCGTTGATCCCCAATGCTGAGGTCGAAGTACTGGACCTGAATGAGTATGAAATGCCGATTTACAGCATTGAACGGGAAACTGAGGGTGGTATTCCAGACGAAGCGCAGCGTTTTTACGCAAAAATTGGTGCCGCGGATGCGATTATTGTGTCATTTGCTGAACACAATGGCAGCTATTCAGCCGCCTATAAGAACCTGTTTGACTGGACATCTCGCATAGATATGAAGGTATATCAGAATACACCAATGCTGATGATGGCAACGTCACCGGGCCCGGGTGGCGCTCAAAGCGTACTGGGATCGGCGGTGGCTTCTGCGCCTTATTTTGCTGCGGATGTTAAAGCGAGCCTGTCAGTGCCAAGCTTTTTCGATAACTTTGACCTCGAAGCGGGTGAGCTGACTAACCCTGATATCAAACAAGCGCTGGAAGCGGCACTTACATTGCTCCACTAATACGGCGCTCAGTAACACCGGGTATTTTCAGCAGGCACGTGTATCGGTGCACACGTGCCTGTTCGATTTTTACCCTAACGGATTCATTTCTATAAAAAAGTGACTTTTGGGGGTTTTCAAAGGTAGAAAAATCTTCTAGTATCTTTGACGTCGATTTGGGGCTATAGCTCAGCTGGGAGAGCGCTTGCATGGCATGCAAGAGGTCGGCGGTTCGATCCCGCCTAGCTCCACCAAATCTCTTATCTACTATTCTTCTCACATTCATTTTTTGCTTACGCTTTGATTCTCTGCTTTAGTATTTATCCTCAATACGTGAAACTTTTCGTGTGATATTCAATTAATGGGTGAATAATGAACAACTTACTATCTAACCTTCCCGTTGATCTCAGCGAAGAAGTATTTCAGACGTTACTGTCTCATGAGCAGCTCAAGATTGAGCGCATTGTCTCTCAAGGGCATACCTCACCACCGCAAGGCTGGTACGATCAGGATGAACACGAATGGGTGCTGGTTTTACAAGGGGCCGGTGAACTGACGTTTGAGGACGGTCGGGTGACACGCCTGTCAGCCGGAGACTATCTGAATATTCCCGCACATTGTAAGCATAAAGTCAGCTGGACCGATCCCGAGCAGGAAACGGTCTGGTTAGCCATTTTTTACCGCTAACCATTTGTCCAGCACAGTTTTGAGTTGCTCCAGCGCAATGGGTTTACTGATGTAATCGTCCATCCCTGCAGCGAAACAGGCTTCGATGTCTTTGATAAGGACATTGGCGGTCAACGCGATAATCGTCAGCTGCATGTGCTGAGGCATACCACGGATGGCCTTGGTAGCCTCTATGCCATCCATATTGGGCATGTGCATGTCCATCAGAACCAGATCATAGTGTTCTTTCTCGAGCTGCTGTAAAGCCTGTTCGCCATCAGTGACTATGGTGACACTCAAACCTAGTTTCTCTAAAATGGCCTTAGTCACAACCTGATTTACTGCATTGTCCTCCGCCAGCAGAATATGGCCATGTAGCTCTCCAAATGTTACCTGATCGCTGTCCTCAGAATAGATCAGGCAGCAGGGCGCCACAGGCCAGTTAAAATCAAACTGACTGCCTTCCCCCTGTACTGACTGGCAATTGAGGTGACCTCCACATAATTCAATGATCTGTTGACAGATGCACAAGCCCAGACCGGAGCCGCCATAGCGCCGAGTCGTACTTTCATCTTCCTGATAAAAAGGGTTAAAGATGTGGGGAAGTTTATCCTCGGCAATCCCGATGCCGCTGTCAGAGACGGCGAACCTGAGCATCACTTGTTCCATATTGCCAATATTCTCAACTTCCAGTCGAATAAAGCCTTCATGGGTAAACTTAATGGCGTTATTCAGCAGATTAAGCAGTACTTGCTGTAGGCGATGTTTGTCGCTGACGACCTCTTTTGGTACGGTATCACCAATAACTAGTTGAAAACGCAGCCGCTTTTCGATGACTTTTTCGCTGAACAATTGTTCCAGGTGATGTAAAACGGCATACAAGTCAAAAGGCTCAAAATACAGTGACACTTCACCCTGATCGAGTTTAGAAATATCGAGAATATCATTGAGCAGGGTAAGCAGATTTTGTCCTGATTCGTTGGCAACCCGGATCAGGGTTTGTTGTTCTCCACTGTAGTTATTCTGTTGATTGAGCAACTGCAGGGTACCCAAAATGCCGTTCATAGGCGTGCGTATCTCGTGACTCATGTTGGCCAGGAAACGGCTTTTTGCGCTGGCGGCTTCTTCCGCAGCAATTTTGGCCAGTTCCAGTGCCTGGGTACGCTCTTCGACTCTCTGTTCCAGCTCAGACTCTCGCTGATACACTTTGTCGCGCATCTGTGCGAATGCACGGCTGAGTTTCGCCATCTCATCTTTGCCACGAGTCGACAGTGATACGCTAAAGTTGCCCTGTGTCAAAGCTTGTGCTGCCTTGGTCAGCTTAGCGATAGGCTGATAAATGCTGTTTGAAAAGCGCCACACGACCAGCAACGAAATAACCACCGCAAAACCAAGGATAATCAGCAGCTGCTGACGTAATGCATAGACGGGGGCAAACACGACATGTTCGGGTAAGGTCAGGGCAATGCTGTAACCCGCGGATTTTACTGGTGCATAAAAAATATAAGACTTGGGCTGAGTGGCGGTTTTATCTAACTGGGCATAGCCATTAAAACCCGCGATCATTTTCAGGCCAATCTCGCGTAGTTGTGGGTTGGCTTCCTCGGTAACTTTCAATCGAATAGCAATTTTTTCGCCAATGTCATTTACGACAAACTTGCCCTGTTCACGTTTTAGCTGAATTATTTTGTCTGGCAGCCAGTGATACATGTAAATGCCTTCCTTAGACACCAGCATAAAACGTGCATTGTCATAAAACTGATGGACAACCTGCTGTGATACCTCCTGAACCAGGCGGTCTATTTCTCGCCAGGGAATGCTGCCACCAAGCAGGCCCGCTACTCTGCCGTCGTTCCCGAGTATCGTGGCGGCGACCACTATCTGCTTGACTCCCGTGGTGTAAGAGATCATGGGTTCAGAAACATAAATTTCAGCGCTTTGATTCACGTTACGGCCAATGGTTTCCTGCCAGTAATCGCGGCGGGTAATGGTTCTCTTGCGGGCTTGCGGCGAAGTGTCATCAAATGTTCTGAGCATATTTTGAAAAGGGTTGCCGCCCTCGGTATTGTGAAAGCTCCCGTCGGGGCGCCCGAGAATAAACTTTTCATAGGTTTGCCGATAGAATGCTTTTTCATTTTCCAAAATAGGTGCTATTTGCGCGAAGTCCATGGTTTTAAGGGTGGGCTGGCGCGCCAGTGCCGCGACCTCGCTCTTGCGTTTAGCAAAATAGCGGTCGAAAATCGCGGCTGCGTTGTAGACTTTTGCCTGAGCTGCGGAAATACTCAGACGCTTTGCCTGCTCGGTACTGTGTAACATAGCCAACAAAAAGATCACCAGCATGGGAGCCAGTGCGGTTAAACCCAGTATGATTGTCAGGCGCGTTTTTAATTGCATAAGGTTGATTAAAAAGCTTCTTATCTCACAAGTTTAGACAAAATTTTGCGTTGCACCTCCCGTTGTCAGAATTTTATTGTTGTGCCTGCTTGGTCCTGCCGGACTTTTTACGGGGGCGTACAAGCCTGCGTTAGCAACGACTGAGATCGCGGTTTCTTTATTCCATATCAAGTCAGGTATCACTAATAAGTGCTACCTTAGCAAGGTGTTTAGTTGCTAAGAGTGGTACTAAAGCGTGATGTTGAGGTCTTTGATTTGGGTACTGTTTGTTGGCTCGGCCGGCGCGGCCGCTGAGCCTATATTACCTTTGCAAAGTGTCGCCACCGATGCGCGCAAAGTTGCACTGGGCAGACAGTTGTTTTTTGATACTCGGTTGTCACGAACGAACGATATTAGCTGTGCTTCTTGTCATCAGTTATCAAGCCACGGGGCCGACAATTCTGCCCGTTCCAAGGGCGCATTCGGGCGGCTTGGAGAGGTTCGTGCGCCGACAGTATACAACTCAGTGTTCAATATTCGTCAGGCCTGGGACGGCAAAGCCATTGATTTAAAAACGCAGGTCACGCTGCCGGTAGAAAACCCCAAAGAGTTTGCAACCACCTGGGCCGAGCTAATCGCGACACTCAACCAGGATCAAGCGTTCAAAACTGCGTTTACTCAGGTATATCGGGAAGGGCTGTCGAGCGATTCAATCAGTGACGCCATCGCCCATTACGAGCGTAGTCTCATCACTTTAAATGCCCCGTTTGATTTGTGGCTGCAAGGTAAAGCGACCCTGTCTGAACAAGCACAAGAGGGATATCGTTTATTCAAATATTATGGCTGCATCAATTGCCATCAGGGAAAAAATGTCGGGGGCAATATGTTCGCGAAAATGGGCACTTTTGGTGATTATTTTGGCGACCGTGGGACGGCCATTGAGCCCTCTGATTATGGTCGATATAACGTCACGGGTCGCGAAGAGGACAAGTTTACCTTTAAAGTGCCTGGTCTCAGAATGGCCGCCAGACAAACGTATTTTTTCCATGATGGCAGTGAACAAAGCCTGACCGGGGCGATTAACACCATGGCACGTTATCAGCTCGGGCGCTCGCTCAGCGAAGCCGAGTTGGCTGCAATTGCCGCTTTTCTGGAAAGTTTAGTCGGACATCACCAGGAAATGGATCAATGAAGCAGAAAGTAAAAATCAACCTCCCCGTTATTGGTCAATGCTTGCTGATGTGCGTGCTCACGGCCTTGATGGTGTATTTTTTCCGCGCCCACGTGACGACAGGAGAGAGACAACATGAGCAGGTGTCACTGCTGTTCGATGCCAAGTCGATTGATGCTAAACTGGATAAGTTTGCCCTGACGCTGAGTATCGGCAGTTTACGCCATTTTGATGAGTTGCAACAGCTGGACAAAGCTCTGCATCATTTGACCGACAAACAGCAAACTGGTCAGGTTGGCGCCGAGTATCAGGCGTATCTGAAGTTACTGAGCCATAAAATGGCGCTGATGGAGCAGTTAAAAACACGAGCGGTGGGTATGCGAAATGGGTTGACCTACCTGCCTCTGGTATTGGATGAAATGATTGCGATACAGCATCCGCAGGCGTTACTTGCCAGTACCATATTGGCCAGTCTGGTTACCTCAGGTCAGCCACTCGACGAGGTACTACTGGATACCCGGATCCGGATGCTGGCCGAGACAGCTAACAGCAATGAGAGTTTTGCATTGCTGAGTCGCCGATTTGTCAATCATATTCAGGTTGCTGTGCACTATTACCGCCTGGTGCGCAAAACTCGCCAGCAGTATCTTGCTATCGACAGTAAAGCTGCGTTTGCCAGCCTGTATCGGGCACAAATGGATTTACACGCTATGCAATTGCAGCAAACAGGCACACTGAGTGAGCAGTTGTTTGGCCTGGCGGTGGTGCTTCTACTGATGTTGTTGTTTATTTTACAGCGACTTAATAAAGCAAAAAATCACGCCCTGCAAGCAAGCCAGTTACTTCACGATGCCATTGAACGATTGCAAGAAGGGTTTGCGCTCTACGACAGCGAAGGCACACTGACACTGACCAATCAATGCTGGCTGCGGCATTATGGCGTGTTATCCAAAGCGCAGTTTCCGCAAACTCTGGATGACTGGCATTTGCGTAAATCCGACTTTGTCCATGAGCAAAGTGAGACACCACAGCGGCTGCAAAAAACCGCACAGGGGCGCTGGCTGCAAATCCGTCATGCCCGAACGGCAGAAGGCGGGTATGTGTACATAAGCGTTGATGTTACCGAGTTTAAAGAAGTTGAGGCTGAACTTAAAACCGCTGCGGCTGTGTATCAGGCAACGCAGGAAGGGATCATGACAACCAATGCTGACCTTGAAATCACAGCAGTGAACCCGGCTTTTACCCGCATTACGGGGTATCAGGAGCACGAAGTACTTGGGAAAAAGCCAAACTTGCTCAGTTCAGGTCGTCACGATACACGATTTTACGAGCATATGTGGCAGACGCTGGAAACTAAAGGGGAGTGGGCTGCTGAGATTTGGAATCGCCGAAAAGACGGCACCATATACCCGGAATGGCTTGCGATCAGTGCTGTTCAGGACGAGCAGGGCCAAGTGCAGCAGTATATTGCCGTGTTGTCAGATATGACAGAACGCAAAGAGCAGGAAGCTAAAATCGCCTATCAGGCCATGTATGATGCATTGACAGGGCTGCCAAATCGACGCTTATTGCTGGACAGGATCTCTCAGGATCTAAAACAAATTGAACGACAGCCACATTTGAGTGCGTTGCTGTTTATTGACCTGGATCGCTTTAAACGCATCAATGATGCGATGGGGCATGACGCGGGTGACAATTTGCTGCTCGAAGTTGCCAACCGGCTTAATCATCTGGTGCGCCGCACAGACACGCTGGCGCGCTTTGGAGGCGATGAGTTTGTGCTGTTGCTCAGTCAGATCAGCGATGTTGAGGACGCAGCAAAAGTGGCCGAGAAAATTCTCACATCACTGGCACAACCGTTTATCATCAATGGGTTTGAAGTGATCAGTGGCGCCAGTATCGGCATTGCCATTATGCCCGATGATGCCCGCGAACAACAGGAGATACTGCGCCGGGCAGATTTGGCGATGTACAAAGCCAAAGAAAGCGGCCGTAATCAGTACCACTATTTTGCGCCTTCCATGCAGCAACAGGTTAACCGTCGTGTAGAGCTGGAGCAGCTGCTTCGCAAGGCCATTGCCAACAATGAGCTGGCGGTATTTTATCAACCAATAATCGAACTCAAGTCGGGTCAGCTTTATGGATTTGAGGCACTAACACGCTGGCCCCATGACGGGCAATATATAACCCCTGATGAGTTTATTCCGGTTGCAGAGGAAAGTGGCTTGATCTCTGAGCTGGGTGAGTGGATGCTGACACAGGCTACCTCAGACATTGAGATGCTGAATCGCTCACTCAACCTCAACTGCTGTTTGTCGGCAAACATATCCAGCCAGCAGTACCGGCTGGGTTTTAACGCGACTACATTACGCCATATTTTGCGCCAAACCGGATTTGCACCCGGCAATCTCGCACTTGAGATCACAGAAAGCATATTGCTGGATGATGATGAAGCCATTCTGGCCTGGCTTGAAGGTCTCAGGGCTACCGGCGCACAGTTGTCTATCGATGATTTTGGTACAGGCTACTCTTCGCTGAGTTATTTGCGTCGCTTTCCGATCAACACAATCAAGATCGATAAGAGCTTTATTCATGAGTTTGCGCATGCGCCGGATTCGCAAAATCTGGTGCGTGCTATTTTGTCGATGGCCGCCAGCCTTGGCTTATCTGTGATTGCAGAGGGGGTTGAGCACGTTGCGCAACTGGAGGGCCTCAAAGAAATGGAATGCGATTTGGTGCAGGGATATGTGTATGCAAAACCGATGTCAATGATGGAGTTGCAGGTGTGGTGTGAGGAATTTTGTCAAGAGCAGGCTAAGAGTCTTGCCTAGCATTTTAGATGCTTGGGTACAGAATGGCTTCATTGTAAGCAGGTGGTCTGCGGTAGGTGAGTCGCGCCTTAAAAGTGGCGGGCAGCGGCGAGCATTGCTGCGGATTTTGCGTGTTGTATAACCAGATCTGCCCCTCTTTTACAAAGTAAAAGGCTTTTTGGCGGCACACTTTTGCCAGTCGGGTTGCTTGGCTCTGTGAGCAGTTTACCAGTACACTTAACTCGCGATAACCGAGATCGGGGCTGCAGCCCCACATGAGGTGCATGTCGTATCCTTTGCGCTTAAGTGCCTGATATATATGTCGCCGGTATCGGTTGTTATCGGCATAACTTTTCTTTACACCATTCGGGTTCCATAAACTGATGATTGCGCCACTGGGTGACAGCGGCAGTGTGCCGCAGGGGCGGAACCATACGCCCAAGTAAAGTTGCCACAGGCTATCCTCAATCTGATTTTGCACACCTATATCCCGACTTTTTTCACAGTGGCTTCACAGTATCAGCGTTACGGTGAGTCTGTCCAAACAAAGGAGACTCAATGATGAAGAGAAAGTTGATAGTTGCATCCATATGGTCACTGATGAGTACCACTTTGCTCAGTACTGCTTATGCCGCAGATCAGCCACACGTGTTGATGGTATTAAGTAGTTTCGGTAAGCAGGTTGATGGGAAAACCACTCAGCCCGGGTTTGAATTTGATGAATTAAGCAAAGCATATCAGGTTTTTAACGACAACGGGATTAAGATCACACTGGCCTCGCCTGAGGGGGGGCAGCCACTAGCAGATGAGTACAATAAAGAAAAGTCCTATAACCAGGCGTTCTTAAATGATCCTCAGGCGATGCATGCCTTGTCCGACACGGTTAAATTGGCGAGCCTGCAAGGTCAGCCATTTGACGGGGTGTTTATTGTCGGTGGTAAAGGCCCAATGTTTGATTTACATAAAGACGCCGAGTTGCAGCGCTTGATCCGGGAAATTTATGAGCAGCAAGGCGTGGTGGGTGCAGTGTGTCATGGGCCCGCTGCACTGGTTGATGTCACGTTAAGCAATGGCGAGTACCTGGTCGATGGCAGAAGAGTCAACGGTTTTACCAATCTGGAAGAAGACGCCTTTGGCAAAAAGTGGCGACCTCAGTTTGAGTTTTTACTGGAAGACAAGTTAAAAGAGCGCGGAGGCCAGTTTGAACAGGATGGTTTAATGCTTAATCAAGTGACCATAGATGGTCGATTGATCACCGGCCAAAATCCGTTTTCAACTGCAGATACTGCCGTTGCAATGGTCAGGGCAATGGGTGTAGACGATGTTAATGAGCCGGCTTATAAAGACGATCAGAGTGTGAAGCTGGCGGAATTATTGTTCAAAGACAAAGCTGCTGCAATAGTTGAATTTAAGCAGTCACCACAACGCTATGATGTGCAAATGCTTGCCATGATAGGTGTCTATCAGGCGAAGTTTGCTAAAACACAGTTGCAGCTGCACAACGCCATTGAATTAATGACATTTGCCCAGTCTCAATTTAATCATCCCATGATTGAACTCACGATTGCGCAGTCCTATGTTCGGCAAAATGATTTTGCTCAGGCGAAGTCAAGCTTGTTAAAAGCACAGAAAGCCTACCCGGATAATGACAAAATTAAAGCGATGCTCGCAACACTATAACCTGATAAAACGACCACAAAAACAGGGTAAACAGACCGGTGTTTGCCCTTACATCTATAACTATGAAATTTACTAATAGCTGAATAGCTGGTTACTTTATGCGCATTGTCACTAATAACGGTATAAAGACTGGGAAATAAAATGCCCAGCGCACTCTGATGCCCTAAATTGTATATTTTTTGTTTTATATTTGTGCTTTAGTTGATCTATGTGAACAAAACCTTGCAGTGTACTTACGATAACCTATCATTTTTTCTATTAACAAAAGTCATGTACTTTCATCGCAAATTGGATTTTAAAAAGCCCAGTCAGACGCTACACTAACCTTGCTTGATAACTCAAAACGTCAAAGGAAGTGTGTCTATCATCATGAAGTTAAATGATAATTATGATGCTGACTTTAGCCGTGCAGTATTTGGGCCCTATGAGCTTCACAAAAGGAAAAGGTTGTTAACATATTGTGGTGAAAGCGTGCGGCTGGAACCTCTTATCTATGACTTATTAGAATATTTTATCTGTCATAGAGATAGAGTGATTGGCCGGGATGAATTGTGCCGGGAGATCTGGCAACAAGAGTATGTCGACAACAATGCCATTAACCGGGCAGTTTCCGAGTTACGGCGATGTGTTTCCAAGCACAAGCTTGGAGTGGACGTGATCAGAACGCATTATCGCAAGGGCTATAGCTTCAACCTGATGGTTGAACTGGATCCCAGACCAAACCCGTTCCGTTGGATAGCTAAGTGGTTTCATCAGGCTGTGCCATGCAAAGAACAGTGATCAGTCAAAATCTGGCTTTTGTTGTAAAAAGCCTAGTGAGCCTGCGTCGCTCACGCTGGTCGTGCTTAATACCTAAATGCTTTGCATTGGGTTGGTGGATTTATAACTAAACCAATGTTAAATCAACTATGCGTGCTGGTGGCGGGTTAATTTTGTCGATTTGCCTGCCCACATTAAGCCGCTTAGTGTGTAATTATGCTTTTCCCTCTTTTTTACACTAAACACTGACGCTTTTTACGATAAAAGCAGCGTGTGGTAGACTTTCCTTAATCAAGGGACTACTCGGGAAACACTATGGCACCGCCACTACAACAACTGACTCACTGGTTTTGTTCTTTGCCGCAGGGTCACAGACAAGTGCTGATTGACACAATGAGCGGGGTCTTTACAGAATTAAATGACTACCCTATACCTCAAAAAGAGCAACGACTTGTTGAGTTATTAACCCATCAGGCAAGCAATACCAATCTGTTTACCCTTATTCTTAATCTGCGTACACATATCGAGCATATGTTTACAGTGCAGAGCGATTCACTCCCCAAGCTGGCGACGGCGCAGGATCTGCTTTTTTATAGCCGGGCGAAAAATGAAGATATGCTGCGAAAAATTGCTGATGAACAATGGCATTGGCAGCAATCGCGTGATTCCTGGCTGAAACTGAAACAAGAGTACCTGTCTTTGCAGTATGTGCGTCGCTGGTTGCACACGACCTGAGCTGATTTTCACATTGCTTTCACGAATGTCGCGTTAGCCTTTAGTTATATTCTTACGAACGTGGTGTCCTGCATGGCGCAAATAAAAGTACTGCTGATTGAAGACAATCAGGATCTGAGCCTGAATATAGGTGAATATTTTGAGTCGCACGGTGCGGTCATCGACTTTGCTCATACCGGTGAGCTGGGTGTACAACTTGCTTTGGAACAATTTTACGATTGTGTGGTCCTAGATGTGATGCTACCCAAAATGGATGGATTGGCTGTCTGTCAGCAACTCAGAGCAGAAGCCAATCGCCATATTCCCATCATTATGCTCACTGCCCGCGATACGCTTGATGACAAACTCAATGGTTTTTCTTTGGGGGTAGACGACTATCTGACCAAGCCTTTTGCCCTTGAAGAGTTATGGGTACGTTGCAATGCTCTGGCCAAAAGGCATTTACTTAATAGTGAGCACACACTATCTTTGGGGCGTGATGAAAAAGCGGTATCACTTAATAGTCAGACTCAGCACATTGAACGTGCCGGGTGTGAAGTGACGCTTCAGCCTATTCCATTTAAAATTTTGCGTTTACTGATGGAGCATCACCCTCGCGCGCTGAGTCGCAGTGAGCTGTGTGACAGGATCTGGGGAGATGAACCGACAGACTCTGATGCATTACGCTCGCATATCTATCAGCTTCGCAAAGCGATAGACAAGCCATTTAGCAGTCCGATCATCAAAACAATACATGGCATAGGGTTCGCTCTGGATATAGAAGGGTAATGCAGCATGAAAGCCACTCAGTTACGTAACCGGATTGTCGCTTTCTTTGTCGGTATTGCGTTATTTATTAGTGCTGTGTTTGGGGCGGCAAGTTTTTTGTTTGCGTACAGCATAGAAGATCGGTTTTTTGTTTATTTGCTGAATGATGAGGCCCAGACCGTTGCTGCGCAACTTGAGTCTGGCCTTGAAGCCAGGCCCAGACTCGACTTTATTCGCTACTACCCTGAAAAGCATGAATTACCGGCAATCATCCGGGAAGTACTCGAGGATGAACCCAATCGGATCGAGTTTAGCGGAGAAAACGATAGCCATTACCATCTTAAGCAAATTCCCACCGGCTATTTACTGGCCGAAGTCAGTGAGCAGCTGGTGGTGCGTAAGATTAAAGGTGGCATGCTGAAGTTTATTTTGGTTTTGTTTGGCGGCGTTCTCGTGCTGGCGTTGATATTGGCGTTTACGTCTCTGATGATGGCAAAGCGTTTGATCAAGCCGCTGGATACTTTGGTTAAGATTGTAGAAGACGCGCCGGTAGAGCGCTTGCCGCAGAATTTCTCTGGGCAGTTTGTCAACGATGAAATTGGCGCATTCGCCAGAACCCTGGAGCAGGCTTTGTCTCGTATTCGGCGCTTTATCAGTCGCGAGCAGGCATTCACCCGAGATGTTTCCCATGAATTAAGAACGCCAGTGGCAATTACCCAAAGCTCGCTGACTTTACTCAGACAAACATCACTAACCGACAAGCAAGCAGAGCTGGTAGGTCGTATTGCCGATGCTCAGCATCAAATCACACAAAGCCTGGAAGTCTTACTGGCATTGGCCCGGGAAGAAACTTTAGCTGATGCAAATACTCGCGTTTTACCTGTGGTTGAGCAGGTTATCTTAAGCCAGGCAGAAAAAATTGCCGGTAAAGACATCGAGGTAGAAGTCGACATTGCAGCAAAGCTGGAGTTACCCATTGCCCCCAGCGCATTACGGCTGCTGCTGAATAACCTGATCGGCAATGCATTTACCCATATTCGTAGCGGCGTAGTCACCATAGAAGGACGCGCACAGTCAATCATGGTATCGGATACAGGGGAGGGGATTACCCCAGAACTTTTGAAAACGCTGTTTGAACCCGGCGCAAAAGGTCCCGAAAGTGAGGGAATGGGTATGGGGCTTTCCATGGTTAAGCGCCTGTGCGAAAAACTCGACATTGAGCTGAGTGTTTCCAGCTCAGATTCGGGCAGTGCGTTTTGTCTGAAGTTCCCTGATGGAGATAACCAGATCAACCAATAGCTGAGTCTTTATTCACTCACAAGGTGACACAGGGTGTCTAGCAAACCATTCAGCCACTTCCAAACAACTCCGTGGCCTCCAGATAACTCCGTGACCTCCAGGCAACACCATCATCCCGGACGCTTGCGAGCCGGGAACGACTGAAGCACCACGCAGCTTTGCCGTATTGCAGAAGAGCTCCACAAACCGCTCTGTCATCCGGTAAGTGGAGTCATGAGGTGTTTTACCCAGCGTTACCTATCGCCAAACCATTCAGAAGAAAGGTACTGGCCACTATAGATTTGTGAATTTATGATTGGGTGTCTATAAAACTCCGCGATCGCCTGCACTGAAACTGTTGAAGAAGTTGGTTGAAGAGGTCATATGCTCCCAGAAGGGGCGCTTTGGATCAGCAGCTTTTATTATGGGCATATTAAACCAGACAAAAGCTCGCCAACATACGTTGATGACTTTAAGGCTCAAATCGCTGATACTGAAAACTGGTATATGCGGGTTATTGGAATTAATAAAAGCGTTGGTAAATGTATAAAAGCCAATGGTTAATCCGCTAAGAGATTTCCACTTAATTTGGTTAGCTACATTGTCAATAGCAGGTGTCGTGATATTAGTGCGCGCTTCATGTACTTAGAATCAATCTTAATAAAGGTATTTCGTGAGAAAATTTCTGCCAATACTCTTATTCGTAATCACTATATCTGTTCATGCTGAACCGGAGACTACAGTTTCATATGAACAGCTAGTTGTACTAATAAAAGAGTGGAATGATGAAAAAGAAGCTATGTGGTATTACAAAGGTTCAGGTATCGCATTTCACTATTTTCACTACAGCGGTTTCGGTATTGAAACGACATATAAAGTCGCTCGTGATGGCATAGCAGTTGAAGATGAACTCCTATTAACATCGGATAAGAGCATGTGGCATAAGCTGCCTTTGGGGCCTAGGGCTGATTCTTTCGTTAATTGGAGCACTGTTATTCAGATTCTGAACTCAGGCCATGTTGTCAAAATTTTTCAGAGTCATAGTAATACAGTAACGCTCTACCTCAATGATGGAACATCAGTAAAAGCTCAATCCCCTCAGCTAGATGATATTCTTAAAGAAATTAGAAAGTGTGGTGTTCGGTGTGAAAATATCGAGCGTATACTTGAGTAGGAGGTTACAAAACAACCATCTAAAACTGTCAAAATAAGATGTTCAGTAGGGCACATGATTCGCAAGCGGGGCCTGGCCGAACCGTTCTGCTAGGTACAACAACGGCAAATAGTAAGCTGACCTTTATGCATGGCGGTATAGCCAAGCAGCCGGTCCAAACGTTTGATATTGCGCTTAGCAGCGACTAGGCGCTTCATATTTCGATCCGGCTTAGTAAGAGAAAGTTGATTGCTATCGAGCAAAGCTTCGATTGCCAGCATTAATGAACCAAGACGCCGGGCATGAGCTTGGGGGCAGTTTTTTATGAGCATATCGTGTAGGATAGTTGACAACGTATGGTGTTGTTATCTGGTTCGTTTTCGGATAAATAAGTGAGATAAAACAATGCCGAGGGTACCACCATTTTAATTTTAAATATCTGGTGATTCTTCAGACAACGACGTTATTTTTCAGGCCACACGGAGTTAAAGATGAGAATAGCCGTAGCGCAAAGTAGTTCAATAAGAGGTAACGTTAGCCTGAATATGGAAAATCACCTCAGGTTTATCCAGCAAGCTAGTCGCCTTGATGTTGATTATTTAGTTTTTCCAGAACTATCCCTATCTGGTTACGAGCCTGACTTAGCAAAAGAGCTAGCTTTTACAGACGACGATCCACGTCTAAAGCCACTAGTTGAAGCTGCTAAAAAATACCAAATATCTGTCGGTGTTGGTGCACCTTTGCAATCGGAAGGGCAACCTAAGATCGGTTTGATCTTAGTTCACCATACTGGTGCAGTAGACAGGTATGAAAAAATACACCTTCACGAAGGCGAAGAGGTGTTTTTTGGCAGTGGTCAGAAACATCACATGTTTAGCTTAGGTCAAGATACCGTCGCAAATGCGATTTGTGCAGATACAATACATCCAGAACACGCAGAGATCTGTTATGAAGCTGGCGCAACTATTTATATAGCGGGCGTTTTGATCACCCCTGAAGGTTATGGCAAAGACTCTAAGAAGTGGGCAACATATGCATCGGAGTATGGAATGGTAGTCGCTATAGCAAATTACAGTCAGCCGAGTGGTGGTTTGGCATCGTCAGGCAAAAGTGCAATCTGGTACAAAGATAATTTGTTGGCTCAGGCTGGGGAGAGTGGAGATGCCCTTGTCTTAGTCGATAATAGAAGTGGAGTTTGGCTTGGTGAGGTGCACGAAATATAACAAAACCTTCAACCCGATGCCTTCCCACGGTGAGTTTAGGTGACACCCACACCAAGCTGGCGTACAGGGTGTATGCCGTCTACCGTTAGGTGATACTCAAAGCATTGAGAACAATGGGCTATGCCGACTGCAAGGAAGAAGCCGGTCAGTAGTCTGTTGAAGCTGCCCACAATTAGGCTGTGAACTTATGGTGGGTGTCGATAAAAACTTGTTATTATATGCCAAGTAATAAGACACCGTACCATGTGTCTCAATAATCATTCGTCCTTTTCTTCACCCTATTACACTTCTTATCGCATCCACGCACTCTGGGCTATTTGTTATAATTGCTAAACAAACTCTCGGTTGAGTTAATTTGAGAATAAAACTACACAAATCAGAAGTTTAAACAAGAAAACTTGACTTGTTACACGACTGAGGTTAATTTTTAGTTGCTCAAAATGAGAGCGTGAAAATCTAAAGTTAAAAAGGAATGTTTACATGAAAAAATTAAAAGCACTTGCCATTGTCGCTGGCACTCTTTTCGCAGGCTCAGCATTTGCAGCCAACTTAACTTGCTCTGTTTATGTTGCTAATGGCGGTTTTACCAGTGGAAACGGTACGAGCAGCTGTTCTGGTGTCGATTTTACTAATAATAACTCAGCCAGGGCCTTATTTTCTATTGGCAATGTATCTAAATCCATCAAAGAAATTCGCTGGAGCGGTATTAGCTGTACCGGCGGTATAGCTTGTAATACACGGGTGCGCGCATTCTCTTCAGCCTCTGCTTCAGCGCTCATATTGTATAAAGATGGCACCTGGGAAAAAACGAATACCGCCACTGCTTCATATGAAAATGAGCCGGGCACGCCATTTTAATCTGACTTTTGGGCCTTGCAAAGGCCCTCTCCCCTCTATTACCTTATGCCGTCAAATCCAAGCGTAAGTTACAAAGGCAGCCTCCTAAAACTGCTAAAAGAAGATGTTGCCAAGCAGTCGGTCCATACGTTTGATATTGTGCTAGTCTGCGACAGAACTCTTCATATTTCGGCCCAGCTCGGTAAGAGAAAAGTGGTTGCTATCGAGTAAAGCTTCAGCTGCCAGAATTAATGAACCAAGACGCCTGGCATGAATTTTGGGCAGTTTTTTCTGAGCATAGCGTGTAGGATGAAGGAATCACGTATAGTGTTGTTATCTATTTTTTTTTTGCGAAATAAATTAGATCAAACAATGCTGTGCGTGTCCATCACATTGATTTTAATTATGATTATCTGGGGATTCTTCAGAGCTTAGCGTTAGGTGTAATTTGAATTATGCGAAATCATTTAGTTATTTTATCTATATTTATTTTCTCTCTATACGCACCTTTATCAAAATGTGCTCCCAATGACCTTATAGGAATATGGATAATTAACCATAACAGTGAGCATGTGGACTATAGTTTCATTGAGTATCAGGCCAATGGCGACAAGTGTGAAATTGAATTTTCATTAGTTAATTCTCTAGATGTAACTCTTTATTGGAATAAATGGCGATTGGAAAACGGTGTCATACATTCTTCCATATACAATACCACCTCATTTATTGAATATGGTTTTGAGATTGGAGACAAAATAAATACTTTAAACAAAAATGAGCTTTTTGTGGATATGGTTATCCCTGAGGGTGATTATGAAACGGAATATCATTACAAAAAACATGGCGCTAAGTCAGGTCAAATCTGCGATACAGTGAGAAAGTTTTTTAAAAATAAAAGTAATGAACCTACTAAATAGCTTATACCTAAAAATTGCCTAAATATCGTGCGAAAAACAGCAGGCTTGCGCTCCGCCGTCGCTAATTTTAGCCTGCTATTTCGCGTCGGTTAGGCAAGCATTGGGTACAATCGAGGCGTTTGTGATTTTGAACTTAATCTATTTTGTTTTATCGCTATTTTTTACCTTTCTTGTATATGAAAGCTTACCGCGAAATGGATGCCATTCTAATGGTGTTTGCATAGATTTTGATTCTTTTGAATTAGTGGGTATCTTGTACTTCTTTTTGGCTTTGTTCTTTGCAGTTTGGTGCTTAAAAAGGCTTTTTAATAAAGCAACGTATAAAGAGCTAAATGATTACAGTGCAAAAGATTTAAGTGATATTGATGGTTAATTGCATATAACAAGGGTTCAATTCGCGCCAGCTAAGAAAGTGCGGATGAAGCTGAGACTGATTAGATATAGCTACCTCAGCGCATTTACCACGCAAAATACATCTTTGGAGTTAACTTGCTTAAGGTATTAATACTCGTTTTATCTATTGGAATAATAGGGTGTAGTACCTACCAACCTATCTCAGGGTATCCCGAGAATGGTGCCAATGGGTATTCTGAAAAAGTGCTCAGTGAAAACCGCTTTCTTGTTCGTGTGGACGGCAGAGATACCGAGTCATATGGCAGTTTAAGGATGAAACTGGTGCGCAGAGCCGCCGAGCTATGCCCGGGTTCATTTGAACTGACAGACTACACAATGAAACAGGGCTTTGTGATTCACGCAAAAAGCGTTCACTGGCCATACGTAACAGCACATTTGATTTGTACAGAACTGCCAATAGATAAGTCCGTATTGTTTTCAGGCGGCATACAATAAACGCCTCATAATCGGCGCTTTGGAGAGCTTTGCTGTGTAAAAACGCAGTGGTGCGGCGCACATAACGAACGATATGCCCAGCCTGACTATTAAAGTACGTGACAGCGGCTGAACCATCATAAGCCCGAAGCCTATGCAGGTTTCGGGCTGTTCACTGTCTGCTAATACTGTAGCTGTCCGCCGTTTTGAATAAATTGCACGTAATCTTGCCAGGCTTGCTCTACACCAATGCCCAGTATATCGGTGAAGACACGGTCGAATGACCAGGTGTGGTTGGTGTAATCCACTGCAGACTGGTTAAATTTACGGATAAACAGCGGATCTTTTTCCTGCTTGATGTAATGCAGGAAGAAGCCGGTGGTGGTGTATCCGCCCAGCCACTTTTTAGGGTTGGTGATATCCGGTTGTCTGGTTTTATGAAAACCCGCGCCAATTCGCACGGCATCTGCCAGGCCTTCGGTATAGGCCCAGTAAGGACCGCCGTCACCATAGCCGTCGTGCGTTATCGGAGAGTTGTTATAGCCATGGGTAACTTCATGGAATAAGATGCCGTCAATTTCGTCGCGGATCGCGTTGTCGTCATTGTTTCCTTCCCGGTAGACTTTTTCCAGATGTTTTGTGCTGACGGCAATAGTCATCTCGCCGGACCCATCCTGGCCGAGTTTATAGGCCACAAAGTCGTTGCCCCAGGCATCTTTTTCTCTGAGTTCAAAACGCAGGTGTCTGAAACGTTGCGATTCTTTCGGATCGGTATAGAGCACTTTGGCTACATCTACGCAGCGGTTTGCCATATGGCCAGCAGGGTCACTGATGATGCGCTTCACCAGTTGCGAGCCCGCCGTTTCCGGGTTCATATCAACAAAATCGACCACCGGCTTATCCCAGTTACCGCCGCCATTGTCGCTTTGTTCTTGTATATTGATGGTGTAACGGGTGGCAGACCAGCCATAAACTGAGACATACAGGTCGCTGCCCTGAGCCTGACAGGATTCCGCAGCTGTGGGCGACGTGCTGGCACACTGGTAGTTGTTGGTGGTTGGCAGGCTACCCTGGCCGATATACAGATCGGCATCGCCGCTACCTGAGGTGGTTGCCAAGACCTTTCCCGCGACATTGAATGGCCCATAATGCTGCCAGCTCCCCTTATTGAGCGACTTGCTGTCTGTGAGTGGCAGAGAATCTCCCGGTGGTGTCGTTCCACCCAGCAATTCGATTTCTGCCAGTTGCAAAATTCCCGCGCCCTGATTGGCAGTGACGTTGAGCTTGTAGTGGCGGTAAGCCTGACTGTTCGTAACACTATACTGACGAGTCTGATAACGTGCAGAAAAGGTTTGATTGATTTGTGTATCAAGTTCGTACCAGGTGTTGCCATCGGTGGAGCCCAATAGTTGCCAGTCTTGTGGATCGCGGCTGGCCGCATCGTTGGCCGAAGTCAATGTGTAACCCGATACTATCTGAGGGGTATTGAACTGATAAGCTATCCAGCCTGTAGGCGTGAAGGTCAGCCATTTGCTGTACTGAGAATCATCAAATGCCTTGCTGCGTCCTTCAGCCGAGCCATTCTCCCCACTGGCGGTGATAATCCCTGCATTTGGCTGAGTCAGGTCGGTACTCGCGAAGCTTAATGGAGCTATAAGTGCTCCGCTTAGGCACAATGCCAGCGTGATTGGATTTAAAAGTTGTGTTTTCATCCTGTTGCTCTCTTTTACATGTTGTAATGTGTGCTGTATCGTTCCAATTTATTTTTGAGCGATAAAGATTTGCTTCTCATTTTGATTCGAGCATGCCTGCTCTTTTTCTTTCTGGAACGGTCTAAATGTGACGTTTAATATATAAGTTGTCAAACATATGTAAATAATAATTGATTTAAAATTGAGCAGTTCGGTTATAAGTAGCGAAGAGTGTGTTTCACTTTCTACTTTGATTGTCTGATAAAATTAAGATTGTTTGTGAGTCGAGTACTGGCAAAAGACGCGATGATATCAGCACCGGAATTGTCTGCTCAGAGGTGAAATTGCGCTGATGGGAAAGGTTTCCTTTTGGGATTTCGGAAACCTGTTTCGGGCCCGACGTGGTTAATATGACATACAGCGCACGCTTTAATCCTCTAAAAGCCAGGCCAGCTGACGTTTGTTTACCCTTTGTTTTTCTGTTCTTGTTGCCAGGCCCAGACAGGCGGCTTTATCAGTAACTTAAACCTGTATGTCCAGCTTGGAGCATTAAAGAGTTGCCTGAACAACTTTGCGTACCCGCTAAAGAAAATGGTAAACGGGTTTACGCTGCTAACTCGTGGAAAGACGCCATATCTGACTTGTGCTTCTTCCCTGGCAAAGGTACCGAACAGCTTGTCCCAGATAATAAAAATGCCCGCATAGTTTTTGTCCAGATACTGTTTGTTCGTAGCGTGGTGCACCCGATGATGAGAAGGAGTATTAAAAATGGCTTCTATCGGGCGAGGCAGCTTTTTAACGGTTTCTGTATGCAATAAAGTTTGATAGACCTGTACGACTACCTCGGCCAGCAAGATGATAAACGGATGGAAACCCATTAACGCCAGTGGCAGGTAAAAAAACAGCGGGAAAAACCAATCCATTGGACCATGGCGATAAGCAACAGAAATATTGAAATGTGGTGAGCTGTGATGGACGGTGTGTGTTGCCCAGGCAAAGCCGTTCTTATGTAAAAAGCGGTGTTCCCAATAGTAAGCGAGATCGGCCAGTACAATACAGCACAATATAGTCCAGGGAGTGAGTGGCAGATCTGTAATTCTGAAATTATCATAAACGTAGAAAAATATGCCTACGTAGGTCAGTGCAATTAAGGCAACCAAAAGCATAAACAGCCCAAGCGTCACAAAGTTGGCAAGACTGTCACCAATCAGGTTTTTGGTAAATTGTTTTTTGCAGGCATACCGGAGCATTTCAACAATGAATAAGCCTAATGCAATGACTAAAAACCAGTCGTCGATAAAGACTTCAAGCCACCAAATATCGTCTGCTGATAGAGGATAGGTTAATAAGTCCATGGGTTTACTCTCCATAATTTACCAGCAGTTCAGAGCTCGTTATTTCACTATGCTCTGACAGATAATGGATCTCAACGACTCGGTTTATTGGTCTGCGGTAATCGATGTCTTGCCATGCCAGAGCAATATCTTGAATGGTATGCTTTTTCTTTGATAACAACCGCTCATACTGCGCGGCGTTAAGCGTGACTGTGTCATCTGCAGAAGACAGGGTATCTATGGAATAGCCGATAGTGATAGTGGCTTGCTCAAAGTTTGCTGAGAAGTCTTTATACACAACATAGACCGCGAGAGGCTGCTTGATTAACCGGCTATTTAAGGCCGTATTAGTATTAAATTCCTGCCAAAGCCGTTGCACTTTATCTGTAGGTAAAGTTGCTGTATTGCCGGAGATTATCAGTGTATCAAGAGTAACCCGTAAGGTGTTGTGTTCCTCTGTTCTCGTTTTAGTCTCTACATTCGAGCGTGTTGCCTCGAGGGGGAATTGTTTCGGGGTAACTGAATCGGGTTGTGCAGAGGATAGAGCTTGTACAGGCATTGGCTGTAGTAAAGCAATCCCCCAAACTGAAATGGCAATGATCCCTGTGACTAACAAGGAGCTGGCTAGCTTCATATCTAAATCCTATCGATGTGTGATGAATGAAGCATAGCCTAAATTTTGAGTTTTAAATTGTCAATATGAAAATTTATTAGTTCAAGTGACCGATTTACGTCAGTGTGGTGCAAAGTAGTTTCGAAGCGGCTTTGAGTTTATAAACCTGATCAACCAGGGTTAGCGGTAAAAAAGATTCTGATAATAAATAGTTGGCGTAAATTCCGTGAGCAACCAGCTCCACTTTATCTGCGTCTGCACCGGGATATTCATCGCGTAAAACATCGCTGATAATTGTAATAAATTCATCCATAATATTTGCCTGATCTTGTTTGATAGCTGGTAAACGCTTGGCTTCAGAGAAGATGGCTTCACCGATAATGGTCGCATTAATCCTTTCCTGAGAACCCACTGTGAATAGAGCGTCTATGATTGATTCAACTTTATTTGTCGAAGGGAGCCAGCATAAAACTTGCTGCCACTGCTCTGAGTATCGGGTGCGTAACCGTGTGCTCAGTGCGCAGATGATATCGTCACGGTTACCAATGTAATGACGTAAAATAGTACGTTTTACGCCTGCGGTTTCAGCGATATTCTCGAGTGATGTTGTTTGGATCCCATACTTCAAAATGCAGGCTTCAAGTGCATCCAGTATCTCTTCTGTACGTTGTGCCGCCATACTTGGTCTTGCCATGGTTTCTCCTGTTTCGCTTTTTCAGTCACTATATCAACAGAGGTTTTGATTGTCATGTTGACAATTAACGATGTTGCAAGTTATGGTGTAAATTGTCATTGTGAAAATCTATAGTGAGGAAGTTGAGGATGTGGATGGGGTTACCGTGGAGTTATTGGCTTGGTTTTGGACTATTGTTGTGGTTGCTCTATGACTTGATAAGAGGGGTCAGTTATTTGTGGCAGCGCTATGTGCGCAGTGAGCAGCCCTATATGTACTGGCTGACCATATTACTCTGGACTTTGGTTGCTGCATCATGCTTTGTCTACCCACACTGGCCATACGTTTGAGTTGTGCTTGCTGCTCACAGATGTCAGGGGGGAGAGGAACGCTGTTCATTCGTTTCGAGATAGTTGGGGTTTTGTACGAAAATCGCGGTATAGAGCGTTACCTGGTATGGGGTCTAAAAAATTCCCCATACCAGAGCTTTCAGGACAACTGTGTCAGCACTGTTTCGCATGTCATTCGAGTTGGCACTATAAATGTTCAATTAGATAATCGGCGACTGTCAGCACAGGAGTTGTGGCGTCATCCTGGTTCCCGAGAATAATCAGCACTAAGTCTTTATCCAGAAAAACCCTAAACTCTGCACTGACCCCAATGAATGCGCCACTGTGCCCTATGACTTTGCCGTTTTTGCCCTCCCAGATGCCAAAACCGTAACCATAGCGCGCTGAATTGAATTCAGGTTTTGCGCTGTAAGCCAATTCGCTGTAATGATTCGACAGTAGTTTGTGGCTGGTTAATGCTTTGGAGAAAGCATGAAGGTCTTTAATGGTCGAATAACTGCCGCCTGCTGAGTTCCCTTTAATTGCATGAATAAACCAGTTAGATTGCATGGAGTTTAATTTGTCGGAGTAGAAATACCCCATTGCCATATTTGGCGTTACGCCATCAATATCATAGTTACCAGTGTCGGGCATCCCTGCTTTGTCGAATATGTGCGTTTTCACATACGTATCGTAAGACTCCTGAGTTATAGACTCTATGACTAATCCCAACAAAATCATTCCCTCGTTACTGTACCTGAAGCGTGTGCCAGGTTCGGCTGTAAGCGGCAGATACTTTAAAAAAGGCAAATGATCGTTCAGGTTACGTAGATCATTAGGATGGGTTTTTGGATAGTCAGGGTAACCCAGCCCTGAAGTATGGCTGAGTAGGTGCGCTATTGTGACCTTTTCAAATGCGCCTTTGCCAAAGTAACCCCTGTCAAGGTATTTCACAACTGGATCCTGCAATGATAGCTTTCCTGCTTCAACGAGCTGTAGCACACTGACTCCGGTGAACATTTTGCTCATACTTCCCAGATTAAACTTAGTTTGGAGGTTATTTGGTACGCCAAAGCGTCGCTCTGCTAACCCTTTGGCACTTTGATACAGCACGCCCTGACGGTCTGCTAATAAGACAGTTCCTGAGAAAGCTCCGTTGTTTGCAATTTTATTGATATATCGGCTAAGTTTTTCAACTATCTCTGTCTTAGTTAAGCGCTGGTCGTTGTTTAAAATGTTTGGCTGTTGTGGGGTTAAGTAAAGTCCTGTTACTTTATGTGGTTTCTCATTCGAGAGGTTTACGGTGACTGTGTAAATCAGCTCTGTACTTTTTGATAGCATGTCTACCCGTACAATAGAGCGGTCCGGATCTTTTGGGAGAGTTGCATGAACCTGCATTGACTGGTGACGGTGTTTAACAGACTTAAGCCAGCCTATGTATCTTTGTCTTCCTTCTCCTCCCCACCTTTTCAGTGCGTCTGGATGAAAATACAAATCAACATAGTGTTCTATGGCCTCTGGTTTAGTGCTTTGCAACATCTCAACCAATGCATGCATGTGTGCAGGTTCGTCAAAACTCTGTTCTTCATTTGCCAATAGCTGTGCACTCGTAAGCATTAAAAAGGTGAGAAAACCCATTAAAGCACTTCTGGATGAATGCACTAATCGCTCACTGTTCATTATTACCTGCCTTTGTTTTGTCGTTAGAATCGATAGATAAATCGTGTTAATTTAGCGTTTCACGAGCAGTGTGCCGATGCATTGCTCTTTTGGCGATGTACAAAGCATTAAGGTTTCGTACGGATTTGGTTAAGATAAAATAAGTAAGGAATACATAATCTTGAAGTTGAACGGCCCAAGCCATTCAGAGCTAAATGACACTCTCGATGAGTTTGATAAAGCAGAGTTTTGGCTCAATGAAACACGAGTGTTACCTTACACCGGAGAGTTGGTCCGGGGTCAGTTGGTGTCGCGCCTTGAACCAAAAGTAATGGATGTACTCGTCATGTTGGCGAACAATGCAAACTCGGTGTTAAGCCCGCAGACAATTTTTTCGCATGTATGGCCTCGTTCTATCTACAGCCCGGTTTCGATCCGAAGAGCGATTAGTCAAATCAGAATTGCACTGAATGACCATGATAAAACAGTACTAAAGACCCACCCCAAAAGAGGGTATGCATTGTATGCTGACGTACGTCGTGTCGCCGAGCGAGATTCATTATCATCAGAGCAACAGACACTCTCTTCAACTTTGCAGCAATCCAGACGCGGAAAAGGACATCTAAAAACAATGGCGCTCACCGTTAGTCCGGTTGCACTGATATGTATTTGGTTGTTTTCAGTCATGCTTCAAAGTACGGCATCGAATTCACCTGAAGTTGAAAATATTCAGCCTTTAACGGCAAGTCCGCAAAATGAGTATTACAGCCGGTTTACGCCAGACAGCAAAGCAATTGCGTATTTAAAGACGAAAACTGATGATAGAAATGCCACTGAGATTTGGCTAACTGCCGCTGATCGTTCTTTTACCCAAAAGATATGGGAACACAATGCAGAGATCCGTTATTTTTCATGGGATGAAACCGTTCCTGCATCAGATGGATATCGTCTGGTGTATGCCGTTCAGCAACCCGACCATTTGCAATTTGAGAGTGTGTTGTTTGACAGTCATTTTCAGGTGGAGTCCCGTCAGGTTCATTTTGACCTGGCCGGGAAAATTGGTATCAGCACGTTCGTTACATTGGACCAGAATGTATACTTCCTGGCAAAGCATGAAGCAGTCAACCGAATCTATCGTGGTGATTTAAGCACAGGGAAAACAGAGGTTTTACTCAGCCCCACTGAGCAGTTTAACCCATATCGTATTGCACTATCAGCTGATAAACACTCACTCACTGTGCTGGGTTTTGATCGGCAGCGGCACTCAATCATTAAAAGGTTCAGCCTGAAGGATGGGAAAAGTGAAGTGATTGCAGATCTTGGGCCAAATTGGTACTTCATTAACTATGTTGATGCGCTAAATGGCTACTTACTGAGTGATGGCAAACATCTGCAATTTCTGGATGAAAGCAATCAGCTTAAAGATATTGCGTTTGAAAATTACGATTTTCTGCATTTTCCAAGTGTTTCACCCAGCGGTAAATTACTCACTTTTACACAGACAAAACTGCAAGGTAACGCCTATATTCAATGGTATGAGCAGGACGAAGCGCAGCGCCTTAGCAATTCGAATCGTCATACATGGTTAGTCAGTCTCTCTCCGTCAGGCAAATATGTGGCATTTGTCTCAAACCGCAATGGGTATGCGCAAATATTTGTTAAAGCGCTGACTGATGGGCGTGAATGGTTGGTCTATGCAAATCAACAGCAACACCTTGCTTTATCCCAGCCTGTATGGAATGAAAATGAAACTAAGCTCGCGTTTGCACGAAACGGGTTATTGACCACGGTTGAGTGGCAGCAAAATTCGCATCAAGCAGTGAATGAAAGTCAGCTTGTGGGGACTCCGACGCAGTGGCTGGACAAAGGGGCGCGTATTTTATTTGAACGCAAGAGCGCGGATGAAACACTGTGGTTTGAGTACGCAGAGGGTCACGACCCCATACACAAGCGCACACTGAAACAAGGGAGGCTCGTTGTGACCAGCGCTGGGCACTTTGTGGTGACTAAACGCGAGGTACAAAAAGGAAATGGACAAGCCATTTTTTCTGCACCAGAGCATCAACAGATCTTAGCGCACAAATGGCATCAAAATGCGCTGTGGCTGCTCATAGAGCAGGGTGAGTCTGTGTATCATCTAAGGCAAATATCAGCAGAGGGTAAAACCTCGCATTTAATACGTACTCTTCCTGCACCTGATGGCACGGTGTCGGACTTTGATGAAGCTGGGGTAGTCTATTCAGATTTTGAAGCAGACAAGGATATTGTGACACTGGAGCTTCGATAGCGTGGCTGGGAATAAAGTAAAACAGGGCCCGACACTTATGCCAAATAGACTGGCTTTGTCTGCCCAGCACGGGGGTTGCTTGTTATTCCATGTTTGCAATGTCTTCATATTGTGTTGCGCTACCAAAGACATGCGGATAGGCCAAAAAACACGCAAGCACCCAATGTAATTGACACATCAAGGTCTCTTTGAGCATCCATATATGTCTCTTGGGAATTGTGGCGTTGTTATTCGGTTCGTTTTTGATGAAATAAAGTGAGTAAACCACAGCTGGCAGTTCCTTGTGTGGTCATCATATTGATTTGAGTTATAAATATCAGGATATTACTCAGATTTCGGTTTTATAAGTGCGTTATAATGGCGACAATGTCGTCGCTTCACTACCTCTGACAAACTAAATAACGGAAGTGGTATGTGTGCTAAAAAAGTTCACATCTAGTAAAAATGCCCGGTGAAGTATCCGGCTGTAGGTTTTGGTGATGAGTTCGCCAATCTGGCATTGTAATAAATTGAAATTTTAGGAATTCACAAATGAAGTACCTGGCTGTCCCCTTACTGCTAATAAGTCTGGCGACACAGTCCCAAGAGAGCGAAGCCGAAGTCTTAGACAAGTATGTCGAAATCCAACAACATAGCTTCCTGGCTGCACATCTCGATGATAAGTGTAAGTTCTTAAGCTCCTCGGATCGTCTGCTGCTAGATCAGGCCATTAAAGCTTTGGGGGATGAGATTACGCTTCATCCACTTAATAAGGTTAAGTCGTTGGGTAATCCGTTTCTCTCTGCGACGATGAAAGAACGTGCCGAGTTATATCATTGCGACGAAGGTGTCGAGACATACGTGCAAAGTAAAATTGATGTCGCGAAAATCATTTTAAAACACTATCAATAACTGAAAGGAAAAAGGACCTTGATGAAAAAGTTACTATTGGCAGCTGCTGCCATCACATCTGCTGCAAGTTTTGCAGGCTCTGCAGATAGGGAGCAGGCTTTTTTTGATAAAATTGTGGAAATGCAACAACATAACCGTCTTAGTATCCATCTGGATGAAAAATGTAAGTACTTAAAACCCAATGTACGCAATGAGCTAGAAGCGGCGTCTAAGAAAGTTGGACAACTCATCCTTGTACACCCAATGAACAATATGGGTAGTGGGGCCAACACATTTGTCGATGTTAAAATGCATGAGCGTTCTATAGAAATACCGTGTAATAACAAAGCTAAAGCTCAGGTCAAAGATACTCTCAGGATTGCACGACAGTTTATGGTCATTATTAATCAGTCGTAACCAACAAAGTTATGCACGTTTAGCATTGAAGCTCGCTTTGCTTGGAGACTATTCGTGAATAAGTGTGATTACGTCAAAATCGCTTGGTACTTATACCGTCAGTATCCCTTGGTAATCACATTAGTACATATTACAAATTTTCCCACCCAGTTTTCTACTGTGCATGTGCCACACTCTTAGCCCCCAATGCTTCGCTTTACCGGATTAAACAAAAAGAGCGCTCGTCGAGCGCTCTTTTTTTATTCACCTGATAATTGCTCAGGTTGTTTGTTATTTCATGTTTGCAATGTCGTCTTTGGTTGCATTCACGGTTTTCCAGGCATATGACTCGCCTACAACGCCGAAAGGATAGCCGTTTGCTGTCCAGTTAGGGTTTGAGAAGTAGTCATACTGTGTCGCACTACCAAAGACATGTGGATAAGCCATGATGCTGGTAAATACATTATATACACCGTGTCCCATACCATCAGTGTATACGCCGCCAGAGGTGTCCCCTTGTCTGCGTGCATGGGTCAACCCCTGGTTGTGGCCTAACTCATGAACAAAGGTGGTTGCACCACAGTCTACCGCAGTAATGGAGTACATTTTATTGACCTGAGAAGAGTACAAATTACCATTGCTGCCCTGGCCAACCCAGGCAATACCACAACTGATGAGATTGCTGCCAGCAGATGAACCAACGCCCAACAATGCAACCATATCAGCATTATTTGCATCACGATACTGCGCGATAGATGCGCTGTCCGTCAGTGCGTTTAACCAGTTTTCGTCAGCTGTTACCTGCGCACTGCCGATAGAAGCTGAAGCAACCAGGTTAAGTCTTAAGTTAATTTCATTTTGGCTATAAACCTGATTAGAAAATGAGATTAGCTGGTTTATTTTCGTTTGGATGTTCGACGTATTGGCTGCTGCTTCATCACTGTACAAGATTGCAATGTCGATTGTATTCGCCTGAGTTAAACCTGAGGCTAAGGTGAGCGCCGTCGCTAAGATTGCTTTTTTCATATTGATTTTCCTTACTTCTTACTTGTTGTTTGAGTGTTGATAGGCGGGGAAAAGAGATCTTTAGCCCCTTCTGCAGGCGCACGCTCTTGAGGCGTATGCTCTACATGATTCTTATATAGGTCGCGTTTTGCGGCGATCCAGCCATGTTTGCCATGGGATTCAAAAACATAATTGCCAGTAGGGACTGTGAATTGTCCGTAAATGGCATCATTTCCCACTGTCATCACTGAATTATGGAAGCGGTTATCCGAACCGGTTACTTTTGCAAAAACACTTTTGTCACCATTTGGAAATACATCTACCTGAGTGACTTCTGCACGATGCATTTCGGTGGTCTGTGGAATGGTTAAATCAAAGGTATCCCCAACTTCCAGCTGCTGCATGGCCACTAGGTTGAATTCGACATAGGCTTCTTCACTAATATCTTTTACCAGCACGCCCGCTTCTATTAATACTGCTTTGGCATCATCAGAGATTGATGCTATTTCTCCTATATCTTGCGGTAACCGCTCCTCGTCCTGCGTTATTTCTTTTGTTGTGTTTGGGGCAATTTCAATTTGTTGCTTGGGTGAACTTGAAACAGCAAGGGGATCAGTCTTAACTACGTTTTTATTCACTATTAACGCATCTTTTTGCGCAATGGGGGTTTGTGTAATTTCCGGTGTAGATCCGGAAAAAAGCCAATATGATATTAATATGCCTATTAAAATAAGTGAAAACGTCAGTTTATTCATTTTTTTATTCTTCGGTTGGCTGGGAGGAAAGTGAATATAATTAAAGTTAACAAATGTGTCAATTAGGTTGCAAAACTCTTTTTTTGGTGATTTTATTGTTATGATATAACGAACTATTATTGTCAGTAGTGAATAAGTATTAGTCAAAAAATGAGTTAAAAAACAAATTCCAGCACGAAAGAGTAAGTAATAAAAGGGCTTTATTGCGTTTGGTTAAATTAGCTACTGTTATGTATTTATTGCTTTTTTATTCTACCTAGAGAAATTCATTTGGCTCGACCCATTTATCTGTACCGATTAATGCGAGTGTTTTTAACGGCCTGCAGTTAAGTATTATCTATTCGGATGAAGGAATTTCCTCTCATGTGAGATATTAATGGGGCTTGAAATTTATCTCGGAGGAATATGTTATTCATTTTTATTATATCTATGATTAATGAAATTTGTCTCAATCACCGACTAGTCGACACTGCTTATAACCCCATAACACGGTAATGGGGTGGGGTAGTTTATTCTCAGCATGACCCCCATCTTGATATAAGTATTAATTTTAGGAACTGCTGCTTACTTTTGATTGAAATCAAGGTTGTATAAGTCACAGCTTGTTAAAAATGTTGTGAAAATAATACTGGATAGATTGTGGGTGTAAATATATTACTACCTTTTGGTTTCATTTGTACCTAAATTATCTTGAATCTATAGGAGTAAGGAAATGAAAATAAAACACATAGCACAGGCTTTAATCATTGCTTCCACTACTTTGTCGTCGACAGGGGTGTTGGCAGAAGGGTATACCAATTCACCAGTGCGGGTTGCGATTGACCATCAGGGCATACTTTATGTGCAAAAAGACGATTCATTTGGTGTCTGGCATCGACAAGCGCTGCCTTATGGGCAAAAAGCGCTGGCGGCTTCCGGTGGATACTTCCACTATCATTTTGGTACTTCACCAGAAGACCCTGGCTATGCGTACTATGAAGGAGCGACATTCAGCGTTTCAGAAAGTGGTAATGCATTCAGATATAAAGATAATAACTGGCAGCCAGTAACGGGTTGCTGGGGCGCAACAGATGTGAGCTCATTCACAGTGGCGCATGTTTACTGTGTCAACGGGGATGGTACTTTAAAGAAATTTAATGATGCAACGGAAAATTTCGAAGGTAACTACCGAATCGATAACGAAGTTATTACTAAAATTGATGTTGCACTGGGTGGGGTTATTTGGGCGATCACCGAAAGTGACAAGCTATATAAGTTTAACGGGATACGCTGGGAGCAGCAATCAGTTGCTTGTGCAAAATTATGCACACTTAAAGACATTGCGGTGGGTAGTGGTCAGGTTTATCTGGTTGCCAGCGTGTATGGCAGCAATGATGGCCCGCAGAGTGTATATACACTGAACGATGGCGAGCTGGTTAAGTTTGGCGCTTTTTACAATATTGATGTAGACAGAGAAGGGGTGATCTGGGCTATTTCAAACTACACCCGAACACTGTTTTACAAGCGCCCTGGTATGAGCGAGTTTGCAGAAGATACACAAATGAGCCAGAGGGTCTCATCAAATATTGGTGGATAATAAGTCCGTCTCAGTGATGATCAGTAAGGGTAAATGCAGAATTATTCAGCCTGTTTGAGCTATCTCTGCATATCCGCACTGAAAGGGAAGGGGTGATGACTATCACCCCTTTTCATGTTTAAAAGCTAAAGCTCACTTTGGCATAGTAAGTCATACCGTCAAAGCCATAGGGCAAAGCACGCAATGGATAGCGCATCGCGCCATTGGTAATGAAGTTAAGTACTTCATCTTCGCCTAGCTCGTCTGGCGTTTCATCGAACAGGTTATCGATGCCGGCAGACAGTGCAATGCTGTCGGTAAGCTGATAACCCGCGTTGATGTCAACCAGAACGGCTGACTCCACAACACTGGTTTCCTGCCAGCTATTGGTTGGCGACAAGAAATCAGGCAACACTATGTGTCCGCCAGCAAAGTAGCTGACTTCAGTTTTACCAAAGTAATTAAAACGCAGCAGGGTATTCCAGTCGTCCTGCTGGTAGTCAAAGGTTAGCGTGGCGCGCTCTCTTGGCTGACCATGAGTAAGGAATGAGCGTCTTTGTGCATCAAGTACAATGTTGTCAGGAATACCCTGAGGCGCATTTACTTTGTCAATCTCGGTCTTGTTTTTATTCGCTGCAAAGGTGATGTCCAACTCACCAGCTGCCAGAGCCAGTGAATAGGAAGCGATTAAATCAAACCCCTTGGTTGTCGAATCAAGCGAATTTGAGAAAAAGTTACCTTGTACGGCACCGGTGGCTGTTAGTGCGGCGTTGGCTGCCGGGAAAGCGTCCAGCTCATCACTGTTAACACCAATGAAGCTGCCAAGATTGATGCGGTCGTAAATCTTGATCTGATAGAAATCCAAAGTGACAGACAAATCGTTGCTAACGTCCCAGGCCAAACCTAAGTTGTAGTTGTCAGAGGATTCCAATTTCAGGCCATCCACGCCAAGCGCGGCTGGGAAGGGAGAACCTGCGGTTGCGGTATAAGAGGTAGCCAGTGTGCCATCTCCACCCAGTGTTGTGGTAAAGGCGGTATAACCCGATTGTTGCAACGACGGCGCTCTAAAGCCCGTTGAAGCTGCGGCGCGCAGTGCGAGGTCTTCCGTCAGTTCATAGCGGGTAGCCAGTTTCCAGATGGTGTCATCGTTTGAGTCAGACACATCTTCATAGCGCAGTGCTGCACTGATCAGCCAGTCTTCATTGAGCAGGGTTTCTGCTTCTATATAAATGGCATGACTGGAACGGTCGGCTTTATTGGCAGCATCTGGTCTGAGCCCCTGATAAGCCTGAAAGCCGCAATCTGCAAAAATTTCAGCATCAATCACAGAGGGGAAAGAACGGTCAGAGTTCGAGGCACCACATGCATAAGATGCCACTTCACCCGGGACTATCTCATAATTTTCCTTGCGGTATTCGGCTCCCACAGACAGGTAAATCGGCTCGCCACCGTCTATGTCAATAATGCCGCTGATATCCAGGTTGGTCGTCCATTGGTCAAATCTGAAGCCACCTGAATAACCGCCTCTGGGACCAGCATTGTTGGCAATGTCTTGTGCCGATGCATTGGGGTTACTCGCCAGATATTCAGCAGCATAAGACGAATTGATGGTGTTGGATGACGAGTAGTCGTACTGGTTTTCTCCGTACACACTGGATACATCGAATGCCCAGTCAGGGTTGATATCGCCTTTCAGGCCAATTGCGAAGGACAGATCTTCAGCTTCGTTATCGATCCTCGGTAGAAAACCATCCGGATACACCTGGGGCACGTTGCGCTCTGCACGATTAAAGTCGCGGTAAAAGCCGTTGCCTAAGGCTGTACGGTTTGAAAAGCCGGCAAATGAATACAACTCTTTGTCACCGACAGGCAGCGCAGCATTGTAGAACACAGAGATAAACTCACTGTCAGAATTGCCCTGCTTCCAGCGTACATCATCGGATAAAGTGCCCGGGGCAGTGGTTGAGGAGCCACCAGTATCACGCTCGGCCCGGTTGGTACCGTCGGCATCGCGATATTCCAAGGAGACATTGATAAAGCCGCCCTGGCTGCCTAAATCAAACCCTCGGTTTAGGCCCAGAGAGTAGGTATCCCCGTCGCCCTCGCCTGTCGAACCTGCCTGTACAAAACCTGTCGTGACACCGGTGCTGTCGTTCAAAGAAAGGTTGATAACGCCGGCTATGGCATCTGAGCCATAACGCGCCGCGGCACCGTCTCGGAGTATCTCTACATTTTTCAGCGCCATCATAGGTATAGAGTTCATGTCTGTGCCGGCGGCACCGGCTCCAACCGTGCCAGATAATCCAAAGATGGCCTGAGTATGACGGCGTTTACCATTGACCAGAACCAGAGTTTGATCCGGTTGAAGGCCACGCAATGTTGCCGGTCGGAACAAGTCAGAGCCATCCGAAACTTGAGTCCGGCTAAAGTTAAATGAGGGTGCTATGGATTGCAGACTCTGCCCTAATTCAGTAAAGCCACCTTTATTTAGTTGATCGGTGTCCAGTATGTCTATGGGAGAGGTTGACTCGGTAGCCGTCCGGTTAGATACCTTAGAGCCCAGTACTGAAATGGTTTCTATGTTTTGTTCGTTGGCTTGTTCAGCCATCGCGGCGGAGCACGCAAAGAGTGCCAGTGCAACTGGCGAAAGTTTAATAGTCGTTGTCATCACTTCTACTACTCTGTTGATGTTATGTAATTATTCTGTGTTTGTTGAGCAGACGTTGACATAAATCAATTTTGAGTGCAATCGGATTGGACTAAAGTAGAAGATGAATTTTATTCATTTCAATGTAAATGAACCTCTCAAGTGGCTAAGAAAACTAGCCACTTGAGTGAGAAAAATACATGCTTATTTAAGGCCCACACTGACTTAACCAGGGCGAGGCAAGGCAGGTTTGGCGTAGCATCTGAGCATCGCTGAGTGCTATCTGGGCGGCCTCAAACTGGGCTTCCAATATAGGTTTCTCGGCCTCACTGGCTACCGCTAAGAACGCTTTGGCACGTTCTAAGTGTCTGACCGCTTCACCGTACTGATGCTCAGCCCAACGCCAGGTTGGTTCATAAAGGGTATTACTCATCACCGACGCCCAGTCAGCGGCACCATAGTGGCCTGAATCCTGAAAGCTTTTGACTACAAAGCTACGAGGCACTTTGTCTAAGTCGGCCAAATCGAGCATGAGGCCATTGGGGTCGAAACTATACGCCACGAGCTTTTCCAGTGTCTGCAGGCAAGGGGTAATGTTACCTCCACGGCAGTAGGTGGGTTGCTCGCTGAGCTGTTGCTGCAGTTTAGCTGGTAATGGCCCATTTGAGTTAACATCGACGCTGAATACCGCATTTTCGGCATACTTTTCGATTTCTTTGACCTTAGTAATGGTCTTTTTGAAAAACAGTAAACGTATCTTTATTTTGATCACAAAGCGTTTGTAATCTTCCTCGGTTTTGAAGTGCAGCCGGGTGTTGACGAACAGATCGCGACCATAGTTAACCTGATAGACAAAGTGGCTGTCGCAGTCTTTGAGATCTACGCCCGCTTTTACCTGGCGGTCTTCCAAAGTGCTATAGCCTTCATCAAACTTAAGATGAAGCTGCGATGTGAGTGTACGCTGATCGGTGGCATTACGATGTGTCATAGAAGTCGACACACTGCCGGCAATAATAAACAGATTAACACCGCCATGTACCTCTCCGAAGGTACGGCGTTTGATCAAGGTCTCGTCAACGCGCTGGAAATAATCCAGACTGCCGCTGAGTTCATTATGCAGCACAGGTGTGCCTTGTAAGCAAGTATCACTCAGCTGATGCATATTAGGGTCGAAAGCCCGGCCAAGGTCATTAGCACCGACTTTTTCACTGTAATAGACCTGGCTATGTGCGGCGAAAGCGCACCCCAGAGCCAGTAAAGGTAAAAACTTTTTCATATCCGCTCCCTGAAAAGAAATCGCAATGTGCTCAAGCACATTGCGATTAATTATGGCAGGTTATTGCGCAAACGCTGTACCGTAAGTGGTCAGAGCGCCTTCACATAAACGCCAGTTCAGGATCCCACGAGCCGGGGCTGTGACGTCGATGAAAGTCGGAGCCCAGCGCATGTTTCTGAAGCGGGCGCTTTGCTCCTCAGTGACAATACCAGCACGCACGGCTTCTTGCCTTGCCAGTTCACATTGCTTCCAATCTTGCTGGTCATTACTTGGTAGTTGCAAGTCGGTCACATTGTAGGTGGCAGGGCAGTTTTTACCGCGCTGCACACAGGCACTCTTCATTTCCTGGACCTTATTTTCACATGCGTAACCAAACGGGTTGTCGCGGCAAAACTGTGCAGCATTGAAGAAGAACCAGGCATTGTCATAGGCGAGGTCTTTGATCTGCTCCACAGCCAGGCGTTGAGATGCGGGCAAGTAGGCATAGTAGCTATTGAGCAGTTTATCGGCACGTTGCTCGTCCAAAATAGCCTGCTTGAAATCATCCTCAAGTTCACTGATCAGCCATTTTGTCGCATTTCTGACTATCTGATACTCAGGCACTAATGCGCGTAACGCCAGTGAAGAGTTTTCATAACGCGTGGTGTAGTAACGCACCACATTATAGTCACTCAGTGAATTGAGCTGAGAGTTGAAACCAGACTTTGCATACTTCACTGCTTCATAGAACATATCAAAGCATGGCTCTGGGTTGTCCAGTGAACAGGTGATGATGTTGTTTGGTATGATTGTCAACAGCTGCTTAGGATCGCCCCCTTGCTGGATGGCACGTACTGTGATCTTCACTGACGATTTGGTTTCGTCCTTGAGGTATCTAAGTTGGCCGCCTACGTTGAATACACCCCCATATAAATCCACATCCAGATAACCACCAATATCTGATTTGTCCTTGTTACTACCGTAATCGATCTTAAGGTTTACCAGAACATTTGCGCCGTATTCAATACCCGTTACAAACTCATCACCAACCAGAGTTTGCAGTTTGGTCTGATGGTTGTTGGCCACATCACTACCCACTTGAGACAGGGTATAGCCCTGATTTTGATCTTTAGGTAAGAACAGGCGCTTTTTAGGTGTGCTTGAGGCACTAAAGGTGTATGAACTAGAGTAAGTGCTGGAAGCCATTTCTTTAGCCAATGAAGCACCTGCGGAGACACGAACAACCGGGAAGTTGACGTCAACATCCACACTACCGTTCAGGGTGTTGAGCATATCATCGTAGCTCATATCGATGCCGGTTTTGAACTTGAGCTCGGTATTACCGAAGGTCTCATCAATCACACCCGCAACAGGCTGTACATTGAGAAAGCGTTTCTTTTGGCTGTCATACGCTGTACCCATGGCAACATGATCGTTGATCAGGCCTGAGATCACAGAGCCAGACAAGTTGGCGCTCGAAATGTTCGCCTCTTTTTCTTGCGCAGCAAGACTGTGTCCTGTCATTGCCAGTGCAAAAACAGATAAATAAATAGGTTTCATATCATCTTTCCTTAACGAACCGTTACAAGGTAGTCTTCGACTTCACCATATTGAATACGGGAGCAAGCGTTGTCTGAGCCACCACCCGCATCGGTTGCAATGCGCATCAATGTCGTGCCCTCGGGTACATCTGCCGGAATATCCATCGTGAACTTAAACACCCCGTCTGATGCCGATTTGTAGACCATTTCACTGTTGTCTAGCTGACCATTGTGATCCCAATCAACCCAGACTCGAGCAACGACGTACGAAGGAAAATCAGGTTCCAGATTGCCCGGCGTGATAGAGACCTTGACGCTTCGGTTTGCAGGCAAGGTGACCACCTTTCCTGACACCATAGTGTGTGCTTTGGTCCCCGATTGATGCTCGAAGTCCTCAATGGTGACTTTGGAGATCCATTCCCACTCGTTATCAAAGCTGGCATTGTCGCAGTAGTTATGTGACAGCACTGTGGTTTTCAAAGCCACAGGCTGATATTCTGGCGGCATAAGCGTACATGCCTGACTATCACTGGTGCCTGCGACCCACTCATAAGGATTGCTGAAATCCTCATTAGCAAAGGTCACATATTGTGCTTTTCCCGCAGCAATTTTATCTGCCGACAGCCACAGCTCTTTGAGTTGGCGTAACTTCTCTTCTTTGCTGACAATGTCTCGGGTATCGAACATCTGCTCCCACAGTTCAACGAGTAATCCGTCGTAGCATTTTTGCATCCAGGCAAATCTGCCCTGAGCCTCTGTTACCGTGAGCATGTCACCAAGCTCGCTATAACGGGCGGCCTGTAGTTGGGCATCGCTTAGATCCTGAGCCTGTGCTGTGGCACCCAACAGGGGCAAAGCCAGGGCGGCAGACACAATCGATGTGCTTATAGAAAACTTTTTCATAATGGTATCCTTACTTTAATACGTCGCTGATGGCGCTGTAGTCGCGATAGTAAGCTAAGTTACCTGACTCATAGTCGAGGCAGTAATTTCCTTCAGGGTTACGCTCACAGTAGTCGACCATATCCGCAAACAAGTTGGCATTAGCGCGACTAGATGTTTCGATTTCCTGCAGTTGATTCAGCTGCTCTGCGCTAAATTGTGCAGCATAGTAACGCTGTAGATTTTTCGCTCTGCGGTAGGTGAGTCGCTCTTCAATCCAGCGTGAAGTCAGCTCTTTAATAACGAGCTTGGTCAGGTAGTTGACTGGGGTGTAGCCCGCGTCAGGGATTAACTGTTGCAAGCCTGCGCCCGAATCCAGGTATTTGGCGACGTAGCTATCAGTGATGTTGTAATCATCCAGTGAATTAAACTGGTTGATGTAATCTGATTTCAAATAGTTTACAGCGGCTTCGAACAGGTTGAAGCAAGGCTCCGGGTTTAGCAGCGTACAACGCATAATGCCATTGGGGATGATGTTCAACAGTCGGTTTGGATCGCCGCCGCTCTGATAGCCGCTGATGGATATTTTAACGGACTGTCTTTTCTCTTCATCAATTTTTTGTAGCTGGCCATCAACCTTGACCTTACCTATCCAGTCGACACTGAGGTAACCACCGATCTGGCGTTTGTCTTCCTCATTGCGATAATCAATTTTCATGTTGATTACGACGTTGGAGCCATAGGCAAACCCCTGCACGAAGCCATCACCGAGGTTTGCCGCTTTGTTACCCGGATAAGCTTGAGCCAGCTCTGTGGCTGCCTGCGTTGGCTGGTACCCTTGGTCTGAATTTGGCATTAAGATACGAGACTTGGGTTTGACCGACGAATACACGGTATAGGTACCTGTGTAACGGTCAGCACTGATATCTTTGGCATAGTTTGCGCCCGCATCAACACGCACTGCCGGGAATTTAAAGCCGGCATCGACTTTACCGTCGATAAGTTTGAGCGCCTGCTCATATCTCAGGTCAACACCAACGCGAAAGTCGATGCTGGTATTGCCCAGATGCTCAACGGCCATGCCTTGTACAGACTGAATGCCTAATAAGACATCGCCTTTGCTTTGATGCGCTGTACCAAGCGGCACTAAATCGATGCTTTTTGCCTCTGCGGAAAGCGGGGCTAATTCGCTGAGTTTCTCTGGCGTTTTGGTTGCCTGCGCGAGGGCCTGGGATGTCGATAGTGCCAGCGCAAGGCAAATGAATTGATTTTTATTCATTGTGTTCACTCCGTGAAGAGGCCCCTTTTAGAGGCCTCACTGGTTTGTTTCCTGCTTACTGAATGCTGTTTAGGTAATCTTTGTGCCAAGCTTCAGGAATTCGATTCAGGACGTCTTGTGTAGTTTCCACTTCATCCTCAAATTCATTGTCACTTTGCATTGCCAGATCGCCCACCTGCAGGCCATTTGCAAACATTGAGAAAGTTTCACCGGTAATGTGTTTTGGATCATCAGAGGTGCGAGCCAGTTTGAGGTTGTATACGTTGTCCTCATATTTCACTTGCTCGATCTTAGTGACTAACTCCAGGCCATTGGTAGTATGAATACGGTCACCTTGCTGAACCTTGTTAGCCCAGGCCGAGACTCCCGATTGGGTGACTACCGGGTGCGATTCAGTAAGCAGCAGCTCTTTGCCTGAATCTGTGGTGATCTTGATCATAGGTAAGGCTTCAACACCGATTGAGACGTCTTTGATTTCAAGTGGCATGTGTGAGTTTGGAGCAAACTGACTTGCACCAAGTACTAAGTCGCCAACCTGTAACTGTTCGATAGGCAGTTGCTTACCATTGGCCAACATGATCATCGAGCCTTTTGCGAGACAGCTATACACCATCTGCATAGCTGGATGCTCAATGTCTGTCCAGGTTTGCTCTTCAGGCATGTCTGTGCTGCCCACAACGTAGGTGAAATTACGCAGACGTTTTCTGCCACGCATTTCTTGCTCAACTTCAACCGATAAGTTCATGATCCAGTGCGCATCTGCGTAACGGCCATAAAGGGTTGCGTCACCAAATACCCCTTTTGAGCGTGGGATATTCCATGAGATGCGAGTGTAATCGTAGATGTTGTCACCGACTTGCTTTTTCAAATATTTCAGTGAAATGTGATCAGAGAAAAGGTGTTCTGAGCCCTGGTAACCGCCTAATTTGGATGCACCACCGCCTTCTTTAGTCTGAATGAAAATTTCGGTGCCATGGTATAGACCCATAGGTTGGGTGCCAGCAGGTTTGATCGCATAGCTTGGGTTACCATTGGCGTCATAAGTGACATCTTTAGAGCTCCAGTCCGGGCGATAGATTTTGGTTACTTTACCCATGACATCACGATAGCCTGAAAACGGTACAAGCACCTTCAATTGGTCATTTGGGGTGCCACTAGGGTAAACCGCGTCGTAATCACAGTCATTGTACATACGGTTCAGGCAGATTTTGATTCGGTCCAGTGTCGGATCCGCATTGATCTCTTTTTTGTCAACCGGGTTAGTGACGGCACTTTCCAGGATTGCGCCTTGCTGGATAGTCGGCATAGATGACGAGGGCAGTGCTTCAGTCCATGCCTGAGTTGACGCAGTGGCATGTTTTAGGTCTTGGCTGGCTGAAAGCGCGTTCTGATAGCCCAATTCTGCCAGCAGTGTTTCTTTAGAATATTCAACGATGGTGTTTTTGTCTTCAGCAACTTCGTTGCCATTTTCATCGATATATACCACGGTCACCCAGGCGTCAGCGAAAATTTGCTCTGCAGCAAGCAGTCTTGGCATGATATCGCTGAGTTTGCCGAGCGAAGCTATGTCCATACGCTTTTTGGAAATCCCTTCTCCATAGTACTCAGCAAAACGAGGTATGGTGATGTCCTGGCCATTTTCGTCTATTAGTGCAATGTCGATAAAAGTGTAGGTCGTTGATGCAACTTCACTATTGATAGCAGAGATCATCACATACTCTGTGCCTGACGCGTCTTTAACAGCTCTCAAACCCATATGTTTGAAAAAAGAACAGACTTTATCAGCGTTACAATTTGAGCTAATGCTATTGTTCAGGCTGTTAAGTTGCTCAGTCTGAGCAGCTTTGAGCCCAAATTTCTTTGCCTGCTCGCGTTTGTCCAATAGATTGAACAGGTGTGGGCGATTGCGCTTATTAAGGCCATGCTTACTCAGTCGTTGTTGTACTTTTTCTGCACTGCCTAATGCCTGGAATTTTAAAGTAGACTTAGGTAAAGCGGTGCTATTTTCGGACAAAGGACTCGCGACAGTAGCAAGAGAAGCCCCTCCCAAAGCAGCGATGACTGCTAGGCTAACAAGTTTCATAAAGTTTCCTTTTTGAGTGGTTTTTATGAGGTAGCTCGTAGGCAAAGTTGCCTTTGCCTACATTACTGCGAGCGGTTTTAGTTAATATCGGGTGACTTTGATTTTTAGGTCTTCAATTTCACCGTAATTAAATCTGTTACAAGCATCAGACTTATAGTCATTAGTTGGACGCTCTTCTAATTTAGAGCGTAATACGAACCATTTTGACCAATCCCAGGTACTGACATTGGGCAGTGTCAATGACTTTGTAGCGCTGATCCGGCAATATTCTGAACCGGAAACTGTGGTGCACTGGCTATTGTCTATCCAGTAGTTGTAGTTTGGATCATTGTCTAATCCGGATTCAGAAGGTGCGAACTCCTCGTTGCCGTCCGCATCAAGCCAAATGGTGAAGCGCACATCACGGTTACCATTTTGCAGTAAGTTTTCGGCAGTAGAGCGAGGCATTAGGTTGGTCATGATTTCAACACTAATATAGGTTCTTCTCTTAATATCGGTGCCGCTTAAATTATTCAGGCTGTAGCCGTCACGGTTAAACCCAGCTGCGGAGGGGACATTGGCAATCAGTGTCGAGTAATTGAATAACTTCATGTCGTCGATATAAATGACATCGGCATTGGCGCCATTACTGATTTTGGCTGGACACGCGTTTACGGGATCCAGTGATATGCGGGTTTGCTTGGTATCGTTCTCACTTTGGTCAGGATACTGAATTTGTAATGATACATCGAACTGACCACCGTTGGTTGGAAAGTCAATTATGCCAGGATCTCGTGCAGTGCTGATACGATTATCAAAGCCGAATTGCCAATAGAATTGCGGGTTTTTAGCCTCATTGACCTGAGAAGTATTAGTAAATTTTACCCGGTTGCCATCTAGATACTGTACCTCAAAATCAGAGATCAGCGGCAGGTTGTCTGAGTCCACATCCATCATTACATCCACAACCTGAGCGTTGTCTGCAACACCACATACATCCAACAAGGAATAGTCAAACTCATTGTTAGCAATGGCAACGCGTAGCAGTCCAAGTCCACGGTTAGTCTGTTGATCAAGGGTAAATTTCACGCTACTCCCTGAGATGGTTTGGCTTGACAGCACTGCTTCACTCGATTCCATCAGTCCATTTCTGTTGCTATCAAAGTACACGGAAACACGTTTTCCGCTCAGGTCCTGTGCAAAGCTTAGAGTGTGCTCTCTCGGTTTTGCGACAGGCCAGGGCGTATCTAGTTTTGCTCTGTATCCGGCGTTGAGTCCCGACAAAGTAAAGTTATTGATAGACAGAGTGCTGGTGTGTAACACAGCATTATTCATAAATGGTTCACAGCGAAGTGCAGCAGGGCGGCTATAAAAATGGTTATAAGCCGACTGAGTTGCCTGGTTTCCATTTTGATCCTCGGTGGTTACGTTGACAGAGAATCGGATCAGGGTGTCTTCAACAACCTGTTTACTGCGTTGTAAGTAGGGATAGATGGGTGTGCCACTGTCGTGCTGCCAGCTCTCACTCTGGCCGTCACCCCAGTTTACGTTGATGCTGCGAATAGTATCTTGATTGATGCGACTTAAATCGTAGCTGGCCTGATTGTAGTTAAGCCATGCATCGGCGTCCAAAGTCGACAGTCCGATCCCAGTAGAAATACCGACACCAGCCAGGCTGTGTGATACATCTGCTTTGATTTGGTTCAAAGATTTGTTGCCGACTTGAATGTGGGCCGTCTGGTCAACCAGACAGAAGCCAAACTCATTTAAAGACATACCTGAGAATACACAGCCAGACGTGTTGGCGCGCAAAAATAAGCGATAAGCTTGCTGGATGGTCCAGCCTTGTGTTTTGACAAGCTCATAAAACGCTTTTCTTAAAACGCCACCATTATCATGGCCTGTTTTGGCTGTGGTAAAATCTTTGACGTGATCTATGCTTCGCCCATCCCAAGATGGCAATTCAAAGAAACGTGCCGCTTTATCCTGTGGGAAAACATCCCAGCCGTACCACCACTTACGGTTCTTAGTGTATAGCCCCGATTGATCGGTAAATTGGTCTGCGAATGCCTGAGACTGTGTATAAGCGCCTGATGCGGTATGTTGATAATAGTCGAGTATTGCAATCGCAGATATATCGGACAATCCTTCGTTAATTGCACTGTCTACGTCTTCTCTACCGAGTCCTGAGTTCCACTCGGTAATGGCATGGGCTATTTCATGTGCGGCAATGCTCATACCTGTCAGAGCAAAATACTCATATCCGCCGTTGCCTGAGCCATAGTTAACAAACTCACCATCCCAGGAAGCGGAGTTAGTGCCAAAAATGGTATTTCGGTTTACTTTTTGGGAAAGTGGTTTAATGCAATAGCCGTTGTTGTCGCAGTCAGTACTTTGTTGCGGGTATAACGCTTTAAGTTGTGTATGGAAGTATTGCATAACCAGACCAGCGTTAAAGTGTGCTTCGTTTGCCGGGCTATAGCTGTAATAGGCATCAAATGTCTGATCGATCTCGCGTTTTACAAAGTTTTCGTTATTTGTCTGACAGACATATGAAACCGGAGTAGTTTCGGAGACTGCTGCATCGTAAGTCACCACATAAGGGTTATCTAAAATACAGTTGTTATTTTCTTTCTTGACGATGAATGGGTAGCCATTAAATTCATAGAAAATAGCGGTCTGGCTTAGATCTTCAAATCTGAGCTCTGCCCCTTTGGGGGCAATTTCATCAAACTGGTAGCTGGTACAGTTTTGCATACTGTCGGGACTGGGGGAGTAACATATAGCGCCTAGCTTGTCGTTGCCACCTATACCACCACCGGCGACATACCCTGCGTCTTTCAGTGACTGCTGAGAAAAAGCAAACGACATATCATAGGACTTAGAAACGACAGTAAGATCGTCACCATTGAGCAGTATCTTTTCTTTTCTATCGTTAAACGTCGCCAAAACTTCGATGACAGGGATCAAGGTATCGCTATTGAGAAAAAAGGCTTTCTCATAGCTATATTTGGCAACATCTATTAGCTCGGGCAGGGCTTCAAGACGCTGGCTGAGTTGAGTATGTGGCATGTCGTGAAACAGAGCCTGTCCCTGAGATGCAATCCCGGAGATTAAACTGCCCATTGCCTGGCGGATCTCACCATTATTGTTACGGACAACCACCAGGTTACTCGATAACACCGGATAATTTCCGACATAAGCACGATAGTGTTCATAGACAGTAGGAGCACCTGTTCTTTTTGTTAATTTATAGTGAACATTGTGTGCTGTTTTTTCTGCAGTTAGCCTGCCTGTCCCAAGTGTTGACGCTGAAAATGAGTGAGGATGACTTTCTGAAATTACTTGCTTCAGGTCGTCCCACAGAAATTGCTTGTTATGCAGTGATTGAGATTTGACGTCAGCGAGTGCGCTGGAAATGGGCAGCGCAGCAACACCTAAACCAAATAAGTACCCCAAATGTTTCATGCAGTTTGTCCTTAATGAGTGTCAATATGTGGCCTTATATGACCTTGATTAGTTGGAAAACTCTAATGCCAGTGTTGGATAGTATATGAATTAAATAAATTGTTGCAAATGTTTATTTTATGTTCAGTTTGTGTTTCTTTTGGGTTTATTTTTAAGTCTGCAATAATTTGGTGGAAAGTGTCTTCCCATGTCATTGTTTTTGTTTCTACAGCGCAAGAAGTCGCTATTTGTGGGTTGCGAACAATAGAATAAAAATTTCTTATTTTTGTAATCTTGTTGATTGGATAATTCTGTTAAAGACAGTGGCGGAAGGGGAACTTGATCTACTTTTGCAGCAATGCGTAGATCAAGTTAATCATTTTTGCGGGTTTATTGGGTGGCTATTTTGCAGCGGTTTCAAGCCATTTTGTGATGCGCTCATACATGAAATCTCGAATGAGAGGTTGAGCTTTTTCATTGGGGTGCAGATTATCGTTTTGCATCAGGCTGCGATCTGCTGCAATGGGCAGCATAAAGTAATCCATTAAATAGGCGCCAGTTTGTTCTGCTACCAAAGGGTAGCTATCGGCAAACAGGGTGCTGTAGCGCTGACCATAATTAGGCGGGATCTGGATCTGCATTAAAGCGACTTTGGCACCGTTAGCCTGGCTTTTCTCTACCAGCTTGCGTAAATGTTTGCGGATCAGTTTAGGTGGAAACCCGCGCAGACCATCGTTTGCACCCAGCTCGATGAGTACGTGGCTGGGCTGATGGCTTTCAAGTTGTTTATCGATTGTCAGTAGCGCATTATCTGTGGTTTGTCCTGAGACACTGGTATTGACCAGAGTGATCGCTTTTTGCTCCGTCTCGTATTTATTTTGTAACAAATTAACCCAGGACGGTGCTTGTTTGAGACCATAACCGGCGCTTAAGCTATCACCAATGATCATAATTTTGGTATCGTTGGCGTTCGCTTTTGATATGAAAAGTGTGCCGAAGATCAATACCACCAGTTGTAGGAAAAATCGCATCATGTCAGTGCTTTCTCAGTTAAATATTATTCAGGTTAAGGAGTTGGGTAAAACCGTCAGTACCTTTGAAGGTGACCTCACTATCCTTAGCGATATCAATTTTTCTGTCAAGTCAGGGGAGTCAGTGGCAGTGGTCGGCACATCTGGCTCGGGCAAATCAACGCTACTCAGCCTGCTGGCTGGTTTGGACATTGCCAGCAAAGGAGAAGTCTACCTCGATGGTGAAGCACTTCACCAACTTAATGAAGAGCAGCGCGCACGTTTGAGGGCCGAAAAGGTCGGCTTTGTATTTCAGTCATTTATGCTGGTGCAAAGCCTGACAGCACTGGAAAACGTGATGCTACCTGCTGAACTGGCAGGCGAAAAAAATGCCCGAGAGCAGGCTCAGGCTCTGTTGGAAAAAGTAGGGCTGGCACATCGGGTTGGCCACTATCCTTCGCAATTGTCGGGGGGGGAGCAACAGCGTGTCGCAATCGCGCGTGCCTTTATCGGAACACCCAAAATTCTTTTTGCCGATGAGCCATCTGCAAATTTGGACTCAAAAAATGGTCAGTTAATCGAAAGTCTGTTGTTTGATTTAAACAAGCAGCATGGCACAACCTTAATCCTGGTAACACACGATGAAGATCTGGCAAAACAGTGTGACCGTATCATTCATATCGAGGCTGGTCAGCTGGCAAAGATCCGTGATGGCGAGGGGGTAGCAGCACATGTGGGCTAAACTGGCGCTGAGATTATTTTTTCGTGAGTTGCGCCGTGGTGAACTGACCATCATTTTTGCCGCCATTGCTTTGGCGGTACTGACCGTCTTCAGCTTAAGCTCAGTCACAGAGCGGATCCGGCTCAATATTGAACAGAAATCTGCCGACTTCATTGCCGCAGATCGTCGCTTGGCCAGTAATCATGAGTTAGACGAGCGCTACCTCAAAGTCGCGCAAGACTTTGGGCTCGAAACGGCACAAAATATATTTTTTGACTCCATGCTCTTCGTAGATGATGAGTTGGTGCTTGGGTCGATTAAAGCAGTGAGCAATAGCCACCCGCTGCGCGGTAAGATCACACTCAGAGATACATTGGAAGGGGAACAATACGACATTGCTGCGGCGCCCGCTAAAGGAGAAGCCTGGCTCAGTGAAGGTTTGTTTTATACGCTTGGCCTTAAGGTGGGCGATAAGGTAGAAATTGGTGCGGGCATGTTTACTGTCTCTAAAGTGCTGGTACAGGAGCCAGATTCTGCCTTTTTCTCTTTGGCTGGTAATAAACGAGTGTTGCTGAATATTGCTGATATACCAACCACGCAAGCCGTGCAGCCCGGTAGTGATGTTTTTTATCGTTTGTTGTTTGCTGGCGATGAGCAGATCCTGAAAGATTACTATGCCTGGCTTAAACCTCAATTAAGAGAAAACCAGAACTGGCAGGGCATCAAAGACCGGCAATCACCTTTGGGTGAAAACCTGGAACGCTCTGAACGGTTTTTACTGCTGGCGGGTTTATTCGGCATTATGCTGGCTGCGGTTGCAATGGCTGTATCTGCCAAACGCTACTGTGAACGCCAGTATGATCCGGTTGCTATGATGAAAACCTTAGGAGGCAGCCGTGACACGATAAAACGGATATTTTTGATGCACTTGTCGCTGGTAACGTTAAGCTCTCTGTTCATTGGATTGGCAATTGGCTATGGTTTACAGGAGGTTGCCGTTGACTATCTGACACGCTTTGTTGCTAACGAGTTACCGCCTGCCGGACCTCGTCCGTGGCTTTTGTCGATTGCCATCGGGGTGGTGTGTGCACTCATGTTTTCGCTTAAACCGCTGTTGGACCTGTTCGACATTCCTCCTTTGCGAGTACTCAGAAGAAGTCTGGGTGACAAACTGGCCGTAAGCCGTATACATATGGCTGTGTCGGTCGGCACCATATTCATGTTGATGTGGCTATTCAGTGGTGATATTAAAACCACTCTGCTGTTGTTTGCTGGCACCGCGACTCTGATGGCCGTGTTGTTTGGTTTGTCTCGATTGTTTTTCAGTGCGGGTCGCAAACTTGGCCTGAGTCCCGGAAACAGCTGGTCTCTGGCCATCGCGACCTTGCAAAAGCGTGCTAACGCGAATGCTGTGCAATTGATTAGTTTTGCTCTGGCTATCAAACTGATGTTGTTCCTGTTTGTGCTGAAAAACGACATGATCTCTGACTGGCAGATGCAGGTCCCCGAGGATGCACCCAATGCTTTTATGATCAATATTGGTGAGCGCGATGTTGACCAGTTTAAGCAGTTCTTTGCTGAGCAGAATATCCACCATGAAGCGTTTTATCCGGTCTTTCGGGGTCGGGTGAATGCTTTAAATGGAGAGGCATTCGCACGTCGGGTATCCAAGCAAGAAGGAGAACAGGAGCAAGACGATGCGCGAAGCGGTGTTGGTCGTGAGCTCAACCTGACCTGGACGGACACGCTGCCAGATGGTAACGAGATACTGGAAGGCCAGTGGTTTGAGCAAACCGATGAATTGCAGGTGTCAGTATTTGAAGGGACGGCAGAGCGGGTCGGCATCGAGTTAGGAGACACGCTAACTTTCCTGGTGAACACCCAGACATTCGAAGCGAAAGTAACCAGCATTCGAAGCGTTGATTGGGGAACACTTAAGCCAAACTTCGTGATGATCTTTAACTCGGCAATGGCTGAACGACTACCGGTGACTTACTTCACTGCGGCTAAACTGGAAGAAAACCATGTACGTCCGATCAGCCGGATGTTATTGCAGTACCCCACCGTGAGTATGATTGATATCAAAAATAACATCGCTCAGGTGCAGTCGATGATAGCTCAGGTATCGCTGGCAATTGGGTTTGTGTTATCTATTGTATTGATCAGCGGTGCGCTGGTCCTTATCTCTCAGGTACAAGCCAGTCTTGCGGAGCGTATGCAGGAGGTGGTTATTCTTCGTACCCTGGGGGCCAGAGGAAGACTGATTAAACTTGCGACGCTCTATGAGTTTTTACTATTGGGGGCACTTGCAGGCTTTGTGGCAGCACTGGTGAGTGATATCACGCTATTGGTCATTCAGCAGCAATTGTTTGATGTTGAGGGTCGTCTGCATCCATACGTTTGGCTTTTAGGGCCGCTGTCCGGCGCATCTTTCGTGGCACTGATAGGGTATTTTATGGTGGCACACACAATGCGGCAAAATACCCAGGGATTACTACGTAAAGTGGCCTAATTGTCCCGATGTCGAGATGCCGTGGTGTGTGCAAGTATCACACGCCACGGCGGGCTCACAATATCTTCATCTCGTGCAGTGTCGCTTTAGCAATTTCGACTCGCGTTGCTGCCATTTCTTTAAAAGTTCTAGCATCCATATTGAAAGCAAAGTAATGACGCCCCTGAGCGTTTTCAACCATGCCAACATACCAACCCAGGTATTTGCCCTTTGCGACAGGGCCGGTCCCCGTTTTGGCAAAAAGTTTTGTGTCTTCGGTTTGCTCTTGCAGGAAAATCTTATTAAATGCTTCATAGGTAGTGGGTTTTAGTTTGAAAGCATGCGACTGCAATCGACGTAAAAACTCGACTTGTTCGACAGCACTGAGTTTTATACTGCTGTTCAGCCAGAACTTATCGTGTGGACCACTGATATCACGGTTACCATAATTAAAGTCATTCAAGTACCTTTGCATCAGCGGTTTGCTAAGCAAGTTTGTCCAGGTTTGGTATAAGGGTAATGCTGAGTATTTAAATGCGTCTTCAGGTGTGATCGACTCTTTGCGCCAGGCATCAAACCACCATGACTTGGCTGGATACCTGGCATGGTCTATCTGGTAGCCTTGGCCGGGCTTGATGGTATCCGTGTCCAACAAGATCAGGGTATTGGGGATCTTGTAGGTAGAAAAGGGTGTATAGGCCTGAGTTGCACGCGTTTTGTTAACAAATTGCCATTGTTGGCTGTGCTCGCTATAAACTGCCATTGTACAGGGCTGCCCATCCTGACAAGCCGGCAGTGTTGCCTTGGTAGTAATGACACTCGCCATTACCAGAGGGGAAAGTGAAATAGACGAGAGAAGTGGCATAGGTATATCCTTGTTATTTTTATTAGCTCGCGCTCATCATATAAACACAAACTTACCTTAGCCTGAACCGTTTTTAGATCAGCGCTTTTTGCTGCACTCTGGCACGAAACTGGCTGGGTGTGCATTGCTTGATTGCCAAAAAGCGACGGTTAAAATTAGACAAATTATTAAACCCGCACTGATCACTGATAACCGTGATAGGGGCTTTGGTTTTAAGCAGCAATTTACAGGCCTTGGCAATTCTTAGCTGGTTAATAAACTCAGTAACCGTACATTCCGTACGCTTTTTAAAGAAGCGGTGAAAGTGGTTAGTGCTCATATGAGCTTGTCTGGCCAGCAGCTCAGCACTTAGAGGTTCGGTGTAATTGTCGTAGATATAATTGATCACATGGTCAAACTTATCTTTGGCGGGGTCCAGCTGTTTGGCAAAGCTGAATTCCATAGTTGAAAGGGTGTGATATTCACTGCCCGCCATCAGATTAAGAAGTTGAAAGAGTAAAATATAGCGCTCCAGTGGAGTGGCATTTTGCATTTTCCGAAACAGCTTTTCACTTTTTTTTGCTGTGTCTGTGTCAAAACTTAAACCACATTTGGCGTGGTCCAGCAAGGTGTGTAACCCCTGAAGTTCAGGATTTTGTTGCAGCTGTTGCTGTAACCAGGGAGCCGGAATTTGCGCAACATGCACAATATGTTTGCTGCCATCTGTATTGTCACGGGACTGCCAGGTGTGTGGTAGTTCCGGGCCCATTAACACCAGGTCGTAATCTCCATATGATGCAATGTGATCGCCAATGTGGCACATTCCCTGGCTATTTAACGTCAGGCAAATTTCATATTCAGGGTGATAGTGCCAGTTAAAAGGGATTTCTTCTAGCTGATACAGACAGTATCGCCATGAACAATTATGAGACGGGATGACTTTTTCACACATCGCTTTCATGGCATTGCTCCTATACAAAAATCGGCTAATGGCTATACAGACGTATTTTTACGTCATTGTTTGCTCTATCTAGTTATATTCAAGCCTTGGTCTCTAAATGGTGATGCATTTCACTTATCTTGCAATACTATTCTATGCATTATATTTAAAAGGGTACATTTTTTTAACAATGGTTAAGAAAAGAATGCATAATGCATGTACCTAGTTCGTCACTAAGTACTACAGAGTAAAATGACAGCGCTGTTATTTGATAGGTTTGTACCGATATGAGTTTGAAAATGCAAACTTATAAGTTGCAAGCCTGTTCAAATAGGGAAAGTGCCTGGTGATTATTTCGTCAGACGTACATCTTAAGAATATAGAATAAGAGGAAAGAGATGAAACATTGTAATGCAGCATTCAGATTGTCTCGCATTTCATTTGCGGTAACCGCCGCAGTGATTTCGAGCACCGCTTTTGTCATGCCGGCCCAGGCTGAGCAAGAGGAGTCTGTCGAAGTCATTGAAGTACGGGGGATCCGCGCTTCGACAGAAAAAAGCCTGAACACAAAACGCTTTGCCGATGGAGTAGTCGACTCTATCACAGCGGAAGACATTGGTAAGCTTCCCGACGTCACCATTGCAGATTCACTACAACGGGTACCGGGTATTCAGATCCGCCGTAGTGCTGGTGAAGGTTCGACAATTAATGTCCGCGGTATGCCACAGGTTACAACGTTACTTAATGGCGAGCAATTTCTAAGTGCAGGCTCACTGACCACAGTTCAGCCTGACTTTACGGATATTCCATCCAGCCTTGTCGGTGCAATGGATGTAATGAAATCGCCTACAGCAGATACACTCGCAGGGGGGATTTCTGGTACGGTTGATCTCAAGACCCGCAAGCCATTTGATTTGGAGCAAGGGTTTAGCGGTGCGGCATTGATTGAAGCATCTCGGGGCTCTTATTCAAAAGAAACTGACCCTAAAGCGATGATTGCAGCGGGCTATAACGCAGATCGTTTTGCGGTGCTGGCGACCCTGACCAGAGACGAAGTGAATCTGGCGAACTACCGTTTTGGTTCGACCAACCACGGCTGGGGTTATGCGCCGCAAGAGGACGGCGGTTGTTGGTATTGTCCTGCAGGTGATATCAATGGTGACGGGGATACCGATGATGCAGAATTCACTTATGTGAGTTACGGGATGGTTAACAGGTTTACTGAGCGTGAGCGCACCGGTGGCAGTTTGAGTTTCCAGGCGCAGCTCAGTAACAACTTTGAACTGAGCGCAGACGTTTTTTATACCAAAATGGATGATGCAGACCGTCAGCGTGGTTTGATGGCCGATAATGCCTGGGGTGGTCACTGGGATTGGCAAGAGCAGCATGATGCTATCAATAGAGGCAAAACAGATGGCGGATACAATTTGTATACGGCTCAGGACATTACCCTGCATGCACCGCGCGTAGTTGCGCATTCAGAAAGTCATACCAACGAGCGTGAATCTACCAATTACAATTTCGAACTGACTTACAAAGGCGATGGGAACTTTTCGGGTAAGATGCGTGTTATTACCGCGGACGCAGAGCGCATGCACACTGAAAACGTTGCACAGGGCTATATGACCAGTGGTTTGGCGCATAATCTGCGTCGTAATGAAGGTAACGGCCCGATTGCCGTAAACCCGGGGGGGTACGGTCCGGGCACTGTACCAGTCATACTGAATTATCAGGGTGATCATCCGGTACTGGTTCCACCCAGTGAACTACAGGGCGAAGTATTTGGCTCTAATATGAATCGCTACTCTGTGGTATCGACTTACTCCGAAAACAACTTCAATGAAGATGCTAGCCTGGATATTGTTCGCCTGGATGGTGAGTACTTGTTCGATGATTTGGGCTCATTGACTAAAATGAGTTTTGGTGCTCGCTTGGGTAATCGTGATGTCACACGTGAGCAGTATGTGTTACTGGCTCCATTCAGTAACCCGGTTGGTGAAGGCAGCGTAGATGTTATGTGGAAAGATCAGGGCTTGGCGGCATTTGATACTGATGGTAGCGGTGGTGTGCCAAGTGCATCTGATGGTGATCTTACTATGGGTTATGACACTCCTTATACGTTCGATAAACTGCCTGATAGCTGGATCCAGCAGGTCTCTGACTTTGGTCCGGTCAATGGTGGCAGCTATTTCTTCATTGATCCGCGCCAGCTGGATGACCCGTTTGCTTTCCAGAATCAACTTTATCCGGGTAACAAGAAAGGCGGCGTACCCGGCAGTACTTATGAAGTTGAAGAAGAGACACAAACACTCTACTGGCGTGCTGATTTCTCCAGTGATCTTTATACCGCGAACGTGGGCTTCCAGTACATTAAAACGGATCTGGACATACTGCAAAACGTGATTGGTGACTCAATTTGTGTAAACTGTCCGGGCTCTGTGGCTGCAGATGCTGGTGATATTAATACCAGCAAGTCGTTCAGCGACTTCCTGCCGTCATTAAACCTGGCGGTGAACCTGAGTGATGATGTGATCTTCCGCTCTGCCTGGGGCAAAACCATGACACGCCTCGATCTAAGCGCAATTGCAGGTGGATTACAGGTTAGTCGCTCGCGTGCTGGTGATGATCTGGCTGCGCGTGAAGGTATCTCGCCAGATCTGCTGATTGCGACGAACGCGACCATGCAGGGTAACCCGGAGCTTGAACCCTGGCGTGCAACCAACACCGATGTGGCATTGGAGTGGTACTTCTCTCCAAGTGCTTTGGTGAGCGTTGGTGTATTCAACATTCAGCTGAAATCCTTCATTGAAACCAGCACCTGGACAATGCCATTGGCCGATGCGGATGGTGTGGTACGTCGTGAAGTGAGTGTAACCGGTCAGGTAAATGGCCAGGGGGGTACGATGAATGGTGCTGAATTCACGTATCAGCAAGCATTTGACTTCCTGCCAGGGTTTTGGAGCGGGTTCGGTGCGGCATTCAACTACACCTACTCTGACAGTGAAAGTGGCCGGGTGGATTTCTACGGCGAGGCATTGCCACTAGAAGATAACTCTAAAGAATCATCTAATGCGGTACTGTGGTATGAAAAAGACGGCTTCCAGTTCCGTTTAGCCGCAAACCATCGCTCTAAGCGCTTGGCTCAGGTCACCACCACAGGCGGTATGGGCGATACTGCCATCTGGACTGAGCCAACTACCTATATTGATGTTTCGGCCAGCTATGATGTGACTGATTATCTGACGGTTTATATGTCGGGCAGTAACCTGACAGAGGAATACGAATCCAACTATGCACAGTGGAAGAATAACCGTATTTCACAAAACGTCTACGAGCGTCGTCTGACACTGGGTGTACGCGGTCGCTGGTAATTCTCCCTAGGGCCTGAAGTAGGTAGTTCAGGCCTTTTCTTTTCTGGCTGTATAAATTAACCGCGCTATGAACGCGTTTCAATGGAGATACAGCTGTGATTTTTTCTCACTCAACATATTTTTAAACTCAGAAACTTACCGTACTCTTTCGTTGTCCAATGAAAAAATAGCAAGTCTTGAACAGTATTGACGAGAGATTAGCGGCAATACTGCGCTTCACTCACCTCAAATAAATTTGCTGATAGAATTTATTAACTTATTCATACCGCAAGTTGAATAATATTTTAGTCTTTCTTTTCAATCTAACGAGTCCTAACGGTTTGTCTGGTGATGAAGCTAAGCTTACTGATAGTTATCCAGTTTTTAGCATAATCGAAGGCCATCAACCGCACTAGAAAAGTATTAGCAATTGTTTGAATTGTGCCGCTATAGCGCTGGCAATGGCGGCACACTAGTCTTACCAACGGGTTAAGGCGGTGGCTATCCTTAACAGGATCCCCTTGGATCATTGAGTTTGTCTGCCCACAAACTGATTCCAAACTAGTCACCGCCTTTTTATCTCTCTGTTCATAATAAGGTAAGACACATGAAACCCAATTACGTCGTGGTTGCTCTGGTATTGGTGACCTTCTTTATGGTGTCCTTTTTCACCAATATTCTCGGTCCAATATTTCCCCAGCTGATAAGTAGCTTCAATATTGGTCTGACTTTGGCTGGTTTATTTCCCTTTGCTTTTTTCATTGCCTACGGGGTGATGTCCATTCCTGCTGGGTTACTGGTTCAGCGCTTCGGTGAAAAGCGCGTTATGCTTGGAGCATTTGTGCTGGCAGGTTCCGGGGCGCTGTTGTTTGCTGTAGCACCGGTATTCTTGGTTGCTATGTTGGCGCTATTTCTGATTGGGACTGCGATGGCAATGTTGCAGGTTGCCATTAATCCCTTGCTCCGGCGCAGCGGTGGCAGCGCGCATTTTGCCGTGTTCTCAGTACTGGCCCAGCTACTGTTTGGTGCCGCGGCGAGTTTGTCGCCTTGGGTATATGTCACACTCGCCACTCACATACAGGCGTCTCCTGCTGACTTCAGCTTGATCCCCACGGCCATGCCCTGGCTCAGCATGTACTGGTTGTTTGCCCTGTTAAGTGTGGTGATGTTGATCTGGATTAGTCTGGTCAGGTTACAAGCGGTTGAACGCAGTGACGAGGAAAGGCTGAGTGTGACGGCTTGTATGGTGTATTTTCGTGACCCTGTTGTAGTACGGTTCTTTTTTGCCATTGTGGCGTATGTGGCATTGGAGCAGGGCATCGCCAACTCTATTTCGGTGTTTTTGCAAACCTATCATCAGATAGAGCCAGATCAGAGCGCGCAGGTGATCAGCCACTTCTGGATGATGTTGACGCTGGGGTGCGTGCTGGGTTTACTGCTACTGAAACTACTTGATGCAAAATTAGTGCTTATGTTGTTCTGCCTGGGCGCCACGATGAGCCTGGTTGTGGCTTTGTTAGGCACTGCGCAGTCCGCTTTGCTCGCATTTCCGTTGTCCGGCTTCTTTTTGTCTGTGATGTGGTCAGTGTTGTTCTCATTGGCATTAAACTCTGTGCCAAGTGGTCATGGTACTGTTTCGGGCGTGCTTTGCACGGGGATTGTGGGAGGTGCGCTGGCTTCTCCCTTGATTGGTATTTTGACTCAGTTGAGTGGCTCTTTACAGCTGGCATGCTTTGTCCTGTTAGTGCCACTTGGATACATTGCCTGGATTGCCTGGTGGGCGAAACCTATTGTGAAAAACCACACTATTAAAACATTCTGGACAAAGAAAGCCCTTTCAACTGAGCAACAGGAAGTAACAAGCCAATGAGTACAATCGTCAGTGTTGACCTGGGAGGAACCAAAGCACAGGTTGCCCGGGTCGATGAGCAGGGGGTTTATGATGCTCGTCGTTATAGTGTGCCTGCTACCGCAACGAAGTCACAAGTTAATGATTTTATAACAGGGATCGTTGCTGAGCAGCTAACCGGGCAATGTTGTGGCATAGCAATTGGTGTTCCCGGCATGGTTGATCTTAGCAGTGGCACTGTGCTGGAGACTGTCAATATACCGGCCTGGCAAGATGTGCCTCTTGCAGCACAATTAAATGCATATTTTTCTCTCCCTGTAGTTGTTAACAATGATGTTAACTGTTTTACTATGGGTGAATATTGTTATGGCCATCATTATCTGTCGGGCACTGGTTTGCATACACCTGTGCCTAACCTGCTAGGAGTGTGCCTTGGAACCGGGCTCGGAGCTGGGCTTGTTTTCGATGGTCGTCTTTACAGCGGCAGACATTGTGCCGCGGGTGAGTTTGGCAGCTTTCCGTATCAAGACGGGATATTAGAGCATTATACCAGCGGCCAGTTTTTCTTGAAGCGGGGGACGAATGGCGCTGAGCAGGCTTTACTGGCACACCAAGGGGATCGCTATGCACAATCTCTGTTTGATGAATTTGGAAGCCACCTGGGCTATGCCATAGCGCAGACTTTGTTGGCCTTTGATCCGGATAAGATTGTACTGGGTGGCTCAGTTAGCCAGTCGTTTGACTTATTTGAAAGAGCGATGTGGCAGAGCTTGGCCAGACAAACGCATCCGGCGTTGTTTAAACGGCTAGAAATTGCAGTCGGTAAATTAGAGCACGCAGCGCTGCGTGGTGCATTTAAGTTGTTTCAGCAACAACTTTAGGAGGGAATATGAAGAAGTTAGCTTGTCTGTTGATGGCGCTGTTGAGTGCCCCAGCGGCTCTGGCAATGACGCAAGGACAGTTGAATGAAATCGCGGATACACTCCAGATCCGCTACCACCTGATTGATGCCATGCCAAAACACTGTCCTGAACCCGCCAAACAGTGTTATTTGTCTGAGCTAAGATTGCGCTCACCGGTGCAATACTCGGGATCTGATTGGGCTATTTATTTCAGTCAGCTGATGCCCATATACCAGATTGAGTCAGCATTGTTTAAGATTGAGCACTTAAATGGTGACTTACATCGACTGACACCCACAGATGCGTTTCGTGGATTTTCATCGGATGATGAGCATATTGTACGTTTTTATACGAAAAACTCACAGATCACCCGATCTGAGTTTATGCCCAACTATATTTTGGCAGACCAATCGCAACATTTGACACCCAGGGTGATTGCCAGTACTCGGTCGGTTCGTGATGAATATACTCTGCTGGAACAACAGCCTTATCTTGCGCCGTTCGACTCATATAATCAATTACGTGTGAGTGATAAAGATCAGACTCCCTGGATGGGTGCTGCCTATCTTGCGCAGCACCAATCGGTGCCTGAGTTCACCCATGCACCACATGGCGTCATCCCCATGCCAAGACAGCTGAAAGTGGTCTCTCAGGGACGGATTATGCTAGACAAAGGTGTTCACTTTGAGTTGGCGGGTGTTAATCTGGCACAACTTGAAATGGCCGCTAAACGACTTGCTCAGCTTGGCGTTAAGCAGACTAAAAAGGGGTTGCCAGTAAGAGTCACTGTCGAGCCCTCATTGTCAATTGAACAAGAGGGTTACCACCTGAACAGTTCTACCCACGCCATAGACATTAAGGCGTCCAGTGCTGCTGGAGCCTTCTACGGCGTGCAAACGTTAATTGGGCTAATGGACCTGAAAACGTTGAGTATCCCCAGTGTATCTATCGAAGATTCGCCCCGGTATTCGTTTCGGGGGCTGCATATCGACAGTGCCCGCAATTTCCGATCCAAGCAATTTATACTGGATACTATCGCGCAGATGGGCGCGTATAAACTGAATAAGCTGCACTTGCATCTGGCCGATGACGAGGGCTGGCGGCTGGCTATTGCAGGCCTGCCCGAGTTGACAAAAGTAGGCGGGTTACGGTGTCTTGATCTCAGCGAAACGCGTTGTCTGTTGCCGCAATTGGGTGCTGGCACTGGCACGGGGGCGCCGCGCAATGGGCATTACTCTCAGCAGGATTACAGCGATATTTTACGTTTTGCACAAGCGCACCACATAGAGGTTATTCCCTCTTTGGATATGCCTGGCCATTCCCGGGCTGCCATTGTCGCCATGGAAGCACGCTATCGAGCCTTGATGGCTAAAGGTAAATCCGAAGCGGCCAATAAATATCGGCTGGTGGAAGAAGCCGACACGACGACGTACTCTTCTATCCAGCATTACCATGACAACACTCTAAATGTGTGCTTGCCAGCCACTTATCGATTTGTTGACAAGGTACTGACAGAGCTTAAGCGCATGCATGAAATGGCAGGAGTACCATTGAAAACCTACCATATCGGCGCCGACGAAACTGCCGGTGCCTGGCTGGACTCTCCAGCGTGTCAGGCCCTGAACAAGCAACAAGCCATTACTTCAATGAACGGCTATTTCATAGAGAAAGTCGCTGCAATGGTGGCCGAAAAAGGGATAACAGTAGCGGGCTGGAGTGATGGCCTGAGTGATGTGGACCCGCTGAAGATGCCAAAGCATGTGCAAAGCAATGTCTGGAGCACGCTGAGTGAACAAGGCCACAAGGTTGCCCATCAGCAGGCTAACCTGGGTTGGGATGTGGTTCTGTCGCTGCCGGATGTCACCTATTTTGATTTCCCTTATCAGTCTCACCCGCATGAGCGTGGTAATCACTGGGCAAGTCGAGCACTGGATACTCGCAAAGTGTTTGAATTCATGCCTGATAACTTGCCAATTCATGCCGAGTTCTGGCGTGATGTGCTCTTTCATACTTACAGCGCAGATGACAAAGAATCAGGTCTTGTACAAGGTGCCGGTTATATTGGCATGCAAGGACACTTGTGGAGTGAGATGATCCGGGACGATTTACAGGCCGAATACATGCTGTACCCGCGCCTGCTGGCACTGGCCGAACGTGCCTGGCATAAGCCTGCCTGGGCAGTGCCTTATCAGAGTGGTCGGGTTTTTGATGAAAAAAGTGGCTACTTTAAGGCCAAAAATCGGCAATTGCGTGAGCAGGATTGGCAACGTTTTGTAGCCTTGTTAGGCTATCGGGAACTCCCCAAGCTGACACGTCAGGGGCGCTTTTTCCGTATTCCTACCGTGGCTGCAAGCCGGCGTGATGACGGTACACTTAACCTGTTTAGTGAATTACCCGGGTTTAAACTGGAGGCACTGATTAATGGCCGCTGGGTAAACTATCATCCGAAACTGGACTTTGATGCCGTAAATGCCGTGCGTGCGGCCCTGCCGGATGGATCGCGAGCAGGCCGGTCATTGCCTTTACCCGCGCCTGTTGAATCAACAGTTAATCACCTGGGAAATTAAAAAAGGGGCTGATCGTAGCCCCTTAATCACTTAACGCTGATAAACAATCTCGCCATCAAGTAGTGTCATGACTACCTGTGCATTGCGGATCTGCGTGGCATTGGCTTCAAATAAATCTCGGTCAATGACCACCAGATCTGCCAGTTTACCGGCTTCGATGCTACCGACACGTTGCTCCTGGCGCATAGCATAGGCGCTGTTAAGCGTGTAGGCTTCTATCGCCTGTGCCAGCGTAATGGCCTGCGGCTGACGAGAAACCGCATTGCTTAATCCGATGAACGGATTAAACGGGCTGACATTCCAGTCGCTTGATAAGGTGAGCGTGGCTTTGTTGTCTACCAGACTTCGAATGGGCACCAAATCCTGCGCTCGTTCAGAACCAATTAACGGTATAGTTTCGGGCCAGTGACTCGGATCTGTAAAGTCTCCGGCAACTTGCGCATCGGCAATCACTCCTAGCTTGTCGAAGCGCGGTAAATCAGCAGGGTCAATGACCTCCAGATGGGTAATTCTATGACGGGCTTGCCCATTTGAAGCCTTTTCAATGGCATTCAGTGCTTCATGAATGCCACGGTCACCAATACCGTGGATATTAAAGTCAAAGCCAGTAGGCTCCAGTGCTTTGATATACTTTTCAAGTCGAGCCTGAGTAAAGTAATTCAGCCCCCGGTTGCCATCCAGTTCCAGCCAGTTTTCCAGATAGGGTTCATGCATTGCTGCTGTGGTATTGACTAAAATACCGTCCATATAGAACTTGACCTGGTTAACCTGTAACAGCTCAGCCGGGTTATTCTGATACAAAGATTTAAGTTTGGCTAATTGGGTACTGTCGTTCATTTGTGGGTAAGCCCATAACCCCAACGAGACGCGCAGTGTCAATTTGTCTTCCTTCGCAACGCGCTGCCAGGTCTCCAGATGACCACGCTGCCAGTAGGTGCGCGCGTCACTGATGGAGGTGATGCCAGCCTTGTTAAGCTCAGGCATGGTATACTCAATCAGTCCAAGATAGTCACTCTGTGTAGCTTCCGGAAGTGACTGCATGGCCAGCTCCATGACCTGGTTGCCCGCATTGTCGTACAAAATACCGTTGAGCGCCCCTTGCTCATCGCGCCCAAGCACCCCACCAATAGGGTCAATGCTTCTGGCAGACAGGCCAGCAAGCGCCAGTGCTTTACTGTTTACCCACATAGAATGAGAAGTTTGTTCCATAATGATCACCGGGCGGTCAGGCACGGCTTCATCGAGTACTGCCAACGGAGAATCAGACATCTCCAGCAGCGTTGATATCTCATGGCCATAGCCGATCAGCCAGGCAGCCGTGGGATGTTGGCTGGCTGCGTAAGCTACTTCGTCTATATATTCTCCGGCGGTTGCTGCGGCAGGCACCGTAAACTGGGTCGCCTCCGAGGCTGACTCAAGCGGGTGCATATGTACGTCATGGAATCCGGGCAGCATCATCTTGCCCTGCAAGTCAAAGTGCTGTGTGGTTTCGCCTATATACTGCTGAGCTTGTTCATTGCTGCCAACCAGGACAATTTTGTTGTCTTGCAGTACCACGGCCTGTGCCCATGGTTGCTCAGTATTCACTGTGTATATTCGTCCATTGGTAAAGACCATAGTGGCGCTATTAATATCACTGGTCTGCGCAACATTCTGGCTGCTTGTCGGCTGTGTAGTTGGGCTCGTTGTTTGATTGTCTGAGTTACAGCCACTGAGGGCTAAACCGGCTATCAGAACGCTGCTGGTGATCATCTTTGTTGCTCGCATTGTTGACTCCTCGTTGATGCCGATACACTATCAATAGCATGGTAACCACAAGGTAACAGTATAGAGGTTAAATGCTGATCTTATTGGTTGAAGACGACTCGGTTCTGGCTGTGCAAACCATCGACTTCCTTAACGCAGAAGGGATTGAGGTGGATTATGCCGCAACGCTTGCCAGCGCAAAAGAGATTGCGGCCAAAAATGCCGCTTTTGACAAATACGATGCGATTGTTCTGGACATGGCATTGCCTGATGGTAATGCATTGAGTTTGTTGCAACAAACACTTGCGGGGTTTGACGCTCCGGTATTATTCTGCACTGCCGCAACGGCACTGGATGATAAGCTGGCTGCATTTGATGCCGGTGCACTCGACTACTTAACCAAACCCTTTGCGCTGCCGGAATTGGCAATACGAATCAAGCTGTTAGCGGGTAAAGTAAGCAAACAAAACCAGGTGTTTGAGCTGGGTGATCTGCATATCGACTTTTCGGCAAAAATTGCCCGACGAGGAAATCGCACCATAGTGCTATCGCCTCAGCAATGGCAATTACTCGCTTTACTGGCTGAGCAAGCCCCTGCTCCTGTCAGCAAAGTCCAGATCTTACGCCATATCTGGCCGGACAGGGAGGTGAACAATAACATGTATAAGTCTCTGTTAACCAGGCTGAGGCATAACCTGAGCCGAGGTGATGAAGTGTCAGTGATACATACGCTTAAGGGTCACGGTGTAGCGTTGAGAGAAACCGCGTCATGAAGCAAAAAACGCTCAGGTGGTATCTGGCCAGGCGATTGTTATTGCTGTTTTGCATATTTTCTATGATCTGGATTTGGGTAGCCAGCCAGGTTTATCACTATGCCTGGGATGGTACGTCAGAATATTATCTTTATCAGGATTTGGAGGTCGCGCTGTCGGGCCAGCTAAAATTACCTTATGAGGATAGCGGCAAGTTGATGGGTCTCTGGCAAGATCTGCCCACAGACTATCAGCGTACTTTTGAGCGTCATGGGTTGGGGCCTGACGAACAGACCCGGGAATTCACACAGTTACTGACACTGGGTGAAGACTATGTGTATATTCTGCGCTATGCAGAGATGCCGTCCGAACCGCTGTACATTGTGCATCGCATTGCCGGGCAGGATTCGCCCAGCCTGCTGGTGGTGTTTATTGCCCTGACGCTGGCGCTGTTTGTGCTTGCCGCCCTGATATGGTGGCCTACTCATCAACGTATTGTGCGCGAGTCTGAACAATTCATTGCGTCTTTGAAGTCACCGGATAGCAACCTAACCCAGTTTGAGGAGTTTGCTTCTCAGTCTATTCTTGCCGCCACTGATGCTTATGCACAAGACTATGCCCGGCAACAGGAGCGACTGTATTCCGCTTTTTTAAGTCACGAGCTTAATACGCCGCTGGCACAGATCCAAAATACGCTGGCACGATTTGAACAACTGGATGAGCTGCCTCTGGATACTTTACCTTTATTAACTCAGCTTGAACAAGCAGGTCAGGATCTGGTTTTGCTGAGTGAGGCTATTTTGTTGCTGTGCCGAGCCGATCAGGCACGTCTGACAGTAACTGAACTGAGTGGGGCTCTGATAAGCTGGCAACAGACTTGGCAGCAACAAGGCCTGTGCATAGAGCTGAATTTGCCAACAGAGCCAGTCAGTCAGCCAGTTCAGCTGCGTCTGTTGACCTTACTCCTGACGCAGCTGGGCAAAAACGCACTGCAACATGGTGAAGGCACACTCGTTGTAACACTGGATAATCGTGGCATGACCTTTTCCAATCGAGTGGGTCAACAACAAGCACATCATGGTCAGGGGTTAGGTACCCAAATTATTGCCCGCGTATGTGCATGTTTTGGCTGGCGGGAACAGTCTAATTCGCATTCGGAGCAGCAATTTACGCTGACGATCCATTTTTCCGGTTACACCGGTTGAACCAGTACCTCGGTTTTAACAGAGTTGGCTATAAAGCACAGCTCATGAGCCTGATGATGTAACGTGTTCAGGCTAGCCTGGTCTTGAGTATTATGTGTGGCCAGGGTTACTTCGGGGCGCAGAATGACCTGGGTCATGGCCATTTTACCCGTGCTGTCTTCACTGAGGGTGCCAACAGCCCTATCTTCGTAACTTTCCACCACAAAGCCTGATTTTGCAGCCAGGTGAAGGAAAAATAGCATATGACAACTAGACAAGGAGGCAACAAACGCTTCTTCCGGATCCGCGTATTCAGGCACTGAATATGGCTGTGGCACGATGTGTGGTGATGCAGAAGCTGCGAGCTTCGCTCCGCCACCCAATTGCCAGTGGTGTGCGCGGCTGTATTGTTGTTCAGTAAAACGCTCATTGTGGTTGAGCTGCCAACGAATAGTTGCATGATATTGGGACATTTTATTGCTCCAGATTGTGATGACTGACATCAGTATGGAGTTGAATTGCTATGAGTAAAAGCGATAATAACTCAACCTGTTGTTAAGTATATTCACATCATGATTGAGGCAAATATTTCGCTGACTGCACTACAAAGCTTTGCCGTGGTCGCAGCTGAGCTGAGTTTCACCAAAGCCGGTCAGATCCTGCACAAAACCCCCAGCGCGATTAGCCACCAAATGAAACAACTGGAGCAGCAGCTCAATGTGCAGTTGTTTTACAGAAAATCCAAAGGCGTAATATTGACACCAGCAGGCAAGTTACTAAAGGCGGATGTCAATCACGGATTGGCACAAATCAACGCAGGGATCCGCCAGGCCAGGCTTAAGGCGCAAACTGACAGGCAGACTCTCGTTCTTGCGGTGATCCCTTCATTACTGGAACACTGGCTGTTGCCCAGGCTCAGTCGCTTATACACAGCGCTGCCTGCCATTCAACTGGAGCTGATAGCAATGGACCAGCTGGCCGATTTCGCCAGCAATCGGGTTCATGGTCATCTGCACTTTGGTCGGGGAGCGTTTGCTAATTTGGACAGTCGCTGGCTGGCCGATGAGTATACCTATCCCGTGATTTCACCAACGCTTCGCCAGCAATATCCTCATTTGTCTTCGGTCAGAGACTGGATTGGGCAAGTGCCCTTACTGGCTTATCGTGGTGGGGTCGAGGATGCGCCAGCAAATCTTGGTTGGGAAGCATGGCTGAATCGCTTTAACCCATCAGACGCTCGGGTGCCGCGTGTTAACACCTTCAGCCATGTGGGTCTGGCGATAGGGGCGGCCAAACATGGCCAGGGTATGGCCCTGGGTTGGCACCACATTGTACATCATGCCCTGAATCGTCGAGAGTTAGAGCAACTCCCGGTTGAACCAATCAAGTTGGCATTTTCTTACCATCTGGTAGCCCCCAAATGCCAATGGTTCCGGCCAGAAATGGTGGCTTTATTTGAGTGGCTCAAATTAGAATTTTCTCTCTCATCAATCGGGTGAACTTTAGGCAGAAAATTGCCCCAACTTTTGGCTGCATGACTATACTCTGAGTGAACACTTCCAGAATAAATGGACTGGCGCTTTACAGAGATAAGGAATAATGGAGTTAAATACGTTAAGTACGCGCATTAGTGCGGGGTTTGTACTCGCCTTTTTGATCCCCGCTGCAATTGTTATTGCGGCACTTTTTCAGCTTGCTGAGCTGGAGCGCAGCAGCACTCACTTTAGTGGCAATGAATTGGCCAGTGTTAAGCATATGCAGGCGCTGAGATCGAATTTTGAGGACTCTAAACTCGAGCTGAAATCCTGGATGGCAGGTGGTGGTCAGCAGCACCTGCAAGGAAGGCGCGAGGCCTGGCAAAACATCGACGAATCTCTTTTCAAGATAAAGCGGCTATCTTTATCTGCGTTGAATCGTGATCAGGTTGTAAGGCTGGAAGCAAAATTGGGCGAAGCCAGGTTAGTGCAGCAGAAAATAGAAGCTGTTGCCCAAACCGAAGAGAACTTTCCTGGGCTACAAATTCTGTTTAATCAGGCAATGCCCAGAGCTGAGCGGATCCAAAATGCGGTAACCTTGTTGATAGAGCGAGAAGAAGAACTCGCTGGAGGAGAGCAGCGCAAGCAGCTTCTTAAACATCTGGCCGACTTTAGGGCCAGCTTCGCGAGTGCAATGAGCGCTGCAAAAGCATTTTTACTCAGTAATCAGGAGTCTTATTTCAGAGACTTTGAGGAATATCACTCGTGGCATGAAGATGCCTGGTTAAGCGTTCAGCAGCAACAGGCATTGCTGGATGAACAACAAATAATGCAATTTCAGAAAATTACACGCCTACGTGTCGAATACTGGGGGTTGGTAAGAGACATGTTCGAGTTCAGGCGGAGCACTAATTGGGATCAGGCTGAAAGTATCTGGCAAGAGCAGTTAGGTCCGTTAACGCGCGCACTCAAAAATCAGCTGATAGAAATAGAGATAGCCCAGCAACGACTTGCCGACAACAGCCTCATGTCTAACCAACACAGTTTAGCTGAGTTGTCTTTGTTCTCTGTCATTGCGCTCGTGCTGGCAGCATTGATTACAACTTTCATCGCATACCTAATCAATAAGCAAATAGGGCAATCAGTCAGCCAGTCTATTGAAGTTGCAGAGCAAGTCGCTGATGGTGACTTTAGCACCAATGTTCAGCTCCAAGGCAGCATTGAGATTGTTCGGTTGTCAAAATCTTTGTCACGTATGACAGAAACACTCAGAGCAATCACACAACATGTGAAGTTAATAGAAAACGGCGACTACCAGGCAGACTTTGTGCCCAAAGGAGAGCAAGACCAGCTGGGCAAAGCGCTTGACTCGATGACCAAGAAATTAAGAGAGAGCAAACTGGAACTAGAGTCGCAGAGTTGGTTAAAAGCGGGGTTATCTGAGTTCTCTGACTTGTTGACTGGCGCTCGGACCGTTACAGATATTTATCAGGCTTCAGTGGATTTTTGCACCAAACATACCGGGGCTGAGGTCGGCGTATTGTACGCAAAAGAAGGGGGCGGTTTTAAGCTTGTCAGTAGTTTTGCATATAAACATCGCAATTCTGCGAGCAACGAGTTTATGGCTGGTGAAGGTTTAGCTGGTCAGGCGGTGTTAGAAGGCAAGGTGATGTGCTTTTCTGATTTACCCGCTGATCATATACCGCTTGAGATTGAATCCGGGCTCGGTCACTCTGCGGCTAAATTCATTGTCGCGGTCCCCTTGGTCGACAGATTACAAAATGGCGCCGTTTTGGGGGTACTTTTACTCGGGAACACTAAACCTTTCAAAGCTATAGATATAGAGTGGCTCGAGCAAAGCGCAGATAAACAGGCTCAGGCGCTTACATCCGCTCAATCTCGGGGGCGATTGCAAGAGCTGCTGGAAGAGTCGCAACAACAAGCGGAAGAGCTTGAATCTCAGCAGCAAGACCTTAAAGCCGCCAATGAGGAGCTGGAGCAGCAAACACAGGAGCTCAAGCGCTCGGAAGAAGAGCTCAGGGAGCAAAGAAGCCAGCTTACCCAAACCAATACCGAGCTTACAGAGCGTACAGACATCTTGCAAAAGCAAAAAATTGAAATTGAAAATGCCCGAATTGAGTTGCAACATCGTGCGGAGCAATTGGCCGTATCGAGCAAATACAAATCTGAGTTTCTGGCCAACATGTCTCACGAATTAAGAACGCCGCTCAATAGCTTACTCTTACTGTCACAGTCTTTAGCCCGGAACTCTGAGGGCAATTTAACCGAAGATCAGCTTGAGGACATTGAGGTGATTTATAACGGTGGCCAGTCTTTGCTGACCTTAATTAATGAGATCCTGGATCTGTCAAAAGTTGAGGCGGGTAAACTTAAATTGATTTCGGACCGAGTTGATTTGCACAGTTTTGTCGCCCGACTAAAAAGACAGTTTGACCCGGTTGCAAAAGAAAAAAATCTTGAGTTTAAAATCACGATTTCTGCGTTGGCGCCGAAGGACATAGAGACAGACGAGCTGAGACTGGAACAGGTACTTCGCAACCTGCTGTCCAATGCTTTCAAGTTTACGGAACAAGGTTATGTGGAGCTGTGTATAGAGCCCGTTGCCGGCGACGTTCAGTTTAATAATTCAACATTGACTCCGGATAACTGTCTGAGCTTTTTAGTGAGGGATACGGGCATTGGAATCGAGCAAGGCATGCAAAAAGCGATTTTTGAAGCTTTCCAGCAAGCGGATGGGTCAACCAGTCGGGCTTTTGGAGGCACTGGTTTGGGATTGACCATTTCGAGAGAGTTTAGCCTGTTACTGGGCGGAGAGATCCAATTGGTCAGCGAGGTGAATAAGGGCAGTACCTTTTCTTTGTATATTCCGCGCCACAAACACCCCGATCATGAAGAGCAGAATGAGCCTCAGTCTAAACCTGATTTGTCAATAAACCAGGTTGCTCAGCAAAACGACTTTGTTAAAGCGCATGATGATGCCCTGCTGGCTGAGCAGCAACCTTTAGATGCAGATGTAATCGTCACCACAGGTGCCAAACCAGTTTCAGATCAAGGACATAATAGTACAATTTTGATTGTGGAAGATGACAGTCAATTTGCCAGTATTTTATCTGATATTGCCCGCAAACATCAGTTTGACCCGCTAGTGTGTTCGCAAGCTGAGCAGGCACTGAACATGATACAGCAAGCGCTGCCCAGCGCGGTGATATTGGATATCGGACTGCCGGATATGGATGGCATGATGTTATTGGACACCTTAAAGTCGCAGCCTAAAACACGCCAAATCCCGGTACATATTGTCTCGGGCAAAAACAAGGATCCAAAAGCGCTGCAAAAAGGTGCCATCGACTTTTTAACCAAGCCCGTGTCGTTAGAGCAAATGGAACAAGTTTTTGCAAAGTTCGAGGTCTTGTTGCAAAAACACATTAAGCATTTGCTCTTAGTAGAAGATGATACCGATGCCTGTAAAGTGATTAAGCAGGTTTTACAGCAAAAAGGACTAGAGCTACATGTTGCCAATGATGGCGGCACTGCCATGCAGGTGCTGAAACAACATCAGATAGACTGCTGTATTGTTGATTTGAACCTACCGGATATGTCGGGTTTTGAATTGCTTGAAAGAATGGATGCCGAATCGGGCCTGACACTGCCGCCAATTATAGTCTATACCGCACAAGACTTAAGTCGGGATGAGTACCATCAATTGTTGCGCTTTACGGATAAAATTGTACTGAAAACGGATCACGCGCCGGTGCGCTTGCAAGATGAAGTCGAGCTCTTTTTACACTCAGTAGAGCAGCAGCTACCACCCAGTGTGATAGCCTCAAAGCAAAATGAGATAATCAGCCAGCCCGTTGATTTATCAGGTTTTCATGTACTTCTGGTCGATGATGATCTGCGAAACACCTATGCCTTATCCAAGCTGTTGAAAGAGCAAGGCCTGACCGTGACCATGGCAGACAATGGTCAACTGGCTCTGGAAAAGCTACAGCAAAGTGAACAATTTGACCTGGTCCTGATGGATATTATGATGCCCGTAATGGATGGCTTTGAAGCCATGCGGCACATTCGTGCAGATATTTCCCAGAACCTCCCCATTATCGCATTAACCGCCAAGGCGATGAGTGAGGACAAACAGAAATGTCTTGAGGCCGGAGCCAGTGATTACCTTGCTAAGCCGGTTGATATCAATGTATTGATTTCTATGATGAAAATCTGGCTATACGAAACGCAAAATGCAAGTGACAGACTCCATTAACCTCACGCAGGGCAAAGATCCTGAGAGAAGGCTAACCCCAGAGCAACTGTTAGAAGTCGACATTCTGCTGGATGTACTATACCAACGCAGTGGCTACGATTTTTCGCAGTATGCTCGCAGTACGCTGATCCGGCGGCTGCAAAACTGTATGCTCATGGACGACGTGCCCTATTTTTCTCACTTAATCCCCAAAGTGTTATATGAAAAAGGGTACATGCACAAGCTGATTCAGGAGCTGTCGGTCAGTGTGACGGAGTTTTTCCGAGATCCTGTCTTTTTTCAGTCTTTGGAGCAACATGTACTCCCCGTATTAGAGACTTTCCCTTACTTTAAAATTTGGCATGCCGGCTGTGCCACGGGTGAGGAGGTATATTCTCTTGCCATATTGCTAAAGGCACATGGCCTATATGACAGGGCAAAAATCTATGCGACCGACTTTAATGACCGTATCTTGGAAAAAGCCAAAGTAGGTATTTTTACTGAAGAAATCATGCAGCAGGGAGAGCAAAACTATAGTCAGCTGGCCATATCACACGATACCCCATTTTATGAGTACTTTTCGACTCAGTATCACAGCAGCAAGATTCGAATGGAGCTGGCTCGAAATATCGTGTTTGCCAATCATAATTTGGTCTGCGATGGGGTGTTCGGAGAAATGCAGTTGATACTCTGCCGTAATGTGATGATTTATTTTGATAATACTCTAAAAAAGCGGGTTATCGATTTGTTTGATCAAAGCTTGTATCACAGTGGTTTTTTAGGGCTAGGGCGCCTTGAAAATCTCGATTATCTGGATGCAAATGCTCGGTGGCAGTTACTGGACAATGCCGCAACGCTTTATCGTAAAGTACCGGGCCCCTAACTAGGACTAAAGACTTAGGACAATATCTAAGGTTCGGGCTGGAAGATGCGATTTTTATTCTAAGCTTAAAGAAGCTGGAAAGAAACAAACCAGGATGATTTATGGAAGCACTGAAGCGAAATCAGGTGCATAAAGACGATTGCACCAAACCAACGATTTTAATTGTTGATGACAGGCCCGAAAACCATCGAGTGGTGAAAAAAATCCTTGCAGATATGCGTGCCAATTTTCATTCTGCCGAGTCGGGTCATGAGGTATTGTCGCTGGTATTACGGCACAAGTATGCGGTGATTCTGCTGGATGTGATGATGCCAGGCATTGATGGCTTTGAAACGGCCGCTTTGCTGCGCATGAATGATGAGACCAAGCATACGCCAATTATCTTTATCACTGCCGCAGATCATACCGAAGCACTGGAGTTTAAGGGGTATGAGGTGGGGGCGGTCGATTATTTGTTTAAACCCATCAATGCCCACACCTTATACAGCAAAGTGCAGGTTTTTCTTGAACTGGAACAGCAAAGAACGAAGCTTTTACAATCTTTTCATGATATTCAGGAGCTTGAAAACAAGAACCGCCTCCTATTGAAGTCAATTGGTGAGGGGATCTTAGGAGTCGATACACAGGGTCGTATCACTTATACCAATCCGGCGACCGAAAAAATACTGGGCTTAAATGAAAATATGTTAGTGGGTGCTGATATTGCGGAGTTCATCTGTTTATCTACATCGCTTGCCGGGATTGCAAACTGGGAAAATTGCAAAATATTTGAGCACTGTACCAAGGGGTATACCTATCGGGATTCATACGGGTTATTCAAGGATAACGAAAAACGCATGTTTCCAGCTGAGTTTATTGCCACGCCCATCTATGAAAACAATACTTTGTTTGGTGTGGTTATCGCATTTCAGGATATTAGCCAAAAGCGCAGTATTGAAGAGCAGCTGAGTCGTTTATCTCAGTTTGATACTCTGACAGGTCTGGTCAATCGCAGTACTTTCGAAAAGCACTTGCAGCAGGCGATTAAACGTAGTCTCAGGCATGGTCGGGAATTTTCACTTCTCCATCTTGATTTAGACCATTTTAAACAGATCAACGACCAGTTTGGTCACGAGGTGGGTGATATTTTACTTCAGGAAGTGGGCCACCGGATTGTAAAAACGGTCAGTGATGGTGATATTGTTGCTCGGATAGGCGGCGATGAATTTGTGATTCTGCTGGAGAATTTTATTGAACAGCATGTCAGAAACGAGGCTGTACTTGCTGAGCATTTGCTTAGTCATTTATCGGGTGCTTACCATATTCGGGGTAACGAAATTTACATTGGCCCGAGCATTGGCATAGCGCGTTTCCCTGGTGCAGGTGAAGACAGCGTCAGTGTATTAAGAGCAGTTGAACTGGCAATGTATCGGGCCAAAAAGCAGGGAGGGCAGAACTTTCAGTTTTTCACCGAAGAACTGCATTTGCAAGCTTTGGAATCTCTTGAGCTGGAACAAAAGCTACGGGCGGCCATCGAGCATCAGGAGTTTGAGTTGCACTATCAGCCGCAGTGGGACATTGCAAATAACAAAGTCAACAAGGTAGAAGCTCTGCTACGCTGGTTTCCTGCCGACGGTAACAGGGTGGGTCCGGATGTTTTTATTCCCAAACTGGAGGAAATGGGACTGATCAACAAAGTAGGTGAGTGGGTTGTTGAACAGGCCTGCTTGCAGGCAAAAAAATGGCGATCCGACATGCTCAATCCGCCCTGCATTGCGGTTAATTTGTCGATGGAGCAACTGCAGAGAGAGGAGTTGCCCGAAATGGTGTTTTATTTGCTGCAAAAGTATCAATTGCCGGCTGATGCCATCGAAGTAGAGGTAACGGAAGGGATGATGATACAAAACCCCCAACAGGCAATTGAAATTCTTAATGCCTTTCAACGTTTGGGGATTGCCGTAGCGATAGATGACTTTGGCACAGGTTATTCATCGTTCAGTTATCTGGTACATCTGCCGATTGACACACTTAAAATAGACCGCGAGTTTGTTCGCAAGCTGGGAGAAGATGAAAAGTGCGAGATGGTGGTGCGGGCCATTATTAGCCTGGCTCACAATATGCGCTTGAAAGTGGTCGCAGAAGGGGTCGAAACAGAGCTGCAGCTGGCCTTTCTTTTGGAGCAAAAATGTGACTACATTCAGGGCTATTACTTTGCAAAACCTGCATCAGCTGCACAGGTACGGCTTGAGCTATGAGCCTGAGTAAGTGCAACAAGGGGTAAATGGATAACGATGGCCTGTGAAGTGATATAAAATACCCAATTAATTGCTCTGATCTGTGGATAATAACCTTGCCCCTCATTGCCAAAAATCCAAAATTGTCCGATGAGTGCGTCGGCCACCGTGGCGAGTATCATGCCAAGCGCCAGGCAGTATCTGGGCACTTTTGGCAGGTTGGAACGGGTTAGCAGGCAAAAACCCAGCAGGGCAGCCTGAGCAATAAACACGGCGTAGCCACCGGTTAGGAGCGTAACATACCAGCCACTGTCAGGCAGGTGCATAGACAGGTAACTGCACAACGCCAGTAGTGCAGTGAACAGCGCGGCAAGTATGAAGTAAATCACCTGAACACCTGAGTAGTTCAACAAATACCAGCAAGCCAAAAATAAGAACATATATCCCGGCATAAAAAACCACACAGAATCTGCCAGATAATCGTGTTTTACTACTGTGCCGTGTTCAAAGTAACTTTGCGTCAGGTTGAAATTAACCAGGTCGCCGGCCAGACAAAATAAAATGGAAAGAAAAGCCATATTCGCAAAAAGTCGACAACGGTCTGCGTATTGATGTCGATAGATTGATTGTCTTATTATTAGGCAGTTGGACAGTAGTAAGAGCAGAGTCAGCGCTTCGAAACTCAAAACCCAGACGCGTGTCTCTCCTTCCACAGACCAAACGCCGAGCAGGGTTAAAAGCAGGTCGAACATTGCCAATGCGATGATGAAGACACTTATGTTGATCGTGTTCCAGCGGGCTACCATCCTGAATCCTTGTTAATTTGCCGGTCTGTTTTTTAGAGGTACAACTTTTAACAGTATTCTCGATGCAAAAGCAATGCTTTTTGTGTAGATTGCCAGGCTTGAGAGGAAATATATGTCACAATTAAAAACCACACTGTCGCTTACTTTTTCAATCAGTGCGCTGTGCATTGCGCTCTATAGCCACTTTACTCAACCGCCAGATCAAGATCTTGAACACCTGACTTTATCAGGAGACCGGGAGCACCCTGCGTCGCAAAGTGAGCAGTTTACAGTTGATCGAACGGAAGAATCTGGGCAAAGCCAGCAGCACATTCAGCAGTTAAAAGAACAAGTACGCTATTTGCAGGAGCGTGTGTTAGAGCTGGAAAATCGTGCCTTTTCAGCGCCTGGGGCTGCTCAATCTCTCGAAGAATCAGTATTGGCTATTCTGGAAGAGAAAGAACAGCGAGAGAGGGCAGAACATCGTGAAAGCAACCCCGTCTATGGTTTTTACGAAGATCTGCCTGATGATTATGAAATGCGCCTAAAGACTGATCCTGAGTACGCAGATAAATTGTCTAAACAGTTGCAACAAAAGGTACTGGACGAGAGTTTACCAGTGATAGATCGTCTGTCAGCTATGGGGCAGCTACAGATGAATATGTATGTGTTAAATCGTACGCAAATGGACACTATGAGCTATGATACTGTAGATGCAGTTATCAAAATCAGTCGTGGTCAGTACGACGATAAATTGCGCGTTCAGGCATTGGACGTGGTAGCTCAAACACCGGTCGTAGATGGACGCATCGCGCGCTCTTTGCTTGATATTGTCGAAAAGGAAAGTAACGATTACATGCGCGCTACGGCTGCGGAAGGTCTGATGGCGCAATACTATCAGGCTAATGATGAGCAGTATCCGGGTTTGAAGCGGCAACTGGCCAACGACATATTAAAGCTCTACAATAATGATATCGACAGTCAGGTATACAGTCTGATGCAACGCATGATTGGAGATGAAGATTTGCTTGAGCAAATACGCAAAGATGCCAATAAGTAGTCAGGTAACGCGAAGTGGTGTGGTTTTGCAACGAAAATCAGTTATTTTGTTTCTAAATACAATATTTTTCCTATGTTTGTGTTATATATTTTATTAAACAACTTGATTATTTAGCGCCGTCGTCGAGGATTTACTGAGACGGCAGCATAGGAAGGTATAGCCATGTTGCCGTTGCGGCTTTCCATTAAACACAAAATTACTCTGGGCTTTGGGGGGATCGGCATGTTGCTGGTCACAGCCTGTGGACTTGCATACTGGGCACTGTTGGAAATCCAGCATGCCAATCACAAGGTAACCGACACCGCCCAGCCTATCTTACATTCCGCAGAACAGTTTCTGCAACAACAGCTAAGAATTCGAAACCTGGTTTCAAAAACATACAGTGCAGACGATGAAAGTAGTGTCAGGCAAGTAAAGCTGGCGTTTAGTCAGGCGGAGGAGCGAGCGCAATTGTTACTGGCTGATTTAGAGGCGCGCGCTGAAGAGAATCAGCGGCTGACACAACCCTTGCGAGAAGTAAACCTGATCCGCTCAGAGTTGCTGCATTTGTCAGGTACCCTCTTTGAAGCTCGACTGAGTCAGTTTCAGGCAACAACGTATATCCAGCAAGGCGTGACAGATTTCTTTAAACAAAGAAACGCAGCTGGCTCGGCAATGTTGGATATTGAACTGATAGAAACATCCAACAGCCGTTTGAGAGATGAAGTGGCGGGAACTGGGATCAGGATAGACGATCTGTTATTTACACTGGAGAATAATGTGCAATCGCTTGCACAGGTTGGACCTGGTGGCCTTGCCAATCACCGTGAGGATGTTGGCTTTATAGTAGATAACATCAGTGATAATTTTACCTATCTAAAACGTCAGTCTGCCGGGTTGCCTGTAGAGCCTTTGTTGCAGCAGTTTGAACCTGCATGGGAGAAAATAGCTCAGCAGCTAAAAGCGCCGGGGACTTTGTATCAGGCACTGGCTCGTCGTCATGAAGGACAGAAAATGGCTACGCAGAGCTATCAGCAAGCAGAGCAAGCATTTCAGGCGTTGTTTTCTCAGATAGACAGCATTCAAAGTCATGCACAAAGCCAGTTTGATGTTTATCAGCAAGAGTCCGATCTGATTATCGAGCAGGCTAAAAATGCGGCCTTATTATTAGTATTAGTATTTGCTGCGCTTGCAATCGGGATTGCACTTTCCACCAGCCGCGCTATGTTGACCCCGCTGGCTGCTGTAAACAAGATGCTCAGATATATTGCAAATGGCGATTTTTCACGACAAATAGTTAAGCGTCAGGATGATGAGTTTGGCACGCTGACTGACAATATTAATCAGGTAAAACAAAATCTGAGTGGTTTACTTGAAGAGATAGACACTCAGGTACATGAATTAAAGAGTCTCGCAGGCACATCCTTGGAACGTAGTCAGACATTAACCAGTCGAGCGACTGCTCAGGTAGAGCGTACCGGCAATGCACTCAGTATTGCATCGAGTATTGCCCGCAGTGCTGTTGATGTGTCAGAGCAGTCAGATCATGGCGTAGCCGGGCTTAAGCGCGCCCAGTCGTTGAACCATGAAACAACACAAAGCGTCATGCAAAACAAGCAGAAGATCATGTCACTGAATAGCAGGATGGCTGAATCGGTCAGTGCGATGGACGGACTTAGAAGCCACAGTGAAAGTATTGGTCAAATCCTGGACACCATTGTCGCTATTGCCGAGCAAACGAATTTATTGGCGCTCAATGCTGCAATTGAAGCCGCCAGAGCTGGTGAGCAGGGAAGGGGCTTTGCGGTGGTGGCAGATGAAGTGAGACAGTTGGCCATTCGCACACAAAATGCGACTCAGGAGATCAACAAAATGATTGCGGCACTGCAAGCTGATACCCATTCGACCGCGACTTTAATTCAAAGCGGGCAACAAGATGTACAGGAGTGTGCAGAGCAAAGCGAAGTTCTGGCAAGTAATATGTCACAAGTCAGTGACGCGATTGAGCAGGCTACGGTATTGAGTGAGCAGGTTTTGGATGCTGCAAATCATCAGGCCGTGCACTGTGAGCGTATCGCAGGCCTGATGAAAGAGGTGCAGGAAACAGCCTCTCGTAACTCGCAGGAAATGGGGTTTATGGCCAAAGACAGCGAGTCATTGAGCGGTTTTGCGGCTCGGCTAACCCAGTTAATTGAGCGCTTTAAGCTTTAATATATATCTGGATTAAAACGTAACCTCTCCATGGCGTTAAACCTGCGGGTAACTGAATTAAACAGCCCATCTATGCGTTGGGGTAATGATGACCTAAGTATCAATGTGGCCCATTGAACGCTCGGGATCTAGCTGATCTCGTACCCGGCGTTTTAGTATTTTTGCTTCGGGAAAGCCTCCATCTCGCTCGCGACACCAGATTAAGGTGTCATCATAATAGATTTTAAAGACTCCCTTGCTGGCTGGGACTAATGCAACTTCAGCCAGCTCGTCGGAGAAGGTAGACAGCAGCTCCTGGGCAAGCCAGCCGCTGCGTAGTAACCACTGACACAGGACACAATATTGAATGGCTATTTTTGGTTTATTCACGTCAATTCCTTGTTGTCATCAATACTTCTGGCATGCTGAACAAACTCAGAGTAAATAGAGTCCTTGATTAGCCTGTCTGGTGTAAAGGCATAGTAGTTCTGGTAAACGTTGGCGATTGCACCGATAAAACTCACATCGTAGTGACGTTCAATTTCGTCACGTACAGACAAAGGTGCAGGGAATACACCAAATCCTTGTTGGCCAAGCGCTTTCATTAATGCACTGTCATCTACATGTCCTGCAACCGAAATCTCGATTTTTTGCTCGTTAAGCCAGTATTGAATTGCACTGGTCACCGGGCTGTTCTTCGCTGGTAAAATAATCGGCGTTTCAGCGAGCGCGGCTGGAAAGTTATCGCTGCTTATGGCCTGAGAGTGTTTCGCGCCATAAAAGCCGATCTGACTTTTCCCAATCTCATGACAAAAGAGTTTAAATGGGGTATCACCATCTAAAGGCTTGTCTGCCAATACCAGATCCAGCTTATGTGTGGCCATTTGCGCCAGTAACTCGGCTTGTTGCCCGTCAATACAGTGGAGATTTGAAATCCGTTCATTGTCAATCAAAGGCGCGAGCCACTTTGATACCAGTGACTTTGGCAGAGCATCTGAAATACCCACTTTCAACGTTCGGTTAATCGACGCAAGATCCCCTTTGGTCGTTTCCAGCCACTCCTCGGCAATGGCGAACATGTCATCCGCATACTGCTGTGTTAGTTGCCCGTATTCGGTCAGTCTTAGCCCTCGTCCTTCTCTTAAAAACAGCTGTTTGCCAAGCCGTTGCTCCAGACTGGTGATCTGAGCACTGATGGTCTGAGGTGTCAGGTGTAGTATTTTACTTGCCGCAGCGATACTACCGTGTCGGCTTACCTGCCAAAAGTAGTACAGGTGGTTATAATTTATGTTCGTAATCATTCGTAATATTCGACGTTTTGCTAAGAATTTATCAGCTTTTTTCTTTTTAAATACATTAGTAGATTAACCTCAACGACGCAACAATATGAGTTTAACTCCAATTTGTTGACTGGCTTTGTTCAAGAGGTTGATAGCATTATGAAACTGAATTTCAGAGCAACGGGTAAGCGCATTGCAGAGGCGACAAAGTCGCAGCTTTCCAGACTAGCAACTAACAAATTTATGCGTTACGCGGCCCATATCCGCAAAGTGCGGATAGATGTGGATGAGCAACCCTGTCAGCGCCACGGTATGCTGACAATCTGTAAGGTGGAAGTGCTCTTGCCTGGGTTACCGAATGTCTCTGTCCGGGCCAAAGGCAAAAACATGATGCAGGTGATCAAACGTGCTTTACGCGACAGTGAACTGCTGTTGGCACGTCAGTTCAACAGAGCCGCGTGAGGCTGAACAGAATTTTTAACAAAGTAGATAAATTATTTGACCCTAACTGTGCAGAATAGGAGGTGGCGTCCAGGTTAGATTACGATTATGCAGTATTTACAGTTATTCCCAAGCACTTGCGGCGGCATGGAGGCCGCGCTTTCCCCTTGACTCAAGCCCTTCACTTGACATCTCTGACCTCACTACTCTACAGCTGGTGTATAAATTAACCATATAAGGTAAACAATGTCCCCAAAACAATTTTCTGTACAAGTAAAATATTAATAAAATGTTTATTGTTGGTGACATTTAGTTTGACTTTTGCTATTTTCAGACTCGGTATTGATCAACACTTTTTATTTTCAAGGACGTAGTAGATGCAGTATATCGATGATACCAGTGCTCAGGACAGTCAATTAGAGAAAAAACACAATTATAAACGCTATTTCCTGATCATCGCTGGTGTAATTATTTCATTATATTTTGTTGTTCCTCAGATGCTTGCATGGGCAAGTGGTGAGAGTGCAGTCAGAATGGACAATATTCATGTTGCACAAGTACGTCGTGGTGAATTTGTCAGAGATATTTCAGTACAGGGGCGGGTAATCGCAGCGCGCAGACCCACGTTATATAGTCCAGCAGAAGGGACGGTTACTTATCTTGTGACTGCCGGAGATTCTGTCGAAATTAACCAACCGCTGGCTCAGATAGACAGCCCTGAACTGAAGAGCTTGTTGGCGCAAGAACAAGCTGAACTAACTCGATTGGGCACTCAGCTAGAGCGAGAAAAAATTCAGGCGAAGAAGCAAGACTTGGCACAAGAAAACTATTTAGGTAAAGCCATGGTGGCGTTGAATGCAGCAAAGCGAGAAATGCGCCGTAATGAAGAGGGCAGGAAGAACCAGGTCGTCAGTGATATTGACTATCAAAAAGCCAAAGATGAGCTGGAAAATGCGCAGCGAGAGCACCGTCTTGCAGTCAAAGAAATTGCCTTATTAAAAGAAAGCCAGAAGTTTGAGATCCAGACGCGTGCAATTGAATTGCAAGCTCAGCAAGTACTGGTTGATGAGTTACAGCGGCGCGTTGCATCGCTGGAAATTCGCTCTCCGGTAAATGGTATTGTCGGCAACCTGAGTGTTGATCAGAAGAATTCGGTTGCGAAAAACCAGCCATTGCTGAGTGTTGTGGATTTATCTCACTATCAGGTTGAGGTCAATATCCCGGAAAACTATGCGGATGATTTAGCGCTGGGCATGCCGGCACAAATTACGCTAAATGGCCGGGCGTATGCTGGCGAATTGACTGCCATATCACCTGAGATTGTGCGCGGACAGGTCGAGGGTAAGATACGCTTCAAAGAAACTGACATTACCGGCCTCAGGCAAAATCAACGTCTGACTAGTCGTATTGTACTGGAAGAAAAGTCTGACGTGACTTATTTACCTCGTGGCCAGTTTGTCGACGCTTACAGCGGTAAGTATGCCTATGTACTTGATGATGGCAGTGCTGTTAAAAAATCTATCAGCCTTGGCTCAAAAAGTCTGGGGCAGGTGGAGGTTCTGTCCGGATTGACGGTTGGAGATACCGTCATTATCTCAGACACTCGTATGTTTAATAGTGCTGAGCGTGTGAGGGTCATTCAGTAAAATTTTTATGAAACAGCGCGCGAGTAGAGCAGTGCTCGCGCCAGTCTTACGCGATTAATAAGCGTCACATTATGTGGAGGGAGCATGCTGATGAGATACTATTTCAAACTGGCCTGGATAAGCTTCAAACAAACTCCTCTATTAAGTTCCTTAATCGTGGTCACGATTGCGGTCGGGATTGCCGCAACTATGATAACTTACACCATCAGCTATATGATGAACAAAGAGCCCGTACCAGGTAAAGCCGACGCTCTTTATCTGGTTCAGCTCAATAGTTGGGACCCTCAAAAAGCCTATTACAGTCAGGGAGAAGATGAACGGGTTCCTCCTTATCTTACCTATCAGGACATGCAAAACTTGTGGCGTGCGGACCAAGCGAGGCGCCATGTGCCCATCAGTGGTTATAGAGATCAACTTAAGTTGCCACAGCAGGCTGACTCTGATGCAAAAACAGCTTTGGTACGTTCGACCAGTCGGGACTTTTTCAGCGCATTTGACGCACCAATTCGGTTTGGCAGTCCCTGGTCAGTTGAGGCGGACAGGCAAGGCGAGCTGGTTGCCGTTATCAGTGCAGATGTAAATCAGAGACTATTTAATGGACAAAACTCAGTTGGACAATCTATACGACTGGGAGCGCTGGAGTACCGAATTGTTGCTGTCCTTGACAACTGGCCCATCTTGCCAAGGTTTTATGGTGAAGCGATGCGTGCTTTTCGCAAGCCCAGAGATGTGTTCATTCCCTTTGAAACGCAAGTGCGCAATGAGCTATGGTCGTCGAATTTACAAGCTTTTGAGTGTTGGCGTGATCCGGAAGATAGCTCATTCGAAGCGTTCTTGTCTTCGGAGTGTGTCTGGGTTTACTTCTGGGTTGAGCTCAATGGGCCGTCTGAGCGCCTCGAATATGAAGAGTTTTTGTATGCCTATGTTCAGGAGCAGCGGGCGTCAGGGCGATTTCAACGCAAAATCATTAATAAGTTGAGCACCCCGATGGAGTATCTGACTCAGCGTGAAGCCATTTCTCAGGATAACCATATGGCATTGGGGTTGTCACTATGCTTTTTGATACTTTGCCTGCTTAATAGTACGAACCTGATGATGGCTAAGTTCCACACTAAGACTCTTGAAGTAAGCTTGCGACGCGCAGTCGGGGCCAGCAAACGACAGGTATTCAATCAGTTTTGTATTGAAACTCTGTTACTTGGCACGTTTGGAGGGGCACTAGGGCTGATATTGGCGCAGCTGGGGCTTAAGGTGTGCAGTCAGGTTTATCAACACCTCAGTAGTGATGTTATGCAAATGGATCTGTTTATAGTGGTATTAACCCCCTTAATTGCGATATCTGCCAGCGTATTATTTGGTTTATTACCCGTTATTCGTGCCAGCCGTATAGAGCCCGCCAGTCAGCTTAACAGTGTGTAAAGGGGCAATCATGAGAGACCTGTTACCGATCCTTAAAACGTTGAATTACAGCCGCACAGCACCTTCTTTATTTGTGCTGCAAATAGCGTTGACGTTTATGATATTAGTGAATGCCGCCTACATGGCGTTGCACAAGCACAGCTTATTATCGCGTCCAAGTGGACTGGATGAACAACATACCTTTTACGTGCTAACTAATTTGACCTCAGAAGCCACAGCAAGAGCTGCGGATATTGACCAAGATTTGCTAGCAATAAGAAACCTGCCAGGCGTCACTTCTGCGTCAGTTACATCGGGTGTGCCTCTGACTGGCTGGGGGCGCCTTCTGGAAATCGCGACTCAGGCCGATAGTGAATACGATACCTTCAGTGGTTATTATGGAGGTGATAACTCCCTACTCGATACGATGGGGTTAGAGCTGGTTGCGGGAGAGGGTTTTTCACAGACACCGCTGGTTGCAGAAACAGACGGGTTTCGGGTTGCAACTGAGATCATCATCACCCGAGCGCTCGCTCAGGCACTTTATCCCGATGACTGGCGTCAGGTAGTAGGACAGACTATCTATATTAACAAGCGACCACAACAGGTTCGGGGAGTAGTGAAAACCTTACAGGCTGCCTGGAGCTTTTGGGTTGTTGTGGAACACAGTGTGCTTGCGCCGGTAATAGAGACTAGTGAGTACGTTTATTACTTGGTACGCACAGAACAAGGCCAGCAGGCGGAGGCTATGGCGCAAACTGTTGACTATCTTATGCTGCGTCATGGAAGAAAAATTGAAGAATTACAAACGTTTGATCAGGTAAAGCAGCACAGTTATCAGGCTGAATATTCGGCCAGCATGACATTGCTGTGGGTCGTTGTCGGTTTGTCTTTGGTTACGGCATTGGGTGTGTTTGGTCAGGCGCGTTTTGCTGTTACCCGGCGTCGCAGGCAAATAGGGATCCGACGGGCTCTGGGAGCTCAAAAAGAGCACATAGTCGGGTATTTTATGCTTGAGAATGCATTACTGACGGCGCTGGGTATTGGTCTGGGGTGTATTGCGGCTATGCTGCTGAACGTTCAATTCAGTAATTGGTTCGAGCTTGCCGTTGTGCCTGCAGAGTTCCTGACTATCGGTGGCGCGTGTATGTTGTTGCTCGGTCAGGCTGCAACTTTGGCACCCGCTTTTCGTGCCGCCAGCGTATCTCCTGCGATTACTACCCGCCTTGGTGAGCTTAGATAGACTCACCTATCCGCAAATTGTTATGATAGTGGTCATAGACGTGAATTGTGGTGACTATGTTAAAGCTATCAAATAATGTTGAACTGGCTGCTTGGGAAATTGAACTGTCAGCGATCCGGGCGCAGGGAGCTGGCGGGCAAAATGTTAACAAGGTTTCCTCTGCGATTCACTTGAGGTTTGATATCAAACGTTCAACCTTACCCGCTTTCTATAAAGAGCGATTACTGGCCTTGCAAGATAGCAGGATCAGCAAAGAGGGTGTGGTTGTCATTAAAGCACAGACTTTTCGCACTCAGGAACAGAATCGCGAAGATGCATTGGAGCGGTTAAAGACATTGATACTCGCAGCCATAAAGGTAGAAAAGAAGCGCAGGGCCACTAAACCAACGCGCAGTTCTCAGCGCAAGCGTTTGGACAGTAAAAGCAAACGTGCCCAGACAAAAGCGATGCGCGGGTCGATTAAATTCTAATATCAGTGGGCTAGTCGGCAATCAATGGCAACGCCAGCGTAAACTTGGCCCCTCCGAGATCAGACTCCCCCACATGACAAACGGTGCCATGCCAGGACAGGATTTTACTGACAATAGCCAGCCCCAAGCCAAATCCACCAGTCTCTTTACTCCGGCTTTTGTCCAGTCTGGAAAATGGCTGAAACACTTGCTCACGTTGTGATTCAGGAATACCCGGACCATCATCTTCCACTATGAATCGAGCCATATTATGGTGCGTTGTCAGGGTGGCTTTGATTTTACTTTGGCCATATTTATCGGCGTTTTGCAGCAGGTTTTGTATCACTCTGGATAACTGATGTGGATCGCACTTTACTGGAATATCGGATGTGATATCGGTGACAAGGCGTTTGTCCGTTGTACGTCTAAGCTTGTCAATTTGGTCCTGGATCAAATGTGCCAGATCGCAGCGTTGCATATGTAGTTGTTGATTGGCAAACTCCAGTCGTGCATAACTGAGCATCTCGTCAATCAGCACTTCCATTTCCATAACATCCTCTTCCATGGCAGCGACTTGTTCAGGATCTTTGGGGGCAAGCATGGCAAGCGCAAATTTTAGTCGTGCGAGCGGCGTTCTGAGCTCATGAGAGACTGCATTTACGAGCTGCTTTTGGTTACTCATCAGGCTGGCGGTTTTCAACGCCATTTTTTCGATTTGCTGGGTCAGGGTATAAATTGCAGAAAATCGCGAGCGCGTTGGAGTAAGATCAAGGGAGCCAGATGCAAGTTTTTCGGATGTGCGCTTTAGCTGCACCAGATCTACCCAAAGAGGCCGGAGCCACAGCACTAATAGCAGTGCCAAGAGCGAGAAAGAGAGAAATTTGATTGTATATTGCTTTGTTGTGGCAGATTGCGCTGGTGCAAAAGGACCAAGCTGCACAACCGAAGTACTATTGACCACGAACAGAAGGAGGGCGTTTCCAGTATCATCAAAAGACGTGATGATTTCCCCGTTTTTGAGTGCCTCCAGTTGCTCTGGCAACCAGGCAACGTCTTCGTATGGAAAGACGGTTAGCTGTGTCTCATTGTTGAAAAACGACGTTAAATCTTCTTCACTTAACTGTGTTAATGCGTGTTTGTAGTGCGTGGCTACCGCCGTTGCGTGACGTAAATCATCAGGTGCTTGTTCAACCCAATTACGCCAGACAGCTTCACTCCCCTGGTTAATGGCAATGATGCTGGCAAACACCACAATGTATAAGCTAACAAGCAATCGCAGCACTGTGTTTTAATCCCACGCAGATTTTGAACACAGGTAGCCTTTGCCCCAAACGGTAATAAGTCGGTAGGGTTGTTCCAGGTTGTCATTGAGCTTTTTACGCAATCTGGAAATCCGTACATCTACACTGCGATCTAAGCCATCGTAAGGCCTGCCAACAACCTCAGTATATATATGTTCACGACTGAGGGTCTCTCCCGCATTCCTAGCAAGCTCCCACAGGAGATCAAACTCATAACTGGTCAGTTCGATTTCTTGTTCACTGAGATAGGTTTTTCTGGCTGCTTTATCTATGTGAAGCTGGCCTAAGGTCAGTGTATCTGTGTTATCAGTCTGTTTGCCCTGACGACGCAACAAAGCGTTCAGCCGGGCCAGCAGTACATAGGGTTCAACGGGTTTAATTACATAGTCATCCGCACCAATTTCCAATCCTCGGACGTGATCGAAATCGCTGTCTTTTGCGGTTAGAAATAAGACTGGTCCCGGGTAATCAGGTCGGATCCTCCGACATATCTCAAAGCCATCAAGATTAGGCAACATAATGTCGAGAATCACTACATCAGGCTGCTCCTGCACGATTTTTTCTGGCGCCATAGCCCCATCATGGATCAGGGTGACATTGTAATTATTACTTTGTAAAAACTGCCCGGTAAGTTGAGCGAGTCTTTCATCATCTTCTACCAGAATGACGTTGGTCATTAGAATAAACTCCAATCTGTTTTCAGTTTTCTACGGTACTTAGTACTAACTACAGCGTTGACTTTCACGGTCTTCTTGGCAAGGGTATGCTGTTTTTTATCTCTCAGGCTAAATTCCATATTTTGCGCAAGTTTCACTGCCAACTTGGCTGTGCCTTGATTGCTGCTTTCCCAGCAATGCAATTGCTTATTTGCCTGGTAAAGACACAGGTTCTCAGGGACCGAATGATGCCAATTCACTCTAATCGTCATTTGGCAGGTTTGCCCCTGTGTTTTAACCATACATACCAGCGGTTTAATTTCAAATAGTGGGGGAGGCTCAGCGCTAGCCTGCACGGAGCATGCAGACCATAAAAACATCCCAACAGGCAGGCTGTAAGGAAGGCGGCTAAAACGCATATAAGCCTCCGATGAAGACTGATGTTGTATAGCCTTCTTCTATGATGGGGCTGTTAGCTATGCTTGAACCAAGCCATTGATGCTTTGCCGTGAATTTGAATTGCCAGTTTTCAGTTAGTTTGTGATTATAAGCGATACCTACATAGGGGTTAACGGTACTGCCTACATTATAATGGAAATGTGTTAGCTCGGTATCTCTGTCAGTGATGCCGTAATAGTAGCTACCTAACTTAGAGTCTTTATAGTCTATACCCAGTTTAAACTGTAATTGCGCATATTTAGGGTGACCAAACGGCAGTTTGTAGCTGTACCCAAGGGAACCATGAAACCCCTTATAAATACCTCTGATGTCGTGTAGTAGGCGTATTGTTAGCTTGTGTTGTTCTGAGACATACCAATGCGCCAGAATACCACTGTCTATGGCCCATTTACGTTTAGCTAGATCCTCAAAAGTTAAAGACGGGAGCTTTATCTGTTCTGGTGTGTGATCACTGTCAATGACCTGAACATAGCTGTTGACCTCTTGGGGTTGACTGATATTGCCTTCATTATCAGTATTCGTACCTCCATTATCTGAGGGGAGCCTGGTCTGAGGAAGCTCTACGCGTTCACTTATGTCGGGAGAAAGTGTGTTTGAGCGTAGCAGTGTACCGGGCCGGGATCGGGTAAAAAAAGCCTGCTCTGAGTTAAGCTCCGCAATCCAACTGATATCAAACGACTGCTGGTCGATAAATGTGTAACCAATTGCCGTATTATCAAGGAAAAAGCGATCGGCATAGTAGCTGACATAAGGCAATACGATCAGTGGGGAGTGCTCTCCATCTTTCAGTGGGTTTGTCGCAATGCCCGCACCCACGGCCACTGAAATTTGCCATTGTGATACCTCAATACAGTTTTCGGGCTGTGTGTCGCAATTAGCAAAAGCTAGGTTACTGAACAACACTGAGCCAATCATACCTGGCAGACGTTTCACTTTTTCACCGCTCCCTATTTTACACAGTGGTACTTTACCAACTAAATTACTAATTACCAGAAAGAGTTACATTAAATAACATTTCGAATGGCTGGAGTAACAGCAACTCTGTGGCAAACAGGTATGGTTATGCTCATACTTAATCCCAAGGAGATAGCCAATGTTAAATTCTAATCAATTAAAGCTCACTGCAGCCGCGCTTTCGATAGCGTTGCTCAGCGCATGTGGTTCAGGGGGCGACAGTAATTCTTCCGTTCAGGACCCGGGTAATGGTGGTAAGCAAACGCTACCAGATAAAGTGCCAGATTTATCTACTGGCGAGGCCAGTGCTAAAAAGTTACGAAAAGCCAGTGCAGAGGATTTTACTACTTATCTTAAAAATGGTGTTTATCTGTCTCAAGGGGCGTCAGACGTATCAGACGGCTCAGAAGCAATCTCGGCTCCGACTTCTGACGTATCTCCCACTTTTTCCACCACCAATGTACAGGAATCGGCAGTAGATGAGAGTGACCGGATCAAGTATGACGGTGACTACTTGTATATTGCAAACACGACGGATTTTCAGGCGGCAGAAGGGGAACACCAGCAGTCTATACGCATTCTGAAACGCGGAGAAACGGGGGAGCTTACGCCACTTTCCAGTTTGATAGCCAGTAGGGATTACTATTCGAAACAACGCCTTTACCTGAAGGAGGATAATCTCGCCGTCGTACTTAGTAATGAGAGAGGCATGTTTGGGATAACGCCTGAGATTGATGGTATTTTTGCTGTCACAGTGGCACCAGAACCAGTAACTCAGGACTTTACGTTGGCGCTTGTGGATGTGAAAGACCCTGCGCAGAGCAACATCACGCATCAGCTACGTTTTGACGGCAATTTGGTAGACTCGCGCGTCATCGGCGATTCTTTGTATCTGGTCAGTGAATTTTCAGCTAGTTTTAACGGGTTTGAACACGGTGGAGAAGACCTTAGCCTGATTAACTACCAAAAAATAATACAGACAGATATTTCTGAATTGTTGCCTAAGGTGACTGATATCAAGGCTGGTACTAAACGGGCACTGGTAGACCCGTCGACTTGCTATGTGCCAGAAGAAGCGTCAGAGCTCAATGGGTATCATCAAATTACCTCTGTAACACGTGTATCGTTAAACGATCCCGACTCATTTACATCCGCATGTATTGCTAGCCGAACGAAAGGGATCTACATGTCACAGAACAACCTTTACCTTTACGGCTATTATTACGATCCACAGGAGGCGACCTTCGATGACCCGGCTCAGACTGTAATGCATCAATTTAGTCTGGCAGAAGATGCCGTGACTTACAGCGCATCAGGTAGAGTTGCCGGTCGATTAGGCAATGGAAATACCAACCTTCGTTTTAGCGAACACAATGATATGCTGCGTGTAGTGACGTCACGGTTTACTGAGATGAACGGCATGGTGCACAAACTGTATATACTGGAGAAGCAAGGCGATAATCTGTCACTGATCAGCCAGTTGCCCAACAACACCCGGCCTACGCCAATCGGGAAAGTCTCTGACCGTGGCTTGGTGGAGGAAGATATCTATGCGGTGCGCTTTTTTGGTGATAAAGCCTATATCGTGACATTCCGTCTGATTGATCCTCTGTATGTGCTCGATCTCAGCGAGCGAAATGATCCTAAAATAACAGGTGCATTGGAAATACCTGGATACTCAGCGTACCTGCACCCGATTTCAGACACGCTGCTGATAGGGGTCGGCCAGAATGTGCAGGATTGGTTTATCGACCCTGTTGCTCAGAATGATGACCAGATAGGGGCAAAAGTAAGCCTTTTTGATATCAGCGATATTGGCGCGCCAACCTTGCTGCAGGAAAAAATATTTCCTGGCGGATATAGCCCTGTTGAGTTTGACTACCATGCATTTAGCTACATAAAACACAGCGAAGATGTCTTCAGAATGACGTTACCTGTAGAAAGCTGGCTTACTCAGGAGGAGAGTGACAACAGTGTGACCTGGTATCGACGCAGCGAATTAGCCGCATTTGAAGTGCACAGTGGTGAAACGCCAAAGCTACAGTATATAGGCAGCAGTGTCATTGAACCGCAATCCGACATAGAGCTTCAGGGTTATGTTTGGTCGGGAGATGACCGCGGTGTGATACATGATGATCATATTTACTACGTGCATGGTAATTTTGTCTGGTCAAGTCTGTGGCAAACGCCACAAGATACTACAGGGCCATTTTAATGTAACTCGGCAAAAACGACGCAATCGGTATCTTGTTCCGGCTGCGTCATTTGCGTTTAGTTTGGTGTGATCAAGCCAAACTTCTGGTCATGACACCACTTTCCACCGAGCAGGTAGTTGTCTTTGAGTGTGCCTTCGAGCTCAAAGCCTAATTTGGTCAGTAAGTTAAAAGAAGGCTCATTGCCTTCGGTGACGGTTGCCGTTAGTTTGTGGTAACCACACTCGTTGAAAGCAAAGTCAATCACCGCTTTAGTCGACTCTTTGGCGTACCCTTTACCTTGATGTGCCGGATCAAGCATAAACCCAAGCTCTGCCTGCTGGAAGGGCACCCAGTTGCATAGAAAACCATGCAATCCAATTGGTGCTCCTGATTGGCGGTCTTCAATCAGCAATGTTAGCCAGTGGTTTTGTTGCTTTCGCCAGCGAGGCAGACGACGATTAAATTGGCTACGAATAAAATCTTGCCCTGGCAGGTCTTTAATAAATCGCATTACCTCAGGCTGCTGGTGCAGGTAGAGGAAAAATGGCCAGTCTTCATTGATTAAAGGTCTGAGTAAGAGTCTTGGGGTTTCTATCACAACATTTTCCTTATGAGTTATTGTTTAGGTGTGAAAAAGAAGTGCTTTGATGGCGACAATTTGTGCAATGCTGTCAGGGTTGTCACCGTGAACGCAAAGTGTATCTGCTTTGAGCGGCAGTAAGCGCCCGCTGGCAGTGGTAACTGTGCCTTGAGTGACCAGTTGTTTAACCTGTGCCAGAAGTTGGGCTTCGTTATGCACTGCACTGGGCTGTGAGCGAGGGCTTAGTAGCCCTTCATCGGTGTATAGCCTGTCTGCAAAGGCTTCAAACAGCAGCTCCACACCAAATTGTGACGCAAGACGCGCGTGATGATCTTGCTTGGCCGTTGCCAGAATCATTAGCTTTAACTGCGCAGGGTACAATGACATTGCTTTGAGTACCTGGATAAGTATACCTTCGTCGCGCATCATGTCGTTGTACAGTGCGCCGTGTGGTTTAACATACTGCAGCCTCAGTTCGTGTACGCGTGTCATTCCCTCTAATGCCGCTATTTGATAATGCAAGGTATTGATAAGCTCATTTTCACTGAGGGTCATAGAGCGACGTCCAAACCCTTGCAGATCAGGGTAACTGGGGTGAGCGCCAATCCCGACCTTATGCGTTTTGGCTAGTGTCAAAGTAGATGCCATAACACTGGGGTCGCCTGCATGAAATCCACACGCTATGTTGGCCAGATCAATATGAGGCATAACCTGATCGTCCAAGCCCATTTTCCAGGCGCCATAGCTTTCGCCTAAATCGCAATTTAACAGCATGAGTTGCTCTTATGTTTGGTTTTTATTGAACCTTAACACGGATCATTGTTGAAGGTTAGAGTATCAGCAGACAGAAAAGAGCAGAGGCCTCAGGCTTAACTCAGCTGATAACAAGACTGAGATCCGCTTTGTCTGTCACCAGCAGGTGTTGTGGACTGTTGATAATACACCACTCTGGTGCAGCCCGAGTGATGGCAAGATGCGCCGTTAAGCTGGTGGTCCAGAATACGGGTATATCACCTGAGCTAATGCAAAGCGGCTCGCCAAAGTTTGGTTTACTCAGGTTGGTAACTCCTATTTCGCCGGAGTCACCAAAATGAACCGGGATACCGTGAGGTACCCGACTCACAGAGCCGGCCTGAATTGCACGGATCAATGTCGGCTTATTCATAGGGCGCATGCAGACCACCTTTGGTCCCCCAAACGGCCCAACCTGATGGCTTTCGATATTGCTGATGTACATTGGCAAAGAGTGAGTCGGATTAGCAAGTGGGCTGGCAATGCCAAAAGAGTGTAAAACAGTGTCAAATGCGAGATGGCTGGCCAGCGCAAAAGCGACAAAATCATCCCGCCATAGATGCATAATATCAGAAACTTCTTCGGTCAGCTGGCCTTGTTTAAGTATACGATAGCGTGGAATATCTGTGCGTATATCAATATCCTGACCCAGTTGTTCCAGGTGATAATTGCCTGGCGAAATACTGCTTGCCAATAACGGGCAGCAATCAGCATTGTGCAGACAGTAGGTCTGAAATTCAAATGCACTGGCTTCTGGTAAGATTAAGATATTGCATTGGGCAAAACCAGGTACAAAACCATTGGTGGGGCCGGAGTAATCTCCGGCCCGGATCATGGCACGAATAGCGTTAGGTGCAGTGAGTGATGCCTTGGGGTCCATATTTGTCCTCATCAGATAACAGGCTGATTTAACAACATCTCCCCAATATTATAGGCCGATACGATTAATCTGCCTGTTTGTCTATGCTGACCGGGAGGGTGCCATTGGCTGTGGCCTTGCCCATAATCACTTGTGCAAGGGCTGTGTAAGCGGGGCCGCTCACCCGGCGCTCGGTTTCAACATCTACGTTATACGCATAGCTTGCCAGTACGGCCTGGCTGTATGGGGCAAAGCGAGTGATTTCATACGGTGCGCGTAAGCTGATGAAAACTGTCGGTGTATTCTGCGCTTGGGCGAATATCATTAACGCTTCTAAGGCCTCTGGCTGGGCTTTTGCGTTTACCGCAAATTTGGCTAATGTGGCCAGGTCGTCCATCCCGCCAATTTCGGCAGCACTTTGTGCCGGGGAGGCGTGCCCGGCAATCACCCAATCAGCACGCTGGATATCTGACTTTGCTTGCTGTGGATCAAACCCTTGCAAACTGGACACTGTCACAGTGAGTGGGTGTGCGGAGTGAGCCTGTAAAGCTTGTTTCAGCGCCGTGGCTTTTTGTTTGTCAGGCATGATCAGGTGAATGTGTTGATTAGCGCGAATTGTCAGTGGCAATAGATTATCATTTTTCACTTCGGTAATGGCCGCCAGCGCAAGTTCGGCCTCTACTTTACGATGTTGGGGGTTACCCAATACTGATTCAGCGATGGCGGTTGATAAGTGACGTTTTTCGGGTAAAAAACGAGCTTTGAGTTCACTAATTCTTTTGGCTGAAAGTTTGAGCTCAGAGACCGCTAGCCGGGTGGAGGCTGTTTGGTAAAGTTTGTCCATAAATTGCCTGAATGTGCTGATATCTTCTGCGCTGCGTATCGCAAAAGGCATGAGCGCGATATCTACGCCGGCGGCAAAGGTTTCTATGACAGCCTGCTCAGGAGCAAAGAAGTCACTGATCCCGGCCATATCGAGTGCATCCGTGATAGTCACACCCTGATACCCCAGTTGACCCCGCAGTAAATCGTGCATTATCTTGCGTGACATGGTGGCTGGACGCAGCATTTTCTCACCCCGTTTATTGAGGATTTGCGTATCATCTAAAGCGGGATATTGAATATGTGCTGTCATCAGCATACCCGGAGCGTGCTGCTTGATGATGGCCGCAAATGGTGCGATATCCTGCTGGTAAATTTGATCAGGAGAGTGATTGACCCGAGGTAACCCTGTGTGGCTGTCTACATTGGTATCACCATGGCCAGGGAAATGTTTAATGGCTGAAATAACCCCTTGTTGCTCAAATGCCCTAACTTGTGCGGCGCCAAGCTTTGCGACCATGTCGGGGCTCTCACCAAATGAACGTACATTGATGACTGGATTGTCCGGGTTGGCATTGACATCAACAGTGGGGGCGAAGTTAACATTGATCCCAAGCGCTGCCAGCTCTTTTCCTATCACAGAGGCGACTTCATGCGCATAGTGGGTGCCGTGTTTCGCATAGCTGGCACCAATACTCATATTGCCCGTGAATGAGGTTGCCTCGGCACGGTTGATTCTGGCGACTCTGCCACCCTCCTGATCAATGGCGATAAAGGGAGGGACTTCAGTAGCGTCATGCAGCTGACTTGTTAGCGCGACAATCTGGTCAATTTCCTGAACGTTTTCGGCAAACAGGATCACCCCACCGATATGATATTCACGGAGGATGTCTCTTAGCTGCGGTGGCAGAGACGTCATAGGCTCTCTGCACTGGGCTCCTTTGCCTTGTTCACAAAAGTATCTCAAATCGAGCATCAGTTTTTGGCCAATCAGAGGGCGTAATTCAGGTGATACCGTGGCACTGTGGCCTTGGGTTGTCAGGGTCATGAGCAAACCTATTAAAAGTAAGCGAAGCAAAGTATTCATCGTCAATATGCTATTTTTTCTGGCACTCTATCATGCCATAGCGCTAAGATGGAGCAAATTCAGCTCAGTACGCTATCTCAAACTGGTGTCAATGAACGAGCTTTGAACATTAAGGTAGAATCATAAAAATTAAGAGGGAAAAACCATGACACACCATGCCTTAAACTATGTAGAATTTGCAGCGTCGGATCTGACTGCGACACAGGCATTTTTTGAATCGGTATTTGGCTGGCAGTTTCAGTCATATGGCCCAGAGTACGTTGCTTTTAGTGAGTCTGGCTTGGAGGGGGGCTTTTTTCAAAGTGAGTTGTCTGCACGTCAGGATCAGGGGGCACCGTTACTGGTGCTCTACAGTCAGGACCTCGAGCAAACACAGCAAGCTGTAGAGCAAGCAGGGGCCACTATCAATAAAGCCATTTTTAGCTTTCCGGGTGGCAGACGGTTTCATTTCATTGAACCAAGTGGTAACGAATTAGCGGTGTGGAGCGACAAGTAACTCAAAAACCAGTACCCTGTTAACTTGCAATCCCGACATCCAGCTTGGCAAACCATTCAAGGAATTCGGTGACGGCGTCTCCTTTAAACAAGCGGCCATGTTGTGGTGCCATAATGTCGATATCCAGCTCCTTAACGCGGGCTATCCAGTTTGATTTTGCGCGGTTAGAGGGCATCCAGCGACGATGAAAATACTCCATGTGTTTCACATGAGTGCCAAAGTCTTCAACAAATATGGGCGCATCCGTTTTTTCCAGTGCTGCGCCGACATCACCGCTCATCAGAATTTTGGCTTGTGGGTCATAGACATGAAAATTTCCGGATGAATGCAGGTAATGTGCTGGTACCAGCTTTAAGCTAACGTCATTCAGACGGATCTCCCCGCCTTCATCCTTGATCCCCTGATATCTGATGTTATTCATGCCAAAGTGACGAATAAACCCTTCCCACAGCCAGGGAGCGTGTAGAGTTGCGTTCGGCAGGGCCTTATCCCACAACCCAAGTGATGAAATGATGTCGGGGTCCTGATGAGAAGCGAATAACGTTGTCAACTCTTCGAGTTCAATATGTTGCAATATTGCGGCTAACATAGGTGAAAAAAGCTCAGTGCCGCCCGGATCGAGCAGCACGGCCTGACCTTTTCCTTTTACCAAATACTGGTTAGTATCTATGATTTTTTCTGGTTTTCCTTCATCCCGGCCAAACATCAACCAGGTATGGCTGGGAGCCTGAAACAGTTGTGTCGCTTTCAATGCAAGGTGCCTCTTAGTGTATGAATTTCATTTAAGTTTACGGTGACAGATTGCTTGATTGTTCTGGCTGCACTGGCAATAAAGTCGGAGACGGATTGCAAGCTGTCACTAAATTCTCCTGCATTCGATGCTTCCACTCTACTGGTCACTGCAATGTATTCAGCACTGCGCATCTGCTTGTTAATTTCTTCAAAAAAACTCTCCAGTTCAAGCAGGGCGATTTCGAGTTTCTTGGTCTGTTGCTGTCGTTCTAATTTCGCTTTGTGCTGTAAGGCTGCGAGTTGCACTGTGGTAGCCAGCGTCGCAGCCTGATCAACATGTAAATCAAACTGTGTACTGCGCACGGCCTCGAGCGCGATTTTGAACAGCTGGTTGGATAATGTGGAGATGTGTGTTGTGGTTTTAATGGTTTGTTCTGAGAACTCATCAATAAAATTAGTAATAGGCTTAAAACCGGATGCAGAATCTCCCGCCCGAAGTGCCACAACGCGTGCATTTTTAGCGGTTAATGATAAGTTTTTGGCTTCAGCCAGAATGGCATCCAGGTTGGCGATAATACGCGCAACGCGAATAAAGCTGTCTACTATATTTTTATCGCTCAATGCGAAACTCCACTGGCAACGGGCTGCTTTCAAGACACTAGGATAAAATTCGCTGAAATTCCAGAAATCGGCATAATTGCACACCCAGTGAAAATGTTCTCCACAACCTTAAACCCTTTCATTAACAAAGGCTTCAAAAGTACTCTTAAGCATTACCAAAGTGACGAGATTGCGACTAAGCTTGACAGGTGCGACATAAAAAAAATCGGAGCCTGAGTGAAACCCGCTGCGTTGCAATCAATAGTTTGTCTGTGTTTCTCTGCCATGGGGTGGCAGGCAAGCGCAGCAACTCCATCACCCGCTATTTTATTGGCCAACCCAATGGTGTTTGCGTTGGCCACAGGGGGCGTGTTTGCTTTGATGGCGGGGTTGGTGGTGTGGGGGTTAAATCGCCAACGGGGAGTTATCAGCAGTAGTGAACACCATGAGGCCCATCATTTTTATCTGGAGGCATTTCAGGCGAACCCGGGATATCAGTTTGTATTTAGCTCGGATGCGAGCTTGGTCAGTATGAGTGATGGCTTAACTAAAGCGCTGAATAAAACCCATAAAGCACTGTTTGCTTATAACCTGCATGAATTACTTGAACCAGATAGCTGGGCAAGGCTTGCAGCGTGGCTGGAACAGCCAAAAAATGGTCAGGTGGTTAAATTGACTTTGGTTAGTGCGCACAGCGAACGTGTGACGGGGTTGTTTGAGTTGCAGAGCTCTGAGCAACGCAATCTTCATCTGGCTCGCTATTTACATCTTTCTCCTCATCTTGGTCAGGCTGACACAGACAGCGAGCTGTTAGCCGTGACACTGAGCTCCATAGGCGACGGCGTAATTTGCTGCGATGTAGAGAGCCGAGTGATCTTTATGAATCCGGTCGCCGAGGCCGTCTTAGCCTTGCTGACCGAAGAGGTTAAAGGGCTGCCTATTACTGAGGTTATGCCGCTTTATCACGAGGGCAGTGACAGGCTCATTGAAGATCAGATGGCGGTTTGTATGCGCAACCAACAAACGATTAGCTTGCCGGATTCTACCTGCTTTCGAAATCATCTCGGGCTGGAGTTTGCGATTGATGATTCCTGCTCTCCGGTCTACAACAACGCAGGTAAAGTGATTGGGGCCGTGATGATTTTCCAGGATGTGACTGAATCGCGGGCGCTTAAACGTAAAATGAATCACCTGGCTCACCATGATGCACTGACCGGTTTGCCGAATCGACTATTGTTACAAGACAGGCTGATTCAGGCCTGTAAACGTGCATTACGCAACCGTCATCAGTTTGCCGTTGTGTTTATGGACCTCAATAAGTTTAAAAAAATTAACGACTCACTAGGGCATGACTTTGGTGACCTGCTTTTGAAGCAGATAGCGCACCGACTGACCGATGCTATCAGGGCATGTGACACGGTGTCTCGAATGGGAGGCGATGAGTTCGTGCTGTTGCTCGATGCCATTGAAGATAAACGGCATGTCGTCACTGTTATCAAGAAAGTGCTTGATAAAGTGTGTGGTCGGTACGAGATCAAAGGCGTCGAAGTGCAGGCGACTTTGAGTGCTGGTGTGGCTTTATACCCCGATGACGGTGACAACGCCGAAGTGTTAATGAAACACGCCGACAGCGCCATGTACCGGGCAAAGAAGTCTGGCAAAGGTGGCATGCAGTTTTACTGTTCACAACTGGATGACGAAGCTGAACAAAACCAGGTTTTGGAGCAGGCCATTCTGGAGGCGATATCTGAGGATAAGTTTGTACCTTATTTTCAGCCTGTTGTGAATGCAGCGGATGGCCGTGTTGTTCAGCTGGAAATGTTAGCACGCTGGCACAAAGAAGGTACCCTGGTCGAAGCGACTCATTTTATCGGTCAGATAGCGGATTTGGGCGCTCTGATGACGTTGCAGATCAGGCTTTGGGAGCAAGCGTTGAGCCATTTTGCGCAATGGCAGGCACAGCACCCGGAACTCAGGTTAAGTATCAACTTTGCAGTAAAAGCACTACAACACGATGACGCATTGCAAACGCTTAACCGCTGCTTATCCTCACATGGCCTACTACCCCAGCATATAGAAATTGAGATTTCTGAAAAGCAGCTGTCGTTGCTTGGAGCAGAACTTAGCTCGGTGGTTAGCACATGGCGTCAGGCTGGGTTTACTCTGGCAATTGACGACTTTGACGCCTGTCAAACCAGCATAAATGAACTTCATGCATTCCACTTTGATGTCCTTAAACTGGACCCCGAGCTAACAAAGGGATTGATTACAGGTAAGGCTTCGGGCGTGGTGAGTTCGATATTGATCCTGGCCAACAACCTCGGTGTTATTTGCTGCGCTGAAGGAGTAGAAACCACTGAACAAGCCAGGTTACTCACCGAGATGGGCTGCCCTCTGCTGCAGGGTTATCATTTGGGAGAGCCACTCAGCGCAGAGGATATTACTGCCCACCTGGCACTGAAAAGTACCTCATAGACCACAAATACGCACTTAAATTGGTGGGTTCAAGCTATACTCAGATAGCAGGTCCTAAAGGTATGTTGCCAGCAAAGGGCTTGCTAGGAGCGGCGCGTGAACACCAACACTTTATCAGATGAATTGGTTATACAATGGAATGAACTATTAACTCGGGTGGCGGAGTTGCTGGAGGTGCCTGTTGCATTGATCATGAAGCTTAATGGTGCTCACCTGAGTGTGTTTAATAAAAGCCTCAACAGCAAAAATCCTTACGAGATTGGCGATAGCGAGTGTTGGGATCAATCCGGGCTTTATTGTGAAACAGTGATAAAAACACAACATGAGTTGTGTGTTCCCAACGCCCTCAAAGATCCAATCTGGGATCATAACCCAGATATCAAACTAGGCATGATAGCTTATCTTGGTTTGCCAATTAAGAATGTTGATGACTCTGTTTTTGGCACAGTATGTGTGCTAGATGACAAAGAAAACACCTTTGATGGCAAAACCAGAGCCATGCTCAGCTCACTGAAACATTTGTTTGAATTGCAATTGAGAATGCTGGCGGAGCAAAAGGAGCAAGATCATAAAGAGGCATTTAAAGAGCAGACATTAATGACCATGGGGCTGGCTCATGAACTGAATACGCCACTGGGCGTGAGTGTGACGTCTGCATCTATGTTGGTTGAGTCGGCCAGCCGACTTTTGCAAACATTAGATGACGGGCCTGAGTCCATGGGGGAAATCCGCAAACAGGCAGACTGCATTGGTCAGGCAGCGGCCTTACTGGCACGTAACCTTTATCAGATTGACGATAAGATTGATCGGCTTAAGCAGTCTATTGTGCAGTGTCACAATGGGGTTTCGACAGTATGCCGTATTACAGACGTTTTTAATTCGCTGGCAGAGGTATGGGCGCCTTCGTTAGAAGAGAAAGAGATCACGCTTCAAATCGACACCGACCCAAGTGCAGACGTATTATTACACCTCAAGCCCGCTAGTTTGATAGAAGCACTCAACCATTTGATTACGAATGCAATTGAACATGCATTCGATGGCGTTGAACAGCCAACCATCAAAATAGGCGCAAAGGTTAAAAATCAGGAGCTCAAGCTCAGAGTCAGTGATAATGGCGCTGGCGTGAACCTGATACATCCGGAAGATATTTTTGCACCTTTTTATTCAACTAAGAAACAGGTTGCAGGGTCGGGGTTGGGTTTGGCCCATGTTAAGCGTATTGCTTTGAATGATCTGGCGGGCACGGTGTATGTCAGCCGTTATCAAAATGGCTTGAGCATAGTACTGAGATTTCCTGTGTCCGGGCTCATAGCGCAACCTTGAGCTGGCAGTCAAAGAGACTTTGCTACAGACCTTTTTGTGCCTTCACAGTTGCAATAGCCAATGACAGTTGTGCAGCCATTGATGCATGCTTTTTATGCAGCACATGATAGGCTTTTGAACTGAATAAATGATGCACATTCAAATGCGCGAGTGAGTCGGGTAGCGGCCACTGAGTTGATACCACAAAGATTGCATAATCGAAGCGATGCAGATTGAGTAGCTCGGGCAACTTGCCTAAGTTATTAATCTGATAAAACTGATTTCTTTGCGCCTGCGGGTACTTAGTGAGTAGCACGCGCTTGGACTGATCGGTCGCGACTATGGTACTGGGTGTTGCCACCAGCACGGAGTTGTCGCAAGGCACATTCGCAACACACAAGAGCACAAAGTCAACTTCGGTCAACGCCGGACCCACAGAAATGACATCTTTGAAAGGGGCGAATATCTCCTGTGCCAGAATGACGTCGCCGTCTGTATGCTCTGCTGTAATTTCGTGAAGCACACGGTGCGCGGGCATGGAAATAAAGTTGGCTTTGATACCTGCTTGAGCATATGCCGCCTGAACTAATGGCAAGGCCTGATCTCGGACGCTGGGATGTTGCAGGTAGGATATTGTCAATGGTGCAGCCCCAATTGATGCACTGAAAGCGCATAACACAATAACTCTGGTTATTAACAAAAAGATTTCTTTAAGCATAAAAAGCGCCTTAGTGGATCTGCGCTGGATTATACCCAGTTTAGTTGCAAAGCATAGTCTCTAAAGGTGTTATATCCGGTTAAATTAGCCACAATTTGCCCTCGATCATAGTCCTGTCAAATAGCTAAAATAAAAAAGGTACACCCTTATCTCCTCTGCCTTGAAAGCGACTTGTTTGTGTCATCAGGAATTAACAAATATGATTAAAAATTAGTTGACTTAGAGGGGCAGCCCGATAAGATGAACGTAGACAGAATTTGGGTCAGTGTTTATAAATCTCCATTACGTTGTTGTATAAGTTTTTGCTTGTAGTAGTACCGTCCTGAAGTTTTATCACCGGCAAAATTTAGGTCTATGCGCCCACATGGGCATAGGTTTGCCAGTTTTTTGTATAGAAGGATCCTTTGCAACAGGGCAGAGGTTAGCTTTTAGGGATTGGCATCATTTTAATATTCAGGATTTACTATTATGTCTAATACTTTAACAGGTACCGTAAAGTGGTTTAACGAATCAAAAGGTTTTGGTTTCATCGCTCAGGAAAATGGCCCAGATGTATTCGCACACTTCAGTGCAATCAAAGGTGACGGTTTCCGCACCCTTGCTGAAGGCGAGCGTGTTGAGTTTAAACTGACTCAAGGCCAAAAAGGTCCTCAGGCAGAAGAAATCGTTAAGCTGTAATTAAAAGCTTAGTACCCTGAGAGAAAAAGCAGGCTAAGGCTTGCTTTTTTTGTGTCTGTGATTCACTTAGCATACCTTTCAATTAACAGGCTGTGATAAGATCGCATCATGAATTCCTGATGTGTTTTATTCCATGGATCTGACCCAATTCTGGCAGCTCATTGCCATTGACAACCAAAGCAAAGATAAAGCGGCGCAACTAAAAACCAGACTGGAAACACTGTCTGATACAGACATTGCCGATTTTGACACACACTACAGCAAGCAACTCAGACGCTTATGGCACTGGGATATCTGGGGTGCAGCCTATGTGACCTGCGGCTGCAATAGTGAATATGATTTCCTGGATTTCTGCAACTGGTTGCTGACTCAGGGCGAAGCCGTGGTAGAGCAGGTGCTGACCCAGCCAGATACTCTGGCAAGCATTGAAGACATGCCTCTGCGCGACAACCTGCCTTACCCTTACTGCGACGAACTGGACCTGACAGCAGGCTTGCTCTACGAGCAAAAAACGGAGCAGGAGCTGCCCTATCACAACACAGTGAACTATGCGCCACAGGGCAAACAGTTTAAAAATAAACCCAAAGTGTTAAAACAAACCTATCCACAGTTGTTTGCTAAGTACTGGCAGGGGTGAGTTCTGCCAGTGCCTTCTTAGTTTTCAGTGATACGCCGCAGAATGCAAGCTACAAAATGCAGGTACAAACAGCATGTTCTCTGTGTATAGATAACCGAGAGTAACATTGCGCATGCCCAAATTAGACTCTGTACACCAGAGACATATTTCCACTCGGTGCTTGAGTACTGAAAATGCAAATAGTTCTCCAATGAAACCATGGCGTATTCTTCTTAGCCATTTGAAATATCTACTAACTTATTAATTTTTTGAGCCTTATTATTAAAATAACGGCAGCAATCACCGCCAAGTCGATAAAATACTGTTTTAAATAGTGCTTTGGCATTGTTTTTATTTTCTACAACCGAGTGTATTCAACGTGCAGGAATGAACATGAAATTTTAACAGGTTGTTTGTTTTTTGTTTCATTGTGGGTGTTTGTACATTACGCTTTTATGACGTAACGCAATAGGCTTGAATATTCAATTATAAGTCGCAATGACCTCATGGTGCCAGCGACAAGCCCGTTTCAAGCTTAAAAGGAAAACATCTAGTTTATAAACAGTACGTATTCAGGGAGAGAGTGAATGCCTATTATTAAAGCCTCTTTGGCGGCCTTTCTATGTTGGTTCAGTTGTGTTAGCTACGCTGAGACGCAGTGGATCGATACACACTCATTATTGAATCAGCAACACTTGTGGCATGAAATTGAACATGAACTGCACAAGCAGACTCGAACCTTCGCCCTTTCAGCGGATGCGGACAAAGCGGAAAAAGGATTGAGTTATCAACGGATAAAAACGATAGGAAGTACCAAACGCTTTGAGCATTATCAGGCTTTTTATCGTGACATACCGGTGATAGGAGCTCAGTTTGTCCTCGTCAAAGACGGTACTGATAAAGTCGTGCAGGGTCTGGGTGTGACCTTGAGAGCACAAGAGATAGAGAGTGCCTCCGATGGGCATTACTTCCACATGCCTCTGACAGATATAGAACAGAAACTGGTATCAGGAGCAGGCATAGCTTCCGGGACGAAATTACAACATCTCAAGCGGGCGTATTTGACTTGGCAAGGCCGTTTAGTCGGTGTGTTTCAGGTCTCCGCCACTTCGAAAGAGGGCGTACGTATACTTACCATAGACGCGGACACCCTGAATGTACTTAAATCTGAGCAAGGGGTCGTTCACGTTTCCAGTGATGAGCAAGACGTTAAACCGCTTTCTAGTGACGAACAATACGTTGCTGCTGGTGGCATAGGTGGTAACGAGAAAATGGGGGCTATTTGTTATTCACCACAGCCTTCAACAATGGAGGCTTGCCTCAGATATCAATATGATGAAACAACCAGCGCTTCAACTGAGTTGCTATTCAATGATATCAGCAACACAGATCGACCGCTCATCTTTGCTGAATTTGATGGCTACCCTTTTGTTGTCAGAAAAGAGGGGGGACGCTGTTTTTTAGAAAACCCATATGTGCAGACGATTGACAATAGAATTCATGAAACAGAGCCTAGTGAGTTTGACTGCAATGATAAACTTGAAAATTTTGATCGAACTAATGTCGATCAACTTTACTATCAACGGTTTAGTTACGGCTCTGTGAATGAAGCTCACTTTTATGGTGGGCTGACAATGCAGTTTTTTCACAAACAGCTGGGTGAGCTATTTCCAGAACAAGATGCTCATTGCGCAGAAAACGGATATTGCCTTCACAAACTAAAACAGAGAGTGCATCGGAATTTTTTTAGCATGAACAATGCTTATTGGGATGGTACTTATACTAATTTTGGTAGTGGCGACAGCTATTTTAATTATTCGCTGACTGTGTCGAGCGTAGTCGCCCACGAGGCTGCGTATGCATTGACATACTGGAATAGTCAGCTGAAAAGTCAGGGGGAAGCAGGCGCTTTTTATCAAGCGTTCTCAGATATTTCTAGCCTTGCCGTACTGGATTACTTACAGCGCAGAGCCTCTGGCAGCTTTAGTACCTCAGAGCCATTTTTAACGCAAACATTGGATGGCACAGGACGCCCGCAAGACGATAAAAAGTGGTGGCTCGGCTGGGATGTTAAAACCCAGGACGTAGGGCATCGTTATTTTGCCCTCCCGTCTATGGATGGCCGAGGTATTGACCACATGAGTATGTATCGTGCGAACATGTCTACCTACGACGTTGGGGGAGTTTTCAGAAAAGCGTTTTATGAGCTAGTGAAAACCTATGGCTGGACAATTAAAGAAGCGTTTAAGCTATATCTGAAAGCAAATGTATCCTGCCTGCCAGCCAATGCCAGTTTCGATGATGCAGCGACCTGCTTGATATTCGTTGCAGATTCAGATGTTGTGAATAAGCCAGTACAGGAAGCACAAAGTAATGTCGATGAGGCGTTGCACCAGGTGGGGTTGGTGGCGCACTCATCTGGGATTTCCAGCCTGCCGGTCACGGCAGTACCACAGTATGATGAGTTCAGATATTTGATTGAAACACTACCTATTGATGAAATAGAACGGATCGCTGTGGACTGGGGTAATGAGGTCACTGAATACTGGGAGCGAGCGTCCAGCGATGCGATTTATCCGTTCTTACAAAGGGCGAACGTTATTGAGCCTGAATTGCTTACTCGGTTTCAACTCAAAGTGGTCAAAACAGATGGCAAGGAGCTGTTTGCCTTTCGGGATTATTATTCACGCCCTCTGGGGGTAGTTTGCCCACCATTATTTGGAGGCGAAAATCCAGACCTTATGAGTCGTGTTCTGATTAATGGTGATAATTTGTCGTTGTTGCCACAGAGCTATCAGGAGATATTGGACCAGCCTCTGCGTTTATATTTGAAACAGCAGAACATCATTGACCTGGGGCTAGGTGCTGTAGGTCAAAAAGTGACTGTATTGCTGGATACCAACCGTAATGGTTCGTATGAAGAGCAGGAAGTTTATCTCGTAAAAGAGGTAACGGATACGGGGCTGGTTGCTTTTACTTTGCCCGAAAGTTTTCTGCCGGGTAAAACAATGATGCGTGTGGTGGTTGGTCACGGATATAGTTTTTTCTTTACATGTGGAAGTGTAGATGAGGGTCAAATCTTTGATGTAAAAATCGGCTTCTCAAGCACTGGTGCGTGGTCGCCTACAAATTTTAGTTTCGAAATTCACAGCAATAATAAAGTTAAGTTTACCAACAGCTTCGTACAAAATACGGCTCAACCTTCGGGTGACATTAAACAGTCTGTGAATGTAAATGGTTTAACAGATGTTTCCTTCTCAAGTGCAACTTCGTATTCGATTGATGCTAAGACTTGCATTGAGCAGAGGTCTGAAACAAGCTCACGCATGTATACGTACAGTGAGTTGTCATATTTATTAGCCTGTCAAATAAAAATAGCCACACCGCAAAAAACTCATAAAGGGTTCCATCCGACTTAATTGAATGAATTGCTGTAGGGTTTCGCTGGCATATTGTTGGCGGGACCTGAGCGTTTGCTCAAATAACTCTCCATATTAAGGGAATAAAATATGAAACCTCTCTATTTATCCATTGCACTTGCACTGGGGACGGTATTTGTTATGCCAGATTCTCTGGCTGGCTCATCAAATGCAACCCATGATGTCGCTTACCAACAAAGTATGCAGATTAAAAATGAGCACTTAAAAGCGCGACTGGCAGAGCATAGTCTGAGTAAAAATAATCGACCTCATCTGTTTTCGCTGATTGATCAAAGACTGAAACGGGACATATCAGTAGCAGACAGTGCGAGCATCAGCTCATTACAAAACTGCTCGAGCGGCAGGCCTGAGCTGTGTTCTTTTTTCAAACATATGGGAGTTGAAGTAGCAACTAGCAATACAACTGGTGAGTCATTTGTTGTGTTATCTGCATTGTACAGTAAAACTGTTTCAACGAATTATACTTTGATAGACCTTCGCTTGATCAATGAAAAAGGCGAGCAACTCACTATGCCCGTATACAAGGAGTATTTTGGTGATGGCCAGGAAGCCAAGCGAAAAGTTGTTCACTCGTATGCCAAAGCGCAAAACATTCTTTCCAAACTAGCAGCCTCTGAGCGTATCTTTGCTGATGGCTGGGTCACCGTAGTATACAGTGATGCGAGCAATAAACAGGTAGTCGAAGATCGAAATATCGTAGTGGAATACTCAAAAGATACCTTGCTTGCCAAACTGGGGCATTTCAGCCATCTAGGAACGGGTACATCTACCGAAACAGGTGCCTCTTTGTTTCCAGCGACCGATCAAGGTGGCTTTGGGAGTAACATTGCAAAGCCAATTGACAATCGCTCCGAAGCCGGAGAAGGGGTGCCGGACGGTAAGATAGTCATGTGTCTTAATCGGAATTACGGTGATTGTGATTATGAGAATATCTACCCAAGAGATACACCTACTAGCCAAACCAAGCTTAAGGTGCCTTTTAAAGGCAGCTTGAATGTTATGGGAAAGGTGACTCGTATCTATCAGCCGGACTTTACTACGCTGGAAGTAAAAGAGGAAAACGGCACAATAACGTTAGTTGAGAACCCTGTGGTTGATAAGCCTACCTTTGTTAATCATGGCTCAAATATCTTTATTCAAACGAAAGAAGGCGGAGGAGCTGTGCCGATTGGTGTTTCTGATTTTCAGACCATTAGTGATTTTTTTGCGAAGCAACTGACGGTTAGCTACGATAAATTTCTCGGTGTAGATAGGACAACCTTATCATGGGATATTCCACAAAGTGAAGGGGTTTTTGGGGATGCCACTTTGTTTAGCAGATATCAGGATACTCACTGGATCATGCACTTTGCACTTGATCACGTACTTCGCCCTGGAAGAGATCCGCTAACGGCTTCTTTTGTTATTGGTTCCACTGAGATGGAAAGTGGTTGGCAGGATATAGGTCATCCTCAGATGCAAATCGTTTACAGTTGTCTGGCAGAAGGTACCTTAATCACTCTGCCAAATGGCAAGCAACTTCCCATCGAGCAACTTAAAGTGGGAGATCAAGTGCTCGGTGCCAGCGAGTTCTCTCCTGCCCATCATTTAGCTCTGACGATTGAAGATATTTCTGTGGGTGTTGAAACCATTCCTATGGTCCAGCTCAAAACCAAGTCGGGTAAAACACTGCTATTAACAGAATCTCATCCTGTTGTAATGCAATCAGGTAAGGCTGTGTGGGCCAGCAAAATTGAGCAAGGCGCAAAGATTTTGACCGAAAGTGGGTTGGAAATGGTCACTCAGATAGAAGAGATTGAGTTCACCGACAATGTGTACAACCTTCGTCTGGGCCGTGATAACGAAGACCCCAATTACCAGCAAGGCGAGTCTTTCAGCATGTTTGCCAATGGCCTGCAAGTTGGGGATCTGGCAATGCAAAGCGAGCACGAGTTTAGCAATGAGGTGGAAACAACAGAAGATGTGCTTAATCGTTTGCCTCAGGTCTGGCATCAGGACTATCTGAACAGCCTGAAGCAGTAGTCATGGATTGACAAAGACTAAGGCCCGACAGGGCCTTTCATGGAGATATGATAATGAAAATACGTAATGTGGTTTCGATTATGCTGTTATTGGGAGCAGTCTTGTTTTTGATGCAGGCACATGCTCACACTATAGCTGTCCATGAAGTAGAAGTACGAACGACCATTGGTCAGAACAATGACATTGTGCCACTTGGCACGGCTTATCAGAGCAAAGGAAAGCAGTTTTTGGGGTTGCAATCTGTGCTTGGCAGGCAAGTCGATCACCTGGGTAACACGCATATAGATTTTAGAGTCGGTGTTGACCTGAGCTATCAGCAAGCACTTAAACTCGTTGATGGCAAGGTAGACGCGGGTTTTGAATTGCCAGCGGTGAGAGTAGATGCCGGCTCAAACTATGCTAAGGATATCAGCGCGGACAGGTATACTGGTACTTATACCGTCTACTCCTCAATAAAGCCCAAATCCAGAATATTGATTCCAAGCGATGACACAGGCTATCAACCGACAGTAGCCGCGAAGGAATTGGCAACAGCATATCCCGGAAACAGAGCAAGCAATTTGGGTGACGGATTTGCTCAGGGGTTTGCTTACGGCTCGAATGTTGTCATTAACATGAAAGTTGAGTATCGAAATGAGGCTGATAAGCGCACAATTGGTGGATATCTTAGTGTTGACTGGATAGGTAAAGTTAAAGTCGAGGGAGACCTCCAGAAAATCGCCGAAGATAAACGAAAATCAGTCAAGATTACGATCAGTGGTATCCAAAGTGGGGGAGACCCAAACAGGTTATTGCAAGTCATACCTAACGGTATTATGCACTGCACATTGCTAAACCCTGAACCTTGCTTCAATCTGTTTGAAGCTGCGGTACATTACCTTAAAACGGACTATATCAATCAGTTTAATTCACTGGATGATTACAATATTACCGATACTTATACAGCCAGATATTTGGACTCTGGTGCAGGACTTCAACAACTCATCCCTGATAGTGGTTATACGCCAGCTAATTACCTGACTCGACTCATCATCAAAGAGCTGACTGCACGCTGGATAGATGAACGGCTGGTATATCGCCGAGCAAAAAACCTGCAACGTTACTACGCAGCGCAATTTTCTGCAGAGCAATTGATACAGTTACAGGATATTGAGACTAAAAGTCGTGCCAATGCGAACTTGTTTGCTGATTTGGTCGACTATTGCGAGCGCAATCCAGAAGGCAATCACTGCATTAATTACGAGGCCGACAATCTCGTGTATGTGCGTGATTATAGTGCCATCAGTGACGTACTAAGATAAGGATATCTCATGAATACACTCAGATTTTTGTTAACCTTGCTGGTACTAATTCTAGCTTTTAGTGGTTCGGCTGTTGCTTCGGTATTAGAGCAACACAATGATAAACATCAGCAAGCCAGATACAGTGAATTAGGAGATTTACTTACGGTTGAACAGGCCAAAGGCCGATTTGCCTGGATGAGCAAGTGTTACGATGGATTATTGGTTGAACTGTGGGAGCAGATGTATGGAACGACCGATGTAGTCCAAAAAGAGGAAAAGCTTCGCCAGCTTAAAGAGCTGTGGCTCTCAGACGCAGCTTTGGTTGCGGGAAAAGCGCAATACGTGACGTTTGCAAATGCTGATTTTACAAACCCGTATCAGTGGTATGCGGGCACTAGTGCGAATGAAGCATGTTCAATTATGCCTGTGGAGTACGAACCAGTTGCGCTTAAAACTACCGTGTTACCCAGGTCTTATTGTGATAATCGTAGCTATGAGCATGAATGGGAGTGGATTTCAGAAGTCACTGTTGATGACTCCACGCATCAATCAGAAAAGCATGCTCATAGCCTGATTTCGGGCAAAGTGTTTGTGCTGCGAGCTAATCAGGCATCGAAAGTCACGATTAAGCCGGGCAATAAGGAACCGGAATTTCCGTCGTATGTTGCAGCGCGTGTGTGGGTTGACTGGAATCACAATGGCCAGTTTGAGTCCTCGGAATTGATGTATCGTTCTGCATCTTCGGGGATTTTCGAATTCTTACTGAACGTACCGGCAACAGTACCCGAAGGTTTGACACTAATGCGCGTTGCGACGGACGCCGGAGGTGGGTCAAATAATGCGTGTACCCGAATTCATTACGGTGAAGTAGAAGATTACTTGGTCACTGTTCGTTAAGGAAGATGATATGAATCCAATTTACTCTACATTATTGATGGTGAAGCTCGCTCTGGTAAGTGGATATGTACAAAGTGCAGATCCACAGATGAGCAATGGCCATTTGGCTGGCTCGGTTGTCTCAGGGCTGATTAATGACCATATCGAAGTTGGAACGGCTTACGACAGCCAAAAGAAGCGTTTTTTAAATGTGCAGCCAGTAAGCGGTGTTATTGATGAAAGCTTTGGTAACACTGAGTTGCAGTTCAAAACGGGTATCGACATGGGCTATGACGATATGCTGAGTATTCTCAATGGCAGTGTTGACACCAATGTAAACTTTCCAGTGGTACGCGTTTCTGCGGGGGCTTCGCTCGCTAAAGAAATGGCATCCAGTACTTATTCAAGCTCCTATACTTTTAGTGCGTCCAGCACACCAAAAAAACGTTTGTTTTTGCCTGTTAACCAGAATACAGGATATACCCTGTCACAAGTTGGGCAGAGTATTGCGAACAACTACCAGACTAAATTACAAGCATTGGCAGGCGATGAGTTTGTCACGGGTATTGAGTATGGTGCAAATGTGCTGGTTAACTTAAAGATTGATTTCGGTAGTAACAAAGACAAGTCAGACATAGGCGGCTATCTGGATGTTGACTTATATGGTGGTGTATTCAGTGTGGGTGGGCAGCTCAGATATTTGCAGCATGACGTAAAATCGTCGGTAAAAATAACGGTAAGAGCGGTACAACAAGGGGGTGACCCAAAACAACTGCTCACCGTCATACCTAACAATATCATTACCTGCTCTTTGGACAATCCACAGCCGTGTTTTGATATGTTTTATGAAGCGGTGAAATATGCAAAATCTGGATTTACCAGCCAACTGACCTCTCTCAGCGATTACAATGTCGTACGTTACTACACAACCCGCTATGACAAGTCATCTTTGGCATTGCGTGCATTGGTGCCTGAGTACCAGATAGTCAGAAATGCAACTAAATGGCTGATTACTGAGCTTGAGGATGACTTTAAGCAAGCCATTCTGGATGAGCAAAGAGCAACTAACCTACTCAACAGCTATTATGCTTATTTGCCTGAGGCACAGCGCCTGGCAGTTGAGCGTATCAAAGTACTTGCCTATGACAATGCCTGGTTTTCTTTCCATGCTGCCAAATATTGCCGGGATAATCCCTTCGGTTATGCCTGTGAAAACAAGGTACAGGAAATGAAGCAGGCTTGTGTTCAACGAGGTAAGCTCTGTCCCGCAAACTACGATATATCAGATTTACAGCTACCGACCAGTGAAGGGCAGGATTGGAAACAGTGTGAGCTTGCACGCCAAGAGGCTGTTCGCGCAGGCATTGTCCCTGGAGAGGATAGTGTAAGGTATCGAAACATGAGGTGGGCACCCACCTTTATCGACGCAAGCGCACCAGAGCGAGGGATTTTGAACTGGCGGCTGTGTGAGGCCGCTTTAAGCACCTATGGGGTTGCATTTCAGTAGTAAGAGACAAGCGTATGTCTGATTGCAGGCATACGCTTGATTGCAAAGTTACTATCTGGATCTGACTTTATACCTAATACAAGTGAATACATTTACGTATCTTAAGTCGTACTATTGGGCGATTCTGTTAGCGGACTATATTTTATTTTTTAACGATTATGTTACAATGAATGCCATCATACACTGGCTTCATCACTGAAGTTTTGATGTCACGTATGGTTCAATATCACTATCAGGGAGTGACTATGTACAAAGTAATGACTGGCCTTTTATTTCTAATAACGTGCACTGTATCGGCAAGCGGTCCACAGTACTTCTGGCGGTTTGGTGATGGGTCTGTATCTCACGAGGCAGAGCCAGAACATGAATACGCACAACCCGGTATCTATACTGTGACCCGAGAAGTGTATCAGGGCGGAAAGCTGATGGAATCTTCCCAAAAGCAGGTTGACCTTATTTCTCCAAAAATTGTTGGGCTGGTTATTTTGCAACCTGATACAGTCGTGCTAGGCCAGAACGCAGATTTTCTGGCAAATCTAACATCCAGTGAGCCGCTTGACCTACATTATCAATGGTATGTTGCTGGCGAACCGATAGCATCGCAAGCGGATACTGGTAAGTTAACAACACAGTTTGCTGAGTTGGGTAATGTGGAGTTATCCGTTGATGCAATGTGGCAGCAAACCACGGTTTCCAGTGCAAGCGTTCAGCTGCAAGTTGTTGAAGCTGATAACAACAATGAAAAGCCCGGTAACGGCGATGGTAATAGTGATAATGGCAGTAAAACGCCAGGTACTGATAACGGTAAAACGCCGGGTACTGATAACGGTAATACTCAAGGTGGCGACTCTGGTGGTAGCCTGAGCTTCTTGATTTTGTGTTTAGCGGGCGTATTGGCTAGTCGCAAACGTGGGTGATATGCCTTATCTGAATTTCGTGCTGACAGCGACCATTTATTAAACCTAAAATTGTCCATTTAAGCTAGAGCAGTATAAAAGCTTGAACAACTTCAACCTCTGGATAGAGCCTACAAATGCTCTATCCATTTAAGTAGCCACTCAATAGTAAATTAGCTAAGACACATCATTATAATAATCCACAAAGTAAGGCCTATGGTAGTCTCCGGGGCCATACTTCGATTTTGTCATGGTCTTTGTAACTACTCCTTTTCTGCCCATACCGTAATACACGAGGCACAGTTGTTATCGTTGTGTTTGCAGTGCTTTAAGCGCCCGATTCACTTGTTGATCGGCCTGACGGGTTGTTTCTGGCAGGCGATATTTTGGGGTGAGTTTAAGGATCCACTCTTTTGCAGTGCTCAAACTAGCTCTATGGCCGACAGAGACATACACTGGCTTAATGTTGTCCTGAGTCCGTAAAACTTCACCGATTACCTGATCGTTATCTATCAGCGGTGCGCTGGCACCGCGAGTTTCAAGTGGCGTTTCATGTGTGCCTGTAAGTCGTGTTTTACCACACCCTATGGTGGGAATATCCAGGACTACACCAAGGTGGCATGCCAGACCAAAACGTCTTGGGTGAGCCAGGCCCTGCCCGTCACACACTATCATGTCTGGCTTATGAGTAAGGCGCTCAAAAGCGGATAGTAATGGCGGTAACTCCCTGAATGAGAACAAACCGGGAATGTATGGGAAACGCACACTTTCGGTGACAACTTGTGTTTCTATGATCTCCAGTGTGCTGGCATCTAATACCACAATGGCACCAACCAGTTGGTTTGTCGCGTCGTCATAAGCCACATCGGTGCCTGCAATGGTGCTGATGGAGTCAAATTGATCTTCACTAATAACCTGAGCTGCGAGTGCTTCTTGCAGTGCTTGAGCTTCTGTTTCAGAGCTGGGGTGCTCTATTTGCATACTAACCGCCTTATTCTTTGTATTGCTTCGCGATTTTATCGTATCTAAGCGCCTTACTCAAAAAGCGCTCTGCGATATAAGGGCGTATCAATCAGTTGCTGGTAGGCGTTGCGAAGCCGAACAACCAGCCCCGGATCCGTAGCTAAGCTGACAGCCAAATAGCCCCTGACACTAAGCGGTTCAATATCCAGCACATAGCGAAAGTGATTGTCTGGTAACTTCATTGCCTGTGCTATGGCGCCGATATAGCGTGGGTCGTCCACAACCAAGTCGACTTTATTGGCTGCCAGTAAGTGATAGGACTGTTGAATATCTGCGGTCTCGATGAATTCAAACCCCAGCTTATGCAATACCTGAGCTGCCACGTCGTCTCTTTGTACAGCAAGCCGATATTGTTTCGCGTCCGTCAGCGACTTAATGTGGATTTTCTGAGGAGGTTGATTCGTTACAAAGCCAAGGTTAAACAGCGCCACGGGACCAATCCAGTGAAATAAAGCCTCTCGATGTGGAGTTTTTGCCATGCTGTAGATTAGGGTGTTTGGCTTATCTTTTGCGATACTCAAAGCGCGCGCCCAGGGGTACATATAAAACTCCCCCTCAAGCGCAGCTGTATCCAGAATGGCTTTAACCAGTTCGGTGCTTACACCGCCAACCTGGTCGTTAGCCCAGGTTTGATTGGGTGGGGATAACTCCGTGACGACGGTGAGCTTAGCCCAGCTATGAAGGCTACTCAGGAATAGGGCAAGCATCAGGGTAACGACTGTTTTTACCATCAAAAACATACCTTTTAATCAACATACGGATAAAAGTGTAGCAGGGCCCGATTATCTTGCCCTTATTATTCAGGGTATCAGGTTCAAGATGTTAGCCAGTGTGGCGGTAAACAACCATAAATCTCATGAATACTCCCTATATTATAAATTGTCGACAATCTGGTCCGGAACAGGTTGACGTACACGTAAAGCAGCACTATATTGTCTACAACTTTTAACAAGACCGGAAGGCAAAGACATAATGAGCTTTATGCATGAAAGTGCCGTAACTGCTTCTGACAAAGCATTTTTCCGGCTTAGAAAAGAGATTGTTGAAGGTGATATTCCGGCTGGCTCTAAGTTGAGTGAAATGGAATTGTCGACAAAGTATGAGGTAAGTCGAGCGGTTGTTCGGGAGGCAATAAACCGCCTTGAGGCCTGTCATTTGGTTGAACGTCGTCCGAATGTGGGGGCCAGAGTGGTCTCGCTGAGCGAAGAAGGTCTGATGGAATTGTATCAGGTGCGCGAAGCCCTCGAAGGTATGGCCGCACGTCTGGCAGCGCAACACATGCCAGATGAAGAAATTGCTAAGCTCAATAGCTTGTTGAACGAGCAGTTCGACGAAGTCAAAGGCGGCGAATCTTATTATCAGGAAGCGGGTGACCTGGACTTTCATTACCGCATTATTGTCGGCAGCCAAAATCAGCAGCTTATTGCCATGCTGAGCAATGGTATTTATCACCTGGCGCGAATGTATCGGGTGCAACTCGGCATGGCCGGGCCACGCGTTACAACAGCCTACGACGAACACAAACATATAGTGCGTGCCATCGCAAATCGAGATGCCGAGTTGGCAGAAATGCTGATGCGCCGCCATATTCAATATTCTAAAAATAATATTGCCACCAAGTTAACCAAACAGCATCAGTCATAATCGGGGAGACACACTTATGAGTACAGGGATCATCAGCGCAGGTAAAAGATTTCGTGACGCGCTAAAAGCCAATCAGCCACTACAGATTGTGGGCACCATTAATGCCTATAGCGCCATCATGGCGAAGAAAATCGGTCACCAGGCTATCTACCTGTCTGGCGGCGGCGTTGCGAATGCCTCTTATGGTCTGCCGGACTTAGGCATCACCTCTTTAAACGATGTGATTGCGGATGTTCAGCGTATTACCTCTGCCTGTGACTTGCCTCTGATGGTAGATATCGACACGGGCTGGGGCGGTGCATTTAACATTGCTAAAACTATTCAGGAAATGCAAAAAGCGGGTGCCGCTGCCGTGCATATGGAAGATCAGGTCGCTCAAAAGCGCTGTGGTCACCGTCCTAACAAAGAGATAGTGTCGACAAACGAAATGGTCGACCGTATCAAAGCGGCCGTAGATGCGCGTACCGATCCAGACTTCTTCATCATGGCGCGTACCGACGCATTCGCGCAGGAAGGCCTTGAAGCAGCTATTGAGCGCGCTAAAGCCTATGTTGCAGCGGGTGCAGACGGTATTTTCGCAGAAGCTGTTCAGACAGAAGAACATTATCGTGCATTTGCTGAAGCGCTGGATGTGCCTATTCTGGCGAATATCACCGAGTTCGGTAAAACAGAGCTGTGGAACAAAAAAGAGCTGGGTGAGTGGGGCGTCGACATGGTGCTTTACCCACTGAGCGCGTTCCGTGCAATGAACAAAGCCGCAGAGATGGTATATCAATCAATTTTAGAAAACGGCGATCAGAAAGCCGTCATCGACAGCATGCAAACTCGTATGGACTTGTATGATTATCTTGGCTATCACGAGTATGAGCAAAAACTCGACGCATTGTTTGCGCAAGGTAAGAATAAATAAACAGTTTAAAGGATAAAGATAAAGCCGCGTTTCTGCGGCTTTTATCACATTGAAATTAACCAGCAGGTAAAATTCAGGAGACAACAAAATGGCTAAAGTATTAAGCGGTGCAGGCCTTCGCGGTCAGGTTGCAGGTAAAACGGCACTTTCAACAGTGGGTGTATCAGGCTCAGGCCTGACTTATCGTGGATACGACGTAAAAGACCTGGCTGAAAACTGCCAGTTTGAGGAAGTCGCATATCTGATCCTAAAAGGTAAATTGCCTAACCAGCAGGAGCTGGACAGCTACAAGGCACTGTTAAAATCTCAGCGCGGCCTGCCACAGGCACTAAAAGAAGTGCTGGAGCGTATTCCGGCCGACGCACACCCAATGGACGTGCTTCGCACAGGTTGTTCTATGCTGGGTAACCTGGAAGGTGAGCACGACTTTGAACAACAGCAGGCCATCACAGATCGTATGCTGGCGTGTTTCCCAAGCATCATCTGTTACTGGTATCGCTTTAGTCATGATGGTGTACGTGTTGATGTTGAAACAGACGATGATTCAATCGGCGCACACTTCCTGCACATGCTGCATGGCGAGAAGCCAAGTGAGTTGCATGAGCGTGTAATGCACGTTTCACTTATTCTGTATGCAGAGCATGAGTTTAACGCCTCTACTTTCACCGCACGTGTGTGTGCTTCTACGCTGTCAGACATGCATTCATGTATCACAGGTGCCATCGGTTCATTACGTGGTCCTCTGCACGGTGGTGCGAACGAAGCGGCAATGGAAATGATTGAGCGCTTTGAGTCGGCCGATCACGCAGAGCAGGAAATGATGGGCATGCTGGAGCGTAAAGAAAAGATTATGGGCTTTGGTCACGCTATCTACTCTGAATCTGATCCGCGTAACGAAATCATCAAAGGCTGGTCTGAAAAGCTGGCAGCTGATGTGGGTGATACCGTACTTTATCCGGTTTCTGTGCGTTGTGAAGCGGTGATGTGGCGCGAGAAAAAGCTGTTCTGTAATGCGGATTTCTTCCACGCATCGGCTTATCACTTTATGAAGATCCCAACTAAGCTGTTCACGCCTATCTTTGTAATGTCGCGCCTGACAGGCTGGGCAGGTCACGTGATGGAGCAAAGAGCAGACAACCGTATCATCCGTCCGTCAGCGGAATATACTGGTGAGGAACTGCGTCCGGTTCCAGCTATGTCCGAGCGTTAATATCCCAACTTAACATTCGTCACTGTATGGCACAGATCACCGACAATAATCATAAAGATCTGTGCCGTTAAGCTAATGAGCAATTCTGGAAGTAGTTATGAACAGCCAATTTCGCAAAAAATTACCTGACTCTTCGCTGTGTTATTACGACACGCGCGAAGCGGTCGAAGCCATCAAGCCCGGTGCGTACGATGGCTTACCTTATACCTCTAAAGTCCTGGCAGAAAACCTGGTGCGCCGCGCTGAGCCTGAAAAGCTCAACGATTATCTGACCCAAATTATTGAGCGTCGTCGTGACTTGGATTTCCCCTGGTTTCCGGCGCGTGTGGTCTGTCATGATATTTTAGGCCAGACGGCGCTGGTAGACCTTGCGGGTCTGCGTGATGCCATTGCTGAAAAAGGCGGCGATCCGGCCAAAGTAAATCCGGTAGTACCAACTCAGCTGATCGTTGATCACAGTCTGGCAGTAGAGCACGCCGGCTATGAAGAAAATGCTTTTGAGAAAAACCGGGCGATTGAAGACCGCCGTAACGACGACCGCTTCCACTTTATTAACTGGACCAAAACGGCCTTTAAAAACGTTGATGTGATCCCGCCGGGCAATGGTATTTTGCACCAGATCAATCTGGAGAAAATGTCACCGGTAGTCCAGGCGCGTGATGGCGTGGCATTCCCGGATACCCTGGTCGGTACCGACAGCCATACCCCGCATGTGGATGCACTGGGTGTAATTGCCGTGGGTGTTGGTGGTCTTGAAGCTGAGAGCGTGATGCTGGGTCGTGCTTCTTATATGCGCCTGCCAGATATCGTAGGTGTAGAGCTGGTTGGCAAGCGTCAGCCGGGGATCACTGCCACTGACATCGTGTTGGCCATAACGGAATTTTTACGTCAGGAACGCGTGGTTTCTTCGTACCTTGAGTTCTTCGGCGAGGGCTGCGAGGGCTTGTCTTTAGGTGACCGGGCAACCATTTCGAACATGACACCTGAGTATGGCGCCACGGCTGCCATGTTCTATATTGACCAGCAAACCATTGACTATCTGCGCCTGACCGGACGTGATGACGAGCAAATCAAGCTGGTTGAGCAATATGCCAAGCACACGGGGTTGTGGGCCGATGCCATGACAGGTGCGCAGTACGAGCGTGTGCTGAAATTCGATTTATCTTCGGTTGGCCGTAACCTGGCCGGTCCGTCAAACCCGCATCGCCGTGTTGCGACAGCAGACTTGGCCAAGCAAGGTATTGTGGCTGATTATGAGCAGCGTGAGGGCGAAATGCCAGACGGCGCGGTGATCATCGCAGCCATTACCAGCTGCACCAACACCAGTAACCCACGTAATGTGGTGGCCGCTGGTTTGCTGGCACGTAATGCCAACAAACTGGGCCTGAGCCGCAAACCGTGGGTAAAAACCTCATTTGCGCCGGGTTCCAAAGCCGTGCGCTCTTACATGGAAGAAGCGCAGTTGTTGCCTGAGCTTGAGCAACTGGGCTTTGGTATCGTGGCATTTGCCTGTACCACCTGTAACGGCATGAGTGGGGCACTGGATCCAAAAATTCAGCAAGAAGTGATCGACCGCGACCTCTATGCCACTGCCGTCCTATCGGGTAACCGCAACTTTGATGGTCGTATCCACCCTTATGCTAAGCAGGCTTTCCTGGCATCACCGCCTTTGGTTGTGGCATATGCGATTGCCGGATCAGTGCGTTTTGATATCGAAAATGGCGTGCTGGGTCATGACCAGAATGGCAACCCGGTTACGTTAAAAGACATCTGGCCAAGCGATGAAGAGATTGACGCAGTGATTGCACAGAGCGTGAAACCTGAGCAATTCCGCGCCGTCTACGAACCTATGTTTGACCTGAGCGTTGACTATGGTGAAGACAACGACCCGCTCTATCAGTGGCGTGAGATGAGTACCTATATCCGCCGTCCGCCATATTGGGAAGGCGCGTTAGCAGGTGAGCGCACCATGAAAGGCATGCGACCTCTGGCGATTTTAGGTGACAACATCACCACAGATCACCTGTCGCCTTCAAACGCAATCCTCGCCTCAAGTGCAGCCGGTGAATATCTGGCAAAAATGGGTCTGCCTGAAGAAGACTTTAACTCGTATGCAACCCACCGTGGCGACCACTTAACGGCGCAACGTGCTACCTTTGCGAACCCCAAACTCCTTAATGAAATGGTGTTGGAAAACGGCGAAGTGAAGCAAGGCTCACTGGCGCGTCTTGAGCCAGAAGGCAAAGTCACTCGCATGTGGGAAGCCATCGAAACCTATATGGAGCGCAAGCAACCGCTGATCATCGTAGCCGGTGCCGATTATGGTCAGGGCTCGTCTCGCGACTGGGCAGCCAAAGGCGTGCGTTTAGCGGGTGTAGAAGTGATTGTGGCTGAAGGCTTTGAGCGTATTCACCGTACCAATCTGATTGGCATGGGTGTGTTACCGCTGGAGTTCCAAAATGGTACAACGCGTAAAACACTGGAGCTGGATGGTACTGAAACCTACGATGTCGAAGGCACACGCACACCAGGCGCAACGCTGAATCTGATCATCCACCGCAGCAATGGCGTGCAGCTTGAAGTGCCTGTGTTGTGTCGTCTGGACACAGAAGAAGAAGTGTCTATTTACGAAGCCGGTGGCGTGCTGCAGCGCTTTGCCAAAGACTTTCTGGAAGCAAACGCTTAACCACAGCATTCTTGCTCCGCACTAACTGTGGAGCCTGTCTGAGCAGAGTGCATCCGCAAAGGGGTCCACTCTGCTACTTAGGATGAAAACTATGACTTTCAAACCTCAACTACGTGTGCCGGCGACCTATATGCGCGGTGGCACTTCCAAAGGTGTGTTTTTTAATCTCAGCTCCCTGCCCGAGGCGGCACAAGTGCCGGGTGAAGCGCGCGACAGACTGCTGCTGCGAGTGATTGGCAGCCCGGACCCTTATGCCAAGCAAACTGATGGTATGGGTGGCGCGACCTCCAGTACCAGCAAAACCGTGATCCTGTCGAAAAGTGAAAAAGCGGACCATGATGTCGACTATTTGTTTGGCCAGGTCGCGATAGACAAACCTTTTATCGACTGGAGTGGCAACTGTGGCAATCTGACCGCTGCGGTGGGTGCGTTTGCCATTAGCAACGGCCTGGTAGATGCCAGCAGAATACCCGAAAACGGCATTGCCGTAGTACGGATCTGGCAGGCAAACATTGAAAAAACCATTATCGCTCATGTGCCTATGGCGAATGGCGAAGTGCAGGAAAGTGGCGACTTTGAGCTTGATGGCGTGACTTTTCCTGCTGCCGAAGTGGTGGTGGAATTTATTGACCCGGCAGATGCTGATGCAGATATGTTCCCAAGTGGCAATTTGGTCGACCAACTGGAAGTACCGGAGATTGGCACGTTTGATGTGACTATGATTAATGCCGGGATCCCAACTTTGTTTTTCCGTGCCGAAGACTTAGGTTACACCGGAGTGGAGCTACAAGAAGCGATCAATGGTGACGACGCAGTGTTGGCACGATTTGAGCAAATCCGCGCTTACGGTGCCGTAAAAATGGGTCTGATTGACCACATTGACGAAGCCAAGGTACGTCAGCATACACCTAAAATAGCCTTTGTATGTGGACCTAAGGCCTATACTGCATCCAGTGGTAAAGCCATTTCTCAACAGGATATTGACTTGTCTGTTCGGGCCCTGTCTATGGGCAAGCTGCACCATGCCATGATGGGTACGGCCGCAGTGGCGATTGCCACGGCAGCTGCCATTCCCGGTACTTTGGTGAACCTGGCGGCAGGCGGTGGTGAGCGCAACAGTGTTACTTTCGGCCACCCTTCGGGCACTTTAAAAGTGGGCGCAGAAGCCGAACAAGTCAATGGTCGCTGGCTGGCTAAAAAAGCGGTGATGAGCCGCAGCGCCCGAGTGGTGATGGAGGGGCATGTGCGAGTCCCGCAAGAGCAAATCTAATTACCAGTATTTTTGAGCATGAAAATTGGCCCGGTTAGTCCGGGCCTTGTTTTTTAAGGAACGAAAAAGATGTATGAAGCGTTACTTTCTATTGCCCTGACCACTGCGCTGCTGCTTGGCTCGCCGGGTCCTGCACCCTTAGCATTGGCCGCTGTTGGTGCCAGCTCAGGTGTGCGGCAAGGCGTCCCTTTTCTATCTGGTATCTTACTCGGATTATTAGTGGCAATTGTGGCAGCGGCGACGGGTCTGGGTGCATTACTCTTAAGCTATCCCAGCTTGAGCACCGTGTGTCAGATTGCAGCCATCGCCTATTTGTTTTACGTCGCGTACAAAATTGCGACCAATCGCAGCGGATTATCTCATCTGGAAGGCGGTGAGGTTGGGTTTCGGGATGGCTTTATTTTGAACCTGCTTAATCCCAAAGCCTACGCAGCTTGCATTGCCATATTTGCCAATAACAGTGTGCCCGGTACCAGTCCGTTTATCGGCGCCTTACTTGCAGCAATAACGTGCTTTGCCATTGCAATTCTGGTGGATAGTCTTTGGCTGGCACTCGGTGGTGTGTTGCATCGATTCATAAAAACTCCTGAACAGCTGCGTATTTTACGTTTGTTTTTTGCCTTTTTGTTAACCTCTCTGCTAATTTGGATCAGTATGACGCAAATTCTTAGCTGAGGAAGTCATGGAGCGCTTTCATTCAATCTCTGTTGATACTGAGCGAGTAAATGGCGACCTGCTCATGAGCTTTACAGCGCTGGGCAGGGTAAATCATTCTGATTATATGGCCATAAAGGCAGTAATCGACAGTGCGTTAAGAGCGGCTGTAGGGCAAAAGATCAGAGTACTGGTTGATGTGACTGAGTTTGAAGGGTGGGAGTTGCATGCTGCCTGGGACGACGTTGCATTGGCCCAGCGTCATAGTCATGACTTCTATAAGATTGCGGTGCTTGGCAATAGCCGTTGGCAAAAGCTTGCAGCCATGGTCGGTAATTGGTTTGTAGAAGGGGAGTCCCGGTACTTTGAGGAAAAAGGGCAAGCTCTATCCTGGTTGCTAGACTGAGTGGGCTGCGCTGCCAAGTAAAACGTATATAATGAAACATATAGTGGTAATGTTAAGGCTGACATAAAGTTATGAATACACTTTTCATCACAGGTGCAAATCGTGGTATTGGGCTGGCGCTCGTCAAATTATATCTCGAACAAGGTTGGCGGGTGCTGGCAACCTGCAGAGCCCCACAAGCTGCCGACACATTGTGGCAGCTGGAACAGCAGTTTAGTCACTTACAAATACTTGCTCTGGACATTACCAACTATGCACAGATGGCTAAGTTGTCTGGTACATTGCATGACGTACAGATAGACTTGGTGATTAACAATGCAGGTATTTATGGACCCAAAGGCTATGCGTTTGGCGACTGTGATGTAGAGCAATGGCAACGTGTGATGGAAGTCAATGTGATTGCACCGCTTAAATTGGCGGAGGCATTCACCCCGCAACTAAGACTAGGTAAGTTAAAGACGTTTGCTGTACTCTCATCGAAAGTTGGCAGCATGACCAACAACACTAAAGGGGGCGGGTATATCTATCGCAGCTCAAAGGCGGCGTTAAACTCGGTGATCAAAAGCCTTTCCAATGACCTATTACCTGAAGGAATAAAAACCGTGGCGCTGCATCCGGGTTGGGTTAAAACCGATATGGGTGGCCCTAATGCATTGATCTCTGCCGAAGAGTCTGCAAAAGGCCTGAAACAGGTGCTGGATGAACTACACGAAGCGCAAAGCGGTGGCTTTTATGACTATCAGGGGTTAGCGATACCTTGGTAGCAAATATCTCTGGTTTAATTTCTAGGCATAGAATTGGAGTAATGCTGCGATGTTTGAATTGGCCTCGCAGATAGACCTTTTTGTAACATGAATTAAAAGTAGCTGGGCTTAATGAGCGCCAGCTACCGACACTAGATAATGTTACTCAAATTTATCCTGACATGGGCGTGAGCCGGGACAAGTCCAGCTTGTCGTGCCTGTTCCGCCAGCAACATGTGGTGTGTTCTTCTCTGCATGCTGCAGTTGTTTATGAGATAAGCTTTTTAGTGGTTTTTTGTTTAGTTTTAACATTGTTATTTCACCTCCAAATGGTTTTTGTGTTTTCCTTAGCGAAAAAACTTCGCAATTCACAGTAACCTTATATTGATGTCTGGTCAATAATTGTTATGAAAACTTATCCTGCACTTGCGCCAGGTGATAGTAACCCAGCTGACCAAAGCGACGAAGCTGTGGAAAAGGGATCCTGGGCAGAGGCCGCTGATATAAGGGGAGTTCGGGCACTTTATCATCCATTGCTAGTTGTGCCAGTCTGTATGCTGCCTGTGAGCTAAACGATACACCTGAGCCACAATACCCCAAAATATATCCGACATTATCCTCAAAAAAGACGTGCGGCATATCGTCCAGCGCTGCTGCAATATAACCGTGCCAGTAATAGTCATGATTAATGCCTGATAAACAGGGAAAGCATGCTGACAGTGCGGTTTTGAGGTGGTTCAGGTACTTGGCTTTGTTCTGATCTTTTGCAAACACCGCACCCCTGCCGCCAAAGAGTAGGCGGTTGTCAGGTAGCAGCCTGTAATAGTATTTCAGCCTGCGCGTATCCATAACTACCTGGTGTGTTTGCAGACCACTTTGCACCAGCTCTTGTTCGTTCAGAGGGCGCGTTACGAAAATGCTGCTGAGAATGGGCAAATAGCGGTTATCGATAAGCGGATGGCTGTGTTTATTATTGTAAGCATTGCCTGTATATAGCAGTTTATCAGCGCGAATCGTTTGGTCATTGACACTTAACTGGTGACGCAGGCCATGCTTAACGGTACTGACCAGACTGTGTTCAAATAAAGTGACGCCTGCCTGAATCACCATCTCGCGATAGCCCATCAGAAGCTTGAGTGGATGCAGGCCAAATCCATTTTCATAGCGTATGGCACCATGAGCGTGTTGATTAAGCATAAACTCCGCTTCAAGTTCATCACGGTGCAGCAGGCGGCTGTCATCGGTGCCAAAATTCGTTGAAATGAACTGCGCTGCAGCTTGTAAGTTAGCGTAAGCCTGAGCGTTATGCGCGACTTTCAGATAACCTGAGGGCTGCGCATCACAGTTAATGTTATGCTCTGCGATCAGAGAACGTACCCGGTTAACGCCGCCCTGGAATTCATCATAAATTCCCCGACTGACCGCCATACCCCAGCGCTTGGCATAATCTGGGTAGCCAAGACGTCCTGAGCCGGGCAGTGCAAATCCTGCATTTCGCGCACTGGCGCCAAAGCCAACCTGATTGGCTTCCAGTACACACACTTTTTGCTGATAGTTTGTGGCCAGATAGTAAGCACTTAATAACCCACTGAATCCGCCACCAATGATAGCTACATCAAAGTGTTCAGATGCTTCGGGTGCTGGGTTTGCTGTTGGCAGTGACTGTGTTGCGGCCCAGTAACTTGGCGCGAATTCCTGGCCCTGACAATGGGCTACACTTAGGGGATCGAAGGTTTGCATCAGAACTCCAATACCATTTCAGCAGCCTGGCAATGGCATTCAGTGTCGCAAAGCGTGCAGCGATATCCCTCATATAAGGTCAGATCTAACCAGCGATCATCGTGAACTTTAACGAGCTTTCCGCCTGCTTTAGTGAAGTATTTCACGGCTCCGTTGCCCGGGCTTTGCATCCACAGATGGGAGACCCCAGCCTGTGCGCCTTGTTGTTTCAATACCTCGACAGATGCGTTGAGTAACTTAGGTCCAATCCCTTGTCCCTGCGCCTCGGGGTGAATGGCAATACACTTAAAGTATGCCATATGCTCCTCATCAACTGGCCACAGTGCAGGTGAGCACCACTTGTCGATAGGCCACTGGCCTGCGCTATAAGAAGTTCTGAACCCAACCACTTGTTGCGACTCATCGAGCGCCACAAAAGAGGCATTCAAATCACCTTTAGTGCCCCGTTGGTGCATCATTTTTATACCCGCCATATCGAGGTAATTGTCCCCGTGGACCAGATTGCCGAGGTCGATGACTGCCTGATAATGGGAGGTATCGAGAGGAAGGATAGAAATCATGCGCTACTGCCTAGTGTCATTTACTGAGTTGTCATTTTGCAGCATTTATTACTTGAAAACAAAGGCGTTCAAAAAAAACTGTACAAAATAGGTACGAAATTAGTGTGTTTTGTGTTCATTTGCCGTTGACAGCGATGTCATCTTGGTAATAATTGTGACAATGGTGTGTCTGAATGATGGTTGCGTAAGTTGCAATTATCTGTAATGACGTACTGTTAAACAGAACGATAACAATTTAATTCAGGGCGCGATATGACAGTCGCATCCTGAATCACAACAACATGTAAAGGATGTCCTATGAAAAAACTTAACTCCGTTTGCCTGGCGGTTATGGCGTGTATCAGCACGCCCGCACTGGCACTCAATGTTCAGCCAGATCCGAACAACTCTGGTGCCTATTTACTGGATCGAACCGGGCTTCAGGCAGCCGAAGCTGCCCTGACCTCAAACCCAATGTATAGCGTGTGGGCACAGGCACTAAAAACCCGCAGCAATACTGTGGTTGATGCCATTGTACCTGGCGCCGCCTCTAACCCCGAAAACGTCAAGCGCGTAGAGCGGGTATTTGGCCAGAGTGAGTGGAATTTTCTGACCCAAATGGCTGCACCTGAATACACTTATACGCGCTTTTTGCGTGCTATAGGCAAGTTTCCGGCGTTTTGTGGTGACTATACAGATGGTCGCAATGCGGACGCCATTTGTAAAAAGTCGATTGTCACCGCGTTTGCACATTTTGCACAGGAAACAGGGGGCCACATTGCTAAAGACAATGTCTCGGATAACCCGCTGAGATTAGAAGAGTGGCAGCAAGCCCTGGTGCATGTGCGTGAAATGGGCTGGTCTGAAGGGCAGCCTGGCTATACTACAGGGTGTGGACAGAATGACTGGCAAAACCGGCGCTGGCCTTGTGCAGACGGGCAAGGGTATTTTGGTCGCGGCGCTAAACAGCTGTCTTACCATTTTAACTATGGCATGTTCTCTGAAGCCATGTTTGACGGTGATGCGACTGTGCTGCTGAATAACCCAGCCCTGGTTGCTGATTCTTGGCTCAATCTGGCTTCTGCAATCTGGTTTTTCCTGACCCCTCAGGCACCGAAACCGGCAATGCTGCATGTGATTGACCGTACCTGGGTGCCGTCTCAGACTGAGCTGAATGCCGGTATTGGCTACGGCTTTGGGACCACAATCAACGTCATTAATGGCGGGATCGAATGCGGTGAGCACAACAAAAATAAAGGCCAGCCGGTCAATCGTATTCGCTACTGGGAAGGGTTGTCGCATTATTACAACATTCCGGTCGAAAGCGATGAAGAAAATACCTGCTGGCAACAAACACCCTTCGGCAGTTTGAATCTGGATGGTGCCGGTGAAGTACTTTACACCAACTGGGAAGCAAATTGGGAATACTATGCCGACCGTCCGGGAGGGTTCTCGTTTGAATGTAAACTGGTGGGTTACCAGACGGCATATTCCGCACTTGTTGAAGGCGATTACGAAAAATGCGTGACTAACTTCTATGGGTCGCACACCGGGTGGCCGGTCGTCACTGTGGTTGATAACTTGCCGCCGCCAGATGACAAACCTCCGGTTGATAATGTTGCTGCATGGGAGGCAAATAAGGTTTACCTGAAAGGTGATAAAGCCAGCTTTAATGGCAAAGTGTATGTTGCGAAGTGGTGGACTCGCGGTGATGAGCCAAACGGCACTGGGCCCTGGGAGCTGGCACCGGCAGCACAATAATCGATCACGTTTTTTACTGAGGGCCTTTTAGGCTCTCTTATTCTTAAGGGCCTCCTTTCTCTAGGAGGCTTTTTTATTGGGGTATCGAGCATTTGATAGTTTCATTACAGATATAATGCTGAGTAAACTTAATTAAAAAAATGATCCGATGTATTTTATTAGATATATTAAACTACATAATAATGGGTAATTTTTTCACATTTACCTGGTTGGTATAAGAATTAGAGGTTTCAGTCGGCCTTGTTGATCAAATCCAAATAGCTTAGTCAATACCGTGATTTCAGCTGCTTCCCTGATATTCAGGCATATCTAGCCCAGCCATTCTATTGACCACTTACACTTTAATCATCGCTTCGGTGTGCTGCTGATTGAATCCACGACTGACCAGCTTGTCACCCATTAGCTGTTTATACCGGTACATTGCTGTTTCCGCCAATGAACGTTGATGGCAGTTAGCACACTCTTTCCACTCATTGCTGCCTATATGCTTTGTTAAAATGACCACGCTGTTACGAGCATGTCCATCCTCCCACAACTGTGCGTTACACCTTGGTGGGATCACTGCGTCGGCCTTTTTGGCTGTGACTTCGGCATAACAGCCTCGGGTATCATAAGCGCCATCCGCTTTTACTGAGCTGATCACGCAAGACTAGATTAGTTCAATGAGTTAAGAAACAACGCCGACCTGAATATACAAGGCTAAATTAGTTCAATGATTTAGGAAACAACGCCACAATGTGGATAAAAGCGATTGACGTATACAGACTTTCACGTTAGCCTAAATTTTAAATTAAGGAAAGTGCTGTTAAATAAACTAAGTTACACTGTAAAAGAGAGCCCCAATGAAGAGTAACTTTTATAAGATTTCAGTAATGATTTTTTTGTTATTTATGTCTTTTATATTCGGGGTTCTTCCTCCTGTGATATTCATATTTTTATCAATGCTGATAGAGGTTGTAATTCACTTATTTGAAAAGCAAAAGAGAAATGGATTTCGCAAAGAGATAAGAATAAAGAAAGAGCCTAAAAATAAAAACATAAAAAGATCTTGCAATCACTATCTTGCCGAGTATGTCAAAGGTGATATGTATAGCTCCACAGCTATAGGTGTACCTATAATTGCATTTGTGAATAATGTGGTTGGTTATTATAGGGGGTACAATTTTGGTTTTGATAATTTGGCTCAGTCCGGATTGGAATTGATTTCTTTAATTGTTTTTTCTTATCAGTTCGCTTATTTAGTGATTTATCTTGTGAAATTTTCATTTGTAGATTCTAAATATAGAATAGTTCTCCTTCGTCCATTTGATGAGGCAAGTTCTAAAGGATCTCTATTCCTAATTAATAATCTCAACAAATACGGTGAGGTTATTACGCTTAGTGACAAAAATATAATTAAAGAAAGAGCGAAAAGATTAAGTTTTTTTGATCTTGCGTTTAAACCAACTCTATTTGAAAGTTCAGACTTAAACTGGAAGGGGCATGTTTCTTATATAGCAAGTTCTTCAGATCATGCAGTTTTTGATCTTAGCAAGATTACTCCCGCTGTTGAATGGGAACTAAACTTGATTATTAGTAGCTTCCCTAAGAGAAAGGTCATTATTGTTGTTTTTGATGATAATTTGGAAAGACGGATTAGGCGGAAATATTCTAACAATGTGACTGTTTTCAAGCTAGATTCCCAAGCCGATAAAATTGATTTTAGAATTCATCTAAAAATGCAGTTAGGTATTGAGTTCAAGCGAAATCATTGAGCAGGTGAAATAAAAATCTACTTTAATTTGATTTTCGATAGTTATTTTATTTGTATGGGTGATGTAGTTGCCGAAAATTTATTTAACGTGGCATAGCTGGAGCGTCCATATATTCCGGGCCCAGAAAACCTCATCATGAAAAAGAGAATTTCACTTGGAAAAAATGGCTTAATAACTGGGCGACGTAGAGATGGAAATAAATGAGCAGCTATATTCTCTTTCTATAGAATTCGATGAGCTGAGAAATGTGGGAGAGCAGGAACACGAAAGTGGATTTAAGAATGGATTTAAGAAAGCATTTAATCTCGCAAAAAGTAAGTTCCTGATTGATGAGTCTGAGAGTGTTGAGCTTGCCAGTAAAGGTAGTCTGGGTTTAAAGTCTATCACGAAGGAAGAAGTCGTAAAAAATCAATTTACATATCATATGAATATAGATGAACTCTATAAAAACATAAATTGTGTAAGCTTAGCATTATACAAATCTGAAATTTTCGAGGTCCGACTGCGTATTTTTGGAAAAGGCAGAGCAATAAGTGTCATCATATGTGCAGATCCTGTTTACTTTTATTTTGAGCAACAATGAATTGTATGAAAGCTTCTGCGATGTCAAGATAAGAAAACTGTTGTGATTCAATAAAACCGGACACTATTTTAGGTGGTATTATTACCACTCAATGAGAGGTGTCTATGACC